>JAGSHD010000020.1 GCA_023954715.1 Candidatus Cloacimonadota bacterium | reverse complement strand
TCTCGATATTTGAATCATCCACATCAGTGATACTAATATCTGTATCTGCTATCGCTACTGCTGTACCCGTTGCAGATCCTGCGCCTTCTGTAAAAGTAGCTGTATAGCCAGTACCTGCTCCACTTGCATCTAAATCTAAGATTGGTGCATCATTTACAGGCACCACATTAATCGTAGTTGTAGCTTTTGCTGAGTCAACATTACCATCATTTACTGTAACTTCAATCGTACGAGTATTTTTATTATTACCATTAATGTTGTCTGTTGGATCTTCACTGGTAGACTGATAAGTGATCGCTTTAATACGATCTTGATACTCAGCTAATGTTGCTGAACCTGTTAAGGTAGCAGTGATCTTACCAGCCACTGAAGTATCTACTGATGCTGTGATTCCGTTTACTGCTGTTGTCACTACATTTAACACATCACCAGCAAATTGATCTGTTAAAGTAACGGTAGCGTTTTCGATATTTGAATCATCCACATCAGTGATACTAATATCTGTATCTGCTATAGCTACTGCTGTACCCGTTGTGGACCCTATACCTTCTGTAAAAGTCGTTGTATATCCTGTTCCGGCAACGCTTCCATCTAAATCTAAAATTGGTGTGTCGTTTACTGGGGTAATATTAATTACAGTAGTAGCCGTATTTGAATCTTCTCGGCCGTCATTAACTGTAACCTCAATTGTTCTAGTTACAAAGTTATTGCCGTTAATATTATCACTTGGATCTTCGCTGGTTGAACTGTACTCTATGGACTTAATAGCTTCTTGATATTCTTCTAGAGTTTTCTTTCCTTGTAAAGAAACAACTATGTTTCCGGACTCATCTAAAGACTCACTTGCTACAATACCATCTGGTAAATTAGAGGTATCTAAAGTGTCACCGGCTTTTGTATCTGTGATTACAATTTTTGCTCTAATAATTTCGGAGTGGTCTAAATCAGTAATCCTTAGATCTGTATCGCCAATTGAGATTGGATTCGTACCTTCACTATAAGTTGTTTCAAAGTCAAAACCATTCTTTGTAGAATCATTACCATCCAAATCTAAAACAGGAGCATCATTAGATAGCTCGATATTAATTGTGCTTATCGCTGTGTTGGAATCCAAATTACCATCGTTAACTACAACTGATATTGTTCGTGTATCGAAATCGTTTCCTTCGTTGTTTCCGGTCGGATCCGCACTTGTTGAACTATATTCTATGGATTTTACTGCATCTTGATAATCACTTAATGTTGAAGTCCCCTCTAGGGTTATGACAATGTTACCAGCAACTGTTGTTTGTGATCCTGTAATTCCTACTGGTAGCTTTGAGAAGTCTAAATGATCTCCAGGCTTTGTATCCGTTAAAGTGATAGTCGCAGATTCGATATTTGAATCATCAACATCCGTAATAGATGTATCAAGATCCGATATGGCCACTCCTGTTGTACCTTCTTTATAAGTAGTAAGGTAATCTGCCCCTACTTTTGTTGAGTCATTAGAGTCTAAATCTAAAATGGGTGCATCATTTACAGGAACTACTTTTACAGTCGCAGTGATTTTATTTGAATCAAGATCACCATCATTTAAGTGAATAGAAAATATACGGTCTTCTGCACTAGGATTATCTGAATCATTTACAAACAAAATTGTTTTAATTGCACTTACATAATCTTCAATCTTTGCAGACCCCGTTAATATTAACTGCAATCCATCTTCTGTTAAAGTTGTAGTTGCGGAAATACCACCAGTCACTCCCGATGAGTCTATTTGATCAGAGTCCATGGTATTTGTCAGTAATATAGTTGCACTTTCAATCGTTGAATTATCCACATCCTCAATAACAAATTTATCATCAACAATATGAACCGATACTCCTATACTATCTAAGTCACCCTCTGTAAAAGTACTTTCAAAAGCAGTATCTACATCTCCAATTTTGGGAGCATCATTTACAGTAATCACTTCTATTGAGGTAGAGCCAGCAACCGTCTCCTTGCCGTCAGTTACCGTATAAGTTAACTCTCCAACCTCATCTGTACCATTGTAATCGTCTGGAGCATCATATTTTAAATTTACAACTTCTTCTGCGCTTATAATTTGTCCTTCGGTAATAATCTCGCCATCACTTGAAGTTATTGTACCTAAAATTGGAACGTTAACAACAGTCACTACAACTTCATCCCCATCTTTGTCAAAAGGTAAATCCAAATCTAAGCTTGTCCCATCAGAATCCTCATCAACAACAATCGTTGAACTAAAAATTGTCGGAGGATTATTGACGGGTACAAATTCAGCTTCTAACTCAATAATTTCTTCTGTTTCTGTGGACTCTTCTTCTTGTTGTGATTCTTCTACTTCAGCTTGGGTCGCTTCTAAAGACTCAACTACAGTTACATCAGGCGCATCATCTTGTGCGTCTTCTTCGACTGTTGCTGCTCTCCTAGAATCATTCTCTCCTGCATTTCTTCTGATTTCTGCTTGCCTGTTTTCTTCACGTTTATTTGTTTCAACTTCGGCAAAGTCTTTGTCCTCGCCAATTACCGTTGAATCAAACAACAAATAAGAGGCATCCGTTACTGATACCTCTTTACCTGAGTTCATTTGAATCAACAAATCGGGTACTTGGGTATAACTTTCGTGGTCGCCTTTTTCTTCATTATGATAAACTGCATCGCCTTCGTAAATGGGATCATTATTTTGAAGTTCTCTGACTTGTCCATCTGCTTGCTCTGCTCGAAAAGAACCTGTTAAATTACTCACATACCCAACAACAACTTTACCCGTTGTTGAAACTTTAGTAGACGGCTTTTGAGATAGATCTTTTACAGTCTCGTTGTTTTCATTAGCTTGGTTTTCAGTCAGTTCACCCTTTTCTCCATTCACTTGCTCATTCGTTTTTTGAGTACTTTTTTGTGAATTTTCTGGAACTACTTCCTCTGAAGCATTCTGTAGCGATTTATCTGATGATTTGGACTCTGTATTCTTAGATTTTGTAGAGAGTTTAGGCAAATTAGATTTCATGTCTATCCTATAGCATTAACATTATCAGTCAATTATTGATATTAAAACATATATATTGCAAGTTATATGCCATAACCCACATATTCAGCTTAGCGAATATGCGGTTTTATTTTGCATTAAAGCCGTTCTAATCTCTAGCTACTATGATTACTAAACCCAACCTTACATACTATCACTTTCTTGCTGGGGATATATTTTAATAGTCACTAACGGTAACCTTACCACTGTGAATTAACTCACATTAATCGTGAACTAATTCACATAAAAAAGCACAATGCTTTCACATCGTGCTTTTGATCGTTGGAGTATTATCTATTATTTGGTTTTAGATACCATTTTTTCTAGGTAGACCAATAAAATATATTTATTGTGCAAAACTTGAGCTTTTTCAATTTGCCCTACCAATGATTTATCATATTTTTTAAATTTATCAATCAAAATATCTGATCGATTTACAACCAAGTAATCTGCTAACTCTAGCTCTACTAACTCTGCATCTTCACCTGGGGTGTATGATACAATCTCTTTAGACAAATCTAATACATACTTACTAAATACCTTAACATCTGTAAGAGTTTTCTTTTTTAAAAGAGAAACTAAAGCGGCCTTGCTTAACTTTTTAGTTTCAGCATCAGGCAGTAACTCCGGAATATAGCTTTTTACATCACTCCATTTTATTGATGTACCCTCTGTCGCAAATGCTTCCACTAAAAAAGTATGACCATACAGTTTGATCTTTTCATTTTTTTCAACACCTAGATCAATATTGTTTATTGACTCAAAGCTTGGTTTATTTTCATTTGCATTAACTGATATGATTGATACCACTAAAAAACATATAATTTTTAACATTAGTTTGTCTCCTCATAGACCCAAGCGCCACCGAAATTACCTGGTACAGTCCCACCCCAATTATTTCGACATCGATCCGAGCAATATGTTGTACTACCGTCTGCTTTTTTAGTCACAATCTCAACATGGCCCCATCGTCCACCACCACTAACAGATTGTCCTCCGTTTTGTAATTGGTAATTACTATCGAATTGTAACACAGAACCTGCTGGACAGGATGCTGGAGAACAAGTTATTTTTTTCCAACCGTTTTGTGGCAGTGTTGTATCCCAATCATGAGCATTTCCACGTGTTACTGGATAATCCATTTGAAGTAGGATATTAGCCACACCTTTTGCACAATATCCAGAACCCGCATTATCAGAAGCTGCTATTCTTTGCGCTTCATCTGATTTCGATTGAGGCCAGCCTTCTGTTGCATCACCAGCTTCAGAGCTTAGCTCTTCTGTATCAATACTGGCTTCGGATGCATCTACAGTGTCTCCACCACTATTTTCAATGATTTCTTCTGCCTCACTGATATCCATTTCTCCTGAAGTAACTTCTTCTTTAAGCTGTTCTTGGACTTCAGGTGGAAGATTATGAAACTTGGGGTTCATAGCAGCTTTTTCCATTCTTTCTTTCTTTTCGCAACCGCATAATAGCAAAATTGAAAATATAGCTATAAAGATATTAATTCTTTTCAACATACATAACCCTTGTGTTTTTGTGAGTAACCAAAAAGAGAATTAAAAAAAACCCCATAATATTAGCTTAAAAACACTTGTGAATATCGTCAAGCTCAATCAAACTTTTATTTTGTTACTATCTACAAAATAAATAAAATATTTCGAATAAAATAAACATTTTAGTGGTAAAAACAACAGAAATCAGCTTTACTTAAGCAGAGTTAAGATCTTTTAATAAGAACAAAACCTATGTTTAAAGCCAAAAAGAATTCAAATAAAGCATTTAGCTTAGTAGAAGTTCTCATTGCCGTTGGTATGATTGCAGCACTCTTTGGTGCCTTTTTTTTAATTCTATCCCAAGCCCGTAATATGACAATCTCACTTAGAGAAAAACAAAGAATGTCTTGGGTACTAAAATACGAAGCTTCTCAAATACAAGAGTATTATATAAAAAATGAAGAACTGCCTAAGTTCGACGAAAGCTATATAAATAGGCTTGTTGCTAGGCATAAATTTCCTAAGTTTATTACTAAGTTTCGCCTACTATTGAGTGACTTTAAAACTGGAGATTTTAATGACGCTTTTGTTTTAACAGCTAACTGGAAACAAAAAGGCAAGTCTTTTGAACAAAAACTCAAGTTTAACTATACTGAGAAGAAAGCTTACAAGCTCCTATCTAAGGGAGATTTGTGAAAAAATCTAAAGGGTTCACATTAATCGAGGTTCTTGTAGCATCACTGATCTTAACAACCATTTTTGGGTTTTTAACCTACGGTATTGTGTATATCAAGGATAGCTTTAAGCTTATAGCTATGAGCGAAAGATACTCTAGGCTGCATTATGTTCAAAACTTTTTAGAAAATGAGCTCTATTTAGCAAAAGACTTAGTCTATCCATCAGACACCAAAAACCCTAACCAAGAACACTATAAAATACTATATGTAAATAAACTTGGTGAGTTGAATATGGTCTTTTTAACCGAAGATGGAGTGTTAAGTCACTATAATTTACAAAAAAAATCATTTAGAGATATTCAATCTTCAGTGGATAGTTTTCACTGTAAAAGAAAAAGTAATGGTAATCTTGAACTTTATGTATCTTTAGCCATCAATCAAGAAAAGTTAGTTATTCAATATGAAACTTCAATCACCAACAAAGAAATCTACTAAAGGATTCGCAATCGTTGTAGTATTACTACTTGTGGTTATGGTACCACCAGTACTGTTTGGCTTACATAGATATTTAATTTCTAAAACCAAAAATTTAAGTATTTTAGAAGCACACTCTATCCTTCAACAAGAAGCCCGAAATGCTCTAAAAGAAGTAGAAATCTCTTTAATGAACGCTAGATGGTATTTACCAAAACATCATCACAGCTATGAGCTAAGCGCCAATTTCAAAAGTAAAGTCACTGTTTATATTGATGAATATGAAAGTATTCATCCCCAATATATCTACTCAGAAAAAATGGGGCTTACTCCCACTTTAGATCATATTAAAGTATTTATTCATCTATCTTACAAAGAAAAAGAAGTCATTGCCTATGGTAAGTTTGTCATATCGCCTAGCCCTATCCTTGTTGAAGATAGTGTACACGGAGTAAATGGATACAAAAGGAGCACACTAGAAGAAGAGCCTAGTATCCGGAAATATGTCTATCAAGAGATTGTTCCTAAAAACTATATTTTAAAAACTGATGACAAAATATTAGATATTGCAAAAGTCGAAGATCGAGCCACTCTAGCTATGGGACTTGATTTACAGCTACAACGAGCAACGATACAAAACTTTCTACAAAAGCCTGCCCATATCCGAGCTAAAAGATACCTTCAGGTTCAACAACAGAAAGAAAGTAAGAAACAAGTTTTTAAGCTATTTTATGCCCTTGGTGAGCAAGATTTTGATGAAAATATCACTGATAGTAACATCAACCAGTATCTGATTGAAAAATCCAAAAACTTTCATTTTGATTTTGATAAACCGTCTTCTAAAAGAAATGAGATCCTTAGCATCATTGAAATCAGAAATTCTTTTGAAAAAAACCAACGGGAACAAGTTATAAAGGACTTTTTTGAAAAAAGACTCACCAAACAAAAAAAGAGTGCTTTTCTTTCCAAAATCTATAAATTTCAAAACGAAAAAGGCCCCGTTGAACACTACTATCATGAAAGAAATGTAGAGCAACATATTGCCTTACCTACCACTCAATTCATTAATACAATTTCAGGATTTGCATCGGGTAAACTTTTTCAAGTTCAATGGAGAGCCACCTGTGGAAGTATTCCCTCTAATGGAGATTTTGAGGACTTTGTTAAATACTATCAAGACTTTAATGCAAGAAAATCTTTATTCAATGCAGAAGATTGTGGTGGAATAGGATCATTTGATGTTATCTCTAAAAATTACCAACAATTTTATCATCCATTAAAACTAAGTGATAACAAAGAACGCAGTATACAGCTGAAATACATACTTGAGTATTTTCATAAGCAAGTAACCAATACTCCAGCTGTTTTAGCATCCAAAAGAAAACCCCAAACTGAGCCAATCGTTGGAGGTTTAGCCCAGTTTATTCACTAAGAAATCCATTCACCAAATTTCATGGTTCGTAACACAGGGTTTATACCAAAATGGTATGGAATCGCCTCATAGCTTTGCATATCCATTAATAGCAAATCTGCTTCTTTTCCCATTTCTAAGGAGCCTACTCTATCTTGAATACCCAACGAACAAGCACCATTAAATGTAGCTGCATTTAGGGCTTCTGCTGGAGTTAGCTTCATGTTTAAACAAGCCAAGGAAATAATCATTGGCATCGACTCCGTATAACAGCTACCCGGATTACAATCAGTAGAAAGAGAAATTGCGATATTTCTATCTATCATTTCTCTACCAGGAGCAAATGTTTTCATTAAAGAGTAAGAAGTACCAGGCAATAAATTTGCAATCGTCTCGCACTTTTCTAAAGCCTTTAAACCACTATTGGTTACTGCAATTAAGTGATCAACACTTCTTGCTCCCAATGCACAAGCCAATTCCGTGCCTCCAAGAGCTTCAATCTCATCAGAGTGTAATCTTAACTCTAAGCCATGAGAGATCGCTGTCTCAAATATTCTCTCCGTATCCTCTACATCAAAAACTCCCTTTTCACAAAATACATCACAATATTTTGCTAGCTTTTTCGAAGCAATAATAGGAATCATTTCGTTACAAACTAAGCTAACGTAATCAGCTTTAGAGTCTTTATACTCTGGAGGAATAGCGTGTGCCCCAAGAAAAGTACTTTGCACTTCAATTGCATGCCTATCGCTTAGGGCTTTTAACAACTCTAATGAACGTAATTCTTGCTCTGTTGACAGGCCATAACCAGATTTTGCCTCTACAGTTGTAGTTCCAAAGGCCATCATTCGATCAAAGCGTGCTTTTGTTTGTTCAATAATTTCATCATCAGTAGAATCAATCAATTTTTGCCTAGAGCTTAAGATTCCTCCACCTGCCAATAAAATATCCATATAGGCTTTACCCTGAAGTCTCATAGCAAACTCTGCCTCACGAGTCCCAGCAAATATGGCATGGGTATGAGAATCAACAAACCCTGGAATTACTATTTTCCCTTTACCATCAATGATATTTTCTTTTGGTATTTTATCAATGGTTTTTTGCAAAGAATAGGTTGAGCCAACTCCTCGAATTAATCCATTATCAATAATAATAGCCCCGTTACTAATCACACCTACATCATTCATCTCTGGTCCACGTTTTGCCTTAGATGATGTATGACTACAAGTTACCAATTGATTTAAATTTATTATAGCTTTCATATATAACCTATCTTTCTGGGATCACAATATTATGTTTATCTGCTGCTTCAATAGCTTTTTCATAACCAGCATCACAATGCCGAATTACACCCATTTGTGGATCAGACTTCAAGACTCTTGAAATACGTTTAGCAGCTTCTTCTGTACCATCTGCGACAATAACCATACCTGCATGAATTGATTTACCTATTCCAACTCCACCACCATGATGCATGCTAATCCATGTGGCTCCATTTACTGCATTGATCAAGCCGTTTAGAAGTGGCCAATCTGCAATTGCATCAGACCCATCCAACATTGCTTCTGTTTCACGATTTGGGGAAGCCACAGACCCGCAATCAAGATGATCTCGACCTATAACTATAGGAGCTGATAACTCTCCACTTTTTACCATGTCATTCAATACTTTACCGAACTTTTCTCTTTCGCCATACTTTAACCAACAAATTCGAGATGGAAGCCCTTGGAACTTAACCATTTTAGAAGCCATCGTTATCCATCGACGTAATAATTTATTTTCTGGAAATGTTTTTAATAGTGCCTCATCCGTTTTATAAATATCTTGGGGATCCCCTGATAATGCTACCCATCGAAATGGACCAGACCCCTCACAAAATAGTGGTCGAATATATTCAGGAACAAAACCTGGATAGTCAAAAGCATTCTCTAGGCCATTGTCTTTTGCTTCTCCTCTTAAGTTATTACCATAGTCAAAAGCTATCGACCCTTTTGATTGAAAATCTAAAATTGCCTGACAATGAGTAACTGCTGTCTGTCTTGCCAAACTCACATACTTTTCAGAATCTTCTTTTTTCAACTTTTGCGCCTCTTTAAAAGAAATCTGATGAGGATAATATCCATCTAACATATCATGTGCAGAAGTTTGATCTGTTACAATTTCTGGTAAAAACCCTAATTTTAGTAGCTGAGGAAGAATAGAACCACAATTACCTTCTAGCCCAACAGATAGTGCTTTGCCTTCCTTTTTTGCAGAAGTCACTAATTCAATGGCATGATCTAAATCATTTGCTTTAACATCTAAGTATTTCTCTTGGATTCGACGATCAATTCTTGCCACATCAGCTTCAATACATAAGGCCACACCTTCATTCATGGTAACCGCAAGAGGTTGCGCTCCACCCATACCGCCAAGCCCACCTGTTAAAGTGATAGTATGTTTTAAGCTACCATTAAAGTTTTTAACAGCAACAGCAGCAAGAGTCTCGTAAGTCCCTTGTAGAATCCCTTGAGTCCCGATATAAATCCAACTACCTGCTGTCATTTGACCATACATCATCAAGCCTCTAGCCTCTAAGTCTCGAAAGGTATCCCAATCTGCCCAGTCTCCTACTAGATTTGAGTTTGCAATTAACACTCTAGGAGCATCAGTATGAGTTTGAAAAACTCCTACCGGTTTTCCTGATTGAACCATCAAAGTTTGATCTGGCTCTAAGTTTACTAAGCACTTTAATATGGCATCATAGGATTTCCAGGACCTCACCGCTTTTCCACTTCCTCCGTATACCACTAAATTCTCCCAGTCTTCTGCTACTTGTGGGGACAAATTATGCTGTAACATTCGATAGGCTGCTTCAATCTGCCAGTTTTTACAATTGAGTTTTGTACCAGTTGGTGGGTGGATTTCATTTCTCATATGGATCTCCTATGTATATACAATAAATTGCTTTTTTTGATTTAGAAAACGCTACTTTATCACGAAATCACAAGTTTTTCGCTAAATTTTACAATTGTCTATTTTCATACTAAAAAATGTAGCTAATCTATCAATTTATTTTGTTAGTTAACAGTTTTAATACACTTTGTAGTCTTGTTTTAAGATTAAAATTCATTGATTTTTTTTGTAACAGAAAATAAATACTAAAACCTTACAACTTGCTCAAACTTTTCTTTGAAAGATCATACTAATAAAGTAGAAACTATAAGATGTTTAGTTTCGGTATGTCCGCTTAATTTGCTATACTCCATTGATTTTGTCGCTTTTCAAGTTGATTTTTAACTCATTTTGTTCGACAAACTAATATATACATACAAAAATTAAATTATTTGAACAATTTTGTAGATAGTAAATGAGTAATAAACTAAAAAATAAGTATCATTCTTCATGGAGTTTTTCCATAGTTTTACTCATTTTTGCCATATTTTTTATAGGCTGCGGCGCTCCCGGATCCTCTGACGAGGGTATCCAAGTTGTTGATGCTTTATCCGTTCCCACTGAAAAAGTTAACTTTAAGGTACAAACAGCTGACGGTATCCTTACTTTCAATACAGTGGTATTAGTTTCTCTTTTAAAAGGAGTTTTAAGTAGTGAAGTAATCACTGGTGATGACGGTAAAGCCACTATCCTTGTCAACAAACAAACAATCCAAAATTTAAATGACTCTGATTTACTTTATTTTTACTCTGAGTCAACTGTTAATAGCTCTGTAATCCTGAGTCATGCCGGTGGCCAGTCTAAGACTTTATTAAAAAACCAAGCTACCCTGAGATCTTTTTTAGGCAAAGCAAGTACAACTAAAGCGTCGATAGACTTATTTAAGCCAACTTTAACAAACAATCCTCAACTCGGTAAAAGAGCTAAGATTAACCACTTTAGTAACGCCAAATTTATTCTACTAGAAGAGCAACTTAAAAATGCTAATATAATTACAAGCCCCATTACCCCAAATAATCAACCGGTCCTATCTAGCTCCCAACTAAGTCAAGTGAATGGCTTACATATAGCGATTGAAGATCAAATCAAAGTACTTGGATCAGATACAGCTAAAAAGTTTTTATTAATTTCCAATGCGACTAAAGCCATCATCGAAGAAGATTTAGGCAACTTTATAGAAGCTTCTAATAACTTCCCAATCAACCAACCCCTATCCATTTTGCTTGAATTACAAGAGTCCAATGGAAGCACATTAACAACTCAGTTTAGAGATTTATTACCTAGCTTATCAGAAAGAGTTTCTGCAGATTTAACCTCTGAATTATTTTCTGACAGTATAGCTTCTAACTCAGTTAGCGAACTCAATAATATTGTTCAAAACTTACAAACCATAACTCCTCAAGAAATAGAAGAGTCTATTCAAACAGATCTCACCATTGATCCCGTTAGTTCAGTAGATCCAATTATTGTTTCTACCACCACTCTAATACATCATGTTCAATTTATGACATCCAAAACGTCATTGACAGGTGCATCCCTCAGGATTAACCCAACTATAGTTAAAACCAAGGGTGAAAGCTTTGGCGAACTTCTCTTTGATCTCACCCCTTAATAAGGTTAAATAATATGAAAAATTTATACATAATTATAATTCTTTTGATGTTTGTTACTAACATCCAAGCATCAAACTTTCAAACATTTCAGTATGGATTTACATTTACAGATTCAACCGGCCAACCCTTACGATTAAATAGATTTTTAGCCCAAGTTAAATTTTCACTTTTTAGAGACCAAACCAATGCAAACCCTGTCAGCGATGTCATTCGCTATCAAGAAAGCTTCCAAAACGTTGAAGTAAAAGATGGCTTTATGGAGATCAAAGTAGGTACAGCTGGATTAGATGGAAGTGGAACCCCAATTACAGAGTTTCCTGATTTAAGCGACTCCTCATGGGTACAAATTGAGATTATCATTGATTTAGGGGACACACCCATCGTGATGACCCCAAGAGTTCAATTACCCGTTGTACCGATGGCATTTTTCGTTAATCAAGCCAATCAAGTAGGAACCTTAACCGAAGAAGGCATTCGAATTTTCACTCAAGGAGCAATAAACGATCTAAGAAATGAACTTAGAGCTGACCAACAGTTTATCAAAAATGACACCAGTAATACGATCACTTCTAACTTCACTTTTGACAATAATCAGTCCAACACTAGGGGCAACATTCAGTTTAACTCATTGTCTGATACAGGATATGCAAATACCACCAGACTAGCTATTGTTTTGGATCCCGCATCTAGCCCAAACACAACTTTTTCTGTAAAAAACAATGGAGACTTATACGCCAAAAACATTGCCGGAGATGGAGCAGCGATTACGCAAGTAGTACACACTTTTGGCGATCAAACAATTAGTGGACGAAAAACTTTTTCTGAAAAACTACAAGTTAATACTACCGTTGAAGCCACTATGTTTAAAGGAAACGGTCAACAACTCACTAATGTATTGATTAGCAACTGTGGAACCATCCCTTGTCCTGCACAAAATGTAGTAAGTAAAGTTGAGTTTATGGATGATATAGTTACCCCTAGAGCCAGTGTACAAGGCATACTTACTGTAACTGGTGATATTGTCATGGAAGGAACAAACACCTCTCTTGTTTATCGACCTATCACAGCACCCAATGCCAGTGTAAAAAGTATTGATGTGCGTAGTGGTAACAATGATACTATTTTTTCAGTAAGCGCGCTTGGGCACTTAACAGCAGTAGATATTGTATCCCAAAATATTACTGCAACTAGCTTTATTGGTGATGGCAATTCCATTACAAACTTAAAGGTGATTACAAGCTCTCTGCAATCTAATTCTGTTACGAATGGAGCTATCATTCAAGATGCAATCAATAGTATTAAAATCCTAAATCAAACTATTTTATCTGAAGATATTGGCACCTCACAAATTACAACTTCTAATATTGCTTTAAACGCTGTTACAAGTGGTAAGATTTCGGGAGATATTCGCCTCTATGAAACACTTACAATAGACAAACAAATATCTAAAGACTCAAACAATCAATTCTTAGGTACTCTTAATTTCACGCACGTAAACCTAGGGAGTAACTCGCAAACAGGCACTAGTACACAAAATGCACAATATGTTTCAGTGGCTGGAGGTCGATATAATACCGCTTTGGCCTCTTATTCTTTTGTAGGTGGTGGCAGTAAAAACCAAACAGATGGCACTTTTTCTAATATCTCTGGTGGATTTCAAAACAAAACAATAGACAATTATAGCTCAATCAGTGGTGGAATGAACAACATAACTAGCGGAACTTACAGCACAATTTTAGGCGGACTTAATAATCGTACTAATAGTCCTGCAGCATCTATTGTGGGGGGAGCTGATAATATAGCTCACAACTCCTATAGTTCAACGGTTGGGGGGCGCTTTCTTACAGCAACCGGTAATTACTCCTTTATTGGAGCAGGAATGAATAATACTACAACTGCTACAGTAAGTGCTGCTATTGGTGGACAGCATAACTATGTAGGTGGAGTTGGCTCAACAATCATAGGAGGAAAGTCTAATAAAAACTTTCAAAATTACTCATCAGTGGTGGCAGGACAATACAATACAAACAGTGGCCAAAACTCCATAATCTTGGCCGGGAAAAACAATAAAATCAACTCCAATTATACAATGATTAGTGCAGGTTCATCTAATATGTCTACAGGACACTATTCAGGAATCATTGGCGGCATGAGTAACATGTTGGGTGGAAACTACAGCTCGCTTATAGGTGGACATAACAATTATGCTCAAGGTAATAACTCAGCAGTACTTTTAGGACATCATAACTCAACAATCTCTAGTAACTCCTTAATATTTAACGGTAGCTATAACAAAACAAAAGGTACTAGCTCTAGTATATTGTTTGGTTCTAATATCAACATAGATGGCACAAATGTAGTAGCTATCGGATCGAACAGTAAAAGCATGAGTATCCAACAAAGTGATACCTTCATAATAGACTCTTTGAATGTTGGGATCAATACAACAACTCCGCAAGCTGTTTTGACTTTGATGTCTACTACCTCTATCAATCCTTTAGCTGTTTTATCTACTGCAGCTAACAGTGAGCCATTTTTCATCTTAACTACCTCTGGTAGAGTTGGAGTGAATACTACACAACCAACTTTTGATATGGAAGTCTTAGGGTCGTTGAAGGTGCAGACAATTATTTTGGCCGATGGCAGTTCAAGAAATGCTTTTTCTCCTACAAGTGGAGCTTTCACCAATTTTGGCTCAAAAGCTACATATAATTCAAACATCGGCATCGGGATTACAAGTACTTTCAACTTCACTCCAATGCTACTTGTAAATGGTGCAATCTCTGCTGATGCTGAAAATAGCCTATATGGCACAACTCAATCCCATATAAACTTAGGCCGAAATAGCACAGTGGGTACCACTAGCCAAATTACATCATATATATCAATTTCTGGTGGTTTTTATAATACGGCAGAAGCCACTCTATCTTTTATTGGTGGGGGACAAAGAAATATGACACTAGCTACTGGCTCTTCTGTTGTTGGTGGATCTTATAATACAGCCGCTGCTATCTACTCCACTATTTTAGGCGGACAATATAATAAAGCTTATGGACATCATTCCGCAATATCTGGAGGATATGCCAACTATACATCACACCCCTACTCTTTTATCGGAGCTGGAATGGGCAATACGACCCTAACTAGCTATAGTAGTATTGGTTCTGGATGGTACAATACAGCCGCTGGATGGGGCTCACACATTTCTAATGGACGACAAAACTCAACTATCGGGATGTACAATCATGTTTCTAATGGTCAGCAAAACATAGTATCTGGAAACTACTCTAGCATCATAAACGGGTTGCATAATACTGCAACAGCTAGCTACAATTTAATTGCCAATGGTTATAACAATCAAGTAAATGGAGTTGGCTCTGCCATATACTCTGGTCATCACAATTTAGTCACTGGTCAATACTCCAGTATTTTAGGTGGACGAAATCTAACCATGTCTGCCAATTACAGCATTGGATTTAATGCCTCTACAACTCACTATCAAATTTCTAACAATAGTGTCGCTGCTTTTATGGGCGTGAGTATGGGGATCAGAACAACCCAACCAACAGAGGCCCTTGATGTAAACGGTACTATCAAGGGGATAAATTTAAACCTAACGGGATCCATATCTACCGATCCACTCAATAAACTCCTTGGAGCTCAATCAAAAACTCATGTAAACCTTGGGGACAATAGCCAAACAGGACGAACTGGAAATGATGTTGTTTATGCTATAGTCAGTGGTGGAAATAACAATGAAGCTTCCCATGACTACGCTATCGTTGCCGGTGGCCTAAATAACATCGCTGGTAATACTCATGCCGTAGTTTCTGGCGGTAAAAGTAACTCAGCTAGTGGCACATACTCAAATATTGGTGGTGGAGATACCAATATTGCTACAGCAAATTATAGTACAATTGCTGGGGGTCAATCTAATATCAGCGCTTCGTTGAATGGATTTATTGGTGGAGGACTAAACAATAATATTAATGGTAATTTCTCCTCAATCTCAAGTGGACAAGCTAATATTGTCACTGGTATATACTCTGCAATTTTAGCAGGGTCTAATCAAAGAGTTAACGCAAACTATGGTGGTATTGCCTTTGGTCATACAAATCAGGTTTTAGCAAACTACAGCTCTATTCACGCTGGACATCACAACACATCAACTATGTCTTATGGTGCAATATTAGGTGGTTCATATAATAAGTCCATAGCGAGTTCGGCTCTTATTTTATTAGGTGATTATAATTGGGCAAACGGAATGTATTCTAGTGTTTCTAATGGACACCATAATACAGCGGGAGCAAACTATAGTTCGGTAGATGGAGGTCACTGGAATACAGCTGCTGCAAACTATGCTAATGTTGCTAATGGTCATAATAACTATGCACTTGGGGCATACTCAAGTGTAGCAAACGGTAAATGGAATACCGCAGCTAATAACTACTCCCACATTTACGGAGGGTCAGTCAACGAGGTTACCCAAACTTCTAGTACAATCCTATCTGGTGATTTAAATAAAATTTCTGGCACCTTCTCTCAAATTATTGGTGGTCGTGAAAACAATACATCAGGAGCCTATACTTTTATATCTGGTCATAAAAATACAATTACAGCAAATTATGCAAGCATTGCCTCTGGACAATACAACACTAACATAGCTATCTATGGAGTTATTGGTGGAGGTAAAAACAATCATGTGGGTGGTAATTATGGACATGTTGGTGGCGGCTTTAATGGATCTGCATTAGGCATTTACTCTAATGTGAGTGGCGGTAACTACAGTCGGGCACTTGGTGATTACTCTTCTGTCGGTGGAGGACTAAGCAATACAGCTGCTGGAGCTTATTCCGTAATAGCTGGTGGACAACAAAATCATATTACTGGCGATCGTTCCTCTATCTTGGGAGGTAAAAACTTAATGATCACGGGCAACGATAGCATGGGTTATAATGGCTCAGGAACACCCCTTACTATAAGTCAAGCAAACACCTTTTCATTGTTAGGTATGAAAGTAGGTATAGGTACTACTAGCCCTATTCGAAATTTTAGTGTAAAGGACCCTGCTAAGACAACTGCTACTTTAAGCGTAGATGTAGCCAGTGATAAAATAGGAGTTCGAACTACTAATCCAAGCGTTGAACTTGAAGTGGTTGGGACAATTAAGGCGACGAACTTAGTTGGTTCAGGTACAGGTATAGTTTTTGGCTCTGTACAACAGTTCAATGCCGTGTCGGCTAGTGCTCATCTAACAGCTGTAGGATATATCTCAGCTGCCCACGATAATATTGCCCACGGTAACAAAATACATACACATATCAACCTTGGAGACTCTGGCATTACAGGTACAAGTGGTCAAAACAAAGAGTACGTTTCTATATTTGGAGGCCAATATAATACTGCCACAGCTAATTTTTCAACAATCATTGGTAGTAAAAATAGCTCCGTCAACGGTGAGTATTCAATGATCTTGGGCGGTACAAAAAACAGTGTAGGCGGATTAACAACTACCAATGCTATGATCCTTGCTGGTAACGGCAATTCAATCACCGAAAAAGATAACTCTATCTATACTGGTAATGATAACACTATGGCTGCCCAAAATAATGTAATTATAAATGCTGACTCTAGCACAATAACTGGTACCAATAACGTATTAATCGGTGGAAGCAATACGACCATCTCCAATAACAACAATCTAGTTTTTAAAGCTGATGCCACAGCCAAAACTCTTACTGGATCAAATATGGTTCGTTTTATAGGAACTGGAATAAAAGTCGGTGTTGGTGTAGATCTACCCACTGAAGCACTAGATGTTAGTGGAAGTGTTCAAGCAACATCTTTTAAAGGAAGCGCTTCTGATTTAACCTTTCCTGCTACCCTATCATTAACCAATATAGCCTTTTCTGGATCTATTTCAGCCGATGCTGGCAATAGCCTTCTAGGAGGATCCAGTGCCACACAAGTTAACTTAGGAAGAGCAAGTACTACCAATAATAACTACTCTAGCGTTTCTGGTGGGCACAATAATACTGCTAGTGCCGACTATTCTGCTGTTTTAGGTGGTAGAAATAATCAAGTGAGTGGAGATGACAGCACTATCTTGGGTGGAAAAAACTTAATTATTACCGGAAACAACTCTATAGGTTTTGGAAGCTCTGGAGCAAGTGTCACGGTCAGTGATTCTAATGCAGCTGTCTTTCCTGATTCTAAAATGGGAGTGGGAACATTTACACCTCAATCAAGATTACAAGTTGCTGGAGGTGGCTTATGTGTAGGAACCGACACTCAATGTTCAGGAAAAAATACTGCAGGAACCATCTATGCAAATAATACAACAGTACAAGCTGCTGATTACTCCGAGTATTTTGAAAGAGAAGGAAGAGAGCTTCTAGCTGGTGAAGTAGTTGGCATCTCTCGACTTACTGGTAAAACAAAACTATATGAAAGTGGAGATATCTTATTAGGCGTAATAACCACAAGCCCAGGTGTTCTTGGAAACTCAGAAGCAGATCCAAATACCAGTGCAATGGTAGCCTTGATGGGGCAGGTTCCTTTTAGCAAGTCTCAAACTATAACAAGGTCTGGACTTGTTTATACGCTGGATCATAAATTGTTAGGATATTTATTATCTTCTGGCAACCTCTACTTGAACATTGCTAGTAACAATCAAAACGACACTCTAAATAAAAAAGTTAAGGATCTTGAAAATATCATCGACCAACAACAAAAGTTGATTGAAGCCATACTAAAAAAAGTCAATTAATTTTATAAAAGACTACGCAAAGATCCCTCCACTTCGGTCGGGATGACGGTATGCTTGACGCTATTGACTGAATTTATTACTGAGCTTCTAGCTCCAAAAACAGTATTTATAAAGCTATATTCAAAACAAAACCCTCTCATGAAACATGAGAGGGTTTTATTGTGTCTCTAGGCTTAATCTATTCGAAATTCAAACCGCTAGAAGCTTCGTTTAAACTTTGCTCCATCATTTGAAATGCTTTTTCAGACTGTCCATTTTTCTTATATGCTTTCATTAAATCTCTACTTATCATTGACTTTAACATTTTCGCATCCTTAGTCTTCACCTCGGCTAAAGCTTTTTCTAAGTATGATATAGCCTCTGATGTTTTATCTTGCTTTAGGTAACTCCTAGCTATCATGTGATAGCTCTGTGCTTTATGTAAACCTAAGACAGCAGGTGCACTAGAGAAAAATGCCGGAAGCTTAAGCTTTGCTCGTTTTGTTAAAACTTCAATCGATTTTTGATGATTTTTATCTCTTTCATATCCTTTAGCTACACCAGCAGAGGTCATTAAGTAATGAAAAACCTTTTGGGCTTGTACAGCTTGGTCTTCTGGCAGAGTCTTAACCCAACTTTCAATCTCTTTTTTGAATTGTTTTTGAGGTCTACCCTTTTTCTTTCTACCCTTTTTTCGCTTCATGGTAACTTGATCGCCCCATTCTCCTTGACTTTTGTAACCATCAGCCTCAACAAAGTTTGTAGCTGGTATACTTAATAAACAAGATACTAATAATAATTTTTTAAACATGGTTTCTCCTTAAATTACCCCTCAAGGGTGTTGTTATATACATTATTCTCAATTGTAGTTATAGCAAAGTCATAAACATCAAAGTCATTCCCTTCATCAAAATAGTATTCTTCACTAAATGATGACTCCACAGTAAAGTCTATATCATAAATTTGATCTGATATTAGGCTCTCTGTCTCTTCAATAGCATGGGCCAATGCAATCTCTGTAGTATCAAAAAAGCTACTTTGCACTTCTACCTTTTCAAAAGCTCCTTGAAAAAATAAAACACAAGTAACAGCCATTGCCACACTGAAGTTTCTTATCATGTTAGAAGGTTTATTTGTGACTTTATCCGCATTTAAAAAACCTGACTCTAAACGCTTAATCTTTAAATACTCTTTTTCACATGATGCACAGCCTTGTAGATGCTTGGTTAAGCCCTCACTTAAATGACTCAATGAACTTTCATATAATTCACTAATAAAATTTTCGCATTTCATATCTACCACCTTATTTCAAGTAGTCACCTAAACTCGACATTAACTTTTTTCTTCCTCTATGAAGCTTTACCTTCACATTAGAAAGGCTCATATCCAATATTTCCGCAATTTGTTTTTGAGGAAGCTCTTCATACACACTTAACAAAAAAACACTACGCTCGTCTTCATCCAGCTTTCCCAAAGACTGTTGAAAGTCTTCATTTAAAAGTGAAAACTCTCCTTCGCTTGAGTGTCGCTGTAACACATTGTGAAAAAAATATTTTTTCATGTGCTCAAAGTATGTCTTTTTCTTTCTTAAAATTTCTAAATTTTTATTTACACAAATAGAATAAATCCAAGTTGATAAAGAAGACTTCCCTTCAAAAAGTTCGATCTTTGCTAAAACCTGAACCATAGTTTCTGAGACGGCGTCTTCTGCATCCCATGTAGTCTTCTGGTATTTTAAACTCAATCTCATTAATCTAGGTTCTAAATCATGAAACAAGTCTTGAAGCTCAATCAAGGTATTTTCTGTTTGTAAGTTTTTCATATTCATATAAGTAAGATGCTCAATAGCTATAAATAGTTACAATTATTTTTTTTTTATTTAAACTACTATAATTTATCGTAATAAACCATGCTACAATTGCTCAAAATATCATTCAACTTATAAGGCTTTAACAATGATTGTATTATTAACTGATTTTGGTCTAAAAGATGCTTATGTAGCTGTAATGAAAGCTGTCATCCTGAATATTGCTCCTAACGAACAAGTTATAGATTTAACACATGAGATTCAAAGTCAAAACATCGCTCATGCCAATACCATCCTTATTGATAATTATCATTACTTTCCTAAGGGTACTATATTTTGTTGTGTAATTGATCCTGGTGTTGGAACTCATCGCAAGTCAATCATAGTAAAAAACAAAGACTACACTTATGTGGGGCCTGATAATGGCCTGTTTACCAATTTAATAAATTCCAACTCTAAAATATACCTGTTAAATACACCAGTCCATGCCTCTAACACTTTTCATGGAAGAGATGTTTATGCTCCCTCAAGTGCAAGTTTAACTATTAAAGAGTCCTTCCTGAATAATCTAAAACAAATTCCACCTTCATCTTGTCATATTGATAACAGTTTACTTTTAGACGACCAAATCAAAACCCAAGGGTCTATTATATATAGTGATCATTTTGGAAACCTCATCTCTAATATTCGGGCCAAAAACCTCCCTAAGAAGTTCAAGATAATGGTTGATAATCTAGAAATACCTTTTGTAAAAACCTATGATGAAATTTGTAATCAGCAGATTGCCGTACTTTTTTCTAGTTCAAACCGACTTGAGATTGCTATGAAAAATAGTTCTGCTCTGACTTACTTTAAAAAGTTAAAACTAGAATTAATATTTGATATAGCCCATTGAAAAACTCCTTACAATGCTGTAGATTTTATCAATTGACAGCAAGTATTAAGAGTTCTTGCTACACTTTAATCTATTTTAGGAGAACCTTATGAAAAAACTAATGTCTATATTTGCCTGCACAATGCTACTTTCTGTATCTAACTATGCTAGTGGCTCCCATCACAACCATGATCACTCTGGTCACGCTCATGGACATGCACACGCACATGCCCCAGCAAAAAAGGTTTATCACAAGTATGTTGTAGACACATCTCATTCAACAATTGGATTTTCTGTAAAGCACATGGTTATTTCAAACGTCAAAGGTAAGTTTGGGCAGTTCGACGGTAAACTAAAAGTAGACGATAACAACCACTTGCATAGCTTAGACTTAAACATGAAATCTGCCAGTATAGATACTGCAAACAAAAAGCGAGATAATCACTTAAGAGCAAATGATTTCTTTGATGCTGCTAAATACCCTGAGATAAAGTTTTGGTCTACAAAGGTTAAATCCTTAGGTGGGAGCAGTTACCAAGTTACTGGTGACTTTACAATGAAAGATGTAACAAAGCCTGTTGTTTTAAATGTAGAGTTAAATGGACCAATTCAAGATCCATGGGGAAACAAAAGATTTGGAGCTACAGTTAAAGGTGAAGTAAATCGGCAAGACTACGGTTTAAGCTTTCATAAAGTTATGGAAGCCGGTGGACTATTGGTTGGAAACGACGTTAAAATCGAAATAGAGTTAGAAGCCATCTACAAAAAATAAAATATAGAAACTCTCTATAATCAAAAAAAGACCTTTTGAATCATTCAAAAGGTCTTTTTTTAGTTTTCTTAGGGTTTCTTAAAAATAGTAACTCTACAAGATCCATACTTTCTTGTCTCTACGAAGTATAGCGAACCAAGTTTTTCGGGTACTGGTTTGATATCATGTCTCGCATGCTCAATAAACAATGTACCTCCCGATTCTAGAGTACTTTCAAAATCATACTCCTCTAACTTATGCTTTTTATAAAACTCATAAGGAGGGTCAAAGTAGATAAAATCAAAAGTCTGCTCTCTTTTTAAAAAAACTGAAAAACTCTCCTGATAAACACGCAAGCTGATTTCAAACTCAGCCATTCTATTCTCAGCATTAGCAACATTTTCTTTCAAAATGTCAGCTACTTTTCGATCTTTTTCTACAAACGAAACCATCGCAGCACCACGAGATACTGCCTCAAGTCCCATTGCACCGGTCCCTGCACATAAGTCCAAGAAGGTTCGTTGATGTATAGAGTACCCGATCATACTAAATATAGCTTCACGAACACTTGATTTTGTAGGACGAATTCTGTCTCCAGAAGGAGACTTGATATTCATTTTTTTTAATTCACCAGTTGATATTTGCAACATATTTACCTCTAATTATGGTTCGATATGAGTCATCATTCTTGGAAAAGGAATCGTTTCTCTAATGTGCTTAACACCTGTTATAACAGATACTGTACGCTCTAAACCAATTCCAAAACCACTATGCTCGAAAGTACCATATTTTCGTAAATCCAAGTACCAATCAAAGGACTCTGGGTTTAGACCAAAATCAATGATATTTTGAGTTAAAGTCTCAAGGTCATCCTCTCTTTGCGATGCACCAATCACTTCACCATACCCAGGAACCAAAAGATCACTACATAGTACTCTTTCTGAGTTATTAGGGTCTTTTTTCATGTAAAAAGCCTTACAACTTTTTGGGTAGTTATATATAAAAACAGGCATTTCATAATCCTGTGTTAACATAACCTCATCTTCAGCTCCAAGATCTTTCCCACGAACAATCTTACTACCTTTTTCGTGAAGCCGATCTACAGCATCATCATATGAAAGTTTAGCAAAAGGCTGAATAAACTTTTGTAAATCCTCTACTTTTCTACCTAGACTTTTTAACTGAAGGGGACAAGTATCAATCACGTGTTGAACTACATATTTAAACATTTCTTCTTGAAGATCCATGTTATCTTCATTGTTGTTAAAGGCAACCTCTGCTTCTAACATCCAAAACTCTGTTAGATGTCTTCTAGTTTTAGACTTTTCTGCTCTAAAAGTTGGACCAAAACAATATACTTTACCAAGTGCAGCACAACTTGCCTCTAAATATAATTGACCAGTTTGTGCTAAATAAGCGTTTCCTTTGTCAAAATACTCTGTTGAAAATAAAGTCGACCCCTCTTCACCAATAGTCCCCGTTAAGATTGGAGAATCCATGTGAGTATAGTTTTTTTCATGAAAAAAGTTATGTAGAGCCTTTATTATTTGACTTCTTACATGCATAATTGATCTTTGTAATCTAGATCTTAGCCACAAGTGACGACGCTTTAATAAAAAGTCTGGGCCATGCTCTTTTTTAGTGATCGGAAAATCAACAGCGATTTGAATCACTTTAATTTCTTTAATGATTAATTCACAACCACTTACAGATTTTGGGTGCTCAACAACTTGAGCTCTAATTTCTATACTACTCTCTTGGGTTAGTTCAGAACATACATCCCAAGTTTCTTGATTTGAATCATTAATGGTTACAATTCCTTGAACAACCATTGTCCCGTCTCTCAATTCAATAAATTGTATTTTCTTACTTCCACGCTTATTAAAAACCCATCCTTTTAACCAAACTTCTTGATTTAGATGATCTTTTATGTCCCGTAGCCATATCTTTGCCATAATAATTCCTAAATAAAACGCCCCTTAGGCGCACCAATTTTTTACAAAAAACAAATCTACCCTATTAATATTTTGAGCAGGAAAATAGAATAAATCTTGATCTGAACAAACGCAAGAGTTATTCAAAAAAACACTCTTCATAAAATTATTTAGTCAGGTATTGCTTGTAAAGAACTTTGTTAAAAAGCTATCTTTAGGAATGAAATAAAATGTACCTAATTATAAAGGAGCCTTTAATGGCCAATCTACTCTTTGTGTGTAGTGAAAACAAATTAAGAAGCGCTACAGCAGAAAGCTATTTTGCACAATTTAAAGACATTTCAACTATTGGAGCAGGGACAAACAAAGATGCCGCTACCACTATCAGTGGAGACCTCATTGACTGGGCCCAATATATTTTTGTAATGGAAAAGTCTCACCGCAATAAATTAGCTAAAAAATATAAAGAGCTTTTAGTAGGCAAGAAGTTCATCGTATTAGATATCCCAGACAACTATGATTATATGGACCCTGATCTTATACAAATTCTTGATCGAAAGATATCCTCATTTATAAA
The DNA here is from genome assembly GCA_023954715.1 of Candidatus Cloacimonadota bacterium. Taxonomy (GTDB): domain Bacteria; phylum Muiribacteriota; class UBA6191; order UBA6191; family UBA6191. The sequence goes on along the minus strand of JAGSHD010000020.1, from coordinate 30,065 downwards.
CCTAAAAATAGATGAAGCTCATGAGTAAATCTATGATTCAAGCCATCTCAAAAACTCAGTTTGTTGATCACTTTTTTACATTAATGGGAGAAATTGAAATTGGCGACGATTTTAACTCAGATAAACCAAGCCACGTTAAGTGGTTACATAGAAGAATCACCCAACACTTCGAGAGAGGTGTACAGTTTTATGCGCTCTACTCTAAACATAAGACAGCTATGGGATTTATCGCACTCTGGCTAGATGAAGCTTTGGATGATGTACCATATTTAGGCCAATACTCAGAAGTTTTAGACCTAGGTGTATTGCCTGAGTATCGAAGTCAGGGCCTAGGCTGTCAACTACTTAAGTTCGCTGAGCATCTTGCTAATAGTAGCAATCATTATTGTATATATTTATCAACATATGCTAAAGATCATCAAGTTATTTCATTCTACAAAAAAAACCACTATTCGATCGTTGCAACTATGCCCGATGTGCATGGCCCCAATGACGAAGGTAAAGTGTGGATGAGAAAACTACTAAGATAAGCAACAAACCCAAAAAAGCCCCGATATATTCAAAGAAAATAGAGCCCCCAGAACAATAGCCCGAGTTTTCGCAGAAAACAAGCCCCACACGCCAAAAAAGCCAACAAGCACCAAAAAAACCCGATATTTTCAAAGAAAATAGAGCAACAACGCAATGCAGCCAATAGGCCTTAGATGAGCGAAGTATTTTTTTTCACTCATTTTCGACGTGTACTAGTGTACACGAGAAAATGAAGAGAAGAAAAAGACAAGTTCAGCTAAGACCGTTACAAAAAGCCCTAATAACTAACGTGACAGGCGCGGCACAGGGCATCGTTTTTCATCGGAATTTTTAAAAACATTTTGTTTGATGAATGAGGATCATGACATGAGGTACAGGTAATCACTCGCCCTACACCTTCGATATATGTTGTCCCTAAAATCTTAGGAATTTTCGTCTTTTTACTAGGTACGATACTCACAGGATGAGAGTGCTTAGGCATAAAGTACTTACCGCCTTTTGACTGATCTCCATGACATGTATAACACATGGCATCTCCAGTATTTAGCATCATATTGTTAGTGGATTTTTTCAAAGGAGTAGCCCATAAGTTTTTGGCTTTCGCTTTATGGATATCATGACAAGCAGCACATCCAAAATCGTGTTTAGTATTTTTAGTACTACTAAAGCAAGTCCCAACAACTACCAAAATACAAAATATATATATAAATCTTTTCATAAAATTACTTATCATCTCTTAATTTGACTCCTTCTAGCATAAACCTGCGCCCTGCTTTCATATCTCCATCTTGATATGCAAAACTTGCTAGAAAAAAGTTACATAATGCCTTTTCTTCTTTTGTACTCAATGAAGAGTTTAGTTTTAATAAAATAGCTTGTTTTTGTTGAACGATCGGCATACTTAAAAAGTCCGAGCCCATTGAACCCTTACTGATTGTTTTAATGGAAGCCCTGTTTTCTAAAATCATATTTTGAGTACTATTTTGCATGAAACACAAAATACACACTAAGCCAAATAACATACACAAGGCAGCCAAACAAATGAAGTATAACCGCTTAGTATCTTGTAACACAGGCGATAAAATTACATCCTCGTAGATTTCTTGATTTTCATCAAGCGCTTGAACATCTACAACATCAGAGTTCATAAAGTCATCTACAAAGTGTGTGTCTGATGCTGTTTCTTGGCTTTGCTCAAAAAAGAATGAACGTTCTTCTTCACTTAAAAGTGGCTCAGCTTCTTCTTTTAAAACCTCTAACTCTTCTTCTTGTAAAACTTCTGCAAAAGATAGAGAAGAACTCTTTTTTGAAATATCTGCTATTAAATCCTCTGCTTGCTGTGAACTACTCTCTTCTACTTCTTGTAAAAGGATAGATTTTTCATTTGCAGGCATTTGATCTAAAAGTTCATCCAAAACTTGATCAATTTCTTCTAAGTTTTCTACTTCTCGTTCTTCCACTATTTTACTTAAGCTCCAATTTCTTTTTCAATTTCATCACAAATATCAATAGCCCAGCGATTAATCTTTACTTCGTCTTCACCTTCAAGCATTACACGAAGTAAGTTTTCAGTACCTGAATATCTCACCAATACTCTACCTTTACCGTTTAGCTTCTCTTCTACTTCTGTAATCTTTTCTGTTACTGTTGGAAGCTCTTCGAGAGGTTTCTTTTGGGAGATTCTCACATTTTTCAATACTTGTGGAAGCTTGATCACAACTGATGCTAGCTTAGATAGTTTTGACTTTGTTTTAACCATAGTAGCTAAAACCTGAAGAGCTGAAACCAACCCATCCCCTGTTGTATTATGCTCCAAAAAGACCATGTGACCAGACTGCTCTCCACCGATACAAAAATCGCTCTTACGCATTTCTTCTACAACGTATCGATCTCCAACAGGAGTTTTAACTACATCTATTCCATGTTTCTGCATGGCAATATCTAATCCTAGATTACTCATTATCGTTGCAACTAAGGTATTATTTTTTAGCATACCCTCTTCTTTAGCATGTACTGCCACAAGGCCCATGATCAAGTCACCATCGATTTCATTTCCATTTTCATCAGAAAAAATACATCGATCAGCATCTCCATCTAAAGCAATCCCTAAATCAGCATTATTTTTAATGACTTCGACCCGCATTTTTTCAGGGTGAAGTGCACCAAAACCATCATTAATATTTGTACCATTTGGACTTGCTCCAATAGTGATAACCTCGGCACCTAACTCTCTAAGAACCCCTGGCCCAACTTTATAGGCTGCTCCATTAGCACAATCAACGACTATTTTCATACCGTCTAGAGTCATACCTTTTGGGAAGCTCGCTTTAGCAAACTCCATGTATCTACCAACAGCAGTATCCATACGATAAGCTTTACCTACCTCTTTTGCCGTTGGTCGAAATCCATCCAATTCACCAGATGCAACTAGACCTTCTATTTGGGCTTCGGTGCTATCGGGTAGCTTAAATCCATTTGTTTGAAAAAACTTAATCCCATTATCATAATACGCATTATGAGAAGCTGAAATCATTACACCAGCAGTCGCTCTAAGACTTCGTGTAATAAATGCTACTCCAGGTGTAGGTAGTGGCCCTGTCAATAAAACATCCATACCCATAGAACATATTCCCGCTACTAGAGCCGATTCGATCATATAACCAGATATTCTAGTGTCTTTACCAATCACAATGGGATGTTTTGTATTTTTTCCGTTATTACTCAAAACATAGGCCGCAGCACGACCTACTTTTACCATTGTTTCTACAGTCATAGGCTCAACATTTGCCTTACCACGTATTCCGTCTGTTCCAAATAATTTATTCATAAATCCTCTAAACTAATGAGTTTAAGTCATAATTTATGTACAAAAATACACAAAATATGTCAATATTTGGCAAGATTATACGTTTAATTACTAAAAATCTCAATTTTATTCGATTTTGTGAACTAAGAATTTATTAAAGTTTTCTGTTGTTTTGGAAGCAAACAAAGTCTTAAGACATAGGAGGGCGACTTTTTACTATCTATTTATTTCTGAACTCAAAACGACCATTCTATAGATCTTTGCTATAATCCAATTTATGAGCCTTATTAAAAACTATTTAACGCAGTCGGGTTACGGCTACTACAATGAGTATGAATTTAACAAGAACTTTTCTTTTTCTTACATTGAACTAGAGCAAGAGTACTTCTTATTTTTATATCAGTTAAAAAACTCTACACAATATGACTATGTATTGCTTATGTTGGACGTTGCTACAAACGATAAAATTCCTACTTGGTTTGGTAGAGATTTAAGTAAAAAGGTATCAAGAGATCAATGCATAAGAGCAGCCTCTTATGTTTTTGTCCACTCCAATCTCTGTCAATGGGATATTAGCGCACCTGAAATTCAAGCCGTTTATAATTTGGCTCATCAATCCATACAAACACAAAGTCGCCTCAACAGTGATTTTCTTTATATGGTAGACCATTATCAATATTCCAACTTAAATGAAAACGTTGAAATCCATGTGGAAAACATCATAGAAAAGCCAAAACAAGCTATACATGATGAGGTCATAACACAATTTGAATTATCATCCCACGGATTTCAAGTGAATAAACTACCCGACAAAAAGAATGCTAAATTAGCACTTTGCATCAATGAAAAGGGAGAAGTCAAAGGCCTTCTTCAAAATGAAGACAAAAAGTTATTTGCTCTGAGTGCAAAGCAACTAGAAAAGTACAATATCTCAAACATATCCGGTGGTCTGCAGTCATTATGGGAAAACCATTTTACTTCTGTACAATCTAAATCCTACCTTAAAATTAAAAGTGAACAGTTTCAATATTTAATCCGTCACTTATTGATTGAAATTTTAGATGAGTTAGATGACAAACTTATATATTTCGAATCAGGTAGTAAAAAGGTATCTTGCCAAAAACTAGACGCCTTTAAACTTCATCTCAGCTTTTGCCCATCAAAAGAATCAAACGAATTTTTTGATATAAACTGCCATTTTCGTGGCTTAAAATTTAACAAAGACAAACCCCTTTTATCCTTTCAAACAAATAAAAATAATTTTTTATTTATCCCTCTTTCTCAATCTTGTCTGTTTATTAAGCGTACTCGAAACTCCTTAGAAGATAACTTCTTCTCGTTTATTAGCCATTATCAAGCTTATCCCGCATCTACTTTTTCTTCTATACAAAGTAGCCTACAAACATTGGATTTAGATTTTTTAACTTTTGATACGGAAATTAGCTCACGATATTTCGTTAAATTAAACCCTATTGCAAAATTAGTTTTATATGACTTAAACAAACATAAAGAGCTTTTTTTAAATTTAAACTTTGATTACGATGAAGCCTTAACACTCTACTTGAAACAATCAGAACTCAAAGGAGAGGTTAACACTTTAGACAATCCGGAGTTCGAAAGCCTGGCTAAATACTACTTTCTACAACAAACCCAAGCTCAGTTTAGCCCCATACCAACTCGAAAACTCAAGCAAAACTTTCACTACTCTATTAATTCAAATGATATTCCTCATTTTTATCAAGAGCTTGCCCCCAAGCTTTTAGAAAGAGGGTTTTCGATCTATAGCTTGAATCACAAGAAAAAACTTTCTAACAATCTTAATTGCAAACTACACCTTGAGCTCAACCCCGAGGAAAAATGGCTTCATTTTAAAGTCAAAATAGATAGTAAAAACCAACTACTAAATATTGATAGCTTCGATCTTGCCGAAGGGTACGCCTGTGATCAAGATGGTATAATGCACTATTTAAACGCACAAGACATTGAACAACTTGCTAAACTAAAAGATCATTTTGAAGATCTATCTTCAGATATCAAACTACCTTTAAACCCCCTACTCATCAAAGAGATTTTAACTGATGACAACTATGAAAGCCTTCAAGTTAAAACATATTTAGATGCTCGTAAAACCATCTTAAATATCAAAAATAAATCCAACGAAAACCCGATTGGCTTAGACACAAACCTTAGACCCTATCAAATTGAAGGGTTTCAGTTTCTTAGGGCTGCCCATAACTCTGATTATGGAGTATTACTCGCTGATGATATGGGTCTTGGGAAAACAATTCAATCTCTCGCCCTACTCTCCACTTTGCACGCACGTAAGCAACATAATCAAACATTAATTGTTGCTCCAGTAAGTGCTATAACCAATTGGCAGCGAGAAATAAATAAATTTTGTCCCCAACTCAGCTCTTATGCTCACATGGGTACAAATCGAGAGTTTAACTCAGCAACAGATATCATACTCGTTTCTTATACTACCTTAAGAATCGACCTTCATCTTTTTAAAAGTACTACTTTTACTTGCCTCATCTTAGACGAGTCGCAAATGATTAAGAACCCGTCAAGCCTGCAAAGTAAAGCCGTCAAAGAAATAAGCGCTACACAGAGAATAGCCTTAAGTGGTACACCACTTGAAAACAACACGCTAGAGCTATGGTCTCTCTTTGATTTTTTAAACCCAAACTTCCTCGGAACCCGAAAGTGGTTTAGAACTAATTTCTCTATCCCCATAGAAGTCGGAAAAGTTGAAGCAAAAGCTAGAACCTTAAAAACTCTCATTTCTCCTATGGTTTTAAGAAGAAACAAAGAAGTAGTATCCGCTGAGTTACCTAGCAAAACAGAAAACAACATCACTCTACAAATGTCTGATGATCAGTTAACGGCCTATCATATTACAGCAAAGTTTTATCGAGAAAAGATCAAAAATCATTTTGATGCTATTGGTGTAGATGGAGCAGGGCCATTAGTTTTAACTGGAATGATGCGATTGAGACAGACCTGTTTATTACCAGAGCTTGCCAATAAAGAGTTTTTAGATGTGAGTGCTTGCAAGATTGATTATTTACGTGAAGTGCTTCCAAAAATTATCGAAAATGGGCATAAAATCTTAATCTTTTCTCAGTTTATTGGGGTGTTAGATAAACTCAAATCCTTAATGCAAGAACTACTCATCGAATATAGTCATTTTGATGGATCTACAAATCGTAAACTCAGACAAGAACAAATCGATCGATTTCATGAGGAGCCCGATCGAAAAGTCTTTCTTATCAGTTTAAAATCAGGGGGGACAGCCCTAAACCTTGTTGCTGCTGATTATGTATTTTTGATGGACCCTTGGTGGAATCCAGCCGTAGAAAATCAAGCAATTGATCGATCTCACCGTATTGGTCAAACCAAATCTGTTTTTGTTTATCGCTTAATTGTTGAAAAAACCATTGAAGAAAAAATTCAAAAACTCCAAAAGGACAAAAGAGATCTATCTGACAAACTTTTTATCGATAGTAATCTACCAAATTTTAAAGACCCTAAAGATTTGTTGAATTTCTTTGAAGAAATAGAGTAGCAATTATACTCATCTAATACAAAGCTCAATAACATAGGAGTTTTTGCAGAAAAAACAGTAAAGCCATTTGTATTTGGGTATAGAATAAAAAATGACTACACCATATATTATGATGAAGTCATTTTTGCATATATTACTTAGAGAATGACGCTCACAAGCTTTTTAAAGTCTGAAATGCTACCTCTTTTACTTTTGTACCAATAACATTTGAAGTAATTGCTCCATTAATCGCTTCTTTTACGCTTGCTTTCTGAGTTGCTGATAACTTCAAAAACTTCTTTCTAAAGCTATCCGGCTGTTGCCCTACATAAACACCTAAAGAAAGCTGAACCTCTTGATCATCAGGAAATTTGACAGCTGATTTTATTACAAGATCTAAAATCTGGTCATTATCCAAATTTAAGATTGACTCAAGAAGTTCTCCTCTAACAGGTCTTAACTCCTTTAAAACAAATTCAGAAAGCTTTTCTGGACTTGTCTTTTGCAACTCTAAAAGGACTCGAGTCACCTCTTTCAATGTGACATTTGATTTTATATAAAATGGCTTTGCACTTAAAGTCATAAACTTTGAATACTCAGCTAACAAATCGTTTGGCAGGGAGTCTCGTTTTTGTAAACGACTTTGCAATGCTTTAACGCCACCTTTAGTATTTTCTATTTCGTATGCCACAAATTTTTCCACTATTTTTTTAGCAATAGAGTTTGGCACTCCAAACTTAGACAATGGAAACACTGTAGAGTCTCCACCTAAAACAGTGGTAGTGTCATTTTCTTCTAATTCTACAAGCAAAGCACCTCCATCTTCATCTACAATTTGAATCAATGAATAGTTTTGCCCTTTAGAGGCCATAACCTTGGCTATAGTCAATCTCTCATTTGCCTGTAAAACAGAAGAAACAAAAAACAATAAAATATAAAGTATATGCTTCATATCTTTAAACAATCCGAAAAATCTTCATATCTAAACCCTTCTTTGTCTGGTAATAACCTTTCCAGCTTGACATGTTAAATTTATCTTGCCATTTATACTCTTTTCCACCGTTAGGACCTTTAGATCCTCCGTTAGACAAAATTGTACCACCTTCGCCAACTATTCCAACATGCCCAATGTTTTTCCCTTCTGTTGGCGAAATAATTATATCGCCAGGCTTTGCATTGGATACAGAAATTTGCTCTGCTTTTCCAGCTGCTACCATGGACTTAAAATCTTTATTCATAAGAGCTGTTGCATTGCCATCAACTGTTATCCCCAATGATCTTTTTAATACTTTGTTCACCATCCATGCGCAAGATACACTACCACCACCAGGGCCAGCAGCCGAACTTTCTCCCATAGCCTTAGTTGCTTCTCTAAAGATGGATGCATTGGCAGGGCCTACTTTACTAGCTGCGTTACTTTGTCCTCCGCTAGAACTATCTTCCTCATCAGCATCATCTTGCTCTGCTTGTACCTGAGCAATCAACTCTTTTTGCTCTTCAACAGGTAAATTATGAAAGTTTGGGTTCATTTCTGCTGCTTTTTCTGCTGCTTTTTTATCACATCCAGATAAAACAATTGCAAACATTATCAATATTATTAAGTTAATTTTCTTCAACATAATCTACTTCCTTCTTTTTTATTACCACAACATATTATTAAAATAACTAATTTTAGATCAGTACTTTATAATAACTGCTCAACCTTAAATTATTGTAAATCCTTTAAAGTCAACCCTGCCATCACTTTTACTTTACCACCAATTATATTTGAAGCTATAGCCTTCTTAACTGCTTCTTTTACAATATTTTTATCTTCTATATTTAATTTTGCAAAGCTCTTTTTAAAGTGGCTTGCTTGCCGGCCAGCATATACCCCTATAGAGAGTTGAATTTCTTCGTGACTAGAAAACTTTATGGCTGATTTTAAAACAAGATCTAAATGCTGTTCACTCGTCTTATTGGCGATTGCCTCTAGGTTTGCTCGTCTTACTGGTCGCAGTTCTCTTACTAGGAAATCACCTAACTCATTAGAGTCTCTCTTATTCAATAATGCTTTTAATACTCGAATAACCTCTTTTAAAGAGTTATCAAATTTTAAATAAAAAGGCTTTGCATTTAATGTCATACGCTTTGAGTATTCCTCAAGCAAGTCATTTGGTAAATATTCTCTTTGTGATAGTCTACTCTGTAAAGCTTTGACACCACCTTTTGTATTGGCAATCTCATAGTCTACAAACTGTGTTACCAGCTTTTTTGCCACAATCGGCTGAATCCCATACTTTGACAACGGAAATGGTGTACTATCTCCACCTAACAACTCCGTTAAACCTTTTCTTTGCTTTTCAATAAACAAAGACCCGCCTTCTTCATCTAAAAACTCTACTAAAGTATACTTTTCACCGTCAGAAGAAACTACTTCAGCGATTTTTACGCCTTCATTACTCACCACAATCGATGCGTTGAGTAAGAATAAAATACAAAGAATATATTTCATATTAAGAGATGATCCTATATACATTCATGTCTAAGCCTTTTTTACTCTGATAGTAACCCTTCCAGCTTGCCATATTAAATTTATCTCTCCACTTATAGTCTTTTCCACCATTTGGCTGAGTTCTTCCACCATTTGAAAGGATTGTCCCACCTTGGCCTACAATACCTACGTGACCTGTATTCTTTTTGCCATTTCTATACTCTGTTGGAGAAATAATAACGTCTCCAGGTTTTGCATCAGCAACAGGAATCGCCTCTGCTTTACCTGCAGCAACCATAGATCTAAAATCTTCATTCATGTTAAGTGTTGCATTTCCATCAACAGTAATACCTACAGATCTCTTTAAAACCTTGTTGACCATCCAGGCACAAGCTACACTTCCACCACCAGGACCTGCTTCAGAACTTTCCCCTAATGCTTCTGTTGCTTCTCTAAAGATTGCGGCATTGGCAGAACCAGTTTCACTCGCTCCATCCGTTGAAACAACTTGTTCTTCTTCTGAAGTAGTATCATCAGCACTATCATCTGGAATAGTAGAGCTGTCATCATCAACAGGATCTGTGTTTTCTGCTTGGTCTTCTACTTGACTTATTAAATCATTTTGCAAGTCTACCGGTAGATTATGATAATTGGGATTCATATCAGCTTGTTGTTGCGCTTTTTGCTTGTCACAGCCTGACAATAACACTGCAAATATTACTATAGTTATTAAATTTACTTTTTTTAACATAAGTTACACCTTTTCTTGAGCCCTTGCTTTTGACTTATTGCCATCTACGCCGATAATACCTATTGCTCTATCCTTGTTTTGTATTAGCTTATAGAAAGCTATCTTTTGTAACAAAAAACACAAATTAAAATACTATCCCTATTATAATAGTAAAACACTTGTAAAAACTGTCAAGGCTAAATTAAAATTTTCTCCCCCTTGACACTTTTCGCAAGTGTTTTAGTATTAATATATAGTGGACAAAGTTTTAATTTACTCTCATATGACCAAACATTTACAATAAAGGCAGTATTTATGCTGAAAAAAATCAACTTAATCATAGCGATCGCCGCTGTCATCACCCTATCTGGATGTGATAAAAAGGCCGCCAAGCAACAAGCAGAAATGAATCCGAAATATCATAATCTACCAGTTGATGTTCAAGCCGACCTACAGAGTCAAGTGGATGCTTCCGGATTCGATGCATCTAATAGTATCAATGGCTCTATGCAACAATTAAGTGAGTCTCAAAGTCAAGAAACTCTAGATCAATTAGAAACCGCCAACGAAACAGGAGAAGCCAATGCCACAATATTTAGAGAAGCAAAAGAAGCATTGGGAGAAAGCTCTGCAGCTGGACCAGATGGCGGAAATCTCGCTTGTGCATGGATGGTAAATAAAATCCTTGAAAGATCTGTTGGTTTTAAAGTTGATGGAGATTCCACTTCACGAATGGATACAGAGTTTCAAGCTTTAGTAAGCTCTGGAAAAGCAGAAAAAATAGATGTCGCGGATTCACGCCCTGGAGATATTATCTTATCTCCAACAGGAGCTAAAGTCGGGCATGTTGGTATCATTGGTGAATCAAATGAGGTATACTCTAATAGCTCTAGTGCTGCTGAATGGAAACAAAACTTTACCGTCGATCGTTGGACTAGTTACTACCAGGGCAGTAGAAACCTACCCGTAAATATATATAGGATTGTAAGCTAATTATGAATATTTTAAACAAAATTTTAATCATCGGACTTCTCTCACTTTGTGCTGTTCAACTTTCTATAGCTGAGCAACCTCAAGCAAATGATATTAACCTCTCTGAATCTGAATCTGAAAAAGTTATTGCCACAGTTAAAGGCGAAGATTCACAGGTATACTCTTTAATAGTTAAAGGAGATGAGCATAGTGCTTCACTTTATGTACAACTTGATGATAAAAACTCAAGTAAAGTATTGGGTGGAGATAGTACCCCTTTCCCACTTGCGAGGTTTGGAGTAAAGCATGATATTGCTATACAATTAGCTGATGCCTACGTGGCCCACGAAATCGAACATACCCCTGGTGGATTGGATACTATAAAAAAACGTTTACAGGATAGGACTCACTTACCTCATGATTTGTTAGAGGCTTACTCCAAAGTCATGACCTTATCTATCAAACCTTTTTATGCAAAGCAATACACTCAACTTAACGAAGTCATAAATGCCATGAAAGAGCTACTTAATAAGACCTCAAAAGATGACCTAAATGATTTTGTAGCTAGAGAACTCAGACCTCTTAGGTATGTAACGCTTGAAAGTATAACTAAAAATACTAGTTCCGAATTACTTAAACTTGTTGTAGAAGCATCTTTCAAATTTAATCAACTAGAAGAAATTCAACTTTCTGTAGCAGTTTTTGCTGGAAGACAACCTAAACTTTTTCTAAAAGCATACAACGCACTAGATGCTAAATCCCAAGCATCTCTTAAAGAGACTTTGAATAAAGCTATAAAGTCCGATCTAATTGGTGGTAAGGTTCTAAACGCAGCTCAGCAAACTAATAAACAACTATAATTACCTCTGAAGTCAAAAGAGCCCCATTTTTATGGGGCTCTTTTTTTTATTCATCAAAAGCCAAATTTATAGACCTTCATTTGCTTGTAGTAGCCTATTTAGCCCATCCAAAGCTCCACAAACAATAGACTCTGATCTATCTCCACTCACTTCAAAGTCTCTTGGATTGATCCTCACTAAATAAGAGTTTTTAAACCTAGAATTAATAGAATTTGATTGTATTTGAATTGTTGGAACTGACAAGCCTGCTCCTAATTCAATTATTAAAAGACGATCATTATCTGTGATTTCAGATAGAAATCTCCTATATCGCTGTTCTTGCTTGAAAAAGATGGAGTCATCCCAAGCAAAATCTCCAAACATAAGTATATTTGGTCTCAATAAAGCCCCACAATTACAGGTTGGTGGTTGACTACATTGAAAAGTACTCATATCCACTAATAAATCTAGCTCATTTTTATAGGGATTTATAGAACACTTTGTGCACTGTAAATAATTAATTGATCCATGAACCTCATAAATAGATGAGTCAACAAATCCTGACTTTTGAAAGTGTCCATCCACATTAGATGTCACTACAAAATAATCACTACTCTTTTTACACAAATCTAACAAGATTTTAAATCCTGCATGAGGCTCTGTTTGCCTATATAGTGCCAATCGATGACCATAAAACCCCCAAGCCAACTTTGGGAAAAGCTTAAATGCTCTAGGGTTCGCCATGTCAACAAAGGATAAATTTTTATTTTTCAATAAAGGATAAGCTTTCCAAAAGCCCTTTTCTCCACGAAAATCTGGAAGCCCCGAATCAACACCCATACCAGCACCAGCAGTGATCAATATTTTGTCAAAGCTATCAATATTTATCATTTTTTCCTTAAAAAAATAGCCTTTCGTAAATATACGAAAGGCTATATTGTCTTAGTTTTTCAAATAGTATTATTACCCTTTGATTCTTGCTCCATCATGTTCAGTAGCAAAAATCCAACCGATTAGTTTTCCGATATTGATTTCATCATCTTTAAACCAATATCGATGATCTCTAACTTCAGCAGAGCTTGTATCCAGTGAGTTTTTAGCCTCAAGACTCTCAAACAAGTCTGTAATCCTTTGTTTCCATAGAATCATATTGGACTCTCTTAAATCAACCCAACCGTCCTTACTCCAGATAGCTATAGACTCATCAGTAATAGGGATATTTTTCTCGCCTTTGTAAGGGGGAACTTTAACCTCAGGCCCCCTTAGCAGCGTTTTACCGTCAGGCATTAAAATTGGAATACCAACAGAAAGAATATTTGTTCTAATTTTTTGAGAGCTATTTACTAAAGTTGCCAATTGTTGAGATAACTCTTTGGCACTAATCTCTTTAATACTCTTATAAGTCTTTACAGTCTTTTTAAATAAATCCGCTTCAAAGAGCAATTTAGAACTCAATGGCCCTATCAATTCAAAACTAACACTACTTACATCATGCTCGTCTTCTAGCTCTTTTAAAATATCTAAAGCTCTCTCTCGCAATACCCCTGCTCGATAGGTTGGGCCAAAACTCGCGTGATCTAGAGCGTTTACTACGTCTTTCCCCGTGTTACCACCACGAATTTCAAAAACAACACTTTCTGCTATTTCTTCTGGTGTTACTAACTCCATTTGCTTTGTACTTGAGATCGCTTCAAATTCACCGGCAGAAAAAATACCATTTTCTCCAGTATCAATAAACACAGATTTCATGAACTGACCATCTAAAGTGTCCCATTCATCAGATCCATCAATATTAAATGAACCATCTAACTTTACTCCTGAAGATGCTTCACAATCATACAATTGAACATTTTTACCTTTTCTCTTTACATCACCATAAGCGATTTGTTTCCAAGCTATGGCAGCTGTAGGCTTAATCTCTTTAATGATTGGTCCACCCGGTGTTCTTGCCATTAAAAACAACAATAAGGTATGAGCACCAGCAACAGATGATTTAGATAATAACATTCTTGAAGGCTTTTCTTCACTGTGAGTATATGGGATATTTAAACCCATTCCTCCAGTACCAGATGTACCTATTTTTAGATATAATTTTGTATTTGCTTCTTTCATAGCCTCATGAAAAATTTGTACATGCCGAATCAATTGAGGCACATACAAAGTACACATCATTTTTTCTACATCATCTATTAGTTTTTCATTGTTTGACTCACCCGACTGAACCTTTGATATCTCACTTCTAACTTCGTAATTAGACTTATATATATCTTGGTAGGCAACAGCTGTTGCCGTATTAATACAATCAACTACAACTGCAGGATCTGCCTCTTTGATTGTTTGATACAAACAAGATGAACTTAATATCTCTTGATCTAAATCATCTAAATTATCATGAATCATTTGGTTTCTTGATGTACTATTTGCAAGGATTTCACCCCAAGGCATAGATTTAAACTCGTTTCTAACAAACACATTTCCAAAAGCTGACTCAAACTTAATATGAGGAGCCTCTTTTTTTAGAATTTCACAAGCCTCAATCGCTTCTGCTTCAAAAAGTGAAGAAATAATCAATACAGCAGGAGATTCAGCCATCATTTTTCTAGCTACAGCCATTCCTACTAATCCGGCACCACCAAGAATCAACACTCTTTTACCTTGTAAATCCATTTTATCTCCTTGTACTAATATTTGAAGTTGTATATTTAGACCAATAATTAAATTGCTGGCCAATCGAAGTCATTATTTAACACCAATAATTAACAATATATACTTATCCTAAATTGGCTTTCTTGTTATGTAGAAAACCATTTACCTCTAGATAAACTATTATCTCTTCAACACTGATGAACAATTCGGATACAAAGATACTCTTTGTCAATAAAATAGACAAGAGAAGTCGATTTTAAACTACACTAAAACTTGCAAAAAATAGCTATAAGAAACTAATTTTTACAACAAGTTTTCAGCATCTACTATAATTTTTAACCTACTCTTATTTTTAGAACGATACCTCTTAATCAAATCAAAAATATTTTTCCAGATTAAAGAGTCTAATTGAGTTTTTAAAACAATTCGAAATCGATATCTGCGGTCTATTTTTTCTAAAGGAGAGCTTTGCGGTGGATATAAAATATAGTCAACATTATCTTTTAAACTATTTTGTAGCTCTAAATAAAACTTTTCTATATTTTGTTCTGCTATTTTTACATCCTCACTAGAAGATAAAAACTGAATCAAGTGATAAAAAGGAGGAAATTGTAGCTCTTTTCTAGAAAGTAACTCCGCTGACATAAAATCATCAACTTCATATTGCTTACAATATTTGTAAACTTCATTTTCAGGGGTATACGTTTGCAATATTACATTACCTGCCTTTTCACTTCTACCAGCACGCCCTGCAATTTGAATAAACAAAGAAAAGGCTTTCTCTCTAGCTGAATAGTCACCCATTTTGACCATACTATCTGGGTTTAATATAGCTGTTAGAGTAACATCCTCAAAATCCAAGCCTTTAGCAATCATTTGAGTCCCGATTAAAACCTGAATCTTTTTATCACCCATATCTTTTAATACAGACTCTAGTGCACCCTTGTATCGAGTAACATCCGTATCAAGTCGAGCATATTTTATATGAGGAAACTCTTTTTTAAAAAACTCTTCTACCTTTTGCGTCCCTAAACCAAAGTACTTAATTGCTGTTGATTGGCAAGTAGGGCAAACTTGTGGCATAACAATCTGGTAGTCACAATAGTGACAGTGCAATCGCTTTGAATCATGATACGTTAAGGAAACATCGCAGTTTTTGCACTCTAAAACCTCAGAACAACTCCTACACATGACAAAACTTGAGTGCCCTCTTCTACTTACAAACAGAATCACTTGATTCCCTAAAGCTAACTCTTTGCTCATTTTGGCATGAAGTTCTTTTGAAAAAATTGATTTGTTTTTATTGTGAAACTCGGATTTTAAATTAACCACATGGAACTCTGGTAAAGTTTTTTTATTAAAACGAACTTTCATGGGGTGATAAGCAAACTGTTGATCGTGTATCTTATAAAAGCTTCTTAAACTTGGAGTGGCAGAACCAAAAACTACCTTGATCCCACGAGAGTTTTGTAAATATTCACATAAAACTCGTGTATCGTATAATGGACTGGTATCTTGCTTATATGAAGACTCTCCTTCTTCATCTACGATAACTAAGGACAAGTTTTGTACAGGAGTAAAAATAGCAGATCTAGCTCCCAAAACAACTCTCTTTTTACCTGAAACCAAATCAAGCCAGTTATTGTACTTTTCTTTATTAGTCAGTTTGGAATGATGCAAAGCTAACAAGTCACCGAAACGATCAAAAAACTGTTTTTCCATTTGTGGAGTTAATGCTATCTCGGGAACCAAAAATATTACCCCATTACCTTTTTCAAGCTCTTGTAATACTAGATTTAAATAAACTTCTGTTTTACCAGATCCAGTAATACCATGAAGGTAGGACAGCTTATCTTTTTGAGATATAATCTCTTGTAGTGCTATGCTTTGCTGAGAATTTAGTTTAGGAAAATTGCTTTTTTTTTTAAAGCTTCAAAATTGTCTGAACAACTAAGGTAGTCCGCACTTGGCTCTAACCACTCATTTTTAATACACTCTCGACTAAGAGCTTTACTCAAACCAAAAGTTTGTAGTTGATCTCTATTTAGCCGGCTTTTATTACTTAAAGAGAGACGTATAAGTGCTTGCCTTAGCACCTTTCGTCGCTTAGGGATCAACTCTAACAGCTGATCAATAGGGTAGGCTAAAGAATAAACTTCTTTTACCTTTTGAAAATACTTAGGCAAAAAAAGAGATGCCACCTCACCGAGGGGCATCATATAATAATTGCTCATCCAATGGATCATATCAATCTGATCTTGATCTACAAAATTAATATCTTCAAAAATTGAAGAGATCTCTTTCAACTTGATAGAGTCGTCATCGCTTTGTGTTACTTTAGAAACCAAGCCAATGGCTTGGCTATTTCCAAATGGAACCTCTACACGAAGACCACTTCTAACAATCTCTTGGTAAGCTTTAGGTATTTTATAAGTATAGGCCTGATAAACAGGTCGAGGAATTAATACCTCTGCAATCATGTCTAGTTATCTTCGATGATAACAGAATCAGACAACTCAACTTGAGCGTTTCTTGTTGTTCCTTCATCTCTAGCATAAACTAATTCACCAGAATCAATTTCTCTAATTGCAAGAATAATTTCCTTTTCTCTCATCTTTCTTTCAACTTTAGACTCTACTCCAGCCTTAAGTTTTTTTACTCGATTAACGATTAGATGAGATAAGTTAAACTTTCCGTCTAACTCTTTTTGAACCTTATCAATATCAAATATGATCATATTTATTCCTTCACTTTTGAAATTTTGGAAATCGCATACTATCAAAAATTTCGTTTAGGTTCAAGCGAGGAACACGTTTTCTTTCACTTTCTCCAATTAAAATAATACTATCTATAGCTTTTTGTAGCTCATCATTTACTACAAAGTAATCATATTGACTACTTTTATGCATCTCACCAACCGCATTTTCAAGGCGTTTTTTTATGACTTCTTCATCATCTGTCTTTCTGCCTCGTAGTCTACTTTCAAGGGTTTCATATGATGGTGGAGAAACAAAGATCAATACAGATTTTGGTAATTTTGCTTTAACTTGTAAACCACCTTGTACATCGATCTCTAGTATGACATTTTTTTGCATGTCTACAAACTTTTCTACCTGATCACCCGGAGTACCATAATAATTACCATGTACTTCTGCCCATTCTAAATACAAACCATTAGATTTGTTTTCTAAAAATTTTTCAGGTGAGATGAAGTGATAATGTACTCCATCTATCTCACCTTCACGAGGGGCTCTTGAAGTATGGGATACAACTAGACCAAAGTCTTCTTTATTATCTTCTAATATATGTCCACAAATAGTGGATTTACCAGAACCTGATGGTCCTGATACTACCATTACAACGCCAAGATCTCTCACAACTAGTCCTCCACATCAATGTCATCATCATTTAGTGCCAAACGCTCTAGCTCTTCTTCTTTAGAAATCAATCGAGAGGCTATAGTCTCTGGATTTATTGCCGACAAAATGACATGCTCGGAGTCCATCACAATAATAGCGCGAGTTTTTCTTCCATAAGTAGCATCAACTAAGCGCCCCTTATCCTTAGCAATCTCCTTTATCCGTTTAACTGGAGCAGAACCAGGGGAAACTACGCTAATAATTCTATTTGCTATTACGAAATTTCCAAACCCTGTATTAAGTAGTTTTAATCTCATATATACTCCTATTGTATATTTTGAATCTGTTCTCTAATTTTTTCTAAAAGTGATTTCATCTCAATAACAGATGTTACGATGTCAATTTTTTGAGATTTAGAGCCTATTGTATTTATTTCACGATTCATTTCTTGGCAGATAAAGTTTAGCTTCTTACCACTTTCTTCATCTTTTTTAAGTAACCCGCTACAAGCTGTAATGTGAGAGTTTAAACGAACGATTTCTTCTTCGATGTCAGCTTTTTCTAACAGATACGCAACCTCTGTGTGCAACCTAGCTTGATCAAGATCTGATGTTTTTAAAAACTCTTTAATTTTTAAATCTAACTTTGAATATTGCTCTGCTTTAATCTCATTGCGAGACTGATCTATAAAGTTTAACTGCGATTGCATCTTTTCTAAATAATCAGATATTTCATTCTCTAAAAAAAGCCCCTCTTGTACTCTAGACTCTATAAAATCATTTAGTAAGCCATCTAGTGGCTCAACACATGAGACAAGTAAATCACTATGCCAAGATTGATCTTGCTTTTCTATCATTACTCCTGGTAATTGAAGCAATTCAATGACACTTGGTTTGTCTTTTGTGCCAATAACCTCACCTAAGGTTCCCATGGTTGATAGATAAGCATCAACTACGGATGGATTAAAGTCAATCCCACCACCCAAGAGTGAAAAGTCACCCCTTAAACTAAAGTACACCTTTCCTCGATGCACTTTTTTTGAGATGATTTTCTTGATCGCGTTTTCTACTTCCATTGATAAAAAAGGAAGATTTATTTGCATTTCACAAAAGCGATGATTTACAGACTTAATTTCAAGCTGAACTAATACTTCACCAAAGTAAAATTGTTTACTTGCGAAGCCAGTCATAGACTGTGACATTTAAATCTCCCGTTCAGACTCTATGATTTACTCTTAGATTTTGCTGTTTTTTTACCGTAATCGTTGTGAACTAAAGCAACAGACAACACTTCTGAAAAAGTCCTAACGATATGAAAGTTTATCTGCTTTTGAATCTCTTTAGGAATCTCTTCAATATCCTTTTCATTTTCTTTACACACAATTATATCTTTAATACCAACTCTGTAAGCCGCTAAGGACTTTTCTTTTAGTCCTCCAATAGGCATTACTCGTCCCTTTAAAGAAATTTCACCCGTCATGGCTACATCTTTTCTAACCTCAATATTAGTTAGAGCTGAGACCACTCCCGTAGCGATTGTAATTCCAGCAGACGGTCCATCTTTTGGGACTGCTGCTTCCGGGGCATGAATATGGATATCCAATTTTTTATAAAAATCTTTATTTATCTTAAAGACATCTCGGTGCTTACGTACATAAGAAACTGCTGCTTGACAGGACTCTTTCATAACATCACCTAAGTTACCAGTAATGATTACTTTTCCGGAGCCCTCTAATGTCTCCACCTCAATAGGAAGTGTACAGCCACCAAGAGAAGTTACCGCCAAACCAGTTACAACACCAACTTGATGATCTTCACTCTGCTCATCGGGTAATATCTTTCTTGCTCCAAGATATTTTTTGATATGCTTCTCAGATAGCTTTACTTTCTTCTTTTTTGGATCGATAACAAACTCTTTTGCCACTTTACGACACAATGAACCTACTGTACGCTCTAAAGTACGTACCCCAGCCTCTTTTGTATAACATCGAATCACTTCTACCAAAGCTTTTTTATCTATATCCAAATGCTTTTCTGTTAAGCCATTCTCTTTAATTTGCTTAGGAACTAAATATCTATCTGCAATCTCTGTTTTCTCTTCTTGTGTGTAACCACTCAAGTTGATTACTTCCATTCTGTCCATTAATGGCCCAGGTATTCCTTGAATATGATTGGCTGTTGTTAAAAACAAGACACTCGATAAATCAAATGGTACAGATATATAATGATCTGTAAAATTGATATTTTGCTCTGGATCTAAAACTTCTAATAAAGCCGAGGATGGATCCCCTTTAAAATCAGAACTTGTTTTATCAATTTCATCTAAAAGAATTAATGGGTTTTTGGTTCCTACTTCTCTTAGAGTTTGAATAATTCTACCTGGTAATGCTCCAATATAAGTACGTCTATGCCCTCTGATTTCAGCTTCGTCCCGAACTCCACCAAGGGAGATTCTAGCAAATTTACGACCCATGGCTTCAGCAATCGATTTTGCTAATGAAGTCTTACCAACTCCAGGAGGTCCTACTAAACATAAAATCGGCCCTTTGATAGATTTTTTTAGCTGACAAACAGCCATAAACTCTATGATACGCTCTTTTACTTTTTCTAGACCAAAGTGATCTTTATCTAAAATCTCCTGAGCCTTAATTGCATCTAATCTATCCTTTGACTTTTTAGACCAAGGAAGTTCTGATAAAACCTCTAAATAATTTCGAATCACTCCACTCTCAGCGGATGATTGACTCATTTTTGAAAATTTATCTAACTCTTTAAAAGCCTTTTCTTTTACATCTTTTGGTAATTTAGCTTTTTCTAGTGCTTCTTTTAAATCACGAACTTCAGCAGCTACTTCATCGTTTTCACCAAGCTCTTTTTGAATCGCCTTGATTTGCTCTCTTAAGTAATATTCTTTTTGAACTTGCTCCATTTGCTTTCGGACTCGTCCACGGATTCTTTTTTCAATATTTAAAATCTCAATTTCTCTGTTTAAAATATCACAAAGCATAGCTAAGCGCTCTTCGGCATTAAATGCTTCTAGAACTTCTTGTTTATCACTTACTTTTAACTTAAGGTGAGCAACAATAACATCTGCCAAACGTCCTGGAGACTCAACGCTATTAATCACATTAATAATCTCGATAGGAACATTTTTATTTAACTTAATATATTGCTCAAATTGTGAAATAGAGTTTCTCATGAGTGCTTGAGTTCGTAGATTCTTTTCTTCAAGATCTTCAAACTCTTCTACTTTAGCAACTAAGCATCCTTCTTCTTTGGTGTATTCAAAAACTTTTGCTCTTGAAGTACCTTCTACCAAAATTTTAACAATTCCATCAGGTAATTTTAAAGGCTGCATTATCTCAGCAATTGTACCTACATCATGTAAATCTTTTGCTTTAGGATTATCAACTTTTGCATCTTTTTGGGAGACTAAAAGTATTTCTCTGTTACCATCGAGTGATTTATCAATGGCCTTTAATGAAGGAGCACGCCCTACAAAAAGTGGGATTACCATATAAGGAAAGACCACGATCTCTCTCAGTGGTAGTACAGGTAAAGTGAAAACTTTCTCGACGCGTCTTGGCAGTTCATCTTCTTCATGATCATCAGATAAAAAGAATTCTTCAGTATCTTCTAATTCATCGTCTACCATATCATCACTATCTATAATTATTTCTAATTTATCTTTATCTTCTTTTGCCATGAGTACTCCCTCAAATTGCATATTTTTATCATTTTGCAAAGTTATTCCAAGTAGAACGTATTTTTTTACAAATCGCTTTGGCACTACTCATTGATGATTTAACCTATCATTTTTGTATAAGTAGAAAAACCTACACCATTTATAGCTAGTTTTGAAAAAATTTTCAATTTTTCAAGATACTTATTTTTAGTTTTTGTTAGTAAATTAAAGATTTTTCACAAAAATGAGAGATATCACGAGCTTTTCATAGAGAGGAGTAAAGAGAAAAATTTGAACAAAAACATGCCTATTGGTGTCTAAAGTAGACAAATAGAAAGGATTTTATCTTAAATGTTGCGTGAATAAAGTGGCTCAATTAAAACAAATATTTCTTGAAATAATTACATTCAAAACATTTCACAATTTTCATTCTTTTGTATCGACTATCACCATTCATTAGAGGTCGAATATTAATGTGTGCTCTTGAGTTACACCTAGGACAACGTCCTTTTGAATATAATAAAATCAATGCTGTAATAAAAAAACAGACTAAAAATAAAACTAAAAAATAAACAATTTTATCTTTACTTAGAACCTGTGAAGAATGATCCTTTAAAGAAGAGTATTTTAAATGATGCTTGCCATCAAAGTAGATTTGGATTCGTTCTGAAATTTCTCGAACCCCTTCAATAAATAGTTTTTGTTGAGTCACATCTTCTTGAAATGCCATAATTTTATTTTTCAGAATACTTTGGACATCGCTTTCTTTGAAAGCACCCCGAATCCCATAACCACAAGAAAAATTAATACGCCCTTGCCTAGTTTTTTTATCCACCTCTAAATAAATCATAACTCCACGAGCTTGATTTGTATTACGAATCCATAAAGCAAATACATTGGCACAGTTTGAATCAAAACTTTTTAAACTATCCTTCTCAAAACTTTTAAACAAAAACGATGTTTTTGTTTTAGAATATAAATCACTAGAGATTTCTTCGATGGTTTTTTTTGTACTTGGGTTTAATAAATTGGCATCATCTTGTACAGGGTAGCCTAGTGCATAAGCATTTGAAAAAAGAGCTGTAGCAGCTAATAGAAGTAGTATTTTAAAAAATTTGTTCATTCGTCTAATCTATTTTGTTTGAATTATTCCCAATAAATAATTGTACCACAACTTTCACATGGTACAACTTCGTCATGATATCGAATCATTTCAAAATCAACATTACGTATATGCATTCCACATTTTGGGCATCCACTATCGATCAAATGAAAAATAACAGGTTGAAACATATTTTTAACTCGTAAGCTTTCATATTTTTCAACTAAGGGTTCACTCAATCCATCCATCATATCTATTCTAGATTCTACTAGCCCTTTTAATTCTTTTTGAAGCTCGGTCAAAGTAGTATTTAAAGCTGGTATCTTTTCTTCTTTTTCAGCTGATTTGGCCTTTTCTTCACCTTCTAAGGCTTCTATAACTTTGAGGTGAGGAGATAGTTCTTCTGACTTTTCAAGCCAGTTCATCTCGCACTCATCTTTTTTCTCTCCAACTTTTGCTATTTTATCTTCAACTAAATTTAAAGATTTTTCAGAAGTTACACTCAATTTTTGCTTTTCACATTTAGCAATTTCAGCCTCGTGAGTCCCTAAATCTAATTCGATTGATTTTAATTCCATTTCCATAGAAACTTTTTTCGCTCGTGCCACCTCTAATTTTTCATTTAGATCTTTTTGTGACTGAATTAAAGCTTCTACACATCTCTTGGAATCTGCCCACCGGTCATAAATAGTTAGAATTTCCTGATCATGTTTATACAAATTATCAATAATTTTTTTCATGGTACCACTCAACCTTTAAAGAAATTTCTACCCAATAAGAATCTATTTTTCAAATCAATATATACCTTTAGAGATTAAATACAAAATTTTTCGTATAAAAAAAATGAAATTTGTTTACTATTTAATGGTTATTTTCTGATAAAACAGTACACATTTTTACTATCTTTCAATAGAATAGTTATAAGGGCTATTTTTATATTGGTTATTTTTGCTTTGGTGAGTTAGAAAAAACCACATTAGTTTAAATTTAAATAGTCCCATTATATTTTATTTATGCAATTAAAAAAAACGAATACGTCATCTAAAAACAAAGGATTCATCCTCTTCGCAGTTCTTGGTATCCTAAGTATACTTGGAATCCTTTTTTATACGATTCATCGTCAAAGTGCACAACGAAACCTTGAAGCTCATCGACACTACTTCAACGAGTCTTCGCGCACATTGTCTCAAGCCGGTGTAGAGTTACTGAATGGTGCTTTTCGCGAAGGAACCAAAACTCCAAGTGATTTTCAATTGAAAAGCCTTATTCAGACCAACAATCTTCATAAATCTAGTTTTTATGGATTATTTTTATTAGATATTCCAAAATTGATGGACTACTTAACATCAGAAACAAAAGAATCTGATACTAGAAAGATGTACCACGATCAAGTTATAAGCTATTTTCCCAATGAATACATCAAAATGTATGAAAACTTAATGGCATATTATCCTGATTCTACTCTTGAGTTTAGTATTAGCGTACATCCAAAAACCCTATATACAGATCAAACTTTTTCAGAAATGAAAACAAATCCTCCCTCTGTACGTGACTATGTAGAAAAAGAAGTCTATTTAGGATTTTGTGCAAGTGCTACCTATCGCAGTACTAGCCGTAACACTTGTATCAACAAAAAGTTTAAAACCTATAATTTATATAACCCTGTTTTAAATAAGTTCACTTTTTTTCATAAAAGCCCTATTGGAAACTACTACAATAATTATATTGCCACAAGCTCTGGAAGACCTCATCAAGACAACACATTGTTTCCTATGATGTTGGTTAATGGCCCATATAATGACTCTACTGTACCGGATGATCAAATGATTCTAGGTAAACTAGGAGACAATAAAGATCCAGGAGATTTAAACTCTCTTACACTCCCTTCTTCAATTAAAAAAGCACAAGAGTCCATCTACCGACGAGGATACCTATTTTTTGGTATGGGAGATAACAATGCAATTAAAATGACCCATGGTTATACTACTTCTGGTGAATTTGAGGACGAAAACTATAGCGCTGGACAGTTTTTTCACCTATACAATCCTGCTCTTGGAAACCCAAAAGACGACAATCAGGGAGGAGCAAACTCTCCACAAATTATCCCTTTTAAAAAACCTGAGTTTTTTAAAAACACAGCCCCTGCCTTTAGTCTGCATTCACAAGAGCCAACTGAAAGAGAAATAGACGCCCAACCTATGCTATACAATTCATTTTTGGGTTATTATGATCCTCCTGAACGAGGCTATCAGGAGTATGTCCCTCAAGCAGATCGATTTTCGTCACTAATCCACCCCTTTGGTGCTGATTATTATCCATCTAGAGCAAAAACTGTAGGCCCCGCAAATTTTCATGTAATCAAAATGGTTCGATATTTACTCGATACAAATGCAGGCAATGAAGATGAAGATGACCTTCGCCCTTGTAGCTCTGACGATGTTTTTTCACCTGATTCTGATTTAGGAGTCATACCAAATTCAACAGAGTCTAGATATCTAACACATATGCGTCTCAAAGAGCCCATCTCTTTTTACGGAGGATTGGTTGATTGTGATGCTCCTCTTGGTTTTCGAGTGGGAGAAGCCTGGACTATTCCATTCGTTTTTCCTGAGTTTTCGGAATATAAAGAGTATATGTCACAAGAAAAAGTCATTCCCATGAACGAAACCCTGTCTTACCCCCACTTCTCACATTCTGTAATCCCTCCAGAAGGTCATTCTAATTTTGAGTCTCACATGTTTCCTGAAATCTATGAGGGTTTAGATCCAAAAAAAGAGCTCGATCCCGAGTTTCCTCCATCTAGTGATGATTTGATGGAAGTCTGGCCCCTTCCTCAAAGCCCTCTAAGATCAAAAGATTCTTTTTATGTAAATGGTTTAGTCAGTGATTTCACAAATAGTGGATTCATCACTAATACTATTCAAAAACATGACTTTTACACATCTTATACAAGTATAGAGCAACTGATTGATGAAGGATTTTTAATCTCACAAGGTAGTAAATACTATTTAGACGGAAAGGGAATGCAGATTTCATTTTCAGGAGAACTAGTTTTAGACAAAGATATCGTCGTTCAAAACCATACAAATATTATGGTTAACGGAGACTGTTTTCTTGCTCCTATCGAAAGCGCCTTTTATACATCATTTACTTGTGAAAATATTACATTGTTACCAAGTACGAGTTACACTAAAGATACTCATGTATACGATGCCTTTTTAAATGCGAAACAAGGGATTCATAAGGGGCATAGTGGAAAAGGTGCATACATCTTTGGTGGTATTGCCATGAATACCCTAAACCCAAGTATGTTTCATAACTCTACTCAAGTACAATATAATATGGATTATAGCCCTCTTGAACCTCAACGGGATATGTTTTATAGAATGGTTTTAGACGATCATATAATTACAAGTAGGACTCAATGAAAAAGTCTGGATTCTCATTTGTAGAAATTTTACTAGCCGCTAGTCTTTCAGCAATGGTTATAGCGCCCCTTGCTTATGTGATGAGACAATCAAGAGCGCAAACCCAAGCCAGCTTCAATGAAATTAGAGCTAGCTTTTTTGCCGTAGAAGTAATTGATCAAATCAGAACCATGAAAGATTTTATCGGTTTTGACCAAATGAAATATATTTCCTCCCACCAAGAAGAAGCGCCTTATTATAATTTAGATACTCAAAACACGAGTCATTTATACATAAACCCCAAAAACAATGACGTAAATACATGCTCTGGTTCACGTCTATTTTTATCCCCACTACCTTTTGCTGGAAAAGAAAACATATTTAAGCGTTTACTTAAAATATACCCTGCTAATCAAGGAAACAAAGATAGCTATCAACCTCATCCCGATAACTTGATCGCAGAAGTACGAATCGAATGGAAAAGCTTTGGAGCTACTACATACAACAGACAACTTAAACTCGTTACCCAACTCTCAAGAAATGAATTGTCACCAAACTCTTTACAATAAAAAAGGCTTCACCTTAATCGAAGCTATTTTCTCTACCTTAGTCGCATCTGTTGTGATCGGTTTTGTTTACTCTTTTTTCAGTCAATCCACCCAAGGAATTTCTCACTCTGAGTCTGCTAATTTTTCAATTAGACAATTACAGCTTTTATCGGGCTCCATCCGAAGAAATCTAAATGAACTCCAACCATTTTCAGCACCAAATGGAGTATCCATAGAACTCTGGAATAGACCTATAGGCTACCCTTTAGTCAAAAAGTTTTACCAACCCGTTGTATATCAAGATAGCGTTACAGGAGGTAGAGCTATCTCCGGCATAAAAGCGACTTCAAAAATTCATAAAATTGATAAAACAATCGATGGTGTTCGATATTATAGATCAGAAAGAGTAAAGGATAATTGGTTCCCCCTTGAACCTGCGATACATGAAAACTTAGTCTATGGTCTTGAAGACGCTATCGTTCACCTAGAAAGAAAAATTACAAAGCCAATTTCTGCAACAGTCTCTGAATACTATCTTCATGTGAAAGGTGCTAGGTTTGTCTACAGACACTACCTCAAAGACGGAGACAACAACCCTCTAAATTATGTGGTTTTACTTAATGATCTACCTACTGAACAACTTAATGAAGAAGTCATTTATACCTATGGACTCACCGAAAAAGGAGAAGGCCTAATCTCTGGCTTTGAAATTTATCCCACCTTCGAGTATTCGCAATACAATACTAAAGATCATAAAACTCTAATTGAGTTTAAACACTTCTATATTTCTACACACATTAAAATTGACTCTAAAATTAGAAATGAAGTCTCTAAACAAAGTTCATATAGTATAAATTTTAATGTTATGAACCCACAATTAAACACAAGACACAAGCATCATGGACGATTCTAAATTCTCTCAAATGAACGTTAATATTAATCGAATTTGGCTATTAAGGACTAGACTAATATGAGCCAAATACTAGATGAGTTAGATATTACTAATGCTCACAGCTTTTACGATTTTATAGATCGTCACAACGGCTTTTTGATTAATTTTCTATCTTACTTTTTACAAGACAAAGATGATATTTCTTCATCATTTGATACCATAATCAATTCAGCATTTAAAAATCATGACAAACTTAAACTTAAAGAGAATCAAAGTCTTTTTTTATTGCGTGGTTGCCTTAAAATTGCATTAAGTAATCCTGATACACAAGATAAACTAGATCATATCAAAGAAAGCCTTTATGAAGTAGGAGAAGTAACTCCACTACAAGAGCAACTTTTTGATGAAACAGAGTATGATTTAATCTCGTATCACAAATTAATGACCGAACAGCTTAGTCCTTTACAGTTTTTTCTTTTACAGCTATTGTGTATTGAACAGTTCAAGATCAATGATTTAGCCAATCTACTTAATGTTTCTGCCCCTATCTTAGAAGCCTATCTGTTTCAGCTTTGTATGGGACTGTGTAATATAGATCATACTACCATCGACGAAAATTATGATATTGTGGAAACTTTCGCTACCTATATCGCTACTCCCCTTCATCAGATTCAATTAGACTCTAATTCTACTTTTTATAACCATGAGTATCGTCTTAAAAAAATACTGCAATTATGTAGCATTAATCGATATAATCCTCTACCAGAAAAAAAAGTACTTAAGGTCGTGAAGCAATTTTTTCCTCACTTCGAATTACAAAACATAGAGAGTAATCATAGCGAAAACTCAATTATCGATCAAATTAGGCAACAAAACGAAGAAAACGAACTAGAGAAATACTCTCAAGTTCAAATGTCTGAAGAAGATATTGTTCAAGAGTATGACGTTAAGCACTCGACCCCTCAAGTTAATGAAAAAGCTTATTTGTACTCTAAGTTTGCAGCCGGAATCTTGATCTTTTTTGTCTTCTACACCGGGTATCAAAGTTTTCAAACTACTGAGAAAGTTTTGGATACAAGTACATTGACAACTAAATCAAGTAAAAGCTTACAAGAGATTCAGCAATCTACGGTGATCGGATCTTTAAACTTTGACGGTGAAGGAGAAACTCCGTTTAGTGCTGGTGAATCCATTCAAACTAAAGATCAAGAAGCTGAATTAATATTAAACAATAAAACCAGTATTGTAATTCATGAATATTCTAAACTAATTGTTAGTGATTCAACTAATATATTTTTACATCAAGGTGACATAGAAGTCTCGACACCTAAAAACAACTTGCTAACAATACAAACAAAACACGGTGTAACTCAATCTAGTCATTCTAAATCAAGAGTTGCAAAAATTGATCGCAACTACTCATTAGCTGCCAATTTTTCTGGAAGTCTAAATGTTTTATACAACAAAATAAAAAATAATGTTGCCGAAAATGAGCAAATTATCTTTGGTTTAGCTGAAAAAGCTCAAAGTCAAAGTTATGATACAGCTTCATTTTCTATATCAGCGATTCGTAAAAATAAATCTAAAACAAAAAATTCTTTTCGAGCTAGACAAAAATCCTTCAATCAACTCACACGAAATGAAAAACAAGATAAAGTAATACTGATCAAACAGTACATGAAAAAACCACAAAAGAAACATTTAGAGTTTTTACAAAAACTATGAGACTTTATGCTCATTGTGTCGACATAAAGATATGTTATTCTATTTAAATTAGACCCTTGTATACAAATCAAAGAGTTTCTAGGCTAAAAGCATAACAATTGATTAGGCTATATTTTAGTTTTAAATTGCCTATGACAAGCAGGCCAAGAGGAGAATGAATTTATACTTGGTATTATAATGGTAGAATGATATATTCGAGTTAAATTCAGCGTATGAAATTGACTTAAAATTGAATTATGGCTAATTTTTCTGATACTGAAATACAACAAATTATAACTGCAGCTGAAGAGGAAGCAGAAGAATCATCATTTCCTGAAGATACTAGTGCTGCCACTCATGAGGATGTGTTAAACCCGATTGTAGAGGCAGAAGAGGACGAACCTGACAACAAAGTGGAAGAAGACGACAACTCTATAATGGATGCAGATGATATTGCTGCTCTTGTATCTGCAACTCAAGCAGAACCTCCTCCTGAACCAGACGATCAAAAAGAGGCAGATGACTCTGTAATGAATGCAGACGATATTGCTGCTTTAGTTGCACAAACACAAGCAACACCGCCTCCTGCTGATGAAAAAGATGATGATGATGCTATCATGGGGGCAGATGATATTGCCGCTTTAGTTGCTCAAACCAAAGCTACACCACCTCCTACTGAAGAACAAGATGATGATGCTATCATGGGGGCGGATGATATTGCCGCTTTAGTTGCACAAACACAAGCAACTCCACCTCCCGCTGATGAAAAAGATGATGACGCTATCATGGGGGCGGATGATATTGCCGCTTTAGTTGCACAAACAC
>JAGSHD010000030.1 GCA_023954715.1 Candidatus Cloacimonadota bacterium | reverse complement strand
CAACTAGAAGATATGGGAAGTAAAATTCTCAATATGCGTGTAAGTTAATTGGTTTATAAGGCGGGAAGAATGCAAGTCAAACCAGAAGAGATTACTAAAATTATAAAAGAGCAGATTCAAGGATATGAATCTGGAGGCAAGCAAAAAAGCGTTGGATATGTAACAACGGTTGCTGATGGTATTGTCTCTATATATGGTCTAGAAGATGCCATGGTTGGTGAATTATTAGAATTCCCAAATGATATTTATGGAATGGTATTAAACCTTGATCCAGGTTCTGTTGGATGTGCACTTATGGGTGACTTCAAGAGAGTACGTGAAGGTGATGAGGTTAAATCAACTGGGCAAGTTATGTCAGTACCTGTAGGTCCTGAATTACTTGGTCGTGTTGTAAATCCATTGGGACAGCCAATTGATGGAAAAGGTCCTATTGCAACAACAAAAACAAGACCAGTTGAAAAAATTGCAGCTGGAATTATTGAAAGAAAGCACGTTCATGAACCAATGCAAACAGGAATCAAAGCGATTGATGCTATGGTACCAGTTGGAAGAGGGCAGCGTGAATTAATCATTGGAGATCGTCAAACTGGTAAAACAGCTGTAGCGGTTGATACAATTATTAATCAAAAAGATACAGGAGTTATTTCTGTATACGTAGCGATTGGGCAAAAAATGTCTACAGTTGCAAACGTTGTTAGAACCCTTGAAGAGCATGATGCATTAAAAAATACAATTATTGTAGCTTCTTCAGGAGCTGATCCTGCCCCATTAACATACTTAGCTCCATTTGCTGGTATTACAATGGCAGAAGAGTTCATGTATGAAAATAATGGCGCTTGTCTAATCGTATATGATGATTTATCAAAGCATGCTGTTGCATATCGTGAAATGTCTCTTTTATTAAAAAGACCTCCAGGACGTGAAGCATACCCAGGGGATGTTTTTTACTTACACTCTAGATTGCTTGAAAGAGCTGTAAAGTTAAGTGATGATTTAGGAGCTGGTTCTATTACTGCGCTTCCTATCATTGAAACACAGGCATCTGATGTATCTGCATATATCCCAACTAATGTAATTTCTATTACTGATGGTCAAATTTATTTGAATATTGATTTGTTTAACTCTGGTCAAAGACCAGCTATCGACGTGGGATTATCTGTATCTCGTGTGGGTGGAGATGCTCAAATTAAAGCTTATAAGAAAGTTGCTGGAACACTAAGACTTGATTTAGCTCAATACCGAGAATTAGCAGCTTTTGCTCAGTTTGGTAGTGATTTAGATGAAGCTACTCAAAAGCAGCTTGCTAGAGGTGAAAGAACACTTGAGATCTTAAAGCAAGGTCAATATGTTCCTCTACACGTTGGATACCAAACTCTTTCAGTTTATGCTGTAACTTCAGGATTGTTAGATGAAATTCCAGTGACAGAAATTTGTAGATTCGAAGAAGAGTACCACGAGTACGTTGGAAGAAAATACAGTTCATTGGCAAAAGACATCGAAGCTAAAAAGGAAATGACTTCTGATTTAAAAACAATCGTTGATAAATCACTAAGTGAATTCAAACAAGAGTTTTTGGCTAAGTTAAATTAAGGATTGAGCTATGGGCCAAGGACAATCCAGAGAGATAAAAAATAAAATAGGCAGTGTAAAAAACACTCAAAAGATTACAAATGCCATGAAGTTGGTTTCAGCTTCAAAACTATCTAAGGCTACTAAGGAGCTGAATAGCTTCAAGCCTTATGTAATGGGTATTGGTGAAATCTTGGGAAAAGTTGTTAATAAATCAACATTTCATCCTATGATAGACGTGAACAAATCCAAGAATGCTTGTGTTGTTGTATATGCTGGAGAAAAAGCACTTTGTGGTGCTTTTAATTCAAATGTCATCAAAGAAGCAATCAAAACAGGAACACGTTTAGAAGGTGAAGGTTGGACTGTTAAATATTTTGCCATCGGAAAGAAGGCAAAAGAAGGCTTAGTTTCTGCTTCAAAAGAAATAATAGAGACTCATCTATTGAAGACTCCACTACCAACTAAGGAGTTCACAAGTGAAATTGCGAGCGAACTAGTTGAACTGTTTAGTAGTCAAGAATATGGTCAGGTACATATAGCCTATACAGAGTTTAAATCTGCAGGGGCAAGACAGACAAAGTCTTATCAATTGTTACCATTTGTACCAAGTGATGAAGAAGTTCCAGAGGTTGAAGCTGGTTCAGATGAAAATGTCTTTAGAACAAGATATTTATTTGAGCCTAGCAAAGACGCTATTATTGAAGAACTATTTAGTATTTATTTTGATTCAGAGGTTCATCGATGTTTCTTGGATTCACTCGCTAGTGAATATGGTGCTCGGATGGTTGCGATGGATAATGCAGCCAAAAATGCCAAAGAGATGATTGAAGCCTTAACATTAAAG
Source organism: Candidatus Cloacimonadota bacterium (assembly GCA_023954715.1). Lineage (GTDB taxonomy): Bacteria > Muiribacteriota > UBA6191 > UBA6191 > UBA6191. Next base: position 10,694 of record JAGSHD010000030.1, on the reverse strand, counting down.
TTGAACCGTGCTAGACAAGCAGCCATTACTCAGGAAATCGCTGAGATTGTTGGTGGAGCTGCTAGCTTAGGATCATAAGGAGAAAATGATGAGTAATACATCAGTAGGAAAAATCGTATCGGTTATTGGACCGGTACTTGATGTTCAGTTTTCTGACGGAGAAATCCCAGATATTTATACAGCGTTGAGTTTGGTAAACCCAGCAACTGATGAAAAATTAGTTTGTGAAGTTGCCCAACATATTGGTGACGGTGTAGTTCGTGCTATTGCTATGTCTTCTACAGAAGGTGTTAGAAGAGGTATTGAAGTACAAAATACTGGTGCTCCAATTTCAGTTCCTGTTGGAGCTGGAGTTTTAGGTAGAATTTTAAACGTTCTTGGAGAGCCAATTGATAATGCTGGACCTGTAGAGAGCCAAAAAACATACCCAATTCATAGATCAGTACCTGCATTTGATACACTTTCAACACGAGTTGAAATTCTAGAAACAGGTATTAAAGTGATTGATCTTTTAGCCCCATATATGAAGGGTGGAAAGATTGGTTTATTCGGTGGAGCCGGTGTAGGTAAAACTGTTATTATCATGGAATTAATTAACAATATTGCAACACAACACGGTGGATATTCTGTATTTGCTGGTGTAGGTGAAAGATCTCGTGAAGGGAACGATTTGTTCGCTGAAATGACTGAATCAGGAGTTATTAAAAAAGCTGCTCTAGTATACGGTCAAATGAATGAACCACCTGGGGCTAGATTAAGAGTTGGACTAGCTGGTTTAACTTGTGCTGAGTATTTTCGTGATGAAGAAAATCAAGATGTTTTATTATTTGTTGATAACATCTTTAGATTTACTCAAGCTGGAGCTGAAGTATCTGCACTTTTAGGTAGAATGCCTTCTGCTGCTGGATATCAGCCAAACTTAGCTACAGAAATGGGTCTATTACAAGAGCGAATTACATCTACTGCTACAGGATCTATTACTTCTGTACAAGCTGTATATGTACCTGCCGATGATTATACAGATCCTGCTCCTGCGACTACGTTTACACACTTGGATGCTACAACTAACCTTTCAAGAGCAATTTCTGAAAAAGGAATTTACCCAGCGGTAGATCCATTAGCTTCTACATCTAGATGTTTAGATCCACAAGTTGTTGGGGACGATCACTATGAAACAGCTCGTGCTGTTCAGCAAGTTCTACAAAGATACAAAGAGTTGCAAGATGTTATCGCAATTTTAGGTATGGATGAATTATCAGATGATGATAAAGCATTAGTAGTTCGAGCTAGAAAAGTTGAAAAATTCTTATCACAACCATTCCACGTTGCAGAGCAATTCACTGGTAAAAAAGGTTGTTATGTAAAAGTTGAAGATACAATCAAATCTTTTCAAGAGATTTTGTCAGGTAAGTATGACCACCTACCAGAGCAAGCTTTCTATTTGGTTGGAGATTTAGACTCTGTAATCGCAAAAGCTGAAGAACTTAAAAGCTAAGGTAGGATATAATGTCTGAAGAAATTCATGTTAAAGTTTTAAGTCCGGGATTTGAATCTATCGAAACTACTGTGGAGTACGTAAGTGCTGTAGCAGCAGATGGTGGAATGCAAATATATCCAGGGCACGCGCCAATCGCATTTGCATTAGGTGTTGGTTCTTTACAATTACATGTTGGTCAAGATGCTCAAAAACTTGCTGTTTTTGGCGGAATTGGACACATGAAAGGTGATGAATTAACTATTTTTTCACCATGTGTTGAAAAAGAAGACAGTATCGATGTTGATCGTGCAAGTGCTGCTTTAGACAGAGTTAAAAAGCGTTTTGCAGGACATGATCCAGAAATACCTAGAGGTAAGATGGATCAATCTAGATTATATAAAGCGAAGGCAAGAGCGGAAGTTCGTTTAAGAATGAAAGGGATGCTTGAAGATGAATGATCAAATGAGCAAGTTGCTTAAACAAGCACAGCAAATGCAGACAGACATGCAAGATAAGCAATCTCGATTAAACGAAATGACATTTACTGGTTCTGCCGGTGGTGGAATGGCTGAAGTAGTAGTAGATGGACAAATGAATGTCAAATCTGTGAAAATCATGCCAGAAGCTGTAGATCCAGATGATGTTGAAATGCTAGAAGATGTTATTTTAGCTGCTATTCAAGAAGCACAAAAGAAAGCATCAGAAGAAAAGGAAACTGAAATGTCATCTGTTATGGGTGGCTTAAAAATTCCAGGACTTTTCTAAAGAGTTTTAGCTATATTAAAAAAAGAGCCTATGTAATTTATATTACATAGGCTCTTTTTTTGTTTGCTTTAGTGATTGATGAGACAAAATCGAATGAATTGGTTATACTATAACAAAGCAATTTAACGAATTATCTAAACTACAGCTTTAGATAATCCTCTTTAGTTAGAGTATTTGTAATCATTTAGGTAGTCTCTTCGATAAAAGGAGAAGAGCATACAAGTTTTTCGCATCTTTTATTTTATTGATGCACCTTGAAGTAATCAACCTTTGTGAACAAATTGAAAATTATAGCTGAATAGTTACGAGTATTATTAGGTATTTCAAATGAAAATAGAGCAAAGTAAGTTTCTTGTAGACTTAGAAGTAGTCGATGAAAAGGTTAAGTCTCTTCATAAAATTAGTGTATCTTTAATTAAGTTGTTTCAAAACAAAGAGTTAGACTCGATTGCAAATGAAGTTGCTAAAAGACAAGGTATTATCAATGGCTTTTTAGATGCCTGTAAAATGATAGCCTCTAAGATTTCTAGACAGGATAGTGATTTCACAGATAAGCCTTTGAGTTATCTACAAGACAATAGTGAAGGGCAGTTTCAAGTTAGAGTGACTGAAATTCTAAAAGAGTGGCAGTCAATTCTATCTCTAGAAGAGAAAATTCAAAACTATGCTCAACAATTACCAAAAATAATGAAAGAAAACCTTATATTGGTTCAAAAAGCTCGACCAGCCTTAAAGGCCTATAGTGGTATAGCAGATGTAAATGCAGCAACTGAGTCTAGGTTTGAGAGAAAAAAGTAATAGCTAGAACGAAGCATCTTTACATGATTTCATTAAGGATGTTTCAGTCAAGTAGACTGTAAATACTTGTGGTTTGTAGCTATAATAGAGTTTTAAATTAATGGTTAAAAAGAGTATTGGACAGACGATCTAAATAGACTTCCATCGGCTCTTGTTTGGCTCTGTAGAAATCCTTGATTTGCCACTCCACTGGATAAAAAATCAATGTGTTGCATAGAAAGTTGAAAGGTATAATCACTCTTTGTCTTATGTGTTAAGTATAAAGTGGTAAGCCCTAATTCGTTGTTTCTGTTTCTTCGATCATTACTATGATCATAAATTTGATCATACACTAAAGAGACTTTGTTTTTGTGATCTATGTTGAGATCCATATTTAACTTAAAGTCTGATATCCCACTGACAGAACTCAATGTATTGCCAAAATATCCAGACAATGAATAGTACAGCTCTTTTTGAAGACTTTGGTTGTTAGCTTGATCAAAATCATGAAGGTTTGTATTTTTGTGTCGGTTGTTGAAGTTTTGGCCTAAATGAGTAATCGAACTACCAAAAGTAACTTTTTTATGTGCTTTGTAATGTACACTCATAGAAAAAGCAGAGTCCTTATTTGCTGCACCATATCCATTAAACTTTCCATGATCTTGGTATTCAGAAATTTCACTACGCACTTGAAAGGACTTATAGGCTTTATCAAAATATAAACCCGAATGGGTAGCATTGCTTAAGTTATTTTGTTTGTTGTTTCTTTGAATGGAATAGAAAGTAAAGGGGATATCAAGAATATGTGGAGTAGTAAGAGACGCAAAAAGTCCATCATGATAGCCTAGTTTTATTTGATAATCATGGTAGAGTTTTTCAAGTTCTACTCCTTCTACAGTGCTTGATTGAGCAAGACCTAGGCCTATATGTTGTTTATACTTTCCAGCTTGGACTTGTTTAATGCTTGTTTTTGGTTTCCAAGTGACAGATAGTTCTTCTATATCTAGTTCTGCTTTGTTTCTGGATCTTTGTAAACTACGGTTTTGTAATTTAGATGAGCTGGTACTTAGTTTTATATCCCCCTTAATTTCGTTATTTTTTATATAATCAAAATCCAGCTCTGTATTGATTTGATTAGATAAATTGGAGCTCTTTTGATGAATGCTGGTGGACTTAAATGCAAAGACATCTTTTTTTTCAGAGGAACTAGTAATCGGATTTTTAGGAATGGACTCATCCACTAGTAATTTAGCTATCAACTCATCTGGTTCTTCATTGAGGAGCACAAACTCTTTATCTAGCAACAAAATAAGATCTTCAATCTGAATTGTATCCTTTTGAGAAAGCGTGATGATATTACTGTGATAACTTAATTGTGAGCCTAAGTTGATCAAATGGTAAAAATCTTGTTGAATTTTTTGAGCGATTTGATAGGCACTTATAGATTCTGAAGCTTTAGTATTTAATCCAAGAGGAGTTTGTAAATAACTTAGGTAAGAAGTGTATATTTTGGAGTTAGGGTTGAGCTTGGAAAAACTATCATTAGAGTAGGATAGACAAAAGATTAACAAAAAGGCAATAATATGTATGGTTAGATGCTTCTGATGCATGTCATATATTTCGGTAAAAGTCACTATGATCATTATAAAAGTAGCTAAAAAATTGAGTATATTTTATAGCTATACTAGTCAATTAATTTGATTAAAGAAGTGCCTCCATGCAGAAATAAAATGAGTAAATGAATTTGTATATGTTTATCAATTTATAGATTAAAAATGATAAAGGAAATTTAGACTATTTGTAGTAGACAAAACTACTAGATAATGTGCTATTTATGTATGAAATTTGCTCTAAATCTGAGATGAAATATGAATTAGTTGTTTTTAATGGTTTCTATTGAAATTGTTTTGCTTTTTTAACATTGGATCGTTATAATACGACCCTTTTAATGGACAAAGTCTGTTAGAGCAACAATTGATAAACAGACATTGAGAGCATCATTTCTGTAATTTATTTGTATTGATTAGAGTTCAATTGAACTAAAATAATGTATTGTATTTTTGGTTAATTACCTTGTTGAGGGGTTTTCATGTTGGTAGATAAGATTAGAAAGCGGATGAAAGGGATCATCTGGTTTATTGTAATTAGTTTTGTTATTTCTGTATTTTTTATTGGAGCAGCGGGATGGTTAGAGTCTTTAGCAGCTCAAGATCGACAGAAAAAGCAAGCTGAAGAAAGAGCCAATCGAGTATTTGTTGACCCAGAATATGATGTAACTTCTAAAAAAGAGTTAGCATCTATCGGAATGCATGGTAAATCAGTTTCTGTAACCGAGGGAGACAGAAATAGAAGAATTTTAGATTTAGATTTAAATTCTAAACTAAAGGGATTACCAGATTTCTATAAAACAGGTCTTTATGAGCAGATTTTGACAAGACTAATAGATGAAAAGTTATTAGTTTTAGAAGCTGCTGCTAAAAATGTAAATGTAGAAGAAAAAATTCAACAACAGATTAGTCAATTCAAAAACAATCCAAAAGCAAACTTTAATGCAATTATCAAAGCGAATGGTTTTCAAACTGAAGAGCAATATGTTGACTATATGCGTCATCAATTTCTTGTAAATGAAATGAACACTAAACTTTTTGAAGGTGTAACTGTTAAAGATGAAGATATTGAGTTTTATTACAACTTAAATAAAGACAAATATAAAGATGCTGACGGTAATGTTAAAAAGCTAGAAGATGTTAAATCTGTAATCTATGTATTACTTAGAGATAAAGTTTCACCAGAGCAAGTTCAGGCTTATTACAATGAGCATAAATCAAGATGGATGTTGCCAAAAACTATGGATCTATCTTACATCATGGTTGAAAAGTCTAATGAAGTACGTAAAAAAGCAGTACAAGCTGATATCAAAGATGCTGAGTTACAAAGTTATTATGATGCTAATAAATCAGAGTTTTTGAGTGCAGATATTGCTGAAATTGCTCATATTTATTTATCAAAAGAAACTTTAAGAAGCGAGTTAAGTATAAGTGATGAAGAAGCACAAACATACTACGATGAAAATAAATCAGACTTTGCAACAGAAGAAGAGGTAAAAGCGTCTCATATTTTGGTCAAAGCTGACAATGATGAAGAAGCTAAAGCGCAAGCAACAAAAATTCGAGAGGATATCTTAGCTGAAAAAATTACTTTTGAAGATGCTGCTAAAGAGTTTTCAACAGACAAAGGCAATAAAGACATTGGTGGGGATTTAGGGTACTTTGCACATGGTGCAATGGTAAGTGAGTTTGAAGAAGCAGCATTTAATGCTGAAGTAGGATCGATCACTGAACCTGTAAAAACTACTTTTGGATATCATATCATTAAAGTAACTGATCACAAAAAAGCAGGAGTATCTACTTTAGCAGAAGCTAGAAGTGATATTGATAGTCTTTTGTTAGATAGCAAAGTTACAGAGTCTTCTGACAAAAAGATTGCTGAAATCGAAAAAGCTTTAACTGAAGGTAAAGATTTCTCAGAGTTGGCAAAAACTTACTCTCATGCAAAGTCTGCTGAAAAAGGTGGAGTTTTAGGACGTATCTTCTTAGGTGAAGGTAATGATAAAAGCACTATAGCAGAAATTGCTGACGCCGGACGAATTCATTATCCAGTATTATCCATGTTGAAGACATTAGAGATTGATCAAGTTTCTGATATGGTGGAGACTCCTAGTGGATACTATAAGTTAAAGTTGTTAAAAAAGCATGCTCCTGAAATCCAAGCATTTGAAAAAGTAAAAACAATTGTTTCTTCAAAAATTCTGGCTCAGAAACTTGAAAAACTTTATTTAGATAAAGTAGCAAAATTGAAAGCGGAGTTAAATTCAGATAATTTTGAATTAATGGTTACAAAGTATTCAGATTCAGCCTCTGCCGCAGAGGGTGGAAAATTAACTAATATTGTATTTGACGATGAAGTAAGCACTGCTGGTGTAAATGTTTTATACAGAACAGAGTTAGGATATGGGGATAAATTACATGCAAAACTCGTGAATGCTGTACAATATCTTAAAGCGAATCAAGTTTCATCAATTGTAGATTTAGGTGATAAATCGATTGTAATGAAAGTTACTCGATTGAATGATTTAGATTATAAACCGTTTGATAAGGTTTCTAAAGAAATCGAAAAAGCGATTACGCTTTCTGTAGATTCAATTGATATCAAAGAATACTATGATAAAAATAAAAAGCAGTTTGCTACTGAAGATAAAGTAGTTTTACAAACGATCTTATATAAGAATATTGAGGATGCCTCTTTACATTTAGCGCAAATCAATAAAAATGAAATTACATTTGATCAAGCTGGAAACTCACTTTTAAATCAAATGAGAGCTAACTTTCAAATCGATGAAGGTAAAGTAAATTTAGGTGATGTATCTTATTTCGATGAAGCAACTCAAAAAGAGATTCAAGCTTTGAAGGTTAATGAGCTATACTCTAAACCTATTAACGCTGGAGTAGCTGGTTACTTTTTAGTAAAAATGGTTGAAAACTCTAAGGGGAGTGTTCCTAGCTTAGAGTCTATCTCAGAGCAAATCAGAGAAACTCTTCAAAAAGAGAAGCGGACTGAGGTGCTAGAGCAATATGCTAAAGAGCTAAGAAACCAAGCGGATAAAATTCAAATATTCTAAATATTGACTTATTAAGACTCCATTTTTATGGAGTCTTTTTTTTTAGAGTAGTAAACAAGTACAACACTTTACCTTAAAAGGCTAAGACATTATGAAAACTAGAGGACTTACAGAATTAAGAGATATTTCTATTGAGATAAATGTAAATAAGCATGCAGAAGGGTCTTGTTTAATAAAAATGGGGGATACTCATGTTTTATGTACTTGTAGTGTAGAAAATAAAGTACCTAGGTTTAAGGTAGACTCTGGCGAAGGTTGGGTCACTGCTGAGTATTCTATGTTGCCTAGAGCAACACATCATAGAAATCAAAGAGAGTCACAAAGAGGGAAACAATCTGGTAGAACTTTAGAGATTCAACGTTTAATCGGAAGAAGCCTACGCTCAATTGTTGATCTTAGCGCTATGGATGGTTTTTCAATGACAATAGATTGTGATGTTATACAAGCTGATGGTGGAACAAGAACAGCATCTATAACGGGGGCTTTTGTAGCTTTATCTTTGGCAGTTCAGGGATTGCTAAAAGAAGGAAAGTTGACCAAGAATCCTATTTTGAAAAATGTGGCGGCGATTTCACTTGGTATTTTAGGAGATGATATACAAGTTGATTTAGATTACGATTTAGATTCTAATGCAGATGTTGATTTAAATTTGGTCATGACCGGTGACTTAGGGATAGTTGAAATACAAGGCACAGCAGAAAAGACTCCTTTTACTCCCTCCCAGCTAAGTGAGATAATTTCTTTAGGATCAAAGTCGATTTTGAGTTTGGTAGAAGCGCAAAATAAAGCTATTGAAGGTAGTAATCATGCTTAAGCTATTAGTTGCCAGCTCAAATGAAGGAAAAGTAATAGAGATTCAGGACTTCTTATCTCAGTTTATTTCGGTACAGTGCTTAAGCTTAAAAGATCTTGGATTTAAAGGGGACATGCCGCAAGAGACTGGCAGTACCTATCAAGAAAATGCTGAAATTAAAGCAAAGTATTTTGCAGATTTATACGATTATGCTGTATTGGCTGATGATAGTGGATTAGAGTGTGAAGCCTTAAGCGGACGGCCTGGTTTGTTTTCTGCTAGACTTGGTGATAATGATAAGCATAGACGAGAAGAGCTTTTGAAGTTACTTGGTTATGCTTCTGGAGAGTTTCCGTACAAGTCTAGCTTTAAGAGTAGCCTTTGTTTTGTACTTAACGGGCAAAGTCATTTTTATGATGGAGAAGTTCAAGGTTGGATTAAGTCTCACGAGTTGGGAGACTTTGGTTTTGGTTATGATCCAATATTTTATTTGGACGACGGTAGAAGCTTCGCGCAAATTGACCGTGCTGAAAAAAATAAGATTTCTCATAGAGCATCAGCTTTGTTGAAGTTTAAAGACGATCTCCTACAAAAAAGTCTTGCAATCGAAGTATAATATTATATAATAACTCACGTATTGGGGCTATGGCGCAGCTGGTAGCGCGCTTGAATGGCATTCAAGAGGCCAGGGGTTCGACTCCCCTTAGCTCCACTCTTTAAAACTCTTTGTTAATCATGGTTTACGTGATTGCGAAGAGTTTTTCTTTTTCTCCAAAACTAAAAAAATACCAAAAAAATACCACACCTTGAAAATTATGGTTATTTTTAACAACATTTGTTGTAACCATTTAGGTTGAATAGATGATATATTTGCATTGGTTAATTTTATGTAAAAGTATTTATGGAGTTTTTGTATGTCAATAAGAATGTATTCAGATGAGTTAGAATTAGATTCAACAAATTATTTTATCCTGGACTCAAAGGGAAAAGGACATAGAGCAGATATTGACTTTGTACAATACGGTTACAAGAAGTCAAAATTTAATAAGCTTAAGGTTGGAGATCTAATTATTAACCGACGATCTCGAAGAGCATCAGAAACTTCAGAGTTTTACTTTTATGCAGCTGCAAAAATTGCAAATATCCTAGTCGATGGTGATGATTTAACTGCAATATATGAAAAAGTATATCATTTTCCTGATTTACTATTGCAGTCTGATTTAGAAACATATAAATGGGCGTGGAAAGATCGCAAAGATCATTGGGGCAACAATTTTTTTAATCAATATGGTATGAACCATTTTGTCAGAGAAGATTTTATAAATTTATTGAAATTCGTTGAATATGGAGATTCTACTCTTGAATATGATAGTGAAGCTGCACATGAAGCAGTAATAAAAATTATTGAAAGAAATTATCATGTAGAGGATTCAGTAAGTCTCGTAAAAACTAGAACTAATCAACATATATTTTCACGTGAAGTGAAGCATAATTATGGTAATAAGTGTGCCGTATGTAAGATTAGTACAAAGAGTTTTTTAATTGGTTCGCATATCATTCCCTGGTCCGAGAGAAAGGATTGCCGTTTGGATCCAGCAAATGGTATATGTCTTTGTGTTCTACATGATAAAGCTTTTGATAAAGGATTATTAACAATGGACGAAGACTACAAAATCATAATTTCGCAATCAATAGAGCAAGATAAAGAACTAAATAAACTGCTTATGAAATTGAATGGTAAGTCCATAGCTTTACCAAAGAATGATCCTCCAAAAATTGAGTATTTAAAATATCATCGAGATCACATATTTGAAAAATTTGAGTAAAACTTACAATTTTGGTTACTACTCGTAACCACTGGTAACTATTCGTCACTTGTGCGTCAGATAGTTGCCTAATTTTCGTTAAAAACCGTAGACAAATTAAAATTATTTACTTATGCTTTTGTTATGACATACACAGAAGCAATGAAAATAATTAAGAGAAATCCAAAGATTCAGGAAAGACATTTTCCTGATATATCTGATGCAATTTTAAATCATTTAGAGTTTGGTGCAGACTACTTGGATATATCAAATTTTCATGAGCTCACTGGTTTAGATATTACTGAGATTGTGAAGGGATGATAATATGCCAATGATTAACGATAAGTACCATAGTTATGAATCTCTTTCACAATTCTTTAATATCAAATCAGCTACTCT
>JAGSHD010000015.1 GCA_023954715.1 Candidatus Cloacimonadota bacterium | reverse complement strand
ATGAAGGTACAGTTTAGAAGTAGACTAAGATCACAACAGTAATTCAAGAAAAGCCAAAACAATTGTAGGAGAAACCAGCTTAGTTAGAAGGGTAACCTTTTAAGCGCTAGGGATTTACTAAGATCGAAACCGATGAAGTCTTGAGAGAAGGCAAGATCGGAATTATTCTTTGGAAACAAAGGACACAGCTTAGTAAGGGGAAGTCTTCAAGAGTAAAGGTTGAAGTCGGAACTGGACTTAAGGATAGCGGGAGACCGAGATCTGTATGTCAAAGGATCTGATTTGGAAAAGCCATAGGCTACTGTGAAAGTAGATAATGGTCTCGAAAGTGAGATTAGGAGTCGCAAGACAAGCAAGATCACCTGAAACGCCAGATTAGAGGGAAACCGGCATGAGCCCAAAGAAAGGGTCAGCGTAGACTGATGACCAGCCTTATGTACTTGGCAACAAGGGCATAATCGACAGATTGGTTTTAGGGAGTAGTGATGCTGTCTGAGACGGAGGCTTGATCTAAAAGAGTAGCAATACTTTGAGGATTGGTTAAAGAAAGAGACTTTCGGAGACGAGAGATTCTGGGAAATCAGGAGACAGCTTTTAGGGGTTATACTCTAGAGTGACCAGTAAGGTTAAAAGAGGACGAGCAGGGTAACTTGTGAGTAGGCTTTAGCAAAAAGACCAAAGAGTGGTACAAACCACAGATTGGGATTTAGGTAACTAGATATTGTTAAAACTAAAAACTCTATAAATCATCTGAATCGCATAAGAGCAAGCTAAGGAGTAATCCTTAAACTCTAAAGGATGGAAAAACGTTAGGGCTCCGACTTGATTTCGGGACAGCTTTCAAAGCTTTTATAACCCCCTCAAACTCACGTTTGAGGGGGTTTTTGCGTATAATGATTTGTTTTTTATTGACCATAGAACTTCTTAAGCTTAACAATCTAAATTGGCAGAGAAGAGTTAAGTCTTAAGAAATAAATATATCTTAAAGCCTTTATTAAGAAGCATTCGATAGCTTTATTGGGATTACTTTTCATGGTGTGATTTATATAGTTTGATTACTTGTCGGGTTAAGATTAGGCTGCTAAGATGAAGTGATCAACTATATTATAGTTGGTCAAAAAACGTTAATGTTTGTCTTGATAATAGGTACTATATGAATATCTCTAAGAAAATTTTTTTACTACTTACAGCAACTGGAATAATTGGGCTAGTAGTTATAGCCTTCTTTTTTAGTTATAGTTTACAAAATAATATGATGAACGATGTCAAAGCTAGTGCCGCAGATTTGATTGGTCGATCGGTACAAATGTTTGTTGTTTCTACCGTCAAGTTTCATAAAGAATTTAACGCCGCAAAAACTAAACTTGAGAAAAAAGAAGTGCACGATGATTGGATAAGAACGATTATTGCTGTTGATTCAGCCATTATTCATGACTTTGGTAAGGATAAGACCCGAATCAGGTTAGTTACCGATAAAAAACTATTAAAAGTAAGGTCTTTTGGTGGTATTGCAACCAAGGCTGAAACAAGCTTTGAAATGGAGTCATTACGAGACTTCTTAAAAGGAAAAACTTTTACAGAAGATGTTACGGATAATATGTATCGTCGTTCAATTCCTCTATATAGTGACGCTCATCCCGGTTGTGCAGAATGTCATTCTATTCCGGTTTCTGATCATAAATTATTAGGATCATTAAATATTTATATTCCGCTCCAAGAAAAGTTTGAAAAAATTAAAGAAATTGGTATATACAATTTATTAGTAATTTTTATTATAGGTGGTGTACTTTGTGGAGTATTGTTAGTTCTGATAAAAAAAATAGTATTGAACCCAATTCATACTTTAGAAGAAACCTCAAATGTATTGGCATCCAGTGAAGGAGATTTGACTACCAGATTACCTGTTAATAGTACAGATGAAATTGGCAAAGCAAGTCATGAAGTTAACTTGTTTATCGAGAAGGTCCAACACACTATTATAGATGTTAAGGATTCTAGCTTTAAAAATACAGAAATTGCTTCATCACTAGTGAATACGGCTGGTATTATTGAAAGGGGAGTGGATCAAAGTATCTCAACTTTAGTTAATGTAAGTCAAGAAGCTGAAGTGATTCAAGAGACTCTTGAAGACTTAGTGGTCACATCACAACAAGCACGAGATAATATCTTTAGTGCAAATCAAACTCTTGATATGGCAAAATCTAACGTGTTGGATTTGGCTAAGGGGGTTCAATCAAATGCAAAACTAGAATTAGAATTTTCAAAAAAATTAAATAAGCTATCCGGAGATACAGAGCAAGTTAAAAGTGTTCTAGCAGTAATTAGTTCGATTGCTCATCAGACTAATTTATTGGCTTTAAATGCAGCAATTGAAGCAGCAAGAGCAGGAAGACATGGCTTAGGATTTGCCGTAGTATCAGAAGAGGTGAAAAACTTAGCGAATCGAAGTCAAAGTAGCTTAGTAGAAATAGATGAAATCATTAGTAATATTGTCGAATCTATTTTAGCTATTTCAGTGGAAATGAATGACAACATAGACAATATAAATAAATTGACAAGTTTATCATCAGATGTAGAAGATGCGATTGTATCCACATCTAACATCATGACAAGTAGCACTCAAATAGTTGAAGATAGTTTTGCTAATAGTGAGGCAGTTGCTAAAAATACTCTTAAATTGATTTCCCAAATTGAGAGTGTTAATGAGATAAATAAAGAGTATGTTTTTGAAGTAGATGAGATAGTAAAAGCAAGTACTACGATTAATGAATTTGCTGAACAGTTGCGTGAAGAGTTGAATAAATTTAAGACGGATTAGTTTAAATAGTGGTTCAGCTTTTTTTATATTATAAGCTGTAAAGCTAATATCTCTCTATACCCATCTTCCATATCTAATTTTATGTTGGTGGATCTATCATAAGTTATCGCTGGGCAATCCTAGATTTAGGTTCAAAAAAAAGTGTATGCCTTGGCTATAACCTTCTTTGTATACCTAAAATTGCTGATAAGGGTGATCATAGGGTTTTCTTACTTGCATATATGCAAGCAAGATTAAGCGAAGACACCAGTATAAAATTTAGCTTAACTCAAGAGTATGACAGCAATTCGCCAATTGGTGTAAAAAAGAAAGATACTCAAGTAACTATGAGTCCTGTCTTTTCATTTTGAGAAATAAATTATATACAATGTAGGTAATGATTAACATTATAGTAGTTGAGTGTTAAACAAATATTAATTATTGATACAGTTTTAAATTTCCAATTCACAATATATAGGTAAATGATCTGACCCAATATGTTTAAGTCTTTCTGTTTTTAGGATTTTAAATTTAGACGATACAAGAATATGATCAATAGGAATCTGTAATAATGGTAGGTGCATTGGCCAAGTAGGAAAAACTCCAAAGCCTTGTCTACTATTAGTTAAACCTGCAATTTGTCCTAAAGGCTTATAATAGGGGGACCACATACTTACGTTTAGGTCTCCCATTAAAATAGTATTAGAATTGATTGAAATGGACCGAGAGAGGTTTATAATGTGTTGGTTTCTTTGATCAAATTGCATTTTGTTTATCGGTGGCCTAGGGTGAGTTACTAGTATATCAATATTCGTGTTTTGGAATTCAATTTTTGCAGTAATACTTGGTCCTGAGTTTTTTGTATATGTAATAACTTTACTTTCTGTAAGTGGAAGTTGGCTAAATAGTGCTATTCCAAAATTATCCTCTTGGGGGATTACTAGTTTGTAAGGATATGTTTTATCAAGAACTACAAGAGACTTGTCCCAACTGTTATTGACTTCCTGAAGAGAGATTAAAGTGGGGTTTTTGGCTTTAATTAAATCTATGACAGCTTTTTTGTTTTGATTCAAAGCTAAAACATTTATAGACATAGCAGATATCAGAGTAGGTGTTTTAACTGGTGTTTGAGGATGATGTTCTAAGTAAATTGGTAAAATCGAGAATAGGTTTATAGATAGGCAGATTAAGCATAGACTGCTCCACAACTTTTGTTTCACTATTAAAAAATATATGGAAGACAGAAGAGATAAAAAACAATATTGTGGACGAAAATGGCTTAACAGTTCAAATCCAAAGTAAATTTGTGGAAAGTAGGACAGGAGATTTTGGAGCAATAAAATCGCAGTCAGAACCTCTACTAGGTTGGTTAGTGTAAAGTATTTTTGAGTCTTGGTCATACCAAAAAAAAGCCTACCAATAATTGGTAGGCTAGGTTTTTTATTTGCTTGCTTCGTGCGCTTCGATAATCTTTTTGGAGATATCTTGAACACTTAGATTAGCTAAAATCTCAGGTGAGATACGATTAGATAAAATCGGTTCAAACTCATTAATCTTCTCAGATAGTTTTAAGTTTTTATTGGCTTCTACATCTTTGATTCTTTGTACTGGCGTAAAATGCGGTACAGTAGTTAAAATCTCGGGTCGAGTAGATACTAGATGATGAATCTCTTTCACCACTTCAATAAATCGATCTAGCTCGGCTTTGCTAAAACTCTCTGTTGGTTCAACCATTAGACCATAAGTTTCTGGCCAAGCGATTGTTGGTGCGTGTAGACCAAAGTCTAAAAATAGCTTACCAACTCTAGATACAGCTAAAGCCTTTTTTGTACCAGCCTTTTCAATTGCTTCAAAAAGCTCATCTTGCAGAGTTAAGATAAATTCGTGCATTCTTGGCAAGTCTTGATTTTGAGGTAAAATTGGATAAGTATCTTTTAAATGATGTAACAAATATCTAGCAGATAATACTGATACAGCAGACATCTTTTTAATTCCTTCAGGGCCTAATGCTCTTAGATAGGTGTAGCATCTAACTTTATGGGCAAAGTTACCAAAGTGTCTATGAAAAGATCCAATTGACTTACTAGGCTTTGTGGCTTTATAAAGTGAGTTTTCTATTACTACTTGAGAACCTGGTAGGTAATCAACTAATTTATCACTTACAGCCACAATAGCGTCTCCAGGGCCTCCTCCACCATGAGGTATAGACCATGTTTTGTGTAAATTATTATGAACAGCATCAACTCCAAGTTTAGATAAGTCTACCCAACCTGCAATTGCGTTCATGTTGGCACCATCCATATAAACTAAACCACCTATATCATGGATTAATTTAGCCATAGCTTTAAACTTGTTTTCCATGACACCTGAAGTATTAGGGTTGGTAACCATGACTCCAGAGATACGTGGGCCAAACTCTGCTATTAATTCTTTTAAGTGATCTAAGTCCATTTCTCCAGCAGGAGTAGCTTTTAAGTATTGGATACCGCTTTTAACTCCGTTTTTCTTTGGAATAAAACCAGCCATTGTAGCTGTAGCGAAGTTTGTACCATGAGAGGACTTAGGAATAATTAAAATATCTCTGTCAGTATCACTATGATCCTTGTGATAAGCTTGAAACATTTTGATTCCTACTAGCTCACCTTGCGCTCCTGCCATAGGTTGAGTGGTTACGGCACTTAATCCAGTGATGTCTTTAAAGCACTCTTGAAGTTTATAGATTACTTTTAAACATCCTTGGGAGTCTTCAGGGTGAGACTCGGGATGCATGTCTTGAAAGCCTCTAAGCCCAGCAGCATAATCATTTAGATAAGGGTTATACTTCATTGTACATGACCCTAATGGATAAAGATTGTCATCTGGTGAGACGTTTTGTTGACCTAACTCAATATAATATTTTAGGATTTGATCTTCTGTGAAGTTAGGTAATCCTACCTTGTCCTGCCGTAACAAATCACTAGAGATAGTATTTGACTGTCCTTGCTCTTTAGGCTGAAATCTTTTTGAGAAAAAATCAAACAATTGCTTTAGATCTTCATCACTTTGTAGATCAGTAAAGGCTAATTTTAATGCACTTTTAAATTGTGGTAATTCATCAGATAGGTTACTTCCAATTTGTAGTTTTTCAGCTCTTGCTTGATGAATTAAGTCATTTAAATCACAATCTAGCTCTAAAACAAATTCATTAAAAAATGAAGAAGTAAAAGCAGCTTTGATACCTTCTAATGAAGTTAAAAAATTAAATGCCTTTTGAGCATTGGATTTACTAGTCTTACATGCTTTTTGCATCCCAGCTTCACCACGAGCTAAAATACCAGCTCCTGCTATACTAGCCACAAAGGACTGGTTTGAACAAATATTAGAAGTAGCTTTGTCTTTTTTAATATGCTGCTCTCTTGTTGATAAAACAAGTAGCTTACAAGGTTTACCGCTTTCATCAAAAGCATGTCCTACGTATCGGCCGGCTGTGGATCGGATGGCATTTTTGTTGTTTTCATTGAACCGAATCCCAAAGATGCCTAAACCTGGGCCTCCAAAGTTGGCAGCTAGAGCTAAATGTTGGCCTTCACCAACAATCATGTGGGCTCCATTTTCACCGAATTGAGATGGTGGAACAAGTCCTTCATTGGCAATTGTCATTGGATCAATAATTGCGATGGATTGTACATTGTACTGATGAGATAGATCACTTAATTTGTGTACATCTTCAAGTAGTCCAAAACGATTAATTTGTGGAAAGACAATAGCACAATAGCCATGGTCTTCTACCTGAAGTAGTTTTTCAACTTGTGATGGGTCAATTAACCCACTCTCAGGTGAGCTCTTAATAATCTCTATTTCTAGGCCTGTTTCTTTGGCTAGAGTTTCAACAACTTCTAGGTCTTGTAAGTAGATAGTATCTACGATTAAAACTTTTGTTGATTTCTTTTGTAGTCTCTTAGCACAATTGATTGCTTCATATAAACAAGTAGATCGATCATACATTGAGGCATTAATTGCTTCAAAGCCGGTTAATGTTGCCAATAAGGATTGATAAATCCAAAGGGTCATAAGTGTGCCTTGAGATCGTTCTGGCTGATATGGAGTGTAGGCTGTTGTTAAGCCACGGATACCACAGACCGAAGATACAACCTCAGGGACTTTATATTGTGGTAGAGTATTACCTAAAAAAGAAGTCATTACATTGTTTTCTAAGGCGATTTCTTCTTGTAACCTTTTATTGTCTAAATAATCTAAACAAGGTTCTGTAGAAAAGTTATTTAATCTACAATCATCACTAATATCAGCAAAAATATGCTCCAATGAGTCTAACTTGAGGGTTTCAAGCATCTCATCGATGTCTTGTTGGCTAGCAGATTGATAATATTTGTTTAGTTCTCTTGGTAAAGAGTTAGGGTTATAACCTAATGTTTTATCGATTTGTTCTTGCATGTTAGTGTCCTTAATGTGAAAAAAGCTGATAATAGCAATTTATTTTTGAACTATACCTAAGGGTTAATTTTTGTAGTTTTTGGATGAATTGACTTACTCAACTTGTCTTTTCTGAAAAGCTTGTAGGTTTTGTATTCATCAACAAAAGAAGATATTAACTAAGATGAAATTTAAGTTCAAGTGTAGCTTGAGTTTTGTTCTAAAAAAGTTGTGTTTTTTATTCTGAAAAATCACTAGCTCGAATAATAGACTCTCTAGAAATTGCTTTTCCACGATAAAAGCTAGCTACTCCACTATAAAAATCATACAAAATTACATATAACGAAGGTATAAATAATAGTGTGAATACCATAGATACAAGTAGACCAGATGCTAGGGACAATGCTGTTGGTTTTAAAAATTGAGCTTGAATTGATTGCTCTAACAACATTGGAGCTACTCCTAAAAAAGTAGTAACAGAGGTTAATAAAATAGCCGTAAATCGGTCTTGACCAGCAATTATAGCAGCTTTAAAAACAGTAGATCCTGAGCGGACTTTTTTGTTCATAACATCGATTAATAATAGAGAGTTGTTAACTACAATCCCAGCAAGGGCTACTAAACCAAACATAGACATCATGGTGAGCTTCATTCCCATAGCCCAGTGGCCGATAACTACACCTACAAATCCAAAAGGGATGGCAAACATTATAATGAATGGTTGTACATAAGACTTAAACATAGTGGCCAAGATTGTAAATACTACAAACATGGCAACAATAAAGCCTCTTAACAAAGATGCGTTGGACTTTTTTGTTTCTTTTTCTTGGCCTTTATAGGCGATTTGTATTTTAGGAAACTTTGCCTTTAATTGAGGTAAAAACTTTTTCTCAAGATCTCTTAGAATTTCACTGGTTGTTTCACCTTTAGAGTCTAAATCTGCACTTACGGTAATCTCTCGAAAGCGATCATCATGATTGATGACGCTATATCCTCGTTTAAAATCAAAGTAGGCAATATCTGAGAAAAGGACTTCTTTATTATCTTTTGTTCTAATTTTAAGATTTAGTACAGAGTCTAAGCTATTACGAGAGTCTTTACTTTGACGAATATAAACCCTAATATCATCTTTGTTTCTTTGAATTCTTAAGCTTTGTTCACCAAAATAAACTTGTCTAATTTGAGTAGATACATCAGCGAGCTGAAATCCTAGAGCTTGTGCTAGAGGTTTTAATTTTAATCTTGCTTCTAGTTTTCCTTCTTGAAAGTTGTCGTTTATATTGGTCACACTTCCATATAACTTTAGTTCATTTTTAAGTGCATCTCGCGCTTGAGTCAGTACATTAAAATCATGTGCTTTGACTTGGATTTCAATGGCTTTCCCCCCAGGGCCATGACTTTGGGTATCTACAACTACACTTTTAGCAGTTTTGATGGTACCAATTTGTTTTTCCCACTCTCTTTTTATGACTTCGTAGTAAATATTTCTTTTTTCAGCTTTAATAAGCTCTACCCGCATACTGCCTCGACCGGTATCAGTGCCACCAACCGAAGAGTAGATATGTTTTATAAAAGGAAAGGTTTGTTCTGGTGTTGCTTTTTCTTTTAGTATTTTTTGAGCTCTTAAAAGCGCATTGGTCATATATTGAATGTGTTTTTCAGTGTACTCAAACTCAGTACCCGTAGGAAAAGAAATAGAAGCTTGTAACAAATCTGTATCGGTTTTAGGGAATTGTCCTTGTCTGACAATACCAAATTGAATCATTGATACTGCGATAAAAATAGACATAAAAGCAAAAGTAGCTCCTACATATCTATAGCGTAAGACCATAGCGATGGTACTCGAGTATTGGTTTTTTATAAAATAGTCTAAGCTATTTTGAATTTTAATTTGTACTCGGCTTAACATTGTTTTTTGGTCGATGGCAGTTACATGATGTGCTAAATGACCAGGCAAAATATAAAGTGACTCAAACAAAGAGATAAGCAATGAAATAATTACTACGAAGGGTAAAATAGCAAAAAATTTACCCATTACTCCCGATACAAACCAAAGAGGCATAAACGCAACCACTGTTGTTGCGATAGAGGCTAAAACAGGTAAAAAGACTTCTTGGGTTCCTTCTAGTGCGGCTTGTTGAGGGGGGAGTCCCTTTTTTATCTTTTGATAAATAGAATCAGATATAACAACAGCATCATCTACAATAATCCCGAGGACCAATATCATGGCAAACATACTCAACATATTTAAACTATGCCCAAAATAATCCATAAAAACGAAGGTTCCTAAAAATGAAATAGGGATACCCAAAGACACAAACATTGCCAATCGCAACTCCATAAATATGGCAAGACTAATAAAAACAAGGATCAACCCCATTTTACCGTTTTTAGTTAGTAGGTCTAGACGTCCTTTAACCATAGTGGCCTGGTTTCCCCAAGTGATTAGTTTGAGTTTTTTAGGTAATACCTTTTGCTTTTCTTCTACGTATTTTATAGCAGCATCAGCCAGGGTGATGATGTTTTGATTGCCAGTTTTATAGATTTGAAATACATAACAAGGAACTCCATCGAGTAGGTTTTTTTGACGTAAGTCTCGAAAGGAGTCTACAATCGTGGCAATATCTTTTAACAATATGTTTGTACCCGTTTTACTTTGAATAATTGGGATGTTTTCAAAATCTTCTTTGGTATATTTTTGGTTCATTGTCCGAACAAGAATCTCACCATGATTGGTTTTCATGGACCCACCAGGCAGGTTTAAAGAGTTGTTTCTAATGGCTTGCGAAATCTGTGAGTAGGTAAGATTATATTGAGACAGTTTCATCTCATCTACTTCAATAGAAATCTCTCTTTG
The DNA here is from genome assembly GCA_023954715.1 of Candidatus Cloacimonadota bacterium. Classification (GTDB taxonomy): domain Bacteria; phylum Muiribacteriota; class UBA6191; order UBA6191; family UBA6191. The sequence goes on along the minus strand of JAGSHD010000015.1, from coordinate 113,707 downwards.
TTTAGTGGATAAAAACTCTATTAAAGAAAACTGGGGGTTTGATAGTAGTTCATCTTTTATATTGTCCGCTTCTTCTTTTAGGAGTTCTTCGCTTATGTTCCCACTTAATGCAACATAAATGGCGGGGCGCTTTCTGGTTAGTTCGTAAACTTTAGTACGTTCGGCCTCTCTTGGGAAGGTTACAATTTGAGCGATTTCTCTCTCAATATCATCTTTTACTTTTATTGTTTTATAGCTTGGGTTTACTTGAATAACAACTCTTGAAAAGCCCTCCGATGAAGTAGAAGAGATCTCTTCTATTCCACTTAATGAGCTCAATGACTCCTCGATCTTTGTTGTTATGCTTTCTTCGATTTCATCAGGGCTTGCTCCTTGATAGATCGTGTCGATAAATATAACATCGAAGGTAAACTCAGGAAAAGTCTCTCTTGGTATTGTTAAAAATGAACTAATACCCCAAGCTAAAATAACAATCATAATTAGATTGCTTGCTACAGGGTTTTTAATGGCCTGTTTGATCATTATTTACTCCTGTGGAACAGATAGAACCGATGAACCATCTTCAAGGGTCTCTCTAAACCTTAGTAAAATCTCATCCTTGAGTGAAAAAGTGTTTTTTACAAAAGTGTCTGTACCATTAGATTTGACAATTTCTACACTTTTTTTGCTGACTTTACCATCTCGAACTACCTGTACTTGGTTATCATAAATACTCATAGTTGGAATAGAGACAACATTTTTAAGTTGTTTGCCTTCAAGAGTTACTTTAGCAAAGGATCCAGGTAAGATTAAAGGGGAGTTTAAAAGAAGTTTAGGCTCGAGCTCCATAAAGAGCTTTAGGTTTCTGGTTTGGGTGTCAAAGGCAGATGATAGTCTAACGTTTTTAGCTCGAAATTTACCAGTCACTTGAGGAGAAATCCATTCAATTGTGTTTTGTGGTAACTTTAAACTGTTGAAGTTGGCTTCGTCGACATCAGCTATGGATTTATTTTGGGTTTCAATTAACCATGAAGTTTGAGAAGAGGGTACCTCTATGGCAAGGTCTAGTCTTTGAGCATCATAAGCTTCAGCAAGTGGGGTGTTTGGGGCTACAAACTGGCCAAGATTAACATGGGTATTGGTGATTCGTAGTGTAAAAGGTGCTTTTATTGAGCTACGATTTATATCTACTCTAGTTTCTTGGAGTTGAAGTAGTATTGCCTCTACTTGATTTTGAATGCTATCTAAATCATGGGGCAACAGTTTTTGTTGATTTTCTAATTGTGTAAGAGTCGCTTTTTGATTCTGAAACTTTAAAAGAGCTGCTTCATTGCTTTGGGCTGAAATTGTTTTTTCAGAAAGCATTACTTTTGATCGATTCAACTCATTTTGACTGATTTGAAGATTTGCCTTAGCAATCGAGATCGAGTCCAATAGATTACTGGCGTTTTGCTTTATTTTTTCTTCTTGAATTTTTTTTGCAGAGAGTTCGTTTAAGAGTTTCTTCTCGTGAATTTTAAGTTTTACAGTATCAACAGAAAGAATGATCTCACCTTTGTGGATCAGCCCACCTTCGATGAAATTATCATGAGTATGAATAATTTTGCCGGTAGTTAAAGAATTCAGTTGTATTGTTTTAAGCGCAACAACTGATCCGTAACTTTGGTACTGGTTATTCAGACTTTTGTGTTTAACACGTACGGTTCTATAGCTAACCTCAATTTTTTCTTTATCCGTTCGATTGATGTTAGTTTTGTGCGAGCTAAATTTTTGTCGTATAAAAAAACCCCCTGCCAATAAGATTATGACAAGGGTTAAAGTTATGCTGGTTTCCCGTTTCATCTTAGTCCTTTAACAGACTCCTTTTAACATAAGATTCGAACTCTAAGCATACATCATCGTAGCTTAGTTCATTTTCATACATTGTTATATGTCTTAAAATATGAACCATGAAGCCATGAATAGCTAAGGTTTGAAACATAGTATTGCCAGATCGAATAGACCCTTCTTCTTTTTTGGAGTCGACAACTTCGAGCCACATATCTAAAGGATTCTCCTTTTCTTCCTCTTTTATTCTATCGTAGAATGTTAAAGCATTCTCATAGAGATATAGATAAGCGTTTCTAAAGTCAGCTTGGTGGAAGGAATTATATAAGACATCTCTTGCAATGTTTCTAAAAATTGTTTCTGCGTCCTGAGAAGGATTTAATATTTTTACTAAGTCAGGCTTTATAACATTAAACACGGTTAAGTAAAGGTGATACGAAAGATCATCTTTAGACTTAAAATGCGAGTATAAAGCTGGATTAGTAAATCCAGAAATTTTAGAAATATCACGTACAGAAGTCGCTTTTATTCCCTTTTCTACAAAAAGCTCAAGTGATGCATTAAAGATGTTGAGCTTCCCTTTCGCCCTAATTTTGGTATTTTCTTGTGTAAGATACATGACGATGATGCTAATCACTATAGATTAAAATGTCAAGGGTAGACTGATTTATTTACTTATTTTTTATCGAAAAGCCCTTTGCTAGCGTTGTTATTCGAAGAAAATTCTTGTAAAAAGCTAGCTAATTGAGCGCGCCAGTTCATAGCAACCTACAGAATTAGGTCGGACTTAGAGCCTTTAAATAAGGGCCTTTTTAGTCCGGAGGCTCTAGGGTAGCTTTCTAAACTTTTAATAGGATTATGACTCGTTCCATTTAAAGTTTGTTTTAACAATTGATGATATTCACAAATTTTGTTTGTGATTTGCGATAAATTGAGACCACTATTCTTCATCGATTCAATAAGTAGTAATGTCTGAATATCTTTTTGGGTGAACTTTTCATGGCTTGATAAAACTTCTTTAAATTGAGAGCAATACTTTTCTATCGTGTGAGCTTTAAGATTCAAAATGGTTTCTAGTTCTGTAACACTGTAATCATCTTTATTTATAAGACCTTCTAATTCAGATGATTGTTTTAGAAATGCGTTGCTATTTTTCATTATTTCTCCTCTTTAAGGGTTATTAAATGGATTCGACTAATTTTATTCAAAAAATAAGTAATTTTAAATATTTATAAAAGTAGTTTTACTTATCATTTAAAAAACTATAATCTATTTACAAGACGGGAGAATCGAGTGAGTTTTGAATTAATGGGTATAAATATTGAGGAATGGACCTTTGATAACTTACATCACTTTATTTCTAAATCGGTAGATATGGATAAAGCAATTGAAGTGTTGAATGTGAATATTCATGCAATGAATTTAATTTATGATAATTCAGAGCTTTTTGAAATTTTAAAGTCTGCGGAGTGTGTTTTTTGTGATGGAGAAGGGGTTCGTGTTGCAGCAAATTATCTAGGTGCAAATATTCCATATAAAATAACTTACGCTGATTGGATGCAAAAGTTTTTACCGTATTGCGCTGATAGAGGCTATCGGATTTTTTTTGTGGGATCTACCCCTCAAATTTTAGAAAAAGCAGTGGATACGGTACAAACTACTTGGCCTAACATTAACTTAAGTGGGGCATTAAATGGCTTTGAAAATTATTCCACAATAAAAAAAGCAATAGAACGGGCCAATCCTCAGATAATCTTGTTTGGGATGGGAATGCCTTTACAGGAGCAAACCATTAGACAATTGAAAATGGACGGTGTTACTGGAGTTTATTTGAGTGGAGGTGCTGTTTTTGACTATCTTTCCAAAGAAGTTAGACGTGCCCCTGAGTGGATGGTTGTTTTTAAATTGGAATGGTTGTTTCGCTTTTTACTTGAGCCAAAACGATTATTTACTAGATATTTTATCGGAAACCCTTTGTTTTTTTGGCGGATTGTGACAAAACAAAGGCCTCGTTTTCTTAAAAATTAACTTAACTTCGTTGCATATAACATCCATTTAAATCTCTTTGGGGATAAGATTTTCTAACTTAAGTTAATGTTTACTCAGGATTAAATTGGGAATCTCTTGATCAAATCAGGCTCTAATAGTATTATTCGCTAGGTTTTAAGACCTAATTTGGTCTCTTTTAGGAGTTTTTATAAAAAGCTCTTTTGTGAAACCTCTACAACATGCATTTTTACATACCAAGCAAAATTTATGAAACAAGAAAATATAAGAATTTTTTCAATTATAGCGCACATTGATCATGGTAAATCTACCTTAGCTGACAGAATTATGAATTCTACAGGCACAGTAGCTGATCGTCTAATGAAAGAGCAGCTTTTAGATTCAATGGATATTGAAAGAGAACGTGGCATTACTATTAAATCTCAAGCAGTTGAATGTTTATATAAAGCTAAAAATGGAGAAACGTATTATTACTATTTAATTGATACTCCTGGTCACGTTGATTTCACTTATGAAGTCTCTAGAGCATTAGCAGCTTGTGACGGAGCAATTTTAGTGGTAGATGCAGCTCAAGGCTTAGAGTCTCAAACTATGGCAAATATGTATTTGGCTTTAGATAATGACTTAGATATTTTACCCGTAGTAAATAAAATTGATTTACCAGCAGCAAGACCTGATGAAGTTGCAGAAGAAATCGAAGAAGTTTTAGGTATAGATGCGGCAGATGTAGTCCCGATTTCTGCAAAAAATGGGATTGGTATTGATGATTTATTAGAAAAAATCCACGAAGCTTTCCCTCCACCAGAGGTTGTTGAGGATGCTCCATTAAAGGCTTTAGTGTTTGACGCTAAGTTTGAGTCTTATCGAGGAGTAATCATCTACATCAGAGTGTTTGATGGTGAGATAAAAAAGGGTAGCAAAATTAAAATGATGGCTACTGGCAATACCTTTGATGTTGCAGAGCTAGGGGTCTTTACTCCCGCTGAGTCAAAAGTTGACTCTTTGATGGGTGGGCAAGTAGGCTATTTTACAGCATCTATTAAATCTTTAGGAGAGGTCTCTATTGGAGATACAGTAACATCGGCTGAGTCTCCATGTATTGAGCCCTTAAAGGGGTTCAAGCCAGTAAAACAAATGGTTTATTGTGGTTTGTATCCTGTGTCATCTGATGATTACGAAGACCTAAAAGCTGCTCTTGAAAAAATGCAATTAAATGACTCATCTATTTCTTATGAGCCAGATACATCAGTAGCACTTGGTTTTGGTTTTCGTTGTGGTTTTTTGGGATTGCTTCATTCGGATGTGATTCAAGATCGATTAGAGAGAGAGTTTGATTTAGATTTAGTTGCTACTGCACCATCTGTAGTTTATAGAGTTCACATGGTATCAGGAGATGTCATTGATATAGACAATCCATCAAAACTACCAGAGCCAAACTTATTTGAATACATTGAAGAGCCATATATTGATATGAGCATCTATATGCCTAAAGAGTATACAGGATCTGTAATGTCTCTATGTGAAGAAAAGCGAGCAACTTACTCTGATATGGAGTATTTGGATAAAACGCGAGTAATCTTAAAATATTCTATGCCTTTGAGTGAAATGATCGTTGATTTTTATGATCGCTTAAAGTCCTGTACTCAAGGTTATGCTTCGGTTGAGTATGATTTTTCTGAGTATAAACGGGGACAGTTAGTTAAAATGGAAATCGCCATCGGTGGAGACGCTGTGGATGCTTTTACAATGATTGTACCTAAAGATAAGGCTTTTTATCGTGGTCGAGAGCTGACAGTTCGTTTAAAAGATTTAATTCCAAGACATCAATTTGAAGTTGCTATACAGGCTATGATTGGATCTAGAGTAATCTCAAGAACAAGCGTTAAAGCCCTTCGTAAAAACGTTTTAGCTAAATGTTATGGTGGAGATATCTCCCGTAAGAAAAAGCTCCTTCAAAAGCAAAAGAAGGGTAAAAAACGTATGAAAATGATCGGAAGCGTAGAAGTTCCTCAAGAAGCTTTTATGGCTGTACTTGATATATCTGAAAAATAAGCCTTATGCGTTTGTTATACAAGCCATTACTTCGAGTTTTAAGCACTGTGGTTGGTGTGGTAATTCTGACTTATTTTGTAATGGCATCTATTCCTGGAAACCCTATATTTTCCAAGTACGATAAAGGGATTTCTCAAGAAGAGCTAAATATAAAACTAAAATCTGAAAAAATTTCAGTGTTCAACGTTCAGCAATTTCTGTCTTATGGTAAAAAGTTGCTGTTGTTTGACTTTGGAAAAAGTAAGATAACTGGCGAAAATATTAATGATGAAATAGCAATTAGAGTTTATAATACCTTTCAGTTGACTGTATTTGCAGTGATTATATTTCTATCATTAGGGCTTGGTTTAGGATTGTTAGGAGCTCTTTTTTCAGGCTCGTTTTTAGATCAATTATTCAAATTGATAACAGCAATGTTTATGTCTACACCTGTATTTTGGTTTGGCCTAGTTTTGATGATTGTTTTTTCATTACAGTTATCGATACTCCCAGCCTCTGGTAGTGATACTTTTGTTCATTTGATATTGCCTGCTTTTACCATTGGTTTACGTCCAGCAGCTTTCTTACAGCGATTAGTTCAATCTCGAATAGAAGAGGCCTTACAGTCCCCGTTTGTACAAGTGGCAATGTCTAAGGGGTTATCACCTAATTATGTATTGATTCATCACGCATTACGCAATGCCTTGATTCCTATTGTTACAATTATAGCGCTAGAGTTTTCTCAGTTAATGACGGGAGCTGTAGTTGCAGAGACTATTTTTTCTTATAAAGGAATAGGGACTTATATCTTACAGGGTATTAACTCAAGAGATTATAATATAATCTTAGCTACAGTATACGTTACTTGTCTATTCGTAATTTTTATAAACCTAATCTTAGATTTAACATACTCTTGGATAGATCCTAGACTCAAAGAAGAAAACTGAAATGAAAAAGTTTTTATTTATATTTAGTTTTTTCTTTTTGATTCTATTGATATTAGTTGCAATAGCTCCTAATTTGTTTACTGCACAGGACCCATCACTTCAAAACTTGGATTTAATCCTTCTAGAGGCAAATAGTGAACATATTTTAGGTTGTGACTGGTTAGGTCGCGATATTTGGTCTCGATTAATATTTGCAACTCGGTATACTATCCTCTCTGGTATGTTAGTGAGTTTTTTAACTTTGCTAATACCTTTACTGCTGTCTGGATATGTCTTGTTTCGAGGAGACTTTATTAATAATGTATATTTACAAATTGTAGATACCTTTCAAATTTTTCCTCCCTTGTTACTTGCTATATTGATTTCAGCAAGGAGTGACGGTGGATTTTTAACCATCGTTACTGCGTTAGTACTGTCTGGATGGGCTGCAAATGGTAGGCTGATACGGGCTTACTTGTTAGAAATAAAAAATAGAGACTTTGTATTAGTAGCCTATTCTTTGGGGGCGTCTGACTTTAGAATATTCTTCAAGCATATATTGCCAAACGTAATCTCTCCTTTGATTATTTTATTTAGCCTAAGAACAGGAATGATGATTTTAGCAGAGTCTACTTTAAACTTTTTAGGGTTAGGTGGGGGAGAAGATGCTCTGTCATGGGGAGCAATGGTTTATGGTGGTAAGCAGTTTATTGGAGCAAACTTTTTAGTGTCTTTATATCCGGCTACTGCAATTGCACTAACTGTATTTTGCTTTCAAGTTTTAGGTGAACACTTGGAGACTAAATATCGCCCAAAAATTAGTGGACGGTTAAAGTAAAAATATTTGTAAGGATATAGAGCAGATGCAGACTAACTTCCATATAAACATAAATATTGCATGGAGGTAATCATGCATGTACACTCAAATACACCAAAAGTTCAATCAAATCTAAACTCACCAAAAGTAGCTAAAACCAATATAGGCGACGACCTTAAAACTCAAGAACAAAAAGCATCAGCTGTCAAAGAAGCTTCTGCTTCTGTAAAAAGTGATCACTTAGGTCATAATTTTGATTTTAAGGCTTGATGAAGCAAAAAATTCCCCACCAATGTATATCAGTGGGGAGTTAATGTTATAAGATGTAAATCTAAACTGACTTATTTGTCTTTTTTTAGTTTTCTCCACCAATTAGGGTCATAAGTAGATTTCTTTTTTGTTATTGGTTTCGATACTTTTTTCTTTTTTATTACTCTCTTTTTTTTACTTTTCTTTGAGCCAGTCAGCTCCCAGGTTTGATGCTTGGTTCGATTAATCTTTAAGGTGATATCATTTGTTTTAGTGGCATTCGTACAGTAGGCTTTTTTGTAAGTAAACTCTCCATCATTGTCAAAATAAGTTTTTTCTTTTTCTTCGTCTCTTCGACCGTCTTTATCCCACATCATATAACCTTTGATTTTTAGGTCATAGCACTTATTCGAGAGCAGCGAGCTTTTATTAAAATAGGTGTCATAATATATATGAGTAAATTTCTTAACAAACCTACCAATGAATGGGTTATTTGAACCATGAGTTGAAATCCTAGAATAGACTACTTGACCATTTATTTCTTTATTGCCATCTTCAATCAGTTGAACACTTGTTAGATAGACTCTGGGTACAGCTAAAATACTTTTCTCTTTGTAATCCATGTCAAAACTAATTTTGATCGAGTGTTCTGGGCTCTCTACAGGAAGAGGATTTGCTATGTGTGGAAGTAGCTTATGAAAGTATGTGTGAAAAACTTTTAAATAGTCGTTACTATTTGGCAGCCAGTTTTTAATAGTATGTGCTTCATTCCACATTTTACTTATTAAATTGATCTTTCCAGACTTGACTTCAAAGTCTTCGAAAACTACATAGAAGTCGCTTAAGAACTTTTCGTTCACAACACCTTTGTCTCTATATGTTAGACCAAAAGTGTAGGTACCAGCTGGGTAATCAAATAGTTCGAAGTAAGTGCTTAATATAGCCGGTCGTTTCCTTATTGTTGTTCCACCCCCATCTTCTGGTCCTTCTGGAAGTCTTTCTCCATTTTTGATGAGATCAAATCGATCAAAAGTTTTGATTTTCGTCCAATTATTATCATCTTTGATATACAGAAAAATTTGATCTTGACCGTTGGTAAACCATTCTTTCATTCCAAAAAATAGAAGTTTTCCTTGATTATTTTTGAAAGACGAACTTCGTTGGAAAGAAGCTTTTTTCATTGTTTCATAGGTGTTATAGCTGTGTTTTTTACATTCTGATTGTGTGATCAACAGAGTGCTTAATAGGGTGTAAATAATTATTTTACTCATGTTTAAATTCATTGTAAAGTCTCCAGTTATTAAAAAATAGTCTATTAAACATCAATAGATTTTGATAGCGAATGTTATCTTAATTTTTAATATATACAAGTTGTGATCTAATCTGGAGGTTAAAAATGGTTCTATAATTTAGTCACAGGTCAGTCAATGCTACTAACTTTTTGAAAATAAGTGAAAAGCTTTGTTAGCTTTGATGCTAGCTAGTAGCTTTAAAGCTAACAATTACAGACTTATAACAGGGGGTCATACTACCTTTTGCATATTGATCTAAAGGTACCAATGGATTGGCTTCAGGGAAGTAAGTAGCAACGCAACCTTTTGGTATATCGTATAAAATTGCTGTGAACCTTTTTACTTCTCTTGTTTTACCTTTGTGATGGCTCGTAATATCTACGATATCTTTATTTTTTAAACCTAAGTTTTTTAAATCTTCAGGATTAACTAAGATTACTCTTCGATCATTAAATATACCTCTGTATCTATCATCCATACCATATATTGTAGTATTGAACTGATCGTGGGTACGTATAGTCATCATGATAAATTGATCTTTTTCTATTTTAAGTTTAGGAAGATCATGTGCGGTGAAACAGGCCTTTTTGGATGGTGTAGTAAAAGTAAGGTTATCTTTAGGTGGGTTTGGGAGATCAAAGCCATCTTTGTCATACACTCGTTCATTATAGTTTTCAAAACCTGGTATTACTCGTGAAATTGAGTCTCTAATTCTGTGGTAGTCTTCACTAAGCCATTGCCATTGAATCGGTGAATTTTTCTTAGTGGCTTGGGCAATTTTACTCACAATCTCCACTTCACTTTTTAAGTGCTGTGAAGGTGGAGTAAAGTTACCAGCAGATCGATGTACGATTCCCATTGAGTTTTCTACGGTAACAAATTGTTTCACATTTTTTTGAAGATCTAAATCTGTTCTGCCTAAACAGGGAAGAAGGAGGCCAGTTTTTCCAGTAATTAAATGGGATCGGTTGAGCTTTGTAGAAATTTGTACAGTTAAATTACAATTGTTGAATGCTTGTGCAGTAGCTAGAGTATCTGGAGCAGCAGATAAAAAGTTGCCTCCTAAAGCTATAAAGACCTTTGATTTTTTATCTAACATGGCTTGAATTGCTTCTACTGCATTGTATCCATTTTTTCGATTGAAGCTTAGTTGGAACTCTTGTTCTAACTTTTGTAAAAACTGCTCTCTGGGCTTTTCCCAAATTCCCATGGTTCGATCACCCTGTACATTAGAGTGACCACGTACAGGACATACACCAGCGCCCTCTCGCCCCAAATGTCCTCCAAGAAGCAACAAATTGACTATTTCTTGAATGGCCGCTACCCCATTTTCATGCTGGGTTAAACCCATAGCCCAACAGGCAATCGATGCGTTTGAGTTTATACAGAGTTTAGCAAACTCTTCGATTTGTTGCATTTGTAGACCTGTTTGACTAAGGATATCCTCCCACGTGGTTTTTTCTATTAGACTGATAAATTCATCAAATCCTTGGGTATATTTTTTTATAAACTCTAGATTAAAAATAGTGCCAGGGGCTATTTTCTCCTGATCTAGCATGAGCTTGATTGTACCTTTGATTAAAGCAGCATCTCCATTGATTTTAATATTTAGTTTTAAGTTAGCTATTTTTTGTCCCTTTCCAAAGAGTCCAAGCACATTCTGAGGGTGTTTGAAACGGTCTAACCCAGCTTCATTCAATGGGTTAACACTGACAATTTTTGTACCATTGAGTTTTGCTTCTTCTAAGGATGAGAGCATTCTAGGGTGATTTGTAGCAGGGTTTTGTCCAAACACAATTATAAGATCTGCTTTTGGGAAATCTTCTAGAGTTACTGTGCCTTTTCCTATTCCAATTGTTTCCATGAGAGCTTGACCACTAGATTCGTGGCACAAGTTAGAGCAATCGGGTAGATTATTGGTTCCAAATTCTCTTACAAATAATTGGTATAAAAATGCAGCTTCATTACTGGCTCTTCCTGAAGTATAAAAGATAGCTTCATCGGGATTATTTAAGGAGTTTAATTTCTTTGCTATCAAATTATAGGCTTCATCCCAGGAGATAGGTTCATAGTGGGTAGAGCCTTCTTTTAATATCATTGGTTCAGTCAAGCGGCCTTGTTTACTTAACCAAATATCTGACTTGTGGCTCAATTCTGCGACAGAGTAGTGTTTGAAAAAGTCTTTGTTAACTCGTTTGAAACTTGCTTCTTCAGCAATAGCTTTGACTCCATTTTCACAAAACTCTGTTATAGCCTTATCATCATGTTTTGGATCAGGCCAGGCGCAACCAGGGCAGTCAAAACCACAGCTTTGGTTTGCTTTTAACAAGAGTTGAATTCCTTTAATGACTCCTGTTTCGGCCCTAATTTGCTTAAAGGTTGAAAAGATAGCAGGTAGTCCTCCTGCTGTTGTGCATCTAGGTTTCGTTTTTAATGTGGATGGCTCTTCTTTGGCAACGGCTAAAATATCTTTGTTTGATGAGTCTTTATTTGTTGAAGCTTTCAATGAAACTCTCCTAAGAATTAGATCTTGAAATATCGTTGCTATGGTTGAATGATTGTAAGAGCGTATTTGTTATATTAAAAATATCTGTAATTATTCAGGTTATCTCTTCGATAAAAGGCGAAGAGCATACAATTTTTTCGCATTTTTTTCTTTAATGATGCGGTTTAGCTCATAATCATCTTTTGTATCTAAAGCTTTTTTCGAGTAGTTCACTACACTTCAAAAGCTGTAAATGCAAAATATAACAATGATCAAAAACCTATTTGTAATCAACCTTTGTGAATAAATTGAAAAATTATAGCTGAATAGTTACAAATATCTTAACAAAAAATATAAGGGAGTAAAACACTTAGACATAAAAAAAAGTTGATCGTGACATTGGGTATGGGGGGGTGGGGGAACCCAGAAATCACGATCAACTATGTGGAGTAGAATTAACTATCCATTTACATTGTAACAGTGAAAAATAAGTAATGTCAAGTGTGCAAGACCATTTATTATAGGTATTTTCAGAGGATTTTTAACTTGATTTTAGTGAGTTTTTGCTAGTACTGCAAAAAGCAAGTGCAAATAGACGGTATTAGCTTAGACTTATGAAACAGATTTAGAAGTGTGAATACTCAAATAGTAGTTTAAATTGTATTATTTGAGCAATTCAGAAATAGATCAGCTTGTCCTTCTTTTGCTGTCACGGGGGTTATGAATTTAAATATTATAAAGCTGTTCGTTTTGATATGAACCGAAAAGGGACAAATGAAGTAGCATTAGGTATATTTCGACTTTAATCTCTTTTATCAATTTATAAACATGAACGATCTACATCACCACAATCATTTACATGATGCCCATAATCATCTACAGCATACTTCTGAAGCATCTAATCAGATATTTTCACCTGCATTAGAGATATTAGAGCACTCCATTATTATCGCTTTAATGGTTTTGTTCATGATGCTATTAGTAGAGTATCTTCATGTTCGCTCAAAAGGTCATTTAGAAGGGGTGTTTAAAGGCTCTAAATGGAAGCAATATATTTTATGTGCTTTACTAGGAGCTACTCCAGGATGCTTTGGGACTTTTATAGTTGTAACTTTTTATAGTCATGGTCTTATTGGACTAGGAGCATTGGTCACTACAGCGATTGTAACTAGTGGAGATGAGGCTTATGTGTTTTTTGCTAGGGCTCCAGAGTTAGCCTTTCAAATGACACTAGGGCTTTTTTTCTTATCAATTTTTGTGGGATGGCTAACTGATTTACTTCTAGGGAGCGATCAAAACTCAGACCCCTGTCATTTAGAGTTACATCATGGCGAAGAATCATGGAAGTTTTTTGATAAATCTCGCATTAAAACGGATTGGAGCAAGGAGTTTTTCTTACGTTTCTCTCTTTTGGCTGTTTTGATTGCATTTTGTTATCTACAAATTGAAGGTGTATTAGGGCACGAAAGCAGTGTCTTTGCAAAAGTTTTTTTGGGTTTAATTTTAGTTTTTGGCTCAATCATTATCATTGAGTCCCCGTCTCATTTTTTGCAAGAGCACTTCTTAAAACATATTGTAAAAGCTCATCTGCCTAGAATCTTTCTTTGGACTATAGCTGCTTTTAGTATTATTCACTTAACCTTTGAATGGCAATACCTTCAAGAGCTGATCACTAAACATCCTATGGTAGTATTGTTTGTCTCAGGATTGTTGGGTATGGTTCCCGAGTCAGGGCCACATTTAATATTTTTAACTTTATTCTTAGAAAACAAAGTAGGCTTTTCTATTATTTTAACATCTTCTATTGTGCAAGATGGTCATGGTTTAATTCCTTTGTTAGCCCACTCTAGGAGTGACTTTTTAAAAGTAAAATTAATAAATTTATTAGTAGGGTTGTTTTTTGGAGGAATTTTTTACCTCATGTATGAAGTTTAATTCTATTTAACTAAGGCTTTTTATGAAAAAAAACAGACTAAAAACATTTGCTAGTGACAATAACTCTGGAGTTTCCCCAGAAATTTTTGAGGCGATAAAAAGTGTAAATGTTGGACATCAGATTGCTTATGGTGATGATGATTATTCAGCTAAAGCAAAAAAAACATTTCAAGACTTTTTTGAATCTAAGGTGGATGTACAATTTGTGTTTAATGGCACTGGTGCAAATATTGTTTCTTTACAAAATATGTGTCACAGTTTTCATGGTGTATTGTGCTCAAACTTAAGCCATATCAATGTAGATGAGTGCGGAGCTCCAGAAAAAATAGCGGGCGTAAAACTGATTCCTTTGGTTCATGATCAGGGAAAAATTACTCCTCAGCAAATTTTGGGGGAGGTTCATGCAATAGGTTTTGAGCACCACGTTCAACCAAAGGTGATTTCCATTACTCAAGCTACAGAGTTGGGTACAGTGTATACTTTTGATGAAATCAAAGCTTTATCTGATATTGCGAAACAATATGATATGTTTTTACATATAGATGGAGCAAGGTTTAGTAACGCCTTAGTAAAAACAGGTATGTCAGCTCATGAAATGTTTGTTAAAACTGGTGCTGATATTTTGTCTTTTGGCGGGACGAAAAATGGGTTGATGATGGGAGAGGCGATTGTTTTTGCAAAACACGCAGATTTTAGATTTAAAAAGTATATCCGTAAGCAGTCGTCACAGTTGTTTTCTAAAATGCGATATATTGCGGCACAATTTGATTACTTTTTAAGTAGTGACATGTGGACTAAAAACGCAACTAACTCTAATAACATGGCAGATTACTTAGCCCAAAAACTTACTGATATTTCAGGTGTTTCAATTAAGTATAGAGTAGAGTCTAACGCAGTTTTTGTAAATATACCCAAAGCCTGGAATCAAATCCTATGGGATTTAGGCTTCTTTTATTATGTTTGGGATGAGTTAGATAATACAGTGCGTTTCATGTGCTCCTTTGATACCACAACAGATGATGTAGATGAGTTTGTAAGTGAGATTGAAAAATTAGCTAGCTCGTCATAGTTTTCTATATCATTTAAAATATCCTCTGATATTCTCCTAGTCTCATCTATAGAAATAGAAAGTCAATCGTTATATAATTAGGGGGCTAAAGCTTTTGTATCTGACTTAATTTATGTCAATATTGATTAAAACTCCTATTATTTGACTAAAGTTTAGATAAAAAGGGTTTATTGCTTATGCAACGTTTTAAATTTAGAGTCAGAAAACAATTATATTTAGGTTAAAAGGTGATGAGGATGAAAAATACATTTAAGGATTTACTAGGTTTTGGTATGGGGTCTGCAATGCTTGCAAAAGAAGTTACAGAAGATTTCGTAGATGAAATGATTCGTAGTGGAAATGCTCAAAATGAACAAAGAGCCTTATTAGTAGATGAAATGTCCAATAGAGCTTTGAATACTTTTAAAGACTATGAAGAAAGTCTCAAAGAAAAATTTTCCAGTCTAGCCGGTGAGCTTGATTTAGCTACAAAAAGTGATATTGATGAGTTAAAAACCATGATTCAAGAGTTAAAAGACTCTCAATCAGTCTCAAGTTCTGACGAATAGGCCGATAAACATAAAAATTAATAAAATCACCTGAATTTACGGGTTGTTTTATTCTTGCGTTGCAAAAGAATCTTGAGATAGTTCACAGGTTTATTGCAATGGAGACGAATTTTGTATGTACCAATTACTTGGTTCTTTTTGAGGTTGAGATGATTTGTGTTCACAAATTAAATAAAAAGAAGACAGATAGATATTTTTTGAATGCTGAATTTATTCAAATAGTAGAGTCTACGCCGGATACTATGATCTCTTTAAGTACCGGTGAAAAATACCTCGTAGCAGAGTCTATAGAAGAAGTAATAGAGAAAGTGCTTGAATATAAGAGGTTGATTCAAAGTAGATTTAATCCAGTGGCTAGGAGAATAGATGAAGACTGATACGGGTACCGCATTTGGATATTTCTTAGGATTTCTCTTTATTGCTTCTGCGATTTCAAATCACTTTTTAGAGCCATTAAAGTTACTTGGTTTTTTTGATCCCCCTTCACTAGAAATTGTAATTGGAGGGACTTTTGCGACTATTTTTGTAAACTTTACTTTCGAAGAAGCAAAACAAATACCTAAAGTAGTTAAAGTTGCTTTTCGTATTGGAGACTTAGAAGCCATTTCAATTATTCGAGTTTTGATTGATTTTGCAGAAAAAGCTCGTAAAGAAGGACTATTATCTCTAGAAGAAGATATGGATAAGGTTGAAAATCCCTTTGTGAGAAAAGGAATTCAATTAGTTATTGATGGAACAGAAGGGGATTTGGTTCGATATATCTTAGAATCAGAAGTAGAGCAAATGGATGCTCGTCACAAAAAGGGTAAAGATCTTATTGGATGTATGTCTACCTTTGCCCCTGCATTTGGAATGATTGGTACACTAGTTGGACTGGTAAACATGCTTGCTAAGTTAGATGATCCGGCCACCCTAGGTCCATCTATGGCTGTAGCGTTGATTACTACGTTTTATGGGGCTGTGGTTTCTAATCTTTTTACTATTCCTATGGAAGGAAACTTAGAGCAAAAAGCGGCCATTGAAGTTATGGTATATACAATTGCAATTGAAGGAATTTTATCAATCCAACAAGGGGATAACCCCCGTATTGTTGAAGAAAAACTTAAATCATTTTTACCTCCAGGTGACAGAAACTCATTTGGTTCAGATGATGAGGAAGAATAATTGGGAAAAGATAAGTGTCCAGAATGTCCTCCTACCGGAGCACCAGATTGGATGGTGACTTACGGGGATTTGATGACCCTTTTGCTTTGTTTTTTTGTGTTGTTGTTTTCGTTTTCAAGCATGGATAAAATTATGTTTGAATCCTTAAAGGAGTCCTTTGTAGGTGCCTTTGGGATGTTAGGCGGACACAATGCAATGGAGGGAAAAGGAATCTCTCGCCAAACCCAAAAATGGTCTTCAAAACTTTTTGATAATGCTGTTGAAAAAGTATTAAAAGCTAAATCAGATAAATTTCCATTCGAGCAGATAGTGTATCTAAACTCCATGACGCAACAAGCGGAAGATGCCGTTGGATTGATCGAAGAAGAAATCGATAAAATTCAAAGTACTGTAGCGATTGAAAATTTAGAGTATCTTTCTGAAACTGTACAAGAAAAAGCCCAAGACAATGATGTAGATCGCTCCAAAGAAAAGAATGAGGCAGAAAGAGAAGAGCAGTTTCGATCAAAATTGATTGATCCTGATGCAGATCCGTCCGATAGCGATAAAGTTATTCGAAGTACAAAAACAGATTTATCAGATCTACAGGGCCGTTTGGCACTAAATTTAAAAGATAAAGAGAGCAATCTAGAAGAAAAAGCACCTGCTGATGTCAAGCTAGCCCGTGGAGATCAGTTTTCTCAAAAAAGGGGAGATGCCTCTCGTTCCAGAAAAAATCAAGGTAGAAATCAATCCTTGGTAGGTAATCCAGGAGAAAATGAAGATAAGGATTCCCTAACAGGAGAAAACTTAAAAAACCACAAGAGAATGGATGCTGTAGAAGGTAAGGGAGCAAAAAAAAGATTTGATTTTCCTGTTCCTAAAAAAGTAGTTTCTGATACAGAAAGCTTAAACGTTTCTGGACAAGTGAAAGATTCACAATCAGACTCTAATCGTGGTGTTGTTCATTTGTTTACCATTAATACTAAAGAGTTATTTTATCCTAAATCATCTAGATTAAAACCCAATATCGCAATGAGAATTAATCGATATATGTTAAAAATGGATGAGCAATTGGCAGAAGGTTATATACAAGTTGAGGCTCATACAGATACCTCTGAACCAGAAAACTACAATGATAATAGAGAATTGACTATGAAACAGTCAGTAGCTTTTATCACTCATTATTTAAACACTTTTCATAAATTATCTCCTTCTAGTTTTGCTGCAGTTGCTTGGGGAGCTTCTGTCTCTAGAAATATCAAGTTACGAGATCAGGGAGAAGATAGAGAGGCTCATGGAGAAGATAATCGAATCGTTGTGAACTTGATTAGGAGCGAATAATGGGAGAGAAAAAGTGCCCAGAATGCCCTCCTATGGGGGCTCCTGATTGGATGGTTACCTACGGTGATCTGATGACACTTTTGTTGTGTTTTTTTGTATTGCTGTTTTCTTTTTCAACTATGGAGACTAAGAAGTTTGAATCCTTAAAAGAAAGTATGAGAGGAGCTTTTGGTGTCTTATCAGGTACCTCCACTACTATGGGTACTGGTTCAGCTAGAAAACCACCTAAAAAAACAGATAGCTCTTTTGATTCTGCTGTTGCTAAAGTGTTGATAGAAGTTAAAAAGAAAAAACCACCCAAAGAAAAACTAGAAATGCTCTATGCCGCTAAGCGTGCTGCGTCAAAAGCATTAAAGCTCGTTTCAGCAGAAAAAAATGAAGTAGAAGAGATTGTAAAAGATTTAGAAAAGCCCCAGTCTTTTATGAAAGAATCCTTTCAAAATACATCCAAAATTAAAGATGATAGTGACAGTGAAGAAATTCCAAGAGCACAAGCAGAACAACAAAATTACTCTGGTGGAAGTCCTGAAAAGAAAACAGAGCAAGAGTATGCTATGAAAAAAATGAATCCTATGAGGTCACAAGGAGAAAATTATGATCCAAATCGTTCCGATGCCTCAAAAATTGATATTAGTGCAGGTAGAGATCAAAATTTAGACGACAATACAGGGCAGCAAAAATCAAAGGATAAATTATCGGGTAAGTCAAAGCCAAAAAAGAATCATCAAGATAAACAAAACTTTCGTTCTGAAGATAAAAATCATGACTTTCAAGACCCTACAGTCAAAGAACGAACAATGGAGGAGCATGCTACATTATCTGGGATAGTATTTAATACTTCCCATGACTTAAACTATGCAGTGTTTCACTTTTCAGATGATTTGTTGTTTGAAGAAAACTCCACTGAATTGAAAGAAGAAGCTAAAGAAAAGATTTATAAAATATTTTTGGATAAATACAAAGAGAAAGAAAATACTTTCTTTCAAATTGAATCGCATACAGATTTTTACTTACCAAATAACTTAAACTATAAAGATACTTGGAACCTTGCTGGTGCAAGAGCCTTAAGTGTATTGAGCTTTTTGTTAGATGAAACAGAAGATTTTAATCCAGCTCGTTTTTCATTGGTTAGTTTTGGGGCATATCAGCCGAAGTATCAATATAGGCATAATCAAATAGAGTTAAGAGACAATAGGCGACTTGAAGTAAGAATGTTCAAAAAGCCATAAATAGAGGTATATCATGGAAGATGAAGATGAAAAAATTGAAGCAAGTCCTGAAGAAAGCGCCGCTGGATTTAAAGATAAGCTACAAAATATAGATTGGAAGGATAAAAAAGTCCTCGGTGGAATCGGTGCAATTGTAGTAGTTATTATTTTAATTGTAGTTTTGATGTTTTCTGGGGGAGATGCTGCAACAAAAGAAGAGGGAGAAGAAGCTGCTGTTGATATGACAACACTTGATCGAGCAAAGGCTTATATTCCACTTCTTTCGTCTGGATCAGCAAAACCAGCTCCTTTTATGTCTACCATCCGATCCGATGATCGAGCGCTTCAATTTTCAATGTATTTAGGGATCAATCAAGAAGATGCACCAGAAGAGTTTAATTTAGCAATGACGCCTCTTTGTTCTGTTGTATTAAGATTTCTATCTACTAAGTCACAAGGAGAGATTTTAGAAATAATCCAAGACCCTGATGAAACAGGAAAAAGTGTTTTGATTTCCGATTTAAATAAGGTATTGCGTCGACGAGGGCTGACGGGAGATAAGGTTAAGATTGTAGAAGTGCAGTTTACCAAATATTTCTTCCCCAACATTTAGGTTAGTTTATTGGATTTGGTTGTGTTTCTCTGCTTGCAAGTAGTGTATCGAGCGAAGCAATTTCGATTCTGTGGATGATTTCTTTTTATGCGGTCACGGCTGATGGCGTATTTTGCTTCTCTTTGTTTTCTCTAGTACAGGATGTACTATTCGAAAACAAGTGAAGTAAAATCCACTCATCTTCTGTAACCTGGTTTGTGGCGGACCTTTTAAGCATAGAAGATATCTAGGTCTATAGAGTTATAGAAGAAAGTCTCCATTTAATAGTTGTGCTTTTTCTTCTTCAGTTAATAAATCCTTTTTTATTGGCAATTCTTTTTCACTTTTAATGATTACATTTTCGCCAAAGTGCTCAATCAAAAGGCTTTCGAGCTTGGTACAGATAGAGGCACCCTTATTATATATATCTAAGATAAACTTTGGCTCCCATTTTGATTTTGAGTATGTTTCATAATCAACAGAGAACAGTTCGAAAGATGTTGATTCATCAAAAATACAATTATCAAAATTGCATGAAGTGCAATTTGCACTTAAAATTGCTCCTGAAAAGTCTCCATGAGAAAAAACTACTTTATGTAAAATTGCAAAGGAAAAAGTAGAGTTTATAAAAGAGCAACGGCTAAAGTTTGCAGTGTCAAACAAGCAGAATTCAAAAACTGCTGAATTGAGGTTTGAGCCAGATAGATTGAGCTCATATATTGATGCACTTTTTAGTGAAAGTTTCTTACCATTATACTCATTTGTTTTATCAAGATAATTGTTATGTTCAGTAAGCAAATGCAGCAATTCTTGGTGGCTAAGATCATGGTCTGACATTTGTCCTCATTTTGTATATGTGTTTTAAATCAATAAAATTGTAGCACAAAAATATCGTAACATCATTAGATTTACGGGTGATAATTATAGACTTCGTAAAGAAAAAAATACTGATTATATTTGTTTATTTCTTTTTTGGGCGGAAGGCTTTTATGTGGCTTTCGTCGGCTTCTATGTAGGGGCCTTCTATTAGGTCTATGCAGTAGGGGATGGCTGGGAAAACTGCTTCTAGGCACTCCCTAATTGACTTTGGTTTACCGGGTAGGTTTAGGATTAAGGCGTTTCCTCGGATTCCTGCGGTTTGTCTAGATAAAATGGCTGTTGGTACGTATTGCAGGGATGTTTGTCTCATTAATTCCCCAAAACCAGGCATCATCTTTTGACAGACTCTCTCTGTTACCTCTGGTGTTACATCGCGAAGTGCTGGGCCTGTGCCTCCCGTAGTAACGACCAAGCAGCATTCGTTTTGATCTACAAGTTCGATCATGGCTTGTTCGATTTGATCTTCTTCATCGGGTATAACTTTAATAATATGCTCAAAATCTGATGCGATGTACTCTGTAAGCACTTCTATGATGGCAGGTCCACTTAGATCTTCGTATATTCCTTTTGATGCTCTATCCGATGCGGTAATAATTCCGACTATAATTTTTTTAGTCATAAAGACTCCTGTTAGATGTTGTTTACCTTGAAAATCTACAATACGGCTTCAAGATAAAATCTGTTATTGCACTAATAATACAGGTGCTTTCACTTTTCAAGGTCCTGTAGATCAGTGTAAAATTGAATATGAGGTTTAGCTTTCCGAGCATTTTACAATGAAGACTAGATATTTCAAAAGGAATACAAAAAAGATTCATTTAATCTAAATTTTGTAAGACTATTTACTTGGAGTGAAAATGAGACGATAGCGAAAAAGATAGGAGAAAAAATGGCTGATGAAGTCGGAGACATAGAAGAAGAATCCAAATCCAGTGGATCTTCCAAAATAGTAATGGGACTCTTTGCGCTAGTAGTCTGTCTTATCTTAATCATTGTAAGTATGCTTACTGCTACTAAAGTTACCAATAATGTAATCAATAGAAAAAACCAAACCAATGAAGTGCAGTTTGAAGAAGAAAAGAAAACTGTCAAAATGGTTTTAGTTGGAGCAGACTCAAAAGATAAGAGTTTCATGGTTTACATCAAAAAGGGTGAGGATCAGAGTTCGTATTCGGCCCAGATTCGGCTCAATGTGGGTATTTCTAATGGGGCACTAGAGGCTATTATTTCGGCTCCGGAGTTTGCAGCACCGCTAATTGATCGAATATTGGCTTATTTTTCAGAAAAAACTAGATCAGATATTATTTACTCTTTTCAACGAAAATTACTTGGAGAAGAGTTGAAAGAAATTATAAATGCAATTCTTGAGAGAGATATGGAAGTAAAAGAAGAGCAAGGAAGAGTAACAGAGGTTCATGTGACCAAACTGTTATTTATGAGTTTATAGGAGACACAAATGGCTGATGATTTATTATCACAGACGGACATAGACTCATTACTTCAATCACTAAATGTAGATTCCGATGAGGATGATTCCGGTGGCGACAGTGGCAATGCCCTTAGCAAATACAAAATCAAAATGTATGACTTTAAACGTCAAACACGTTTTGCGAAAGATCAGCTAAGAACATTACAGCATATTCATGAAAACTTTACTCGTGCAATTACCACGTTTTTTTCTACGTCATTGCGGTATATCGTAAACATGAGAATCGCTTCTCAGGATCAAATTACCTACGAAGAGTACATTCGATCCGTAGATAATCCTTCCCTTTTATGTATTTTTAATCTAGGAACCCTAGAAGGGAAAGCTATATTTGAAATGAATCTAGAGTTGTCTTTTGCAATTTTAGATCGACTTCTTGGAGGCCAAGGAGATAGTAAACAAGAAAAAAGAAAGCTATCTGATATTGAAGAAGCTGTTTTAAATAAGATTATGTTGAGAATTTTACAAGAACTAAACGAGGCTTGGTCCCATGTAGTTCCTTTAGAACCTCAATTTTCTCAGTTTGAGTCTAACCCAAGTTTTACGCAAATTGTGCCTCCAAACGATATGGTGTTATTGATAACTTTTGAGGTTTCGATCAATAATGTTGAAGGGATCATGAACCTTTGTATTCCATACTTTGCTTTGGAGCCGATAGCGAGCAAGCTTTCGGCATCCCAGTTTTATATGGTGCAAAGATCTGAGAGTGTTGAAGAGCACGAAGAGTTAATTGATGGAATGATAAGAAGAATGGACGACAATTTACAAGTTGTCCTAGGCAAATCTGAATTAACATATAACGAACTATTAAATATTCAAGTTGGTGATGTGGTTAAGTTAGATAGTAAACCAAATGATGAGTTGAAATTGATTATAGATAATAAAACTAAATTTAAAGGGTTACCGGGAGTATCGGGCAAAAAAATGGCCGTGACAATCACCCACGTTTTAAGTAGAGAGGACGAAATCAATGAGCGATGAAAATATGCTTTCACAAGATGAGATTGATGCACTATTGCAAGGCGATTTCGGTCTCGATGATATTGAAGATGGTGGAGATGACGGCGGGGATGGCTCTGGTGGTTACTTTACGGCAGAGCAAATGCGAATTTTATTGGAGCTATCTGATGCAACAGTAAAAAAAGAAATTCCTATATTATCTCAATATGTCAATGAAGAAGTGGCATTAACAAATGGTAAAGCAACTTGTCTGTCTTCTGCTGATGTCATGCAATCTATTAGCAGTACGGAGCACTTATTTATTGCTACAGATTATTCTGATGGAAAAGCTGGAATTGTAATTCCTAGTTTGACCGGTGCAATGATTGCATCCATTATGATGAGTGGTGAGTGGGACGAAGATCCTTCTTTTGATTTTGATGACTTGGCTATCTCAGCAATCACTGATTGTTTTAATGGCCTCTTGGGAAAAGTGGTTCCTGCATTAACACAAAACTTAGGAAAAGATATTCAAAATACTCCACCCGCTGCATGTATTTTGACGGACGATGATATTCCATCTGAAGCAGGCATGCTAAAGCAGGATGATATTGTGTGTATTGATTATGACTTTACGGTGGGAGACAATACTGCAAACTTCAAATATGTCATGTCCAAAGAATTAGCGAAAGTATTTCTAAAGACGAAAGACCCTAGTGCGTCATTTGATGATGATGGTGCAAGTAGTGCAGCAGAAAGTCCAGCTCCTCAAGCTACTCCTGCTGCAGAGCAAGCTCCAACTCCAAATATGGGACAAAACCCAGCTATGGGACAAAACCCAGCCATGGGGCAAAATCCAGCTATGGGACAAATGCCAGGTATGGATCCTCAAATGGCGCAAATGATGCAACAGCAGCAAATGATGATGCAACAAATGCAACAACAGCCTGGTATGGGTCAGATGCCAGGAATGGGTCAAATGCCGGGTATGGGACAAACTCCTCCAAATATGGGTGCGGCTCCGAATCAAAATTCAGCAAATATGTCTTATAGTCCATGGCAATTTGCTCCGATCTCACCTTATGGCATGGGTACCGGTCAAATGGGGAACATGGAGCTTTTGAAGGACGTTTGTTTACAAGTTACGGTAGAGCTGGGTAGAGCTAGGATGCCTATTGGTGGTATTTTAGAGTTAGTTAATGGTTCTATTGTTGAATTAAACAAACAGGCTGGAGAAGCTGTTGAATTATATGTACAGGGCAAATTGATTGCTCGTGGTGAAGTTGTGATTATCGATGAAAACTTTGGTATCAGAATCACATCCATTGTGAATCCAATGGATAGATTAAACGCAGCTGCAGGTAAACAATAGTTGTTTTTAAAAAAGGGTTTTGAAATTTCAAAACCCTTTTTTGCATTATAGGGATAAAAAGAATACTATATAAATCTGTCTTACACTAAGTTTTTGAGATTATAGAGTAAATTTATGCCAGACATCATTTCTGATCCCAATACATATTTACGAATTGCTTTTGGTTTGTTTGTAGTAATTTCTTTGTTTATTTTTTTGAGTAAGTATTTAAAAAAATATCCAAACTTTATTGCTACTGGTAGCGGAGAGTTGTTTAACGTTGTTAAAAAGCAAAGCTTTGATACCAATACAACGATGTACTTAGTGGACTCCTGTGGCAAGTATTATCTGTTTGTGCAAAGTTCGGGAGCACTGCAAAAAGTAGATAGCTTTTCAAAAGAAGAGATAGAAAACCTAGATTCAATCTCTCTGCCTGATTTACAAAAAGACTAAAATTATTTACTTGGAGTATGAGCTACTTCAATATACTAAGTAGCCCTATCATATATTCCCTCCAAATATAAAGACTCTATATTTGTATTAATCAAAGACTTAAGTTTTCAAAATCTTTCCCCTTCAAACAGGATCATGAAAAATACAAAGCCCATCAACATGGGGTTTTATTTGTTCAGTAGATTGTATGTTACAACAATTATTATGAGCTTATTCAGACTATAGCGGAGGGATCTAAATATAACTTTTTTAGTCAGGCTAGGTATATTTGATTTAAGTTGAGGCTTTATATGTATTAAATACAACACTAAAAAGCCATAAAATTTGATTGAAAAATTGAGATTTGGACTTTTAAAGTTCAGAATTGATTAAAAATATTTCCTCCAAAAATAAACAAAAAAGTACAAAGACTAACAAAAAAGTGCAAAAAAGTGCATTTTATGTTAATGTTTTAGTGAAGCTTGGTCGATAAGTAAACCAGGAGAGAAAAATGATTAAATCAATGACATCAAATAACTATTTGTCCATGATGACAAGATCCGCTGATCATGCGGCATTTCGTCATAATCTTTTGGTAAACAACTTATCTAATGTAAACACACCGGGATATAAGCGTAGAGATACTGCTGATTTTGAGAAAGAACTCCGGGAAGCAATAGATAAGACTGGCTTCAAAGCAAAGCGTGCTAACCCAAGACATATAGCATTTGGTCGACAAGATTTTGAAAGTTTAACTCCTAGATTGGTTACTCAAGAAGAAACCTATTATCGTAATGACAAATCAAGTGTAGACGTTGATATTGAAATGGCTGAAATGGCCAAAAATGGTTTAAAATATCAGATGTACACACAAAAGATTAATAGTTACTTTAATGGATTCAAAGAAATTCTCCAAGCAGAGTAGGGATTAAATTATGACAGTTTTTAGATCATTTGACATAGCAGCATCCGGGTTGACAGCAGAGCGACTTAGAATGGATATCATATCCAATAATATTGCCAATGTAAATACCACAAAAACCAATGATGGAAACCCTTACCGAAGACAGTTACCTGTATTTGAAGCAGTCTTTAACAAGGAAATGGAGAAAATCGAAAAAGCAAACAAAGGCGAATCATTTAATGGTTCTGGAGTACGTGTTGCCGAGATTCTAGAAGATAAATCTAAATTTAAAACTATCTATGACCCAAGTCATCCTCATGCAAATGAGAAAGGATATGTAGATTTACCAAATGTGAATGTCGTGAAAGAGATGGTAGATATGATTACCGCCTCTCGAGCCTACGAAGCCAATGTTACCGCTTTATCAACCTCCAAGCAGATATTTAATTCTGCTCTATCTATCGGTCAGGGGTAGAAGGAGTAGCTACTAGTGAGCCTTGACTTTTTAAAGATAAATGAACGAATGGTGTCTTCTTTTGAAGATAGCGTTAGCATGAAACCAAAAAATCCAGTAGATAAAGCTGTTGGTAACTTTGCAGATTATATGGAGCAAGCAGTGGATGATACCAATGACTTGTCTATGCAGTCCAAAGACATTACCAAAAAGTTTTTGATGGGAGAAGTCGAGAATGTTCATGATGTTATGATTGCATCAGAGCGAGCTGGACTGGCAATGAAAACCATGATGTCACTTCGCAAGAAGATCATGGAAGCATATCGAGATATTTCTTCAACACGTCTATAATTTAGCAATAGGATAATTTTCAATGAATGATCAAATTGCTAATATAAAAAGCGCATGGGCAAAACTTTCGACCAAGCAAAAAATAGGTTCGTCAGTAGGTTTCTTTTCTATACTCATTATCTTAACTTTGTTTATTTCTTTATATTCAAGTGAAGAATACGTTCCAATTTTTCAGTACATAAAAGATAAAAGAGAAGCTTTGGCTGTAAAATCAAAGTTAAAAGAACTTGGGTTTAAAGCTAAATCAAGTGATGGAGGGCATGTAATCTCTGTTGTTCGAGATAAGAGAGAACAAGCTCATTTAGCCTTGGCTGAAGCAAAAGCACTTCCTAATGCTGTTTTAGACTACACAGAAATTTTAGATGCGAACTCTTCTTTTGGTTTAACTGAAAAAGAATTAGACGTAAAAATTAACCGTGCAAAAGAGGGGGCCTTAGCTAAAACTATAATGCATTATCGCAATATAGAATACGCTAAAGTTCATATTCAAAGGGCAGAAGCCACTTTGTTTTCTGTAGATCAAAAAGAAACTACTGTTTCTGTCTTGATTCAGTTAGAGGACCCTCTTGCTGATATTAAAGTAGCTCAAGTAAAAACAATGATAAATTTAGTTAAAAACTCTGTTTTGGGGCTAAAAGAATCAAATATTCATATTAGTGACGATAAGGGTCGAGACTTAATTACTTTGATTCATGAAAAAGATAAAAATGTTACTCATCATGACTTAACAGCAAAAAAAGAAAAGGATTTAAAAAGAAAGGCTCAAAAGTCATTAGCAGAAATTTACGGAGAGAAAAACGTAAATGTAGAGGTAAGTTTAGAGCTTAATTTCGATACAGTTTCAGAAGAATCCAAAGAGCTAGCTCCACCAGTAGCTGGAGAAGATCAAGGGGTGAAGATATCTGAGGAGCTCAAAGAAAGTGAAAACTCTACAAAAGATCCAAAAGCTGTACCAGGGACAACAAGTAATATCCCAGGTTATCAAGCACCTGAGCTAACAACTTCTTTTTCTAAAATGAAAGAAGCACGGATCAACTATGCATATAAGCAAAGATCTCAAGTGATCAAAAAGGCTTTGGGTACGGTTAAGAGAATGACGGTTTCGGTTGTGATAAACTCCGAAGTTTTGACGGATAAGCAACTAACAGATGAAGTAAAAGATACTATTGTTAATTTAGTGTCCGCTTCTGTAGGTTTTGATGAGGCTAGAAAAGATAAAATTTCGGTTGCTGCTTTTGTATTTAACCGAATCGCCCAAGAGCGAAAGAGTCGTGAGGATACTAAATTAAGAGCCTTTGAAGCTAAAGCTTTCACTGCAGGTATTATTTGTGGGATTCTAGCATTAATGTTAGGGGCCTTACGTGAGTATCGAATATTCAGTAGAAAGAAACGTTCTGAAATGCTTGAAATGGCTCAAAGGTCTATTGAAGAGCAATCTGAAACAGAAGAAGAAGTTCTAACTGTTGAGCAAAGAGAGAAAAACGAACGTGAAAGACTTCTCATGGAAACAGCAAGAGAAGAGCCAGAGACCTTAGTTAAAATTATTCGTACCATTATGTTTGATGAAAGTTATTACTAGAATTGAGTTTTATTTAATCTGATAAGATATAATAGTAAGTACTTGTTATTTTTGTAAGTATTGAGCTGGTCTCTTCGATAAAAGGCGAGGAACATACAAATTTATCGTAGGTTTTACTTTATTAATGCGGTTTAGCTCACTATCTCTTTTGTTTTTAAAGCTTTTTTCGAGTAGTTCACTGCACTTCAAAAGCTGTAAATATAAAATATTATAATGATCAAAAAGCTAGGTGTAATCAATCTTTACTAGGAAATTGAAAAATTATAATTGAATAGTTACATATTTTTAGGAATATACCACTTGGTTTTATTCAAGCATTCTGACTAATTTGTCGGGTATAGGTTTAAGATGAGTCACAATGAACTAATAGATGCCATTCAATCCATAAGAGATGAATGGCAGATTGAGCAACGAATTAAGTCAACAGCTGAAGTTCTACAAGATAAAGCTGTCAAAAGTTCAGAGCTTGCTTTAGAAAATCTAAAATTAGAGTCTGATAAACTTCGTGAAGACACCAAGCGAGAAGCTGAAATTCTAATATTAGAAGCACAGACGCAAGCTGATGTTTTTATGCAGCACAAAGAAGCTGAAATAGAAGCAGTTGAAGCAAAGTTTCAAGAAGAGCTTGCAGCCAAAAAGGCAGATTTAGCCAATCTCACAACTCAAACGCAAGAGTTATACGACACTGCATCTACTAGAGGGCAAGAAGAGGGGTATAACGCTGGTTATGCAGATGGGCTGAAACAGTTTACAAATATGATCGAAAATCTTTCTAGCGTTAGTGAACAGATTTTAGCTGAGAGAGAGCAATTTTTAGCAAATCAAGAGGAATTCATATTCAAATATGTCAGAAAGTATAGCGAAAAGATTTTAGGCGAGCTTCCTAAGCACACATTGGATTATGTTTACAATAATATCCGAAAGGGCTTAAAAGAGTTAAGTCGTGCTAATCATTTAAAAGTGATCGTAGCCCAAGAAGATTATGATGCTATCAAATGTAAAGAAGAAGATTTTAAACGTTTGTTTCATCCAACAACTCAAGTGGAGCTTGTCCCTAATTTAAACATGAATCGGGGTGGCTGTATTTTAGAATCCGAAACAGGTTCAGTAGACTCGTCAGTTCAAAATCAAATGCTTCTTCTAAATAAGGAGTTATTTCCTGATGAATGAAGCTTATTGGGAGGGATTATACGAACGCATTGATGCGGCGCGCTTAGTGAGTGGAATTGGAAAAATCCATCGAGTCACTGGGCTTTTGATTGAATCTATTGGACCTGAAGTTTCATTGGGTGAAATTTGCTACATTATCGGTAAAGATGGAGAGCAGATTACAGCAGAGGTCATCGGTTTTAAAGAAGAGTTAGTAAAGTTAATGCCTTATGGGCCTATTATGGGGATTGCCCCAGGCTCTAAAGTAATGGCTTCTGGTCAAAGTTTGAGAGTTAAGGTTGGGCCACAAGTGTTAGGTCGAGTTATGGACCCATTAGGTAAAGCTATCGACGGACTAGGCGAAATAAAAACCACTCAATATTATGAGGTCGATAATGATCCTCCAAACCCCATGTCTAGACCGAGCATCAGAGATGTTTTGCCCATGGGAGTTCGCTCCATAGATAGTTGTATTACTTGTGGAACAGGACAAAGAGTAGGGGTGTTTGCCGGTTCTGGGGTTGGTAAATCAACTTTAATGGGTATGATTGCTAGAAATACTGCAGCTGAGGTTAATGTAATTGCTTTAATTGGGGAAAGAGGGAGAGAAGTAAGAGAGTTTATAGAAGAGGCTCTTGGTGAAGAAGGTATGAAGCGATCTGTATTAGTGATTGCGACGTCATCTGAGCCGGCAATTGTGAGACTCAAGGGAGCATTCGTTGCTACTGCAATTGCAGAGTATTTTAGAGATCAAGGTAAAAATGTAATGCTAATGATGGATTCTGTAACACGATTTGCCTTGGCTCAAAGAGAAGTAGGATTGGCAGCAGATGAGACGCCAACAAATCGAGGATACCCAGCATCAGTTTTTGCATTAATGCCTAGACTGTTTGAAAGAGCTGGTACCAACCAACATGGTTCAATCACTGGAATCTATACAGTTTTAGTAGAAGGTGGAGATATGGATGAACCAGTAGCAGATGCTGTTAGAGGTTTGTTAGATGGACATATTGTTATGTCTAGAGACTTAGCCCATCAAGGGCATTTCCCTGCTATTAACGTTATGGAGTCTGTATCTCGACTTATGCTGACTATTTCTGATGATCGTCATAGGGAGCTACAAATTCAATTACGTGAACTATTAGCCAACTATGAAAAAAGTAAGGACTTAATTGATATTGGGGCATATCAAGCGGGTTCTAATGCTAAAACAGATATGGCTATTGCAAAAATTGATCAAATCAATGCGTTTTTAAAACAGGGTACTCATGAATATGTATCATTCGATGAGATGCAAAGACAATTAGCAGAGGCTCTACAATGAAAAAATTTACATTTCGTTTGGCTGTTGTGAAAAAGTTGAAAGAGCGTAAAGTAGATGAGCAAAAGGATTTTTTGTTTGAGAGTCAAAAAAAGTTTGAAGAAGAACAAAAAAACTTAAAAGTTTTGCATGATGAAAAAAGATCGGTTAGAGATTGTATAATAAAATTTAAACAAGAGTTAGATTTTCATAGGGCAGAACATGCCAAGGCCTATGAAGATGGGGTAGACTATAAGATTGTATCTCAAGAGTTAAAACTGCAAGATGCATACGGTGCTGTAAAATATGCCGAAAGACTTTTAGAAGAGGCTGTAAAAGAAGTGAAAATTTACGAAAAGCTAGAAGAAAAGGCAATACGAGAATATAAAAAAGAACGCTTACTTTTTGAGCAAGAACAGATTGATGATATAAGCTTAATCTTAAGAGCTAAGCGGGGTAAATAATGGGTAGTTTTGTTGAAAAAATAATGATGATATTTTTGAGTGTAGTAATTGCTATTCTTTCTATTGTAATATTAATTATGAGCGATTATATGGGGTTCGTAGATTTAAAAAGTAAGTTTCCTGATGTGATAAAAAACTCTAGTATTGGAAAGAAATACTTACAGGGAGCTAAAGTAAGTTCTATGTCTCCAAGAGATAGGCAACAGGCCCTGCTAACTGATAAAGAGAAATATGTTGAAGAGCTGCTTCAAAGAGTAAAGCTAGAGTCTTTGAAAATTCATGAAGAAAAACAAAAGCTTGAAAACTTGTTTAAAATTCATGAAGAAGAGAAAACTACTTTCGATGGTAAAGTAAAGCGTTTTAAAGACAATGAAAAGAAACTTGCAGAGCAAAGAGCTATAGCGAGAAACGCTGAACTCGAAGCGCGTTTAGATACACTAGCAATTACATATTCAAAAATGGATGCTCAAAAAGCTGCTGAAATTATAAATTTAGGGGGAGCTGACGAGTCTTTTCAAATTTTAAAGCGTATGAAGCCTAAAACTCTCGGTAAAATCTTAGAGAGTTTAGATGGTCCAAAGGCTCAAGAGCTTGTGGTAAGAATGCAGCAAGAAAGATAATAGGACAATTTTTGTTCTTTCTTGTATGATTTTGTCTTTTTTGGTATATTTACGCAAGATTCATAGTCTTTTCGAAAAGGCTGTTTCGGTCTGACTTTAAAATAGTTCAATATTATAGGAATAAAGATGGAAGAACCACTAGAAACTCTTGATACAATACCAGAAACACAAGATAAGTTAATATCTTTAATGGCATGGCTGATCATAGCATGCTTGCTGTTTTATCTTGCGTTATTTACTTTTGAGAGTTTTTTTAAAGCCAATCAGTTTAGTGCAGTTGATAGAGAGTTTGATGTATCTTCCTCCGAAATGATTTTGGACTCATCTCAAGATGATGCGGGTACTGTGGTTATTTCAGATGCAGGAGCAGATGAAAACTTCATGGTAAATCTTGAAGATGGTGTTTTAGGTGACAATGTCACTGAGACACCATTGGTAGAAGTAACTGAGTCGCCAATTGTTGATATTCCCGATTCTGTTCTAGAAGATAATACAGATATAAACATGGTTGTACCTGATGTCGTCGTGAAGCAAACAGCAAATACTGGTGTTAATGTTACAGAGAGCTTTTTGGATGCCCCTATGTCAACTCAGTTAGAGGTAAATGATGCTGTAAATACTGAAGTTTTTCAGTTGAAGCTTGCCACAACTTTTGCTACTAGACAAGAGGCATTTGATGCAATGAAGCAAATGGATTTTGGAGACTTAGATATTCAATTCGATTTGGTATTGTTTAATGATGTTTATGGTGTTTATTTAGGTTCACCTTTAGATCAAAGTGACTTGGCTAAGCTTGAGAGCTACTTAAGTCTCAGAAACACAAAAGCTAAGTTTAGTATTCTGACTCAAGGCGATATTGAAAATATCGATAAACAAGTTCAAATTGATAAAGCTAAAAACCCAGCTGCTTTACCTTCTGTTGAAAACTTCAGAACAAGAGCGGCAATGATTCAATTTACGATTCAAATAGGATCATTTTTACGAGAAGATAATGCTCAGGCTCTTAGAGACTCTATGTTCAAAAAAGGTTTTAACTCAGATGTTGAGGTAACTCACAAGGGCTCTAAAACTTTATACAAGGTATTAGTTGGTAACTACGCTACTCGTAGAAAGGCTCTTGAAGCTGCGACTGAGTTATCTGAATCAGATAACTTACCAGTGTATGTCCGCACCGTAAACTAGGTTCTTGTTTACGATCTCATCTGAACTCGTCTTTTGGCTTACTTCATTTTCTTGTGTACACTAGTACACGTCGAAAATGAGTAAACCAAAATACTTCCTTCATATGAGATCTTTTTTGCGTTATGGGGGTTTGTGTTCTTGCTTCGCTTGAACACTTTCTTTTTGTTGAAGTTGGATGGGGAATTCTTGCTTGGCTTGAATTCTTATTTATAGCTTTACTTGTTTTTCAAAAGCTTGTTTTGTTGTGGAGTCTTTTCTTGCTGTTCTTGGGGGCTACTTTTAGTAGAACAAGGGGTTTTGTTGTTCTTCTCTTGGGTTTTCTACTTGTATTTGGCAGCCTGATGGAAAGAGGGTTAAGCGGTATGATACTTGGTGGTGTCTTAAAAATTTTATAATATGGAACTCTGAGCAATGAAAACAAAGAGTTTTTCGCTCTAACTCACTGACTTCACGATTTTGCCTTTGTAATTGAATTAGAGGGCAATCCATGGACTCAATGTGATACATGTCTTCTTCTTCAATGATGTGAAAATTCATTCCGAAGCTATGCTTTAAAAATACTAAAAAGTACTCTAATGTATCTTGGAACCGATTACTCTTCTTTATGATTCGGGACTTGCTCCATTGATCGATAAAGCTTTGGTATTGATATGGGAAATCCTCTCTAAGTTTTTCTAAGAGTGGCATTATTTCATCTAAAAAATGAATAGAGTTTTGATATTGATTGGCTTGATCGTCTATTTCAGGGACCATCAACTGTTGAGCATAAGCATGTTTTTCCATGTTAGTATTTTACGTATATTTATCGTGCAAGTAAAGAAACTTATTCAATTATATTTTTAGTCTAGACTTATGGCTTTGGACTTCTAGATAGCTAAAGATAAACTGGTGTGTTGAGTGACTACTCAAAGAATAATTTCTTATAATTGTGACTCGAAATCGGACAAATTAAAACCCTTTCTGTAAAAATGTATATACTGACGCATAAATTTTGTACTATTTCAAATCAACTCAATATAATTGGGACTAAGAATTGCTTATAAACTAGTATAAATTATAAATGACTAAGAGGGATTGACTGAAGCAAGTTCAGTTTTAATTATGTTTTCTTTATTTTTCTTGAAAATAACAGTGATACTATATTTTTTAGCTGCTGGTGTTTACTTGTTTTCCTTTGTGAATAAGGATGAAAAGTTAGACCTGATTGGCTCTTTTATTTTGCAATTGGGTATCTTGTGTCATTTGATATCCATAGGCGATTATGTAGCTAGCACTTATGACGCAGGCTTAGACTTCAATCATTTTCCTTTTTTAACATTAATCTATTTTATAGTAGCGGTTGTTTATTTGATGTACCGACATAAATATAAAGTTAAGTATGTTGGCTTTTTTTATCTATTGATCCCCTTATTATTTTTATTTATGGGTATATCTTCTAAATCTGGTTTAGCGGATTTTCATAGTTTATCTCCGGATTCGATTCACTTTTATTCTGTTTTTTCATTTCTGGCACTATCATTGCTTACTGTATCTTTTGTATCGTCGATCTTTTATTTAACTCAAAATTCAAGATTGAAAAATAAAAGTTTTGATTTTTGGTTTCATAGATTACCAGATTTGAAGACTTTAGATGGAATGACTTATGGGTCAACGCTATTAGGCTTTATTTTTTTAACACTGTCTATTTTGAGCGGTGTTGTCCATTATCACGGCAAGGGTATGAAACTTTTTTCTGGTAATGGTCATGAAGGAATCATCCTTTTGCCTTGGTTGGCGTATGTGATTTATTTTCAGATAAGGGCATATCAAGGTAAACTTGGTAAGCGTTTATCCATAATTGCCATTTTGTCTTATTTGATACAATTAGTTGTTGTGTTTGCTATGTTTGGATTTCACAGGTATTAGATATGATATATTGCATGATAGGGATGAATCACCATTCAGGTGGTATTGACAAACTTGATTCTTTATTTTTTACAGAAGAGAGAAAAAGTCAATTTGTCTCAGCAGTAGAGGATATCTATTCAGAAGTTGTCGTTATTCAAACATGTAATCGACTAGAGTGTTACCTAGTTTCAACAAAGGATTCCGCAGAAGAGCTTAAAAATCGCTTTATTTCTTTGTTTAACTTAACTATCAAAGAGTTTGAACAATGGTTCTACCTCAAAAAAAATAACGATTGTGTGAAGCACTTGTTAGAAGTGGTATCTAGTTTAGATTCTGTAGTTATTGGTGAAAACCAAATATTATCTCAAGTTCGTAAGGCTTACCTTAGCGCTAAAGAGTTGGGTTGGACGGATAAGTATTTAAATCGACTTTTTGAATTAGCTGTAAAAGTTGGTAAACGAGTACGAACCGAAACTTCTATTTCTAGGGGTGCTGTATCTATATCTCAAGCTTCTGTTGAACTTGCCAAAAAGGTTTTTGGTGACCTCTACCAAAAAAAGGCATTGATTCTTGGTGCTGGAGAGATGGGAAAATTAGCACTAAAGCACTTAGTAGATGCCGGAATTCAAAAATCTTATTTGATGAACCGTACATTATCTAAAGCTGAAGAAGTAGCTCAAAGTATTGATACTCAGCCTATTTCTTTGGATAAATTAGAGCAATGTATCTTAGAGGTTGATGTTGTCATATCAGCAGTTAGTGTTTCAGACTATATTGTTTCAGAGGAGCATATTAAAGGCTTGATGAAAAAACGAAAGTTTGAGCCATTATTTTTTATTGATATTAGTATGCCTCGAACTCTAGATCCTAAGTTAGCAGACCATCAAGGTGTCTATTTGTTTGATATTGAAGACTTAAAGAGTGTCGTTCATCAAAACATCGAAGAGCGAAATGCACAAAAAAGCTCGATCTACGAGATAATAGGCGAAGAGATGGACTCTCTATCTCAATGGAAAAACGAGCAAAGTCTGGTGCCCTTGATAAAAGATATTGAACAATGGAAAGCATCTCTGGTTCAAAAAGAGGTAGAAAGGGCTATTCATAAAATCCTTAACGCTGAAGATGATTGTAAAGAAGAGCTAATTAAGCGACTAGGTAACTCAATAGCAGCTAAGTGTACTCATTTACCTTTAAAGCTTCTTAAGGGTGTCTCTCCACAGTCTTACGAGTCAAAACAAATGCAAGACATGACTAAAGATATCGTCTCATCTAAAAAATAAGTATTTTGGTTAATCGTTGGCTTTGTTGTTTCGAGGCGTAATCTTTTGTTAAATTTAGTTTGTAACTCCTACAAATTCTTTTTGAGCGTGCTCAATAGTATTAACAAGATAAAATCCATTGATATAGGCTTTGTATTTCTCATGATATCTATTAGGCTTAAAATGTAGTTTTGATAAACCTTTTCAAACTTTTTGGTCTGCCATACAGTAGAAAAGTCAATTCTGGATGGGTAAGTTTCGTTATTCTGTCTAAAGTACTAAATATAGTTTTCTACTTGAATAGATGACTACCTAAAAAATTACGTTTTAAGCTTGTAATGGTATTTAAAATAGGCAGTTAACAATCTAAGCCTTAAATTAGATTAGCACTAGTAGCAAAAAACCTCGTAATTATACGAGGCTTTTTTGATGGTGAAAATAAGGAGAGTGGATTAGTATCCTACTGGTAAGAAAACTCCTTGGCCGTCTCTAGTAGCCGTTGCAGGATTGTAGTCGCTCTCTCTCTTTTCTCTGTTGCTTTGCTCTTTTAGTCTTTTTAGTTCTTGTGCTCTAAATTGCTCATCTAGAAGATTTTTGTCTCTTGCAATTTGAAGTTTTAACTCATTTTCAATAATTTGTTGCACTAACTTATGATCTTTTAAAGATTTTCTGTCTACTTTTATTTTATAACTCTTAGCTCCATACTTTACAGGTACAACTAATTTACTAGATCGTTGTAATGATGGGCTTAGAATTGATTCGAAATCAATAATGACATCAGCGATCTCAATGTTTTGGATTGCTGTATTGATGTTGTTCAACTCAGAAGGGGAGAACAGGTTAAAGTCTTCTTCACTAATCGGTAACTCACTAGGAGCGAGAGAAAATAGGGCTGTAATAGCTTGTTTTTCTAAATTAAAGGTATCTGGATTAACTTTATCACTGATTTCTTGTGCTCTAGTTTTTAAGAAAGCGATTTCTTCTCTTTTTATGCTTAGATCCATGTTTTGGTTAGCTACAATTTGATTAATTTCGTTTTGGATGGAGTTAAATTCTTCTTTTCTTTGTGTTACATCTTCATACAGCATAGATGCTAAATTTTGAGAGGTATTTAAAACAGAACTTACAAGTGTTTCTTGCTCTAGAATCAGAGCGTCTACTCTTGCCAACTGCTCGGCTGTAGCATTTACATCATCTAATTGATCTTTAATTGCTTGAGCATCATTAATTTCAAGAGTATTGCTACTAGGGATAATAGTAAGTAATTGGGCTAGCTTTTGCTCTGGTGGCACTCCATCTTCGATAAGTAATGTTTCAACTTGTGTATTGTATGCTGTCATTGCTGTATTTCTAGCTTCAATGACTTCGATTACTTCGAGAATTGTTTGTTTTCTAAGGGCTTCTGCTTCATCGATTTGCTCTTGTAAACGAAGTGCTTCTTCTTCTGCGGCAATTCGAGCTGCTTCTTCAGCGGCTTCAGCTGCGGCAATGGCTGCTGCTTCAGCGGCTTCAGCTGCGGCAGCTTCAGCTTCAGATGTATCTCCACTTTCTACGGCCTCTGCTGCAGCTTCTGCAGCTGCGGCGGCGGCCTCTGCCTCAGTACCAGCTTTTTCTGCTGCTGCTTCAGCGGCTTCTACTCCAGATTCAGCTTCAGCACCGGCTTTGGCAGCATCAACTGCTTCTTCTACGGCTTTTGCGGCAGCTTCGGCTTCAGCTCCTGCTTTTGTAACAGCCTCTTCTTGAGATTGTGCAGCAGCTTCTGCTCCTGCTTTTGCGGTAGCTTCCGCTTGAGTTTTTGCTGTAGCTTCAGCTTCAGCTTTTGCAGCAGCCTCAGCTCCAGCTTTTGCGGCTACTTCTGCAGATGCTTCTGCTTGTGCTTTTGCGGCAGCTTGTGCTGTTGCTTGAGCTTGAGCTTGTGCAGCAGCTTGTGCTGTTGCTTGTGCTTTTGCAGCGGCTTGAGCGCTTGCAGCAGCTTTAGCTTCTGCGGCTTTTGCTTGTGCAGCAGCTTGTGCTGTAGCTTTTTCAGCAGCTGCAGCCTTTGCTTGTGCGGCTGCTTTTGCTGCTGCTTGAGCCGTAGCTTTAGCTTCTGCTGCGGCTTTAGCTTGTTGAACTGCTTTAGCCTGTGCGGCTACTTTAGCTTGTTGTGCTGCTTTCGCTTGTTGTGCGGCTTTTGCTTGTGCAGCTGCTTTTGCCTGAGCTGCTTTTGCGGCTGCTTGTGCCTTTGCAGCAGCAGCGGCTTTAGCTTTGGAGGCAGCGGCAGCTTTAGCTTTCGCTTGAGCAGCGGCCTTTGCTTTAGCAGCGGCAGCAGCTTTTGATTTTGCGGCGGCAGCGGCTTTTGCCTTTGCAGCAGCTGCTGCCTTGGCTTTAGCTTGAGCGGCAGCCTTTGCTTTTGCGGCGGCCTTAGCTTTAGCAGCGGCAGCAGCTTTAGCCTTTGCGGCAGCCTTTGCTTTTGCCTTTGCTTTCGCAGCAGCCTTTGCCTTTGCTTTAGCAGCGGCTTTTTTCTTCTTTTTCAACTCTAACTCTTTTTTCTTTTTAGCAGCAGCGCTTTTTCTTTGGGCTTCTTTGGCTTTTTTAGCTCTAGTAGCTGCTTTCTTTCTTTTTTGCATAGCCTTTTTACGTGCTGCTTGATTTTGTCCTCTCTTTTTTGCAGCTTGGATTTTTTTCTTGGCCTGAGTCTGTGCTTGCTTAGCTGCTCGTCTTGCATTTTGAGAGTTATTGTTTGGAGTAGAGGCTGCTTTTGATTGTTTTCTAGTAACTTTTTCAGGGTTATATGTTGGCTCACTACCACCAGATGAGTCAGCTGTGTAGCTAAATCCTTCTGTAATTGTTTGCTCGTTACCATCACCATCGGCTGCGTAGACTTCACCTTCAGCTACATCAACGCTGGTTTCACCACTATCTGGATCATATCCTGCACCGTATTCTGTACCACGGACACCCGCTGTTGCTGTTGGGGTTTTAATTTCAAATGACTCACCTTTAAGAAGCTTTTTTGCTTTAACCCACAATCCACCAAAGAATAGTGAGATTTTTCCTGTTCTTTCTGATCCAGCTTCTGTTTCAGGGATTTGAAAGGAAGTTTTTTCAGTGATCTTAATTAAGCCCGAACCAAAAAGTTCAATAGAGACTTGAGATCCTTCTTCAACGTTAACTTTATCGCCTACTTTTAAGATAGATCCAATTTTAGCAGGCAAGGTTTTTATCCCTCGTTCAATGAAAGCTCGTCCTTGGATAAAGGCAACAGAACCTTTATCAATACCGGCACCCAACTGATAAGTACATAGAAAAAAACAAATTAAAATGAAAGATCGCATGACCAAATAACCCCTGAAAGTTAGATTATATTATTGTTTAGCAGTGATTTCGTTTAGTAAAATCAAAGCAAACACCCCCATAGTGCAGTCTATTTTGCAGACTAATTAGACAAGTATATCATCATAATCGATTTATATGCAATTCAATTAATAATTTATAAGTAAAAAAAGGTAAAGAAGCATATTTAATGAATGTACTTTTAGTTGAAACCTATAGTTAGCTATTGATATAAAATTTGTAATTATTCGGGTGGTCTCTTTGATAAAAGGATAGCAGCATACAAGTTTTTCGCAGTTTATGCTTTATTGATGTACCTAGATGTATTCAAGCTTTGTAAGCAAATTGAAAAATTATAGCTGAATAGTTACTAAAATTCTAAATTTATGTCTTTTTGAATCTAAATATATCACTAAATATATCACTAAATATATCTAGTAATTATTGTGTCTTACTCATTTTGAATTATTGGTGTTGAAGTTTTTTTTATTTTTTTATAGAAACAAGGATTACATTTTTGTCCTCAGGTCCGTTTTAATGTACAATCCGTGTATACTTTTTATGTAAAAAAAATAGATATATTATATGTAAGGTCTACAATTAGATTTTTAAGCATTTTTGGCATTTGCATTTGTAGTACAAGATCATAGATAAATAATGAGAAAGGAACACAATGGTTGATTCAATTCAATTTTTACTGAATCAGGAGCTTATATCTCTAAGAGATATCAACCCTTCGATGACCGTATTGCAATATTTACGAGAAAAGCAATCCATTATGGGCACTAAAGAAGGTTGTGCAGAAGGTGATTGTGGTGCGTGTAGCGTAGTGTTAGTTGAGATAGTCAACGGCGAACTCAGCTACAAAGCAATCAACTCATGTATTTTGTTTGTAGGCAGCTTACATGGAAAACAATTAATTACAGTTGAAGGCTTAAAGTATCAAAATAAGCTTCATCCTGTTCAACAAGCAATGGTGGACTTTCATGGGTCTCAATGTGGATTTTGTACTCCAGGTTTCATAATGGCTCTATTTGCTATGTATCATATGCAAAAAAGTTTTACTGTTAATGAAATCCATAATCAGTTGGCAGGAAATTTATGTAGATGTACCGGATATCGCCCAATCATTGATGCTGCAGCATCGATTCAGTTTTCTGGAGATCATTTTGAAGACAAAAAAGAAGAAACTAAAACTTTGCTGTTATCTATAGTCAAAGGTGGACTTCTAACATTCCGATCCGAAGGCACAACCTTTTTTATTCCAGATTCTTTAGAGTCCTTGCTAGAGTTAAGACAAAAATATCCAGATGCACGTTTATTAGCAGGGGGAACTGACCTTGGTTTAATGATATCTAAGCACTTTCAGGTTTTATCTGAAATCATATTACTTGGTAATGTCAGTGAGTTAAAAGATGTCACTGAAACCGAGGATCAATTGAGTTTTGGAGCAGCAGTATCTTATACGGATCTTTTACCACACTTCGAAAATAACTTCCCGTCTTTGTATAAGATGGTGTTGAGACTAGGGTCAACTCAAATCAGAAATTCAGGGAGCATGGGTGGAAACATAATGAACGCCTCTCCTATTGGAGACTCTTCTCCTGCATTGATGGCTTTAGGAGCATCAGTTACTTTGGCTTCTTTAAATGGTGAGCGAGAAGTATTGATCAGTGATTTATTTGTAGACTACAGAAAAACAACCCTTCATGAAGAAGAAGTTTTGTTGAGTATTAAAATCCCTAAATTAAAAGAGAAGCAAACATTCGAGGTCTTTAAGATATCTAAGAGATTTGATCAAGATATTTCAACGTGTTGTGGTGCCTTTTGTGTAGAGTTTGATGATTCTATTGTAAAAGAAGTGAAAATTGCATTTGGTGGTATGGCTGCCACTCCAATTCGAGCAAAAAACACAGAAGGATTTTTAACAGGAAAGCAGTGGACAGAAGAAACAGTAGAGCAGGCAGAAAAGCTTTTGCAAGAAGAATTTACTCCCATGAGTGACTTTCGTGGAAGTGCCTGGTATCGAACCAAGGTTTCGTCTAATCTTTTGAAAAAGTTTTATTTAGTTTCTACAAATCAATTAGAAGATACAGGAGTGGTTCATTATGAGTGATAAAGAAATTTCTGGAGTTGGAGCTTATGTAGTTCATGATAGTGCTCATAAACATGTTACTGGAGAGGCTGTATATACAGACGATTTACCAGAGCTACCAAATTGTCTTCATACGTGGGTAGTTACTAGTCCTCATGCTCATGCAAAGATTAAAAGTATAAATATAAAGAGAGCCGAGAGCTTCGAAGGTGTTGAAGCTGTTTTAAGTGCTAAAGATATTTTGGGCACGAACGATGTGGGCCCAATTTTTCCAAATGAGCCAGTATTAGCTGAAGAACTTGTTGAATATGTAGGGCAACCAGTGGTTATTATTGCAGCTCAAACCAGAGAGTTGGCAAGAGAAGCAAGTCATTTGGTAAAAGTAGAGTACGAAATTCTTACTCCTATTTTAGATGTACGAGAAGCCTTAGAAAAAAAGCACTTCGTAGCCGAACCACATTCCTTACAAATTGGAGATTCTAAAAAAGCTTTGGCAAATGCTGCCAATCGATTACAGGGTGAAATTGACTTAGGAGGTCAAGATCACTTTTATCTAGAAGGCCAGATTTGTGTAGCTCATCCACTAGAAGATGATGACATGAAGGTTTATAGTTCTACTCAGCACCCTGCTGAAGTTCAAAAAATGGTTGCTCGTTTTTTGAATTTGGCAAAACACTCCGTTGTCGTTGAAGTGCGACGAATGGGTGGAGGTTTTGGTGGAAAAGAGACTCAACCGGCAAATATTGCATGTATGGCAGCACTTTTGGCTAACAAGACTAAAAAGTCTGTAAAACTACGATTAGGTAGAGATGAAGATATGATCATCACAGGTAAACGTCATGATTTTTACTTTACTTATGATGTAGGTTACACAAATGAGGGAGAAATTACTGGGATTGAGTTAAATCTTGCTTCTAAGTGTGGTCATGTTGCTGACCTTTCAACTTCTATTTTAGATAGAGCCTTATTTTTCTCTGATAGTGTGTATTATTTAAAAGATGCTACTATAAATGGATTTCCATGTAAGACCCATACTGTTTCTAATACAGCTTTTAGAGGATTTGGTGGTCCACAGGGATCTTTCATCATTGAAGAAGTAATCGATGTTATCTCTAACAAATTAAAGAAAAACCCGCATGAAGTAAGAAAACTCAACTATTATGGTACCGAAGACAGAAATGTAACTCCATATCATCAAACGATTGAAGATAATATTATCCACGAAATCACAGATCAATTAGAAGTGAGTTCTGATTATCAAAAGCGTTATGATGAGATTCGAGAATATAATAAAAATAATAAGTATTACAAAAAAGGGATTTCTTTTGTTCCAACTAAGTTTGGAGTGTCCTTTACTACAGCATTTTTAAATCAAGCTGGGGCGTTGATTCATATTTATGCAGACGGTTCAATCCATTTAAATCATGGTGGAACAGAGATGGGACAAGGGTTATTTACCAAAGTAGCTCAAGTAGTTGCATCCGAGTTTCAAGTTGATCTTTCACGAGTAAAGATTACTGCTACTACAACTGAAAAGGTTCCTAATACTTCTGCAACTGCTGCATCCTCAGGGTCTGATTTAAACGGTATGGCGGCACAAAATGGAGCACAAAAATTAAAAAGAAGATTGATCAAGTTTGCTGCTGAAAAGTACGAGGTAGATCAGTCATCGGTTACCTTTAAAAACAATATGGTCTATGCTGGCGATAATGAGATATCCTTTAACGCATTAGTCGGTGAAGCATATTTTGCAAGAGTATCATTGTCTGCAACAGGCTTTTATAAGACTCCTAAAATTTATTATGATAGATCTACTTCAAAAGGTCGTCCTTTCTTTTATTATACTTACGGAGCTTGTGTTGCCGAAGTACTTTTAGACACATTGACAGGTGAGTGTAAGGTGACAAGAGCAGATATTTTACACGATGTTGGTGCATCATTAAGTCCTAATATTGATATGGGTCAAATTGAGGGTGGTTTTGTACAAGGCATGGGTTGGTTAACTAACGAAGAGCTGAAATGGGATGACAAGGGTTCTCTTAGAACCCATGCTCCTTCTACTTATAAGATTCCGGTAAGTAGAGATATCCCTGATGTATTTAATGTAGAAATATTAAAAAACCATAAATGTAAAGAAGAAACAATTTACTCTTCAAAAGCTGTGGGAGAGCCTCCTTTTATGCATGGTATGGCTGTTTGGCATGCAATTAAAGATGCTATAAAATCACACGGAAACTACGAAAAAGAAGTAAAGTTAAACGCTCCTGCTACGCCAGAAGAGATTTTACGAGCTTTAGATTCTATGTAAAGAGGTTTTATAAATATTATGTATTTGAAATTACACCAGTTAGCTCAAAATAATGAATCTCATGTTTTGGTTACTATTATTAGAGTTAACGGTTCTTCTCCTAGGAATATTGCTTCCAAAATGATTGTTTTGAGAGATTCGATTATTGGAAGTATAGGAGGCGGACATTTAGAGTTTAAAGCTATGGAGCTCTCAAGGGAGCTAATTGATACAAGAAACCAAGCTTGTTTTACTAGAGAGTTTACTTTAGGGGCAAAATTGGGACAGTGTTGTGGAGGCAGTGTTGAAATTATGTTTGAACCAATCATTGGTAGCTCATCTAGCTTAGCCGTTTTCGGAGCAGGTCACATCGGAAAAGAACTCGTATTATTAATGAAAGACCTTCAAAATAAGATTGTTTGGATTGATTCAAGAGAAGATCAATTTTTTAAAGAAAATTTTTCTAATGTTGAAAAGCGATTGTCTGATGGTGCTGAAACAGAAGTAGATGATTTACCAGCAAGATCGAAAGTTATAATCTTGACTCACGATCATGGCTTAGATTTTGAAATTCTCAAGAGATGCTTAAAAGCTGATTT
Source organism: Candidatus Cloacimonadota bacterium (assembly GCA_023954715.1). GTDB lineage: Bacteria > Muiribacteriota > UBA6191 > UBA6191 > UBA6191. The sequence continues at coordinate 69,726 of JAGSHD010000015.1, read as the reverse complement.
AGCTTATATTGGATTAATTGGTTCACAAACTAAATGGAAAACTTTTACAAAACGTTTGTTAAATCAAGGGTTTAGTCAAGATCAGGTGGATCGGGTAGATTGTCCAGCTGGTATAAAGTTTAATGATAAGCGGCCTAAAGCTGTAGCTATAGCTTTAGCAGCAAAACTACTATTACAAGACAGTCAGAATGAAAAAAATTCTGCACAGGATATTTAATGAACTTATTTAAACGAGTGCTTTACCCAATACTTTTGTTATTGAGTATACAGGTCTCATTTACAAATCAATATTTTTTGATAGAGATGGACGAATCACAAACTGATCATCTAAGAGCGTATGGTCTGGCGTATTTCGCTTTAGAGCAATCACATAAAGTACAATGGTTATTGAACTTTAAGGGTGGGAGCTTTTTAATGCCTTACACAGAAAACCTCCTATTACAGGCTACTTTATATGGTGTGTCTGGAATAGTTATTGATGAGTCTACAAAGCAACAAATTGACGCTATCATAGAAAAAAATAACATGGGGAAGGTTCAATTAGAGAAGGCTCCAAAAATTGCAGTTTACACTCAAAAATCATCTGACCCATGGGACGATGCTGTAACCTTGGTTATGAACTATGCAAAAATACCTTATGACAAGCTATGGAATGAAGAAGTTTTAGCTGGTAAGCTCTTTGATTATGATTGGTTGCATTTACATCATGAAGACTTTAGTGGGCAGTACGGAAAGTTCTATCGCTCTTTTAAAAATGCTCCATGGTACTTAAAAAAAGTCCAACTTTTTAGAAAACTTTCGAAAGAGGCTGGTTACAATAGTGTGCAAACCTGGTTTGGAGATGTGGCTAAAATGGTACAAGAGTATGTATCTAAAGGTGGGTTTATGTTTGCTATGTGCTCTGCAACAGATAGCATTGATGTTGGTTTAGCATCGTTAAGTTTAGATATTGTTGATCCAAGAATAGATGGAACACCGATCTCAAAAAACATCCAAAAAAGATTGGATTTTCGTCAAACTTTAGCCTTTGAAAATTTTACACTTGATTTAGATCCTAATGTATATGAGTTTTCAACAATTGATGTCTCTTTATATGAAAATAGATTTCACCCTGAGCGCGAAGACTTTGAATTATTTGAATTTAGTGCAAAGTTTGATCCGATTCCTGCCATGTTAAATCAAAACCATAGGCATGTGGTAAAAGGTTTTTTAGGGCAAACAACATCATTTAGCGGTAAAGTCTTAAAGCCATCAGTGATTAAACTAGGCAAAACCATTGATAAAGACGTTTACAAATACATTCACGGTAGATTCGGAAAAGGCACTTTTTCTTTTTATGGTGGACATGATCCAGAAGATTTTTCTCATGCGGTTTCAGATCCTCCAACAGATCTTAAATTACATAAAAATTCACCAGGATATCGACTGATTTTAAACAATATATTGTTTCCAGCGGCAAAGCCAAAACCACGAAAGACATAATATGGATATTAAAGCACTATTTCATGAAGGTTTAGATTTATATAGAAAAGAGCTTTTTCAAGAGGCTATTAAAAGATGGACTGTTGTTGAGTCTATGGATAAAAACTATCCTAATATAAAAATGTATATCAATGTTGCAGAGCGACAAGAATTAAATACATTAAGCTTTTTAGATAGCATGGATCCTGGTGGTGAAGCAGATGTAGATTTGATCAATGTTGTAGAGCAAAGTAGATTAGAGTTTCAAAACTTTATCAAGCTAGGAAAATCCGAAGAAGCGACAAATCTTTTAGATACTTTGTTATTTGAAAGAGAAAGTGACCCCGATGCTCTAACGTTTTTGATCCAAGCAAACTTTGAGTTACAAAGAAAAGATAAGTCATTAGAGATTGCAGAAAGATTGATAAAAATTCGTCCTTATTGGGCAAAGTCATTTTTTATTCATGGCAATATATGCTTTCAAATGCAGTATTTTATGAAAGCAAAAAAATCATATTTGTTTGCTTTAAAATTACGACCTAACTCATTTCAGTTATTAAGCAATTTAGGTAGTTGCTGTGCCAACTTAAATGAAGTGGATGAGGCGAGGTCTTATTTTCAAAGAGCCTTAGATATTAAACCGAATGATGCTCGCTCCAAAAATATGATTGCTCGATTAGATGACTCTTCTCAAAAGCTAGAAGAAGAGATTTTAAAACACTATGAGCAACTTAATCTTGAAAACGATTACCCAGATATCTTACTAAAAATTGGTATTTTACAACGAAAATTGGGTAAAATTGAAGAAGCCTATCAAAGTGTAAAAAAGTCTTTAAGTAAAAACGAGATTTACGTGGAAGCCCACTATGAGATGGGTAAAATCCTTCTACTTTTAGAGCAATATGAAGAGGCTTATGAGTCTTTTTATAAGGTAGTCAAACTACAAGAAAAGGAGTTTATAGGCTTAGCAAATATCTTAGAGTTTGTAAAAGTTGGATATTTTGAAGAAGCAGCATTAGGCTTAGTTAAAATTTTACGAATGGAGCCAGATTATGGTTCAGTTCATATAAATTTAGCAAAAGAGTACTATGATTGTAGTAATATTGAAAAAGCTATAGAAGAGTTAAACAAAGGTTTGAGCATTTCTCCGGCTTACCCTGATGGATATTATTATCTAGGTCTATGTTATCAAAGTCTTGGAGATATGGATAAAGCAGTAGAAAACTTTAAAGAATCTCTAGAGTTAAATCCCATGTATTTAGATGCTGGGTTAGCATTATCCAATATATACATGGATAAAAATGAAAATAGAAATGCTAGAAGGCTTTTGCAAATGATCGAAGTAGGGCTAGAAGAAAATCATCCTGCAGTAAAAGAGATTGAAGCAAAATTAAAAAAGTTAATATAACTTTAAGATTTGAAGTTGTTGTACTTTTGAAGCTGGTGTATAAAAGCAAATAAAACAGCAAGAAAACCAAAGCCATGAAACATGAAAATACAGCCGGCTAAAACATCTTCTAATACGAAAATTAGCATACCAGCTGTAAGGGTAAACAAAAAATCTAAAGAAACTATTGCATACAGATAATTTTTTCCATTTTTCCTTAAAACAGGAAGTAAAACACCTAATAGAATCCAAATTCCACAGAGTAAAAATCCACCAAGAGAAAATATTCGGACATAGAGGTTTCCTTCATTTGATAGTAGGACCATGGACCATCTATAAAAAGAATAGATCGTTGCTAATATGATATAGGCTTGGGTTGCAATGATTAGGTTTTTTGGTGTTGGAGTAGGAGTCGACTTTACCTTTGTTTTGATACTCGTTTGTACAGCTTTTGGTTTTACTTTAGCTTGTGCCTTATTTTTGCTTGTTACTTTACTTTTTTGAGGGTTAGGGGCTTCTTCTTTGGTGAAGTTTTCAAACTCTTCAAGGTAAGTCTTTGCTTCGTTATCTTCTGATGCCCAATCACTTAAAATTTCAAGAGCTTTTTCTTTTAGTTTTTGATTTCCAGATTGAACGACTTTAACTAAAGATGGTAAGAGCTGTTTTGATTGTAAAATACCTGTACAGTATATGGCCGTCAGACTAAAGTTTTCATCTTGATGATTATATAAGTCTAAAATCGCTTTAATAACGAAATACGAAAACTCTTCTGAGTAGCGATTGGATTTATACAAAGCAACAATAGCATTACCAATAACTCGATTGTTTTCATCGTTTAAATAAGCTAAAAAAAAGTCTTTTCGCTCTTCTGCTATCATAGTAGATAGGCATTCTATGGAGCTAGCACGAATTCGATGGTCTTTATGAGATAAATAGGACATGAAAAAGCGAATTTTAAGCTTATCCGGGCCACTAACTCTGGCTAAGGCGATTAAAGCACAAGATATAACTTTAATCTCTTTTTCAACTTTTAATCTTTCAATAATTTGATGGATCGCATTGGTGTGGTCGGACTTAGAGATTTCTACTAAAGCGTTCATTCTTAAGGATATATCATTGGAGTTTAACGCAGCCGGAGTATCAATTTCTAAACTTGTATTTTCAAAATTTGAGGTCAGTTTTTCTTTAAATTGTAGATTGTCTGATAATATTTTTTGGGCTTTTAAATCACCACTATCACATAACTTTTGAATTCCAATCAGCGCTTTAGATCGGATGGATTCAACATCATCCTTTAGCAGTTTTTCAAGAAGAAATAGTGCTCTAGGATGGGTGATTTCACACAAGGCGTGAACAACGGATTCTCTATACGAAGAGTATTCAGACTGGACCATTTTCTCAAACAAATGAAAAGCGGATTCGTCCCCTCTTTTAAGTAGGGCTTTAATTGCCGTTGATTTAAGTCTAGGGTCTTCATGAGATGCAAACTCAACTACATTGGCAAGTGCGTTAGTGCTGCCTAGATTCATTAGAGAGTCAATAGCACAGGCTATGACCCTAGGGTCCTCATCTTTTAGGAATTCTTGTAATTCATTGAGGCTGTCTTGTCCAGTAAATGATAATAGTGAAGCAATATTTGCTCTTAATAATGAGTCATTTCTCTTTTTAGAGATTTCTTTCATTTGAGGCAAAAATTGGGTTTGTCTGTGCTTAAGGATATATGAAAACGCTTTATAAACTGTCTCAATATTGTCACTATCTAGTGCTTTTTGAATATCGTTAATATTTTTATTAGGAGTTTTTTTCTTTTGAATCGATAGGTACTCGTTGAGATACTTTTTCAGTTCATATTTAAGTTGGACATCAGATTCTGTGATAGATCGTCTTTTTAAAATTTCTATTTTTTGCGGGTGTTTGGAACTCAAAAGATCTCGTATAGCGACTCTACGTATGTTTACATCAGGGTCTTCTATGTCAGTTAAGATTTTGTTTTGCATAGGGCGAAAAGATATATTTTAGGTATATTTTTTTAGAAGATAAAAATAAGTTTATTAGTAAAAATATTTACTCAGATAAACTTATCATATAAAAGATACAATTGTAGAGTTATCTAATGTAAAATATGTGATAATAAATACTAAATTATTTGAAAAATATGTTAAATAGTCTTATCAACGATGAAATTATAAATATGCTATTGAAGAAAGTTAATTTTTATTAAAGATATGAAACTACAAAACAAAAAGATAAAATACTCCAATCATGGCTTGAGTTTACTCGAAGTGGTAATCGCTGTAGTTATAATGTCGGCGGCATTTTTTCCTATATTTGGTTTGTTTTCAAATAATACTAAAAGGCAATTTCAGTTAGTCAATTTGACCTATGCTAACTATATTGGTAAGCGCATCATCGAAAAATCAATTTCTTTGATTCAAAGCTCTGGTGATTTTGATAATTTGGAGACTGATACGCCTTTGGGAGTAGCAGTAGACTCGAAGTACCCTATATCAGATTTTTTCAAGGATTTTGATTTGACAGGGATCAACGAGACAGAGTACCCAACGCTTAAACAAGAGCTAAAGCACTATTATTTTACTTTATCATTAAATGATGTACTTACCATGGAGAAAAACCCTAACATTAAGCGCTTAGAAATCACTGTTTTTTATGAAAATATATATAATGATAAAAAAGGGAAAGTTGTATTGAATATGCTTTTATCTAGGTATAAGCAATGAAAAGACAAAGCAAGGGTTTTACGGTATTAGAGCTTACAATTATTGTTGGAATTATAGGTCTTATTTTTTCGATTGTGTTTGGTTCGACAAGCTCTACCAAGAAAAAGTCTTCTCAGATGGTTGAAAAGGGTATGGCCTTATCAATGATAAAGAGAGTCTTTAAGGCTATTCAACAAGAGATGAAGCAATCTGAAGAGATTATAATCCCTAAAATTAATGATAATTCAAAATATTTGCTTTTGAAGTCTAAGTCACAAATCCCTGTTTTACTGGGTTTTGATTTAAAAACAGGTTTGTTCAAAACTAAAAATGGAACAAAGACTTTGTTGGTCAAGACATCTCAACAAAAATTTGATCTAAGTTATATTCGATTTATAGCTAAGAGTAAATCTCAAGTAGAACTTTATTTAAAAGTAAGAATGAAAAAACCAGATGGTGCATTAGTGGAGTTTTTTGATGTGTTTAACCTTTAGAAAAATGAGTATTTCGTTGGGTCGTCGTGGATTTATAATACCTGTTGTAGCTGTATCCTTAATGGTGGCAATGGGAATTGGAGTGGTTCATTTTACGATTTTAAATCATCAACAAAAGCAAAATAACTTAATAGAGAGAGAGCTAACTTCTTTTTATATAGCGGAGTCTGGATTTCAATGGCTTTTTTCTAAGTTAAAGTTTGAAAAACTTCCTTTTTTTAAAAAGTCTCCTAACGGAAGGCAAGATTTTTATTATTCAGAGGGTAATAATCAAGGGTATTTTGAATATTTTATTTCATCTAATTTAAAAGATAAATCTAATGGATTTGAGTTAGATATGTTGATAAAAGGAGTTTTTACAAATAAATCAGGTAAAGCGCAGGATGTAACATTGTTGAGCTCTTCTATGTCATATCAAAAGCAAAATGGAGAAGCAAAATTAACAGTAAAAGAAAAAAAGTCTATTAATATTAATAAATTATTTGATTACTCTGAAGATAAAAACTTTGCAAAGTACTTTAAAAGCTCTTCATTTTTAGAAAGGTTAAAGTCTAAAAAAGACTTGATTCTCTCGGGGAGCTTAGCCTCTCCTGACTTAGCTAATTTATGGAATGACTTAATCTCATTAAACCGAGTAAATCAAAAAATAGATAGGCAGATAAAATTCAGTCAAAGATTGAAAAACTTAAAGCCTAATAATAAGTTATCTAAAAACTTATCTGGTTTTTCAAGTGAAGATCAGGCACTTAGTCTCTCAAAAGTTTTATTACAACAAAAATCGTTTCAGCTAGCAAATTCATCTCAGGAGATAGACTCTCAAGTAAATCAAGCCTCCCAAGCAGAAATTGAAAACTCTCTAAAAGAAAGCTTTATTCAAGGCTTTAAGTCTAACTACGCCGAGCATCAAACAGTTATTTTAAGTCCCTCCAACAGCGGTTTTTTAAAATTAAATCAAAAAGTTGAAATGCCGGTGTTAGAGTTTGTTAAATTGATGACTTCTCTAAGCAAGTTAATGCCAAAGGATAGCTTTGATAGCTTTATTAATAAAATCGATCAGCATTTAAGTACAGTTACTGAGCCTTCGTCTCATAAAGAAGGTAAAAAAGTTCAAACTAAGGTTAAGATGCTAGCAGATGTTTTATCCCTAGATATTGTGGATGATTTAAAAGCGCAAAATAGAAAACCTAATAAGAAAATTGATGATAATAAACAATTTCTATCCGTAAACTTGGATTTTCCGCCCCCATTAGAAGGAGAAGTACTAGATGTTGATGAGGAGCCGTTAGAATCTGAAGATGCTCCTGAGCCAGACGACTTGGATGAAATAGTAATAACCCCAGCCGTAGATCACAATGAAAAACCAAGTGTACAGGCTATGTGTGCTGAAATAGGCGGGGAGACACTAGAGGATGGATCATGTAATCAACATGGGTCTATTTTACAAGCTAGAGAAATTCGGGCAGAGCATTGCAGCCAAAATGGTGGCTTGTTTACGCTTACAGTAGATGGTAAAGAGAATTGTGAAGAAGGTAAAGGGGAGGGCCCAGATATGGATGATGGTGAAAATGAATCCGATTTAGAGACGCCTCAAGCTGGTCCTGATGATACTGTAACTTTAAATACTAAGGATGTTATACCAGAAGCTTATGCAGAAGATGCTCATACTCCAATTTTAGAGCCAGAGAACGATATAGATCCAGATTTAGCGCACGAACTTAATGTTGCACAATATGAAGTTCCCTCTACGGGAGCAAAACCTTATAATGATGGATATCAGATTGAGCAGATACCTAGAATGGATAGCCCACCTTTAGTTTCCCCAACTTTATCATTTCCAGCACAAGTCGACCCAGCTGTTGCAAAAACACCGACCGACGTCGCAAAAGACTTGGGAAGGATGACAGCTCAAACCTATGCAGATGGACATGGTGATGATCCTAATGCAACTGCAGCTGATAATCAGCACTTAAGTGATCCAACTCAAGGTTTAGGAGGTGCTCCTGCTATACCTCTAACCGTTGATCCAAACCTCTATAGTTCACCATTAGTAAATCCAGCTATTGGTCCAGTAGAAAACCCATACCTTGACAAATTTATCATTGATGATGAAGGGCGAATTGTGGATAAAATAACAGGAGCTTATTATAATGGGCCTACTAGTGTTAGCCCTCTCACTAGCACTACATTCCCAATTTCTCATGAAACTCAGCAGTTGTTTATGCTTAATTCTTATCAATGAAAGTTTTTATGTTAAAAGTTTTGATATTTATAGTTTTTATAGCTTGTAATTATAGTGATGACTTCTTCTCTGATATATCCAAAGAAGTTGAGCAAAAAGAAGATAAGCCTATTCTTTATGAAAAGCTTAATTTAGATAAAAATCCAAACCTAACAGGCAATAACCCTAGTCAAAAAATCAAATCTTTAAATTATTTAACTTCTCACAAAATACCAATAAAGAAATTGTTTTTTTACTGGGTGTCACAAAAGCCAAAAGAGATAGAAAGACTTTTAGAGTTACTTACTACTTATGACATAGGATTTACTATTAATCAAGCTGTAGTAGATGAAAAAACATTGGATGACTTGTTTAAATTAGATCAATCAAATATCTCTTTTTTAATAGAAAAACAAATTAAGAAAATGGAGACCTATAGTAACTCTAAAGTTATGAGATCAATTTTTATTGAGATTAGAAATGTAACGCGAGTTTTAGATCAGAGTCTTCCCTTTTTGTTAGAAAGCTATCCTAAAGCTTATTTGAGGGTAATAGAGTCTCAGATACCTCCTTTTTTAAAATATGTTCCTCAAAAAAAGCACTCTAGCCGTCATGCTTATTTATCAATGCATTTGGTTCTATCAGTTTTAAAGTCTGATCTGCAAAGAATACAATCTATCAATACAATTTTAAGGTTTACAGATAAAAAACAAAACCTGTTTAAGGTATTGTATTTGTCCACATCCCTTAAAGATAGGAGTATTGAATTATTGAAACAATTAGACAAAATGAAAATAGATTATAAGGACTTTTTTGCCACACAAGGAGATCGAAGTCATCTAGGTCGCCTGTTGTTAAGTGTATTACTTTCTAATCCAGATTATGACAAAGAGTTTATATCTCACTTATCTAGGCTTCAATTGCTTTTAGATCAGGTCTCTGTCAATAGTAAACAAGACTTGTTAAATGATAAAAAATGGTTTCATCCTCATATAAAGTCACTAATTAATGATGATTCAAAAGAGCGATTGATTCGATTGCTTTTAAGAGTATTACCACAAAATAAAAAACAAGAAATTCAATTAAAACTATCAAAGGTTTCACAGCTAGAGCTGTTTGAAGACTCACTAGTTTTAAGTCAGTCTGTGAGAGAGGCATCTTTGCATTTGACTCCAGAACTAATTGTTGAGTTACGAAAAAGTTCTCTTAATTTTAGGGAGTTTGAAGTGTTTTTTCCGAAGGCTTATCATTTTGCGTGCCGACTGATCATTGCTCAATATTATCAATATTTAAATGAGAGTTTGATAAAGCAAATACCTAGCTCTGTTTATCAACGATTTATGCATAAATTTCGTAAAAAACAACAAAAAAGCTTTACCTTAGATAGACGAGCCTTACTGTTTAGTGCAAAGAGTTTGAGCATTCTTAAAGAAGATAATGCAAAGATAGAAGAGGCTGCCTTTAAAAGGTCTTGGTTAATTTTAGAAAAAGACTTGATCTGGTTTCATAGGCTTATACTCTCTTTTAGAATAGATTTAGATTTACATCACTTTGATTTTTCAAAGGCTACGATAATTTTTTTACAAGAAAAGCTTAGCAAATCAATTCATTTTACAGATTTGTTTACTCTGTTGGATTTACAAGAAAAGAAAAAGCTTGCAAGTAAATTTTTGAACTTAAAGTACTTTACACTTCGTTTGGTTGAAGAAGAGTTATATCTACTTGAAAAGAAAAATGAAAACCAAAGTTTGGTTTATAAAGAAAGTTTCGAGCTCTATAAGGCTTTAAATGAGATTCTGGCTCAAAAGGTAAAAAGACTGACGGTAAATATCAACGATGAAAGATTTAAAAGTCTACAGTCCTATTATGCTAAGAGCGATTATATAAGGTTTAAAGACATGATTATTACTATTCGATCAGTAAAACAATCTAAAGACAAAAAAATCTTGTTGAGTGACCTTAAGCAAATCTCCAAAAATTTAAGAAATTTGATATATCTAATACAGATCTAGAGTCATCTCAAAGAGCTTTGTCCTAAAAGTTCAAAAATCCTTGAAGGTTTTGATAGAAAGCTAGGCAGAGACTTTCTTTTTTTATTTTTTAAGGGTACAATGTCGTCCATATTGAGTGTTGTAAAATATGGTGATATTTATCAAAACTTATTTATGAGTAAATTGTATTTTTTACAATATTAAATCTTATCAAATTTACTTTTTTAAGATAAATTTTTACTAAAATTAATGCGAATAAAGGATGAAACGATGGAACTAGAAGACCTAATCCAAGAGTTCAGTCAATCAAGATATAATGATCTATCCATTGAAAAAGGAGATCAGAGTATTTATCTTAGAAGAGGAGCTACAAAAATAATTCAAAATAATTCTTGTGTAGATTCGCCTTCAGATAATAAAACTAACGAGCAATCTGATAGTGTAGATTTGTCCCAGGGAGACTTTTTAAAGTCTGATCGAGTCGGTATTTTTTCATCGACTATAAAATCAGGGGATAAAGTTAATAAAGGTGATAAAGTAGGATTAATAACAGCGATTAATGTTCCTCATGACTTGATAGCGGATCAATCAGGCATAGTTAAGTCTGTGATCGTAGAGTCAGGTGCTGGAGTAGCTTATGGTATGGAGTTAATCGAATTGGATGTAGAGAATGTCTAGAAAAATCAATAGAATATTAATCGCTAATCGAGGCGAGATAGCTGTACGTATTATTAGAGCATGTAAAGAGCTAGATATTGAAACTGTTGCGGTTTACTCCACTGTCGACAAGGACTCTTTGCATGTAAAGCTAGCAGATGAAGCAATTTGTATTGGTTCACATCTAGTGACAGAAAGTTATTTAAACATGCAAAATATTGTAGCTGCAGCGGAGATTTCTGGTGCTGATGCAATTCACCCAGGTTATGGATTTTTAGCAGAAAATGTAGATTTTGTAGAGATTTTAAACGCTTGCAATATCGAGTTTATCGGCCCTGAAGGGGATGCTATCCGTAGAATGGGAGATAAAGCAGAAGCTAGAAAATTAATGAAAGAAAATAACGTACCTACTGTTCCTGGTTCTAAAGATATTATTCAATCGATAGAAGAAGGTTTAAAAGTAGCTAAAGAGTGCGGTTTTCCAGTTATGGTGAAAGCTACTGCTGGTGGTGGCGGAAAAGGAATGCGCCTTGTACACAAAGAAGAAGACTTTGCAGAATTGTTTGAATTAGCTTCACAAGAGGCTTTAGCAGGATTCGGTAACGGAGATTGTTATATTGAGAAGTTTGTTGTAGACCCAAGACATATTGAAGTCCAAATTTTAGGTGATAGTTTTGGCAATGTGATTCATTTAGGGGAGAGAAATTGCTCTATCCAAAGAAGGCATCAAAAGCTTCTTGAAGAGGCTCCTTCGCCTTGTATCTCAGAAGATCTTCGAACAAGAATATGCCAAGCAGGAGTAGATGCTGCAAAAGCTGTAAATTATAAAAATGCTGGCACCATCGAGTTTTTAGTAGATAAAGATGAAAACTTTTATTTTATGGAAATGAATACTCGCCTTCAAGTGGAACATCCAGTTACAGAGATGATTACTGGAGTGGATTTGGTAAAAGAGCAAATTCTTATAGCAGAAGGACATAAGCTTTCTTATACTCAAGATGAAATAAAATTTAAAGGGCATGCTATTGAGTTTAGAGTCAATGCAGAAAATCCAAAGGATAATTTTTCTCCTTGTCCTGGTGCTATTGATCACTTGCGACTGCCAGGTGGCCCTGGAGTTCGAGTAGACACAATGATTTCAAGTAATGATGAGATTTTACCATTTTATGATTCAATGATTGCAAAGTTAATCGTTTATGACGAAGATAGAGATAAAGCTATTATAAGAGGAAAAAGAGCTCTAGATGAGTTTGTGATAGATGGAGTGTCTTCAACCGTTGAAGTACATAAACAAATTTTATCAACTGAAACTTTTAAGAGTGGATATTTTTCCACATCGTATATGGATACAGAATTTAACTTGTCAGAGTAGATTCAGTTTTATTGTTTGCTCTTGTTACGAGGGCGAATGATAGATTTATCGGCTTTATTAAATACTGATTGATCAAAGGGACTTTCATGGAAATTTTTAAATTAGCAAAAAAATTAGGATGCGCCGTTTTATTCATGGGCATGACAGCTCAGACGTCTTTCTCATCTTCACGAGATGATGCAGAAAAGGCCTATAAAAACGGTACTTACTACATGAAAAAGGGACGAATTTTCATGGCATCTAAAGAGTGGACGAAATCTTTAGAGATTGATCCTACTTATGCAGATGCTTCTTATGATCTTGGTGGAGCCTTCTTTTTGTTAGGTCGTTTAGATGATGCTGAAAAATACTGGAAACAAACCTTAAAAATTGATAAAAATCATTATAAAGCCTGGGATTCTTTGGGGTTTTTATATACTCAAAAGGGGCAGTTTGATCAGGCCTTAGAAAATATAAAAAAAGCGATTGAAATCAATCAAGATTATGTAAACGCTTATATTAATATGGGGTTTATATACGCTTCAGTTCGTCAAATAGAGCTTGCCATTGAGTCTTGGAAACAAGCATCTAAGATTGATCCAAAAAATATTAAAGCGAAAGAAAATTTGGCTAGGATTTATTTGAGTATAGGCAAAGAAAAAGAGTCAATTGTTATCTGGAATGAAATTCTAAAGTTAAATAAAAAATACTCTTATGCTTGGTATAACTTAGGTATGATTTATGGCGGCAAGAAAAATTATAAAATGGCAATGGAGTATTATTTGAAAGCTGTTGAGTTTCAACCAAAATTTGCGGCGGCACATAATAATATTGCTTTTTTATATGCTTTACAAAAAAATATAAAGTTAGCTGAAAAGCATTACTTAGCGGCAATTGCTGGTAACGAAAGGTATTTAAAGGCCTATACTAATTTAGCTGCATTATATGAGCAAACGAACAATGTAAATAAGGCAATAGCAAAATTAGGAGAGTTATCAAAGGTAACTCCTAAAGATCCAGTTGTATTTAACAATATTGGGTTTTTATATGCAAGACAGGGTAAGCTTGATTTTGCAGTGCAATATTATAAGCGGTCTATTAAAGTGTATGACAAGTATCCTAATGCATATTACAATTTAGCAGAGGCTTTAGTTCAGCAAAAAAAATATAAGCAGGCTATTGTTAACTATGAACAATGTATAAAGTTGGCACCAAAATCTCCAAAGAATGTAAAAACACTAGAAAAAATTAAGTTATTGAGTGCAAAAAGTAAGTCAAGAAGGTAGTTGATGAAGCATAGAAGCTTATTCAAAGTAGAGCATTTTTTAAAAAACCAATACGTTGAGTTAGTTGTATTTGATCCCGAACAAGGAAGAATGATCCTTAAAAGTAGAGTGATTTCTTGTGATAAAGACCAGATTTCTTTGCATTGGCCACAGTCTAATGTAGGTACTAAATATTTTTTTAGAGATGTTACTTATGGGATATTGCAAGGACTAGTGGATACAAAAATTATTAGTTTTAAAGTAAATATACCTATTAGTGTGATACGAGACTTTGATAGTGGTGTGTTACAAGTAAAGTCACCTGTTATTGTTGATGGAGTTTTTCAAAATAGAGACCATACCCGTGTTAATAAACAAGTTGACTTAAAGTTTAGAGCTCTTCAGAATAATGCTTTTTCAGATGAGCTGTCTGAAGGTTTAACATCAGACATTAGTACCGGTGGCATGGAGTTTACATCGCAAGAAGAAGTAGATCCCGGAACAACTTTAGAGTTGTTTTTTACCTTAAATTACTTCGATTTAAAGGGTGTTTTGGGTACTATAATTCGTGTTGAGCCTACTACTTTAAATGACAACTTAACTTATGTATATGCTCTTCGTTTTACCACAATGTTTGAAAGAGACCGTATCGGTTTAAATCAGATTCTACTTCAAGATCAACCCGATCTATTAGATTCTAAAATTAGTTAAAACTATATCGTTACATTAGATTTATATAATTACAAAAGGAAAATTATGTTAAATACTGTAGTAAATGGAGATACCTCCATTTCATTTGTTTGTGAGGCACCGTATGCTGGGTCTGTATCTGTTTGTGGAAACTTCAACGGATGGGACCAATGGGACATGAACTCTGGAAATGATGGGAGATGGTATCTTACAACTCCAGCTTTAGGGCATGGAGAAGTAGAATATAAATTTTTGGTTGATGGTAATTACACAAATGATCAATCTATGTTGGTTTTAAATCAAAATGATAATTCTAGTGTGGCTACAGATGGCTCTAAAGGTACATTGATTCATACCTCTTTTTACTCTAAGTCATTAAATGAAAATAAAAAGTATGTAATTTATTTACCACCATCTTACGCATTATCGAACGATGTATATCCTGTATTATACTTATCCGGTGGGCTTTTAGATTGGGAGCGATCTTGGCACGATAAGGCAAATATTTCTTCTGTAGCTGATTCTTTGATTCAAGAAGGGCATATCAAAGAAATGGTTATAGTAATGCCAGATAAGTCTCAAGCTTGGACAGAAGAAAATCAAGGACACCTTTATTATAATTATATTGCGAATGATTTGATCTCACATATTGAAGAGAGCTTTCGAGTTAGAAGCGATCAAAAAGGTCGTGCTATAGAAGGCTTATCTATCGGAGCACATTGGGCATTAAAAATAGCTTTTGATCATCCAAATGCTTTTGCTTCAATTAGTGCGTTATCTTGCCCTGTTTCAGAGGACTTATTTGAACTCGCAGCTAATAATAAACAAAGTATTATTGATTCTGGCATTCGTATTCGTCTAAATTGTGGGGACGAAGAACCTCAGATTATTCCTGTAAATATGGAGTTTGAAAAATACCTTAAAGATTTGGGTGTAACTTGTGAATGTTACGTTGGAAACGGACCACATGATTGGCCTCTATGGGAAAAAGAGATTATTAACTCTTTGAAGTTTCATTCTTTTGCATTTTCAGTATAGTCCTATTTACATTTAATTAAAACCACGATTGTCTTCCAAAATGATCGTGGTTTTTGTATTTAAAGGGACTTTGTTTGCGGATGAAAATTGTTTGAATTACTATGTCAGCAGATAATATACTTAACTTTAGTCTATCTGACTATTTGTAAATAGTTAAAACCTAATTTTTGAAAAGTGTTTTTATGTTTAATGTCATCATTGTATTGTTTTTACTTTTAATGATCTTTTTCGCATACTCTGTTTTAAAGGCAAAACAAAGCGGTAATTTACAAACCTACTCAAAGTTTAAAGTAGCTAAAAACTATTACGAAGAAAACAATTTTTTAGCCTGTGAAGAAGCCATCATGGAGATTTTAGAAGAGTTTCCAAATCATTTAAATGCTTTAGTACTTTTAATGGAGCTTTATAACTTGATTGATAGAAAGAAGTCCTTACCAGATGTCTATTTACGTCTATTGGATCTCCCAAGTCTCGGAAAAACTGGCTTAGAAAAAAATGAACTCCGTTTGTCTTTAGCAGATGTATGTTATGATTTAGGTCATTTCTCAGAAGCCTTTGAGCATTACTTAAAGCTGATTTCTTCAAGCAAAGATGTTGAGCTACTCAATCGAGTTGCTCTACTTTATGCATCTCAAGCAAAATATTTACAAGCGCAAAAGCTCTATGAGAAGATATTAAGTGAAGAGCCACAACATATTGATGCTCTGCGTGGTGTCATTAGAAGTTTGGTGGGTTTAGATCTTTTGATTGAAGCAAAGCAGCACCTTGAAAAAATGGTAGATTCTTTGCCATATGACTCTTATGAGCTCTATTTATTGGCAAGAGTCTATGATCAATCAAGTGAGCATGAAAAAAGTAGGCAGACTTTTGAAAAATATTTTAAAGAGTCTTCTGCTGATTATAATTTGTTTTTACAAGATGCATATGACTATGTGATTCAATGGTTATATGACTTAGATTATATTGAAACGGGTAAATTTAGTGATAATTGGATTTCTTATCTTAGAAAATATCTCGAGACTTTTGAGTATAATGCAACTGTTAAAATTGAATTATTTTGGCTGTTGGGTTGGCTATACTTTTTCAGTGACGATAAGCGTAGCAATTTAGCTAAGGCAATTGATATGTGGGCAATCGTTGTAGAGAGCGATCCAGAGTATCATAGTACTAGTGCATTGGTTGATTTGGCCAAGGCAGGTGGCTCAACACCAATGGAGAGTTTAGAGGAGTATTATTATAACTTTAAGGGAAGTAATAGAAATATTTTTAAAAGACCGGAGTTACCAGAAATTCAAAACTTTTATAATATCCCAGCTTTTGATATTGATGTAATTGAAGCTCGGTCTAAGGGAAGTATGTCTATGTTACAAACTCTTATGGCAGGTTATACTAAACTAACTATAGAAGATTTACTTAAGCTACCACTTCGTGAGTTTGAGATGAAAATTCAAGGTGCTTTCAAAGCAATGAAACTTAAAGTCCAAAAATCACTTGGAAGAGATGAGTCTGGCGTGTTGCGCTATGTTTTAGCCGGTGCATCGGGTAAGGCCTCCATTTATTGCCAAGTGTATAAAAATAGCTCGCAAATTGGAGATATGGAAGTTAAGACCTACGTAAGTGAAATGAAAAGTCAAAAAATAAAAAATGGTATATTAATTACTTTTGGTAGTTTGACAGTTTCAGCTGGTGCTCTTGCAAAAGAAAAAAAGATTAAAGTAATTACAGGCGATACTTTTGAATCTCTATATCTCAAATAAGATTTAGGATGCTTTTTTAGCTATATTATGACAGATCTCTAAAGTCATTTGGTAAAGTTGGTTTTCTTTTGAATAAGAGCTGGATTGAAACTTGGCGTGTACTTTTGTGATTTTCAGTAATATATCTATCAATTCTTGTCTAGTGAAGATTTTTTGTTGAAAGAGTATTTTGGCTAAATAGTAATCACTTTTGTAGCGTTTAGAAAACTTGTTTTGCTCGTCTGTAGACATATTACTTAATAGATACTCTCGTAGTTCGTCCATCACTTTTTTCTTGTCGTTTCTAGATCTTGAAGTAAAATATTGGTTTGTTTTTTTGAATATTCTTAAGAGGTCTTCTGGTTCAACTAGGGATTTTAGTTGATAGAGCCTTTGAAAGTGAGACTTCACACCTATAAGAAAGGGGAGTGGATCAAGGTTTCCCGCGGCTACTATTTCTTCGAGTTCAAGCAAAGAGCGTTGTAGTTTTTTTGTACCAATTCGATCTAAAAAATTGAAAATACTGGTTTCTTTTTTATTGTGAAATATAGGAATAACCGAAGAAACTTTGTATTGAGAGTCATTCAGTGAATAGATCCGGAGTTTTTCGAGTTCTGAGAATAGGTTGATTGGATTACTTAGATTAATTTCGGCCAGCTGTTTTGCAAGGTAAGAGCTAACAGGTAAATCGGCAATTTTCATTAAATGTAATGTGAACTGAGTTAGTGAGTTAAGGTCTAGTTTAACAGAATGAACTACTGGGTTTTTTGGTTTGTCATTTAAAAACCTAGCTGGAACTTGAATAAAATAAAATCTGTTTGCGGTTTTAGACTTTTCTATGACTTCTAAAAGTTTTAAGAAGGACTTTTTAGGTAAAGATTCTATATTTTCTAAAACAATTAAACTAGGCTTTGCAAAAAGTGGAATTTGTTGTACAAAGTCAATGAGTTCGTTTAAAGGTAGCTCTAATACATAAAGATGGTTCAATTTGAGTTTGGGATGGATCTCCTTGAGCTTTTTGAAGTAGTAGCTTTCAGCTAATTCTTTTTGAAAAGGGCAGCTACCCTGCAAGTAGATTGCAGGGGAGTATACTTCTTGTTCTGACTCAATAAAATCTAAAATCTTCAAGGTCTTAAAGTGATTTTATGCTTAGACTCCAAACGGTCTAAAATTTTGTTGATGGATTGCCCCATTTCTTCTTCTGGAATGCTTTTATCCTTCCCTCTAAAGATAAACTTGATACCTAGACTTTTTGAGTCATCAGGAATCCCTTTGCCTAAGTAAAGGTCGAAAATAGAGTAGGACTCTAGGTTGGCAACTTTGAGTGATTTAATTTCTTTTAAAATTGTATCAGCTGCAATGGCTTTTGGGGTAATTAAAGCAAGCTTCTTTTCAGAAGATGAAATGGTGCTGAGCTCTTTAAATTGAATTACCTTATCTTTCTTATTTAAAATCGGGTCCAAGTTCATTTCAAGGCAAACGAGTGTTTGAAACATTTTATGAGCTTTGATATGAGAAGGGTTGATTGTACCGATATAACCCACTTGTTTTCCTTGAAAGAAGATTCCAATACTTGCCTCTGGAACACAATTTTTAATCTCTGATTTAGAAGGTCGTAACTGTAGATTTAAAGATAAGGACTTGGATAGCTTTTCTATAATTCCTTTTAAGGTGAAAAAATCACTTTGCTCTTGGTTTGATCTCCAATTGCTTTCTTGAAAGTTATACAACGCCATAGATATATGTAGTTCTTCTGAATAGTTTTCTTTGAAAAAGACTTTACCAATTTCAAATAACCCTAATGAGTCATTTTGCTTTTTGAAGTTATTGACTGCAATTGGGATAAGTCGATCTACTAGGTTTGTTCTAAGTTGTGCCATATCATTGGCCATAGGGTTTATTAAACTGATAGCTTGGTCATTGTCTTCGCTTGAAAAAGAGTAAGTAATACATTCACTCATTCCTTCAGCGCAAAGAAATGTACGAAGATCACTAGTAAGTGTTTCAAAAGGTTTGTCTGCGTATAAGTCGAGTGAAATTTTAGGTGCTTCATAAGGGATTTCATTTAATCCATATAGTCTGGCAATTTCCTCTACAATATCAATAGGGCGTTCAAGGTCAGGTCTCCATGATGGGATAGTGATTAAGAAACCTTCTTCAACAGCCTGTAGTTTACATCCTAAATTTTCTAAAAAAGTTGTGATTTTTTCATCAGAGATGGTGATACCAAGGATTCTGTGAACAATGGAGGTTTTAAAATCTATCACTAATGGCTCGAAGGTTTTAGGGTTATTGTCCAAGCTACCCTCAAAAGTTCCGCCAGCTAACTCAAGTACCATGGATACAAAATGCTTCATTAGTTGAGGTGGAGTTTGTGGATCCATCCCTCTTTCAAATCTGTGAGATGCATCTGTATGTAACTTATGTCTTTTAGACATAGTTCGAATTGTAACTGGTTCAAAGTAGGCAACCTCTAAAAAAACATTGCTGGTATTATCAGAAATTTCAGAAACTCCTCCACCCATAACTCCAGCCAAGGCGCTAGGCTTAGCAGAATCACAAATAACTAGATCTTGCTCGGTGAGAGTCTTTTCAGACTCGTCTAACATGGTAAGTTTTTCACCATTGATTGCTCTTTTTATAATTACTTTGTTTCCAGTAATTTGATCTGCATCAAATGCATGCATTGGGTGTCCCCATAGATACATTAAATAATTACTGATATCTACGACATTATTGATAGGTCTTAGGCCAATATGAGTTAATCTTTGTTCTAGCCATTTTGGACTAGGTTTAATTTGAACTCCTGAAATATGAGCTCCTACATATCTAGGGCATGCATCTTCGTCTTCTATAATAATATCAAAGTCCTTTAAGGGCTTTTCATCTAGTTGTGGAATTTCAAATTTATAGCTGGTATTTAATTTTGCGGCTAAGTCTCGTACTATACCCTGCAATCCGAAACAATCTGGCCGGTTGGGCCCGATTGAAAATTCATAAATCCAGTCATTGTCAAAGTAAGATCGAAAATCTGCTCCGATTTGGTAAGAGTCTTCAAGAATCCAAATGCCCTCAGATTTTTCAGCAAAGCCTAGTTCTTCTTCTGCGCAGATCATACCGTCAGAGTCTACACCACGAATCTTTCTTGGTTTTAGTTTTCCAAATGGTAATTGTGCTCCCATTAAAGCAACAGGAACTTTAATCCCAACAGCAACATTGGCTGCTCCACAAACAATACTTAAAGGGGAGTCTTGATTAGTATCCACTTCACAGATATTTAAGCGATCTGCTTCTGGGTGTTTATCAATTTTAGTAATCTTACCTACTATTACCTTGTTGAAGTTAGCTAGAGTTGGAGTAACTGATTCAACTTCTAGTCCAAGATCAGTAAGTACTTCATCTACTTTAGCAGGTTCAAGATCTATTTGGATTAATTCTTTTAGCCAATTATGTGTGATTTTCATTTGTTACCCTGTAATTAAAAATTAATATTGAATTGTTTGTGCATAATTTTTTGCATAAATTTTATCTTATATCAAGAATATAATACAAATTTGATGCTCTATATAGCTGCACAGTTTATACTAGCTTGTAAAAATAATCTAAAACTTTCTGTAATTATTCAGGTTATCTCTTTAATAAAAGGTGAGGAGCATACAAGCTTTTCACAGTTTTGGGTATATTAATGCGGTTTAGCTCATCATCAACTTTTGTAAAGAAATTGAAAAATTATATCTGAATAGTTACAGCTTTCTTAAATTTATGGCTTGTAAGACTATGGTTTAACTGATTTTTCTTACATAAGCAGCAAAAATTTATATTTTTTTGTTATAGATTACATGTTTATAAAAAATAATTGAAACTTTTTTTCGCGCAGCTCGTAGATATATGTAGAAACAAAAATTTTATTTAATTCGTTATATATTTAACTCGGAGGACTGGTATGAACATCATCAACAGGAATACAAGCTTTATTTCCAAGCCTGTTAAGATGGGCCTAAAAATCGCAGCTTTTAGTGTATTATTATTTACAACAAACGTACAAGCTGAATCCAGATATGATGGTTTGGGTGGCGATTTCGGAGGATCTAGTTCTTCGGATTACTCACAAGGAAACAGCAACAACTACAATAATGGTAGTAACTATAACAACGGAAATAACCAAAACAATGGTTATAACAACGGTTATAGCAACGGATACGGAAACAATAACAGTGGTTATAATAACGGTTACGGAAACAACACCGGATATAACAATAATTACAATAACGGAAACCAATACGGAAATGGTAGCCAATATGGTAATGGAAACTCTTATTACAACGGATCTGGTGGATACGGCCAAGGATATTATCCAGGTGGTGGAAACTACAACGGTGGTGGAGGCTATAACCAAGGCGGATACTACCCAGGTGGTGGAGGCTATAATCAGGGTGGATACTACCCAGGTGGTGGCGGATATAACCAAGGTGGATATTACCCAGGTGGCGGAGGCTACAATCAAGGTGGATACTACCCAGGTGGAAATCAATACGTAGATGAAAACTGGATTACAGATCAATTGAGATTTGTAACAAGTGATATTTCTCAAAACCGAATTTATAACGCTCAAGGTAGAATCCAACAAATTATTTCTTATGTAAGAAAATATGGTGATTCAAACTTAATGAGAAGATTGTTTTTAGCTTCAACCCTAAGAAACAAAGAAGATATTACTCGAGAAATCACTAGTATTAATGCAGACTGGAGTGCAGGTAACTTATCTATCGCATATGGTGGAGATGGTAATCAAACTTTTAACGGTCAGCAAGATATAGATAAAGCTTTCTTAACAAATCAAATTCAACAAATTATCCAAGATTTTGGTGGTTCTTCTTCAAGAGCTAGACAAAGATTAAACGGATTGATCGCTTCAATTCCTCCAAGAGGGAACGAAAGATTAGTTAGAAGAATGATGTACGTTGTTTCTATCAGAAATAACGGAACGGCTCAAACTGAGTTGAGTTCAGTACTTGCTGAAATTAACGATGGTAGTTTAGTATTGAATGATACTGAGCAATATCAAGGTGGCGGCGGTTACGGTGGCGGATACGGCGGTTATTACGGAGGTAATGGCGGTTATGGTTACACTAATGGTGGCTATGGTTATGGCGGAGGTTATAACAATGGCGGTTATGGTGGAGGCTATAATAACGGTGGCTACGGCGGCGGTTATGGTGGAGGCTATAACAATGGTTATAACAACGGTGGATACACTGGTGGTTATGGCGGTGGCTATAATAACGGTGGCTATAATGGAGGATATACTCCATACAATAGTGGTAACAGTGGAGCGGGAGCAACAGGCGGAAATGATTCTGGCGTAGTTGTTAACACACCATTGGCTTCATCAAACACAGTTAGCCTAGAAGATTTACAAACAAAAGTTAATGTGTCTTATCAGAAATTAGTTCAAGCTATAGCTTCTGGCGATGCACAAAAGATATTAGATGCAAAAACAGAGTATGCAAATGCTCAAAAAGCTCTTGAAGAGGCAAAACAAGCACAATAGTGCTTTTAGGAGAATGAAATGAAACTTAGAGGATTGTTTATTGCAGGATTGATGGCAATGTCTATGGGTACTTCTTATGCTAATGGAGGAGATGCTGACTTAATCGGAAAGCGAACTCCACCAAAAGCACCTAGTTCGATTACTACTATGGACTCAGGAATTGATGCTTCTGTTTTAGCAGAAATTGCTAATGAAATGAGTGCTGAAGATGCTAGTGCTGTAATGGGTCTTATTGATCAAATTTACAAGCTAAAGGCTGATTATGTAGCTGTATTGGCAAAAGAAGTTGAGTTGAAAAATTCAAAAAGTTCTGATGGTACACAGCAGACTTTAATGAAGGCTTATATTACTGCATTAAATACTGAAAAGGCTACTGCTAAGGCTTTGATTGAGACAATCAAAAAAGACTTAGAAGCACATGAGTCTAGAATGTTACAGGTAACTGCTAAAATCTTCAGAATCGGAGATAAGCAAATGAAAACTACGATTAACAACATTCGTGTTGAATTAAAGAAATTCGTAAGATACTCTTTAATGAATAATCAAGGTGAAGGTCGAGCATTTTATATGGATGCTATGAGATTTTTAGACCAATACTTCAGAATGTAAATTCTAGTTAAAAAAAGACCACAGTTTAGGCTGTGGTCTTTTTTTTTGAGTTAACGAAAATGGATAAAAATGTACCTAGCTAGAAATGCGTTCAAAAAACTGTATGATTAAGTTATATTACTTGCCTCCCTTATAGTTGGATTGGATAATAAATGAAATTTAAAGATGAACTGATAGAAGCTACTTTCTTAAAAAGGTATAAACGTTTTTTAGTTGATGTTGAAATGCCTGATGGCAGAGTAGAGACAGTACACTGTGCTAATTCCGGAAGAATGACTTCGTGTTTGGGCGAAGGATGGAAGGTTCTATTATCTGATAGTAAAAATCCAAAAAGAAAGCTTCAAATGAGCTTAGAGATGATTCATAACAAAAAATGCTGGATCATGATCAACACTCATCAAGCAAACCATATTGTGAAAGAAGCAATACTAAATAATGAGATTGACGAAATCGGACAATTTGATGAAGTTTTAAGTGAGGTAAAGTACGGAAACTCCTCTAGAATTGATTTGTTAATTAAGTCCACTAAAGATTTATATTTAGAAGTTAAAAGTGTCACTTTATTAGAGGGTGACAAATACTTGTTTCCGGATGCCGTCACAACAAGAGGGCAAAAGCATCTTAGTGAGTTGATAGAAGTAGTGAAGTCAGGGCATCGTGCTATGATGTTTTATTTGATTCAACGATCGGATGGTCATTCATTTGAGCCAGCAAAAGATGTGGACTTAAAATATGCAAAGCTCCTAAGCGAGGCTGTAGAGGCAGGGGTAGAAGTTTGTTGCTATGAGACAGTCATAGATCGTAATGAGGTGAAGATAGCTCGATCGATACCTTATGTGATTGGCTTATATTAAATGAAAAATCTTTCTATATGGTTTGGTATTTTATTAGTTGTTCATCAATTTTTCTATCTACCTAATATAACTGACAGCTTTTACACTTCAAAATGGGGGCTTTTTAGTATCTCATTTTGTATAATCTATGCATGGTATCTTAAAAAGAGCTTACACCAAAAAGACTTAAAAATATCGCCTGAATCTAAAGTTTTAATGCTGATAGGCTTTTTAGTATTTTTAATTTCTGATATTTATCATGATAGTTTTTATTTGATCCAAACTTTAGGATTATGTACCTTTACATATTGCATGATCTACTTTTTATATAGGACTAAGTTTGATTTAAGCTCGGTTTCGGGATTGATAGTGTCATTGCTATCTTTACTCTGTTTGTTAGAGGTTTTTGGGTTGGCACCTTTTCAAGGAAGTACGTATCATCTGTCTGTTTTCACAGGTAATCCAAATTTATTTGCAGCAAGTTTGGTATTTTGGTTTTGTATTCATAAAAAAAACCTAAGTTCAAAGCAATCTTTATGGGCTTCTTTTGCGGTGCTATTTTTACTAATTTTGTCTAAATCTCGTGCAGGTATTATTGCTTTTTTATTGATTGAAGTTTTTGTTTACTTTAAGCAAAATCAAAAGAAAGGTGCGGTATTAATCGGTGGGGGACTAGTCTTAGCAAGTCTTTTTATGATTGTAAACCCCTACAAAGTGGATGAGTTTTCTAGTTTAAAGATACGTAAAATAGAAGCTAAGATATCTTACGATATTTTAAAAGAAAATCTTTGGCTAGGGGTTGGGCAAGGCAACTATAGAAAGGCTTATTTTAGACAACTTGAAACAAATAAGGATACCTATAGCTCATACAATGATAAGCCATTATTACAGTTTATTCGCTTAAGTGAAATGTCACATTTTACTCCACTTAGTACTTTAGTGTCTTTGGGTTTGCCTCTTGGGGTATTGTTTTTGTGTCTTATGGGATACTTTTTCAAGATCTCTTATAATTTACTAGAGCAAAATGAGTTTTTAGCATTATTTTCGCTGTGTTTAATGTCAATGACTTATTATCTTTTTCACTTTAGTATTATTTTGATTCCAGCTTTGATTATAGTGGCAAAAGGTTTGTCAAAAGATATGATTCAAATAGATGGTATTTCCAAAAAGCGCTTGTTTCCTTTGATTATATTATTTGTATGGGCCGGGCACTGGTACAGTGGTTTAAAATATGAGTTTTTAAGTGTAAAAGATTATAAGTCCCAGATAAATAACCCTTGGAACCATGGCCTTCTAGATCATAAATTGATCGTAGAGACTTTAGAGTCTAAAACAGTTCCCAACGAAAAAGACTTTTTGATGCTAGTGGATCAAGCTCATAAAAAGATGCCTGACCCTTTAACTTTTTATAATGTCTCTAAATATTTTTATCTATTAGGGCATCACAAGAAAGCTCTCGAGACTTTACAAAAAGGGATTAATGTCTTGCCTAGTTACGCGAGTTACTATTATGCCAGAGCATTAATGAAACAAGACCCGATTCAGGCATATTTAGACTATTTACTTGTATTGAAAATAGATAGAAAATTTGTGCCAGCTTGGAAAAACGCAGCGATTATCCAACTTGAGACGGGTTATTTACAAGAGGGACTCTATTCGATTAAGAATGGACTTCATTTTTATAGTGAAAAAAATCAAACTAAAAACTTACCAGCTGATCCATATTATCATCAGCTCTTACAGATTCAAGCAGCTATTATGCAAAAAATTAAGGACAAAAAGTGATAGATCTTAAAGTAATCAGCGAAGATTCGAGTTCAAGTGCTAGACATTGTGAATTTGATTTAAATGGTCAAAAAGTTGAGACTCCATTGTTTATGCCAGTTGGGACTAAGGCGACTGTTAAAACTTTAACTAATGATGATTTAGAAGAAATGGGTTTTCCAATTATTTTAGGAAACACTTACCATTTATATTTAAGACCAGGATCTCCTTTGATTCAAGATATGGGAGGACTCCATGGTTTTACAGGTTTTAAAGGTAAGTTTTTAACTGATAGCGGGGGTTTTCAGGTATTTTCATTAAAGGACCTGCGAAAAATAGATGAGCATGGAGTGGACTTTCGTTCTATTATTGATGGGTCGAAACATAGATTCACACCAAAAAATGTTATTGAAACTCAAAGAGAGTTAGGAGCCGATATTATTATGGCTTTTGATGAATGTCCACCAGGAGATGCTGATTGGGATTATGTATCACAATCTATGGTGAAAACTCACGAGTGGGCTCAAATTTGTGTTGATGAGTTTAGTAAAAATAAAGGGCATCAACACCTGTTTGGGATTATTCAAGGTGGAGTTTATGAAGATTTACGAGTAAAGAGCCAAGAATTTATTCAATCTTTACCCTTTGATGGAGTGGCTATTGGTGGCTTATCGGTTGGAGAAACTCGTGAAGATATGAATCGTATTTTAGAGGTTCTAGCTCAAGGGTATGATCCTAAGCGTTTGCGTTATCTGATGGGAGTGGGGACTCCGATCGACTTTTTAAACGCTATTAAAAACGGAATCGACATGTTTGATTGTGTAATGCCTACCCGCGTGGCTCGTCACGGAAAATTATTTAGTTTTCAAGGTGACATTAATATTTTAAATTCAAAATATAAAGGGGATTCTTCACTGATTGATGAAGAGTGTGGGTGTAAAGTCTGCCAGCGTACTACTAAAGGATACTTGCATCATTTGTTTAAGTCTAAAGAGTTTACTGCTCAAAGATTGGCTTCTTATCACAATTTAGCTTTTTTCCATGCATTCATGGAGAAGGTAAAGGAGCATATACGAGCAAATACTTTTATGGACTTTTATACAGATTGGATGAATCGATTCGAAAAAAAGTAAAAAAGTGTTTCGCATTAAATCATTTTGTTGATTTTCAATTATTTGAGTGATAATCTGTCGGTCTTATTCTTGTTTTGATTATT
Organism: Candidatus Cloacimonadota bacterium; assembly: GCA_023954715.1. GTDB lineage: Bacteria > Muiribacteriota > UBA6191 > UBA6191 > UBA6191. Next base: position 42,748 of record JAGSHD010000015.1, on the reverse strand, counting down.
TCAATAAAAAATAATTACTTTGTGATACGTTCATGTAAGGTTGTCTCCTATAGCTTGCAGAATGAGTATTACTTTTTATATTTCATTTAGAAAGGACGTGCCTCATGGCAAATATAGCATCAGTAGCAAAAAGAGCTCGACAAGCAGAAAAAAGAAGATTAAGAAACGCTCCATTAAGAGCTAGAATGAGATCAGTTAAAAAACAAGCAGCAGCAGTTTTAGCTGGTGGAAATGTAGAAGAAATTCGTGCATTTGTACCTCAAGCATTAAGAACTTTTGATAAATTGGTAAGTAAAAATATCCTAAGAAAGCAAACAGCTTCTAGATATAAAAGCAGAATCATGGCAAAAGTAAATGCTATTGATCCTGAGTTTACACTTCCAAAAATCACTGGAGCTGTAGCAGCACCAGTTGTAGAAGAAAAAAAAGCTCCAGTTAAAAAAGCAGCAGCAAAAAAGCCTGCAGCTAAAAAACCAGCAGCAAAGAAGCCGGCAGCAAAAAAGGCTCCAGCAAAAAAAGCAGCAGCTAAAAAAGAAGATTAATCTCTTTTAGATTTTGTTACAATACAAAGCTCCGTCGATTTCGATGGGGCTTTTTGTTTTTATACTCATCTATGATTGGTTTTCCCGTTATACGGAAAGCCAAAAAGCTTGAAAAGCTTTATCAAAACTAAGTTTTGAATTAGATGGGGTTCGTGAAATACACAAAGCCCATTAACATGGTATTTTCATCAGAAAAATCAGTAAAACCGTTTGCACTTGGGTAAAGATAGGTCTTGTATATCTCATTTTCAATAGATTGTTTATGATTTAAAAATAAAGTGCCATAGTGTTGGCAGTGAATAGACGGAGAAGATATGTATACTTCAGTTAGTAAAATTATTTTAGGTTCTGGCTCTCCCAGAAGAAAAGAGCTCTTTTCATTGCTTTGTAATGAACATGAGATTCATACCACTGACAAAGAAAAAGACATAGATGGTAGTGACCCATTATTGTTTGTCCAAGAAAATGCCTTTATTAAAGCACAAGCAGTGTCTGAGGGGTTGTCTGGTATTGAGTCGAAGTTAGTATTTGGTTTCGATACAGTTGTTAGCTTGGGAAAAGACGTTCTTGGTAAACCAAAGTCTAGAGATGAAGCTAAAGAGATGTTACAAAAACTATCAAATCAAAAGCACTTGGTGAGTACGGGTTATTGTATTTTAAATAGCTCACAAGAAGTCGTTTTAAAGTCTTATGATACTTCTTTTGTACATTTTGGAGATATGAGCAACTCCCTTATTGAATGGTACTTAGATCAAGGAGAGTATTCTGATAAAGCTGGATCCTATGGTATACAAGGCGCTGCTAGAGTATTTATAAAAAAAATTGATGGTTGTTATTATAATGTGATGGGACTACCTGTTTCTAAAATGTATTATGAAATGGCTTCTTTGAAGAACTTCACTCTAAATTTATAATAGGTCTTTCTTTATGAAGTTTTTGGCTCTGACGGCATTGTTATACTTTGGATTTTTGTTTTATCAAAACTCTTTGATATCCTCTTCCCTAGATACTAAAACAAGCTCAAATCACATTAAGGTAAATGATAATGTTGATTATTCTAAATATTATGACCCTAAAATAGATTCTTTTGCCATACGAAGTATAGACGAGCCTCTGCTTAGTCCAATATATAAACTAGCTTTGTACTCCATAGTAGACTCTTTACATGTTTTGCCTTTTGTTAGAAATTTCTTACAAAAGTCCTATACAATGTCAGATTGGTTAAAACTCTCGTCTGGTTTTTATTTTTCATTTTTTAAAGGAGAAAAAGGTTTGGACTTTTTTTGGGTAAGCCCAAGTTCTGAGAAAATACTCTCTAAATTGAGTAAGAAGCAAAAAGATATTTTGAATTTTGGTGGGGTTGCACAGATTAAATGGTCTGTTTACGATATTTTATACATAAAATTGTCTAAAAACAAAAAACATATGCTTTTGTCATCAATTAAAAATGGTGTAATGAGGGTTCCTTTAAAAGAGGGGCAAAAGAGTATTGTACTAGTAAAAAAAGGCTTTTTACCTAATTTGAAGTACCTGTTAAAAAGTGATGGCTTAGCTTGGATAAATACCAATGTGGATGCTATCGTCCTAAGTCAGCAAAATAAGTCATATAAACTCGATTTTGAACTATCCAAACGCACATCTTTTTTTGAGTATTTTAAGACAATGTCACAACAAGAAAGATATATCAAAAAAACAGGTGATGACTTGAGTTTTCAGGTGAACTTATCTAAAGCTTTAAAGAAAATTAATTTAAGTAAAATAAATACAAAAAAAATTAAGGGAGCTCAGTTCTTTTTACGACATAAAGATTTGTTTGATGGAAGCTTTCTTTTACAAGCAAGTTTGTTTCAAGCGAATCCAAAGTTTCAGTTGCAAACTACATTTAAAAACCCAGGAAGTAGTGGGAGGTTTATCTCAGAACTGGAGAGTTATGTATCTCAGAAGTCTCTAGATCTATCTAAACTCAACAAAAATGAGTACTCATTGACTATTCCACTGTCTCCTATTCAATTTTTTCTGAAGAGAGAAATGAAAGATATATTTATATCTAACGGGGGTGTCTTTTCACATAATTATAAAAAGACGGATAAAAAAGCTCTGTTGCATTTTGCTTTATCTAATATTGGTAAAAAAGAGCTGCTTTATCCTCACATAGATCGACTGATTAGAACATATCATAAAAAGAGAATGGTGACTTGTTTTGAAAATTTATCAAAAAAGGATGCTTTGTTTAAGTTTTGCCCTATGGGTGGTAATTACTCCGTATCTGACAATGGAGTGATTTGTGATCTACATGGATCGGAAAGCTCTTCTCTCTTTTTGGATTTAGTGAAAAATGATTTAAGACGTCCTTTGGCTATGAGTCTAATTGATGGTCTAAAATCCATTCAATTTTCATTATCAACTTCTGCTAAAGGTTTGTCTTTAAGTCTGTTATTGTGATGCTTTTTTATCTACTTCATTGTTGTTTTTATACGAAATAATTTCAAAGTTATGATTTAGATTGAGTTGATAGTCATATTTTATTTGTTTGTCTTGTTTAAATTTTATAGAGCCCTGTATATCTAGTAAATAGTTGGAGTCAAGTAATTTTACTTTAACAAGATCTACTTTGAGGCTTGTTAGCTTGGCGTATTGTATTTTTAGGTAGGCTATAAAGTCCTTTGCTTTGCCAAGATCATCTCTGTAGGTCTTATCAATAGAATTTTCAATTGAAAAGGATTTATCCTGAACTTGTGAGATAACGTGACTGACTTTATTTAGGCATCGATAGATCTTTTTATATCCCATGTTTAAAACAGAGTTACTTTGATATTCTCCAATGATAGGAGCAAAATTATCATAGGGTAAAATCAAGAGATGAAGTGAAGTACTTTTGTCCTTTACAGTCGGTGATATATCTATACTTTGGGAGCCCCATGAGATTTTAAGTTCGTGTCGGCCTTTATTAAAAGGGGCTAGATTAATTTTTCCGTGATGATTTGGATAATATACTTTGTTTTTGATTTTCAATTGGTATTTTTTATATCCTTTTAGCTTTTCAATGTAATAGCCAGATTTTGAAAAGAAGGGGTTGTTTATAGTTATCTCAGATTCTTTGTTCAGCACTAAAATTGATAGGCCAGTTTTTTCTTTTGAAAAATAATCTAATTTGGGCTTAAAATAAACGTTTGAGTTTACTTCAGCTATGGTTTCACTATGAGCAGTATGATTTGTTCTTTTAAAGAAGTGAGGTAGAAAGAAGTTCAACACAAAATAAAGTAAAATAACCGACTTTAATTGAGTCATGATAGCTCTCCTATAATCTTTTTTCTAGCATGGCTTACAGCATAAATTGCACCAAGATAAAATATCGATGCGCTGATTATAAAAAATGACCAATCCCAATGAAAGGGTAAATGAGGTGAGTAAAAAAGGCTTTGAGGAAGCTTTAATGGAAATTGACTTAAGGACAATTTAAAGCAAATACTAAACACTATAGATAAGCCTATACTGCTTAAAATAGTTAGATGTGTCACTTGATTTATTAATCTAGCTAGGTCTAATTTTTGAAACTTGGCATAGAGGAGGGCTTTTAAATTATTCTTCTTTCGTAAAAAGATAAGAGAAAAGCAGGTGTGTATACTACCCAAGATTAGTAAAAATAGAAATGCCATTAAGTAGAAGTGTATTTTGTTCTCTGTTTCAAACATCAAAATCGTTTCAGAGAACTTATCTTTCCATGTATAAGAAAAGTAAGCTTTATCTTGTTTTATTTCTTTTTGAGTATCTAGTACCTTGTGAATTTTTTTTACATGGACGTGTAACTCATTGACAAGATCTTCTCCAAAAATAATGCTTTGTGCAAGGGAGAAGGGGAGCTCTATGGTAAGTTTTTTGGACTCCCAACCAAAAGATTGATTCAAGTTGTTTATTGTGATTGTGTGTTCTTCACCATCGGCCACCATAAGCTGAGCTTTTGAGCCAATTTCAATATTTAAATCTCTTGCTAGCTCTGTTGATATAGTAACATTAGATATAGTAGGGTTGCTTTTGATAATAACGCCGATAGCATTTTGATCAAATTGTAAGATTCCTTGTGATTTAATCGTTGGCACTACTGATGTTACATTGTCTTTTGCACTTATAAACTCTCCTAATTTTAGGTAGTTTTCAAAATAGGGGCTCTTTGGTTTAACAATGATATGTGGCTCGAATTTTTCGACTAAAAGATAAAACTCTTGATGTAATCCAGAAAAGATACAATAGGACGAAAAGAGTAGAGACAGGCCAAGAGCTAGTGAAATGATGGGGATAAAGAAATATATGTACTCTTTAAGAAAGACTTTTTTAAAGAGGAATATATTTGCATTACTTCGATTCATTATTTAAAGCAAGTCTTTTGATAATTTCTGATTTCTTGGACCAGTTCAAGAAGGGCTTCGTAGTTGTTCATGGGGAACAAATGAAGTCCATCTACTTTAGGCATAGCGCTTTTACAAAAATCTGAGGCTATATTCAAACCATTCTCTTGTGTGTCTTCTGTCTTGAAGGATTTTAAAACTTCTGAAGGAACAAATAAACTAGGGACCTTTTCATTTAGCCATAAGGAGGACTCATAGCTTTTTAATAACATAGTCCCCATTAAAATCGGTTTATCGATCTTGCCTTCACTATATTTTAAAAATACATCAAGGTTTTTGTCTAAAAATAGAGGTTGTGTTTGGAAAAACTGTGCTCCAGCATCAATCTTTTTATTTATCTTCTTTACTTCATTGGTCAAGTTGATGGCAGAAGGATTTGCGGTTGCCCCAGCAAAAAATTTAGCTTTCTTGTTCAGTTTTTTATCATCAAAATTTAAACGATGATTCATTTTTTCCATAATTTGTAATAAAGATAATGAGTTGGCTTGAAAAACACCTTTTGTTTTTGAGACATCCGAGTGTCTAGCAGTGTCTCCTGTCATTGCTAAGATATTGTGAATACCTAAAGCACTAGCTCCAATTAGATAGCTTTGAAGTCCAAGAAGGGACATGTCTCTCATGGTTAGGTGAATAATTACTTCTATATCAAACCGTTGCTTTAAAATAACGGCAAATGCTAAAGGATCCATTCTGAGCTTAGCTACAGGGCAACAAGCAACATTAATGGCATCAATATGTTCAATGAGAGGCTCGATTTGTGACAAAATCTTTTTGACACCCGGACCTTTCGGGGGGTCGACCTCTAAAGTAAGTAAAAACTTTTTGCTATTTATGTGTTCAGGTAGTGTTAAGCTTTGCACAAATATCCTATATATTAATAAGTTGATACTGACTTTTATGCTATCAGTATCCATTAGACTGACAAAAAGTGAGTCTTTTATGTATTTTATGTTCTTTTTTATCGGAAAAAAGTTTGTTAGGCATTAGAGCATTGATTCTTATCAAAGACAACTGAAAACTTGATGGTTTGTAAAATTACTATAAGTAAACTGATATTATAAGAGTTCTAAAGTAAAAATTAGTCTAAATATTCATTCCACTCTCTATCATTCTTTGATTTTGTAGGATTGATCCTATATATTGCTTGGTTTTTTACAAGCTGTATTAGAAGATTTTTATCTAAAAAATATTATAAATATATCAGCTACTTGCCCTAATTTTGGAGTTAGAATGAGAGAAAATACTGCGTGCATCATGAACTTTGGATGCCAAATGAATGAATATGAGTCTTTGACTGTAACTAAAATGTTAGATAAGGCAGGATATGAGCTTATTTCCAGTGTTGACCAAGCTGAACTAGTAATTTTTAATACTTGTACAGTTCGAGATAATGCCGATGAAAAGATCTGGAATAGGTTGAGTAGTTTAGTTCCTCAAAAACGAAAAAATAAATCTAAAAAAATTGGTATTATGGGATGTATGGTTGAGGCACAAAGAGAAGTATTCTTACAAAAGCATCCTGAAATTGATTTTTTAATTTCTCCAGTAGAGCTTCCTCAGATTTCTAAAGTGCTTCGAGACTTAACAGCTCGATCCTATGAAGAGTATAGTACTTATGAGCTAATGTTGGATGAAAAAGCGAAATTTCCTTTTCGTACTTATATGCCAATTCAAACAGGTTGTAACTTCAATTGTAGTTATTGTATTGTTCCTGCTGTTAAAGGTAGAGAGGTAAATATATCTCCCGATGAAATTTTTGAAAAACTAGATTCTTTAGTATCAAAAGGCGTAAAAGAAATTACATTGTTAGGGCAAACAATTAACTCTTATACCTATGAGGATATAAAGTTTGCAGACTTGCTTGAAATGACCGCACAGCGCTATGAAGGTGTATGGATTCGATTTTTAACATCTCACCCGATTTTGTTTGATGAAAGAATCATAGATGTAGTTGCGAAATACGATAATCTTTGTTCATACTTTCATATTCCCTCACAGTCTGGTAATAGTCGAATATTAAAAGCTATGAAGCGGGGTTATACTCGTGAAAAGTATTTAGGCCTAATCGCTAAGATGAGAGAAATCGAAGATGTTTGTATTTCTACTGATATGATCTGTGGTTTTCCGTCAGAAACTGAGGAAGAATTCGAAGACTCTCTATCTATGATGAGAGAGATCGGTTATGAAACAGCTTTTATGTTTTATTATTCCGAGAGAAAAGATACCCCAGCAGGAAAAATGGAAGACTCCATACCGGTAAGTGTTCGAAAAGATAGATTGGCTCGAATGATAGATCAGCAGCTTTCTATGCAAGGCGAAGTTTATAAAAAGTTTATTGGTAAAACCTATAAAGTTTTAGTAGAAAACAATGCAAGAAAAGGTGAAAATACCTTGAAGGCAAGAAATGCTGGTAATTTACCTGTAATATTTGAAGGTGATAAGAGTCTGATTGGAACGTTTGTTAATGTGAGGATAGACTCAGTGACTTCTCATACATTACTTGGATCATTACAAGGTTAGTATGTCAGAATCCCAAATATACAATCATTGTTGCGATTTAGGCTATCATCCTTTGATATCATCCTTTATCGATTCTCAAGAGTTTTTAAAAACAACGGAGGATTTACAGGCTTTTTTAGCTAAAAATAAAAAAGGGCTTCACTCACCTTTTTTACTGTCACACATGACTAAGGCAGTTGAAAGAGTAAAGAAAGCATTAGATTCAAAAGAAAAGGTGTTAATATTTGGAGATTTTGACGCAGATGGCGTAAGTGCTACATGTATTATGTATTGGGGGCTTAGAAAGGCAAAAAAGGGTTTTATACCAGAGGTATTTTTTCCTAATCGATTAAGTGAGGGTCATGGACTACAAGACCAGCATATAGAGAGCTTTATAAAACAGGATATTAATCTCATCATCACAGTGGATTGTGGAATGGGAGATAAAGAAGCGATTACTTTAGCTCAGTCTAAAGGTATTGATGTCATCGTTGTTGATCATCACATGGCAGATAAAGACATGGACTATGCTTACGCTGTGGTAAACCCTAGGCACGATGACTACCCATTTCCAAGTCTAGCTGGAGCAGGTGTCAGTTATAAATTGATTCAAGGCTTACATAGCTCTTTATTTGGTGAAGATTCGGACTCTTATAAAGATGTTTGTGAAAACTTGTTGGATTATCTTGTGATTGGGACTATCGGTGATTTGGTTTCTATGACAGGAGAAAATCGTATTTTGGTGTCTCATGGTTTACAGCACATGAACCAATCCAACTTTCCTTTTTTAAAGGACTATTGGCAATATAAAATTTTGAAAAAGCAATTAAATGAAACATTTAATGAAGAGCACATAAGTTTTTATATGGCTCCACGGATAAATGCAGCCTCTAGACTTGAGGATGCTAAGCATGCTTTTAACTTTTTGGTATCTGTCTCCCAAAAAGCTTTAGTCAAAAATGGGGATTATATCGAGCAATTAAACGAGGATCGACGATCAAGACTATCTGCATTAGAAAAATCCAAAGAATTAGAGATTTTTGAATTCGATAATATCCCACTTGTAATGGTTGATACGCACAGTAAAGAGTTAGGACTGTTAGGTTTATTAGCATCCAGGTTTAATGATTTACATGATAAATCTGCCATTGTACTAGGCAGTAAAGATGGAGAAACCTTAACAGCATCTTGTCGAGGTGATGGTAAAATTAACTTTTTTAATATTTTAACTTCCATGAATGAGCTACTTACAAAATATGGTGGTCATAAAGCAGCTGCGGGATTTTCTGTTAAAAGAGAGGATTTCCCAAAGTTAGTTGCGAAGATGAAGCAAATTAGTTTTGAAGAAGAAGAGGTAGAGCCAACTGTTGAAAAGATTTCAGATATAGAAATCGATGCACGAGATCTTTCTGAAGAGTTTCTAGATCAAATATTATCTTTAGGTCCCTTTGGAGAGGGTTTTAGAAAGCCTCTGTTAAAGATTACTAACTTAAGGATAAACTTCTCTAAACAAATAGGAAAAGACGGGTCTACTTTATCTTTTGGGTTTAAAGGGCATAATAATGCAACGATTCGTGGAATAGGTTTTGGATACGGAGAGCAGCTTCAGCAAGTAAAACAAAGCAATCAAATTTATGGATACTTATCCTATAATTACTTTTACAAAAAAGAGATGCAGTTACGATTAGTAGATTTTGACTAAGCCGGATTATATAACTGAGATACTTTTACTTTTAAATCAGATCCAAATTGGTCGAGCTCGTGGTCTAGTTTTGAATCTAAAGCTTGTTTTAATGAGGACAATAGGCTTAGGTCTGAACTAGAGTTTATATTATCTAGAAACAATCTATAGTACTTACCTTCGTTTAACATGTTATTTTCAAACAAAAAATTCATCATATCTTTATTATGCTGAGAGTCTTTTTCGTTTTCTATCCATAATACAGAGCCCAAGCTTTCAGCGTCTTCAACTTTTTTTCGTTTGACTAGCTCTTGAAACCAAGCTCGACGTGGTTTTCTTTTTTCATGCTTGTACTTTTGCTGAATCAAAACTTGTCGCCAAAGATTGTATGCAGAATCAAAGTCCTTTTTTTGGTAAGCTAAAAACTGGTCATAATTGTCTAAAACTTTTTTCTTGAATAGACCTGAAAATAATAGCAAGAAAGGAAAGGCGAGTGGTGGAAGGCACAGTGCTCGCAGCCACAATGGGAACTCATGGACTTGTTGCAATACAACAATTTTATAATCTGGTTGGAGCTTTAAAAAAATCTGTTGGTAGTTTTGTATAAGATTGATAGAAGCGATGTTAATCTCTACTTTTGGCTTACTCTTTTTGTTTCCGTCACTTTGATTGGGATTGTCTAAATCAAATTTGGATAGTTTTGATGCAAGTTGAATATCTTTTAACTGTTTACTTCTCATATTTTCAAAGTTGTCCACTAACGCATCTTGCTTGGTATTATTAAGAACCATTTTTGGCGAGGACTTTTTGATCGCTGAACTTTGGACCTTTTTTATTTTATTTTGATGAACAAATTGAGGGACAATCTGGTTTTTGACTTTTAGTTGGATTGATATGAACTGAAAGCTCACTAAAAGTACTTCCATAAAAAATAACAAACCTAATATAAATCTCATATGTTTCTCCAAACATGTCTACAATATATGCAATGAAAGTAAGTAGGGACGTGAAGTAAAGCTAAGGCACAAATTATGGAAATTATAATAAAGTAGATTTTAACCTATTTAAAGAATGAATACAAAATGAAGTGCTAATTTTTAGTATAAAAGTCTAAATAATTATAAGTGATTATAAATTAATTTCCTGCAAGAATTGTAATTTTGAATGAATATTATAAACATCAGAGTATAAAAGACAGAAGATAAGATAAAAGAGACAGTATTGTTAGAAGCTCTTTTTAACTTAAACAAAAATGCAAGTTTTAATAATTCTTTTGTTTATTTATTATAGCTACGAATCAACATGCCGAAGTTTTTGAAGACGAATATAATTTTTTAGATTAAAAATCTCTCTCAGGAGGAGTATTGTGAATAACTGGAGATCTTATCGGGTACAAGGAATGATCGCCCTACAGGTCATTTTTATGGTGTTTTTACTAGGTTGCGGCGATGCCGGCAATCGTAATGGTGCCATTCGAGGAACAGTATTTTCTAATAAATCTGGTGGAGCGTTGACTAAGGCACCCGAATCGGGAGTAACTGTAGTAGCTCAAGCTGAAGACCCACCAATCATTAGAACAAGTGTTACTGATGCTAGTGGTCAATACGTAATTTCAGGATTACCAATTGGCACATATAAAATGGGCTATCAAAAAGATGGATTTGTGCCAATCACAGTTAAAGAAGGTGCGTCTAATGTTCAGAGTGCTCTTGGTCAAACGACCGTAGAGCTATATGTTGAATCTGGATCTACTATCACATCGCCTGATATGACTCTTACTGAGAGACCAGCAGAGGGTGATGGAACAGTAATTATTAATTTAATTGATGAACTATCTGGTGAAAAAGTAAATGGAGCAACGATTGTTTTAGGAACAGCTTCGACTACAAATGGTTCAAACGGACAATATGTACTAACTGTTTCAGTAGTTGCTGATCCCAATGGTGGAAGTACTCCACAGCCATTGAGTCTGAGTGTTACAGCAGATGGATATCAAGCATCTGGAGCAACAACGGTTTTGGCTTTGGCAGGGCAAACAGTTGAGAAAACAATTATCATGCAGCCTATCACTGGCTTTGTACAAGGAAGAATTTCATTTTCAAAGTTTTCTGAACTATATGATTTAACTCAAGTTAGTTTATCAATTGATGGGCTACAATTAGGTGATGGGTCAGCGGGTGGATCTCAAAATCCAGATGCTAGTGGATTCTTTAGCCTAGCTGTCCCAGTAAGAACAGATTCAAATAACAGATCTTATAACTTACGGGTGTCTGGAGTAGGGTTTTCTGATGAAGTAGTAAACAATATTTTAGCACCAGTAGCTGGAGCTGTTAGGGTTGAGGTTCCTCCTCTAATTCCAGAGACTGTAACTATTTTAGGTACAGTATTAAACCCTTACACACAAGTAAATGCTGTTGTAGACAAGGTTGGTCTTGAGGGTGGAATAACAGGTGGAGCACCAACATGTATACAAGGTGGAGAGCAAACTGCAGGTACATTTAGTATTGATGGAGTTCCAACAAATACCAAAGAACCATTAACAGTAGTTGTTAAAACTTATACGCATGATGAAAACTGTCAAATAACGATAGCTTCAGCAACATCAACACCATTTACAGCGGTAAACAACGGTAGTGGCGTCTACCGAGTAGCTTTTGCAGAATAATTTTCAAGGATGAAGAATATGTTAAAGGAGTATATAATGAGAAAGAGCGTTTTATTGGTGCTATGTAGTGGTTTAGCCTCTACATGGAGTACTGCTTATGCAGCATCAAATGCTCAAGGTCAAGCTGCTGCGTATCAAAAAATTGGTATCGATGCTAGGATTCTTGGAATGGGGGGAGCAGGTGTGGCCTTAACAGGTGATACAAACTCTACTTATTGGAATCCTGCCGGATTAAGCCAATTAAAGCGACCAGAGGCTGCTGCGATGCATACTTCATTGACTTTAGATAGAAATTATAATTATTTCTCATATAGTGTTCCCAAGAAAAATGGTATTACTTTTGGCTTTGCGTATCATAGATTTTCTGTAGATGGGATCCCTGAAACTAGAGTTTATGATGGTACAAGAGGTATGGCTGCAATCGATGTGGATGGAAACGGTCGTTTTGACGATCCAGTCTTAACACAGGATGCTGGAAACCCAGCAGCGAATCCAAATCGAACAACAGACTCGGTAAAGGTTTTTTCGTATTTTGAAGATGCTGAATCTAGTTACTCTTTGTCTGCTGCTAAAAAACTGAATAATAAGTTGTCTGTGGGGGCTAGCTTAAAGTTTTTAGAACAAAGTTTATTTACAGAAAAGGCAGACGGAACAGGTCTAGACCTTGGTATGCAATATAAGCATAGTTCTCGTGTAACTTTTGGATTATCCTTCAAAGACTTGTTTGAAAGTCTTAAATGGAGTACAGGTAGAAAAGATGATGTGCCTGTAACAACTACTATTGGTGGTGCATTCAAGCTAAAGAGTGGTGCTTTGGTATCGGTAGATGCAGTTAAACGTGAACATGAAAAGTTTGGTATGCGATTTGGTGCAGAAAAATGGTTCATGAATAAATATGGTCTTCGAGTTGGAAACAAAGAAGGTGAGTTTACAGTGGGAGCATCTGCTATTGTAAATGAGTGGACTTTTGACTACGCATATAATGACGAAGACTTAGGATCAATCCAAAGAATTTCATTGAAGAGAAGTTTCTAGATTTGTTTTGACTGATACACAAAATGTTAGAGAGTTAATTTAAATTTTTAGTATGGCTTATAGTAGTAAACTGCTATAAGCCTTTTTTTTGTCTGGAAGACACAAAGGAAATAACTTATTATTATATTTATGAACATTAAATTTATATTTTATATTTTGATCTATCTAATAAGTCTATCTATAGTTGGTGCGGAGTCGGAGTTTCCTTTGTTGGACTCTAGATTAAAAACAGATGAAGCGGCTTTGGAGTTTATCACTAACGAGACTTATGATGAATTATCTGATAATTTGTTGAGTGGTGGCGATCAATACGAGCTAGAATTTATGATTGGCCGTAGAGGTAGTGGTGATGGAGAGCTCTTATTACCTGTTTCAATGGATATCTTTAACAACGAGTTATACGTTGTAGATTATGGAAATTCAAGAATTCAGGTTTTCACTCTTGAGGGTGAATTTAAACGATTACTTCATTTGACGGGGGTTGTAAAGCCTGTACATTTGAAAATCACTAAAGACAGTATTCTAGTAGTTGATGAAGGAAGTGCGAAGTTATTTATATTCAATCATCAAGGACAAGTGGTAAAAGTAATGGGAGAGCCAGGAGTCGGAATTGGAAAGCTAAATTCACCTAATTCTGTTGCAATTGACCCTCAAGGCTTGTATTGGATCAGCGATGATAAAAACAATGGGATAACAATTTTTAGCCCTGAGATTCTTTTTGGAAGAAAAGGTCACTATTTTATGAATATAGATGAGTACCTTCCTAATAAATACTTGATGGCGCCTAAGGGCTTGTTTGCGGTTACTGAAAAAGATCGTATCTATGTCATTGAATCAGGGCGAGCCCGGATCCTATCTTTTGATTCTAACGGAAACTACGTTGGACCGGTTTTAGACTACCAAAAGCAGCAGGGCAAGGTATTTATGCCTCAATCCATTTTTGTGGATGTAGTCCAAAATATATATGTATCAGACCATATTTCACATCGAATTTTAAAGTATGGCTCTGATGGAGAGTCGCTAGGTGAGATTGGTTTTGTATCCCAGTTTAATAAAGATAAAGCTTTCATTGAAAAAGAAAAAGAAGATGGTGTTGAGTCTGTGGTTGCGATGATTAAGACTAGTGATTTTCTACCAGATGACTCTACTTTAAACTTCCCACAAGAAGTAAAAACAGACTTTTATGGAGACTTGTTTGTATGTGACTGGGGAAGTAACCACATTAAGAAGTTTTCTTTAAGTTTTTTTAGAAAGGCTTTAAAATCATATCGCTCAAGAAAGTTTACAAAGGCTATTGAATATTTTGAGAAGTGTAAACAAAGAAATCCGAAGCGTCATCTTGTTGAGTTTTACGTGGCGATGTGTCATTATTATCTTGGTATAAAAGAAAGTGATTTTGAGAAAAAAAGAAGTCGCTTCGATAAGGCGCGTAAATTTTTAAATTCTTTAAAGCTAAAAAGCGAAATAGGCAAATTTAGAAATAAACATATAATAGAAAAAACTCAGTACTACTTATCTAGAGTGAATAGTTATCATTTAGAATAAGCATAAATAGTCAGGACATTGCATGAAACGGATCAAACTAGGTGATGCTTTAGTTGAAAAAGGTCTCATCACACAAGAGCAATTACAAGAAGCCCTTACTAAAGGGAAAATGACAGGAAAGCGAGTCGGAGCTATTCTTGTTGAAATGAGTCTTGTAACCGAACAAGAGATAGTTAGAGTACTTGCTGAGCAGTTAAATGTACCTCAGATTGATTTAAGTCACTATCTTATTGAGCCTACAACAGTTAAATTAATTCCTGAGCATGTGGCTAGACGACATCAATTGATTCCTATAAATAAAGTAGGAAACAAACTGACTGTTGCCATGGTGGATCCCTTAAATATCCTTGCTATTGATGATGTGGCTTTAATGACAGGTTTGATTGTTAAACCTGTTATTGTTACAAGTAAAGATTTAAATCAAGCTCTTGATGAGGCTTATGGAGATGCATCTAAAGCCGACTCCTTGATGGATGAGATTGGTGACATTGGTGATACCGGTGGGGACATCGAAGAAGAGTTATCTGGTGAATTAGGTGAGAATGACGCACCGATTATTAAGCTAGTTAACTTGGTTATTTCACAGGCTGTGGGTAAAGGTGTATCTGATATTCACATCGAGCCATTTGAAAAAGAACTTCGAGTTCGATATAGATTAGATGGTGTTTTAACAGTAGATGTTAAACCTCCAAAAAAGGCTCAAGCAGCGATTACTTCTCGTTTAAAAATTATGGCTGACTTGGATATCTCTGAAAAAAGACTTCCACAAGATGGTCGTATCAAAATTAAAGTATTATCAAAGACAATTGATCTTCGTGTGTCTACGCTCCCTTGTACTTGGGGTGAAAAGATTGTAATGAGAATTTTAGATCAGAGTTCTTTGAAGGTGGATTTAGGGACCTTAGGATTTGAGCCGATAACTTATGAGCGTTTTAAGCTTGGTATTGCTCATCCTTATGGTATTGTTTTGATTACTGGACCAACGGGGTCTGGTAAAACAACAACTCTTTATTCTGCGTTAGCAAGTTTAAATAAGCCTTCAACAAATATTATGACTGCTGAAGATCCGGTAGAATATCAATTACCTGGTATTAATCAGGTACAATGTAGAGCTGATATTGGCTTAACTTTTGCGGCTGCTCTAAGATCCTTTTTACGACAAGATCCAGATATTATCATGGTTGGAGAGATTCGAGATTTTGAAACAGCTGAAATTGCTATTAAAGCTTCTATGACGGGTCACTTAGTATTATCAACACTGCATACTAATGATGCTCCTGGTACAATTGGTAGACTTCTAAACATGGGGATAGAGCCCTTTATGATTACCTCTTCTGTGATTCTGATTCAAGCACAGAGATTGGTAAGGGTAATATGTAAAGACTGTAAGACGGAGTATCGTGGTGGAAGAGAAGTAAAAGAAAATTTTGCTATCTCTGATCAACTATTAGCTCATATTGATTTAAAACAGATTGATGCCAATAACTTTAGATTATTTAAGGGTGCAGGTTGTGATACTTGTGGTGGATCTGGATATAAAGGTAGAATCGGGGTTTACGAAGTTATGGTTATGACTGAAAACTGTAAAACTTTGATTTTAAGAGGTGGTTCAGTATCTGATATCACAACATTAGCTAGAAAAGAAGGAATGTTAACACTTCGAGAGTCTGCCATTAGAAAGTCATTGGTTGGTGTAACAACAGTAGATGAAGTGGTTCGTGTTACTTCTGGTGGACATTAGGAGATAAGATGTTTGTATTGAATGATTTATTGAATTTAGTAGTGGATAACGAAGCATCTGATCTTCACTTAACAGTTGGTACACCTCCTGTAATTCGTGTGGATGGTGAGTTGATACCTACGGACTTAGATGTTTTAACTCCGATGGATACTCGAAGTTTAGTCTATAATATGTTGACTTCTGAGCAACAAAAAGAGTTTGAAGAAAACCTAGAATTAGATTTATCATATTCTGTCCATGGTTTTGGTCGTTTTCGTGTGAACTGTTATCGACAGCGTGGTTGTATTGCGGCTGCTTTTCGTATTATTCCTTCTGTTATCCCATCTCTAGAAGAGTTAAATGTAAATCCTGCTTGTTTAAAGTTTTCTGAAATGCATAAGGGTTTAGTTTTAGTTACGGGTCCAACAGGGTCAGGTAAGTCAACGACTCTAGCAGCTTTAGTGGATTTAATTAATGAAAGACAAAAAAAGCATATTATGACGATTGAAGATCCTATTGAGTATCTTCACTTTCATAAAGCAGCAATGATTAATCAACGTGAACTTCACGTAGATACACTTAGTTTTAACGAAGCGTTAAGACACGTATTACGTCAGGATCCTGATGTTGTACTTGTTGGGGAAATGAGAGATTTAGAGACTATTTCAGCTGGGATGACCCTAGCAGAAACAGGTCACTTGGTATTTGGAACTTTGCATACAACAGATGCGGCTCAAACGATTAATCGTATTGTGGATATGTTTCCTCCACATCAGCAATCTCAAGTGACTACACAGCTTTCTTTTGTGTTGCGAGGGGTTATTGCTCAGCAGTTGATTCCACTATCTTCCGGAAAAGGTCGAGTTTGTGCCCAAGAAATTTTATTTGTAAACTCAGCGGTAATGAACATCATTCGAGAACATAAAATTCAACAGTTGTACACCATCATGCAAACTGGGCAGGCATTAGGAATGACAACCTTTGAGAATTCCTTGAAAAACCTTTATGAGCGTGGTGATATTAGTTACGAAGACGCTATGAGACATTCAGCAAAACAAGACGAGTTAGCTCGAATGTTAAAAGACGTATAGAGTTACTGATACAATATAGCTAAAATTTGATTTTGGTCAGATTTAGAAAATGAAAGCTTTGTAACCCTTTGCATTATAAAGCTTTTTTTTTATAATAAGATAGAGGCGAGTTAAAAAAAGGAATTAATATGGCTACGTTTATATACCGAGCTAAAAATTTTGAAGGCAAAACTATTTCTGGTGATACAGAGGGAGATAGTAAAGAGCAAGTTATTGCTAGACTTCGAGAAAAAGGCTTTTTTGTTCTTAGTATCGAAAAGAAGAAGGGTGGATTTTCTTTTTCTTTTGGCGGAGGGTCTGTGAGCTCTCGAGACGTTTCTATTTTTGCACAGATGTTTTCAGTTATGATGGGATCTGGTGTTCCACTAGTTCGTTGCTTGTCTATTTTACAGGGACAAACAGAAAACCCTGCTTTTCATAAGGTTATTGGACAAGTGCGATCTGACGTAGAAGGTGGCGCAACACTTTCAAATGCACTGGCTAAGCATCCTAGAGTATTTGATACGCTTTTTGTAAACTTAGTTAAGGCTGGTGAAGCGGGGGGTATTTTAGACGGTATTCTCAAGCGTATGGCAAGCTATTTAGAGAGTTCTGAGGCCTTAAAAGCAAAAGTAAAAGGTGCGCTTACCTATCCAGTTGTGATTTTGTCTATTGCTGGTTTGGTGGTTTTGGCTTTGATTATGTTTGTATTGCCACAGTTCAAATCTATTTTCTCGTCTATGAACGTAGAGTTACCATTTATTACTCAAATATTACTGACAACTTCGGATGTTTTAATCGCATGGTGGTTTGTAATTGTACCTAGTTTATTTTTAGTCCCAATCGGAATTAGTGAGTTTTTTAAGACAGAGCGTGGTGCGCGTTTATATGACATAAATATTTTAAGAGTACCTGCTTTTGGGCCAATGATGAAAAAAATGGCTGTAGCAAGATTTACACGTACTTTAGGTACGATGATTACCTCAGGGGTACCGATTTTACAGGCTCTTGAAGTAACAGCGGCTACTGCTGGTAATAGTGTGATCAAAGATGCCGTAGATAGTACAAGAGCCTCAATCCGTGAAGGTGAAAGTATTGCTGAGCCTCTAAAGCAGTCTAATGTGTTTCCAGCCATGGTGGTGCAAATGATCGCTGTAGGAGAAGAAACTGGAGAGCTCGATAAGATGCTTATGAAGATTGCTGACTTTTATGAAGTCGAGGTTGATAATGCTGTGAAGGGTTTAACTTCAATTATCGAACCGATTGTGATTGTGTTCATGGGGGTTGTAATTGGTGGTATTGTGTTAGCGGTATTTATGCCTATGTTGTCCTTGGTAAACGGCACATAGAAAAGATAAAAGTTAGCGATAAAATGACTTATTGTTAATATAAACAAAAATAACACTTTTAAAATTTGACAAGAGTAATTAAAGTATTTAACATAGTTTTGTAGATTTGATGATGTATAGAGATATCTTTAAAGGAGATTTAAGATGAAAAAAATTAAGAGAAAAGGTTTTACTCTGATTGAGCTTATGATTGTAATTTCAATCATTGGAGTATTAGCAGCTATTGCTATTCCAAACTTTCGTTCAGCTAGAGAGAAGTCAAACCAAAGAGCATGTTATGCTAACCAAAAAACTGTTTTAGGTGCTTTGGAAATGTATAACTTGGATAATGGTGACAATGCTACTATTGCAACACTTGGTGGATTCCAAAAATTAGTTGAAGGTAAATATATGCAATCAGCTCCAGATGATCCCGGTTGTAAAAGTGCTACTACTGATCCTGCTCAAGGTTCTGGTAACTATCAGTCAAATGCTGATGGAGATGTATGGTGTGCATTTCACGGTACTGTAGATGGAAAATGTGTTGGAACAGGTTGTGTTGGTGATGGTGCTGCTCAATGTGGAGGCGGTTCTTAGACCACTTAGTTCACTATGAACATTTTTCAATTGATTCATCGCATGGGGCAGTTTAAAAACGCCCTATTTGCTAAAGTCAATAATGAAGAAATAAGTGAGATTTCTCAGTATTTAGATGCTGATGAGATCTCACTTTTTTTATCTATGAGTATTATTGATCAAAGGCATTCTTTGGATGTTTTTAATACATCTAAAACTATTATACATGATTATCCTGATGCTAACGTAGCTTTAACCTTTAAAGCGGTTTTGTTGCATGACGTGGGTAAATCAAAATTTGACCTATCCCTTTTAGATCGAATTTTAGCTACATTGCCTAAAAAGTTGGTTAAAAGAGCTTTTTTTTGGAAATACCAGCATGTTATGGACTATAAATATCTTCATCCATCCTTGTCTGCTGAAATGGTCTCTAATGAAGCCATTAAGCCTTGGGTCAAGGTGCATTACGACGTAGTTCATGCCGAAGATCCGCCAGAGTTAAAAGTCCTCAAAATTTCAGATAGCTTAAATTGATTGTTAAAAGCTAGCTTTGAGCTAATATAAGTTGCTTAAAAACCCCCGTGTTAAATTGGTTAGATTTAGGGTGTAAAGAGACAAAAGCTTAGCTAAATTGGCCTTTTTGTTATATTATATCATGGTCAAAATAAGACTAAATCATACAAATACAAACAAGTTGTAGGATAAAGTAGTTTCACCATTTAGTTTGAGTATCCCTTGAAAAAAAGCAATTTTATACATACTTTTATCATAATGTTTCTGTTTTTGTTTACAGGTCATTCTGAAATTGTGCGCTATACATATGAAGATGAGCCAAATGAAGGGGCCAGAGTCATTCGAGGGATTGAGCTCGGAAACGAGTTTCTAGCTTCTTTTCAATATAAAGTGGAAGTAGCCAACGAGCAGGGAATTGACTTTCGTAGTGGTAATGTTGAGGTAGCTTTTTACAACCAGTTTGGACAATTATTAAATGCAGCTGCTTTGATTCATCAGCCTTTTAATGCGACAGGATTTGATGATGACGATGGTGTTGTTGTTTTTTCTCCAACTTTGCCAATGTATGAGGGGAGGACTCAACTCTTAACTTGGGCACGTAATGCAGATGGTAGTCCTTTTACTACATCTACAACATTGGTTGGAGGTTCGCTACAATTTACTGTGGGTACAACCTTAGCTGTGGGTTCCACTCTTCAATGTACTCCTATATTTGTAGGCACTAGTTTGTTCCCTCCAGCTCCAACAGCAAACTGTATTACTAATGCTACTCCTGCGATAGCAGGGCTTCCAAATCCTATTGATGTGGGGGTTACACCTATCTCTATTACGACCCTAATACAACCAGGAACTCAGTTTGTGGTTGACTTCCCCACGACAATTGGAGCGATTACAACAACAGGGACATTAGTTTTGACTGGAGCGACCTTGCTACCTGATGATTGGTTTTTTGGGCCTTTTGTTTTTCAAAATGGACAAGATGCAGGTCAGTTTATTTTTATCGATACAGATCAAGGGCCACCTGCGCCTCCCTTTATAGACTTTTTTGAATGTCAAGGAACAAGCAATTGTGTAGGAGCTCCTTTAGTCGTTGAAACTCCAAGAACCCAGATTAGTGGTAATGACCCTTATCGATACAAAGTAGTTTTTAATCGAGAAGATGTAGAGAACGCTGTAAACTCAGGGGGGCCATCTTTGATTGTAAGCTTTCATGGTCATGTCTTGAACGACCCTTCATTATTTGCCGGAAGCCTACCGGGGGCAGTGCAAAAACCGGAGTCGAATGCTTTTTTAGATTCCGATTTAAGGCCCATGCGTTTTACTTCTACAGTAGCGCCAGAACAAGCTAGAAAAACGACAGGTACTGGCCCTTTTCCTATTGGGATTGCAGGTGTTCCTCCTCTCCCAATTGTTACTTATCCAGATGAAATAGTTGACTTTCCGTATGGTACGGTTGTTTATGATGATTTCCCAGTCCCTTTAAAATATCCTTTTGGCCCGTCTTTGGCTCCTGGTTTATATCAAACAGTAAGTTTTGACTTTACATCTATGGTAGATGGAAACTACGAAATTTGGATTACAGCAGAAGACGTAACTTCAGCTATCACACAAAATGGTCAATCTCCTGGTGCGATTGGGGTTTCAGGTGACAGAATTCGAGGTTTGACAACTGTCATTCAAGTGATTCGAGATCGAGTTTCACCTACCATGTCTTTACAAGTTATTCCGGAGTTTGGCTTTTTAATCATCGGGAACAATGAAGAGCCTCCACTCCCTTATGAAAACTTTCAAGGTGAAATATTCCAGGTAAAAGGATTTGTCTCTGATGAACGTGGAGATACGTGTACGGTTGATTTTGATATTTTAGATAACTTGGGTGCATTTGTTCCTCCTATTGGGCCACCACCTCCCGGTGGGCATTTTCGATCAGTACAAGATAGTAATGGAGCTATTTTAGAAACATTTGATTTTACTCCTTTAGATCCAAATACAACAGGTACTAACCCTCCTCCGGCTACCGGGGGACAAAGAGCTTTTGAAATTAGAGGGGTTCCCACAGATCCACAGTTAAATACAGCTACTACTACATCTGCCGTTTATGTTGTGAAAGACTTACAGGCTCCACAAGATCCTGTTATTGTCTCTCCATCGATCGGGGTAGGGGCAATTGTCACTCAAACTTTTATGGATTTGGTGGTTCAATCACCAAATTTAGATGTGCCAAGTGGGTCATTTGATGATTTGAGAGAACATGGCTCTGTCACTATGGTTGCTATTATCCAAGAGGCTGTTAGTGGGGGTAAGATATCAAGTTTTACTGTACAAGCACAGGGCTTGACTACATCGAGTGACTCTAAATTGGATAATCATCCTTCTTGGTTACGTAACGATATTTTTGGTACTGTGTTTGATCGTTTTGAGTATAGACGTACCATTAACTTGGATGCATTTGCTGATGGGCCTATGATTCTAACAATTTCGTTGGTGGATCAGGTAGGTAACGCCTCTATCAATACAACGAGTGTATCATTTATAAAAGATACTTTAGCTCCTACAGTCTTTTTTAGGCCAGAGCATCGTTTAGTGTCTGGGCCAGATAATAATTATCCAATACCGAACCAGATGGGTGCAAATGATGAAATCTATAAAATTTCGTTAATTAGTCCCGAGCAGGTTGTAGATAACGGTCCAGGAGTAGCACCAACGGCAACGGACCCTGGTACTCAAAACTTACTACATCTACAATTTGGTGCCAAGGATGCTAGTTTACCCATCGATCGAGTAGAGATTAGTGGCGCACATATTGTAGATCAGTTAGGAGTTATAGCCTCGGTGGGTACTACAATTACTAGTGTTGAAGTTGATATTGATGTTAGCAATCTTTTTGAAGGAATTAAGGAGCAAATTAATTTAAGGGCATTTGATGTTACAAATAATGCGGGAATTCCCAATTCTGTGGCTGTTTATCGTGATTTAACACCCGCAATACGACCTATTATCGATGATCCAGCTCAAGATCCTTTGTCCACTGATGTTGTAGTAAGAACAGACCAAGATACCTTAACTATAAAGGGTCATCTAACGGGCAAAGATTCTCAGCTTTTAAATGTAGAAAATGGAGATATATTTCAATCGCAAGTTATTGTTTTAACTCCTAAAACGGGTACTCCTATTGTTGCTGGTGAAGTTATTCCAAGGGTAGTTCGATCAAGTCCACTGAGCGTTCCTAGGGGAGATTCCTTCTTTTCTAGCTTTCCTGATCCAGCTACAGTTTCAAACTTTAATTTGTCTACTATTGATAGTTTAGGTAATTTTCAATTGACGGTAGATATCTCTAGGATTCCAGAAAGTCCGACGACACCGACAACAATTTGGGTACAAGCAATTGATCAGTTTCACAATACAGATCCAGCAATATCAGCAAAAGGTATTGAAATTTTTCGTATGAAGCAAGGTTTGCCGGTTAAGCAAGTAGATATTGTAGATTTTCGTAATAGTGGTGTTGATTATACCATTTTCAGAAGTACCGGAAGCGTCGATGACTCTATTATTGCTACTTTATTTACAGGTTTGGAGATAGTAAAGTTTAGAGTAGAGACGATTATCCCGTTGACTAAGGCGCCTGACTTAAATGTGACTCAATTTGGGGCTCAATCTTCTGTTGTTACTCTGCTTAGTAACGTAGATCAAATCAAAGGGAGTAGGTCGTTTTTATATCAATATTCTGTAAAACAGCAACGAGGTCAATTTGATGGGCGAGCGGCATTAAGAGTTAGTGGAGGGCTTGATTTGTTTAAGCACTCAGTGATTCCAAGTGATATACAGACTGCATTTTTTGTGGATAGCTTAGCTCCAAACTTAGCTTTTATTTCTCCTGGTGTTATAGATGAAGTCCCTCCTCTTATTTTTCCGAGCAATGGTAGCCGAATAAACACTCAAAATAGTACTTTTAGTTTTAATTTAGTAGAGTTTACCGGAAACGGTAATAGCTTTCAGTCCGGTGTGGATTATAGTATCTCTACCGCTGTTCTTCAGGGGCCACTTGCTGTAGTTTCAGAAGGTTTCTTAGATATTACTTCAGTAGTGGCACAAGCTGGCTTTGATGTATCTTTTGAAATTTCCACTACTTTAGATGATGGAGTATTTCGTATCACTATGAAGGCGACAGACAAAGTAGGTAATTCTCATCGCTTTTACTCCAGTTTTATCTTTGATGATACACCTGTATCAGGGCCTTTAATCTCTACGAAACCCTCTAATCATGAGATAACTTCGTATATTCCTAGGATCAATGATAAACAGGTCATTCAAATCAATATTGAGCGTCAAGATGTTGATATTAATCAAACTCAGCTGATCGTGGTGTCACCATCAGGTAATGAGGTACTTTTAGATCCTCAAGTAGTGATTGATAATAAAAATATAAATTTCCCTATTTCAAACGAGATTGTTTATGACGGATCAGCAGATGGTACTTATATATTAAGTATGATTGTAATGGATTTGGTAGGAAACATAACTCATAAGACTCATGATTTTTTATTGGATACAGCCGCTCCACAAGCATTGTCATTTTTCCCGAGTATAAATCGATGTGTTAAAGGACCATTTTCACTGGCAGATAGTTTGGTGCAAGACTTACCAGGGCGCAATGATTTAGCAAATCCAATCCCAGTTTCAGGTATATCGGATAAAAGTTCTTTAAAGCTGGTAATGAACACGCCTTCGGGTAAGTTAGTTGAACTAAATCAGGGCTTTGAACAACAGGGTGAAAACAAACTAATTTCAGTGGATGATTTTGGCGTTGTGGGGCAAAAAAAGGTTGCTTTTTTGCTGGGGGATAACTCTACATTTCGTAATTTATCCACTGAAGGAACAGAAGATGGTCAATATAAATTAGATTTAAGTCTGTATGATTCAGCAGGTAATCACACTACGACTCAAAGTTATTTTTATTATGACTCACAGTTTCCATCAGTTTATTTGAGTACATTTAGTGAGGGTAAAATATTTATAAAAACCTCCTCATTTTTCTTTGAAATGGCGGGAGTAGTTCAAGATGAGGGGCCGTGTAACTTTTTTACTTCACAAGAAGCTCATAATGGCTTTACTACTTTAGAGTTTGAGTTAAACTCTTATGATATAGATAATGAATTATCTGTGGGTAGTTTGTTACCTCTAACTACAATTTTAGATCTTTCTCCAATCTCTCCTCCTGACTTTCCGTACTTGAGCTCTCAAGCATCTTTTGATTTTTCTACTAGAGTTGATGGCGTAGGGGTCTTTACGAGCCCTTATGTAAAATTAGATGTATCAGTATCGGATCAAGTTGGAAATAAAATTAAGCAAAGTAAGGTTTTTGAATTAGTATCTGAAATTACAGCTGTGGCTGATATAATCTCTCCTCCAAAAAAATCTGTGATTGATGGTCTTGAGACAACATATATCACCTCCGACTTTGTGCATGAGGTTCGTTGGGACTCCGGGAGAGGAATTAAAGAGGTTGAACTTGAAATTTATAGGTATTCTCAATCTTTAAATCCATATATAACTGCCAAGTTTGATGCAAATTTACATACTTCGGGTCCAATCTCCTTTGCAAAGGGTCTTGGAATCACAGGAAAAGAAAACTTTGGACTTAGGTTACGAGCGATTGACCAGCAAGGTAAGGCAGGGGACTTTGGTCCTATCCAAGAGCTGATTATTGATGCAAGAGTTCCGCAAATCTCTCAACTATTTATTGTACAAAACGGAGTGAGTCAAAACCTATCCTTGAATCAAGGTTTTGTCACTACTAGTATATTCCAATTACAAATGCATTTTGACCAAAAAATGTATGCTCAAGGTGGGATTGTAGACTTGACAATCAATGATTATACTCAAAAAGCTGTGATCACTGCTGCTACTGCATCCACATTATCTACTGATATTCTTGTTTACGATGTTGTCTTGCCTATTGATAAAAAAATGGCTTTACCAAGGAGCGGATTTCAGTTAGTTGTCAGTGACTTTAAGTCTATCATTGATGTAAAAATGAGCTCTTATGAAAAAAGCTTGATTGGCGATTTAGGTCCTGATATTGATGTTAGAGTATTTGCTAATCCAGTGAGTGATTTTGAGCTAATTGCTGTAACGAGGTTCTTATCTTACATTAATCGTTTAGAGCCAGTTGTGATTCGAAGGGACTCTCAAGGAAAAATGGTCTCCCCTGTGTTTCGATTGAGACGAAATTTCAATTTTGATTTGTTGCAAGCGACACCTATTAGCTCTGCTGCGACTCCTAATCGAGCAGATAGCTTTTCTATTCCCTTAAACTTAGCTCGTAGCGATGCCGGTTTTTACTTTTTAAATGTATTATATGAAGATACTTTGGGTAGGATTATTGAGCGTGAATGGGAGATCTCTTTAGGTAAATATCAAAAAAGCCTAAGCTTTGTTTTGAAAAACACTCAGTCAAAGTCTTTGTTAAGAGTCAATTCTGAGCAGACAGGGCAAGATATATTAGCAGGAAAGGTGTTTTTAACTTCACGATCAAAAACCTCTGCTCAAACAGTAGGTGAGTTACTCTATCTAGGTGATTTATCAGAGTTTGGGTCTAGTAAGTCTCTCAGTAAATTAGTAGCACATTATGAGTCTCAACGCCTTCAAGATTTATCCGATACAAAATATCTAAGTTTAATGAGGCTTCAAAATGGGGTTTACGAATTCTACAAAAAAATTGAAAAGCCTTCCAATGGCGTAGAGCTTGCCTTGGGAGGAGAGTATTATTTGGTACAAGACTTAAAAGCTCCCGAAATAAGAGGTGAGACAGACTCTGAATATAGTTATGGCTGGCAAGACTTAAATCTTGAAGTACATGAAGAAGGAACTGGCTTAGATCCTAATGGCTTAAAAGTCAGTGTTGAGGGCTATGGAGTTATAGATTCTGCTGTAGAAGATAATAAGCTGTTTGTAAACTTTCCAAAAGAAGAGCTAGCAGATACCGAGATGAAGATCGAAATAGCAGATAACTCCGGTAGAAAGTCCATATTAAAGAAGAGTGTGAGCATATATGGTGGAGAAGGTATTAAATGGGCTCAATTAGCGCCTAACCCAATCTTTCGCTATCAAGATCTAAACTTGAGATTTTTTATTTTAGGTGCTAATGGTGAAATGAAGATATCCATTTATGACTCCTCTTCATCACGAGTGTTTTTTGATAAGACCACTGCCAATATGGGTTTAAATACATATAATTGGGACTTAACAAACCAAAATGGTTTAGAGGTATCAAACGGCGTTTACTTCATGGTTTTGCGCTTTAAGCAAAATGATAATACTTATGTAAAACGACTCAAGTTTGCAGTTTTACAGTAAGATCCTGTAGAGAAGCTTCTTAGGTCTTCTCTTGAAACTCTTGCTTTGATATTTGATCAAGCTAAGATCTGCCTATCATAATTAAAGATCCTATTAACACAAAATAGTGCTTTTTCGGGTAATTTTTGTTACTATCACTACTATTGGTCAAACTTGTATTTTTTTGTTTGTTAATGTTTAAAAAAGTATTTTCTTATATATTTATATTTTCCCTTTTATTAGGGCTTTCTGAGGCGTCTATTACTCGTTTCGAATTTATTGATGCTCCTAATGAGGGGGCTCAAGAAGTTCAAGATGATGATGGTTTCTTTGGTCCAACTTTGTTGGCAAGTTTTGCTATTACAGTAGTTTCAACTCCGGCAGATATTTTATTTTTTAATCAAGAGTCAAATGCTCCCATTGGGCAATTATTAAATGTGAATATCGCTGATCCTGATGAGGGGATAGATTTTCCTGCTATGCAATTGCTTGAAGGAGTTACTCATTTGTATCCCTACGCTAAGGATACTCCAAGTACTACCTGGACATTAGGCCCTCTTACTATCGATGGTGATTTACCTTTGTTTTTTATCGTAGATCAAGGGCCACCAAGATCGCCTGAGGTAGGGTCGTTTATTATCGAAGGTGGTAGAACAGCCAATCTGCAAGATGCCAATCGACGAGCGTTTTATACAACTGATACTCCAACTAATAGTTTGTATACTTTACAGGTAGTTTATAACCTAAGAGATATCGAAGCTGCAGGTTCAACTAACATCTCTTTTATAGGGACTGTTACGAACAATGTCTCTCAATTTGATGCAGAGCCAGATGATGAGCCTGATCCCAATCCTATCCCTGGTGCCATTGACCGACCAGAGGCTTTAGCTGATGTGGCGGCACAATTGAATCAAATTTTATCAGGTGTGCCAACTACTGGCCCTCCTTTAAGTCTGTCAGTTATTAGTGATGTTACTACTAAGACTGGGCCCTACCCAGTCAATGTAGCAGCAGTAGATGTCACAGCAAATATACCTGATTTTAGTGCAGCAAGGCAGGGGCCTGGAATTGGTTTATTTAATCCCCTTGGTTTTGATTTTGAAACAGTAACTGCAGATGGAAACTACGAAATCATTGTAGGTGCCAAAGATGCTGTAAATAATGCCTCTGCGTCTGGTTTTGTTGCATTTAACAATTTAAATGATACGAGTAATACAAATCCTCCAACACGTATTCTGGTGATTAAAGATACAATCCATCCAGGTGGTTTTGTTTTAACAAACCCTATCCGAGATCCAGAGCCTGTGTTTATCTTTAATAACACACCTCCGGCGGTAGACCCTCCATTTGAAGATTCCATCTGGTCTTTGGTTGGATCAATAGTGGACGAGCGAGGAGAGCTAGTACGATTACATGTATTGAGTCAAGATAGTCCTGACAAAGATTCTAATAATGATCTAGCAAATAATAATCCTGCCGATCGTATTTTAGTGTCTGACCCAAATTCTTCGAATCGGATTAATGCTCTAATTGATGCTAATACTTGGGAGCCTCAGTCTGGAACTCAAGAGCAGGTAGCATATCGTTTTTCTTTTGCTCAAGAAGATCTCCACGGAAACATGAATGTATCAAATCCTACAGAGTTGATCATGGTCAAAGATTCGTTTTCACCTCAAACTCCCGCTATTACAAATCTTGTAAACGGAGAGGCAATAACTCAAAGAGTTTTTTCGTTTCGTGGAATGGTAGACAATGATGAGTCAAGTTCTAATGCTGAGCACGGTCGAATGGATTTTGTTCTAACGATTTTAAATAGTACAGTAACTTCTCCTATTTTATCTTTTACAATTCCAGGGTCGGCAACCTCTGTTGTGACAAACTCTCTTTTAGATGATGCCTTTTTACCATCAACTAGAAATTTAAATATCAATGATCCGGATGGCATCTTTACTGGGGATGTAAAAAGTCTTCAAATGTTAGATAGGACTAGTGCTTTAAATAATATGGTTCCTACTTCTTATGTGTTTGTAAAACCTGTAAATTTGGATAGTGTACCTGATGGTGTTTTAATTATCGGCTTATGTGCTAGAGATCAAGTGGGCAATGTGAGTAACCCTTGTACATCTGTAACTGTTATTAAAGATACAAGTGGACCTATAATTCAATTAGATTTACCTACATCTGGACCCGATGATAACTACGAAAACTGGGATAATGACTTAGGTAACCTACAAGGTAGTGATGATGGTCGATTTTTAGTGTCTATGATATC
The DNA here is from genome assembly GCA_023954715.1 of Candidatus Cloacimonadota bacterium. Classification (GTDB taxonomy): domain Bacteria; phylum Muiribacteriota; class UBA6191; order UBA6191; family UBA6191. Next base: position 13,564 of record JAGSHD010000015.1, on the reverse strand, counting down.
TCCAGAGCAGACGGTGGATACTCCACCTGGAGTTCCAGGGATTGTAAGCTCTACAGATCCTTTCGCGACCTTACCAATTGTAACTGGTTTAGATGCTACGGCTTTGGTTATACATGGAGTATCTGTAGAAAACTTCACGCAAACTACTATGGTTCGAATTTCAGGGGCACATATACCAACTTTAGAGCTAACGACTGCCCCATCAACAATCGAATTTATTTATGATGGGACCCCCATTATCTTTAATGAGCCGGTATTAGGGTCTAATCCATTGTTGCGTACCATATCCGCGGTCATACCACTGTTTGATATTCCAAATGATGTAGAGGAGACAATCAATATTCAAGCCTTTGATTTTGTTGGTAATGGTGGACCAATAAAAAATATTAGTGTAAGAAGAGATATAATTCCACCGAATGGTCCTAGTATTGATTTGCCGCAAATCTTACCCGGGACAAGTGTACCAACCATATATACTAACTCTGATATATTGAGGATCAAGGGTAGCACTGAAAATGATGTAAGATATTTTGTTATGACACCTCCCGATGGGGCTCCGGCAGGTTTTGATATCGCGCAAAGCCTACGAATCAGGCGTACAGCTCCTGATGCGGTGCCTTTAGTGGGTTCAGACTTTGATACCATTACACCTGTGGGGCTTGGAGTGACTTTATCCCCGTTTACTGCTACTTCAGCCGGAAACTTCGATATTCAAGTCCCTATATCCACTATAGCTAGCTCTTTAAGGACTCCTACCACTGTTGTAGTGCAGGTGATAGATAATTTTCATAATACGGACCCCGCTAGCTCAGTTTCTTTTATTGAGGTTCATCGTAATACCTTAAGTATACCTGTTGATAGTATCTCTATTCTTAATTCTCCACAGGATAGCGGGGTGGTAGATGTGTATTTTGACTCTATTGGTGGGACTCCTGGCTCTACAGTATTTTTTGGTAGAGATTTAGTTCGCTTACGTTTAAATCTAATTTTTCCTATGTTAGAAGCTCCTAATCTATCTTTGAAGCAAAGCAATAACTTAACGAAAGCTGCTGGTAAAGTTTTGTCTAATGTAAGTTCAAGTTTAGGTACGATGACTTTTGAGTACGTGTATCAAGTGATTGATGAAGAGTTTCAGTTTGACGGGCCTGTGGACTTTTTTGTAGATGGTGGTTTAGATATTTTTGGTAACGAGGTAGAGCCACTTGAGGGGCAGTTAGCTTTTGTTGTAGATACAGTAGCTCCCAATGCAAAAAGTGTAGCCCCTGAGATCATATTGTCACCAACCAATTCAGTTTTAGTATCAGAAATGGTCTCTGCTCGTATCGATTTAACTGATTTTTTTAAAGACAGTGCTATAACAGAAGGGGCATCAGGAATCCAAACCGAAGCACTAAAAGTTGAGTTATTTGGACCACTACAATTGACTCCAGATGCATTAAATGTGGTTTCATTGACAACTTTTGTTCCGAGTCAAGTAGGTTTTGAGGTAGGTGCTAGAGTCAACTCACCTTTGGTAACTGACGGTACATATCGATTTGAGTTTACAGCGGTAGATAGAGTAGGAAACAGTAAACTATATCAAAAGATCTTTTTGTTAGATCGGCAAGCTATTTTAGAGCCCTTGTTTGTTACTACGCCGCAAGATAAATCTTTTGTAAATACGATGCCGTTTTTAGATGAATTCGGCCCAAATCCACATATTCGTTTGTTAGTTCAAGATATTGAGTTAGATTTTGATCGATCGGATTTTACAGTTTTAGGTCCAACAGGGATTGTTTTAGAGACTGTTAAGATAGCTCGTCCCCAAGAAAACTCTATCATCAGAACCTTTGTTAACACTTCTATACCGGCAACGGATGGTACAAGTGATGGAGTGTATCGAATTGTCATAGATGCTTTTGATAATACAGGCAATCCCACTTCGCTAACACATACATTTATTTTGGATACTCGTCCTCCCTTAGTGAATCAGATTTTTCCAGCAAACCAACAATGCGTATCAAAAGTTGATGTAATGCAGTATCGTATTCAAGAGCCTTTAACAAATACTTCGGCTAACTCAGGAATCGATAAAAAAGAATCAAAGATATCTTTAAAATTATTACGACCTGATTTTCCAAAAAATCAATTGGAGCCAACTTTTGAACCCGGTACTAAATTAAATTATCTTTCTGAAGGCGGGATTTCAGCTGTTTCTGAAACAGTAGCATTTGTGATAGACCATGAAGGGCGAAAGTTTTTACCTACGGGAGGTAGCTATGATGGAGAATGGATCATTCAAGGTGATTTTGTAGATCAGGCTTCTAACGCTAGCTCTTTTCAATCTACTTTTTTGTATGACTCTCAAAGTCCAACTCTAGATATTTCTAATGTGGCGGACTTTCGGTTTATTACTAATAGGCGTTTTGATATGTCTGGATCATTTTATGATTATGGGCAATGTGGTTTTGAGTCCATAAACGGAGTGGATGTTGCGACAAAATCTTTATGGTTGGATATTTATAAATATGACCAAGATAGCGGGCAAAGATTAGATCAAATAGCTGGGCCGATTTATTCCCAAAAAATGACTAAGTTTTCAACAGGTAACGCTTTTGAGTCTATAGCTGGTGCGTTTCGATTAACAGGTACTGTTCCTGGTGCTGACACTATCGTTGAATTTGAATGGACGCTTCAAGATAGAGTAAATAACTTCACAAAGGTTCAAAGAGTGTTTCAGGTTACTAACGACTTTACTGCTCTTCCAGAAGTAGTCTTTCCTAAGTCTTTGGTTGACTTTAGAGGACAGTCTGTACAAACGTTTACTTCTAATCCTGTTATAGATTTAGAGTGGGAAAGGGTTCCAGAGGCGTATAAGTATCGAGTGTATTTAACGCGAGATAGTTTGACTCCTACAACGCATACTACATTTTTAGATTTAAGTTTAGATAAGTTAAAAATGACGACAGATATTAACTTGGTTCAGATTGGTTCTTCTCCAATCAGTGCAAGAGAAACTTTTTTCTGGCATGTGGAGGCTTACGATATATTAGGGGGAGGTCCTCACCCAGCATTTGAAGATCGTAAGCGATTTAATAGAGTAGAGTTTGATAGCTCCGCTTTTGCTGTGAATGAAGGTCAACTTACTTTGCTTGTTGATAATGTGGAGACTCCTTTAAATTCATTGGCAGCGTTTATTAAAGATACTGTGGCTACATTTAAATGGAGATTTCCAGAGCCTATTCGAATCACCGGAAACGAGCGTGCTTTTTTAACCTTAAAAAGTGTAAATGAGCAAGTTTGGCTATCTTCTTCTTCGGTTTTAGATTTAGGAATTGAAACTTCGATGGTTACCATGACTTTTGATCTACCAAAAAAGCAGATTAATGGAGAGGCTACTTTAACATTAGAAAACTTCAAGGATAGGGCCTTTAACATTATAGATTCTTTATCTGTGGATTTAAAAGTTGATAGAGGCTCAGATTATGTAGTTAAGTTATTTCAAAATCCTGTTGACCCCCAGTCTTTCACTTTTGTATTTAAAGGGATTGATTATAATGGTACTGATGATTTATTGTTGGTAGACTCTACAATTCCAACTCCAGTAGTGAGTTTTTCACAAGCGAATCAGCAAGGGAGATACATCGATGTAGTCCCTTTACGCTTGGCTATTTCGGGAGCCCAAACTTACACCGAAGGTTTTGCTGGTAGTTTTCGAGTGGATCTTGGTTTAGTTGGGGATATTAATTTGTCTATTGAGGCTATGGACTTTCGCGGGAATACATCACGAGAAGATGTGTTTTTACATGTAGTGCCAGTTAAGTTTCGTACCACTACCAATCAGAGTGTGTCCAAGCTTAAATCAAGTAATTTAATGTATGGAGAGCGTAAAAATAGTACGTGGGATTTACCTACTTCAAATTTAAAGCATCTAGAGTATCTTAATGTGCCTAGGTTTCCTTATTATTATTTTCCGAAACAAAGTGGTTTGATTAGTGTTGGAGGTAGTCATAAAGTTACTGATTGTAGTGGGCTTGTTTTTTTACAAAAAACGGGTGTTGATTTTTTTCCTGCTACACAACAAACCAATTGTAAAAATAAAGAGTTAAACTATAATTTATCAAGTGAAGATGTAAACTCCTTGGTACTAGTAAGAGATACGGGTAATCCAATTGTCGAGCTAGAGGATGACTATTATGTTGAAGGTCAAAACCTGTTAAAAGTCGTTTCTGAGGACTATGAGACAGGGGTTTCGAGTGTAAGTGTTGTTTTTGAAGGCCTTGAAAAGCCATTAGCTTACAAAGATGGACTCTGGACAGGGCTTGTTGAGTTGCCGGCAGGTTCCCATGATATTCAAGTGGTATCTAAAGATTATGCAAAAAATAGTGTTAGCTATGCTCAAGGTATAGTTGTACAAAAGTCCTTTGGCTTTGAGAGATGCAATATCTACCCGAGTCCTATCTATAATGATGGTACTTTTGATTGTAGCTTGACTCAGGTGGCAGATAAAATTGAATGGATTTTATATGATGCATCTGGAGATCGTGTTTGGTATCGATCAGAGCAAGATATGGCTATCATAAAAGAAGACTTAGATCTTACAAACGTTCGTGGATTAGATTTATCCAATGGTGTTTACTTTTTAAAAGTAAAAATAAAAAAGCAAGATAAGTCATTTAAGAAAATTATTAAATTCGCACTAATTAGATAATCTAGGATCGGGCTAACTTCCCTTTCTTTGTGCCGATATAGAGCGATTGTCGATTATGTTGACCTCCTATAAATAGATGTGATAGTATCGCGAGCTTCCTAGAGCCTGCGGGTTTTAGGGTACGTGGTGCATATTATGTCAAAGGAGAAATAGTGCCTACAATTAACCAATTGATTAGAAAAGGGCGAAAGAAAATCGTCAAAAAGAGCAAGTCAGCTGCATTGATGGCTTGTCCTCAAAGAAGAGGCGTTTGTGTTCGTGTTTATACAACAACACCTAAAAAGCCAAACTCAGCTTTGAGAAAAGTAGCCAGAGTAAGATTGACAACAGGTCAAGAAGTAACAGCGTATATTCCAGGTGAAGGTCATAACCTTCAAGAGCACTCTGTAGTGTTGATTCGTGGAGGAAGGGTAAAAGATTTACCTGGAGTTCGATATCACATCATTAGAGGGGCTTTAGATACAGCTGCAGTAGCAAACAGAATGAAAAGTCGCTCTAAATACGGAACTAAGCGACCAAAAGACAAGAAATAGAATAGAGGTATATTATGTCTAGAAGAAGAAGAGCAGAAAAACGGAAGATTCAACCAGATCCACAATTTGGTAGTGAATTAGCAACCAAGTTTGTTAACTGTATGATGATCGATGGAAAAAAATCATTAGCATTTAAAATGTTTTATCAAGCAGTTGATACACTTGCCGAATCCGCACCAGAAAATGACGGATTTGGAGTATTCCAGACAGCGATTAGAAATGTTAAACCTTTAAACGAGGTTAAGACTCGACGAATCGGTGGTTCAAACTACCAGGTTCCAATTAGAGTAAAGGCAAATAGACAAACTACTCTTGCAATCAGATGGTTAATATCTGAGTCTAGAAAGCGTAAAGAAAAGACATATGCACTACGTTTGGCTGGAGAGCTTCAAGATGCTGCTAACGGTGTTGGTGGTACTATGAAGAAGAGAGAAATTGTTCACAAGATGGCAGAGGCTAACAAAGCATTCTCCCACTTTAGATTCTAAGGAATATCATGGCAGAAGATTTAAACTTTGTAAGAAATATTGGGATTATGGCCCATATTGATGCAGGTAAGACAACAACTACAGAGAGAGTTTTGTTTTACACTGGTAAAAACTATAAAATCGGTGAAGTTCATGATGGTAATGCTACGATGGACTGGATGGAGCAAGAGCAGGAAAGAGGTATCACGATTACTTCTGCTGCTACTACTTGTAAGTGGAATGATTACAAAATTAATATCATTGACACTCCAGGTCACGTGGATTTTACAATTGAAGTAGAGCGATCTCTAAAGGTTTTGGATGGATCAGTTGCTGTATTTTGTGCAGTAGGTGGAGTTCAACCACAATCAGAAACAGTTTGGAGACAAGCTGAAAGATACCAAGTACCAAGAATGGCATTTGTTAACAAAATGGACAGAACGGGTGCTGATTTTTTCATGGTAATGGATTCTATGAGAGAAAGACTTAGAGCTAATCCTATTCCAGTACAGATTCCGATCGGTGCTGAGGATAAGTTCGAGGGTGTTATTGACTTAATCGAAATGAAGCAAGTAGTCTGGGATGGAGAAGAACTTGGAGCTGCATTTAGTGTAGAAGATATCCGAGAAGACCTTCAAGAGTACGCTGAAGAGCACAGAGAGCTTATGCTTGATGCTTTGTCAGAGTTTAGTGATGAGTTAGCAGAGCAATTTTTAGAAGGTGAAGTTTCTAAAGATTTAATAAAATCAGTTATTAGAGAGGCTACGATTGCATGTAAAATGCAACCAGCTACTTGTGGTACTGCTTTTAAAAATAAAGGTGTTCAAACTATGTTGGACGCAGTTATTGACTTCTTACCATCACCGTTAGATGTGCCTGATATGCGTGGAGAAGATCCAGACGATCAGTCTGAAATGTTTAGAAAAGCTACAGTTGAAGATCCTTTTTCTTCATTAGCTTTTAAAATCATGACAGATCCTTACGTTGGTAAGCTAACTTTCGTAAGAGTGTACTCTGGTGTTTTAAACTCAGGATCTTATGTTGTTAACTCAACAAAAGGTAAAAAAGAAAGAGTCGGAAGACTGCTTCTTATGCATGCTAACTCAAGAGAAGAAGTAAAAGAGATTACTGCTGGTAATATCGGAGCTGTTGTAGGATTAAAAGATACAACAACTGGGGATACATTATGTGATCCAGATAAGCAGGTTATTCTTGAAAGAATGGAATTCCCTGAGCCAGTTATTGATTTATCTGTTGAACCTAAAACTAAGGACGATAGAGAAAAAATGGCTATTGGCCTTAAAAAACTTCTTGATGAAGATCCTTCACTACGAATCCGATCTGATGAAGATACAGGTCAAACGATTTTATCTGGAATGGGTGAGCTTCACTTAGATATTATTGTTGATCGATTAAAAAGAGAATTTAAAGTTGAGGTAAACGTTGGGGCACCTCAAGTAGCATACCGTGAAGGTATTCGATCTACTGCTAATGACATTGAAGGTAAATACATTAAGCAATCTGGTGGACGTGGTAACTACGGACACTGTGTTATTAATGTTGAGCAATTGACAAAAGAAGAAGACGAAAAAGGCGAAGGATTTTTGTTTGTTAACAAAATCGTTGGTGGGGTTATTCCAAGAGAATATATTAACCCAATCGAAAAAGGTATCAGAGAAGCTCTAGATACTGGTGTAGTTGCAGGATTTCCAGTAATGGATATTAAAGTAACATTACACTTCGGTTCTTTTCACGATGTGGATTCTAACGAAATGGCGTTTAAGATCGCTGGTTCTATGGCAATTAAGAAAGGTTTAGCAGCATGTGATCCTTACTTATTAGAGCCAATGATGAAAATGGAAATTGAAACTCCTGAGCAATACATGGGTGACATTATTGGAGATTTTAACTCTCGACGAGGAAGAATCGAAAAAATGGAAGCTATCCGTGGTGCACAAGTTATTTCTGGATATATTCCATTGTCAGAAACTTTTGGATATGCAACTTCTTTGAGATCTTTATCTCAAGGTAGAGCAACTTTCTCCATGGAATTTGATTCTTATGAAGGTGTTCCTAAGAGTGTTTCTGATGAAGTAGTTAAGAAGATTAAAGGCAGCGGCGAGTAGTCTTTAACTTCGAATGATAATTTTAAATTAAAATTATATATAGTGGGCCTACACTCAGTGTGTAGGCTCATTTTATTTAAAATATTTAAATCTAGCTTTTTGGGGCTGAAACATGAGTTGCTTGTTTTGGTGTTCTAAAATGGTGAAAACCAGTTGGATTTACATATTGTTTAAATAAAGCTTGGCAAGGGTAATGAGTTGTGCTATTGTTGTCAGCTTTTTTTATGTCACATGGAGTGGCATGAATGTAAAAATGTTTTCTTGATAACAGGAATGATCGATGAAAAGAAAAATCAGAATTTATTTGAAGACTTTCGATCACAGAGTATTAGATCAATCCGCAAAAGATATTATCGATGCGGCGAAACGTACAGGTGCTAAAGTTGTTGGGCCGATTCCTCTGCCAACCAAAATTAGCAGAGTAACTGTATTAAGATCAGTGTTTGTGAACAAAGATTCCAGAGAGCAGTTTGAAACTAGAGTACATAAGCGAATGATTTATGTTACAGATCCTAGTTCAATGACTGTTGAAGCTCTAATGCACTTAGACCTTCCATCTGGCGTAAAGATTGAAATCAAATTGTAGGTAAAGAAGGATAGGGACGATGAGACGAAAAGGATTAATTGGAAAGAAATTGGGCATGACTCAAATCTTCGATCCAGAATCACGGTTGGCAATCCCAGTGACTGTAGTAGAGGTAGGACCAAACACAGTTACGCAGGTAAAGACTTTAGAAACTGACGGATATGTTGGAGTACAAGTAGGTTACCAGGAACAAAAGCCACAAAGAGTAAAAAAACCTCAACTTAAGCATTTTGAAAAGGCTGGTACAGCGCCTTTCAAAATTTTAAAAGAATTTGGAATGCCAAGTGAGGATGTAAAAGCAGGCGACGTTATTAACGTTAGCATGTTTGAAGAAGGCACAGTTGTTGATGTAACTGGAACTACTAAAGGTAGAGGTTTTCAAGGGGTAATTAAAAGATTTAACGGTGCTACTGGAGATAAAACTCACGGTGGACATTGTTACAGAATACCCGGTTCAATTGGAAACTGTTCAACACCATCTAAGGTGTGGAAAGGTGTGAAAATGCCTGGACACATGGGATCGGTACGAAGAACAATGCAGAACGTCACGGTTGTGAAAAAAGACGAAGACAGAAATCTTCTGTATTTAAAAGGTGCGGTTCCCGGACATAAGACTGGTACTATTCTAGTCAGAGAATCAGCAAAGCTTAGAGGTTAATCATGATTGAAGTTACTAAATACGACAAATCAGGAAAAGAATCTGGAAAAGCTGAGTTATCTTCAGAGATATTTGATGTTACTCCTAATTATCAGGCAGTAAAAGAATATTTAATCCTACAATTGGCAAATAGAAGAAAAGCTAATCCACTTACGAAAAGTAGAAATCAAAGTCGTGGTGGTGGAGCAAAGCCGTGGAGACAAAAAGGAACAGGTCGTGCTAGAGCTGGTTCATCAAGATCTCCTTTGTGGGTTGGTGGAGCAGTAGCTCATGGGCCAGATGGTAGAAATTATAAAAAGTCAATGCCTAAAAAGGTAAGAAGATTAGCGATGCGATCTATGTTGACAGACAAGGTACGTGGCGGAGCATTAACTGTTATTGAAGATCTAGACTTTAGTTCTCCAAAAACAAAAGATGCTTTAGATATCATCAAGAACATCGGTGGAGAAAAAACTCTTTTCATCCAAGGTGATCGAATTGACAACCTAGAGTTATCAATGAGAAATATCTCAAATTGTAAGGTTTTATTATATAAAAACATAAATCCACATGACATCATTAACTTTTCAAAAGTTGTTCTTCTTGAAGGTGCAGTTGCAAAAATTGAGGAGATGATTAAATGAGTTTAGATTCAACACAAGTATTGGTTAAGCCAATCGTTTCTGAAAAATCATACCTAGAAAGCGATATGAACAAATATCGATTCGTGGTTGCAAATTCAGCAAATAAAATCCAAATTCGACAAGCAGTTGAAGAGCTGTTTGGAGTAAAAGTTAAAAGTGTAAATGTTTCCAACATGCACGGGAAGAATAAAAGATTCGGAAGATTCACTTCTAAGAAAGCAGATTGGAAAAAAGCAGTAGTAACACTAAATGATGGCGAATCAATCGATTTTTTCGAGCGATTTGAAAACGTATAGGAGCAGTTGAGTCATGGCATTAAAACATTTTAGACCAACAACTCCTTCCCGAAGATTCATGACAGTGAGATCTCAAGAAGGTTTAGATCAGGTTAAACCTGAGAAAACTTTGTTAGCTCCAAAGCCAAGAACTGGTGGAAGAAATCATAGTGGTAAGATGACATCTCGACATAGAGGTGGCGGTCACAAGAGAATGTATCGAGTGATCGATTTCAAAAGAAATAAAGTAAATATTCCAGCTATAGTAAAGTCAATCGAATATGATCCAAATAGAAGTGCATTTATTGCATTGTTGGTATTCGTTGATGGAGAGAAGAGATATATCTTGGCTCCTAAAGGTTTGGAAAAAGGTGATACAGTTTTATCTGGTGAAGATGTAGAAATCAAGCCTGGAAATGCTCTTCAATTGAAGAATATTCCTGTAGGTTCTTGGGTTCATAACATTGAAATCAAGCCTGGTAAGGGCGGACAAATGGTTCGTTCTGCAGGTACAGGAGCTCAATTAATGGCTCTTGATAATGGATATGCTATTTTGAAGTTACCTTCTTCTGAAATGAGAAAAATCAGTGACAACTGTATGGCAACACTAGGTGTTTTGAGTAACTCAGAGCATAGTAGTATTGTTGTAGGTAAAGCTGGTAAAAGTAGATGGTTAGGTATAAAGCCTCAAACTCGTGGTATGGCGATGAACCCAGTTGATCACCCTCACGGTGGTGGAGAAGGACGATCTAAATCAGGTCACCATCCAGTATCTCCATGGGGTAAACCATGTCGTGGTCATGTTACTAGAAGTCCTAAGAAGTACTCTAATAAGATGATTGTTAAGAAGAGAAAGAAGTAGGATAGTATATGGCACGTTCATTAAAAAAGGGCCCTTTCATTGACGAATATCTGTTCAAAAAAGCAGATGTTGCTAAAGCTGATGTAAAGAAGCCTGTTATTAAAACTTGGTCAAGAAGAAGTATGATTTCTCCAGATTTCATTGGTTTAACTTTTGCAGTTCACAATGGCAAAAAGCATGTTCCAGTATATGTTACTGAAAACATGGTTGGTCATAAGCTTGGAGAATTTGCTCCAACAAGAACTTATAAAGGTCACCAAGGTTTTTCTGAAAGAAAGGTTTCCTTAAAATAGGGGTTTGTAATGCAAGCAAAAGCACAAGTTAAAAATGTACGTATTGCACCTCGTAAAATGAGACTTATCGTTGATATGGTCCGAGGTAAATCAGTACAACAAGCACTAGAAGAATTGAAGTTCGCTTCAAAGCGTGGAGTTATTGTAATTGAAAAGTTGATTAAATCAGCAGCAGCAAATGCAGTAAATAATCATAACATGAGCGATAAAGGTCTTTTTATTAAAGAGATCTTCGTTGATGAAGGTATGCCTCTTAAGAGAATCATGCCAAGAGCACGTGGAAAAGCAGATAGATTTATGAAGAAAAGTAGTCATGCAACAGTTATCGTTGCGGAAGCTTAGGAGAAGCAAATGGGACAAAAAGTAAACCCGATTGCTCTACGAGGAGGAATTACTCGAACTTGGGGATCAACATGGTTCGCAGAGGGTAAGACGTTCACTGAGCATTTACATCAAGATTTAAAACTGAGAAAGTTCATTGAGAAGAAATTTCACAAGAACGGTGTTTCTCATGTTGAAATCGATAGAAAAAGTGATAAATCCGTAAAGGTAACTATATTCACTGCAAAGCCTGGTATGATTATTGGGCGAGCTGGATCTGAAATTGATCGTTTACGATCTCAATTAGAGGGTGTAGTTCAGCAGAGTGTATTTATCAATATCAAAGAAATCAAAGATTTCGCTAACAATGCACAATTAGTAGCTGACAATGTTGCTTTTCAATTAGAAAAGCGTACATCTTTCAGAAGAGCTATTAAGCAAGCAATTGGTAGAGCACGTCGAATCGGATCTAAAGGAATCAAAATTATGGTTTCTGGTCGATTAGGTGGAGCTGATATGGCAAGAGCAGAGCATTATATGGAAGGAAGAATTCCATTGCATACTCTTCGAGCTAATATTGAATATGCTCAAGCTAAAGCTTTTACAACATACGGTGTAACCGGTGTTAAGTGTTGGATTTACAAAGGTGATATCTTCAAAAGAGATTTTACTGCTGCAAAGGCTCCAAAAGAGCAATCTAACAATAGAGGCAACAAAAGAAGAAATAATAATAAAAAGTAATATTGTTGGTATGAAATTACCTATTTTGTAATATGATACAAAAATGGGACAAATATTTATTCAGAGCTATGCTCAATGATAGATAGCCTCTTCGGAGATATGGGTGATTTCAAACTAGCATAAGTATAAAAAATTATTTATTTTACTTTACATGAGAGCGACAATAGATTATATTGTCGCTCTTATTTTTTTTATGTAGAGAAACGGTAGTCTCTACGTGATGGAGGATATATGTTAATCCCAAGAAAGGCTAAATTTAGAAAGCCACACAAGGGGAAAATACAAGGTAAATCACACCGAGGGAACTATGTTGCTTTTGGTGACTTTGGACTTCAATCGTTGGAATCATTTTGGATGACAAACCAACAAATTGAAAGTTGCAGAGTTGCAATCAACAGAAGACTCAAAAAGGGTGGTAAACTTTGGATAAGAATTTTCCCTCAATTGCAAATAACCAAGAAACCCGCTGAAACTAGAATGGGTAAGGGGAAAGGTTCTCCTGATTCATGGGTTGCTGTTATTAAACCAGGTCGAGTGATCTTTGAAGTCGGTGGTGCAGATCCAGCTCTAGCTAGAGAAGCATTAACTCAGGCAGCTTATAAGCTTCCTGTAAAAGCAGTAGTAGTAGAAAGATTAAACGTTGGAGGAGCGAAGTTATCATGAAAACGTCAGAAATTAAAAAGCTGAGTAGTGAAGAGATGGAAGCAAAATTAGTTGCTGCTAGAAAAGAACTATTCAATTTGAAAATGAGAAAGGCGATTGGTCAATTAGATAAAACTTCTAGAATCCAGTCAGTTAAAAAGAGTATCGCTAGAATTCTAACTATTCAGAAAGAAATAGCGTAACGCTTAAGTGAGGAAAGAAATGGAAACATTGAGAAAAGCTCCAAAGCTTATAACAGGGGTAGTAAGTTCAACTGCAATGCAAAAAACTGCAAAGCTTGAAATTATCTATATGGAACAACATCCCTTGTATAAAAAGCATATGAAGCGAAAAAAGACACTTCTTTTTCATGATGAAAATGAAGTATGCGTCGTTGGAGAGACGGTAAACATTGTAGAATGTCGACCTCTGTCTAAATCGAAGCATTATAGGTTTGTTAGTAAGGTAGAGAACGCGTCTTAGCGAGGTTATATTATGATTCAAGCACAAACAAGATTAAAAATCGCTGATAACAGCGGTGCTCGGGAATTAATGGCCTTCAAAGTATTAGGTGGATCCAAGCGACGATATGCATCAGTAGGTGACGTTGTTGTTGGTACAGTTAAGATGGCTGCTCCAGGTGGAAGTGTAAAAAAGAAAGATGTAGTTAGAGCAGTAGTTGTTCGTACAAAAAAAGAAATCAGACGACCAGATGGTAGTTGGATTAAGTTTGACGAAAATGCGGCT
>JAGSHD010000028.1 GCA_023954715.1 Candidatus Cloacimonadota bacterium | reverse complement strand
TACTTCTTCTACGTAAGCATCCTCTTCATAGGCTACTTCTTCTACGTAAGCATCCTCTTCATAGGCTACTTCTTCTACGTAAGCATCCTCTTCATAGGCTACTTCTTCTACGTAAGCATCCTCTTCATAGGCTACTTCTTCTGGATAAGCACCCTCTTCATAAGCAACTTCTTTTACGTAAGCATCCTCTTCATAAGCTGCTTCTTCTACATAAGCATCCTCTTCATAGGCTACTTCTGCTGTAGCATTGTCCTCTACATAGTCTATTTCTTCTATGGAAGTTTCTGTTTCATTGGATGCTTCTTCTTCGTATGATACCTCATCTAAATACGCATCATCCGCATAAGCTACTTCTTCTGTAGATTCTATACTATTCACTTCTTCGTCTAGATAAGTTTCACTTTCGCTTACTTCGATTTCGCTTGATAATGGTTCAAAATCCGCTTGATCTTCAATTTCTAAGTGATCATCTGCATAAGTGTGCTCATCCTCTATTAGCGTTTCTTGCGGAGCTTCCACATGAACAGGTGTCTCTGTTACACTAGGCTCATCAGAGTCTTCTTTAAAAGGTATATCTGATGCACCTAAAACAGGTTCTTCATCAACTTCTTTTAAAATAGATAAAGTTTCAGTATCACTTAAAACCGGTAAATGTTGCTGTCTTTCAAAATCACTCAAAGTATCCATTCCATGATCAAACTCAAGTTCAGCGTGCCCCTGAAATTCTTCTCGCTGTTCAGGCTCTGCAATCTCTTCTTCCGAGTTTGCATCAAACACACACACGGCTTCTAATGTGTTTCCCTCAACTACTTCTAGAGGAACATCCAAATCCACATTAACTTCTTCGACTATCTTTTCTGATTGTTCGCCACCAATTGATAGAGAGTATTCTTCGTATTCAGCTAATCTTGATGGAAAGTTTGACTTATTATAATGAATAATAGTCATTAGCTCATCTTTTGTGAACTGCTCCCATTCAAAGTCAAATGCCTTCCCTTCTTCTTGACGAAAAAGCTCTAACAAAACATCTAGCTCACTATTTAGTTCAGAGTTAAAAATTGACTTGAGTCCATCAAGGTTTTTTACTTCTTTTCCTAGTTCTTCAAAATTTATCTCAATGGCTAGCTTTAACTCTTCGATTTTATCAACTGTTTTACATATAGATTTAAAGGGCTTGTCAATAGCCTCTAAAGAGCTTAATTTCAGCATCAGCTTTTGAATACTATCCATTAAAGCTACAGACGAGCGGAAATCATCTTTAGCGTATGCATCATCAAATTCTTGCTTTAATACTACTTTTTTATCTTGAAGCTTACGAAATAGTACATCTAATTTTGTTTCATTTAGCGATGTCATGTTACACCCAAATCTAATCATTATTTGATCTATATAAAGTTTTATATCATCAAAACAGAGATTAATTTATTTATTTAAAATTATTTATACTCATTTGTAACATCCAGTAAAACTGAACTCACTATGCTTACAAAGTATAAAGATTTATTATAAATAGTCTTTTTCATAAAAGTATAGTCTTGAAAAATTCTATAAATACAAAGCTTTTTCATTCAACTTTTATTTACTTAAAGCAATAACCTTTGAGTATACACCCTAAGGGTATCGACATATTGGCCCTGCCATTAAGTATTAATGTTAAAGTTTATTCCAAAATTTGTTATGTCCATATACAATTTTACAATATAACTTATTGAAAATATTATAGCATAGATTACTTTTAGCCAATCCAATTAGAGTTTTGAGATTTTAACGAATCTATGAAAGCTGTTTCATTACATTAATGTTTTCACTTCAGATTCATAGTCTTCATAAAATTGATGTAATTCTACAAACAAGTGGTTCACTTCATCTAAACTTAAAAGGGACTCTTGCCTGTTGATCAAAACTATTTTATCCAAAATATTCTGTAATTGATTCCGCACCTGCCTTATTTCTTCAAAAGAAAGCTTAAATTTTTCTAAAAAAACAGTATTCTTAGTCCATAGTTTTACAAGTGATAATAAAAATAGTTTAAAATTCAGGCCATAGGATTTGAGTAAAAAATCTGTTTCTTCAAGGTAACTTTCAGACAAACTTAAAAACTCTAAATTATTTATTGCCAGCCGATAATCATTTTCTAAACTCAAGTTTTCGTCTATAAAATTATAAATTTGAAATCTTTCTAACAGCTTCAGCGTTGTTTTGGCACAAGCTATCAAAAAGAAATCTAGGTAACAAAATATAGCTACAAGTGAACTTAATAATAAATAGTTTTTATAAAGTAGTTCTGTTGAGAAGGTGTTTTGAAGAAAAACCGATACTAATACCAAACTAATCGTCCGAGTTAAAAGTAGTTTTGCTCCACCCTTTGAAACTATGAATTGAAAGGTGAAAAATATAAACAATAACCAAATCGGATGGACAATATTTATAACAAAACAAAATACCATTGATAAAATATAAAGGCTCAATCCTAGTTTTAGTTCATTAAAAAATGGAAAACATATCCATAAACTTATCAGTGCAAAAATTAACCCTGATCCAAATAGTCCCGCCTGAAAATTTAAAATAAATAATCCAAAAACAACATGTAACAAGAAATTTTGCATTATTCTCACACTATCAGCTTTTGCTTTCGTCTGTAACAACTCAATCATAATGACCTATTTGCTTTACAGTAAAACACATTAGTTATTTGCTTAAGACATAAGTCTTAACTCCATTTGATGTATTAATCTTTAACTCAGAGAAGACTTTTTTATATTGAACATTCTTTTCTTCAAGGCTAACAACATTATGTAGCCCTGCTTGTAGAGTGATACAATCTATCTGATCTTTGGTACATAACATTATTTCATATTCGTTTTTTGAGTGAAAAACTTGATCAATCTTTGTAATATCTCTTAAAAAATGAGCGTCCGAAATTTGGGATACCTTCTTTAACATCTCCGTGTTTGCTACTGGCCCCATAGCAATAGTATGTATTTTAATAGATGATTGGGCCGCCACAGAAGCGACTTGAAAAAACTTGAGTGGATCTATTTCTCCTTTTAAGGATCTACCCTGAGTAATCCAAAAAAGGTTCTTTATTGATTTGATCTTACTATAATCATAGGCGACTAATAAATTATCTAAAAGATCCCCCTGTGTACTTTGTTTTGTTTCTAATGGTTGGAGACTGCCATTTTTAGAAAGAAAAATAAACTTATCATCGTGAATAGAGGAGATTTTAATCTCTGTTTTAGCTAACATTCGAATATCATCTACAAGGAGTATATAGTCTTTTGTGGAGAGTTTTGCAATTTTTGTATCGGCTAAAACAGACCACCTCAAGAGCTTTGTTTCTTGATTATATTTAAACTCTAAAAGCCTATGATTATCGATTTTTATTCTATGGGTTTTAGCAAACAAATCTAATGGATTTACAATTTTAAAATACTTCATAGCAAAAGTAAAAGACACTACAATGCACAGCAAAAAAATGAACTTATTCATATCATATTCAATCTTCAAAAGTAGACTAACACGCTAAATTATACCTTGGTCTTTATAAGAATTACAAAGGAGGAAGACAAAATATAAAACTAAGTTCGAATATCAGCTAAGCATCTATGCCCTAAGGCAAATTGTTTTTCTGTTTCTTCTAATGAGAACCCCATGTTAATGAGCTTTGTATTTTTTATGAGGACCATCTAGTTCAAAACACAGTTTTGATAAAGCTTATCAAATTTTTGGATTTTTCGTATAACAAAAAAGCCAATTCTGAATGGGAATCTACTTATAGTTTTTGGTCTGATTGAATGTACTTTACTAAAAAGTCTTTGATACTTTCAAAGCAATAGTCGGGCTCAACATTACTATTTTTTAAATCTATTTTTTTCGTTTCACCTGAAAATAATAAGCAAGTTTTTGCTCCAGACCGAATCCCCATTTCTATATCTGTATACAGGCGATCCCCGATGACCATTAAGTTTTCAATCTTTTCGTTTAATAGTTCGGATGCCATTTCAGCCATAATTGGATATGGTTTACCAATGATTTCTGGAGATACTCCAGTTGATGACTCAAAATATGAGATCATAGCCCCACAGTCAGGAATGTCTCCATCACGCATGGGACAAACTTTATCTGGGTGAGTCGCAATAAAAGGTGTTTGAGCTTGAATCAACTTATGAGCGGTGACAGTATCTTGAT
The DNA here is from genome assembly GCA_023954715.1 of Candidatus Cloacimonadota bacterium. Classification (GTDB taxonomy): domain Bacteria; phylum Muiribacteriota; class UBA6191; order UBA6191; family UBA6191. The sequence goes on along the minus strand of JAGSHD010000028.1, from coordinate 18,875 downwards.
AATTAAAACCTTTGTCAAAAGCTAAAACAACTGCATCAACTTTACTATCAGATAAATTTATACCATTTTCTACAAACTCAAGTTTCAAAGAGTCTGTACCCATTAAAAAGACATTTTTAAAACTTCGCCGTTTTAAATATAAAATAGTGGCTAATCCACTAGTCAAAATTTTATCGGAGGTTATATCAAAACCCATTTTATGTAATTTTTTAACATAAACACTTTTTGAGTTTGAAGAGTTATTAGTAAATAAACAATACGGTATTTGTTTCTTATTTAAGTAATCAAAACACTCTATCGCTCCATCAATTGCCTGATCTTCTAAAAAAATTGTCCCATCCATATCAAACAAAAAGCCTTTAGTCATTAGCAGCCTTTATTTTTCTTTCATTAAAGGCATTGGAAACTAAGACCAAAAAACAAGATAATAAAAATCCAGATAAGGCAATCACAATACAAATCACAGATCTTCTAGGTTTGGACTTCTTTTCAGGTACTCGAGCCCAATCAATCACCTCTAGGTGCTCTAAGTCTTTAGAGGTTTCTATCTTCACCATTTCCATTTCTTTGGTTAGGACTTTAAAAACTTCTAACTCGATTACTTTTTGTCTCATTAATCTCTCTAAATCTAATTTTATTTGAGGGATTTTTTGTAATGGAATATAACTCAAGCCCTTTTCTTTATCTTCTGCAGACATATCTTTTGATAAAATTAATGAGCCATTTTGAATAGCAATCAATTGTTTTTCTAGCTCTTTATTTTGTAACTTCAGCAATCTTACCTGTGGATGACTATCGTTAGCACCTAACTCTAACTGCACTTTAATTTTTACTAAGTTTAACTGCATTTCAGATTGTATGGTAGCTATGGCATCGATTGTTGCTTTAGATTGACTCTCAATAGAGAGTATCTTGTTTTCTTTTTCGTAGTCTCTTATTTTTTCTTCAATCTTTTTTAACCCAGCCTTGGAGTTTTTTAATCGTTTTTCAATAAACTTTTTCTTTTTTTGATTTTCTGATAACACAGAATCCATACTGATTTCGGACAACAACCTTACATTGAAGTTTGCAATCTCTGCTGCTAATTCCTTGTCTTCGTCTGAAAAAGATAAAGTAACAATCCCAGTTTTTTTATCCTTATTAATACTAAGATTATCTAAATAAGTTTTCTCAACATCACTTTTAAAGTCAGATTCAATTTTATAATGAGATTTTAGATTAAATTTTGTTATAACTTTCCATATATTCTCATATTTTTGGGAGTAAGCTTTTAGGATTTCAAAACCATTTTCAGCTCCTCCACCTCCACCCATTCCAGGAAAAAACGGGATAGAAGATAAACTAGCCATCATAGAAGACATTTTACTTTCTCCTGCTTTAGGAGGTAAAAAAATTGCTGATGCTGTATATATATTTGGTAGATTGATTGCATAAAAGACACCAATCGCAGATACCAAAAAAGTCACACCGATGATTTTGAATTTTTGTTTCCACAATACCAAGAATAGCTCTAGCAAATCTATTTCATCATCAAATTCATCTTGTTTATCACTCATATTCATCCTATTTTAATTATAATTTCGCTTGCAGTTTTGCCGATTATACCCAAAGGACTTTCATTTTGCACTCTATAGTTTTATAGATGATCTATCTAGTCAAGACTTAGATTGTGCGGGTCATCTAATTTTTATTCGGTACTCTTTCCAAGCGTCTTCAGCTCTCTTATTTTCGTTTGCCATTTTAAAATATTTTTGAGCAGACAAATACGAATGCTCTGCTTTTCCTTGCTCTTCATTTTTGATTTGAGTCCTAGCAACTAACAAATAATGATTGGCTAAACTTAACCAACGATTATCTCCTTCATTATCTTGCTGTAATTGATCCATAACTCTAAAACGCCTAAAAATTACATCCAAAATGTAGAAAAATATAGCTAACAAAACAAAGGGGATGGAATGTTTTGTTACAAAATATTTGGACTCTACTTTAAAACGAGAAAATGCCTTATGTAACTCGCTTTCATTGGTAAGTAATTTATTTTGGTTTTTAAACTTTTCAATCAACAAGCTATTTTCTCCCTCAAATGCTGTCTCAAAGTTTGTAGGAATCACAATATTTCTTTGCAAACTATAAGTCTTCCCTTTATGTTTGTAATCTAGATATATTGTCTGGGAGTTTCCATCTTCTCCTAAAACCGATGCTCTATATACTCCAGGCTCTGATTCATGAAAGGTCAGAAATTGAGACTTTCCAGTTTTATCTGAAGTTAACTTTGCACTCAACTCCAGATTTTTTAAGAAAACCCCTTTTTCATCAAAAATCCTAGCCACAAATTTTGACTCTTTTCCGCTATGTTGATGGTTTAATTGAAAGTGTATCTCATTAGATTTTGAAATCAAAAGCAAGTTAGGTCCAATGAGCTCCTTGTATGAGCCTAATTTAATGAGTTTTTGTGACCATTTTTCGCCTGAGTCCCCCATCCATGCAAAAGTTTTGCCCAAGCCATATTGAGACTGAACTAAAATTGGCAAGCCACCTTTTGATCTTATCAACGTCTTCGCACCTCTTTTAGCACGAGTCATGTTCATACCATTTAAAGAAACCAACTTTATTTTAGTTTTATCAAAAAACTTTTGTCTTTTATCAAACTCTATTGGCACCTCATTTAATACAACAGGGTGACTAAAAACTTTATCCATTGCTTTTTCAAAGATACTTTCTAAATTATTTAATCCGTCTGCTTTGAAATAACTTCCTCCTGTCTTGGAAGCCATTTCTTTTAAAAGAAACTCATCAACTCCTAAGCCAAAACCTATTGTATATAGCTTAATTTTTTTCTGAATCAATAGATCTATTGTAGAAGGAATCATTGATAAGTCAGATGGCACTCCATCTGATAAGAAAAAGAAATAGGATTGCTTATGCTGACTTAGATCAACCGCTGACATAGCTTCATTCAAAACGGGGGTGAATTTTGTACCGCCACCTGCATTTATGGATGAAATTGACTGAAGCACAGAGTTTAAATTAAAGTCATCAATCGTTGTCACTGGGACAATTAAACGGTACTGGTCGTTAAATGAGTATACCGAAACATCCATTCCTTTGAGTTTTTCAACAGCTCCAATAGCCGCTTTTTTTGCTACTCGAATAGGAATTTGAGAATCTTTTGCTTTTAGCAAAAATTGGGCTAGTAGATTGTTGCTACCCCACAAAGCCTTCTTGCTTGTTAGCATAGATCCAGAAGCATCAATAATAAACGACATCAAAGTTGTTTTTCTATAAGATCTAGGAGGCATATAAACTGGAGCTATACGCTCAAGATCTGAGCCATAATACTTACCTAAGCCATAGGAGTTCATTCCTCCAAACAATCCTAGACCAACTCCATTTGAGACTGCATCCATTAAATTTGATTCAAACAAATCTGGGATATCTGACTTTGCTATATCATTTATCAATACTGCTTGATAATGACTTGGATTTAAGTTTGCTAACTCTCTTGGCTTCTTCCAAATATAGGATATTTTCAAGTCACTTAACAAGTTTTGCAATTGACTCTTGTATTTTTCAACCAACAAATATTTGTTAGGTTTTTCAATTTTTATATGAAAATGTTTTTGATTATTAGACTGTTTTTTATCTTCAAAGCTGGGTTTTATCTGTACGAAATAATTATCTATACCACTCTTTTTTATGGATTGATCAAAGCCTACTACGTTCGCACCAATAGATAAATCTATCTTCTTCTTTTGTATAATCTTTGCTTCTTTGGATAATAATACTTCAGCTTGTCCTTCTTTTTTTGATTCGATGTATACCTTGATCTTAGTAGTGGTATTAGGCATAACTTCAGGTGGAAAGCGAACCCCTTTAATCTTTACATTATCCTCCCTAGAAATAGAAGAAATTGGAGTAAAGTACACATCCTCTAAAGCAAGAGTCCCTAAAACATGCTCTTGGACTTGAGTTTCATTACCATCTGACAATATAAAAAATACTGGTGTTTCTTCTTCTAACAAACCCTCCTTTATCTCGCGTATACTATTGTAAATAGATGTATACTTTAATGGAGGTGCGGACAAAATTTCTTCGGAATCAAAGCTACTCAAAGCCTGCAAGTTTGGAGTGTCTGACATTACAAAGTAAGATACTTTAAACTTAGTATACTTTGCTGATTGCATTTCTTTAAAATAACGTTGTAATTGTATCTGTAAAGCTGATCGTTCTATCGATTTAGAAGTATCAATAGCAAATATATAATGTGGTTTTTTCGTAGAAGATAATTTTCTTGAAGCAGGTGTCATCAAAGCAACAACAATGCACAGCAGTATTATAATTTTAAAAGAAATCAAACTAATCAAAGATGTGATAGGCAATTGTTTTCTTTTGTAAAAAATAGTTATTACAAATATAAAAGAACTAAATAATAAATAAATGTAGTCCCAATGTAAAAAATAAAACTGACTCATTACAATCTCTTCACGAACACTAGCCATTCAAAGAGTATTACTAACAAAGAAAAGAGTATTGCAGCCATAAATAAACTATCTTTGTTTGACTCTAGAGAGTCTGGGTTTGAGCTTTTGATCTCTGAAAAATAGTTTTTTCTACTCATTTTATCTTGCTTTATAGCAGACTCTTTTATAGGAAAATTATAATATCTTTTCACCTTATCTCGCCCATAACTTCCTACTAAAAAACTAGAGTTTGTATCAAGTGGCTGAAAACCATCTAAGCTATCACCAACTTCGAAAAACTCTTTTGCACTTTTTTGCTTATAATAACTTTGAATCAAGTTTTCAAACAAAATTGATGTATTGCTATTGGTGATATTCTCAATAGACTCCGCTAGATTTAACCTATAAGTTGAGTCTACAACTTTACTTAAAAGTGAAACCTTTTCTCCATTTTTCAAAATAGATACAATTAAATCTTGTGAGTAGTTTGCCATTGATTCATTCGAATAAAATATAAAATTATCCACGGATAAATATGCTGTTACATCATTGACCGAAGATAGAGTAAAGTTTTGTCCCTTAATGGTGTCACTTGTAGAGCCAGACAATAGATATATTGTATCTTCTAAAGTTTTTTCCGGTAGTTTATTTACTAAGTTTATCGATACGTCAGGCTTAGACTGAGGATCTAAATCAAAACGACCATCCCCAGAGAAAAACCCCCTAAAGAAAATCGACCACAGAGGATATTTATCTATATTATACAATTTAACTCTTAGTTTTCTTCCCTGTAAAAAGCGTACTCTTGCATTATCTGCCTCAATGCCATCTTTATTCAACATTTCAACTCTATACCATACTTCAGGAGCTTTTTGTAATGGTATAGAAAACGAATTATACCCTTTAATGTTTGCAGGATTAGTAACACGAAAGTTCAGGTTATATGTTTTAAATTCAAACTGTAGAGGGTCTGAAATTGAGCTAAAATACCTTATCTCAGCTTGAGTTTTACCTGCTTCGTTTCTATCGATTTTTACTGCTTCAATATAAGAGTTTGAAGTACCAGAGTCTACAATAGAATATGAAAAATCATTACTTATCATAAAGTTCTCAACTATAGTGGGTACATAATCACTAATAAAATATACAGAATCAAAGTCTCGTTTTAACGCCTTCATTCTTTTTAACAAAGTTTCAACATTTCCGTTGGGTAAGTGAGTACTCTCTAAGCTGGCTAAATTAAAACTAAAATTATCTGAGTCCCCCACTATGGATAACATTTCGTTCCAACTATAAAGCTTTGCGAAAGATCTTGATTTTGTAACATAATGTGAAGCCAACTCTTTTGCTTGATATAGTCGATTACTCGCACCTATTTTTGTTACCATACTAGCAGAGTTATCAATAATAACAGCCACTTTAAAGCTATGATCTGTTGTACTCTTTAGCTTTGGTTCAGACAAAGCAAAAAATAACAAAATAAAAATCAACAACTGAAACCAAAACAGCGCTGTTTTTTGAAATTTATCTCTCCAGCTCGCTTTGACCTTTGAATCTAGCACCTTTTTCCATAAAAAATGAGATGAGACCTGCTCTTTTTTAGGGCTTTTCTTAAAAAAATAAATCGCTATAAAAATGGGTAGCCAAAAGAAGAATATTAATCCTAAATAACTATTAAAAGTAATTCCCATATCTAACCTGTATTACTTGAAATTCAAGTGCTCTTCTATTCAATAAAATAAGAGTCCTGTATTAACTCTTTATAAAGTATTTAATCATAAACTCTTCAAAAGATTGGTCACTGTTAGCAAACCTATAACTACAACCATATTTTTTTGCAGTCTTTTCAACATTTCTTAGATGCTCTAAACAACTTTCTTGATATAATAATTTATAATCACTTTCTATATCTATCTCTATCTCTAACTCTGATTCAGCGTCTTTAATCAAATAGTTTCCAGACCAATCTGGTTCAATTTCAAATTGAGACAAAACCTGAACCACATTCACTTGAAACTTATAAAAACTTAACTTTTTAAGAGCATACTCTAAAGATTCTAAGTCATGTAAAAAATCAGATACCAAAAACAATATACCTCTTTGTTTTTCTCGAGCCAAAAACTCATCAACGCTATTTACTAAATTTGAATGTTTAGTGGGTCGTACTTTGGATAAAAAGGCTGAAAACCTTGGCCAAGCACTCAAACTGTAAGCTTCAGGTCCCGAATGAATCAAATTGTTACAATATGGTAAAAGTTTAACATTGTCCTTTTGACTAAGAGCGATGTAAGAAACAGCCCCAACAAACTTTTTTAAAAAGTTACTCTTTGATATCTCTGGTTCAAACATAGAATTACTAATATCAAAAAGTGAAAATACATTTTGATTTTCTTCATTATAAAATAACTTTATATAATATTTGTCTAACCTACCCCACAAATTCCAATCTACAAAACGAATATCATCTCCTGGATAGTATTCTCTATAATCTTTAAATTCAACCGAACTGCCCTTCTTTTTTGTCAAGCGCTCACCGAGTCGTCTTCCTGAATTTTGATGCTTGGAAAACAGAGTCAACTTCTTTAGAAGTTTCAAATATTCTGATTCTTGAAGAACATTCACAAGTTTACCTATATCCTTTAGATGGATAGTATACATTTTTTGAGTTCTTTGATGATCTTCTAAGCTCTTCGTGTATTTTCAAAATTTTATCTTTATATTTTTGCGGAATCGTCATCTTTTTTACCCCAGTCAGTAATTTTTCACCCGAATTCTGATAATTTGCAGCACTAAGCACTCTTTTATCCATTAATGGATCTTTGACTTTTCCAGTACCTAAAGACCGACCTTTACTATTTTTATCCCACTTACCTTTAGAAGCCTTTTGCCAATCTTTAGACTTTTTTGGAGATGTTTTTGATGGACCTTTTTTCTTCTTAGTTTTTGCTTTCTGGGGTGAAGACTTTGCTTTTTGTACTTTCAATTTACTGGTCTTACCTGGTGATTTTTTTATATTATTTGCAGTTGGTGTTTTTTTTCCAGAGTTTTTAGACTTAGACCCAGCTTTTGCTTTTCCGCTACTTTTATTTGAGTTTTTTGATTTTGTCGCCTTTGATTTTCCTTTGCCACCACCTTTACTTTTATCCCCTCCCTTTTTTGATCCTTGATTAGAAGGACTTTTTGAACTAGAAGATTGATTCGATGAGTTTTTCTTTGACTGACTATTTTCACTCTTAGAGCTTTTTTTAGAATTCGGTGGTTGACTTACGCTACTAAAAACAAAAGCAAGCAAACATATCAAAAGATAAACAATCAAAGATAACCCACCCATCTTTGTACCTTTATCTTTTTCGGCTAAATGAGTTGCAGCAGCTTTTTTATATATAGGCTGTAATTTAATTTGGGCCTGCTCAAAAAGTTCTTGCTGAACTAATGAGTCATCTGGTGCATTTAACTCCATAACCGTTTGTATCATGTCGTTATTTCCAAAGTCTGAATCCAAATTTTTGACTATATTCTTAAAGCTAGCACTCTCTTTTAAAAAATAGAGTCTAGCTAATCCACAGACAATAGCAAGAGAAAAAACAAATGAGCTAAACGCATAAATCAAACTAGATAAATACAAAGTCAAAATAGAAACCATTACTATAATTAGTAAAGTAAATGGCAGCAACTTAAACAGTTTTGCCAAGATAATGTGTTTCTGATATATTTTTAACTCTGATTGCAAAAATTAATCCTATCGTAATCGAAAGCCATATTTTGTCCAAACAAAAGCCATTCGCATTATAAATGATATTATACTTAAGATATTATACAAGGGGGACTCTTGTGTTTTTTTTAACAAAACTAACAAACTTGACCATCTGTATTGAATTCCGAGTAAAGAGATTTTACCACCCGTAGACGAAGACTCATAGTGAATCGCTTGAGCATCTGTAGATACCTGCAGATAATATCCATTACACACTAATCGTTTAGACCACTCTACATCTTCATGGTACATAAAAAAATCTTCGTCAAAATATACTGGATTCTCTTTAAAGTAGCGTAAATCTATTCCGAAATATCCTCCACAAACAAAATCTGTTTTGTCATTATTTATAAATGAGACATGTTTATGCCTATCAATTGACTTAACCCAAAAAAAAGTAGGATTAATCTTATTTCTACAGGATAAAACTAAGCCCTCTTCATTTACCAATGTACCTTGAACAACATTATTAGAATGTATAGAAGACTTCATTTTTTCTAAGGAGTCATCTACTAACACCATATCGTTATTTATTCCAATAAATCGATCATACCCAAGGTTGAGAGAATGCTTCAACAAATGATTCATACCAATGGAAAAACCCAAGTTTCTGGGGTCATGAACAATATCTATATTGTCATCTAAGTTTTTCAGGGTGTTCTTTTGGTTGTGGTTCAAGACACAAACTAAATCCTCTTTGTCATGATTCAAAGAAGCAACAAGTTTATAGATTAGCTCATCTGAACCAAAATGTATTATTCCTATAAATGACTTCATATTTCAGTTTCACCCTCAACCCTACAATCGGGACATCATGTGAATATTCCTTGATCTCCAATTATATCATTTACCTTTTTGTATTGTTATTCAATCTCACTTTCAACAAAACTTTAAAGTCTAAAATCACTGTCTTCCATTGAATTATAATTACAATAAATTTTCATTCTTTTTACTTTTTATGGGAATTTGTACTTAGAGCCTGTATTTATAGGCATAATTTAAACGATTTCACTGAAAAAACATTCCCTTTAAATGGTCGTTTGAAGAATTATTCATACATTTTATTCGAAAAATGTTAAAGATTTGAAAAACAGTCCCGATACTTTATTTGTGTTTTAATCAGGGAGACTTTAATGACTACCAAGAAAATAAAAATTAAAAAAGATCCAAAAAAGGATCAACTTCAAAATGATTTGAAACTCAAAAGAACGTTTTTAGTCTCAAGCACTCATGATTTGAGCAAACTTACTGAATTCATGAAAGATGAAATCTACAATTAAGTAGAACTTTACCGGAGGACAGCATGTCACCAACAATAGAACTTCTAACCACCAAAGAATTAATGGATTTGTTAAAGGTGAAAAGAAATACTATCTATCAACTAAGAAAGTATGAAAACTTACCTACAATTCAAATCGGACGAACTATTCGTTTTGATAAAAAGAAAGTTTTTTCATGGCTTGAACAGCGTGAAGTTAGTGGAGTTGATGCCTTGCTTGACGATGAGATGGAAGAAGCAATTTAAGTGGATTTGCATTTAATTGTACACTTCTTACCAGAAATTATTAGTTTATTTATGGCCATCTTTCTAGCGTTTATATGTTGTAATGCGATGCAAAGTACCCAAGAAAACTTATTTATTTTAAAAGGTAAAAACAAAAGAATTCCTGAACAATTCTATGAAAACGTTTAAGAGTATCATTACTGCATGAATCATACCCAAAAATTGTTTTGGGTATCACAGGCATAATACTCTAAAAGTAGATCTCAATAGTCCCACTGCAAGGGTTAAATTTATATAACTAAATTAAACCCTATCGTTGATTTTAATCATTACAGATCTACCTATTTTTTAAGCAAGAGTTAATATAATAATATTGACTCTTCTCTTGAAAAGCCAAAGCTTTAGAACTTAGATCACCTTATTGATTAACTTATCTATCAAAAGCTTGTCTTTTACCCTTCAAAGTCATATATTTCCTATGATAATTCATTAAAATAAAAATGTCTTTTTAAGACTACTTATCAACTCAATCAACCATACAAGGATTTTATATGATTAAAGTCAAAAATATATTATGTATTGGAGCTGGATATGTGGGTGGTCCCACAATGGCTGTTATGGCACTTAAGTGCCCCGAATATAACTTTCATATCGTGGATATTAACCAAGACAGAATAGATGCTTGGAACTCCAATGACCTACCAATTTTTGAACCAGGATTAGATGAAGTAGTTCAACAAGCTCGTGGTAGAAATTTAAAGTTCTCCACAGATGTAGAACAAGGCGTCAAGGATGCAGATATGATATTTGTATCAGTAAATACTCCAACCAAAACCTTCGGATTAGGCGCTGGAGAAGCTGCTGATTTACAATATTGGGAAAAAACGGCTCGTATGATCGCAGAAGTTTCTGAAACTTCAAAAATTGTGGTAGAAAAAAGTACTTTACCTGTTCGTACAGCTGAAGCTATGTCCCGAATACTAAAAAGTAACTCTAAAAATCTTGAGTTCGAAGTATTGAGTAACCCTGAATTTTTGGCTGAAGGCACTGCTATACAAGACTTGTTGTTACCAGATAGAGTTTTAATTGGAAGCGAACAAACTACAAACGGACTGGCTGCTTGCCAAGAATTAGTAAATATTTACCAAGAATGGGTAGATAAAGATAAAGTGCTTACTGCCAATATTTGGAGTGCTGAACTATCAAAATTAGTAGCTAATGCTTTTCTTGCTCAAAGAGTCTCTTCAATCAATTCTATCTCTGCTCTTTGTGAGGCCACAGAAGCAAACGTTGATGAAGTTAGTATAGCCATTGGTGCTGATACACGGATTGGTTCAAAATTCCTTAAATCATCTGTAGGATTTGGTGGATCCTGCTTTAAAAAGGATATCTTAAATTTAGTATATATTGCCCAAAGTTATGGTTTACAAGAAGTAGCTGATTACTGGAGACAAGTAATCATTATGAATGATTATCAACAAGAGCGTTTTGTTCTAAAAATGATAAAAAACATGTTTAATACCTTAGCTGGCAAGAAAATCTTAATCCTAGGCTTTGCTTTTAAAGCTAATACGGGTGATACCCGCGAATCACCTGCCATATTTGTAGCTAAAAAATTACTAGAAGAACAAGCGTCCATAGTAATATGTGACCCTAAGGCCATAGATAGTGCAAAACATGATTTAAAAGATCTAGAAGGTGACATTTCATATGAACTTGATCCTTATGAGGCATCTAAAGACTGTCATGCAATTGCTGTGATGACCGAATGGGACTGCTTCAAAGATTTAGACTATCAATCAATGCATAATAACATGGTAAAGCCTGCATTTTTGTTTGATGGAAGAAACATCCTTAATCATCAAAAAGTTCACGATATTGGGTTTAATGTATACCCAATTGGAAAAGACTCTCTAACCCATTAGATCAATTCCCCCTCTTAGTTTCTAAGTAGGGGATTTTTTTTTGCTAAACTTTCATCCAAAGCTCTCATGTCTATCAAATTTATAACTATTAATGACTAGTAGGTTCATGCTCTTCAATCGCAATGACGGTACAATATTAGCTCATATATTAGAGCAAACAATACCTCCAGTGAAAGGGTTTATCATTTCGAACTACAGGCCGAGAAGTCTATAGTTTTACCTGATGTTACTTTTATATCTACTTATTAATAATCTATATAATTAAACTAAATTACAAAAGTCTGTTAACGCAAAAAAATCCCCTCAAAAATCGAGGGGATTTTTTGTATCAGGACTATTTCGTGTAGCCCTTAACTATTTCATCTAAGTACAACATTCCTTGTACCATTTGATATTTTCCGTTTTTAACACTGATTAAACCTAGTTCAGAAATCATCTTCAAAGATGCATACTCTTGAATCTTTTTAAGGTCAGCATTTCTATCTGCATTATGACCAACTACAAATCCAGTAGCTGCTCCGGTAGCAACAACTCCGGCAACAACCCATCCGATAGGATTCCAGAATTGTGTTAAAATCACAGCTCCAAGGATACCAGCACCTAAACCAACACCAGCACCAATTCCTGAACGCTTCCACTCATTGTCTAACTCATCAGAAACATTCTCCCAAAGAACTGCTGTATCTTTTACAACTTTTTCAAACTCATCATGTGATCTAAAGTCAGCACTTCCACTAGCGAAAGATGTTAATACAGACTTCCATCTTTCTCTCACACCAGCAGCATCAGTAACCGTTGAAGTTGAACTTTGAAACAATCTCTCAAACTGCGGCTTCGCTCCAGATCCCACATCATAAAAAGAGAACTCTTCTCCTTGAGTATCAATACCTAACCTTTGTAGAGCATTTGTAGCATTTAAGTCTCTAAAGTCTCCATCTTTCCCACTAAGGTAAGCTGGTTGAATTGCTTCAACTGCCATTGACATACCGATCAAAGCAATCATCCTTTTTCGCAAAACTGAAAAGTTAGAATCAGAATACAAATCTACATTATATCGATCTAAGTTACCGTACAAAGTTTTCATTCGTACTAACATTTGATTAGTAATACTATTTTCAGACTCTGCATTTACAAAAGATTGAATTTTTTCTGTAGCTTCTTTTTTTTCTGAGTCCCAAAAGTTTTGATTAGCACTCCAACCATCACCTAAGGTTTTTGCCACATCACCTATCAACTTAATGATAGCGCTGTTCATTTCTTTTACATCTCTTTTTAAGTTAATCGATGCATTTACTGTTGATCTTGCTCCACTTGGATCATCTTCAACATCATATCTATCATCAACACCAAAGCTATTATCTCCAGATGATTTATATTGCTTGACTGCTGTATATGCCTCATCTACAGCTTTTTGAAAAACTGTTAACTGCGATTTTGTTTTTGAACTTTTAGGTCCATAATCTTTTACATAGTTTTTAAGTTTGATGTACTCTCTTTTAGCTTTTTTAATTTTACTCTTAGTCTTAGCTGGCAACAACTCCATTTCATAAGAGGCATTCGATACAGCTTCAACTTTTTTCTTGAAGTCACCTTCAAATTGAATCTGTCCTCGACTAGAGCTACTAATATTAATTTGCTGAGTATCATCATTTTCAGCTTCTTCTGATTCTCTATGATACTTAGTCATAGCCTCACGAAATTCATCAGACTTTTCACCATGTAGTTTGGCTGCCATTAATACTTCGATAAAAGCTTGACGAGACTCTTCTGTTTCATCTGCAAAAGCTGCATATCGAATCATATCTCTTTTTAATTCTTTATCTTTAAAATCTTCTATGATGTTCATTGTTACATCAATTAGAGCATTTTGTTGAATACCCATGGATACAAGCATAGCAACTTGATAAGGAATCATTACATGATTACCCATTACAAGGTTTCTAGGATCAATCGTGGAGTTACCAACGTTCTCTTCTAATAATTGTAAATAGATCTCTTGATTATATTCACCAAAAATAGACTCTGATAAGGTTTCAGCAATATCTTTTAAGTTTTTTTCTTTTTTTACCACTAGTACAGACTTATCTTTATCTACAGCTAGCTTCTTTTTCCATAATGGAGAATCAACAGTACTTTCTTCGTTGCCTGTACTCCATTTAGAGTCTCCGTTATCATACGCATCGCCCCGAGCTCCACGGTATGCAGTTGAATTATAGGACAAATCTCTTGTCATTCTAACTTGCTTTTGGTGATAACCGGCTGCTAAAGCTTTATACTCACGTCTCTTTCTAAAAAGTTTTTTACGCTGTTGGATCAAAACCGCTCTAGCATCTTTATCCGTATATACTGCCAAATCTGCATCAATTGATTCAATTTGTTCTTCGATTCTAGCAATAGCGGATAAAACTTTAGCAGAGTTTTCAGCTAAGCCTTCTTTTTCTTCTAAAACCTTAATGTCATGAATACGATCTCGCTCATCCATTTGTGCTAAATCTGACTCTATGATGTCACTATACTCATCTGCATAATTAAAACTATACAAACAACCAACACCTAATACTGCAAAAATAATTTTTTTAATCTTCTGATTCATTTTGTCACCTACAAATAAAGCAATTTGGCTTTCTTCTATTTCTTTTAATATACTACGACAATACTGTCAAAATGTTTCAATTTCTTATGTTATTACCTAAATGCAAATGGTTTTCCATATAACGAGAATATCAATTCTGGATGGGTAACTACAATAGCTAAAGGCTGTAAATACACACTTAGTCAGCTATCATGGATTTGAATACATTTTTTTAAAACTTGTCTAGCTTAAATCACTTTCTTGAATTTCTTTTAAGCCGATTAAAACCGTATCTCCTTGAACTAACAAAGGTCTCTTAAACAAGAGTGGGCTTTCTTCTATCAAATCTAAAAACTTTGACTCATCGATCTGCACATCACCAAGGTCCAAATCTTTGTATGCTTTAGACCGTTTATTAAAAACTGACTCTAAACCTCTACAACGGAGCCAATGATTTACTGTTTGTCTTTCTAAACCATCTTTTCTCACATCAACTTCTACAAAATTAATAGATTTTTCTTTCAAAAAGTCTTTTGCTTTTTTTACCTGGCTACAATTTTTAATACCGTATAAATGAATACTCATTCTACATCCTTATGAGTTTGTTAAAATTGGACTGTGCTTAAAGATACACTGTTATCAATTGCATTATGTTTTAACTTGTAAATTGTTGAATTTGGAGCAACTAAAAAGGTTTTATCAAACCTGTTAAATTCAAAGTCTTCAATAGAAAATCGTTTCTGCTTCAATAGCTTGCCACTGGGTGAAAGCTTCACGATTCCAATTTCTTTAGATTCATCATCATTCACATAAAGTTTTTCTAGGTATACATTTTTTTGTTTGTCATATCCCAAAAAATAAACAGAGACGAACGAATCATTATCTAATTTTTCACAAGTAAAAAATACTGATCTACTGTCAGCCAATGAAATTTTTTCAATTACAGTATATCTAACTTTATCTTCTATACTCAAAATTTGGTCATAGCCCAATGGTAATACATATTCATGGTCATAATCCAAAGAAGTAAGGTAATTAGACTTCTTAGAAAGTATATGAAATGACTTAGAGAAACTATCTTGAACCATTAAAAAGCCATTCCATTTAAATAGATTATCAATTTTAAAAAATAGATCATTCTTTGAGTTTTTTTGTGCAATTGCTTTGACACTGCCTGTAGACAAATCAAAAACAAATAATGATCTTTTATTTTTTCCTATGACATAGACTCGTGAATCACTAGTAACTTTAAAATTTGTAAATGGTAAAAACTTTTTCAAAGTACTTACATTTAATTGAAGAGATGTGGCTAAATCCCCTTCTAATGAATATTTTTGCAGTTCATTCTTCTTATAATCAAAAAAATAGAAACTTTCATCTAAAAAATCAAAGGACTTAGATACCTGATCTAAAGGAGAGTGTATTTTAAATTTAATTGAGGCTTTGCCGGCAAGCACTGGATATACAAGCAAAAATGTAATAATTATGTGTCGTACCATCTAGTGACCAGTAACTTCTACAGGAGCTTCACGAACCAATTCGTCTTTCACTCTTTTATGTGTACGCATTTCACTATCGTTGTATAAACCAAACTTATAGTGATTACATTTATGTCGATTTCGAGTAACATCGCCTCGTGAAGGGTGGTATGATTGATTGGATCCTAAGAAAAATGCTCGGCCACCTACAAAGTTTCTGGCACCCTTCATTCTAGTTACATCTTTTAAATCAACTATAAACTTTTCTACTCTTTGCTTTGCTAGTCGATAATCCATACCCTTTCTAAAGTCAGCAACATATTTTAATGATAGATCTCTACTGGAAAATATATTTTGTCGCTTTGATTTATTACTAGAACCATCTACTGAGCCAAACGGCTCAAACGCTTTGTATCTGAATACAACTTCATCTATAGTGTTTTTAAAATACTTTGAATTGATTCGATTAAATACTACTTGAGCCACATCTAGTGTCTCCTGCTGACATTTTGCACCAGATTCTAAAACAGCAATACTCGCCAAAGCATTTAAATCATAATTTGATAATGTAACCCTATTACCAGGTAGGTTTTTTAACTCAGAATTTATACTTGTTACTGAAACAGGTACATCTTCCACTTTTCCTAATCCCTCATCCAATAGCGCCTCTGCTTTCTTGGCCCATAGATTATTCTCTGTATATTCATCCACATGTTTATTATCTAATGCCTTTGCCTGTTCTAAGGCTGACTTTGCTTGAGACTTAAAGCTTGCTTCTTTCGAAGAGTATACCCTTGCTAAATATACATATTGCTTAGCTAAATAGTATTTTAACTTTGCCGATTTTCCGTCAATCTTTTTGTCTAAGGCAACCAGAGTGTTTTTACCTTTTGTTAAATAATTTCGATTATTGTCTTTCAAAACTTTCTCAACTTCAACATCAATTACTTTATCATACTCAGATAAAGCAGTAACTTCTGACTCTGTCCCTGAAGAAGTAGCATTACTATCATTACCTTCAGAAGTGGGTTTACTTTCAATAATCAACTTATTTATAAAAATACGCTCTTGATTTAGTGCTCTCTTCTCTTGGCTCGTTAGGTCCTCTTTTACTTTTAAATCTAGTGCATCTTTTAATATTACCAATGAGCTCTGATCTGAAAAATCTGATTTATACGCTGCAATTTTACCATACAATATAGATTTGTCTGCATCTCCATTCTTTAGGAAGTCTTTAGCCAAATTGACTTCTCTAGTCACTGATTTTAGCTGACTTTCTTTGAACTTTTTAGCAAGATCAATTACATCAAGCTCCTTACTTGTCCCTACTTTAATACCCACTAAAGTGTCAATATGCTTTTTCAATTCAAGGATCATACTGTTTAACTCGTTTACTTTAGCAAAAGACAAATAAGATTCTAATGCTTTTACATATTCAAATCGTTCAGGTATTGTTGCAATGTTAGAATCTATTTTTTCTTGAAGTTTTGCTATATTAGCAGCTATAACTGACTTTTCACTTTGGGCATCATCATGCCAATATTCTTCTTCTAGGCCAGATTCTTCAATATACTTAGAATAACTGAATCCAATGTTTGTTTCAGCTTTGATTAAAAGCCAATTTCCTTGTTTATCCAAAATCTGAGCAGCAGTACCCTTAGAAAGCCACTTATATTTAGATTTATTTTTTGTTTGTAGATTAGGACGCAAGGCTAAAGAGCTTGATTTTGTAGCCACTTTTGCTGTTTTAAATTTAGGTATAGTCAACACACTTTGCAACTTTGATAGATCTATTTTTAACCAAGAACCTTCTTTAGATAAGATCTTTGCTGTACCTGATCTTTTCAGAATATGAGGTTTTCTACTCGTTAACAAAGTTGGAGCGTCATAAAGCTTTTCAGACCCATCTAAAGACACAGAATGCTTATCCTTGGTCTTAATACTATCGCTTTGCACCCAACGATAAGATACGACTTGTCCGTTCTCTTGGTCGCTCTGATCAAAAATATCAGCAGGTTTGTAAGTAGAGTTTTGACCAAATATTGAAGAGCTTACATCACTAGATGCGTCGCCACTAACATGAATATCAACAAATTGATCCTCTGCAAAACCAAATGAATATAGAAAAATAAAAATAAAAAACACTCTCACGAAGACTTCCTTTAACTAGCTCTTTAAACTGACTTTAAATATAATACGTAAATTAATCATTAATGTTTCTCATCTATCAGATATATGATATCAAAACCAACACTTTCTTGGTTCATTACTTCCGTTGAAAATTACACTCTTTTGAAACAAAACTTATGCGCTCCAAGATTATCATGATCTTTACTCTGAAAGCTAAACATCCAATTTACTTTCATCCTAAATTAAAAATATAAGTAAGTCATACATTATTGTGTATAAAGTAATTCTCAGGTGAAGGTCATCGTCATATTTTACATATGAGAAATTTGAAATGTAGTTTACTAATCGAAGCTGAACAGCCAGTTTATAACTAACTCAAATTATCCTTATTATCTTCTGTCTTAAATCAACAGTAAGGGTAAGTTATCCGTTTTTCTATATGATATAGACTGAGGTTGAAGATCATCGTCATATTTTACATATGAAAGAGTTGAAGTGTAGTTTACTACTCGAAAACTCTTGAAGATGAAAAAGATGATGATGAGCTAAACCGCATAAATAAAAGTGCTAAAACAGCGATACAGCATATTAGCCCTATATTATATTCCAAGCGATATACAATCAAACCAAATCGCCATAACGCAAAAGTTCCCTCTAACCATACAATGTATGAATAAAGGGAATTTTAAAAGCTGGCTCCGACCTGCCATCCACATGCAACCAAAGTTTTAACGGTTGCGTAATACGACACTTTGTTGCTTCTGTATTTCCAATCAAAATCGTATTCTCTATTGGAGCAAAACTTATGCGCTCCCAGATTAACATGATCTTTACTCGTACTGTTTATCTCAACTAGACAAGCTAGTTTTCAAACACATTTCAAGTAAACCTCAAAGTTACTCTGAAAGCTAAACAGCCGTAGTATTTCCATCTTCCATATATTTCATTTTTCTCTGTAACGCAAAAATTCCTTCTAACTATCAAAGATAATTAAAAGGAATTTTAAAAGCTGGCTCCGACCTACTCTTCCACATGCAACCATGCAGTACCAT
>JAGSHD010000018.1 GCA_023954715.1 Candidatus Cloacimonadota bacterium | reverse complement strand
TCTGAGACGGAGGCTTGATCTGAAAGAGTAGTAATACTCAAGAGGATTGGTTAAAGAAAGAGACTTTCAGAAATGAAAGGATCAGGAAATCAGGAGACAGCTTTTAGAGGTGAAGCTCTGAAGCGGCTAGCAAGATCAGAAGAGGACGAGCAAGGTAACTTGTGAGTAGGCTTTAATGAGAATACCAAAGAGTGGTTCAAACCACAGATTGGGATCTAGGTAACTAGATATTGTTAAAACTAAAAACTCTAGAGATCAGCTAAATCGCAAGAGAGTTTGTTAAGTGTCAAAGCTTAGACATCTAAAGTCTGGGAAAACGTTAGGGCTCCGACTTGATTTCGGGACAGCTTTCAAAGCTTTTAAAAACCCCCTCAAACTCACGTTTGAAGGGGTTTTTTGTTTTAAAATGAAAATTTAAGCCACTATTTGACCTAGAGTAAGTCGTACTTTTTTCGAGAGATTTTTTTTCCATTGCGATCAAATGTAGATATATCTTCATACATACAATCATCACAATTAAATACTACGCTATATGGAGATGGTTTATCCGTATCTTTGTATTTTGGATACGAACCATAATCTTCCATGGGAGATTGACATTTAGGGCAGTTCATAGCTTTCCTTAGTATTTAGAAAATAATTGATTATTGGATTATTTTAATTTATTTCCTTGGATATGGCTATAAATAAAATAGCAATTTTTATTGTAATTATTCAGGTTATTTCTTCGATAAAAGGCGAGGAGCATACAAGTTTTTCGCATTTTTTGCTTTATTGATGCGGTTTAACTCATTATCAACCCTTGTAACGAAATTGAAAAATTATAGCTGAATAGTTACTTTTTATTTTTGATTTACGATAGTTCGAAAGGTCAAATTGATTCGTGGCTGATGAACTTTTTTGGTTGGTGGAAGCCGATGTAACCAATGTTTTTGTGTTATACCCTTCATAAGTAGCAAGCTACCTTCTTCTAGTTGTATAGAAACTGACTCTTTACTATTTTTATGTTTGAATGAAAACTTGCGTTCTGAGCCTAAACTGAGTGAGGCAATGGTTCCATTGTCTTTTAAATCTTTTTCTCCATCACTATGCCATGCCATACCTTCACTACCATTATGATATAGATTTAATAAACAGGAGTTGTATGTTTCATGACTAAGTTTTTCTACTAAGTGTTTTAATTCAAGTAGCTCAGGTGTCCAGGGTAGTGCAAGTTTTGTAGTTTTAGAGTAAGTATAATGAAAAGGATGATCTCCATACCAAGCAACTTTTCTTTTTGTAATGATTAGTTTCCCAAAAATTATAGCTTTGTCGTTCATCCATTGGATATGTTGAAAAAGTTGATCAAAATAATGGGTATGTTTTGATGAATTCAAAACTTTTCCTAAATATGTTACGTTTCCGTCATAGGGTAAGTAATTATGGGTCATGGCAATGCTTTGAATAAGTGAGTGTGGCAAATATTTGATATTAATAGCACTTAGAATATCAGATAAAACCCAAAATTTACTATGTTTAAAAGTAGCTAATTGAAAAAAACAAAATTATTTTAAATTAGTTCTTGACTTACGGTATTACTCTGTGGCACTATGTACGGCTTTCGAAAACACCCGAGAGCAAAGAGCTAAAGATTTACTTCCTTCGGGAAGCGAAGACATGCTCAAAAGGTTACACTGGGAGCCACTGAAGGATTCGTTTAACAGACCGGCCAGAGTTGTGGGATCAAAACCTTGAAGATCATTTGGAGTATGTGGTAACACAGACAAAGATAAGATCAAGAAGGTACAGTTTAGAAGTAAACTAAGATCACAACAGTAATTCCAGAAAAGCCCATACAATTGTAGGAGAAACCAGCTTAGTTAAAAGAGAAATCCTTTAATCGCTAGGGACTTATTAGGATCGAAACCGATGAAGTGTTGAGAAAATACAAGATCGGAACCTCTCTTTGGAAACAAAGAGCACAGCTTAGTAAGGGGAAATCTTCAAGAGTAAAGGTTGTAGTCGGAACTGGACTTAAGAGTGATGTGAGAGCAGAGCTTGTATGTCAAAGGATCTGATTTGGAAAAGCCATAAGCTACTGTAAAAGTAGATGATGGTCTCGAAAGTGAGATTAGGAGTCGCAAGACAAGTAAGATTACCTGAAACGCCAAATTAGAGGGAAACCGACATGAACCCAAAGAAAGGGTCAGCGTAAACTGATAACCGGCCTTAAGGACTTGGCAACGAGGACTTAATTTACGAGATTGGTTTTAGGGAGTAGTAATACTGTCTAAGATGGAGGCTTGATTAAAAAAGTAGCAATACTTTTGATGATTGGTTAAAGAATGAGACTTTTGGAGACAAAAGAATCAGGGAGTCAGAAAACAGATTTTGATGGTAGTACTTTGAAGTGCCCAGTAAGATCAGAAGAGGATGAGTAAGGTAACTTACCCATAGGTTTTAGTAAAAAAACCAAAGAGTAGTACAAACTGCAAATTGGACTCTAAGCAATTAGATATTATTAAAACTAAAAACTCTATAGATCCACTGAATCACATGAAAGACAAGATTTAGAGTAATCTAAACCACATCAAGATATGGGAAAACGCTTGGGCTCCGACTTGATTTCGGGATGCTTTTTGTAGCTTTTAAGAACCCCTTAAACCAAATTTATGGTTTAAGGGGTTTTTTGTTGTGCGTCCGATTTGGCGCATTCACTCGGAGGTTAAAGTCCTCTGTAAGCCCGATAAGGGGATTTACTAGCTAAACAGCAAGGGCTGTCATCGTGAGGCAAAGTCTGAAGAAAGTTGAAGGCAAAGCAGTGACCTGACGAACAGGAATCATATAAGAGGCTGTTATATAGGGTAAAAAGGCAGCAATCTTTGAAGCCCAATGCTTATACGGAATGTATTTCAGTAAATATGGCGGAGATAAGTGTGAAGGTGAATGCGCATTACTCTGGGAGACCTCATATTTTGCTTGTGAAACCAAAAGATGAAATATGAGAAGTCAGCAGAGAACATAGTAGGTTTTTTGAGAAAAGATGAGGGTTCGAAAGAATGAAATCGATGTAGGATGCAATGCAGACTTTTTTTCATTTAAGACCGAATAATTAGGAGCGAAACGAGTTTTAGGTATTGACTCTAATCATTATATTGATCACGCAAAATTTATTGAAAAGTTTAAATAAACGAAAACTACGCAGCTTGATGTATGCTCTGTTTTTGATCCACCCAAAGAAGAGTTTCAAATTAGTTTAGTAATGGGTTTATAATATCATCTAAAGTTTCCATTATTAGCAATAGAAAAACTAGCTAAAATCACTACTGAAACTATTGTTATTAAAACTGTTGTGATGTATGAGTAGAAAGCTAAAGATTATACTTTCAATAGGATCATAGCTAGATGTATAATAACAAAAGACAAAAGTGTCAAAAAATGATGTAAACTAAAACCATCGTGAGTTAAAATTAATTTTTTATGGATACAGAACTTAAAGCGTTGTTTGTAGAAATACGTACTAAAGATTGGGAACAAGAGCTCGATACTTTTCGGTATGACTTACAAATTGAAAAGATGAATAGACAAAGATTTTCTCTAGAGTTTTTGTCTAAACATAGCCAACTTTTTATACCGATATTGACTGGTTTTATTTTAGGAATGTTTATCAGTGCTGAAGTTGCACTTAGTTTATATATATTTCTTTTAATAGTTTTATGCATTGGAATTGTTTCTTTAAAGAGTCGGTGTGCATTAGTTACAGGGGCTATAGTAGCTATTATTGGAGGAGCATTTTTTGTTGTATTTTTACCCCTTGTAATGTTACCAACAATAAATGCTATTGTATTTAAAAGTTTGACAGGAGCATGCTTTGGGGCTATGTTTTCCTATGCAATGTTATCTAGATTTGATTTGGATATAACTGAAGTTTTACCTTTTTTAAAGTCTTTTGAAATGAAAGAGGAGTTTCCACTAAAACCAGATGAGCTTTTGAGGTTTTGGGAATCAAACATGGGAGTTTACTTAGAAAGAAAACAAACCGATTTGAAAGTACGATCTAAAATTGTATATGCAAAGAAAGAAGAGTTAAATCAGCTTTTATTAGAGCTCTCTGAATATAGTGATATAGAAGATTCCGATGCAAAACGTAGTTTAGAGCGAGGCTTTATCACTGCTCAAAAAACAGAACAGGATATTGCTAATATAAGTGAGATTCTTATTTTGATGAAAAAAAACTTTTTAATTAAAATTTCGAAATTGAAGACACTAATTGAAGAACAAAAAACCTTAGAACTAAAACAGATAAAGAAACAAACATTGCATTTACGTATTTCTGAGGCACTAAACTCTAGTCAAGGTCAAACTAATACTTGGGAATTAGAAAAACAGACTATGCAGCTTGAATTAAGATCTATAATGAATGTATTTCGAGAACAAATCTTACAATCGGGTGATTTTTTTCAGGCTCAAATGGATTTAATAGAACAAAAAGAAGGTCACAAAAATGAGTAGTTTACTTGTTCAGAGTAAGTCTTTTGCTTATGGCTTATCTAGTGCTTTTGGGGTGATAGGATATTTAAAAAACCATAAAAAGAACTTATCTTATGTAGTGGTTCCTTTCGCTATAAACATTTTGGTCGGTATGTTTTCAGTATGGTTTGCATTTGTTGCTATGGCCAATTATTTTCCAATTACTTGGCCTGCCTTTAGCTTTTCATTTCTATTTATAAAATCATGTTTTTCAACATTATTTAATTTATTAATTCATCTGAGCTTCTTGTTATCAAGTTACATCATTGGTTTTTCTATTGTATGCTCTACATTTTATGGTTGGATGGTAGAAAAAATAGAGAGATCGATGGGTTTAGAGACTTCTATACAGTCTTTATCAATTTTGAATCAAATACGCGACTCGATAGTGATTTCTGGAGTATTAGTAGTTGTTTCATTTTTAAGTATTATTGTATCGTTTTTTCCATTCATTGGACCATTTTGTACAATTTTTATTGGTTTTCCTTTACAGGCTTTTGTATTAGGAGTTGAATTTTTTGATTTTTCTCAGTCTATAAGAGCAATGACTATTCAAAATAAGGCTTCTTTTGCCAAAGAAAATTTGGGAGGTGTATTCGCTTGCGGATTGATTTCTCTTTGTTTTCTACCTTTTCCTATAATAAATTCGTGTTTATTTACGATTTCTATATTAAGCGCTACTTTTCATCTAAGAAAGGTCAAGTTTCAGGAGTTATTAGAGAAAACCTATCCCGATGAAAAAGATAAATTGAAATTACTAACTAAAGGTAACCAAGATTTAAAAAGTATAGAAATTGATGGTATCTTAGTTAATTATCTTGAATGTACTCATCAAGAAACAAATGAAATATATAGGTATGGAGCACAAGGACATATAAGTAAGTCCTAAAGATATGGAACCAAACTTAAGAAATATAAGTGATATTATTATTGAACTAGATTCAATAGATGATCGAACTCGACTACAAGCAGTTCATGATTTGTCTATCCATAATGATTCAGATGTTTTACCAATTTTAAAGGATGCCTTAGAAAAAGAAGTAAGTATTCAACTGCGTTATGAGATTCGAAAAGTAATTCAAGTATTTGAGATACGCAATGAAGAGCAGTTTAATAATATAGATGAAAAGAATCTAAAAAATCTAGAAAAAGCCTTTGAGTCTACTGTTGATAATGTTGTAAATCGAGCTTTCTCCTATGTAGTGAGACAAAGATTGTGTGAGTTTTTACCAGAAATGCTTATGATTGAAAACTATACACGAGATGGTTTTCATAGAAGCTGTATTGTTCGTTTGTTAGGTGTTGAAGGCAACAAAAACTTTCAATGGATTTGTAGATTTTTGGATGATCCCGATCCAAGAGTTATCTCTACAGCGATTGAAGAGTTAGAACGCACAGGAAATACACAAGCTTTGGCACTCATTGCTAAATTTACTAATCACCAAGATCACCGTGTTAGAGCTACTTCAATTAAATCACTGCATCACTTAGGCGAAGATAAGGTCTATCAATTGTTTTCTATTATGATTCAATCAGATTATGTGGCCTATCGACGATCAGCAAGTTATGCCTTGTGCAATATAGAACATGCAAATAGTGTTGATTTGTTGTTACTACTTCTTTTAGATACAGAAAAAGATGTAAGAAAACATGCTTTTGAGTCTTTAAATGTAAAAGCAAATAAGCATGATAAGCAAGCCCAAGAACTTTTAGATCAATTGGATCAACTGAGTCCAGTAGGTTTATCAGCTGACAAGTTATTTGATAGAAAGAAGTTGGTAAAGGCAAAAGACAATACTACATTTTTAAAAGATACTTTTGATATGGATAAACAACAAGGGATCGATGATAGTTATTATGAACCTGTTGTTAGTGAGTCTGACGAAGGTGTGCATGACTTGTATCAAAAACTTAGAAATGAAAAAGATTATAAAGTCATTGCACTTGGAGTTTTACAAATTAGTAAATGCCAGGGTACTGTAGAGCAAAAGAAACAAATTATTATGAAATACCTGTCTCATCATAATGATAGAGTACGTTCTAACGCTATTGAGGGATTAGTTAACATTTTGGAGCCTAAAGATAGGTTATTGATTGTTCCACTCTTAAAAGACACATCTAATCGAGTTATAGGAAATGCAATTTTGGCAGTTTGGCCTTCGTTTAAAAATAAGTCGATGGCTTCTTTTAATGAGTTAGTGAACTCTCGTCACAAATTATGTCAACTTACTGCTGTTTACTGCATTGGTGAGTTAAGAGATCCTAACTTAAAGCATCAGGTACAAACTCTTTTACACTCTAAATTTGCAGTGGTTCGAACAAAAATGGAAGAACTATTAAAAGATTTTACTGAGTTTGACAACTATAAAAAAGTTTATGAAAAATACCAAGAAGAAAAAGAGCAGTTTGATGTTTAATAGCTTTGTATCTTTTGAAAGTTATGATTATGAAACCTAGTCATAAAGCTATTTTTTTAGATCGAGATGGCGTCATTAATCAAGAAGTAGATTATTTAAGTAATCCAGATGATTTAAAGTTGATTGATGGAGTGATTCCAGCGCTTAAAATTTTTAAAAAATTGGGATATAAATTGGTAGTAATTACTAATCAATCAGGAATAGCTCGTGGCATTTTAACGGAGGTTGATTTATCAAATATTCATATCAGATTAAAAGAGATTTTAAAAATAGATTCTATTGATTTAGATGGAATCTATTTTTGTCCACATCATCCAGATATTAATCTAAGCGATGGAGTGAAAAAATATCTTATGGATTGTACCTGTAGAAAGCCCAATAACGGTATGCTTTTACAAGCTCAACAAGATTTGAATATTGACTTTTCAAGTTCATTTTTAGTAGGTGACTCTTTAAGAGATATTCAGAGTGGTAACTTATGTGGCATTCAAGGATTTGGTGTAAAAACGGGAAAAGGCTGCCCAGGACTCACAGATTCTGTAGGCATTCATTTAAATGATTTGTTAGATGTAGCCATTTATATTCAAAATAACTTTAGTTAAATCTTCAAAAAAAAATGCAGCTCAAGGAGTTGAACTGCATTTTAGTGTTTGATTTAGAAGTATGTTGCTACACTAAAGACGTATCCATCATTGCTAGCTTTTGTAGCTCTGTTAACATCAGAGTCTTCCCAGTGGTATTCTACTTTGTAGACAGTGTTTGAATTTGGCCTAAAGTTGAACCCAAGAACAGTTTCTTCGATGTCACCTTTGTTATCCATACCTTCCGCTGTATCTTCTCCACCGAGTCTTAAAATAGCTCTATACTTTTCGTCTCTATCTAAAATATAGTTCAGTTGTGCATACCAACCTTTAAAATCATAAGATGCTAAACCAGTAGCAATGTTTGCATCAACATCTCCAAATACATATTCTCCCTGGAAATCTAAACGACTATTGATAGGATGCTCAATATCAAAACCATGCATCGTCATATCTCTATCACCTACAAGAGCATTTGCCGCTGTATAAGCGCCAACATTAGCAGAGTAATAAGATACTCCCACTTGAGTTTCTTGACCTAGCGTGAAGCCTAATCGGCCTGTGAGAGCTTTTGAGTTATTATTTTCTGTTTTGTTTTTACCTTTTCTTCTAAGGCTCCTAAACCCTGTTCCTGCATCTAAATTGAAGTTACTATCACTCATACCGTTCATAGTATAAACTTCATAAGAGATTGGGTTTTCATCAGATCCAAACTCGCCAAAGAAACCGGCTCCAGCATCATACCAAGTACTCGGTACGATTTCTTTTAATAGCTTTGGTCTTTCAGTTAATTGTAAAGATGGTGAATCATGTAAGTAGTTTAAGCGACCAATAGGTACTAATATTTGTCCGGCTCTGAACCCTGCTTTTTCATTAAAAGAGTAATCGATATATGCTTGTTCCATACCCATATCAGTATTTGTAGCTGCATGTTCAAACTCCAACTCTGATACAAATTTAACTTTGTCTCCTAGATCAGCTGAGATATCAAAAATAAATCTATGCTGATCAAATTTAGAGTTAGAACCTTTTCTATTATGAAACTCCATATCAACATAGCCACCAAAAGTTAGACCTTTAGTAAAACTTTTAACAGGGCCTTCATCAACTAGCTCGTCTTGTGTGTCTTTAAGATCTATGATCTCATCTTTTAAACTTGCGATTTCTTCTTTTAACTTTTCTTGGTCTGCCAACTTTTGCTCAAGATGCATTAATCTTTCATAAAGAGCTTGGTTACTAGGAGCTGCTTGACTCACTGAGATACACATACTAATTGCTAGACCACTAAGTAGTAAATTTTTCATTTTTTCTTCCTTCGTTGTTTTCTGTTGTTTTTTATTATAGTTTTCCAAATTTGAATTTTTTCTTTACTTAACTTTGTTGTTTTCTTTCGTCGAGCTCTTTTTTTGTCTTTTAGGAATATCTTATATTCCTTGCCAAGTTTGTTAAGATTGCCCTTGCCACCTTTTTTACTACGATGACAATCTTTACAGTTTTTGCCAGTGACTTTTCCATGACGTTTAGTTGCATGACTATTGTTAAAGAAACAAAGAGACAAAAATAAAAAGAATATGATTTTGAACTTCATTATCAACACCAATCTTGTAAAAGGATTAAGAGTCTAAGTGATTTGGTAGCTATTGCCACCGATCAACTCAAAATTAAGCAGTTAAATTTAAGTCGTATATATAAATAACATAATTGACAATGAAATTCAAAGTCAACAAAGTTGGAACACTACATTTGTATCTTAAATCGGAAGCTTTTGTTTTATGTATCTGAAAAATTAAACTTTTTGACTTGAGAGGAAAACAAATAGGGGCTATAGAATGGCTTGTTCTATAGCCCCACAACTTGAAAAGGAGTTTAACAATAATAGCTTGTTATGAATTGATAGTAATCCATTTGAATATGATTGTCAACTTCAATTTCAATAAATTATCACTTTATGAAAATAACACAATTGATGAAAATACGAAGTGAGCTTTCTTTTTATAAATTATGACAAAATTTGGACAATTTAATTGTCTTTTTTGATCAGACTCGATAAGCTATGCTCAACAAGAAAAGAAGCAAGGGTTTTAATTTTTTAATCTCTGTTTTAAAGTAATCTCTATGTCTATTATCAGGACTAACTCTAACAATAGATGTATTAAAAGTAAGAATAAATGAACTAAAAGGATTTATTATGTCATTGAAAGATCAAATAGACCATTTCAACAAAAAATTAAGTGACTACACTAAAGCTGTTTATAGAACACTAACAATTAGTATGGACACTTTAGAAGAAGAAGGTATCGAAGGGTACTCGTTTGAGCACAATGAAGACGACAATACTTTTATTGTATCAAAAAAAGGACACACTGCTTTTTTTGCTATTGATTTAGAAAGATATATACAAGCAGAAGTTTTTGTTGATGATACAGTAGATGCTTTTCAAATGGTCTCCGGTGGAGAAAGTTTCTACACAGTAGCAATTCCGGAGTCAGAAATTAAAAAATTACATAGTAATTTTGCAACTGAGATCGATCACTTGTTAAAAAATTATGTAATTTTTGTAGAGACTGGTGTTTTAGGTGTTGCTGAAGAAGATCATTCAGACTGTGATCACGATTAGTCATTAAAGATTCAAAGATTTTAAACTACACTCATAGATTATGTGAAAATTTATGAGTGTAGTTTTTTTAATTGTGATCTTTTTTATAGAGTAGCTTAAAACTTCTTATAATCTTGTTAGTTTGTGAGACGAGTCGAGTAATTTGCTAAGTTTGTAAATATAGTATTATATCCAAGAGAAAGTTTTATAGTATACTTAATCGTAGATAATTCACTTAAACTAATGGTAAAGTTTTGACGAGTACAGACTATAAAAATATATTGATAGCTGAAGACACTAGAATCAATCAAAAAGTATTTCAACGAATTGTATTGAAATGTGGCCATAAACCTACAATAAAAGAAAATGGTTAAGAAGCATTTAATATATATTGTAATGAACACTTTGACTTGATTATTACTGATATCATGATGCCAATCATGGATGGGATAGAGCTGATTAAAAGTGTTCGTTCCTTGTTAGGTGATCGTGCAAGTGTTTATATTATCGCAGCATCGGCAGATTCCTCTGATACTAACAGACAGGCTTGTTTGGATGCAGGGGCCAATGTTTTTGTTGCTAAGCCAATTGACTCTAGGACCTTTGGTGAGTTGATTCATCAAGGATTAAAGGGGCAAGATACAACTATAGCGGTGCAACAAAAAGATTTTAAGCCTCAAATAAATATGTCTATCATTGAAGATATTGCTGACGGGGATAGAGAGCTTTTATTTCAGATTACCGAGTCAATCATTATTGCTTTAACAGATGATTTAACTAGTTTTAAACAAGCTATTTTAGTGAAAGACTACTCTAGTATTGTGATGCGGGCGCATCGCATGAAAGGTAATTTATCTCAAGTTGGCGAGACAGTTGTAATTAAATTAGCAGAAAAGATTGAAAATTTTGCAAAAAGCCAAGATATTGACTCAATTCAAGAAGTATCAAATGAATTTGCGGATTCAGTTATAGCTGTACAAAAGATTGTAGAAGCCTATCTTGCGAGTAATTAATCTACTTTTTCACCTGAAACTTTGATAGTTCTGCAGCTTTATACTTTTCTTTTTGAAATAAATTTATATGCCATTGCTTTTCTTTTTTTTCCATGTATAAAAAGTCTTTTTTATTGTGTAAATAAGTATAATTTACTTTTGCAATTTTGTTTCTAAGAATCCACTCCGTGCTAAGATAACTAGGGTTTGATTTTTTGGTATCCTTGATTAATCTTTTGATAAAAGTTTCTTCAGGATCAAATACTCCAGCATTAGCTTGCAAGTACTCATAGGTACCCTGATTAAGGCATTTTTCGATAGTTTCAATTTGATTGGATTGTATTGCTCGTATAAAAATATCAAATCTTTGTTTGGGGGTTTCTGATTTATTTTGAAAACAACCAAACAAAAATGTAGATAAGATGAGGAGGATTAAAACTTTCACTTTTTCTTTATCTTTCGTTTTTTGTTTTTTACGATATTATCATACCATTCTAGCCAGTAAAACCTATGAGGGTACTGTTCAGAGTGTTTTGCTATACTAATTTTAGATATTTTCTTTTGATTTAAGTATTTAGAGTTTTTAGTTTTAGTATATAAATAATCTAGTAATTGAAACAGTCGAGCATGCTCTCTTACATAATAAAGAGGGTATAAGTACATCTTTTTATTTTTCGTAAATATCGCTTTAGGAATATCCATAAACATTTCTTTTTCTTCATCGTAAAATACTTGATGAAAACTATGATATAGATCCTCCATTTTTTTGATAAATTTTTGAGAGTCTGTTTTTTCTGTGAGCTCCATCAATTGCATTAGTGAGAATAGTTCAATCTGAGTTTCGAAGTTTGTAAACTCTCTTTGAGAGGTGAAATAAAGAAGGCCATCCTCTCTTTGATAGCGGTCCATTAACAGGGTAAAAACATCCAACTTTTGATCTAAATGTGATTGTAAGAAAGATATTTCATTGGAAAAGATAAGGTTTCTTTTTAATAGTAAATCGATTTTATAAAGAATTTTGAGATAAATCACTTGAGCTAGAGCTAAATCAGAGCGTCTTGGAGAGGGTGGAAAATATTTCAATCTTTGTTTTAAACTCATTTGAAAATACTTTTTTGAAGCATATCCAATGCTATAGCTTTTACGAAATGATAAAAACAAATCTCGTTTCATATATTTTAAGGACTTCAAAAACGCATATTTGAAAGTTACATCTTTGGTTTTAAGATAGAAGTCAATTAGCATTTCTTGGAGTTTAAAATTAAAAAAAGAATACTTACTTTCAGCATGAAAGGTGCAATAACCTCTAGGCATAAAGAAGTTTCCTTCAACGAAATCAAAGTTTTCACTTTTGATCCAATCTTTTAGTTGATCCGTGTAGTCTAAAAATTCATAAGATTTTTTATCTAAAGATAAAACATATCGACCTAAGTCTAAAGAAATATGGTTTGGTACATTCATGGTAGAGTCAATAATATCTCTAGTGGACTCATATAGTTTTGGTTGATAAGTTTTTTGAAACTCTGTTAAATCTTCTTTTAATGTAATAGGATCATCTTGAAACTCTTTTACTATCTTTTGTAAAATAGGATAAATTTTCTCTTTGCTGGGTTTGGTACTACCAAGATAAATGTTTCCTTGATAATCTAAAATTAAAAATCCAGGTATAGTCGGTAGTGAATATCGATTAGAAAGTGATGGATTTAGATCATAGTCCAAAATCTTGAATAAGAAGTTGTCTTTAATTAACTTAAAATACTCTTTGTCTAAGGCAATCTCTTTTAAGAAGTTTTTTGACTCTATGCATACATCTGACCCAATAAATAGAAAAATTAGTTTATTTTTTAATTTGGATTGTGTAAAAGAGTAATTTGAAAAGCGATAGGGATCTTTATTTATAGATTTTGCATTTACAGGATGAGTAGTGATCAATCCAAAAAGAAAGAGTTGGATAAAAAAGAGTGTTGCTATGTGAATAAAACCGCTATTCATTGATAAAAGTATAGATATTAGACCCATTGATGCAAAAAGGGCAAATGTTTTGATCATCTTGATCTATTTGAGTTCTAAAAAAGTCATTACATTGGTCACATTTAGATAATGGTCTTAATTTTGGCTTGGTTGGTTGATTTACTTTAACTTTTTGAAAAGATAAAATATCTCTTTTAACAGTTAAAAACTCTTCAACAACCATTTTTTGTTGAACTGGTCTAGGTATCTTATCAAACTTTCGAGAACCATCAAAAAACTTTTTAAGAGTAGGAGTATCATTGGTTATTTTTGCATAATCAACGAAAACTCTAAAGCCATCTTTGGTCTCTCGGTCATATAATGTCATGGCATATAACCCAAAATCATGTAACCATAAGTATTTGTTTCCTATGGTACAACCAGTCATAACTTGCACTGCATCGGACAAACATACGTTTGTTTCACTGATTGCGTTTAACTTAGTAAAGTTGGAGCCAAGTAACTCTTGGGCTAAATCAACCATATAAGCACCGATATATACTCCAGGGGCTGCTTTTCCATGAAATTTACTAATCTCTTGGATTACTTTTTGAAGTTTGGTATCACGTTCATCAGATAGTTTGGGTACCATGATTTATTAGTCCTTTAATCGTCTGATTCTTCTTCGTCATCGTCTTCGTCATCACTATCATCGTCGACAGAATCAGCTTGTGAAGTATCATCAGCTTTTGGTGCTTCTGGTTTAGATTTCTTTATTTTTTGTTTGTAAAACAAAGCTCCCCATACCATTAAACTCTTTTTGAACAAAAGATAAAAGGGATGTTGATAAAAATTTCTTGTGATAGTAGACGGAAACAATGCAAAAATTG
Source organism: Candidatus Cloacimonadota bacterium (assembly GCA_023954715.1). GTDB lineage: Bacteria > Muiribacteriota > UBA6191 > UBA6191 > UBA6191. The sequence continues at coordinate 56,088 of JAGSHD010000018.1, read as the reverse complement.
GAAAAATAAGCTCTAAAACAAAAACGATACCCATAATAAAAATCGCCACAGTAGCGAGATATGTTCCTAGCATTAACCAACCTTGAAAATATTGAAGTTTAGCAAACAGCACGTAGCCAAGGGATGAATCATTGTGTATATAGGATGTCATCGCAATTGAACAAAAGATATAAAGTGCAGATAATAAAGTCGCATATAAAGTAGCAATTTGAAAACTAGGCCCATAGGTCATTTTTAAAGCACTAGTTTCGTCTGCGCCTAATTCAATACAGATATCATAATGTGATTTAGGTATGATGCTAAAAAGTCGAATATATACAATATAAAAAATCGATATACAAGGAAACATATAAGCTAAAATTATAAATATTTCAGCTAGATTAAGTTGAAACACTTCTTTGGCTAAACCGATATCGAACCCGATTAATATGGATGGGATAAGTATGGGTAAAGTAGGGAGTATTCGAATCCTAAAAATACCTTTTTTTAGCTGAGTCAATGCAAATGAGCTTCCTAGAAGAAAAGCTATGAAAATAGCTATACTCCCTGTAATAAAGGTAGAGTTTAAAGCAGCTGCATATTGAGGATCTATAAATAATTGTCCACCAAAAGCTGTAGAAAATTGTTTTGGAAAAAACCCAGGCATATAGGATAAGGATTTACCCATACCCTTAAAAAATGAGGTAAAGAGTAAAAAGACTACAAAGCCATAAAAGCCTATAGTAGTAATGATATATGGAATAGAAGACTTTACTTTTATATGTGATTGTAAGTCTTCTGCATGATCTTTTAACTCTTGAACTTGAGTGGCTACATATTTACTTAGTTTAAAAGGTAAAACTTCAATTTCTATTAGTTCTGCTTCGATAATGTTATCGCTATCATCTTCAGTGAAATCTCTTTCAAAAAGTGGGCTTAGTCGTACTAAACTGACATAAGAGTCATCAAAAAGATTAACAGAAATAAGTCTTGAGCGGTCAAAATTTGGATTATAGATTTCTAGTTGAGAAATCAGGTCATTGTCAAAGGATGAGTCTTTATAACTTAAACTTAAATACTCTTGTAGAACAGCTGTTTTTTCTTCATCTGCTATTTCCATTTCTTTGATTGTTTCTAGTGATGTAACTCCTACCTTTGGATCAGAGAGTAGCCAAGCAATAGCTCTTAATGCATTCACTGTGCCATTTTCTTTTAATATTTTTATGTAGCCTTTTTTATCAAAAACATCATGGTTCATTAGATAAGACATGATTTGAGAGGCAATATCGTCTTTATCTGATGATTTAAGAGCTTCGTTTATAGCAGCTACAACAGCCATGTCGCGATCTACTAGACTAGCAATCAGATGTGGGATGATTCCTTCACCACCAATACAACCAAGTCCTTCAATACTTGCTAATTTTATAGCCTGTATTCTTGATTGGAGAAACTTGGCGAAAAATTTAACCTCTTTTTGTTCACACATCAAACCAACACGATTTAGGATAAGTAATGTGACTTGTTCATCTTTTTCAAGTAGAAGTTGAGTCATTATATAGGGTATAGCTCCATACTCTCTAGTATTGAGTGCATTTTCTATATATTGAATCTTACTTTGACTCGTTGAATCAAAAATAGCTTTGATTAGCTTTTTTGAGTTTATAGGTTCTATGTCTTTTTTAAAACGGTCTTCTTCGCTTTCAAGATGTTCAATATTTGCTAAAATTTTAACGGCATAATAAGAAGCCAATGGATTAATATTATCTACAAATTTAGCAACAGTATCTTTGATTTCAACTCTTTTAATATCCAAAAGATAAAACAAAAAATCAATGATAAATTGTGGGTCTTCAGAAGTTTCTAGATCTTTTAATGCAGGGATAACTCTAGGGTCTAGTGGAGCCTCTTCTTGAATATTAATGCCGTCTAAAGAATGTTGTTGATCGTCAGTAATTTCTTCTTCGGGCTCATCAAAATTAGTTAAACTTTCAATGTTGTCATCAGAGATACCTTCTTCTTCATCGTCATCAAATGATGGTAAATCATCATCAAAAGATGGTAGATCTTCTTCTTCTGGTTCTTCAGGGAGATCCGGCTCTGGTAAAGAGTCTTCTTCAGCAGCAGACCATTTGGATAGATCAAAGGGTTTATGAACTTGTGGGTATGTTAATTCGACCCAAATACCAATTTCATCGGATGTATTTGTTGAAGGTTCAGGCGGTGTACTTTTGTCAGGTTTTCCAATTGCAGGAGGAGGAGTATTGGAATCTGTAAATACTCCAGGTACTTTTAAAAGGGCTTGGCACTTACATCGTACTAGTTTACCTCTATACTCTTCAATAATTTTAAATTTTCGTTTACAACTAGGACAAGCTAGAATCATTCTTCACCCTCCACTGTTGTTTCTTCTTGATCTGACCCTTCTTCAATGGGAGGATCTTCTTTTGGTTTGTCTACAGCTTTTGTCTTTTTCTTCTTTTTGGGAAGCTTACGAGTGACTTTTTTACGAGTAGACTTATTTACTGGTTTACCTTTTTGATTAATTGATTGAGTAGAGCCTTTAAACTCTTTATTAATAAACCAAAAGCTAGGTAAAACAGATAACAAGAATAAAATTAATAATAAAACATAAGAACTACTGGGTAAGCCTAAGTCATTGTATAAATAATAAGGACCTGATAGGTTCCATACGAAACTGTGTTTACTAGGGTTAGCTATAAACTTTGTATGAGTTCCAAAAAACATGACTTGGCATGAAAGAGCAAACCCTAATTGGAAAATCATTTTTTTACCCATTGGTAAAATATATTTAGTGAATATCTGAATGGGGCTAGCACCTAAGTTGTTCATGGCTTCTAGTTCGAATTTAGATACTTTTGACATGAGGGCGTAGCTAGATAATATTGAAATACTTGTTAAAAATAGAAACGAAGAGATATAGGTAATTTCAACAATGGGGCCTTTTGTTTTGAATACAAACCCTAAAAGTGGGCTTGCTATCATTAGTTGAAGGCTTTCTGGAGCAATTAGAAAAAAACTAATGGCGCTTAAAAATAAAAACTTTCCAGTAAATGGTTTATGGGTTAGATAGGCTATGACAAATCCAAAGATAGTGCAGAAATAACCCGTAGCAAATGAAAAAGTTAAACCTTCTATTAAAAATGGTAAATGAGTCTTTGATAGGAGTTGTCCATAATGTTTGTAATGTAATCCACTATCAGCAGGGTTAAATATGCCAAGTGAAGGAAATACAGGAAAGAACAGGCATACAAAAAATACAAGCAATAATAGCTCAGCTAAGATTCTTCCAAAAATATTTAACTTTAAAAACAAACGAAACATTTAATTTACTTTTTAATAATAGGGTACTCATCCCTCATTAATATGACATCGATATCATCATCTACCTTAAATGAATTATCTTGATTTTGAATAGAAATAAAAGGTTTAGTATCATCTGTTTCCAGATGAACATATTGAAACCCAGCCATATATTGAATTGACTTTATTTTTGCTGAAAAAATATTTCTAGCATCTGCTGTATTACCAAGAGCTACTATTTTAGTTTGCTCTGGGCGGATTAATAACTCTACTTGGGACTCCATTCTTAGCTTATTTGGAGACTTAAGATTGAATCCACCAAGCTTTGTTGAAAACATAGTAAAATCACCACTCATCATAACCTGGGCATTGATTGAATTTATTTCGCCTGTAGCTTTAGCAACAATTGGCGTAGCAGGTGCCTCATAAACATCTTGAGCATCGCCAGATTGTTCGATAAAACCTTTATGCATAACAATTAATCGATCACTGATTCCTAAGACATCAATTGGAAACTTAGTGACAAACAATAAAGTTAAAGAAAATTGTTTTTTTACTTCACTGGCTATTTTTACTAGTTTTTGACGAGTTTGAAAATCATACGGACCAAGAGCTTCTTCAAGTATGATAAGATTTGGCTCGATAATAGCCGCTCGAGCGAGGGCCAATTTAAACTGATTTTCAATGGATAATACATCCGGAAACATTGCTGACTTTTCTGTCAATTGTAGGTTAGATAAATATTGCTTACTAATTTCTTGTATTTCATCGGACTTCATCTTTTTAAGAGTTAATCCCATTTCTAGGTTTTGTTTGACGGTTAAGTGTGGAAATAAAGCCCAGTCTTTAGAAATTCGTACGACTTTTCTTTTACTTGGTGCAAGTCCTTGTATCTCATCTTCTCCGGCTAGAATTGTTCCGGCAGAATGAGGTAGATATCCAGTTATACATTGTGAAACTTCAAAAATACCAGATTTTTCATCACCAGTAAGGGTAGAAACTTGGTTATCATCTAAACTAAAGATGGCACTAGATACAACGGTTTCTTTGCCCACTTGTATATCAAGACTATTTATTTTTATTTTAGCCATAAATTAACCTTATTGTTTAAAGCGAAATACTGCAGACGCAGCGTTTTGATAGTAAGAATTTAGCATGGGAACAAATCGATTAGCTAAATCAGATTGTGAAATATAGCTTTCTACAGTAAAAAAATTATTTGATTTAGCTGCTAGTTTTTTGTTTGTGCTGGTAATTTGCTTTATATAAATTTGTGGTTCTACTGTATTTACAATAGGTCTTAAGTAATTTGGTTTTTTTGATAGTTTATCTTGAAGATTATTGAGGTATAAACTATGAATCAAAAATAGGGATTGCTTTTTTGTTTTAGATCGTTGTAGTAAAGATATATATGTTCTAAGTCCGATAGATTTGTGAAGAATAAATCCAGTTAGCTGATATGCAGAAGGCGTAAATTTGGGCACTTTTGGGGCCTTACTTACAGTAGCTTTCTTTGCAGTGGGCTTTTTTTTCTTTTTCTTTTTTTTGGAACTCTTCTTTTTTCGTTTTCGTTTTGTTTTCTTTTTACGCCTAGACTTTCTCTTTTTTTCTGCTATTTTTTTCTTACGGATTTTGTTTAGGATTTCTTTGTTTTTTTCTTTGTAGGCATCATCACTATAGCTTTTCATAAAAAGGCTTTCGGGGATGTAGCCAAATGCCAACTTAGAACCGATGGTCTCTATGTCATACTCGGTAGGAAACTTGTAATCATCACCGTAGTTTAATGGGTCGAAATTTTTTGGTAGATTGGTAAGAATGTTGTTTCCGATGACTTGTTCTAGAAGTGAGTTTACCTTAGCTTCTTTTACAAAAGTTTTTTTGTTTTTTTCTAAAAACTTTTTAACATTGTAAAATGCTTTTTTAGTAAGGGGGTGTTGTGGATTATTTAAAAACTTTTTGTAGGTAGTCGGCTCTAGCCAAAAAAGCATCTGACATAAAAATGCTTTACCGTGTTTTTGCATGGTTGTATCAGATGAAGTGATATCTGGATAATAAAACTTAAAACCATAAGTCTTTAAAAAGGTAACGAAGTCTTTAAAGTTTAATTCATCAAACTCTGGGTATGGTTTAATGACAGCATCTGGGTCTGTATTTTTTAATTTGGCGTTTAACTCTGATAATGTATATAAAATCTCCTTAGCAAAACTATTGTAATAGACTGTATAAAGGTCCATTGCAAAAGGTACAAAAGACTTATTTTTTTTATGGCCTAAAGGATACACGTAGTTACTATCTTCTAGGGGCTCCTTTGTTTTTGTAGTTAAAAAACTTTTGATTTTACTTTTTTTGTTGATTCTTGCTAAAGACTTTACATCTGTGGAAAAAGTAAGTTGTGCTGTGTCTGGATAGAATAAGTCAAATTGTTTTGGACTGATTGAAAATGTATCATCAATCATCAACATGTCAGGTTGAAAACGTTTATCACTTTTAGCAAAAAACACTTGCTTTTCTAGGGTAGCAGCCGTTTTAGAGGTGTTTTCAACGATATCCCCTTTAACTAATTTTTGCAGTTTAAAGGCCCTTATTTTTTGTGGTTTATCTGTTTGAGGGTCTAGTTTTTGAAATGCTTTACTATCATATTCAGCAAAAATTGGTGTAGAAAACTGGGAAGTGATTTGATACTTTATAGGCTTTTTTGGTCTCTTTATAACAGTATCTTTTATGATCTTAATTGGCTTTTGTTTTAATAGCTTGTTGAGAGATTTGGTATCACTCTTAGATTGTTTGGATAGATCTAGTCCACTACATCCAGTAAAAAACAGGGTGCACAATATAAATAAACCAATTATTTTAAATCTTGTCTTCATCGTCTTTCTTATCGGATAGATGGAGTTAGCTTGTAATATTTCAAGAGTTCAAACCTGAGCAGATAAATATTATATTACTAAAGGTCGTTGGATTCTATCATGCTTTTTGGCAGAGATAAAAGATTAAGGCAGTTGTCATATACCATATCTATACTAATTGCATCCATACAGACAGGATTTTGACAGCCTTTGAATTTTCCGGTGTAACAGGGGCTGCACTCTATTTTTGGCCAGATCCAAGCATTGTTAGATCCAATGGGAGCTTTTTCATGGGGATTGGTGGGACCAAAAAGTGAGAGGACTTTACAATTTGCAGCAGCTGCCATATGCATTCCTCCTGTATCTCCTGTGATAAAGACATCAATTGAGTCCAAAATTTTTCGAAAATCCATTAATCCAAATTTAGATGTTAAATTAATAGTGTTTGTCTCTTGTACTTCTTGCATGATCTCATTACAAAGATCTTGATCTGTTGGTCCACCAGTTAAGACAAGTTGGATTTTAGGGTGGGACTTATTAATTTTTTTGATGAATTGGACATAGGAGCTTTGAGGCCATTGTCTTACAGTAACAGTTTCGCCTGGGTTTGCACCACCTCCAGGATTAATAGCTATAATACTTTGGTCTAATTGAAGATTATTTTTTTGTAAGATGTTTGGATTTAGCTGATGGTCTTTTGGGAGATAGAAATCCATTTGAGTTGACTTAGTGTCTTTTTTTACTAAACGACTATAATTATATAGGTGATGTTGTGACTCATCAAACTCTTCTTTTAAGAAACAAGATTGAATTGTTCTAAAGCCATGAAGTTTTTTAGGAAAAAGAGAATAAAAATAGTAGTAATAAAACAGATTTCTATGAAGCAGATATATTTCATCATATTGTTCACTATTTAATTGTGAGTAGAGTTTGAGTAGTTTAGAAATCTGCTTTTTATAAAAGATAGAATCTTCAACTTCGATTAGTTTATTAATATTGGGATTGTTTTTCAGTACAGCAGAAGACCAATTACCGACTAGATAATCCACACAAGATGCTGGTTCTTTCAACTTTAGCTCACGTAAGAATGGGGTAGTCATCAAGACGTCACCGATTGCTCCTAATTTAAAAACTAATATTTTTTTCATGGGCGTTTCCTAGAACCGTTATGATAAAACTTATTACAAGATATAATTTTAAGAATATAATATCTATAGTTCTATTTATAAATCAAATTTGCCTTTTGTCGCACAAAACTTTTTTCGTTGATTTTCATAACTCGATATGAGATAATAGCAGCTTAATTTTCTTAAAGAGGGTCGTTGTATTTATTGTCTCAACAAACTTTTTTTGAATATTATACTGTAGATCTAAAGTACTTAATAATTAAGACTTTAGCTAGTGCATTCACCTGCAATTAAGGGAGTTACTTTGGAAACAGAAGAAACTGTAGTTAGTGAAGAAAAAAAAGTTATCGAAAAATGTGATCAATGTTCTAGAGATATTAGAAGAGAGATTACACTTGGTAATACAAAGAAAAAGTTTTGTTCAGAGTGGTGCTCAGTGCAGTACGTAGTTAGTGGACAAGCGTTCGAAGAATCAGCATAAAAGTTTATTGAATCATGTACATCTTTTATTGGATGAGTTTCAACTGTTTATATAGATGGCCATGAACCCAAGGGAGTAAAACTGTAAGCTCTAGGGGACAAAAACACTTTAAATAAAAGAATCCTACTATTTAAGTGGGATTTTTTTATGTCCAAACTTTTTATACCGTTACATATACTAACTTAGACCTACTTTTTTTTTGATATGCAGTAAAATATTGAATTATTGCTTTGGAATCATTTAAAGGGCCCATTTTATGCATAAGATTTTTAGTAGTTTTATATTTACTTTTTTAGTATCTTTTTCTTATGCCCAAAATAGTTTGATGGTTTATGTGGGAGCAGCTTCTAAACCTCCCACCCAAGAGATTATTCAAAAGTTTCAAGATAAATATAATGTTCGAGTGGATGCCAATTATGGTGGGTCAGGATATGTATTATCTCAAATGATTTTAGCGAGACAAGGAGATATTTATTTTCCGGGGTCGTCTGATTATATGCTCAAAGCGATTCAAAAAGATGTAGTTTATAAAAACTCCGAAAAAAGGATTGTATATTTGGTACAAGCAATCAATGTACGCAAAGGCAATCCAAAAAACATTAAGAGTTTGTCAGATTTAACAAAACCAGGTATACGTGTTGCTATTGCAAACCCAGAGGGAGTTTGCGTGGGAGCTTATGCTGTTGAAACGATTGAAAACTCTTTTACTCAAGAGCAAAAGTCCGCATTTTTGGAAAACTTAGTTAATTATACTGGATCATGTGCAAAAACTGCTTCAGCTATTTCCTTAAAGCAAGTCGATGCAGTAATTGGTTGGAGGGTCTTTGAAAATTGGGATCCAAAAAGAATCGAGAGTATTGCTTTAAAGGCTTCGGAGATTTCTAGGATAGCTTATATTCCAATGGCCATCTCCAAGTTTTCTAAAAAGAAAAAATTAGCTCAACAATTTATGAACTTTTTTGTTAGTAAAGAAGCAAAAGCCATTTTTCATAAATATAAATATTTGATGAGTGCAAAAGAAGCAAATCTATACATTGGTGTAGATAAACCAGTTGGCGGTCAATATATTGTACCTAAAGAATGGATACAATGAGCGGCTTTAAAAGACTTTGCTTTAGCTTTTCAGTTTCGATATTTTTAATTTATTTTATTCTGATTTTATCTTTATTATACTTTTTTGATGCTCAGATGTTTATGGAGACTGTTTTTTCTAAACGAACCCTTTATAGCATTCAGTTAAGTGTGTTGAGCGCTTGTGTATCTAGTTTTGTAGCTTTAATTTTTGCAGTTCCAGCTGCCTATGCTTTATCAAGATATGAGTTTTTTGGAAAGGATATTATAGACACCATCTTAGAGTTACCTATGGTTGTTTCTCCAGCCGCTTTGGGTGCGATGTTATTGATCTTTTTTAACAACCCCATTGGTGAATGGATTCAAGAAAATACAATCCGTTTTGTGTTTAGTATTAGTGGCGTTATTTTGGCCCAGTTTATTACTGTGCTTGGAGTTGCAACAAGGTTAGTTAAGTCTGCCTTAGATGAGATTTCTCCTAGATATGAGATTGTAGCTCAAACATTGGGTGCTACTCCGTGGCAAGCATTTAAAACAGTGACGTTACCACTATTAAGAAACGGACTGATATCAGCTACTATACTTACCTGGGCAAAAGCGTTAGGTGAATTTGGTGCAAGTATCACCTTGGCTGGATCCATGGCAATGAAGACTGAGACTATACCGGTTGCCATATATATGAGGTTGGCATCAGCACAGATTGAGCAAAGTGTTGTTGTTATCTTGTTGTTAATCAGTTTAGGGCTTGGGCTTTTGTACTTAAGTAGGGTTTTTCTAAAAAGGAGGTCTCTATGTTAAAAGTTGAAAACCTCTCTTTGCAAAAGGGAAACTTTTCTATACATGATTTGAACTTTGAATTACTTGCTTCTAAAACCCATGTCTTGTTGGGGCCAAGTGGGAGTGGAAAAACATTATTGTTAGAGGCGATTCTTGGCATGAATCAGGTGAGTGGTGGAACCATTTCTTTGAATGCTTCTTTATTGAATAATGTAAGTATTGAGTCTAGGTCTATATCGTATGTACCCCAAGACTTGTCTTTGTTTCCTCACTTGAATGTTAGAAAAAACATATTGTATCCATTACAATTTTCTAAATCAAAATTAGATGAAGATCGATTGAGTCGTTTGTGCTCGATATTAGACATAGAAAACTTGTTAACTCGATCGATTCAATTTTTGAGTGGTGGAGAAAAACAAAGAGTTGCCATCGCTAGATCCTTAATGACAGAAAATGAAGTATTGATTTTAGATGAACCTTTTTCTTCATTACATCAAGAGTTAAGACAAGAGTTATGGGTTCAATTGAAACAAATTCAAAAAGAATTTCGTCTTTGTATCTTTATGGTAACACATGACTTAAATGAGGCTTTGTTTTTAGCAGACCAACTGTATTTGATTTTGGATGGATCGCTTCATAAATTTTCACAATCAAAAAAAGGTTTAGTTTATCCCAACTCCAAAAAAGCACTCAAATTTTTAGGAGTCAGAAATTTCTTTTCAATAAGTAAGCTAGATTCTTCTACAGATGAGATTGAAATCTGTGGTTGTGAAGTAAATTTAGATATAAATATTCAAGATTCAATGAATTTTGAACTTGCAGTTCGATCAGATGATATTGAAGTTTCGGTAACCCCTTACCACACAAAAGAGAGCGGATTTTACTTTCAGGCTAAAATAATTGAAATGTTTCACATGAATCATGGGACCCTAATTCATGTTTTTAATGACAAATCTTCACAAAATGTAGAAGTCTTTGTAGCAAACTCTCAAAGTCGTGACTTAAAGTTAGTAAAAGAAGAAAACTATTATTTTTATGTTAACAGTAATAGTTTAATTTTTTTAAACTAAAAAATAGGTTTTAGGTTTTTGAAAAACTCTTTAATTCAAACAGCTCAATTGTTGTAGATTACTTGATTATAGGTTTATCAGACTGCTTGAAAGCGAAAATTTACAATATAATCTATGTATTATATTGTACATAAAATGTACTGTAATTGTTGAGATCTCTTCGATAAAAATTGAAGACTGTAAAAGTTTTTCTTGGTTTAAACCTTATGATACAAGCTCAGTGGAATTAACCTTTGTTCAGAAAGTGAAAAACTATAGTTACAATAGACTTTGACAAGTAAATGAAATTTTTATAATAAAGGACTCTAAATGAAAAAAATAATAATCCTGTTTTGTTTGTTGAACGTACAAACACAACTTTGGTCTAACTATGACTTCCAAAAGAGTATTACAAAGCTAGTAGAGAATGTAAGTAAAGGAGATGCTCTTTCACAACATCGTTTAGGTATTATGTATCTAAAAGGCTATGGGGTACAAAAGAACTCTAGGAAGGCAATTAAGTTGATCACTAAAGCTGCAAATCAAAACTTTATCCCAGCTTTATCGGATTTAGGATCCATATATAATAAGGGTTTAAGGGGTATAATAGACCATAAAAAAGCATTATATTGGTTTGAAAAGGGTGCAAAGCGAGGAGATGCTCTTTCTCAAACTGAGCTAGGCATCATGTATTTTAAAGGCACTGGTGTAACAAAAGACTATAACATGTCCTTTCAATGGCTTAAAAAAGCAGCAGATAAAGGCAATGCTTTGGCTCAATATGTCTTAGGAACACTATACTTTAAGGGTTTAGGAACAAAAAAGAATTTATTAAAAACTTACCAATTATACTTAAAAGCAGCAAAACAAGGATATGTACCGGCCCAAAATGATTTAGCTTTGATGCATAACTTAGATATTGGTACTAAAGAGGATAAAAAAATAGTTTATCAATATTTTAAAAAAGCAGCTGACAAAGGAAATATTGATAGTATGTATCAATTGAGTCTTTTTTATAAAAAAGGAATTGTTATAGAAAAAGACGAAAAAGAGTCTTTTAAATGGTGTAGAAGAGCTGCACAAAAAGGGCAAAAGCTCGCTTTGTATGAATTAGCTGATAAGTATTATAATGGTATTGGTACTCCAAAGTCAGAAAAGAGCTCATTTTATTGGTATAAAAGAGCTTCTGAAGAAGGAAGTCAGGCAGCCTTTGTGAAAGTGGCTACAATGTTTTGTGAAGGCAAAGGCGTAACAAAAAGTTTAAAAGATGCCAAGGCTTGGATTCAACGATTTTCAGGTAGTATGAAGATTAAAGAGTTGAGAAGCCTGTGGCTTAAATATAAATTAGATTCTATCTAGTAAGTTTTAAAGAACTTAAGAAACTTATTGGTAACTGCTTCGTATAATTAAGTAGAAACTAGGAGAATTTGATGATTCGTATTTTATTTTTAGTACTTTTTACATTTGCTTTACACAGTGTTAGTGTTTCAAATAGTATTTTGGATCGAGCTTTTGATTTGATCGATGGCACTGAAGACGAAGAAGCTTATGAAGACAGTGAAGAAATCCAAGAAGTACAGGCTACTAGTGATGATTTACTTTTTAAATTCTCAAGAGAGGATGACTCCCAAGGTTGGCACTCCTACTTAGACGAACTATCTAAAAAAGAAAACTTGACCCCACAAGAAGAAGAAAAAAAGCAAAGTATTTTAGCTCGTTTTCAAGAAGTTTTAGCATCTCAAGTATCTCCAAGAGGTGAGGGTGTAAAGTTTCGTGCCTATAAAAAAGGTTTTGTTTATAATGCTAATGAATGGGCTGATTATGGTAAGTCGGCTTCTACTAATGCACACCGAGAGTGGGTAAAACAGGCAAATAATACAATTCATTCTATTCCAGCGGCCAAAGTAAAAAATGGTTATAAAGGATTATCTACTGAAGTTTTAACAGATGATCCTAAGAGGGTTGCATTTATATTTGAATTGTTTCGGCAAATTAGTGGTTGGGAGGGAGAGTCCTCAGCAATCAATACTTGGGATAGTGAAATGTTGACCGTTGGACCTGGGTTTTCAGCTATTGCCAATAACCAATATTATATGGGTCGTATGTTTTCATTGATGCCGGATAAGTATTTACAAAAATTATACGGGGCAGGGTTTAGAGTAAATGCTGACTTTACTTGTACAATAGTTGATTATAAAACAGGTAGACTTTTACATGAAAAAGCTGGTTTTGACTCTTTAAGAAAAAACCATGAATTTTTAAGCCTGTTAGTTAACTTGGCACAATCTACAGACTCAGCTACTCACAATGGTGAAACAAAAGAGTTAAGACAATGGATGTATGAAGCACAATTTATACTATTTGCAAACTGTCCTTCTGCTCGTTTTCCAAAAGATTATGAAAAATCTTTGAAACATAGTTCAGAGCTATCCCGTGCTGGAATAGTTGCCCATTTAGCTCATAGTGGTAAAATTTCTGTTGGAGGAGCTTTAAAAATAGGAGGCTTTGAGGCACTTAAGGCTTGGAGTTTATCAAAGTCTCCAAAAAGAAGACACCCTGAAAAAGCTAGAATGATCTCTCATCACAAAAACTTTTACAATAAACGACCTTGTTATTTTTCATTTGAAGAGTAAGAAAGACTATACACTTATTGAATAAACAGGATATCTTTGTTTATCTTCTTGGTCCCAGTATTCAATTTGCATTCCAAGAGACTCAAGAATTTTGCGAGAATATTTGTGGTTGGCATCTACTGTAGCAATGATCTTATTGCAAAGCCTATTTTTAATTGCTAACTCTATTGTTAACTTGGCAGCTAGAGTGCCATAACCTTTGTTCCACTTGTCTTTGACTATATAAAACAATAGCTCTTTACTTAAAGGGTTGTTTTCAACCTCTAAGAGAGCAACATGACCCACATACTGCTTAGTAGTTTTAGTTTCAAGAGCCCAAACTAAACAGTCATTGTTGCTGTGAAAGCTTGCAAATAAATCTTCAATGATTGCTTTGGATAATATTCCATCAACTTTATCCATGACAAGGGGGTCACTTACTAGATTGGAAAATTGTTTAAAGTCTGTTGGTTTATATCTTCTTAGTTGAATCATGAAAAATTTACTACTTTGATTAAAGATAAAGCAATTGCAGAAGTTATAATTATTGAGAGCAAATAGGAGCATGAATGTCATCATCTGAGAAGAGCAATCAAAACAAAACCTTGATTAAATCATTTATGCTTGAAAATGGGGATCAAAGCTCGATAGCAATGACAAACTTACTACTTGTAAGTATAGTTTTAACTGTAACTCTAACATTGATTACTGTATTTTTGAAAGTAGACTTAGGATATATCCCACATATTATGGGCCTGTCATCGTTAATTTTTTATGTTTTACACATACAATATGTCTATCATAGACTTGTAGATCCTCAAAAAAAGACCATCACCTTATATAGTGGGCGTAAAGGAAACTTAAAACCATCAACTATTATTAAATTTGATGATATTTATTGTGTAGCATTAGACTTTAAAGTAGTACGTGGCAATACTAATTCAAATCATAAATCCTACTTTCAACTAGTAGCTATAGATAAAAAAGGTAAAAAGTTTGATTTATCGTACACTGAAAAATGGAAATGCCCCGTAATTTTACATAAAGCGGAGCTCTATGCTTCCATTTTTGATGTACCCTTTGTAGATACAAAAACAAGTATTGGATTTTCAATTACTTTTGATCCACAGGGCAATGTAATAGTTTTACCCATTGAATCTAAAAAACTTCATAAATGGGCTGAGCCAATCACTTACGTTATTCTTTTGGTAGCTATAATGGGATGTGTTTGGTCATTTTTTATAATGTAACTTTTTGGTAATAGGCGATACGATGAAAATTAACTCCTTGGGATATAAAACGGATTTTATTTTTACTAGATATGATGGTAGCGTAGTAGAAAAAGACAAGTACTTTGTGGTTACCACTAAAAGTAATCCTAACTTTTTTTGGGGCAATTTACTTTTGTTTAAACAAGCTCCTAAACAAGGGGACTTTCAGTCCTGGAAATCTCTTTTTAATAAAGAGTTTAAAACACCAAAACGGCACCACATTACTTTAGCTTGGGATACTATAGATGGAGAGCTAGGTGATGTTAATGAATTTATAGAACATGGTTTTAACTTAGACGAGTCTATTGTTTTAGTGGCAAAAGTGGTGGAGAGATCAAAAAAGTTTAACCAAAATGTAGAAATGAAGCTGATAGACTCAGAGGATAACTTTCAAAAGGTTATTGATATTCAAACTGCGTGTGGGGCTAGACATTTAAGTAAGTCTACTTGGTATTCGTTTTATAAAACACAGATGGATCAATATAAAAAATTAATAAAATTAGATAAGGGAAAATGGTTTGGAGCATTTCTTAATAATGAGTTAGTGGGTAGTTTGGGTATTTTTGTAGAAGACAATGTGGCTAGATATCAAATTGTGAGTACAAGTCCAAAGTTTCAAAGACAAGGAGTTTGCAACACTTTAGTCTATAAGAGCGCCAAATATGCTTTGGAGAATATGAATGTAGATACATTAGTCATGGTAGCAGATGAACATTACCATGCAGCCAAGATTTATGAATCAGTAGGATTTAAAGCGATGGAAAAACAAGTTGGTGTTTGTTGGTATGATAAGTCGGTGCACAAATAGGCTTAAGTATTTATCTTGATTAATTCCAGTTTATAGAACTATAGTTCCATTCCAGCTTCATCCATATAGCTTTGAAGGCTTTTACTTATTTTTATATTTTCTTTAACATAAGTAACCAATAGTTTCTCATGTTCACGAAGCTTAGTTAGTGAGACCTTCTGAAACTGAACTTCATCCAATTCAGCCATATAATTAATTTCTTTATTAATAACATCGTCTAAATTTCTATAGAAATAGATTACGGTAATGAGTCTTTCTGCAAAGTCGTTCTTGTTAGTTTCTCCATTAATAAAGTCTTTAAAATCATCTTTAATACCATAAAGAAGGGTTTCATATTGATCAAAAATTTCGCCAATTGTAGAATCATGATTAACATTGGAGATCTGGTCTATCAATGGTTGAACATGTTTTGCAATTCTGGTTAATTCATTTGTAGCACCTTGAGCGTCAAATTTACTCATGAAAGTCTTTAAATGAATAGGTAGCTTGCTTGTAAGAGCTTTTCTTGGGCTTGTTTTATATAACTTACTGAATAGCTTAGAAGAGGTATCTTTATTACTAACTTCTATTTCTTTGTTTAGTCTTAAACTTTCAGTAGCAGAAACTTCATGATTTGGTAACAACAATGTTAATAACAAAAAAACTTTTATACTCATCTTAAACTTCCTCTAAACTATTTTGAACTAATTGTAAATACGCAGAATTCAAACTATTTGTTTCATTTCATAGTATAGGGTGATCAACTTTAGTTTTCTATAATAATAATTTTATTGTACCTAAGGGTATTTAATCATCAAAAAGAAAAGCTAAAATGACCCCAAATACGCCAACAGCAGGGCTACCATAATCAGATAAATAGCGTTTTGGACCAAAATAGTTACTATCGTGATGGCCTAGGCTTTCTTCTTCTTGTGGTGAACAATCCATTAAAGGTCTTTGTCCTCCACCTTTTGCCATAACTTTCACATTTTGTGCTTTTTGAGTTTGCTGTTTTTTATGCTCAATCTCATTGTTAATTTTTTCAGAGATTTTTTGAAACTCTCCACCATCTAGCCAAACACCGCCACATGATAGGCATCGATCGATTTCTATATTAGCCTTTTCTTTGATCGACATTTTGTATTTACAACTAGGACAATTTCTAACACGTCGTTGAATTTCATTTTGTTTTGTACTTGTAGCATTAATCACTTGCTGTGATTTTCTATTAGTGGAAGCCTTTTCAAGCTCTTTAGAATCAAAGAAGTATCCGTGACATTTAGAACAATAATCAACAGTGCAATTATCTAGTGTCTTTTCGCTTAAATCGATATTACATTCAGGGCACAATCTCATGGAACTTCCTTACTTAACAAATGGACTAAACTCTTCTTGTAGTTGTTTTAGATCAAACTCATTTTGAACATAATGAACAACTTCGTTGTCTTTAGTGCTAGCTATGATGGCGGGGTAGGATTTCCAGCCATAGAGGTACTTATATTTTTCGATAGACTTATAAAACTTTAACCAATCTTCACGAGTTTTATATTGTCTCATATCAATATTAGTGACTTTTGGTTTGGACTTTAGTCCAGCTAAAAACTGATCCAATTGTAGTTTACTGCTTTTACAAAACTTTAGAGTTTCGTCGCATATATAGATAAGCTCACTGATTTTCATAGTTTTGAGTTTATGAAACTTTTCTATGCCATCATTTACCATTTCAAGAAACTTCTGTTTTGGAGAGTATCCATAAGAATATGATAACAATTGTTGATTTTTACCAAGAAGTAAAAAGGATGGGGTGTAGCGAAGGTCTACTTTTTGAAAAAACTTCTTTTGTATATCTCTTCGCTCTTTACTCTTCTTTTTGTAAACTATTACATTCAATTTATCCTTATAAAGTCTTTTTACATCTTCAATGATAGGCTCCATCATTTGACATGGTCTACAGTTATTTTGAGAGAGCATATGAAGGGTAGGAATATTAGAGTTAGTAGTAGTTGCTTGCTTTTCAGCAGCGCACATAGTGTGTGTAAAGAGACTCACAAGAGTGATATGGATGAGGAATTTAAACAAGGTTTCTCCACAGGTATTGATATTGATATATTTTATTATCGATTATTTTTGGATAATTCATGATACTCATTCAGTTCAAAACCTACTTTTGATAAAGCTTTTTATTTAAGCGCAAAGCACTGATGAGTGAGTAATTATCCAAAGTCAAATAAGGTAAATATGATGAATATAAAATTTATAGTCACTTTGAGCATATCAAACTCTGGGAGTTGCTTCAATGGGAATAGAATAGGAAATTTGATAAACACAATAAACTTAGTTGAATTGCTTATAAATAATTTAGTAAAAGCCACCAAAGTATCGTCAATAAAGAAAAAACCGTTTCACTAAAGAAAAAGCTATAAGCTTGTGTGGTTTTTGGTATGATACTAATAGTTATATACATTTTAGATAGGAAACCCCATGGCCGGATATGATTCTTTTTTACATTTAGTTAGTAAACCAGCTCGTTATATTAGTATTGAAAAAAATTCAATAGTTAAAAATAAAGAGGACCTTCACACTTCTATTTTACTTTGTTTTCCTGAAGTATATGAAATCGGAATGGCACATCAAGGAATGAAAATCTTATATCATCTGTTAAATACTACAGAGGGCGTATCCTGTGAAAGATGTTTCGCTCCATGGTTTGATATGGAAGAAAAGCTAAGAGAGCATAATCAAGAGTTATTAAGTTTAGAGAGCCAGACACCATTAAAAGAGTTTGACTTTGTAGGGTTTTCTCTTCAATCAGAGTTAACTTTTACTAATATAATTAATATTTTGGATTTGTCTAATATCCCGATTTGGTCAAAGGACCGTGGTGAAAATGATCCTATCGTTTTAGCAGGAGGGCCTGTTACTTCTAATCCAGAGCCGTGTGCTGATTTTATTGATGCCTTTTTAATAGGTGATGGTGAAGAAGCGTTAAAGGAGCTAGCTGACTATAACAAAAGAGCGAAAGAAGCTGGTTTATCTAGAGAGCGTAGATTAGTTGGAATAGCAAATATACCTGGTTTTTATGTACCAAGATTTTATCAAGAGCAATTTGCTGAAGATGGTAAGTACTTAGAAACGATTGCTATTCATGATGAAGTACCAACAAGGGTTACTCGACGCTTTATTGAAGAGTTGAGTATCAATAATTATACTCGTACTCCTTTGATTCCTCAGATAGCTACCATTCAAGATCGTCATGTTGTTGAAGTGGTCCGTGGTTGTACTCAGGGTTGTCGATTTTGTCAGGCTGGATATATCTACCGACCTATTCGAGAGTTAGATATTGAGAGCATCACTGAGCTAGCTAAAGATGGACTAGAGTCTACTGGTTATGGAGATGTGGGTTTAGTATCTTTATCTACTGCTGATTACTCTGATGTAACTAAAATGGTTAAAGATGTATCTAAGTTAACAACTCCTAAGCAAGTTAGTATTTCATTACCGTCTTTAAGAGCTGATAGGATGTCTGTGCAATTAGCAGATAGCGTAAAGCAAGTGAAACAAACAGGTTTTACTTTTGCACCCGAGGCAGGGTCAAAGCGTTTAAGACGAGTAATCAACAAAAATATTACTAATGAAGAGCTTTTAGCTTCTGCTGAAATGGCTTTTGCTCGTGGCTGGAACGTAATCAAGCTTTATTTTATGGTGGGATTGCCTACAGAAACTTATGAAGACTTAGATGAAACAGTACAATTAATCCAAGAAATGGAAATGATTGCTAAAAGATCTGGGGGAAAGCGTAAGATTAACGTTAGTTTTGGGCCTTTTATTCCTAAGAGTCATACACCCTTTCAGTGGGATAATTATGTTGGTGTTGAAGAAATACAAAAGCGTATTTTTTATTTAAAAGATCGTGTTTCTAGTAGAATCGTTAAGTTTAAATGGGCAGATCCTGAGATAGCTCACTTTGAAGCTTTGGTTTCTAAAGGAGGACGTAAAATTGCTCAAGGGTTGTATAAGGCTTTTGAGAAGGGCTTACGTTTTGAAGGCTGGAGTGAGCACTTTCACTATGATCAAATGATGGATGCTTTTATAGAAGCTGGAATTGATATAGAAAAAGGTATCGAAGCAAAAGATATTAAAGATCCATTACCGTGGGATCATATTGATTCTTTGATCAAAAAGAAGTATTTAACCTTTGAAAGAAAAAAAGCGTTTAGAGAGCATAAGGCTACAACAACTGATTGTCGTTTTGGTGATTGCCATTATTGTGGAATCCCAAATCCTATTGAAGATACAAAATTAAAAGAAGCTGTACCTAGTGAAGAAGAGCTCAAAAAACGTCAACTAGAAAATGAGCTTGAAAAACCAATTGTGTATCAAGAAGATTATAGTCGTGTAAACTCCTTTCGTTATCGAATATCATATACTAAAAAAGGGCAAGCTCGATTTTTATCTCACTCCGATGTGATCCGATTATTTCAAATGGCGATCAAAGCATGTGATTTTCCATTATTGTATACAAAAGGTTTTAATAAAAAACCCGTATTACAGTTTGGGCCGGTTTTACCTCTTGGTATCGAGTCAAAACATGAGATCGTTGATCTATGGTTGATAGAAGAAAAACAAGATGACTTTATTGATCGCTTAAACCAGTATTTACCAAGTGGAGTTGTCGTTTTAGGCTTTGATCTATCTGAAGATGGTAGTAACTCTTTAACAAGTTTGTTTCCTTTTGCATTGTACTCTTTTTCTGCTAAAGAAGTAGACCAAAGATTTAAAGAGGGTATTAAACTATTTAATGAAAATGAGTCTTACTTAGTTGAACATCGTAAAAAATCTATTGATTTAAAAAAGGCTATTTGCTCCATCAAAGAAGACCAAGATTTGGTACAATTATGTGTTTCAATCGGAGCACAAGATGGTCAAAATGCAAATCCAATCATGGTTTTAGATAAGCTTTTTGGTGTACCATTAGAGGAGTTACCTTTAGTTACAATGACTAAAGAACGGCCTTTGCGAGAAGGTATTTATTAGGTATGTAACTTCATCTGAAATTACACTAACTTTTACTTAGTATAGTATAAAATCTAAAAGCTCACTTTTTGTTTAGTGGGCTTTTTTATTGCATCGATATTTAACAAAAAACTAAAAAATAGTAAAAACCCCTTGTTAATATTCAATAATTCATATACTATTATATATATGTTAGAAAAAAGGAGATATCATGAATGAGTTAATTATAGATGTACGTGAAGAAGAAGAATATATAGCAGAGTATATAGAAGGCTCAATATTGATGCCTTTGTCTTTGCTTGAGAAACAATTGCCAATTTTAAAGCAGATTCAAAAGCAATCCATTACGATCCTGTGTCGATCGGGTATGCGTGCGAAACAGGCTTTGGAGATCATTAATGCTCATGGCTATGGCGACTTACATGAATATCGCATTTTTGAAGGTGGTATCTCCCGTTGGATTGCAGAAGGAAATAACATTCGATCTATGAGTGCTTCTACAATCTCAGTCATGCGTCAGGTGCAAATTGTTGTTGGAGTATTGTTAATTTTGGCAATAACAGCATCGTATCTGTTTAATCCAGATATTCGATTAGTAGCTGGATTTATAGGTGGAGGTTTACTATTTGCTGGTTTATCAGGCACATGTACTATGGCTGAAATTTTAAAGAGACTACCTTGGAATACTACTAAAGCTTGTTGCATTAACTAGGAGACTATTATGAAAAAGCAAATTCTTATTGTTGGCGGAGTAGCAGGCGGAGCATCTGCCGCTGCTAAAGTACGTAGAGAGTGTGAAGATTGTGATATTCATGTATTTGAAAGAGGACCATATATTTCATTTGCCAACTGTGGACTACCATACTACATAGGAAAAGAAATTGGGTCTCGGGATCAACTACTATTAGCTTCTCCAGAAAGCTTCAAAAAAAAATATAATGTTGATGTGCATGTAGAAACAGAGGTTTTGTCGATTCAACCCAAAGAAAAAACGATTTTGGTAAAGGGACCTAATGGAGAAAAGCAATTTAGCTATGATAAGTTAATTGTATCCCAAGGAGCTAGTCCTCTTGTACCACCATTTAAGGGAGTAGATAAAAAACATGTTTTTACTCTTCGAAATATACCAGACATGGACAAAATATTTTCGTACTCAAATGAAAATTCTTTAAAAAGCGCTGTTGTAATTGGAGGGGGCTTTATTGGTTTGGAAATGGCAGAAGCCTTCGCACATAGAGGTTTACAGGTATCTGTGATAGAAAAAGCTCCACACATATTGCCTCTATTAGATCAAGATATAGCCTCTGAATTACAAGAGAAACTACTAAAAAATGACAAAATATCTTTATACACTGGCTTAGGAGCCACAGAAATTTTAGATGATTCTGTTATTTTAGAAAACGGCCACAAAGTTTCTGCGGATGTAGTGTTGGTTAGTATTGGTGTTCGACCCGAGTTAGATCTAGTAAAAAATGCAGGGATTGAAATTGGGGCTACCGGTGGAGTTGTGACCAACTCACAAATGCAAAGTAGCGAGCCTGATATCTATGCAGTTGGTGATATGGCAGAAACCTTTCATCAAATTACCGGACAAAAGCTACGAATACCCTTAGCAGGACCGGCCAACAAACAAGGACGAATCGCTGGAGCCAATGTTGTTGGTGGAAAAATGAGTTACAAAGGGGCTTTGGGTACGTCTATTGTTAGAGTGTTTGATCAAGTGGTAGGTACAACTGGCTTAAACTCTAGACAAGCAACTCAAAGTGGTTATATCTTTTTTACATCAATTACACGGGATTGGGATCATGCTAGCTATTATCCAGGTGCTAATATGTTAGCTACCAAAGTTTTGGTACAAGAGGGTACGGGGCTTATTTTGGGAGCACAAGTACTTGGAGTTACTGGAGTGGACAAAAGAATCGATGTATTGGCTACTGCCATTACTGGTGGCTTAAGTGTTCATGACTTAGAAAATCTTGATTTAGCTTATGCACCTCCATTTGGCTCTGCTAATGATCCTATAAATATGTCTGGGTTTGTAGCTTCGAATATTCAAAATACAAGTCATAGTACAATTCATGCTAATGACTTAGACAAGTTTGATGGACTACTTATTGATGTACGTGAAAAAAGTGAATTACAAGCTCAAGGGAAGTTAAAAGGTGCAGTTCATATTGCTCTTGGGGACTTACGTTCTAAATTAAGTAGTTTAGATAAAAACAAGGAGATTGTTGTGTACTGTCAAAAGGGTCAACGAGGTTATTTAGCACATAGAATTTTAAAGCTCAATGGCTTTTTAGTTAAAAACTTAAAGGGTGGGTTTTTAGAAGCTAAATACAATGGACTGGAGATAGTAAGTGAGTGACCTGATTGGTTCATGTTGTTAAAAAACTTGAACCAATCAATGCATCTTGACTAGAAAAACTACTCAAAACAAACAAAAAACAACATATATGGACTTGGCATGATCTTTTCTATATATAATATCGAAGACGCTCAACTTAACTACTTAAATTGTCTTCATACTAGAGATAAACGAACTACTTGAATTAATTGTATTACTAGATCAATAGACATCGACAAAACTGTTTATCAACTGCTTGAATAAAAAAACCTCTGATTTCGACCTGCTGTGGATTACTTGAAAAATCAGAGGTTTTTTTATGCTCAATATTTTTTACAGTTAGGATATTATGCCCTGCATGGAGATTAGTTTACCTACAATTGAATTAGATAAAAAACAAAAACTAGCTCAATATTTAACTAACAGTTTTGAGTCAGCTACAGGTATCTCGTCTGAAATTTTTGCGATTAAGTTTAACGAATACAAAGATAATGAGTGTTTTGTTGGAGGGAAAGTGGTTCACAACAGCCAAGTGAAAAGTCGTCCATATATCCATTGTTTGTTGTATAGTCCTCGATTAAACAAAAATGTAAAATCAAAATTGGCTAAAGAATTTACCGACTCTTTTATTAAGGTATTTGCGAATATTGATTGGTGGCCTATTATTCATATTTGTGAGCATCCTTATGATAATGTAGCTATAGAGGGTCAATTATTATCTGATACCTATGAGCATTGTAAAGGTGCAAAGTTTTATTATGACTTAGACGATCAATAGATTTCTACTAAGCTTAAAACGTAAAAGTAAGTGATTATAGATTCAATCCATTCACTTAAACAGTCCCAACTCCGTTTGCCTTATATTCGCCATGGTTATTTATAGTGTTTAAAATTTAAACCATTGGTGAAACAAATTTATCAAATTGAAACGTAGTAAATTTTAAAACCCTTTATTTAAGGGGTTTTTGTCTTGGCACAAACTTTGAAATAGTGAAGGTGTGATAAATCATCACAGTTTGAACATTAAAGTTATTCTATTGATACAGGATCCTATCAAATGAAGCTTTTATATAAATTAAGATTTTAACAAATTATTTAAGTTTTAAAACCCCTATTATAAAGGGCGTTAGAAGGTTGATCGTAGGAGGTCTATCATGAGTTTAGTAAAGTTATTTAGAGATTTGGAGCCAGGTTTTAACACTAATTTTTCATTTATTGATCCAGCATATCGAGCTAGATATGCTGATGAAGATGGAGTAAAGTCATTGCACATTGCTATCGATGTAATCGAAAATGATGCAGAGTACATCCTTGAGGCAGAAGTCCCTGGGATTGAATTAGAAGACATTAAAATTAAGTATGAAGATGATTATCTAATTTTATCAGGCGAAAAATTAGGCGAAACATCAGAAGAAAATAAAGTTTTACAAAGTAAAAGACATTTTGGAAAATTTGTAAGAAAGTTTACGGTTCCTGAAGGTGTGGATTTGGAGCAAATTAAAGCAACGATGAAACATGGAGTTTTGAAAGTCTCTTTACCAAAAGTAGAGATTGAAGAAAAAAAATCTAGAGAAATCGAAATTTCTTTAGATTCATAAATATTAGAGATACTTAATTAAAAAACCTATGCTCTATACATATAATGTGAGAATTCCTCTACTCACTTTATATGTATATGGAGTGTAGGTTTTTACGTTAAGGGCTGATTAAGATTTTTAGAAAAGTTGGTCATAGTAGTCATGACGTCTTTAAATTGTTTTGGTGTATAGTGATTTTTATATTCTTGATAGTGATTTTGAATATTAGAAATTAAGTCATCCCAAGAAAAGTTTACTTTAGTGAATGGGCTTTTGTAATTAGGAGCTCCGGGTTCATTTATACCTATGACTTGACCATTATAATCTTGTTTAATGTTAGCTATTAAGTGATGTGTAACAAACGGAAGTTCAGCTAACATTTTTTCTTTTACTGTCATATCTTTGGTAGTTTCACTCCAGGCATCTTTAACTTTTTGACTGGTGTTTACTGGAGGAAAAACAAAAGTCTTTGCTTTACCTACTTCGACTATAGCATCATTATTGAAGTCCACTTCATTGTCATATTGTTTTAATAAGTTTGTAGCACCTTCTTCAGACAATTGGTTAATTTGATTTATTGAGTCAGCCAATGAACGATATCGTTTAATAAGCTCTTTGTCTTGAGTGCTCATAGATTTTAGTTGTTCTTTAGCTGATATTCCTTGATCTAGCTTTTGTTGAGCGTTTTGAAATATTTCAGTAAACTGATCGATTTCAGTGTTTGTGAAATTAAAATATTTCATTCTTTCTTGGCTTTTAGTTGTATGAGTGAAAGATTGAATAGTATCCATAGCTGGCTCCATATAATTATAAGCGAATAAAGACATATATCGACAAAAACAAACATCAGAGTTAGCGGACACTATGTTTTCAGTAAATTATTTTGGTAACTATTCAGCTAAAACTTTTTAATTTAATCATGGAGGTTGATTATATCTAGGTACATTAATAAAGCAAAAACTGCTAAAAACTTGTATGCTTCTCTACTTTTATTGAAAAGACCACCTGAATAATTACTTACTTCTTACAAATAAAATAAACCGGTTGATCTAAAATATCAGAGTATTCACTTACAAAAACTTCTACGTCTGAAAAATAGTCTACAAATATATCAGCTAGCTGCTTTTCTGAATAAAATTCGTTTTTATGTTGCCAGTGTCCTGGCATACTGTTTGGGTACCAAATACAAGTATCACCTACAGCTACTCCATTTACATTTAGAGATTTTTCGATTTGCATTGCTAAAAAATGTTGTTGTTTTTCAGTAAAGTGTTCAATGGCAGCTGTAAATGTGATCACATCAAAAAGCCCATTTTGTCGGATTTTATCCCAACCTTCATCTGTTAAAATATTATGAGCAAAAAGTTGAATACCTTTTTGTTCGAGCTTGAGGTCTTGGTGAACTTTGTGAGAGTGCTCACTATTATCAATACAAGTAATGTTTTGACTGCCCTTAGAGTATAACATTTCAGGCAGTAACATATCACCAGAGCATATATCTAAAACTCTACTATCTTGTTTGATAAACTTTTTACATACAAACCCTCTCTCTAAATATTGTAACTTAATCCCTGTATCAAAGGCTGACTTAAAGTCATCTCTGTGATTGTAGAATTGAGTAGGAAAGCTTCTTAAAAATAGATGGTGCTTTTCACAATAACTCTCAAATTGCTCTTGATCGAGCTCATTATTTTTAAGAAAGTTATGTAGATGATCAAAAGAAGAAGGAGAGTCTAAGGTGAATCTAAAATTAGTTATAAACTCATTAGTATAATCTTTGAAATGTCTTTTTCTTTCAAAATATTGGTGATCATATTTTGCAATTTGATATTGTAAGCTATGTGGACTATCAGGATCTAAGTGATCTAATTTTTTATAAATGCTTTTATGAAAAATTTCAAAGTTTGTACCTAGAGTTTCAAAGACTGAAAATGTATAGTCTTCTTGTCCTATATTTTGATAAACCTCTTGAGAGTATTTACTTGGTGAAAAAAAGTCCTCACATACAATTTTTTGAAATTGAGCCCAATGGGGGTTTTTATCAAATGCAGATTTCACTCTTTGTCCTGCATTTGCATCCTGTACGAGGTCGTACTTTATATCAAAGTGTTTTAAAATATCCAAAACAACTTGTAAGTCTTTGCATTCACTTTTTACATAAATTGAAGCTAAAATATCATAGTTGAGATCGAGTAGTTTATTTACTTGATGGTGTAATAGAGTGGAGCCATCAGTAAATAAAGGCCTATGAATTTGAGTGTCTTGTCCGGTCCAATTACTTGGTAAATCGATGTATAAAAGTGCGTTCATAAATTTTGGGGTTATAGTGAATGTTGATAGAACTATACACTACAAAAGCCAAGGGAAAAAGAGTTATGAATTTAATTTGTAACTATTCAGCTACAATTTTGCAATTTGTTCACAAAGGTTGATTACATCTAGGTTTTAGCGCATCAATAAATTAAAAATTAAAAAAATTTTGTATGCTCCTCAACTTTTATCGAAGAGTGTACCCGTATAATTACTTTAATTTTTATCTTCTAAGTGATTTCGTTGTAGTCATGCTCAAGTTGTAATGGAGCATCTGATAGGCTATCTGTAGATGGATCTTCTAAATCGAGTGTAAACTTGGCTAATAAGTTTTCGAGATCTTCTGCTAAATCATTTAATAAAGAACAACCTTCTTTGGTATTATTTGCTATGGCTGTAGCTTCTTGAGAAGAGTTAGCAATAAGATCAAGTCCAATATTGATTTGTTCGATCCCTTCGGATTGCTCAGAAGTTTCGGTGTCAATTTTACCCATGTGGGAGCTAAGGTCTTGAATTTGAGAAGAAATACTTGTAAGAGATTGACTTGAGTTTTTAACTAGGTCTACCCCTTTTTTTACTTCGTCGGTACTTTGAAGTATTAATACTTCTATTTCTTTGGAAGCTTTGGCTGATCGACCGGCCAAATTTCTGACCTCATCTGCAACCACTGCAAACCCAGCTCCTGCTTGTCCGGCTCGTGCTGCCTCAATTGCTGCATTGAGCGCTAAAAGATTAGTTTGAAATGATATATCTTCAATAACTTGTATTACCTTGTGGATATTTTCACTAGAGACCAAAATTTGATTCATGGCTACTTGGGACTCTCCCATTTGCTTCTCACCAGACTTTGATAATATAGTAGCACTTTCAGAGAGTCTTACCATTGTTTGAGAACTTTCTGAAATATTTTTTGATTGATTACTAAGCTCTTGTAATGAAACAGAAACCTGCTCTAATGAGGAGGCTTGATTGGATGATATATCAGATAGTTTAGTATTTGATTTTAAAATTTTATGAGATGTATCAGATAGCAGGTTGGAGGCCTTTTTTATTTGCTCTATCATTTGACGCAATGTTTGGATCATGTGTGAAAAAGCTTGAGATAAAGAGTCCTTTTCGGATTGCATTTCAACATGTATATGTAGATCACCACTAGCAATCAATTCAGCTGTTTGTACTTTTTTTTCTAGTGAAGTACACATGTCATTGAGATTATTAGCCATTCGGCCAAACTCGTCATTAGTATGTATATCTAAACGATGAGAAAGGTCTCCTAAGCTAATCTGATGAGTAAGGTAACCCACTTCTTTGAGTATTTTAGAAACAGATTGAAACAGCGTATATCCAAATAGAAAACTGATAGTTAAGCCTAATATACTTACTATCCACAAAGTAAAAAGAGTTTTTGATTGAAAGGACTTTGCTAAGGCCTGTGCCTCTTTGATTTCTAAATCGATACGATCCATTAAAGTTTGAATGGCATGAACTATTTCTTCTTGATTGCCTAAAAGCTCTTTCATGGCCAAGAGCTGGCTCTGCTTATGTTTCTTTTCAATGGGCTCATAGGCCTGAATAGCAGTTTGATATGCAAAAGAAATTTTCTTCAGCATAAAGTTTACTCTAGATAGCTTCTTTTTACGAAGGGATGGCTCTAAGTCATTAATCTTAGAGAAGAGTTTATACAACTTGACATATCGTACATTCAAATCGTCAAATATTTTAGAAATTTGTGGATTAGGACAATGGTAAGATTTGTGCCATTTGATAAAAGCCGATTCATTTGCATCAGTAAAGGGAAGATTGATACCTGACTTAATCAAATCTTTTACTTCTTTTTCAAATTGATAGTGGTCTTGTTTCATGTAGTACAAAAATAGATTTAAGTCATAGCTTTTTTGATTAAACTGAAAATGGTATTTTACACTTTGGTCATGAGACTCTATGATTTTAGTAATGGACTCATTAAAAACTTTATATCGAGACAAAAGTTTGGTAGATAAACTTGTGACAGTAGTATGATCGCTTTTTGGTATAAAGTACTTAATAATCACGCTACTATTTTGAGTGAGGTTTTGGGGGGCGGTGAGCATTTTGATTTCTGATCTGAGGTCGTGCGATTGTTTGTCTATTTGTTTATGGTAATTATCATCGAATTGATCTTTATGTAAATATTCGTTTACTGTTGAAATTTGCTTCATCATAATATATTTAGCATTTTGGATATGAATCTTTAGTGGCATTTTTTCATTGGATATTTTGTCTCCACAATAGTCAACAATTTGGATGCCGATTTTACCTACATAAGATGTTGTAACGAGTAGAATGACAAAAAGTACAAAAGTACTAATCAACTTTGTGGAAAATTTCATAAAAGCCCTTGATAAAAACCAGTTAATACGCTCTATTGCTATAAAAATATAGTAATTAGCAAAAATTGGGCCAACGATACATTATGTTTAGAAAATTACTTAGGCTTTAAAGTGTATTTTGTTCTCTTTTTTGCTGTATAATGCTGGTTATGTTAATTTTTTTCTAAGGAGAAAGCAATGAAAGCTATGGTTTTATTTTTTTTAGTGAGTGTAACCTTTAATTTTGCCTTTGAGTTTCCAAAAGAGTGGAAGACTTGGAAGTCTACCGATACTACATTAACAAAGATTGGTGCATTGCCTGATTGTGATGCTGATGTGGATGCTTTACCAGAGATTTATCAAGAGACAGTGTTTACTTACTGCGAGGTTAAAGAGGGTGGCCCAGGAAAAGTAGGTGTATTGGTTAGTAAAGACCATACAGAGGCTTATTCAAAAAGGTCTGGTACTTATAAAGATGGCGCAGCTTTTATCTTACACTTGAAAGATCTAAAAGTTTTATTTACGACGGGATATAAAGATAACACTCCAGTTTATAAGGTTTTTACTGAAGAAGGTAAAGATATTACAGCTAAATCTGGCCCATTATCTGCAAACACTTGTATCACTTGTCATACGGGATATAGAAACTTTTGTAAAAATGGACAATGTGGTGCAATAGCCAAATAAGCTTTGTTGGGCCACTAAGATAACTATTATTATTATTCATTTACATTTGGCGATAAATTTTGTAAAACTTACCAGTGAAGTAATTGTTCACAGAAAAACAAACTTTATAATCAATGGATGGTATTGTGTCTAGAGTAGTACATATTAATAGTGGTCGAATGATGGTTGTTTCTGATATCCAAGGAAACAAAAAAGACTTTGAAAGAATTATTCAACTTTATCAAGTTCTTAAAAATCATAAAAAGATTGAGTATTTATTAATCTGTGGCGATCT
Organism: Candidatus Cloacimonadota bacterium; assembly: GCA_023954715.1. Classification (GTDB taxonomy): domain Bacteria; phylum Muiribacteriota; class UBA6191; order UBA6191; family UBA6191. The sequence continues at coordinate 26,214 of JAGSHD010000018.1, read as the reverse complement.
AGTCCATGGTTACCCTGGTTATGAAGACGAGTCCTTTGATCTTTTAAACGCTATCATTGAACTTAGAAAAACAGATCCAAATATTATTCATTTAATGGGAAACCATGAGCTAGCTCATGTGCTCCACTGGAATCTTCAAAAAGGTATTATCAACTTTACTATGGACCTAGAAGAAAAAATGCAATCCAATCGAGCGCATTATTGGTCCTATTTGAACGAACTACCTTTTGCAGTGACTACAGAAAACGGACTATTTATTAATCATACGGGTCCGTCAAAAGCTTTAGGTGGTATAAAAGATCCAACTTACGATTTATATTTATCTATTTATAAACCTCATCAATGGTACCAAAATTTAAACTTTTATAGAGAGTTTAAAATGAATGAAGATTTAAAGGCAAACTTTGACAAAGACTTTGGTTTGAAAATCAAGGACAAAGCTGAGGGGTTTTTGGCTTGGGAAGTATTCATGAACAAAAATGAATACGAATACAAAAAGAAATACTCAAAAGTTGTTGAAACTTTTTTAGAAAATATGTCTAAGATACATCCTGTTCACTTGTTGGTTTCATCTCATATAGAAGAGCCCAAAGGATATAAGATAGTTCATCCTAAGCACTTTAGGGTTTGTACTAGCTATGGCGCAAGTGATGATGAAGACAAAAAGTATTTGTACCTAGATACAAATACTCAATTTGAAGATGCCGAGAGTTTGATCTCGAGACTGAGACCGCTTTGGTAAATTTATTGTAATTTTTCAGGTGGTCTCTTTGATAAAAGGAGAGGCCATACAAGTTTTTCGTAGCTTTGACTTTATTGATGTACCGAGATGAAATCAGCCTTTGTGAATAAATTGAAAAATTATAACTGAATAGTTACAATTTACTTTACGGATTCGATTTTACCAGTAGTAGTTGAAAAGACCGAGTCTTTTTGGTAGTTAACTCCCCATATACAAATATAAGTTAATATGAGTAAGACTAAAGTATAAAAAGAAAAAACTTTTACATGTCGAATTAAATCAGCAGAAATAAATGTTTCATCAGTGCTTTCAGCTTGGGTTTGAAATTTATCTTGATCCATGGATCTATAACCTTATTATTTTTAAATGTTTAAGTGGAAGTCATTAAAACTTCGGATAAAAATTATTGATTTATAAGTAGCGTTTGAAAAATTTGAAAAAGCGATCAATATCATTTTTTGTATTATACCATTGAATGCTGATTCGAAGAGTACTTTGCTTCTCATTAAGACATGGATATAAGTTTTTGGCATTGGGTACACAAAAATAGTTTCCGAGTTGATTTAAACTTGTGGCCTCTACATGGATTCCAAAAGTACTTAACTCTTTACCAACTTGAACTAAATCAACACCTTCAATAAAAAAAGTAAGTATACCCAAATTGTTATCTAAGTTTTTATCATTTACTCCTAGAAATCTTAGTTTAGGCGTCTCTTTTAGTAAGCCATAGGCATACTCTTTTAAGTGCTTTATATGAGTAAAGCGACAAAACTCTTTAATATGAAAACCTTGATCTAAATCTACATAAAACTCCGTAGCTTTTACAATAGAAAGAATGGATATAAAGTTTGGAGTACCTGCCTCTAGGACTTGGCTTAATATAAAGTTGGAGTGATTAATATCATTACTATCACATAAGAAATTTTGAGCATCTTCAGTGATTAAACTAGAGCAGCCCGGCAAAGCTAGAGACTTTTGTTGAGCAAAAAAATAAACATCTCCTCCATGATCACTTAGAGCTAACTTACTATTCGATTGGGAAGCATCTACAATGCACAATATACGGGTATTGTTATTTTTGTTGTATTGATGAATGACTTCAGTGATCTCTTTTACGTTTTGTAAAAGACCACTGATATTTGAGCATTGATTAATGAATACCGCTGTTACTTTAGGATGGAGAGCAGCTTTTAAACTATTAATACAAATAATACCATCAGAGTTATGACTTAAATAGGATGATTTACCACCGTGAAAAGCACATTCATAATTGATAGGGTTTTCAATGGCTTTATGAGAGAGGGGGTCAATTAAAAACTCAGAGTTTTTATCCTTGCACAAGATTTTAATCAAACGCTCAATAAAGCTATGTGCTCCTGAGGTGAAAAATACTTCTGAGCTTTGGCGTTGGTATAAATTAGCAAAGGTCTTTTTAAGATCATGTATATGACTTTTAACAAATGGATAGTCAATGTATTTCGTTATTGCCTTTTTTACAAGCTGCGGCATTAAGCCATAGGCAGAACTATTTAGATATACTGCATTTTCATGATCAGCTGATTGAAAAAAAGAAATGAGAGAATGAAGCTCCTCTTTGCTTGGCTCTTTAAAAGTACCCATGTTTAACCCTCTTTTAAGTGTAGAAATCTGACAATTGGATTATACTGGACATGATTAAGAATCTCAATTAGATTTTATAGATGAAAAAGGTTAGAAATGAAATATGACTGTATCATAATTGGCAGTGGATTAGGTGGGCTTCTAAGCGCTGCTTTATTGGCTAGATCTGGAGTCAAAGTTGCCCTTTTTGAAAAGCATTATGTTTTAGGAGGTTATGCTTCTCAATTTAAAAGAAAAGGTTTTAATTTTGAAGTGGGTCTTCATGCTATTGATGGTTTTGATGAAAGAGATTTAAAGTTTCGAGTTTTTGACTTTTTAAAGATTAATCAGAAAATCGCTTGGGTTAGCTTGGATAATATGTATTGTTTAAAGCATGGCGATAATGAAGTGCTTTTACCTTTAGGCAGAGAAAAATCTCTTGATTATTTATGCAAAGAGTTTCCAGAGGACGCAGATAAATTACTTGAATTTTATAGCTTATTAGATATGTTTTATGAATTGACTCGCTTTGATGGAAAGTATATAGAAAAAAGATCTTATTCTATGGTATTAAAAAAATACATGGTCAGCACTTGTGGCTCTGTTATTGAATCTTTTTTTAAGAATGAAAAGTTAAGACAGCTTTTGTTTGGGCATGCTTACTTTTATCATGATAACCCCTATGAGTTAAGTTTTTTCTATTTTGCTTGTGGTTTAGCTAATTACCTATTTGGTGGAGCAAAGATTCCAAAAAAGGGATCTGTTGAGTTGATTGACGCTCTAGCAACAAGTATCAAAGAAAATGGATCAGAAGTATTTTTACAATCAGAAGTACAAGAAATTTTGTTGGATGATAAAAAAGTACAAGGAGTCCTTGTATCTCATAAGAGATCTGTTCAAGAGAGTTATTTTGCTGATATCATTATAGCAAATGCACCCATGCCACATGTATATGAAAAGCTTCTTAAAAACGAAGTTCAACATCCTTCTTGTAATTTACAAAAGTTTTCGGTGAGCACAAGTTTGTCTTGCTTGTATATTGGCTTATCAGAAAAACTAGAAAACCCTCATTATTCTACTCATTTTGTAGAGGCAGACTTTCAAACTCATCCTAAGTTTTATGCAGATATTTACAAAAACTTTTCCACTGTAAAAAACAAAGAAATGATTCATACTTTTAACTGTGTTGACTATGGTCAATTAGATCTTAATTTATGTAAAAAAGGAAGTCAGGTTTCTTTTTTGAGTTTAGATCGCCTAAAAAATTGGTCACAACTCTCACTGAAAGAATATGAGTTTGAAAAAGAAAAAATGAAGGATTTTTATCTTCAGAAGTTTTTACATTACTTTCCAAAGGCTTCTAATTTGATTGTTTGTTCAGAGTTTGCTACTCCAAAAACCTTTGCACGTTACACAAATAACGACCAAGGGGCCCTATATGGGTTTGCTCCTACCATATATCAATCGGGGTTTTATCGACCAAGACAAGAAGGTGCAATTAAAAATCTGTACTTTGCATCGGCATGGACTCGACCAGGAGCAGGTTTTTCAGGAGTAATGATCTCCGCTATTTCAGTAAGCCAAAAGATCTTAAAAAGACATTTTAAAAAAAACTTAATGATGGATGAGTCCTAAAGAGCTTGTGTAACTTTTGAAACTATTAAACTAGAGTTGATACCACCAAATCCTGCGGCATTAGTTATGATATGATTTAACTCTTTTTTCTCCCCTTGTGAATTTACATGTTGTACAGGGCAATCAGGATCAGGATGTTTTAAATTAAGGGTTGGCAAACAATATTGATGCTGTAGCTCTAAACATGCAGTGAGTAGATTCATGGCACCGGCAGCTGCATAAGTATGACCTAAACAAGACTTGTTTGAATGAACCAAAATATCATGATCAAAAAGTTTTGAAATTGCATGGGACTCGGAGTGATCATTTACTATAGTACCAGTACCATGAGCAACAACTAAATCGATTTCTTCTGGTTTTAAACCGGCCTGCTTGATAGCTTGGTTCATACAGTTTTTTAGACCTAAACCGCTAGGGGGGGAGTTGACCATGTGATGGAGATTATTGTTTGAAAAATAAGACTTTAATTCAAACAAGGGAGTACCGCCTCTAGCTTTTAAATGGGCTTCACTTTCTAAAATGAAGTAGCTAGAGCCTTCACCGTGTACTAAGCCTTTACGATTAACATCAAATGGAATACAGGAGTTGTTGGCATCGTGGGACTTAGAGTAGATTCCGAGTTTGTGAAAAAACAAACACATATTAGAAGAGAAAGTTTCTGAGCCTCCGGCAATTACTAAATCTTCGACTCCATCTGCGATGTCATAGTAGGCTTCTCCAATAGCCTGTGCTGAGCTTACACATAAATTAGTTATATTTCTAAGGGGTTTTGTGGTTTTAAGCCACTCTTTGGTGCTATTGATAATATGAGTAGAGGATGAGTCTAGAAATTCACGGATCGAAGTTTGATCGTTTTGTTGGTAGAGCTTTTTTAACTTTTTAAGATTATTATTATATCCGAGTAGGTTTGGGTTTTCGAACCGATCCTCATTTGCTTGTTGGGGCATAGCTACGCAAATACGAACGAGTTGTTTTGGAGATAAAGCAAGTCCAACACCAAAGCTAAGAGCTGCTTTTGTAAGTTGTTCATCATTTAGTTTAGATTGTTGTATAGCTTCTGAAATAGCTTGAAAAGTATGGGCAAGATTATGAGTTGTTGAATTTGTTATTAAAGGATGATTTAGTTGCGGGTTAAAATCATTAATTAATGCGGCAGGACCTAAGTTGTTATCTTTAAACTTATCATAGATTTTAATGCCTGATTTAAGGCTTTTATAATTTTCAAAGAACTCTTGTGAATTGTGACCACTGGCATTGACACAACCCATACCACTTATAAAAACTCTACTCATCGTCTTCGTCATCTAATTGGTCCCATCGACTCAGAAACTCATCTTGTTCATCACTACTTACCTCTTGTTTGATACCAGCAATATCATTAACCTTTTGCTCTTGCTCAAATTGCTCCACAACAGCTTTTAGATATTGAGGTATACTAGAGAGTATAAATTGAGAAACCACGTGCTTTTGTCCATCTTCTGAATTCAAGTCTTGAAAGTTTACAAGATCGGACCCTGTTTGATCATTTAAATACTTCTCGGTGAGTATTTTAAGTGAGTCCGCTTGCTTGATGAGTTGGTCAACTTGATCCTGTATATGAGAAAATAAGTTTATTTGTAGGTATTTGGATAGTTTTTCATTTTTTTCGGGTGAGTCACTTTTGGAAAAGCTACTTAAGTCTATACTAGGAAGATAATTTTCAATAGCTTCTGAGATAGCTAGGTTGAGTGCTTGTCGACTTTCGTAGCCTAAAAATCCAAACTTTTTATTTTGGAGCCACTCTTTTAGTGCAACTTGAACTAAAAAGTCTTCTAACTCCTGCTTGAAATCATCTTTTTGCATATTAATAACTTGAGACACATTGATACCGACTTCAGATATGTATCTGTTAACAGCTTGAGTCTGAACATACTCTGATAGTATGAAGGGTTCTATATCATCAATGGTAATTAGCTTGAATTGGCTCCAAATATCATCATTAGGATTAATGCTGCTATTTTTCTGAATCAAGTCTTTTTGCTCGCTGCTTACACAAAGTTTAGCCTTAAGAAGCTCTTGAATATGAGGTTTTAAAAGATCTAATGCCTTATTAGAATCAAGATGAGACTTAAATTGTTGTTGAATTAAGGTAATAATATGATGAACTTTCATTTGAGTAAAGAATAGCTCAGGTCTATTTGGATCCAAATCAACTGATGGGTCCTCTAAAACAATTTGAATTAATTGGTTTTGTATTTCTTGCTCATTGATTTCAATGTTATGATCTTCACCAAACAACTCTTGTAATTTAGATTGAATCTTAAAGAAAACCTCTAAAAAATCTAAGGAATCTAATCCAATTTCATCAACTAAAAGGGTTTGTTTAGTGATAGGTTCGTCATAAAAAGTGAGCTCTCTAAAAACTTCTTCTAAGAAGCTGAAGATTTCTTCTTCATTGAGATGTTGATCGATCATAGTTTATCCTTGATGCTTTTTAAATACAGCTGCCCACAAGCTACCCTGTATATCATGCTCTATAACTAAAATATTATTGGTATTACTATCTCTGTTTAGAAACTCACAAGCATAATGACTTAGGGCCATAGCACTTGAACATAGGTTATACCCTGTGAATGGTGTTATATCTAATACAGGAGTATTCGAGTTTCGAAGCTTTTTAATTAATGTTTGATGAACACTTTGAACCAAAATTAGATCTATATCTTTAAGTTTAATATTTTGTTCTAATAAGCTACTTTTTATAATAGAGATGGTTTTAGTTATTGTATCCGCAAACTTTGGTAAATCTAATTCAAAACTATCTTTTGGAGTGATAGATGGTAAAGATAAGTTGAAAATAACTTCGATTTGGTCTTTTTTTATTTTGTTAACATGTTGAAAAATAATTCCACCAGCATATTCAGAAACTGGTGAATGTGTTAAACGGTCTAATTGCTGAATGTGTTGAAAGTAAAGTAAATAATTTACAAAATTAAAGTGTAAATACATCGATGATAAAACAAACACCTCTTTCAACCTAGCACATGAAACTCGGTTGATGGCTGAGTATATAGCCTGAGAAGATGCATTTTCTCCCATAAAATTTACATTGGAGTTTTTGAGCTTATGTTCTAGAGCAATAATTGACAACAAGTTATTTGGAATATTTAATAAGGGAGTAACAGGGTTCAGATGTTTTAGGGCTTTGATAGCTCCCTTTAAAAAAGTCTCTTCATCGTAATCAAATTGCTTGTTAGATAATATACGCCAAGTGTTGCGCATTCCAACAGGTGAAAAGTCATCCATATTACAAGCATAAAAGTGGCAATCTCTTGTATTAATTTGGTCTTTTAACTGTTGTAAAATTTTTTGAGCATATCGTATTTTGAGAGGGCCCTCACATATTAATCGATTATTAGTAGCTAAATCATCTACAGAAGCACTAACTCGAAACTTGTCTATACTTTCTAAGATCGTTCTAACTTGTTTTTTTTTATCCTCATTTAACCCAGGAAGTAATGGCAATTTTAAGAGAAGATTATCATAAGAGTCTTCTGTATTATTACCTATTGCACTAAAACCATAATAGGCTTTTACAATTGTCGCCATAAATTGTCCCGATTTTACGAGTGTTTTGATTATCTAGTTATATTGTTTCTGAAAGGGATATTATACCAAAGATATACGTTAATTTCTTTATTTGAGACTAGAATGTTTGAACTGATTTATACCCAAATGCAAATACTATTCCTGATTTGGGTTTATATACGTCTAGTTCAAAACATAATTTTGATAACGCTTTCTAAATTTTTTGGTTTCCCTTATAACAGGAAAAATAACTCTGGATGGATATACAGATACTTCTAAATGTAGATAAGCCTTATGATTTGAAAACTTTTTGTCTTTTTCTATAGAGAAACAAGACTTTATTTTAATTTAAGAAACTGGCAGGCTATGATTTTAAGATGAGATCGATGACAAGGTTTCTATAATTTAGTCTGAATAAGGATAATAAGCTCTATTACCTTTTGTTTAATCCGTCGAGATTTATTGTAAAACAAGTGCTTTGCATGAAGTAGTGAGATTTATATGAAAACAAAACAATCAATGGGAATAATGGGATTTGGTAACTTTACGAGTTTTATGATTCCGTATTTAAAGAAGTTTTATGATATCTCCGTTTATGATCCAAAAGATTGTTCAATAGAAGCCAGCAGATTAGGGGTAAAACTTTGTACATTAAAAGAAGTTTGCTCTAAGGCAACATTGTTGATTGCTGTACCGATTCAATATCTTGAGGAGTCTTTAAAAAGTTGTGCATCATTTATAAACAAACCAACTTTTGTAGTTGATGTATCTTCTGTAAAGCTTAAAACAGTGGCATTGTTAGATCAATATTTGCAAAAAGATGTGAAATGGGTAGCTACACACCCTTTGTTTGGTCCCCAGTCAGGTAAAAATGGGCTGAGCGGTTTATCGGTTGTTGTTTGTACCAAAGAGGATGATCAATTTGAAGGTGTTCAAAGCTTTTTGAGAGATTCTTTAGGGTTAAAGGTACTATTAAAAACACCTGATGAGCATGATAAAGAAATGGCCTATGTTCAGGCATTAAGTCACTTTGTTTCAAGAGCCTTAGACCGCATGAATATACCAGAGTCTGATCAAAAAACTTTTGCTTATCAGTGCCTATTAGATATAAGACATACTTTGCGAGGAGACTCGTGGGACTTATTTTTTAGTATTCAAAACGAAAATCCTTATGCTGTTGATTTACGCCACAGCTTCTTAAATGAATTAGAAAAGCTCAATTTACAATTAGATCAATTGTAGTAAGCTAATTTATTTAGACTTTTTACAAGAGCCTTTTTTCACATCAATATGGGCAATCTTTTCATCATCGTATTGATAAACAAATTTGATATTAATTTTACTAGTCAGTGGAGCCATTTCACCACTACAAACCTCTTTTTTAGTGGCTGGTTCTTCTACTGTTTCAAGACTCTCGGTAAAGCGATCAATATCATCTTGCGAAAGTTCTAAATCACTACTATTAGTCAAGTTATAAAAGTAAAACAGAGTTTTTTTATCGTAGCTTACATTGTAAAACTCAGTATATTCATCAATTTGAGATGGGAGATCTTTGTTTACTTTATCTACCATTTTTTGCATCTCTTTTTGAAAGTTTAGATCCATTCGTCTTGATTCAAAGTACTTTGCTCCTAGTTTAAAAATTAGCATGACAATTACAAAAACAAAGAATCTACCTACTCTTTGCAATAGGGGTTTAACTTTTTCCATAAATATTACTCTCTTAATGCTCCTGTCTAAAAGTTGTTTATAAAAACATAACAGATTGATTGCAAACGAACACTAATTGCTGGTGAGTGTTTTTTTCTTTTAAAAGTTAATGTTTCTAAAAAAGTAGAAATAAAGAGGAAAATGGTTCATAATTGCTTAATATTTAATAAGGATATCCCTATATGACAGACTGCTTGCTAGATCGCCTCGGTGGAAAAACGACTTTAAAACGAGTTCACAAAATCTTTTATGATCGACTTTTTGAGCATGATTGGCTTAAGAAGTTTTTTCTTGGTGTAGATCAAACTGTTATTGAAAATCAACAATCGGATTTTATGTCAGAAGCTATGGGTGGGCCTAAGTGTTATTCGGGTAAATTACCTATACCAGCTCACAAACACATGTTTATTACTGATGAGCTTTTTACCTTAAGGCATAATATTTTAAGGCAATCGATTTTGGATTGTGGTATCTCTTCGGATTTGTGTGAAAGTTGGCTAAAAATTGATAAAGCTTTTCGTAGTGGAATTGTAAAACCAACTATAGATGATTGCCAAAAACGATATAAGACGGATAGTTTGTTAGTTGTTCCTAAGCCATAGGATATCTCTACTAACTTAAACTTCATAAATATCCTAAGAATGGTCTGATTAGGATAATAAATTATTAAGATTTATTATAAACCCTTTATCTAGAAAGATATTTGTGGTTTAGTATATGTTCCAGCATATTTTTGTATGGTAAAGATGGATAAACTTGTTTCAATCAACGCAATCACCAAAAAATTAAAAAGACTGAATTATGAAAATTTCAATTCCTAGAGAAACATTAGACAAGATCATGAAAGACTTTGGAGTAAGTGAAGAAAAAGCTACTCGACTTTATTTATCTGCTTTTGACGATGCAGAGTCCTACTTTTGGGACTCCATTGAAGAAAAAATGGCTGATGAAGGGATTAGCTCGGTTAAAAAATCCAATATTCAGTTATACACTCCAAGAGAAGTGAAAGCTTTTTTAGATAAGTATATTATTGGACAAGAAGAGTATAAAAAGCGTATTGCCATCGCATCAGCTTTTCATTTTTCTATGATTAAAATAATGCGATCAAAAGATCATGGACTTCGTAGATTTCGTAAGAAAAATACTTTAATTGCGGGGCCTTCTGGGTCAGGTAAAACTTATTGTATTGAGGTTTTAGGTGATTTGATTGATGTACCTACTTTGATTGTTGATGCCACAGATTACACCGAAGCTGGTTACGTAGGTAAATCAGCCGATGACATGATTCGTGAGTTGATTGATATGGCGCCAGGTGCTACTAAAAAAGAGCAAGCACAATATATCAATAAAAATGGGGCAATTGTTTTTATTGATGAATTGGATAAAAAAGCTAGAGAAGGTAGTGGTGGACACGATATATCAAGAGAAGGTTTTCAAAGAGCAATTTTAAAGTTGATTGAAAGAAAACAAGTTTCTATTGAAAACCCAATGTCACCTTCTGCTCAAATCCAAGATATGATGGATAAGCAAAAGGGTAAGGGTAATCGATTAGATAATGTGCTTTCAACTGAAAATATCTTGTTTATTTTAGGAGGGTCTTTTCAAAGAGGGAGTGATCCTTTAGAAAACATCATCAAGAAAAGAATTTCAAGAGGACCTGGATCTACAGATGAGGATGGTAACTTGGTGATTGGTGGATTTACTTTACCAGACGAAAGAAAGGACGAGTCTTTCAAAAACTTGTATCCATTTGCTGAAGAAGCAGATTATATAAAGTTTGGTATTATTCCTGAATTAGTAGGACGAACACCGATTCGATCTTATGTAAACCATCTATCAAAAAATGATTTAATGAGAATCATGAACGATACAGAAGACTCTTTATTGCGCCAATATCAATTGGAGTTTGAATCTTTTGGGATTGATCTTCAATTTACTGATGATGCTATTGAGTTTGTAGCTGAAAAAGCAGAAAGACAAAAAACAGGTGCTAGAGCTTTGATTGGGGTTTGGGAAGATATTTTAACCGACTTTCAATATGAGTTACCAGGCAGTGAGCATAAAAGCTTGTTAATTAATCGAGAAGTTTGTGATACTCCAAAAGATTATTTGTTAAAAATCCTTTCACGAAATGCTTTTGATGATTATATTAAAAAGTTTCAAGGTGAAATGGGAATAGAAATCTTTTTTAGTCCTGAAGCGAAGGTCTTTGCTGAAAATTACGCTAAAAGCGAAAAACTACAATTAAGCGATGCCTTAAGTGTATTGTTAGCTGGAGCGAGTGCTATAAATTATATTGGTCATCAAGGTCGTTTTGAGATTACATTAGAAGTCTTAGAAAACCCTAAATACTTTGATGACTTGTACATGAACTGGCATAAAGAACGATTTTCTAAAGTAGATTAAATATCATTTCAAATACAAAATAGAGCGGTTACTCTTGATTTATGACTTTGTATTGAGTCATAATTATATTGTAGCTATAAAAATCGGAGTTGTTTATATAGCTAATGAGCAAGTTTACTTTAGCTCAGAGATTTATATTGTAAATGATTCAGTTTGCTTGTTTACTTAATTAATTATTTAACACTTTTTTACACAAAATTCTTTTTTATTTTATATTATATATTTAAAGTTCCTAAGTTGTTGTTAAGTTGTGTAAAAAATGGAGCCTACCTATAACTGGTTTATGGGTAGGTTCTTTTTTAGTAATTATTCAGGTATTTTCTTCGATAAAAGTTACGGAGCATACAAGTTTTTCGCAGTTTTTTCTTTACGAATGCGGTTTATCTCATCATCATCTTTTGTATTTAAAGCTTTTTTCGAGTAGTCCACTACACTTCAAAATTTTTAAATACAAAATATAATAATGATCAAAAACCTAGGTGTAATCAACCTTTGTAAAGAAGTTGAAAAATTATGGCTGAATAGTTGCAACTACTTCAATTCAATCTCAGCAAGTACTAAATCTTTAGTGTGTAAAATTTGCTTTTGAAAGACGGTCATCATTCCGGAGATTTGGCTTTTTAGCTCGGTTTTTTCTTCATTCCATGCAGCATTGATTTTTTCAGACTTACCTAAAACTTGATTAACTCGACTTGCTAAGGCTTCACGTTCGTATTGCTTTTTTTCTAATAGTTTTTCTTTTTGAATCATTGCCTTAAGCTCGTAGACCTTTTTCATCATTTGGTCTTCTACTTTTTGAATGATTTGGTTCATTTGTGAGGCTTCTTCACTAACCACCGACATTTGAGTGATTTGTTCTTTGAGTTTGGTTTCAACGAGTGGGTCAAAACCCTCTAACTCATATAAATCGTACAATACTTTACGACACTCACCGGTAGTCTGAGCAGCTTGTTTAATTTTATCAGCTAAAAACTCTTTTTTATAATGTAAGTATAATTCTACTCGACTATCCCAAAAGGATAGTAACTCACTAGCTGTCATAGCGTAGCTTTCATATTGATTTCGAATGGGGGTAGATATGCTTAAATAGTCTTTGTTTAAAATATATCGTTTAACTATGACGCCAATGCCTGCACCGGCAATACTAAACACCATACTAAATATAAAAGCTAAAACAAGAGTAGCAAGATCGCTGATTCCACTTACTAAAATACAAGTTAACAATGATAGGCAAAAGCCTGCAATTGCCCCAGGTTTTAATCCGGTTTGCTCTTCTTGCTTTATAATAACACTTGTATCATCAGACACTTTACGGTCTATGATTTGCTCTTGAAATTTTGTTAACTCGTCTTCCCAGTCCTTCTCAGAGATTTCTAAAAGTAGACTTTGAAGTTCATCATTTTGAAAAGTTTTTAATGTTTTAGGAGAGTTTGTAATTTTAAAGTCTTTTAGTAAGCTACTTTTAGGATAAGTATTTTCACACTTCATTTTAGAGTGAAGGGTTTGGATAATCAAATTACTTTCTGAAGTGTTTAACTCTTCTTGAAGGCGTCCATAGATTTGGCTAAAAAAGTCCTGAGGTGAAAAGGCTTTGTTGTCTGTATAATCTTGTAGAGATAGCTTTACTTTTGCTTTTATATTGAAAAAATCTTCTTCTTTGATACTCAAAAAGCTAGATAAGTTTTTGAAATAGATCTTTTCTTGATCTGTAATGACTTTGTCCCGACCAATTTCAAACAATAAAGTCATTAAAATAAACTCTTTTATATTATATGAAATTTTTATCTCAGACATAGGCTCAAAATCCTGTAAGTTGCATATTTAAAACGAGTTTCTTAATATCTAGTTTCATATAAAGTCACTTTAGTGTGCTCATATATTTTATGTTTTAAAAGATAAACATTCAAGTTTTGGGGTAAAAGACTTGGAGAATAAAAAAAGCCCCTCCATTAAGAGGGGCATCATTTTTACCAATTACATAAAGGACAATATTCCGATATTGGTCGTCCGTGAGGACACTTTTTTTCTTCTGACATTTGATACCCCCAAAATTTAAAATGATTTTATATTAATATAAATAACATTGAATCAACCATTTGGGAACCCTATAGTAAGATATATTTTACTTTGCTTAAACTTACCTTTCGTTTACTATTGCAAAAAGCATAGTTTAAAGCCTCTTTTTGTGTAGTTACCATACGCTTGGATTTGGTAATAAATAGACACAGATATAAATGAAAACCACTAAAATAAATTTTGGGGATTTGAAGGATAAAAAATGATTATAAATGAAGGTAGATTTTTGAGATTTTGTAAAGAAGGATCTTGGGAGTATGTAGAACGTAATAATTGTTCTGGTGCGGTGATTGTACTTTCAAAAACAAGTGATGACAAAGTTTTGTTAGTAGAGCAATTTCGCCCTCCTGTAAAAAATAATGTAATCGAGTTACCAGCTGGACTTATTGGAGATGAGGGGGATATTAGTGAATCTTGTTTGATTGCTGCTCAACGTGAGCTTATTGAAGAAACTGGTTATGAGGCTGAAGAGATGAAATACCTTTTTGGCGGACCGATCAGTGCAGGATTAAGTAATGAGGTGATTCACTTTGTTTTAGCAAGTGGCTTGAAAAAAGTTGCAGACGGTGGTGGTATTGAAGGTGAAAATATAACAGTCCATGAGATCAAACTATCTGAAGTAGATGATTTTTTAAATGAGCAGTTAAAACAAGGTAAATTAGTTGACCCTAAATTAAGTTTGTCCTTAGCCTTTTTAAAATGAACATAGAGATTTCATATAAAGATTATCAGTTTATTCCTGCTAAAATAGAGTCTTCTAATTTAGTCATTGCTCTTCATGGTAGAGGGGATACTTATTTTGGTATGAGAAGAATTCGCCATAAGTTAAAACTAGACTCCATGAACTATCTACTTTTAAATGCACCCGATCCTTGGACTACTGAAACTGGTTTTGAAGGTAGATCGTGGTATGCAAGGCCTCCATATCATGAAGAAGGTTTAGAGCGTTCATTACAGATTGTGGATCAGTTAACTTCTGAACTAAACTCTCAAGGGATTACTCAAATCTATTTGGTTGGTTTTTCACAAGGAAGTGTTTTAGGGTTAGAGTACATTATTCAATATCCAGATAAAATTAAAGGATTTTTTGGCATGAGTGGTGCTATTTTTAGGCAAGAAAAACTGTTAAAAATGGCTAAAAATAACACCTGCAATGTATGTTTGACTCATGGATATCAAGATACACTGTTAAGTGCCCTAGAGTACCAAAAATTGGCAAGCCCACTTTTAAAGTTTTTTGAAGAGTCTTCCATAGAGATATGGGATAAGGGGCATATAATGGACTCTAAAGACATGAACTTATTAAAACTTCATATTCAGAAAGTATTTTCTTTGATAGAGTAAACTTTTTAAAACATGGAGTTAATATTTGCTCCCATCAAAAGGTCTTGGTATAGAAGGCTTAGATACATGTACACTTTTAAGGTAGCTCATGACTCAATTTGAACACAGAAAATTAGGACTAGCTTTAGCATTTACTGCATCTTTAACTTGGGGAGTATTGGCTATAGCATTGAAGTATGCCTTAGTGAGTATCCCACTATATAATGTGGTGTGGTTTCGATTTGTTTTTGCAAGTATAGTATTACTTTGTTTTTTTGGAATTAAAGATAGATCTCAAATCAAGTTGTTAGCTCACCCACCAAAAAAAGCAATTATAGCGGGCTTGTTTTTAGCAGCAAACTATATAGGCTTTTTAGTTGGTGTAAAGTATACCTCAGCGAGTAACTCGCAAGTTATTATCCAATCGGCTCCACTGATGCTAGCTATGTGTGGCTTTTTTATATACAAAGAAGCTGTGAGTCGCAATAAAATTATAGGCTATTTGATCGCTACAGTGGGTTTTGTGATTTACTATAAATCTCAGTTGATGGTATTGGTGAATGATCAGCAGTTTCATCTGGGCAACGTGTATATTTTTATGGCTGCTATTGCTTGGGTAATTTGGGCCATATTGCAAAAGAAGCTTGTATTAAACTATGATCCACAATTTATTAATTTAGTTGTTTATATTACAGCATTTATCTCATTAAGCTTTTTGCCAGATTATAGTCATTTTTTAACTCTTAATTTAGAGCAATTTTTACTCCTTTGTTTTTTAGGAGCAAATACGATTGTTGCTTATGGAGCAATGGGGGCCTCACTCAAATATGCTGCTGCTAGTGAGGTATCCTTGATGATTTCTATGACTCCCTTGATTACTTTTGCTATTGTCGCTTTGATGCAATTATTTAACATAAGCTTTATTCCCTTGCAATCAATGAGTATAATGAGCATCGTAGGTGCTATTGTCATTGTGAGTGGAGTAGGATTAGTGGTAACTAAAGGGTAATATTTATGAAGTTTTGTAGTGATTGCGCACATGAATTAGAGCAAAAAATTCCTAAAGGCGATACTTATATGCGTTACTGCTGTCCTAACTGTAATCGTATTTTTTATCAAAATCCGGCTGTAGTAGTAGGTTGCATGCCTATTTATGAGGATAAAGTTTTACTTTGTAAGCGAGCAATTGAACCTAAAGTAGGCAAATGGACTTTACCAGCAGGTTTTATGGAAAACGGAGAGTGCGTTGAAGAAGGGGCTATGAGAGAGACCTTCGAAGAGGCACACGCCAACGTAGAGATAGAAAACTTGTTTACTGTTTTTTCTGTGACAAATGTTAACTATGTTTATATGATATTTAAAGCAAAACTTTTAGATTTAAACTTTAAATCAGGCATTGAGTCTTTAGATGTAAAGTTGTTTTCAAAAGATGAAATCCCATGGGATGACTTAGCATTTTTGTCAGTTAAACACTGCTTAAAAAAATACTTTAATGATGATCCAAAGACCCATGAAAAAACAAGTATGGGGACTTTTAGATTAGATAACTCTAAAAAAGAGTTAGAGACCAATCTATAAAGCAAAGCTTTAGTAACAAAAATGTTGTAAATTTGCACTATTTTGTCGATTTATAGCTATGCGATATTATCTATTTTTCTTTTTATTAAACATTATTCCTATTTTTTCATGGAGTGGTTTGACTCCTTCTGTGAGATATTTCCGATCAACCCTAAGCGGAAACTTTAAAACTTCCACTGGCATTGCGTCTGACTTATCTAAAGTCAGTAACCAGTCTATGGGTGCTGATTTAAAGCTTCACATTTTGGGTACTAACTTAAGGTTTCGTTATGAGCCATTGAGTTATCGGTCTAAATTGAATGTAAAACAAACATTTCAATTTCAAGGAAAGTCTTTTAATGTTGGTGACTCATTAAACTTAGATTTAGAGATGAATAGCTTTGATTTTCAATATGGTTTAAGTAAATCCTCCTTTATGAAATCCTCCTTTTATTTGGGGTCGGGTCTAAATATTATTCAAACAAAAGCAAATATTAGTGGCTCTAGGGCTCTAACACCATTAGCCTCAGCTGAGATTTCTGAGTATTTACCAATGCCTTATATTGTTGGTAATGCCTCTTATGAATTTATGAAAGGTTGGTCTTTGTTTGGAGAGTATCGTTGGTTAGATTTTTCAATGTTTAAAAATCGATTGGCCTCTAAAGATTTAGAAGTAGGAATCAAATATCATATGAACGCAGCAAATGTAGTGGGGTCGAATCTATTTATTGGTTATAAAAGCCGATCGCAAGACTTAGCCTTAGATACTGGTCGAAACAATCCTACAATTGATTTAAATCATAAAGGCTTTATAGCTAGTTATGATTTTCGTTTCTAATTTATGAAATGGCTAGTTTACGGAAACCTTCAACAAAATGACTTATTTGGAAACTTTCATTTAGACTCAGATAATTGCAATCAGTTTAAAAAAAGTGAAGAGTTTAACGGCTTGGGTACTTTCTCTTATGGATTAGAACTTGCTGGTGAAGAAGTAACAGAATACAGAAATATTCCTTTTAAAAATTATTCATGGCCTATACGTAGATTGCTTTGCAAGATGCAACTTGAATTTGAGACCAGTAATCCAAAACTTTGCTTAAATCGCCTAGACTCACAATATAAAGACTTTTATCAATTTGTTGATAACAATGATTTTGATGCCTATATGACAAGAGAAATTTTTTCTTATACTAAGGAGTATTTGGAATTTATTCAAAAGTCTTTTTCAACTCGTGTCTTGTGGCTGAGCTTTAGTCCCGGTCGTGCTCCATTTGATGGTTGGCAAGATAAGTTATCTTACTTTACTCACATATTTTTAGTGGATCAAGATGGTGTAGACCTGCTACGAAAAAAAGGATATAACGCTTATCATTTACCTTTTGCCATGAGCGACTTTTCAGTGAGTGATTCTCCTCAAAATAAAAAGTATCCATTAGGTTTTATTGGTACGATTTACCCCGATCGTATGAAACTACTTAATGAGCTAAGATCTTATGATTTTCATTTTTGGAGTGGGAACTTTGAAAGAGATACACAAATTATGTATCCCCATTTAATCAAAAACTTTGAAGGAAAAGCTTGGGGACATCAGATGCTTTATAAAACGGCTGAAATCGATATTTTGGTAAATCCGATTCATCGTGGCTATATGTTAGGAAAAGTAGATAATGTATCTAACTTTCGAAACTTCGAGTGTATTGGTGTAAAAACATTTCAAATTAGTGAGGACAAACCTGCTGTTCGTGAGTTGTTTGATCAAGACGAAATGGCTCTATACTCAAGTATTGATGATTTAAAAGAAAAAATCTCTGTTTATTCTCAAGATCGAGCGTTGAGAGAAACCATGTTAAAAAATGCATATAAACGAGTTTTGGATCAACATTTGTACTCTCATAGATGTAAAAAACTATTAAAAATCATTCAATAGCTGACTTTCATTGATTTACAGAAACATTTTTTAAGACCTTGCGTAGTTTTGTATATATAAAAAATAGAGGCTTTCAAACTCATAAGGTGTGTTTTTAGGGTTTAAAAGCTAGATTAAGGAGAAACCAAATGGGTTTTAATATAAAAAGACTTTTACTACCTTTAGCAATCAGTGTTCAATCTTTGTTTGCTTTAACGCATGATGAAATGAAGCAAGATATGGATTCATTTTTCACTGCTTATAAACAACAATATGCATTTTTTGATCTAAAGAAAAAAGATTATGATGTTGATTGGGATGATGTTTATCAAGCTTCAAAAGATAAACTTGCTTCTGTTACAACTGACAAAGAATTCTTTCAAATCTTAACCGAAGCTCAAGTAGCTTTAGGTGATGGTCACTGTTATAACAATGCTTTTGATTTAGTATATTATGATACAGGGATTTATGCTTTAAACATTGACTTTATCATTGGTGAAGGTAATAGAGTGTTTGTAAACTGGATTCATGAAGACTCAGAGTTTGCTAATGTTGTTCAAAAGGGCTTTCGATTAATCGGAATCGATGGAGAGTCTGTGCGAGCGATTTCAAAAAGACATAAAAAATGGAACTCAGCTTCAACAAAAGGCCAGTTCATGAACGCCTTTGCTAAAAGCTTACGATATCGACACATTTATGATGGTAAACCAAAATCATCAAAAGCAACTTTATTGTTTGAAAGTTTAAATGGTGAAAGAGTAGAAGTTAAGTCCTCTTGGAGACATCTAAAAGGCGAGCGAACACCACAAGCGGCAGTTTCTAGTTTTGTTGATGATTTAAAATTAAACACAGCAGAAATCGGAGATGTAAGTGGATCACTACCTCTTGAATTGAAAATTTTCAAAGATCAAAATATTGGCTACATGAAGTTAACATCATTTATGAAAGTAGATGACCCTAAACCACAGTTTGAAAAAGCTCTTGAGTTACTAGAAGGTACTGATGGATTAATTTTAGATCTTCGAGGAAACGGTGGAGGAGTAGCTAAATGGGGTTACCTATTAGCAAACTACTTTTTAGATAACGAAGCACCAGCAATTAATAAGGGTTGGTTGAATACAATCTATAGTCGTGTTTATTTTCAACAATTTGTTTTAAAAGGTGCTTTTTCTCAAAAGGACTTAGATGAGACTTTTACATCTGTACCAGCAGCAACTCAATTGTTAGGTCAATTAGGTTTTGATGTAACAGAAGAAGAAGTAGCAGAGCATTTTGTTGATGGAGAAATGATCTCTTATGAAGGCCCAAAAGTAATGAACGATCGATTGAATGATCGAGCTGCTTATACTCAGCCTTTAGTTATCTTAATGGATGGTGGATGTTATTCAACTACAGATATTTTTATGACAGCGATCAATGACTATAAGCGTGCTACTTTCGTAGGGACTCCAAACGGAGCTGGATCCGGTTCACCGATTCCTTATGTATTAGCTAACTCTGGATACACAGCTTATATTTCTTTTGGAAGATTTTATACACAAAGTGAAGTTATGATTGAAGGACGATCTATTAAACCAGATGTTTTTGTAAGTCAAACAGCACTAGATATCGCTTCTGGTAGAGATACAGTATTACAAGCAGGGTTTCAAACTTTGATGAATCAAATTAACCCTACTAACTCGTTTACTGGTGAAGAAGCAGCAGAAGCAGAGCTAATTTCTAGTACAATCGACACACAGATCGATCGATTTGCTAAACCAGCAACACCAGACTACATCAGAAACTCTTTAGTTCAAGATATAGAGCTAAAGATTGGAAAGTAATCGTAGAATAAAACTCTAAAAACCCCCTCTATTAAACTTAGGTTTGTGGAGGGGGTTTTTTGTTTTCGATGTGTTATGCAAAGGGCTATAAATTATAAAAAAGGCTTGATTGATTGAAAAACATGACCTGGGTATTTATGATACTTCTTAATATAAACAAATAGAATGGGGAGCAGATATGGTAAAGGTTACAGATTTAAAATTTAGTTTAATATATGCAGATGACTTTGATTTAACAAAAGCGTTTTACGAAAAGCACTTTGGATTTAAAGAGTCTTTTGAAATGGCACCAACCGAGCTAGGCCCTCAAACATGGGGAATGACAGGTGATGTTGGAATGTGGATCGGTGGCGGACATACTCCAACAAAACGAGATGACCGAAGTGCAAGAAGTGGTGTCATGTTTGGAGTGGATTCAGCCTTTACTTTGTTAGAAGAGTTGAGAGCAGATAAAGTTCAAATCTTTCAAGAAGATCCAATTGAAATGCAACCAGGAGTTTTTTGGTTTCAATTCGAAGACCCATCAGGAAACATCATCGAAGTACTGGGTGGAAAGTAGATAAGTAATCTATTGGAGTGGGTAGTATGAATGAGATTAATATTAAATATAGACATGCTAAAAAGGTGATCGCCCATACTCAAAATTACACCTCTGCCATGGGCTCAACTTTGTATCGATGTTCGATAATGCTGCATAATTTAGTGATTGAAAATTTAAGCTCTATGAACTTGGTGCTACAAAGAGTAGAGCTTAGTTTTTTATGGAATGACTGTGTTCTTCAAACTTCATATATAGATCAAGAGTCTCTTGGTGAAATGTTTTTGTTAGGACACAACTCCTTGTCTAGACCGCCTTTAAATAAACTAGCTAGCTCGGACGAGTTTTTTCCTGACTCGGTGGATGATAGTCATAAAATTGGTGCAAACTCACAAGCATTCATACCAAGAATATATGTGGAGTGTTTTAATCAGCACATTCCTGATACATTACAGTTGAAGGTGTTTGCACAGAACTCCTCAAGTAGTCTTATATTAAATATAGATTCTTACAAAAATAAAAATGACTTGTTGCTACCTATGGATGGACCTCTTGCTATGATAGCAGACCAAGAAGAGTTATGGGGTCATCGAACTATGCTAGCCCCAGAGTTTGGAATGGACTTTATAGTGCTAGATCAAAGTTTGCAAGAGCGCAGTAACTTAGATTCGGTAAATAAAGATCATTATTGTTTTTCATCTCCTGTTTACTCCTGCGCGGCCGGAGTTGTTCATAGTAGTGCTGATGGTTTACCAGACAATCCAAAACCATTCCATCCAAGTAAAACATTTGAACAAATTGCCAACTATCGTGGTAAAGTCAGTGACCTGCAACTAGGTGGAGGAAACTTTGTTTTGATAGATCACGGAAACGAAGAATACATTTTATATGCGCATCTAAAACTAGACTCTGTTTTAGTAAAAGCGGGGGACAAAGTTGAAGCAGGCCAAAAAATAGCAAAATGTGGAAACTCAGGTGCAGGGTCATTAACGCCTCACCTACATCTACAAATGATGAATCATCCTATGACAGACCAAGCACAAGGCTTACCAATGAGATTTGGTGATATGGATAATACTATATTCTCTAATGAGTTGTTAAAAAGCCTAGGTATGCCCGAAAGCCTGAGGTCGTTAGTGTCACATAGTAAAGCTTTGTTAGTGAAAAAAGCTTAGAAGCTTTATATTGACAAGATGTATGAATCAAAACCTTGCAGATTGATTAGAATGGATATTATGAAAACTTTAATACTACTTTTTACAACAATTTCTTTAAACTTTGCTTTTCCCTTAGAAGGCTGTCGTTCGGATGTTGCATCACAAAATGAAGCAATTTACTATGTCCACAATCCCGAGATTCGAGATCAAAGACAGTATGTAAAAATGCCAACAGTTTATTATCAGTTGGTTGTAGACCAATTGGGTGAAACCGATCAAAACGGAGATATTGTTAGTTTTCCTACCTGGAAGGGTGTTGGTCTTTGTAAATTAAACAATGATGGAACAATGGGGCCCTATAATATTTCAGCAGAAATCTACCCCTTACATAGCTTTGAGAAGGTTCAAGAAATGCAGTTGAATTTGGATGGGACTATAAGAGAGCAAGCCATCTTTTTAAAAAGAGTGTTGGATCCTCAACCAAAACCATCGGGAGATGCTAATTGGGTCAAAGATAATTACTATCAAGCAGGCAAAGTCATTTCACAGGAGCAGTTCACCAAAAAGAAGCAATTTGAAAAATTGTTTTCGATTCAGGAGAAATATTTGGGTTTGATTGGGGATGGCTTGGGGTTGTAGGGTTTTGGTGGAACTGTGAGTATGATGCAAAAGCTTTATTGTGATAACTGGCATAGCTATGTTAATGGGAATCCTGTGAATAATACGGACCCTAGTGGGTACTATAAGTTTGTGAATACTGAACATCCTAGATTGATAGGTGGAGGGTTAGCTGGTCTTACTGTTGTTGATATGGGTGTAAACCCGCAACACTCAATTGTAGAAGAAGATGTATTAGCCTTTCACCGAGCACAGACAAAACTTTTGGGAGCATTGAATGAAATAATTCCAGAATACGAAAAGAGAAAGAAAACTAATTGTATATTTGATAACATACATGAGGGAAAGTTAAAACTACTTAAAGCATTTAGAGCTAAATTGAAGTCTTCTGAAAAGGTCAAAGTTTCTGGAACTAGACATTCGATATTTGGTGGTGGATTTACTAATATTTTTGGCGAAATATCTTTATACGAATACAATGAAGATTCAGCTGCACAGTTAATAACTCATGAGAGTGCACATGCTCTGGGCAGTAAACTTAATTTCATTGGTTGGAATATACGAAATGAGGCTTTTGGTTCAGAAACAGAGCTTACTCCACTAGGTAATAGGCAAAGAGAATTACGAGAAGATAGGAGCTTTCCATATACCGCATACGAATTTGAAGCATGGTTAAAAGGCCTGATTGACAGTAAAACTAAGAGTAAAGGAAAAAACTTTCCTGGAAACAGTTCATGGGGTTATGGTGGATAAAATTAAGTTTCTGAGTTTAATAGCATTAAGTATAACTATTTATTTAGTGTTTTTGTATTTGAATAAAACCAACTATAAGTGGCTACAGAAAACTCATGCAGGAATTTTACATATTGGCAAAGTCTTGAAGAAAGATAAAAATAGTAAAATTTTTAAATTCTATTATAAAAAAGGTGCTATTTTTGATGCTCTTAAAGTTAGAAAATTCAAACTCCGATATTCAAATCACAATATTTGTTTCGTTAATTCTAAGAAAGAGTTTGTAATTGATCAAAGTTCATATACTAATTGTGACTCAAAGAGTATATTGAAGAATCCAGAGTTAAAAGGTGGGTTTGTATACTATCCGAATGAAAACCTACTTAGATTAAATGTTAAGCTTAAAAATGGTATCCTAAGAGGAGAACAATTTAAAATTGATGAACTTGACTATGGGTATTCATCACGAGAAGTCAGAGTATTTGAAAATAATTGGATTAGTCGATTTGCTGAGCAAAAAGCACCAGCCTATTGGCATTTAGATGCAAATAAAGTTACATTGGAGCGTGGCGAAATAGAGTTACTAGAAGATATTTTAAATGATAAAGTTAAACTTTAGTCTTTCTACATCCATTTAGGAGCAATATAAGTATTTTTCTCACGATTTAGTCTAATTATTTGACTTTTCCCGTTTGACATTTAAAAACAGACCACCCACCATTACCTCAAGCAAATGTGCATAAGAACTTATGCACAAAAAGACGAGGGAATGTGAGAGCTTTTAAATCTCTCCTGCTGTTGCCTGCTCGTGATTTAAAACGCTCTCAGATGGTTAACCGATAATAGATTTATTATGTTAATACCACCGAAGGCTTTTGTATTTGCTTGAGGGATTACTTAAAATTAGAGTTTTTTGAACCATATTCAAAAGTTTTCAAAAACAAAATTGTCCTATGGCACATCACCTCTTCTTAATTTAGAGTACAGCAACTTATAAGCTATCAGGATGAAACAATAGTATAAGGTCATGATCTTTAATGTTGGCCATCTACAAAAAAGCTGGTAGAAATTTGCTATGAACTACCAGATTCAAAAATTAACTTGAGCTTAATTCTCTACAATTACTTAAACTGCTCTGTTATAGTGCTTTTCAAGTTTAAGCTATGAGAGGGAGCTGTTATGTCGGAAATAAAGTATGAACCTCTATCTAGAGAGGTTTTGTTAAAACGTGGTTATTGCTGTGAGAATAAGTGTAAAAACTGTCCTTACAAGAAATGGGATGAAACACGTTAAAAGAAAGGCTCTCCATTTATGACAAATGTAATTCTTGATGCTATTGGAGACAGGTTTTTTATAGAAAAAAAACCACAAAAAGTAATTAGCTTGGTACCATCTATCACAGAGACTTTAATAGATTTAGGTTTGCAAGATCAAGTTGTAGCCAAAACAAACTATTGTATTCATCCACATGAAAAAGTAAAAGATATCCCTAATATTGGAGGGACAAAAAACTTTGATATTCAAAAAGTAATCAATTTAAAACCAGACTTAGTCATAGCCAATCATGAAGAAAATACTAAAGATCAAATATTAGAGCTAAAAAAACATTGTAAGGTATTTGTAACAAAAATAGATCAAGTTGAAGATGTAAATCCTATGATCTTAAACTTAGGAAGACTAACTCATAGTAGTTTGAAAGCTACAGAAATAATAATAAAAATAAAAAGTCATTTAAATAGAGTTAAAAGCCACAAATTTAACAAAAAACAAGTAGCTTACTTTATTTGGAGAAACCCATATATGATCTGTGCAGCTGATACATACATTAATAGTGTTTTAAAGTTATATGGATTTGAAAACACATTTAAACATCTAGATAGATATCCTGAAGTTAAACTTGAGGATATAGGTTCTGGTTACATTTTCTTATCATCAGAGCCATATCCTTTTAAAGAAAAGCATCTCCAAGAAATATCAAAAATAACAAGGCTAAAAACTATATTAGTAGATGGAGAGGACTTTTCATGGTTTGGTAGCCGATTGACTCACTCTTTAGATAGTTTACTTAAGTTTCGCATGCAGTTGAGCTAAAACTCTGTAGGAGTTATCGCATATAGTCCTTATTTGTTACTGGCCTAAATTAAATAACTAAGATGAAATCCAACTAAGGCGTTACTTACATTTTAATTTGCTTGAGGAGCATTAAAAGTCTAGACCTTTCTTCATCTCCAATATCTCAGTTTTCATCACTTTATTTTTAGGAACTTGTATATATAATGGTAAGTGGACTGCTTTACTAACATATATTTAGTTTCCTTTACATATTTTTAGCAGAAAACTTTATAAAAATAAAAGTCTTTAAAATATAAGAAAACCTAGCAAACAAGCCATATTTACAAATTTCGTCAAGCCTCAATAAAAAATAAATTCAATTATTTTAAAATAAAGCTTGCATTACGGTACTAAGGTGTGGCACTATGTACGGCTTTCGAAAACACCCGAGAGCAACGAGCTAAAGATTCAGATTCTTCGGAACGAGAAGACAAGCTCAAAAGGTTACACTGGGAGCCACTGAAGGATTCGTCTGACAGACCGGCCAGAGTTGTGGGATCAAAACCTTGAAGATCATTTGGAGTGTGTGGCAACACAGACAAAGATAAGATCAAGAAGGTACAGTTTAGAAGTAAACTAAGATCACAACGATAATTCCAGAAAAGCCAAAACAATTGTAGGAGAAACCAGCTTAGTTGAGAGGGCAACCTTTTAATCGCTAGGGACTTACTAAGATCGAAACCGATGAAGTGTTGAGAAAACACATGATCGGA
>JAGSHD010000036.1 GCA_023954715.1 Candidatus Cloacimonadota bacterium | reverse complement strand
TCATTGCCGCTTTTTTTGCTTTCAAGACTTCGATATAATCTCGTCTTGTCCGCATCTGCGACGCCCTCTCGGTTGAGAAGGTCGTTATATTACGCTCATGTTGATACAAAGTCAACAACTATTTTAATTTATTTTGTTTTTTATGTTTACTATTTTTCTATTCACGTGGTTTTATTGCTTCTACACTCACTTTAGCCCATTTAATTTTCTTATAAACTCTTTTTATCATGTAATAACTATGTTTACTAGATGGCCCCTATTTTCTATAGTGTAATCATAATTTTATGAAAGAAAATAGTAAATTGTTTGTAAATAAGATACCCCTTAAAGACAAACAATGACTACATTTTATTTTTTACAAGGATTGGGTCTAATCAGCTACATCGAGTTAATGAAGTAGATACCTCATTCCTGACGGTAGTATTTATCCTAGATTTTAAAAACACCCTCTTTAATAATAACTATTTACAACGAAACCTAGACAGATAGCCAAGGCTAAATAAATTTTCAAACATCAAAGGCGATTCACGTATATCCTTAGTTCACCCATTGGATACTAAATCGTCCATCACAATGGCTTTGCAACAAAATTATTTATCAGAGGTACCATTAGCTCCAAGTAAGTTTAATAGACATATTACTATATATAAAAAAATATAAAAGTTTATAAGTATCTCCCATTATTGGCTGACTTAAATAGTTTGTTTAATATATATCTCATAGCCCTTGGGTAAAACAGCCACTATTTCATGGAGATAAAAAAAAAGACCCGATCAATTTTACAATTGATCGGGTCTTCATTTATTTAGCGTCGAGAGTTATATCCGCCTCTACCACCGTCGTTGTTTCCACCACGGTTGTAGCCTCCTCTATCCCCGCCACCTTGTCTAGGTCCACGGTTATTAGTTCTTTCTCTTGCTTCGTTAACAACTAGATTTCTTCTATCCATCTCATGACCATTGATTGCTTCGATAGCTGCTTTTGCTTCATCTGCATTGTCCATTGATACGAAAGCAAATCCTTTAGATCGTCCTGATTCACGATCGATAATTACTTTTGCTTGTCTTACTGAACCATGGTTTGAAAATAAATCCATTAAATCATTTTCTTGAGCTGAGAATGGCAAGTTGCCTACATAAATTTCCACATTAACCTCTTTACATTCCTCTAACATTGTTTAGAGAAATTATTTAATCTTAGCATCATTTTCTATTGTCCCAACTTTAGGGTCACAATCTCTTTTTAATTGAATTATCAATTAGATGCATTTTTCGTCTCTTGATACTAATTATATCAAGCTCAGATAAGAGCGTAACATACTTAATCGCATAATAGTAGTAAATTTGATTTTATGTCCCCTTATATATACTTTTATTTATTTGAAGGTCAAACTTAGCCTGCCTTCACTATATGTCTATCCAGAGTTGGTTTTCCCTTTATACGGAAAACTATTAAGCTTGAAAGTCTTTATCAAAACTATCTTATGAACTCGCTGGTTATCTTGAAAAATGCAAAGCCCATTAATATGGAGCTTTCATTATCAAAAACAGTAAAGTTATTAGAGTTTAGGTATAAACAAAAACTTCTCAAGTTATTTGATAGAGTTAACAGCATCTTTCAAAAACCATATGTACTCAAATACTTATGAGAGCGAATTTGTATTTTGAATTTGATATAACTTATCTTATATAGTATTTACTTTGCCAATTTCAAATTAAAAGCAAAAAACCCTCTCAAACCGAAGTTTGAGAGGGTTTTTAAAAGCTTTGAAAGCTGTCCCGAAATCAAGTCGGAGCCCTAACGTTTTTCCAGACTTTAGATGTCTAAGCTTTGACACTTAACAAACTCTCTTGCGATTTAGCCTATCTCTAGAGTCTTTAGTTTTAACAATATCTAGTTACCTAGATCCCAATCTGTAGTTTGAACCACTCTTTGGTCTTTTTGTTAAAGCCTACTCACAAGTTACCTTGCTCGTCCTCTTCTGATCTTACTAGCCGCTTCAGAGTTTCACCTCTAAAAGCTGTCTCCTGATTTCCTGATCCTTTCATTTCTGAAAGTCTCTTTCTTTAACCAATCCTCTTGAATCTTACGATTCTTTCAGATCAAGCCTCTGT
>JAGSHD010000001.1 GCA_023954715.1 Candidatus Cloacimonadota bacterium | reverse complement strand
ATGATTGGTCATGGAGCTTTTGGACGTGGAGCAAACACAAGTGATGCTTCGATTGCTCAATTGAAGAAATCTGCAATCGAAACAAATGTAAATAAAGTATATTTAGGAAACTCAGATACTAAAGATGCTGTAGTTGATGTTTTGATTGGTAAAGATACTTTAGCTACATTAATTGAAAACGACTCCTATTCTTTACAATTTGTGAATAAGGGTTTGTTTTTAAACTCTACAACTCAATTGACTTCTGATAACGCAGTTGAAGTAGCTAATACAGATGCTGTGAGTGAGTATAAGTTTACAAAAGTTGTGGACTACCAAATACTTGATTTTCTTTCTAAGAAAGCAGATCAAGTAGGACAACAGGTGAACCCTTCAAAGTTAGTAAGGTCAAGTCAATCATTGGCTCCTAGATCACAAAGCTATATGACTGATATTCAAGAAGAGTTAGAATTTCATTCAATAGATAGCTTCTATTTAGATTTTGACTCAAGTGAAGTTGGAATAGGAAACGGGGACTTTTTAATGATCCCAGACTTTCAAATGAATACAATTGATAGCTTTTCATTTGAGGATAATAGTGAGTTTACTTTTGATTTTTGGACAGAGAGTATTGAGATATAGAGACTCAGATTTGTTAGTAGGATTGGTTTGCATTCAATTATTAGTAGCATAAATACTCATAAATCTGGTAATATTCGAAAAATTGTTTAAAAATTTAGCAAATACTGAGTGTATTTGAAAATATAATACTAACTTAGTTATATTAATAGAGGATAAAAAATGAACAAAATAAAAAGTACTTTTGTTGTGGGGCTCTTGGTTTCACTAATATTTTTCATTACTGGTTGTGGTGGTGGTAGTGGCGGTGCAGTTGCTACAAGTGATCCAGGTGTAATAAGTGTTATTAGCGGTATTGTTAGTGATGGGCCTATCAAAAATTCAAGAGTATTTTTAGATCTAAATTACAATGGCGTTTTTGATAGTGGAGAACCAAATGACATCTCAGATGATGAAGGTAAATTTGCAATTGAATATATTTTAGACCCAGGTATTGAGTATATGTTAATTGCTGAAGGTAGCAATACTTTAGCAACGGTCGATCCTATTGATAATGCTGCTGCTGGTAATTTAAACTTTGTTATGTTTGCTCCTGTGAAAGCAGTAGGAGATATTCAATTAGGGGCATCAGTTGCCCAAAACTATTCTCAAAATTTAAATCCTAAAACTTTTCAAAAATATTTACAAGAATTAGATACTAAACTGTTCAATGGTTTGTCGGCTTCTAGTAGTGATATAGCTAAAATTGTTACTGATACTACTTCTTCTACTCAAGATTTGTTCAAGAACCTTATTCTGGATAAAAGTCCTGCACCAAGTGCAACTACAAACCCTTTAGTACAAAAGCTAAAGGAGATTGTAAAACTAACTAGTGATGAAAATAAAATCGAAGAATCTACTAAAAGTAAAACTCAAATTGGCTTAAGTGCAGATAACGAAATCAGCTTTTCTGAAAAGTCTTCTGATAATTTAACAAGTGATCTATCTTTTATAAATAAAACAACTCCAGCTAAGATAGGCGATCTAGTAGTCGTAAAAAAGCTAGTTGAAGTTACAACAAAAGCTACACAATACAAAGTATTTGTTACTCCTTATAAAAGCTTAATTGATATTCCTAAGTATGACTTGTTAAGAGATGCTGGTTATCAAGTTGTTATGGGCGCTGACATTATTTTAAAGGATACATCGGGTAATAATGTAAAAAGTGTCGTTGACGCAAATATAGTAAGTGAAGTCATTGATTCTTATAATTTTTCTGATATCAATAAAACAGGTTTAACTTATTTAAGATTTGATGGGACAGCATGGCAAAGTGTTGCTAGTAATATTAATGTAACAGGTACAAAATCAGAAAACTTAAAAGCTCAATTACAATTGGCTCCATTTGTTTTGGCACAAGCTAATGGTATGCAGGTTGCGAGTAATACAACCATCAATGGTTATAATGTTTTAAAGACTCCTGTGGTAATAGCAAAGGGACATTTTTCAGGAACGATTGACAGTCAGAGTGGAAACTCAATTTTCAAAACAAATAGTACGTCTTTAAAGCAAACAATTGATATAGCTTTATTAGTAAATAACAGCGTAAGTTTACGCATTCCAAATAACTTTACTTTAGATGAAGTAACTGTTTTAAGTCAGGATTTATCAAAAGTGACAACAGCTGGAAAAGTATCTGTTGATATTAAAGTTAAAACAGATGGAACGATCGAAGAAACAAATGATGCAGCAATTTTGTTTATTGATGATACGACGTTAATTGATGTTTTATCAAAAGGAGATGGTATTGAAGGTAACGCTGGTTTAAAATCTTATATTCAAACAAAAATACCTTACGAAACTCTTTCTGTTGGTTTAGATGATACGATTGATACTGCAAATGCAACTTTAGCTAATAATATTATTATTACAAATAGTAATAACTTTCTTGGTGGAAACAGTGTTTTTAATGCATTGAATACTACAGGGGTTACTTGGAGTCGTACACTAACATCAGGTATCGAAAAATATAATTTCGTAGTAAATACAGATGGATCATCTTTGAGTTTAACTAAAGAGTATTTTGAGGCGAATCAGTTAACTTCGACAAAAAATATTACTTGGACATTTGCAGGTATTAAAGTAACTCGTACTCGAGTGGTTTCTTATCACCGAGGAGAGAAGGTAAATACTTCAACAAATTCAACTGTTACTTATACTAAAAATGGTACTAACACTTTAAATGCGGTATTTGATGATACGCGAGCAGAGTATTATCAGTCAGGAGTAACTACTTATTCGAGTCAGTTAAATGCAAGATACCGTGGAACAGCAAATTTCACAGTTGATGCTAGTTTAAATGTAGTAAACCTAATCAGTACAAAATTTACTCAAAACCATAGTGAGACAAACAGCTTAAATAAACCTAATTCATTAAATGGTGTGGTAATTGTTGATGGTGGTAAACTAACTTTTGATGGTGACTTTAGCTTCTTTTTAAAGAGTTATGGATCTATTTCTGGATTTGTATTGTTAAAAGCAGATAAGGGAGCTACTACCGCTAAAGGCTTTGAAGGTGGTTTTTATAATAATAATGACCTTTCAAATGGAGCTGTTTTTATTGTTAAAGTTAAGCCGAGTAAGTTAGCTTCTGGTGTTGAGCCAAATTTTATTGGTCAATGGACTGGCGCATTAACCGATAGTTGTGGTGCTGATGGTTCTATGATAGTCAATATCAGTGAAAAGAATCAGTCTTGGTCTGCTCAAAATAGTGATAAATCAACATTTTACGGAACTACTTTAACGACTTCTGGTACAAGTATTACCTTTTTAGATAGTAACAATACTTTCTCAATGGGTGCATTAAATGCAACGAATACTCAAATTACTGGTAATTGGACGAGTGGACAATGTAATGGTACTTATACTCTAAATAAACAATAACAGATTATTAATTATGGCCTTTCTCAATTTTGAGGAAGGCCTTTTTTTTAGTGCGCCAGATATGTCGTATTTACATAAAGGTGAAAGTCCTCTGTAATCTCCATGATATAGTAATTTTGAAGGAGAATTGTTATCTCTAAGTAATATATAAAATTACCTTGATTGAGTTGTCAGTTTTAATTGATAGTCTATTGCCATTCTTGGATAGTTTGAGTATTCTTTTTGAATGGAATTATTTCATTTAGAAAACATAAAAAAAGAGTATAAAAACGGAGATCAATCTTTAGAGGTTTTGAAAGGGGTATCTTTTTCAATTTCAGAAGGAGACTTCGTATCTATTATGGGTAGAAGTGGGGCTGGTAAGTCCACTCTTCTACAAATTTTAGGATGTTTAGACGCTCCAAGTTCGGGTAAGTACTTTTTTGATGAAATGCCAATTCATGATTTGAATGATGATCAGATGTCTGAGATTCGAAATCAAAAGATTGGTTTTGTATTTCAGAGTTTTTATCTTCTTCCTTACTTAAGTGTTTTACAAAATGTAATGATGCCTATGGAGTACTCTTATCTTTCTTTAAATGAAAGAAGAGATAGAGCCTTACATTGGTTATCTAGGTTTCAAATTGATCATAGAAAAGACTACTTACCAAAACAATTAAGTGGTGGAGAAAAACAAAGGGTAGCCTTGGCAAGGTCAATGGTAAATGAACCAAAACTACTATTAGCTGATGAACCTACTGGAAACTTAGATCTAAAAGTAAGAGATGAAGTTATAGAAGTTTTTCATGCTTTAAATCAAAAAGAAAAAACAACAATTATTATGGTGACTCATGATCAAGAGCTTGGGGCTATGACACCAAAACGGATTCATTTGCGATCAGGACTATTACATGACTAAGTGGGTGGTATTCTTTACTACTGTCTGTAGTATTTTTTGTTTTGAAGGTCGATTGGTTCCTGTGAACCCTGTAGAGCTAAGAGCTCCTAGATTTGAAATTCGAGGCTTTGGAAGCGCTTCTTCCTCAAGTAGTGTTAGCTTAAAGACTAGACAAGAGTCTGGTACAAAAGTTAAAGCAGGAGATATTGTTTCTGAGTTTAATATTTCTGCTCATTGGGTAGTGTCTCGTGGAAATAGAGAATTAAATTTAGCTAAGTCTAAAAAGCGTGAAATTTTACAAAAAAATAAACAAGCAATTTCAGAAAAAGAGACAGAAATATTAAGAGCTAAAATTGATTTAGGACAGCTAGAAGTACAATTGGTGGCATCATCTGTAATGGCTAAATATGATCTTCAAAAATTACATTTGGATATAGAGATTCAAAAAATAAATATTAAAGACTTACAAGAGGATCTTTTACACTTAAAAGGCGTAAAGGAGATACAAGAAAAATACTATCAAATTGAAATCGATAGGGTACTTTCTGAGATTGATCATGTACAAGTACAACTAGATCGCTTTGTTACAAAGGCTCCTTTTGATGGATATTTATTTTTCCCTCATCATAACCAATATAAACGTCCTATTAAAGTAAACGATCGTTTAAAGTGTGGGTCAGTTTGTGCTTATATTTCTACAACCAAAAGCGCATCTTTAGAGTTTTTTGTTCCGGAGAGATTTTTAAGACAACTTAAAGTAGGGGCAAAAGCAAAAGTTACTCTTGTGAAAACAGGTAAATCTTATGAAGCAACAATTGACTCTTGGAACCCATTTTTACAAATTTTACCTGTTATAAAGAAGAACCCATCAATTTTAAACAGTTATGACAAATTTATTCATGTTCGAGGTAATTTAGATAACCAGATAACTTCTTTTTCAGAAGGAATGGAAGTTGATGTGAGGCTTGAGTGGATACAAGAACTTTAATTTATAATTCATGGTTGGTTTTACGATTACACCCCCTTAGAACATTTTTAGCTATGTTAGGTATCATCTTTGGAATTGGTGCTGTTATATCTATGGTTGCTGTATCTTCTGGTGCAAACTTTCAAATTCAAAAAAAGCTTGAAGAAATGGGCTCTAATTATGTGACTCTTGATGCAATTAAAGCCAATGAAGAGTTTATTCGTAAAAATATTTCTAAAACTCCAGGTTTGTCTATTAGAGATGTACATCGATTGAAGCAGACTTTTCAAGATCAAAATAGTTTTGTGGGAATAGCTTATAGTAAAACTTTTGTCCCTTATTCTTCTACATTAGAACAGTTAGGTTTTAGTGCGAAATATATGGCAGTCTCTAAGAAGTATTTTGAATACTTTTCATTGATTCAATCGCAAGGTAGGAGTTTTAGAAACAGAGACTTTGAAAAAAACTTAAATGTGGCTGTAGTATCTTCTTCTTTAAAGAAAAAGCTAGATAAAGCGAATAAAACGCAAATTAGAGTGCATAATGTTATTTTTGATGTTATAGGGGCAGTTACTACTAAAACAGGTAATAAAGAGCTTGTAGCTTACTTTCCTATTAGCACTGTTTTTAGCAAGCTAACCCCCAATGAAGCTTTTATGTCTCTAGATAAAATTCGTTTAAATGTGAATAAACTAGAAAACACACTTACTTATAAATATGCTATCGAGAAAGATATTGATAGATATCATAAAGGTGTTTCTATTTGTAAGATATCTGCCCCTTTAGAGTTGTTAAAGCAAAAAAATGAGACCCAAGATATTTTTAATATTGTAATGTTGAGCATAGCATTTATTTCTTTGTTAGTAGGAGGGATAGGTATTATGAATATTATGTTAGCCAATATTTTAGAAAGAATTCCTGAAATAGGGTTACGACGGGCAGTAGGTGCAAAGTCCAAAGATATTTTGTATCAATTTTTATTAGAAACTTTATTTATTTCTGTATGTGGTGGAGTACTAGGGCTAGCTTTTGGTTGGTTTTTAGCGCAAATGATATCAAGTTTTTCAGGAATGCCAATTCGTTTCTCAGTAATGTCGTGTTTTGTATCTGTAGGGACATCAATTTTAGTAGGATTAATATTTGGAATGGTACCAGCATTTCAAGCAACTAAGGTGCGTCCTGTAGAAGCCTTGAAAGTAGTACAGTAATGACTGTTTTTTTATTTATGTTTTTTATAGTTTCTAATCTTGAAGCTTTAGACTTTGTAGTTAAGTCAGGAGATTTTAAAGAAGATTTTTATTTTCAGGGAGAACTGTCAGTAAAAAAGAAGGCTGTATTGAGAGTCCCAGAAGCTGAAAAGTACTCAGCATATACGGTAAAGAATGTGGTTAAAGAAGGGGTCTTTGTAAAAAAGGGGCAAGTAGTTCTCGAATTTGAAGACTCTGATCTAATAGAAGCATTCGAAGATGAAAAAAGTAATTTAAAATTGAAGAGTTATTCTTTAAAAACTGCAGAGTTAGAGCTTAAAAAAGAAGAAGCCAAAAGAAAAAATGCTTTAGATAGAAAGATTTTGGAGTTAAAGAAAGCGAAGCTTCTATTGATAAATGATAATTCAGACTTAATGCCAAAAATTGAGCAAGAAAAAGCAAAATTAGAGATTAAGTCGGCAAACTTATCATTAAAGCAGGCTCAAAAGCTAGTAGATGAATTTAAAGAATACGAAGATTCAAAGTTATCTATTGCAAAATTAAACAAAGAAAAGACTCAAAAAGAGGTTGAAAAATTCCAACGGAAAATTGAAGGAATGAAACTAAAATCACCAAGTGACGGATTATTGTTTTACCCTTATACAAAGCAAAGCGGTAATATGTCAAAAATAGCTAAGGGTAGCGTGGTAGATATGGGGGATCTTTTGTTAGAGGTTCCTGACTTGAGCTCTTTTGAGGCTCATGTATACGTGAGACAAAGCGAATCAGCTCAAGTAAAAATAGGGGATTTAGCTAAATTATCATTAGAAGTAGACCCAGCAAATGAAATTTCTGCAAAACTAGTAAAAATAGCAAGATTTGCTACCACTAGAAATGAAAGATTGGGAGAGAAAGGTCCTGCTTCTAAATTAAAAGAAGTAAAACTAACCTTTGAGATTGAAGGTAAAGAGGATTACTTTACGCCAGGTTTAAGCTTACAAGCCAAAGTGACTAGCCTAAAGAAAAAATCTTGTATATATATACCTTGGATTTACATCCTAGAGAGGCAAGATAAGTATTTTGTACAAATAAATGCATTGGGTAAGCTTGTTGAGCGTGAGATTAGCTTAGGAACTCAAGGAAATGTATTTACAGAAGTTGTATCTGGATTAAATGAAAATGAGATTATTTCTACATTTAGTGAATAATATATAAACTATTTGAATTAAAAATAGAAAATAAAGCGAATGTTTAGCGAATATTTCTTGAGTTTTTGCTTAAAACAATTCATAATAATTTTATGATTGTTTGTGTATCTATTCCATATTTTAAGACTTATGCTCATGTTAAGCATAAAAACTTACCTTTAGATAAACCTTATATTTTATTGGATTCATCTAGTCTACCATTGCGTGTGTCTGATTTATCTAGTTTTGCAGCGAGGTGTGGGGTAGAGGTCTCAATGCTTCATAAAAAAGCAGAGTCTTTATGTTTTCAGGCCGGTTTTATCCAAAGCGAACAAAATATTTTAGAAAAAGAGCAAAAAGATCTTTTTGAAATTATTTATCGCTACTCCCCAAAAGTTGAAAAATCTGATTATGGGTTGTTTTATTTTGAATTGGATCCAGCGATTCAAGAGGATAAGCAATCGGACTTTTGTCTAAAATTGATCCGTACTATTTTAAGTGAACTAAAATTAAAAGCATGCGTGAGTATCGCAAGTACAAAGTTTTTAGCAAATTTAGCTTTACATAAGATTAAATCTGGGCAATGTTTATTAATCAAAAAAAATAAAGAAGCAGAGTATTTAGGCGACATTTCGGTTCAATATTTAAACTTGAGTAATAGAGATTTGAATAAAATGTATAAGCTAGGAATATATAAAATTAAAGATTTGTTTCGTCTAACACATAAGGAGTTATATTTACAGTTTTCTCAAGAAGGAGAGCGTATATATAAATTAATTCGTGGTCAAATTTTTAATCCATTAAAGATATCGCATCCTAATATTATTTTAGAAAAAGAAAAGTATTTTAGTACTTGGGTATGGGATTTGTCATTTTTGACTTCAGAAATTAAGTCTGAGCTTTTAGTATTTAATAGTCTATTAAAAGAAAGACATCAATTAACTGCTAAAATATCGATTCAAATAATTTTTGATCAAGGAGCTCCACTTTATTTTGACATGAGCTTTTCCAAGGCAAACCGTGATATGAAAACATGGATTAGACAGCTAGAAGATCAATTATTAAATATGCGCTTATATCATCCTGTAGTAGCTTTTAAAGTTAAAATACCCAAGACACTTTCTGAATTTTCAAAACAAGAGAGTTTAATGGACTTTTTAAAGAGCTCTACTAAGTTGAGGTCAATTCATCAGAGCATACATCGTTTAAATAAAAAAAAGTTAAAAGTTTATAATTTTGATTGGGACAATGAAGACCATATTCTACCAGAAAAGAGATCACATTTAACTTTAGTAGATGATAATTATGAGACAAAAAAGACTTTAAAGCCAATTCCAATTCGAGTTTTATCAAAAGAAAACATTCCAAAAAAGTTTGATTTAAAGGGTCGTTCTTATTTTATAAAAAAAATATTAAGATCATGGATTTTTGAAGATGAATGGTGGCTAGAAAAACCGATTCAAAGACAATACTTTTTACTCCTTTTATTAGAGGGTCAAATTTCATCTATATTTTTTGATCGTTGCGATCAAGAGTGGTTTTATACTAAATACTCCATTTAGATGTCTTTTTCAGAGTTACATAGTCAGAGTTATTTTTCGTTTTTATGTGCTTCTTCGAGCCCAGAAGACTTGGTAATTATGGCTAAGGAGAAGGGTTTATCTGCTATTGCATTAACTGATGAGTCCGGTTTGTATGGAGTAATACCATTTTACAAAAAATGTATAGAGCTAGAGATCAAGCCAATCATTGGCTCAATTTTATTATTAGAAAATAACGATAAAATTTTGGTGATTTGTAAAAATCAAAGTGCTTACGAAAGTTTATGCTCAATCATATCAGCATCACGAAAAAGCCAAGAAAAGGGGATAAGTAAGACGACTTATGAAATGTTATTAGAGTTAAATGATAACTTTTTTGTTTTGATAGGGTTTAAATCTACTGTATTACATGACTTGTTAGTAAAAAATAAAGTAGATCAAGCAGATCAGTTGGTATCGAGCTATTTAAAACATATTGATAAACAAGACTTGTATTTTGAGTTAAATCACCATAAAGAAAAAGAAGATAGAAA
This sequence comes from Candidatus Cloacimonadota bacterium, assembly GCA_023954715.1. GTDB lineage: Bacteria > Muiribacteriota > UBA6191 > UBA6191 > UBA6191. The sequence continues at coordinate 590,839 of JAGSHD010000001.1, read as the reverse complement.
GCATTGTGATTTGATTTATGAATATGCGAGCTCTAGGCAAATAGAGTGCATCGCTAGTAACGGGGTTCATTATGCAAAAAGAGAGGATGCAAAACTACAGGATGTATTATTATGTATTAAAAATAAAGTAAATCTAAGAGAGTCACATAGTCTGAGATTTGCAAACCATGAAAGATTTATAAAGTCGTTTGAAGAGATGAATGACTTATTTAAAAAATATCCTAGAGTATTAAATAATACTCAAAAAATATCAGAGTCTTGTAGTTTAAATTTAGATTTTTCAAAATATAGGTTTCCGGACTTTCCTGTGCCACCTTCGTATAAGGTAGATTCTTACTTACAAAAGCTATGCTATGAGGCGATTCCTCGTAAATATAGAGTATCTTTTGAAAATAATACCATAGACAGAGGAGAAGTAAATAAAAGACTTGAGGTTGAGCTAAAAGTTATTAAAAATAAATCCTTATGTGGATACTTTTTATTAGTTTGGGATATTGTTCAGTATTCGTTAGGCAAAAATATTCCAGCACAAGGAAGAGGATCGGCAGCTAACTCCTTAGTAGCCTATTTATTAGATATAACTCCTGTTTGTCCTATTAAACACAATTTATTTTTTGGAAGGTTTTTAAATGAATCCTCTGATGCGATTCCGGATATAGATATTGACTTTGCTAGCTACCCAAATGGTAATGAGCTTGATCGAGAAGATATCATTCAATATGTGTATAAAAAGTACGGTTATGATCATGTAGCTATGGTTTGTACTTTTGTAACATTTAGAGCTCGTAGCGCCATAAAAGAAGTTGGCAAGGTACTAGAGTTTCCAGATCATGTTTTATCAAAAATGGCTAAAACATGCGGCACTTACAACTCCAAAGTTTCATTTGATGATTTTTCAAAATTGGAGGAGTTTTCAAAGCTTCTTCAGTCCAAAACATGGATTGTATTTCAAAATATGGTACACGCTATCATGAACATACCAAGGCATCCTTCGATTCATGTGGGAGGTATGCTTATATCATCTATACCTATCCATAGAGTTGTACCACTAGAACCCGCTAGGATGAACAACAGAGTTGTATGCCAGTGGGATAAAGATATGGTAGAGGAGGCTGGACTAATTAAAGTAGATATCTTAGGTCTTAGGATGCTATCGGTTTTAAGAGATGTTAAAAATCAGATTAAAAAATCGACAAATCGTGTGATCGACTATAGAGATATTGAAGAGGATGACCCACGAGTTTATGACATAATGGGTAAAGCAGATACAGTGGGCTTGTTTCAGGTAGAGTCAAGAGCACAGATGCAGAGTTTGCCTCGCACAAAACCAAGAAACTTCCATGAATTAGCAATTCAAGTAGCTATCATAAGACCGGGTCCACTCCAAGGAGGGATGGTAAATCCTTATATAAGAAGAAGGCAAAAAGAAGAAGTGGTAGAGTATGACCACCCAAGTTTGGAGCCAATTTTAAAAGACACTTTAGGGGTAATTTTATTTCAAGAGCAAATTTTACAAGTGGCTATTGAGATTGCTGATTTTAGTGAGGGAGAAGCGGATGTATTACGACGTAATATGAGTAAAAAAAGATCAAAAGAGCTTATGGCCCAGTTAAAATCTGTATTTTTTGAAAGAGCTTTAAAAAATGGACTTAGCTTTGATGCGATTGACTCCATATATAAAGCTCTTGAAGGATTTGCATTATATGGATTTTGTAAATCCCATGCGCTTGCTTTTGCAAAAATAACTTATGTGTCAGCTTGGTATAAAAAATATTATCCAGCAGAGTTTTTGGCGTCTATACTAAACCATCATCCTATGGGGTTTTATTCAAATGAGGTAATTATTCAAGATGCTAAGCATCATGGGATAGAAATCATTCCTCCTAGTGTTAATAAGAGTGAAATATATTGTTTTGGAGCAGCTAATAAAATTTTTATTGGATTAAATTTAATCAAAGGTTTATCCATATCAGCTTGCGAAAAAATATACTCTATTCGGTCTGAAAAAATATTTGAAGGACTGTATGATTTTATAGATAGAACAGATATGGATCATAAAAAAATTGAATATATGATACTAGCTGGAGCTTTTGACTGTTTTAAACAAGCAAGACGAGAGTTATTATGGAGTTTATGGGCTTATAAAAAGAGGAGTTTACAAAAATCATGGATACAAGTGAAAGAAAAAGAGCCTGATCTTCCTAGTGAAAGTGATTGGAGTAAGCTACAAAATGAGTTTTCATCTATAGGATTTTCTGCATCCACACACCCATTAAAATTGGTGAGAGATAGCTTAGTGAAAACAGGGGTTGTTCCTTCTACAAGATTAAAAACAGTTAGAAATGGACATATTTTAAAAGTAGCGGGAATGAGTGTTTGCAGGCAACGTCCTCCTACTGCTAAAGGCTTTGCATTTTTAACATTAGAGGATGAGTTTGGAATGATGAACATCATATTACCCCCATTAATTTATGAGCAATATAGGATTATTTTTAGGCGATCTAACTTTATAATTGCAGAGGGGCGAAGAGTCTCAAAAGATGGAGTGATTAACATTAAGGCCAATCGATTGTTAGACCTAGAGATAGGCCAATAAGTTATAATAAAAATTTTTATTTTACTTGTTTATTGTATAGACTTAATACAATTGAATAATAATCGTAATTATTCAGATGGTCTCTTCGAAAAAAGTTGAGGATCATATAAGTTTCTCGTAGTTTTTTGCTTTATTTATGCGGTTTAGCTCATCATCATCTTTTGTGTTTAAAGTTTTTTTCGAGTAGTTCACTACACTTCAAAATCTTTAAATACAAAATATAATAATGATCAAAAACCTAGTTGTAATCAACATTTGTAAATAAATTGAAAAATAGTAGCTGAATAGTTACTAATAATCTTGATTTGAGGGTGCTGTGAAAAAAATTAATGTGATTGGTACGAGTGGTAGTGGTAAAAGTACCTTTGCAAAAAAACTATCTAAAAAGTTAAATATTCCTTATGTAGAGATGGATGCTTTATTTTGGGGTAAAAATTGGAGTATGCCAAATGATAAGGTGCTTTTTGAGAGGCTTGAAAAGGCGCTAGATCAAGATGATTGGGTGCTTGATGGTAACTACACAAGAACGACCCCGATAAAATGGAAAAAAGTAGATACAATTATATGGGTAGATTTAAATATTATTCAAACTCTATATCAATCAATATCAAGAGCATTAAATAGGATCTTCACCCAAAAAGAGTTATGGCCTAATACAGGCAATAAAGAAAGCTTCAGAAACCTTTTTTCAAGTGATTCCATTGTATGGTGGACAATAAAAACATACAAAAAAAATCGAGTAAAATACAACACAATAAAATCAAACCCAGCTTATGAACATATTGAGATTGTACACTTACAGTCACGAAAAGAGTGTGAGCGATATTTAAATCAGATACAAAAATAGTGTTACTTCAAACAACATTTTTTATATTTTTTACCGCTGTTACAGGGACATAAGTCATTTCTACCAACTGAGCTTACTTGCTCATTTGCTAGTTGGGTACAACGAAAATTATAATGGATATTTGTATTATCTGAAGACTCTGATTGAGCACTAACTTCTAAGTTAAGCTCTAGCATATCACCCTTAATAATGGAGACAGGGTCTTGAGCCGGAAAGAATGCCTGTTTCCAGTGAGTAGACTCACATGAAGGATGAGTATTAATAGTACTCTGACTATCTAATGTTAGGTCAAACCATCCAGCAAAACCATGAACAACTCCCGCTCTGTTAAATTTAAAATAATTTAAATTTTCAATAATTAGGCGTGACTCTTTGTAAAAATCCAGTTCTTTAAACAAAACGGGCTCAGCTAAAAATTGATCTTGCTGAATTTTTTCAATCATAATTTTTTGCGTAAAAATATTGCGAGCAGGAGAAAAGTCAATTCCTTCGATTTCAGACCAGAAGTTGATTTTTTCATAAGATTTTTTGGCTTCGATGGGGCACAAATACATCTTAATACCACTAGGAATGAGTTTTCCGTTTTCTTTCAAAAAGCGATCTCGAGCATCTAAGGTAAACTCTAGAGTGTTTTCATCCACGCCAAAACTGCCCAAGGTTTCAGAAATGATGACATCAACCTTTTCAGCCAACTCAATATTTGAAGAGTTATCATTGATAAAAACTATTCTGTCATCAAAGCCGTTGATTTGGCTTATTTGTTTAGCAAGCTCGATTGAATCACTCTTTTCAATAGCATAGACTCGTGCAGCACCAGCCTTTAAAGCAAGAAAAGACAAAATACCTGTGCCAGCACCAAGGTCTAGTACTATATCTCCTTCATTTACATTTCTCTTAATTGCTTCTTTGTAGGCGTTCATTCGAACTGTATCAGAAAGCATTCCGTAAAAATCTTCATAACAGGTTTGTGCGCTTCGTTTTTCGTGATTCATAGAGTCCTCATGATATGATTTGTCAGATACATCATAGTGTATTAGAAATGAGTCATAATGTCTACGATATTACCATTACAAAAGCCTACCAACCGATAAGTACAGTATATATAGAGGAAAAAAGAGAGTTTAACATAGAATATTGAGTTGGCTCGAAATTTGCTAATTAATTATGATATACAGGTCTTCTTAATGTATTTAGAAATAGAGAGGTAGGTATAAAGATGAAAGACGAGAAGCACGTAAATGTTTTTGAGTTTAGTCGTAGGCAGGTTTTAGGTTTTCTTAGCTTTATGATAGGTGGCTTATATCTAAAGTTTGTTCATGCCAGTAACTTTATTTTTAAGCATCAAACCCCAAAGTTTTCTTTTTTAAGACCTCCTGGTACGGAGTCCGAAGATGAGTTTTTATCAAAATGTATACGATGTAGAGCTTGTGCAAACGTCTGTGAGTCGGGGTGCATAGAGTTTTTTTCTATGAACGAAGGGCTTTTATATGCTGGAACTCCTTATTTAGACGTAAGAAAAAAGTCTTGTAACCTATGTATGAATTGTACGCAAGTGTGTCCTACAGATGCATTAAAAACAATTTTAAGAAATAAAGACGCAATAAAAAAAGAAGTAAAGATGGGGGACGCAAGGGTAATTCGATCCCATTGTTTATCTGAAAATGGTCGAGTATGTGGAGTATGTCATGATGCATGTCCATTAAAAGGGGAGGCCATAAAGTTAAAGCCAATAGCAAAACCAATTATTGATAATGAGGTTTGTATTGGCTGTGGGCGCTGTGAAGAAAGGTGTCCGCAGTTTCCATCAGCTATTATTGTAGAAAGAAAGGAGACTCAACATGTTTAGATTATTACTTTATTTAAGAAGATTTAGTCAATTGTTTTTTATACTACTACTAGTGATCTCTCCATTGATTCAAATCATAAGAACATTTAGGCAAGATCCATACCCATATTTAAACTCACCGTTGATACAAAATAATTATATTGTACAAAAATTGTTGGTTTACGATCAATATATTATGGGGGTGATAGGAGAGTTTTTTACCCAAGTAAGTGGTGGGCCATATAGTGTTAGATTTTATAATATTCACTTTTCTGAGCCATTTACTTCGTTTGTATATACTTTACAAAATCTTTTTAACTTTAATTATTGGTCTTACACAATGGCTTTTTCTTTAATAACACCAATTATATTAGCACTGATAGCAGGTAGAATATACTGTAGTTATATTTGTCCTATGTCATTCATTGTTAATCTTAATTTACGAATCAGAAAGTATCTTAAAATTGAGAAGCTCTTAGTAAAAAAAGACAAAAACCGTAAAGCATATTTTGGGGTTATGTTATTGATATTAATTTTAAACCCATTACTCATACAATATGTACTTCCACCAGCCATGTTACAACATGCTATGAGTGATTACGTTTTATTTGGAGGGTTTGGACTTTGGTTAGTTATCATAGTAATGGTTCTTGGGTATGAGATTTTAAATCCAACAAGTTTTTGTAAAAATTGGTGTCCAACAGGTTTATTTTTAAGTTATCTCGGAGAGTTTAGAAGAGTATTTATTACATACAAAGAAAAACACTTATGTGAAAAAGGATGTGATCTTTGCAATGAAAATTGTTGGTTAGGATTATCTCCTAAATCAGTTGCCAAAGACCCATCTTGTGATTTATGTATGCGTTGTACTTCAATATGTCCAACCAATAGGCTTACAGCCAAAATACTCTTATTAGCAATAATTTTGGTTCCACAAAGTTATGCAAATATATGGGATCAGGAGAGAGACTTTTCAGAAGTAGAGCATGAAATCGTTTTAATAGAAAATCAGATACCCATTAAAAAGTCTAACTTGAGCGATGAGTTTTACTATTGCCTAACAGGGACATATCGATCAGGTAAAAAGAAATCTCTGGCTTGGTTAATATTTCATAGGTCATCGGAGTTAGGATTATATACAAAAGCAATAAAAGTTGAGATATATCAAGGTAAAAAGCTGATAAAGTCAAAAGAGATGAAAACAGTAAATACACCAGAGTCTGTTAGAAAATCAAGTGCTTATCGAGTAGAGTTTGAGCTGACTCCACATACAAAATATAAAGTAAAGCTGACTTTTGTAGAAGATAAGCAAAACATTGAGTTTTCATTTCAGTATCCACGAAGCAGAAGATAAAAGGAGCTTTATTTACGAATAAAACTAACGGCCAATGCAGGCAAGATAAGCAAAGTTAGTAAATTATCTGCAATGACTCCTCCTAGGACAACGGTAGCAAGAGGTCTTTGGATCTCTGCTCCGACTCCGGTGTTAAATGCCATAGGGATAAATCCAATACCAGCAACAAGAGCTGTAATCAAAACGGGTCTTAATCGTAAAAGTGCACCTCTATGGACAGCATCTTCTACAGTTAGATTGTTAGATATTCCTTGTCTAATGGTACTCATCATAACTAATCCATTGAGCATAGCGACTCCGCAAACAGCAACAAAACCAACTCCAGCAGCAATTGTAAAAGGCATATCACGTAAAATAAGCATTATGACTCCACCAAGAGCAGCAAAAGGCGCACCAGTAAAGATAATCAAACTATCGATAAAAATACCAGTACTCATATAAAGGATGACAAAGATTAATATTAGAGTAATAGGTACAATAAACATCAAACGGGTTTGGGCACGCTGAAGGCTTTCATATTGCCCACCATAACTAACATGGTAGCCAGAAGGTAATACTAATTTTTGATCAAGAGTTTTTTGAACTTCACGCACATAGCTAGCAAGATCTCGATTACGAACATTACTTTGAATAATGATTCGGCGCTTTTGCCACTCTCTAGAAATAGTAGAAGGGCCTTCTTTTTGCTGAATATAGACAAGATCAGTAAGAGGCAAAATCTTACCGCTTTTTGTTTGCATGGTAATCTCTTGGATGTTTTCTAGTTTGTGTCTAAAGTAGTCGGGTAAACGAAGTACTAAATCAAACCTCTTTTGATCTTCACGTATTTCTCCAGTTTTTATAGTACCTAGAGCTTCGATAAATTGTAAAACCTCTTTTGATGAGACTCCATAGCGAGTTAGAGCCGATTGCTTAACTTTGACTTCAAGAAGAGGCTGACCTGTAATCTGCTCCACGGATATATCTTGGCTTCCTGGTATATTTTCAAGTAGTGATTTTATTTCACTGGCCTTTTCTTTGAGGATGTCTAGATTATCACCAAAGAGCTTAATACCAAGATCAGATCGAATTCCTGCAACCATTTCATTGACTCTCATTTCAATGGCTTGGGTGAAAATCATCTTCATACCGGGCATTCCCTCAAGCTCTTGGCGTATAGAGTTTTCTAATTGCTCTTGTGTTTTAGCTTTAGTCCAAAGCTTTCTATCTTTAAGTGAAATAAATACATCGCTTAACTCTATACCCATAGGGTCAGTAGCCGTTTCGGCTGTCCCAGTACGAGTCCATATATCTTTTATCTCATCAGGGAATTTATCGAGCAGGACTTGCTCTAGTTTTGATCCATAGCGAATGGATTCCTCCAAAGAAACACCAGCTAAACGTACCGTATTAATAACGATGCTCATTTCTGAAAGTCTAGGGATAAACTCTCGACCTAGTTGAGATCCTAAATACCCTCCAAAGGCCAATAAACAAATACCAGCTCCAACAAAAATAGTTCTAAAACGAATGGCTGTATTTAAAATTGGATGATAAACTTTTGTACAGAAGTTCATGATTAAACTAGGTTTTTCTTTTGAGTCTTTTTTGAGTAGAAAGCTAGCTAAAACAGGAGTTAAAGTAAGTGACATAATTAGTGAACCAAATAGAGCGAAAATCATAGTTAACGCCATAGGGATAAACAATTTACCCTCTACACCTTCTAGTGCCAAAATAGGAATAAACACAATCATGATGATGAGTTCGCCAAACATAGTTGGCTTTCTTACTTCAATAGTAGCTTGTTCGATGACCTCGACTAGGGAAGTTTCTTCATCACTTTCAGCGATTTTACGTAAACTATTTTCAACTAATATGACCGAGCTATCTACAATAAGCCCAAAATCAATTGCTCCTAAACTCATTAAGCTACCTGCAATACCAAACTGTAACATTTCTATAAACGCAAATAACATCGAAAGGGGGATAGCGGCTGCAACAATTAAACCTGCTCGTAAATTACCTAAAAAACAAAACAAAATAGAGATAACAAGTAAGGCACCCGCCAAAAGGTTTTCTTTGACAGTATAAATAACTTGATCAATAAGATCAGTACGTTGATATAAAGGTTGAATTTGTACACCCTTAGGTAAATACTTTTGAATCTCTTTAACTTTATTTGCTAATCTTTGAGTGATCTCATAGCTATTTTCACCTTTGAGCATAAAACCAAGACCTAAGACTCCTTCACCTTTTGCATTAACAGTAACAGCTCCTCTACGAATCTCGTGGCCAAATTGAACAGAAGCTACATCACTAATTAAAATGGGAGTGCCCTCTTTTATAGAAATAGAAGTATTTTTGATTTCATCAATACTGGTTTTAATACCAATCCCATGAACTAAGTGATACTCTCCATTCTGGGTGATATTACCCCCTCCCACATTTAGATTATTATCTTTTAGTGCAGAGAGTACATCCGATAGTAGAAGCTTGTATTTCAAAAGAGAGTTTAAATCTATAATGACTTGATACTGCTTTTTTTCTCCTCCCCAAGTATTGATTTCTGCGACTCCGGGGGTGGACTCAAGTCTTGGTTTGATAATCCAATTGTGTATAGTAGTTAACTCTTGTAAAGAGTAATCTTTACCTTTGATTAGATAGTGAAAAACTTCACCTAAGCCAGTTGAAACAGGCCCCAATGATGGTGGTGAAATACCACTTGGTAAAGAAATACTTTGAATTTTCTCAGAAACAAGTTGCCTTGCAAAGTAAATATCAGTACCTTCGTCAAAAGTGACAATAACCTGTGAAAATCCATATTTTGAGATTGATCTAACGTTACTTAAGGCAGGTAGACCACTGATTGATCTTTCAATCTGATAACTGATTTGTTGCTCAATCTCCAAGGGAGTTAATGTGGGTGCAATCGTATTGATTTGAACCTGTATCGGAGTAATATCAGGGAAGGCATCAATGGGTAACTTAATTAATGAGTAGGTACCCATGATGATGATGACTAAAGTAGCAAAAAGAACTAAAAATCTATTTTTTAAAGACCAAGAAATAATATAATTTAACATTTACTTACCTGAGTCAGCTTCGCAACATCCTGCACCAATATTATCTTTCATAAGCTCAGTTTTCAGTAAAAAAGACCCTGTAGTTGCTACTTCATCATTTGTTTTGATATCACCTTGAGCTAAATAGTAATCCTTATTTACCCCCGAAGGTTTAAGAGTAACCTTTTTAGTTATAAAACTTTGAGGGCTGTTTTTGATAAAGATAACGTTGCAACATCCATCCCATTGGACAGAACTCTTATGAACAAGTAAGGAGTTAATATTGTTATTGATAATAATATTAGCCGTACCAAACATACCAGACTTAAGCATTTGATTTTGATTACTTAACTCTACTTTGGCTTTAAGAGTACGAGATGACTCACTGATAGCACTATCAATCCAAGAGATAACCCCAGAAAATAAAAGAGGGGATAACTCCGGTATTTTAACCTCTACATTTTGCCCAATATTAACTTTAGTCAAATCACTGGGAAGGATATCTAAAAACGCCCACATTTTGCTTGTATCTACAACAGTAAATAAAGATTTAGAGGTAGTTACCATTTCACCTGTAACCGCATGTCTTTTACTAATGTGACCATTAAAAGGGGACAAAATTGATAATTTCGAGTCAGATTTACTACTTGCTTTTAAGTGCTTGATTTGATCACTATTTAAACCGAGATTTCGTAGTTTTTGAAGACTCTTTTCGACGATAATTTGACTCTCTACTAACTTAGTTTTTGTTTGTAATACTTCTCTTGAAGAGGTTGCGCCATCTTGTTGCAAGGCTAGTTCAGATTGATGATTTTGCTCCCATAGTTTGACTAAGGTAAGAGCTTGGAAGTACTCGGACTTGGCTATAGAAAACTCATTAGAGTGAATTTTAGCTAAAACTTCACCCTGTAATACGCTGTCTCCTATGTCTTTAGATATTGTAGTTAAAACACCCTTAGCACGGGGCGTAATATGTGCCAATTTATTTTGGTTATACTTGATTTGGGCATTGCATGAAACAATATTTTGATCCATACTTTGAGCAAGTTTGCTTGTTTTAATACCAGACTTTTTCATAATCTTTGAGTCAATAAATCGAATCAATGCATCTTGATTTTTACAGTCTTGATTTGGTTTGCTTTGGCTTCTAAAAGTTGTATTAGCAAATAACTTAAGCCCGATTTTAGAAGTTTTTTTATTAGGTTGCTTTTTACTTTTGCACAATTGGCACTGGGACTCGGGTAGTTTATGCTCTTTACACCAATCATTTAGGTGTTGAAATGCTACAATTAAATCAGAGTTACAGCGAGTGCAAAAAGCCTCTGGTACTCCATGACCATGACAAAAGCCTAAAGATTCAATCAGTTTAGGGTCACAAAAGGCACAGGTCCCTATTTCAAGTTTGTGCTCACACTTTTCTATGGATATAGATTGTTGCAGATCAGGACCAGAAGATGTACTTGCATCAAAATATAAAACAATAGATGCACCACAAATTATACAAAGTAGTAAAGCTACAAACTTAAAAATGAGTTTCACATTAACTTCCTTTAGGTACTTCACCTGGCGGATATTGACCAGCTTTACAAAGATCACATTGAGACTCTGGTAAATCATGGCCAGCACACCAGTCATTTTCAGCTTTAAAACCAGGAATTAAGTCAGAGTTGCATCGACTACATAAAGCTTCGGGTACTTTATGACCGGGACACATCCCCATTTTTTTAATTAGACTTTTATCACACCAAGGACATTCGCTTTCAGCTATTTTATGTTTAGAACAATATTCAGCTCCATGAACATGAACCTCTTGCTTAGGCGCTTGATTTTGTAAATATAACACTGCCCCTCCAGCTCCAATTCCAATAAAAATTAATCCGATAATAATTTGCTTTAGCATGAGTTATTCTCCTTGAATACTGTAATGAAAGGGTGAATTAGTTTCCAGATTTCTGGAGAACTATTTGGTTTATAAAATACTAATTTACCATCTTGACGAGATTGTAAGATACCTACATTTCTCATATTTTTTAAATGTTGGGAAATAGTAGAAACGGGCTTTTGTAATATGTTAGCTAGATCGCAAACGCAACTTTCTTCTAAGTGTAAAACAGCTAAAATCTCCAAGCGGACAGGGTGACCTAAAACTTTAAGCATATCTGCTTGCGAATTAAAATGAGACTGACTTTTTAGCTGGGTACGTATATTCTGTATTTTTTGTTCGTTGAGACATACAACAGAACAGATTAAATTTTCTGAATTAGTCATAGAGACAGTTCCTCATTTCCAATAATTAGGAAATAAAGTATCATTTAGCAAGAACAAAGTAAATGGATTTATAAATAAGAAGTAAATTTATAGAAACATTATTGTGGTGGAAACGAGCTACCAAAGCTACATTATAAAAATACCAATTTGATCGATTCATTGACGGTTTTAGGATAGGCTGAGTGATCAATGATCTCCTCTAAGATATCAACTTTTTGATCCTCTTGCTTGTAAAAGTTTTCTAAAACACTTTCTTTTAAAGGAAAACTAGCGTCCAAAGTTAAGAGTCTTTGTAACACTCTTAGTTTGTTTTGCATTGAATATTGTGTACTATTGATTTGTTCGAATACCTTTCTGATGATGTCTTGAGTATCTTTAGAGTCTAAAAAGTTTGCTATAACTCTTAAAACTTTATGATCAAACTCATTAATGTTACTAAGAAAAATATCTAAAACAAGTTGATCTAAGTAAATGATGTCGGTAGTAACACAAGCAGACATTATTTTTATAAACTCGGCATCTTTAGGATTTTTGGCTATCAAACGAATAAGATCAATGGTTAGCTCGTGAGGCTCAATGGATAAATATTGGCAGGCTAATTTTTGTATTTTTTCATCTTCAATTTTATGAAATGCTGTTAAGACCTTTTCTTGATAGATGGTGGGTACTTTTAATAAAAGTCGATCTAAGATTCGTTTGGACTCATCCATTTGAATTTCTAAAGAGTCATGGATAAGATCTAAGTTTTTCTGATCCTTTTCGCTATTGAGGGCCGACTTTAAGATGTCAATATGTGAACTAGAAGCTTGTTTGATAGTGGATTGAATAGCGTTTCTTCTAACAGAAGGTGCTGAGTCAAAAACCATGGTTTGCAGACAAGGTATAAAACAATCCATAGATAAATCACCAAACAATAATGCAGCCGCTTCTCGTTCATTGACATTATCAGATTGTATAAGATGAATAAATAGTTTGGATGCTTCTTTTAAATGTTCTTCATCGTTAGATAATATGAAGCAAGCAAGTATAGCGTTGATTTTAACCATAGGGTCATTATGTTTTAAAAACGGAAGAATAGGCTCTATGGATGATTTCTTAGAAAGAGAGATAGAGCGTAGTAATTGGCAGATGTTTTCTGGTGTATCATTGATGTCTAACTTGTCCTCTAATTTATACTCTGAGTCTACTCTAACCTTTTTAGTTGATTTTAAAAGAATGTTTAATACTTGCGGATTTTGTTCTGTTTTCAAAACATCAAGAATCAGACGATCTGCCTGATTATCATTCGTTTTTCTTAAGGTTAAAATTGCGTCTAATCTCTTTTGAGGGTCTTTATGATTTAAGTCTGTTTGTAAAGAGTGCAGAGATGAGACAGAAGAAGTCTCAGTTGAGCCTTCAATGTTGCTATTGATATTTTCGTTTAAGGCTGAGATATAAGCATCTCTCACTTTAGCTATAAAACATAGCCAAAATATAGATAGGACAGTTAAAAACAAGAAGAGAGTTTGAGAGGGTATACTAAATTTTCTTAGGGCTATGATTAGTAGGCCAGATAGTAAAACTGCCAAACAGTAAAATATTCCCTCATTTAAAAAACGGGCCTTAGCTTGGATGGAATCATTGAGTGCCCCAAATAAAATGTTAAAAGTAGGGAACGTAAAAGTGGTAAGAAAAAATAAAAAGCAAAATTGAAATGCTATGACCAACTTTGGGTTAGGAGTTAAAAAAGCAAAGATAGATAAAATACAGGTACAAATGGACATAACAGATAATGATTGAACGATAGAAAGGCGTTTAAAGACATAAGCAGAAAAGAGCATTTGCCAAATGAGTCCGCTTGCTTTTAAAACGGAGTTAAACCCTCCAATAAAGCTAGCAAGTTGATCTTGAGTTGTAAATAGTTCAGAAATGGCAATAGAATATCTAAAGTCCAAAGAAAACTTCATAAACGCAGATAGAAAAATAAACAAAGCAGTGAGGCGAACTAAGCTATGTTTATATATTTGGGGACTCGTTTTATTTGATGAACTCGATGGCTTTTTAGGGTTTAACTCTAGTTTTTTAAGTGGAATGAGGACTAAAACTAATAAAATATAGACTATAAAAAGTCCAAGAAAACATGTGGATAAGTCAAAATACCTTAAGGCGGGGCCTACTAATAATGATGCAAATACTGCGCCTAGGTTGTTAGTTCCTGAAATGACTCCAACATATTGTTTCATCTCTTTTAAACTAAGAGTATTGGAGACAAAATTCCAAAAGAAGATAAAAGCGTAGATATTAAATAGACAGGTACAAATATATAAAAGGTATAATTTACTTGTACTTAAACTTGGAGAGAGATAGAAATACAAGAGGATACAGCTATTGGCAATAGCGAACTTTATAATAGAGCGAATGCTTTTAGGACGATAAAAAAAGAAGATAAAACCACATAAAATACTTAAGACATTCAGCAAAATATAAAAGTAGGGTAGTTGGGCGGCGCTTAGATTTTGTAAAAATAAACTAAGCCCTAAAACGATCGAAAAATTAATGCTAATAGACAAAAATAGTGCTAGAAGGCATAGGGTCAAGATATGTTTAGGTATCTTGTTATTTTTCATCATTTTGTTCCCAATGATTCATCCAAATTTTTTCAATCATTTTGTTTCGTTGAAGTTTTTGAGCCATTTGATTGAAGGCATTGATAGCAGTATTGAGTTCACCGCTACTTTTTGTATTGATCTGTGTACTGTATACTCCTTGATCAATTGCTTGGATTCCATCGATTAATGCCTTGATCGGTTGAGACAAAGAATTGGCAATACGACTCGATAGGATAATAGACAATATTAAAGCTATAAATGAATATATGATAATAGAAAAAGCTAAGTCATCAATGATAGATAAAGCTGTATTATTATTGATGGCTACTAGTACATAGATATCAGCTTGTTTTGCTTTTTGAAGACGATAACTAAAGGTATCTTGTCCAAGTCGTAAAATATCGGTATCGAGTTTTTTTAAATCCACATGTTTGAAATTAGCTGGGCTTTTTCCACCTTTAGCCAATATCTTTCCTTGGTGATCAATTAAGGCGACAAAACCATTGTGAGAAGGGATCATTCGTTCAACAATGTTTTGAATTTTTGGATCATTAATGTGGATTCCAAAACTCATCAATCCGGAAACGACCTTATCTCGAAACACTGGGACGGCGTAAGCTAAAATTAAATGGTCTGGTTTTGGGTAAAAAGTTTTAGTATATAGGGCTTGCTTATTTTTTAATATGTCTCGCGCATAATCAGGAAAATCATTCTTATATTCAAAAAGGTTTTCTTTTAAATAGTGATCTATATTTCGAAAATCGTAGTAGCTACAATGATTTACTTTGCCATTTTTTTCCCAGTAAAATGCATTGAAATAGAGGTCTACAAATTGGACAAAATGATCCATTGCAACACCTGTTTTTTCAGATACATTGATGATTTCGTCACTTTTGCTCAGTTTATCGGCTAGTTTACTAGCAGTAGAAATTTTACCTTCAATATTATCAATAATTAGTGATGCTGAATGATCCAACTCGTTTTGGATTTGAGTTTTAATCAAGTTTTGTGAGGCCATAAAGTTGATGGTTGCAACAAAGACAGTAGTCAACAGGATAATAAAGAAAAAGGAAGCGATGATTTTAAAGCGAATATCATAAGTTTTTAACATCTATTTACCTACTAAAGTTAAAAGCCAACTATGGAGTTATGCTCAAATGAAAACAGGATTACTGTTTACTATCCAATCGAATTGAAAAATATAATTAAATTTAGGTAAAAAATTGAGGTCAACTTTCAAGATGAATTGAAAAATACTAATGAAATCAACAATAAATTAAGGACTTAATTTAAGTATATAAGCATAGCCTACGAAGCACAAAAAAAATAGTTGCATTATTTAATATAAATTAGAGGAAAAAATCGCTTTTCAAAACCTTGCTGAAAGAAGATACTTGAGGTATTTAATATACCTCAAAAGACCTTATTTTAGGTATAAGATTTTGTAAATCTCATTGGATTTACCAAAAAATGATGTAGGAGTTGGTTTCCCCTTTTTTTGGGCTTTTGTAATTGCTTTAGCACGATTCATTTCAGCTCGTTGATAAAAAACACCCTTATTGCTTTGGATGCCTTCGTATAGTTCAGCATAACCCACATCTCCTCCACCAATCCCTATCATTACAGGGCTTAGATCCACCATAACTTGTGAAGTAGGATTGAGGGTGCCATCATTATTGTACCCTCCCCAAGTTTCATTATCGATCAAAAATGCATGGTCTACATCACTAACACTATCAAGATAGGGTTTAACATTTTTGAAGCAATACCTGAAGTTTTAAAACTAAGAGACTTACTTTAGTATATTTTTATTTGTTAATTGGTAAGAAAATAGTTATTATGAACATAATAAAATCATCAAATATTCAAAGTTTATAAAAAGAGTAGTTATGACAAGTTTCCGAAAAATAGTAGTAGTATCATTGTTTGCATTGAATACCTTTATAGCTTCAGCTCAAGATGTAGTAAAAATATATGAAGAAGAACTTGGTATTTGTGCATCAAATACTGTTGAAGTTAAACATGATGTGTGTAAAAGTAACGCAGCAGAGTTTACCACAGCTAAAGGGCAAATCTTCTTTTACAAAACGAATACAGGAAGAATTGATTCAGGAGAAGAATTAGAAGTTGTTACCACTTTAGATTTAAAATTTACGCATAATTCTATAGGTAATCCTACATATCAAATGAAAGATGATGCAGGTGTTGAACTTGATAGTAATACATACGTAGGCTTTTTGTTTAAGGTAACTAACCATGGATATGAAGATTATTATATTCAAGCTATAAGAAGTAAAGCTTTTGGTATAGAATCAGATACAAAGACAATGTTGTTTTCAAGTAATGATGTGAACTTAAACAGCTTTGTAACTGATGCTACGAAATTGATAGGTAGAGCATATAAAACAGATAGTATGAATTCATGGATACCAAAAGAATATGGTGTTCGATATATGCAGGTTCACCATTTATTACCGTTTAGCATCGGTATGAAAAAATTAAATCCAGCGAATAGTTCTTCAACTCAAAAGTTTAATTTACTCCATAAGTAAAGACGAAAAAATATCCTATTTTTATAAATTAATTTAGAGCGTTTTTAGCAGTATAAATAAACAATTAGGAAATACTATAAAAAATTGCTTTTGCAGATTTCTTTAAAGCTAAATGATTCGTCTGTAGATAGTAAATGTTTTTTGTAAGTGCTTTTTTTCTCCCTATAAGAATATACCTTTGCTCTCTCCTGGTATCCTCGATTAAACTATATAAGTCACTTTGTATATATTTGCGCTTTTTTTTATTTTCATAACAACATAGGATTGTTAAAAATGGCAGTTTTCTATTTATTAACAGAAGAAAGCAAACTGGCTTAGAAGATATAAAAATGCTAATAGTTGCATTTACCATAACAAAATAAAACTAGCTTAGATATTAATATATGTGTGTTCTTTTCACTATAATTGTGATTTATTGTGAGAGACAATAAATGACTTTATTACAGTATTTACTTTCAATTTGGAAAAGACATGAGAATAGAGTTTGAACTCTCTCATAAAGTATTTATTAATGTATTGTAAAAAATAGCTGAAGAGGAAAAATGATAAAAGGATATATTCAATCTAAAATGAAGGTTGATCTACAAGATCAGGTTCAATACGAGTTAAAATTGAGCAATAAGACCCAAAATATGAATGAATGGATTGGTAAGACAATTCGGGTAGAATACTTCAATAATAGTTTATGCTTTGCTTGTGCTGAAAAAAAAGTATGGAAACAAGGGCACTGTTATCCTTGTTTTATGACACAAGCTTGTACTGATGTTTGCATAATGAGTCCTGAAAAATGTCATTATAAAGAGGGTACATGTAGAGATGAGACTTTTGCACAAGAGGTTTGTTTTAATCCACATACTGTTTATTTGTCTTACTCATCTAATGTTAAGGTAGGTATTACTCGTGGTGGAAACGAAACCACTAGATGGATCGATCAAGGGGCCACCATGGCTGTAAAAATAGCTTCTGTAAAAGATCGTCTATCTTCAGGACTATTAGAGGTAAAGCTAAAAAAGTTTTTTAAGGATCGAACCAGTTGGCAAAAAATGTTGAAGTCCTCTACCTATGAAGAACAAGAGTTGATTGATGCTAAAGCCGAAGCTTTAAAAGTAGTAGAGCAAGAGGGTTTTACACCAATAGATGATGAGATAACTAAGATTCATTATCCAGTTTTAGAGTATCCTTTAAAGGTAAAAAGCTATAACTTAGACAAGACTCCAATTATCGAAGATAAGCTAATTGGGATTAAAGGACAGTATCTAATGTTTGAATCTGGAGCTTTAAACATAAGAAAGTATGAAGGATTTGAAATCTCAGTTAATGTACTGTAGTATGGCCAGTCCGTTTTTTTTGACGGATTTTAATGTAAATGTATTAACGTTTCCAACGTAAAACCAAAGCTTTAGGAGAGTTACAGTGGAAAAGAAAAGATTATATGAAATGATGGTTTTGACAGATCCAAACGTGGATGAGTCAAAAATCAATGTGGTATTTGATCGATTAAAAGATTTAGGTACTAAAAGTGGTGCTGATTTCGTTTCTCTAGAAAACTGGGGAAAAAAGAAGTTAGCTTATGAAATCAAGGATTTAAGAGAAGGCGTTTATTATTTAGTAAATCTAGATAGTGTTCCTTCTGCAATTGCAAAACTAGAGGCATTCTTAAGAATTCAAACTCCAGTTTTAAGATTCTTGGTAATCAGAAGAGATGATTTAATGAAACCTACAAAAGAAAAAGTAGCGTAAGGTTTTATTATGGCTTCATTTAACAAAGTAATTTTTATGGGAAATTTAACTAGAGATCCTGAGTTGAGATATACTCCAGGTGGTCTAGCTGTATGTAATTTTGATATTGCAGTAAATTCAAGTTATAAAAGCCAAAAAGACGATGGAAAAGACGAAACTCTTTTCATCCGAATTGTGACTTTCAACAAACAAGCTGAGAATTGCGGTCAATACTTGAAAAAGGGACGACCGGTTTTCGTTGAAGGTCGATTGAGTATAAGTAACTGGCAAGGGGAAGATGGCGTTAAGCGATACAGAACCGAAGTTATAGCTCAATCAGTTCAATTTCTCGGCGGAGGTGGCGCTTCTGAAGGTAGTTATTCAGAAGCTTCTCAAACAACTAGTAAAACAGTCGACATTTCATCAATCGATGAGATATCAGACGACGAAATCCCGTTTTAAATAAAACAAAGGAGTAACCATGCCACGTAGATACGACAATGGTAAGAAAAAGAAAAAAGAGAAAAAAAGAAGAAGAAAACTGATTCTTCAGAAAAAATTAGGCATTGAACCAAAGAAAAAGTTCTGTCATTTCACAAAAGAAGGAATCGACTACATCGACTATAAAGATGTAAATCTCCTAAAGCGTTTTGTTAATGATAAAGGGACAATACTTCCTGGTAGAACAACTGGAACAAAGTTGAGACACCAAAAGAGATTGACTCTTGCTATCAAGAGAGCTAGATATATGGCTCTTCTACCGTTTAGCCCAGAAAAGTATATTTAATTAATATATGGAATCAAAGAACAAGGACATATCAAGAGCTGCAATGATGGTAGCCTTAACAGTTGTATTATATGCGACTAAAGGGTTTCCGTTGTTAAATATAGTAAGCATCTTTCTTATGCCCGTACCTTTGATTTTACTTGGTAGTGAAAAAGGTCCAAAGATCTTAACTATGTCCATTGCTTGCGTAATGGTTTGTTTGACACTTAGTTTTGGGATAGTTTCATCAGTAGTATATTTTTTACTATTTGGTGCAGTATCTCTAGTGCTTGGTGTGGGATTTTATTATAAATATTCATTAATGAATATAATTATGATAGGAGCTATGCTGACTGGTAGCTTAACTTATTTTGAGTTTCAAAATGAAGAGAAGCTTTCAGGAGTAGAAACAAAAAAGCAGTTTGATTTGATGGGCGTCAAAATGGTAGAACATTTTGAAAAAACAAATTTACAGCCACTAAGGAAAAAGTTAGAAGAAGCGAATATAGAGTATCGAAAACTAGTGAGTTCGGATTCAGTGTCTCCTCAATTAGTTCAAGAAAAAAAAGATCTTCTAACAGAATTGAAAAAAAGTGAAGTTATTATAATTCGACTTATGGACAGGGTACAAGAGTTAATCTCTAGTCCTATGCCTTTGTTTATGATTTACTCATTTTGTAATCTATTCTTTACTTATTTTCTTAGTGTTTGGATGTCGCGACATTTTCGATTTGGATATGTTGCTCCATTAAACTTTACTAACTGGCAATGTCCTGGAATTGTTAGTTGGGTTTTTGTAATTTGTGTTTTTGGTACAAGCTATTTAAGCAAGAGTGATTTCGCATTAGTTGTTGAAATCATGAAAAGCATTAGCTTTACCATGGAATTTATGTATTTTTTGTTTGGATTGTCGTTTGTGACATTCCTTTCAATGCGTTGGAAATTATCGCGTACATCCAGGGTTTTGTTATACTTAGTTAGTCTATTTTACTGGAACTTTTTAATAATGATTGGTTTAATAGATAGCTTAGTAAATATGAGAAAATTATATATAGTTGATGTAAATAAAGGAGCTTAGTCATGGAATTAATTCTAACTAAGGATGTTCCTACTTTAGGATATGCAAACGAGATAGTAAAAGTTAAGCCAGGGTATGCAAGAAATTACTTGTTACCTAACAACTTAGCAATGGTATCATCTCCTGCTGCTCGTAAAGATAGAGCAAATAAGATTGTAAAAGCTGAAGAAATGAGAAAAGTAAGATTTAGTAACGCAGAAGAGCTTGCAGATAGACTTGCAAGAATTAGCGTTGATTTTACTAGAAAATCTTCAGAAGAAGGTAAATTGTTTGGTTCTGTAACCAAAGAAGATATCGTAACTGAATTAAAAGAAAAGCATTTAATTGAAGTTGATAAGAAGCAACTTCACTTATCTGTACCTGTTAAGACAATTGGTGAATTTCAAGTTAAAATTCGTTTAGAAACTGGAATTTCTGGTATGCTGATTGTTAACGTTCAAGCTGAAAACCATGAGGAGTTAGCTGCTGCCGCTGCAGAAGCTGAAGCTGCTTATGCTGCTGCTGCCGCTGCTGAAGCTGCTGCTGCAAAAGAAGCTGAAGAAGCTGGTGAGTAATCACCGCTTTGAATGTTAAATTCAAGCACTAAGACCTAGTTTTAGTGCTGTCTTAAAAAGATCATCCTTATTATTTATAGTAAGGATGATTTTTTTTTAGTCTCGAAAATATCAAACTTTTAAACTATATATAGGTCTTAGAGAGATATTTTATATTGGATAAAAATAGGCTATTAATTTGTTCTATATTTTTGAATTTAAAGGATATATAATAGTATAATCTTTTAATCTTGATTGAGCTTTAAACCATGTATTTTACAGCTATGTTAAGTCTATTATCTATTACAGGAAACCATGTCAGATATTCAAAACAATAACAATGCACAGATTCAAAGAGTACCTCCTCAAAACTTAGATGCAGAAGAGTCTGTATTGGCAACGATTTTTGCCTTCCCAGACGATAGTTTTGATCAAATTCAGGCTAGTTTAGAGCCAGAGCACTTTTATAGAAAGATTCATCAGGTAATTTATAAAGCAGCAAAAGATTTGGCATTAAAATCAAGATCCATTGATTATATTACGGTGGCTGATGAGTTAAAAACCTCTAGGATTTTTAACGAATCTGGGGGCTCAGCTTATTTAGATAAACTAATGTCGATTATACCAAGCTCTAGTAACTATATGAGTTATGTACAAATTATAGTTGAAAAAGCGAGTGCAAGACAGCTAATCGAGGCGGCAAATTTTATATTGTCTGAGTCTTACGAAGAAACAACTCCAGTAAAAGATTTGTTAGAAAAAGCCGAAAATCAAATCTTTTCCATCGGAAAAACATCTGAAGATCGCTTTGCAAAACATGCTGAATTTTATGCAGAAGAGGCCTGGAAGTTTATTGCGGAGGCCTCTGCTGGTGATGGAGCTACTTCTGGTGTAAGTAGTGGATTATCTGAGTTAGATCAAATCACAATGGGCTTTCAAGAGTCTGATTTGATTATTTTGGGGGCTAGACCATCTATGGGTAAAACTGCCTTTGTTTTACAGTTGTGTAAAAATATAGCTGTTGATCAAAAGATTCCATTAGTAATGTACTCTTTAGAAATGCCAGGCCGACAATTAATGAACAGAATTTTCTCTTGCATGGCTAAAATAAATGGATCCAAATTGATTACAGGTCATAAACTAACTAGCTCTGATATCTCCGGTTTGGTTAAAGCACAAGGTGAAGTAAGCTCTTCTCCACTATATATCAATGACTCTGGATCCATGACTGTTTATGATATGAAAAATGATTTAAGACGAATTCGTAAAGAGCTCCAAGATAGAGATGAAACAGCAGAAATTGGCATGGTTGTTATTGATTATTTAGGCCTGATTCGAGCTACTGATGCTAACATGAACGAATATGAAGCAGTCACTCAAATATCAAAAGATTTAAAAGGAATGGCTAAAGAGTTTAAAGTACCAATTATCTGTTTATCTCAGCTTTCAAGGGGAGTTGAATCTCGAGCAGATAAGCGACCTATGAATAGTGATTTAAGATCTTCAGGGGCCATTGAGCAAGATGCAGATTTGATTATGTTTTTGTATCGAGATGAGTATTATAACCCTAATGCCGAAGAGTCCAAGGGTAAGGCTGAACTGATCGTAGCCAAGCACAGAAATGGACCTACTGGCACCGTACATTTGGCATTTGATAAAAACAATGCCTCATTCTATAATATGTCTCGTAGAGAGGACTAATACAAGTGTCCTATTTATCCGAAAATATTAATATTCAAAGAAACAAAACATACTGAAATTTGTTAGTTTCTCAAATAACTGTATTGGTATCAGTGACATAGAGTATTTATACTACACAAGTGGTATAGGTAGTTTGATTTAGATTGGAATAAAATGTCTTCAAATAAATTATTAGATCTATTAGAGGTAATTCTATCGCCTCATTTTGATTTTTTACCGGATCTATTGAAAAGTCCCAAAAAGGATTTAGTTCATACTTCTATTTTGCTCATTGCAAATTTAAAATCTACAAAATATGACGAGCTAGTGGTTACTGAATCTAATATCAAAGAATATTTTGATTCAGTTATAAAAGTCATCCAAAATAAGCCAAGCGCTTATTATGCCAAAGTTTTGACTAAACAAATTTTTTCTTTAGCAATGGGTCAACAGATTGAGGTTCTTTCCACATTTAAGCATTTTGGTAAACCAAAAGAGATTACCCAGTTTTTGTTAAAAAATCAGGATAAATTTGAAACTCATGTTAAAAAAGATATGATAGCTACTTTGGGTCAGTTAGGAGATCCGGAAGGCTTAGATTTTGTTATTGAGTCCCTGGGCAATGTAAACAAAGAAGAAGAAGTATTTATACTTGATAAATTGATTTTGTTTACTTGTGAATTTTCAAAAGCTCAGACCCAAATGTTAAAGACTCGATTCAATGAATGTGAAGGTGTTGATCTAAAAGCATCTTATCTAAGAGTAATGGCCCAAGGTGATTTAGACATAGCGTTTCCTCTAATCATGTCATGTTTACAAAAGCAGGCTGATTTAGTAGTAAATGCAGCCATTCAAAGTCTAATTTTCTTAAAAAAAGAGGCTCAAGTTGCTGATAGTTTGTTAGAAACCTATGCCGATTCAAATTGTTTTAGTTTAGCTACTACCGTTGCTGAAGTAATGGCAATTCGATATGAAAACAATAAGTCTAATGACGATTTACAAAAAGGTTTAAAAATAATTTCAAATCTATTAAATAACTCTTCTTTTGATGCTCGAATCATGGCGGTTCAAGGGGCGAGGTTGTTTTCTAAAGATGAAAGAATGTTAGACTGGATCTCTTCTTTATTATTATCCGAAACAAGAGAAGATATTTTGACAGAAGTGATTCGTTTTTTACAAGGAAACCAATCTGAAAAAGTAAAAAATATATTGATGAAAGCTTGCGATCGTCACATCGACTTTGTGACAATTCAAGCAATTGAGCAATTAGCTACCCTAGAAGACGCTTCATTATTTGACTTTTACAATGACCTTTTAAATAAAAACAAAGATAATGTAGAGATCGTTTCAGTTTGTATTGATGCTATAGCTAAAAGTGTTCCAGCTGGTAAAGAGGATCTCTATCAAGAGTTACTTGGTGATGAAAACGTTGAGATCCAAAGAGCGGCTTTACTAGGGCTAGAGTTTTGGGCAAACTCAGACTTACGATCCTATGTAGAGCGAAATTATCAAAGCTATTCTGGTAGAAACAGAGCAGTAGCAGCTTATGTCTTGTTTTTAGGTGGGATTACTTATGTTTTAGATGATTTAAGAGAGTTGATCGCTACAGAAAGTGCTGTGGATCAACGAGTTGGTATTCAAGCTATTCGTCAAATTTATGATTATGTAAAATTTACGCCAACAGATTATGTACATCCAATCATCATTGAAAACTTAGAAATATGGTTTAGAGATCATGACTTTGTTTCAAGCTCTAATGGTGTTATTGATGATGTCTTGTTTGAGTATATGATAAAAATAAGAGACCTATGCCTTAAAAAACAGTGGAGAAAAGCTCATCAGTTTATCGGTAAACTTGGTGAAAAATACTTACGAAACTTTTTTATACAAATGGCCTTAGTTCATATAGCACGGCAAATGGAGCAAGATGTTGATACGGAGCAATGTTTACGACTTATTGCTCAAGATGAAACCTGTATGCTAACCTTTGAAATCTTGTCTTATCAGTATAAAAAAGCTAAAAAAGGCGATGAGTTTTTACTAACTAAATTACATCAGCAAGATGTCAAATATCGATATTATAGAAACTTCATAGAAATATTGACGGCAATGCCAAAATCAATGATTCAGGGGCCTATTTTTAGAAAGATCTTAAAAATGATACAAGATGGCACTCTGCCCGATACTGTACGTTTACACTCTTTATTGTCACAAGTATTCATAAAGTTAGGTGATTTTAAAAATGCCTATAAACAACTTGTTTTTGGTTTTTTAACAATCGAAAATGATTCTTGGTATGGAGATTTAGTTTCAACCAGCTTAAAATTAGGTGAGTTAGATAAAGCATTAGAGATTATAAAAGCATCTAAAGGAATCGTGACAGACCCCAAGCAACAACAAAGATTAGATAAAGTTACGACAAAAATACAAGAGATAAAGGCTTAATGTGTAATGTCTAAAAATACAGAAAAAGATTCTTCAGATTGTTTATGGAGAGATTTAGTCCTATTTTCATGTATTTTTGCTTGTTTTTTTGGTGCGTATGAAACTTACTTAATCTCCAAATCCATGGATCCGGCTAGTAAGCGAATCGAAAAATATACTACAAATGAGATGAGTACGTTTCAAATGGACTTGATACAAGTAGAAGAGTTTCAACAGTTAAGTGTTTCGGTTTTTAAATCAATGACTACTAGTTATCCAAAACCTGGTGACTTGGTAAAAGTTAAATATAAAGGTATGTTTTCTAATGGTACTCGCTTTGACTCTAGTTTTGAGGATGAGAGTTATATAGAGTTTTATGCTGGATTTCCAGGTGTAATTCAAGGACTATCAGAGGGTATACTTAAAGTGCCACTTTTGAGTCATGCAAATATCAAAGTACCGTATTTTTTAGCTTATGGAGAGAAGTCACAGGGGGGATTGATTCCACCAAAATCTAATTTAAGATTTGAAGTATTTTTAGAAGAGATAGTTAAACCAAAACATAAAGTTAAATTTGAAAAACCAAATTCAAAAGATGCAGTTGAGGTAAATGACTTAATGATTTGGGTTACTCAGTCTGGAGATGGAGCAAAGGTTTCGCCATCGAGTTATTTTTACTTTGACTATGAAGCTTTTTTAGAAAATGGAAAAATTATTAATAGTACTTTTATCAAAAATAAAAAAGAAGCATTTTCAAAGCAGAATCATTTATATACGATTTTAAAAGAAGCTTTTGTTAATAGAAGGCTTGGAGACAAGTTTATCGTAAAAACTTCACCAAGAAAAAATGATCAAGCGATTTTATTTCAAAACTCTAATCAATCATTTTATTTTGTTATTTCATTATGAATGATTTTTTTGTAGCAAAGGGTACGATATAAAAGATCAAACACTATTATACCTAAAATATCGGCTCCTAGATCTTGCAAATCAAAGGTTCTTGATTTGATGAAGTATTGGGAGCACTCTTCAAAAAGTACAATCAAAAATACAATTAGTGTTCCTTTTAAAATCTCTGCAAAGAAGAGATTGAAAACCTTTTTACCGATGGCACAGTTTGCTAAAAAACAAAAACTTCCCATCAGAACGAAGTGGCCTGTCTTGTCTCCGCCAGGTATATATTTTAAAAATGAAAAATAAGTGGAGCCTGATCCGTTGTTGGCTATAGTTATTGTCCAAACTAAAAAGACTACAAATAAAAACAAAGCTACTTTGGCATAAGTGTTTGTAGGGGATGCGCTTGTCTCAGAAACAATTGATGGCTTTGGAGATTTCATTTGATAGAGTGAAGATGCTTATGAACAACTTGAGGATAATCATTAATTAGGCCATCGGGTTGATAGGATAAAACTTGGCGAAGTCTGCCTTCATGCATATATTTTGAACTCCACGGAATGATTTTTAAGCCTAGTGTGTGTGCCGTATTTACCATATCTTGATTTAAAATACTTTGCTCAATATGAATGGAGTACAATTGAAGCTTTTTTGCTTTTTTAAACTTTCGTCTCCAACCAAATTTTCGTGGAATTAAAATGGCTAAGTTAAGTTTAGGGTTTAGTTTTTTAAACTTTTTGAGTATAACCCAATGAAACGATGAAATGATAATATCTCGATGAGCATATTGCTCTAAGATACTTACTACATATTTTTCAATGGCTAGCTCTTTTACATCTACAATAATACCTTGGGTATCAAACAAGTCTAAAATCTCTTCAAGAGTTGATATCCGTTGGTCTTTAAAGTCACTATGAAACCAAGAGCCTATATCGAGACGTTTTAATTGCTCTAAGGTGTATTTTCGGATTCTGCCTTTTTGATTTGAGGTACGATTTATTTTACGATCGTGCATGATAATAACTTGTTTGTCTTTAGTAAGTCGCACATCAATTTCTAAATAATCACTACCTTCTAAAGTGGCAGCTTGAAAGCTTGCAATGGTGTTTTCTGGACAAACTAATGAAGAGCCCCTATGGGCGATATTTAGAATTTTGTTATTTTGAATCATAATTAAAGGTTTATAGACAAAAAGAAATATACAGTAACAATTCGAGCATAAACTATGTAACTCATTAAAAGATAGATTCAATTTATTGTTATCTTTAAAATCGTAACTAATTTTAACCGATATTATGGAGTATACTTTGAATTTTAACAAGTTAAAATGGTTTCGAGAGAATTTAAGATATTTTCGATTAAATTTTTCTTTTAGGAGAAATATGAGCACAGATAAAAACATAGCCATCTTAGTGGGTGGTACCGGAATGGAGGCGCCTATTTCTTTGAGTTCAGGACGATTTATCTATGAAAACTTTCCTAGAGACTATGCTGACCCTTTTATAATTTATTTACATAAAGATTTTACGATATCTGTTTACAATGACTATAGCTTTTGTCAAGGACAAGGTACATTATTAGAATATAATGGGCAGGGTAAAAGGTATTCGGTGGGATGTATTAAAGAAGCTTGTCTAGAAAATGGCTATGCATCTTTTGATGTATTACCAATGGTTCATGGTTTATCTTGTGAAGATGGTAAAATTTTACATCTATTTGAATGTTTGAATATAAAATATGCAGGATTTGATGCTAAGAGTTCAGTACTTACTTTTGATAAGGTTTTATCTAAATTAGTTTTGCAAGATAAAGGCTATCCCGTTTTAGATTATCAATGGTTTAGCAAAGGAGATGACTTAAAAAGACCTTTTGCAAACCAGACTATTTTTATAAAACCTAGTAGACAGGGTTCATCAGTTGGCGTGCAAAGGGTTGAGCCTACGGATGACTTTACTCAAGCCATGAATGATGTTTTTATACATGATAATAAGGTATTGATAGAACCCGAATGTATTGGGAGAGAAATTGAATGTGCAGTAATTGAAATTGGTGGTGAGTGGCGCGCATCTTCCATTGGAGAACTCACTTTTAATGACTCCTTTTATAGTTATGAAGCAAAATACAAATCAGAAGAGTCTAAAGCCTCCATTGTAGAGTTATCTCCTCACATAAACACAATGATTCAAACTACTGCAATCAATGTTGTTAAAACCCTTGGGGGAAGGGGATTTGCACGAGTTGACTTCTTTTTAGAGAATGATAAAATATATATTAATGAGGTAAATACTCTGCCAGGAATGACACCGATTTCTATGTTTCCGGTTTTGTTATCCCAGATCGGGATTGCACCAAAACAAATGATTTTACATTTGATCCAAGAGATTTCATAAGATTTATTTAGTCTATCAGAGCCTTTTTAGGTCTAGCAGTATTTGAATATGTTAAAGATAAATTTAACTTTGCAAAAAGAGTTCAATTGAATAAGCTGTGTTCAGATCTGTCATTAGTGAAGCTTTAGATTGTAAATTAATGTACAATTAGGTATATTTCATTTACAAAATGAATCAATTTATAATATTTTTTGTAGGGCTTCACTCAAAACATATAGTATAAAAGTGGGATGTATGGGATCAAAAAGAGTAGAACCAGATGGTTTGGATAAACTTTTATCATTATTAGCGGTAATATTAATTTTAGCTAGTGTTTGTTGTATAGCAGTTTCCTTTTTCAAACCATTGTCTAGACCACTTTATGAGCAGATGTACGGTACCGAATAAACAAAGTAGGCATCCAAAGTGGGCTTATATATTGGTGATATCAAAGAACATACAATAGTCGAAGGACCATTTAAGCGATATGCGTTATGGTTGAGCGGTTGTAGTATTCGATGCGAAGATTGTTGTAATCCCCATCTTTTTAACAGGTCTAATGGCACCCAAACCTCCATTGAAAATTTAAAATTAAACATCCAAAACTCTAAACACACTCATAATATCGAGGGGATTAGTCTGTTAGGTGGTGAACCTTTAGACCAAAGCGAAGAATTAGTCAAACTCCTTAGTGCTATACAATCTGAAAACCTTGGTGTTATGCTCTATAGTGGATATTATCTAAGTGAAATTGAAAAGGATCCTATTAAGGCTAGGGTTTTACAATTTGTGGATTTATTAGTTGATGGTCCATATCTTCCATCGCAAAGACAAACAAGTAGACGATGGGTGGGTTCTAGTAACCAAAATATTCATTTTTTAACGAACCGTTATCAAGATCAAATGGATGAGTTTCAAAAAGGAAATCAAGTAGAGCTTGTTTTAAAACGAAACTCTTTAAGCGTTCATGGTTTTCCTGTTTTAAACTTGAAGCGAGTTAAAAAATGACGCATTTGAATATTGGCAAAAAAAACTTGTTACCAGCCAATGATTATTATTTGTTAAGTTTTCTTACTCGCATCAAAAATGGAGATATTGGAGCAGCATTTTCTTATTTTCCTCCAGTATCGTTTCCAAGAGGTTTTAAGTTTTCTAGCCGTGGCTTAGAGGTTCTAAACTCAATATTAAAAAATTGGATTATGAATGATGTAGTCATGCCTTCAGCTTGGCAAAACAGAGTTTATAAAACGAGTACAATAGCAGAGTTTTGTAGATTTTGGGACTTAGAAGCTGAGTATAAGATTAGTATAAACTTTTTAATGGTTTTAAGAGATATTCAGCAACTTTGGTATGAAGAAGAATACGAAAACTCTAGTTACCTGTTTGATCGAAAACTTTCTGGATCAGAAAAAGTGTTTTTAGACTTAATGTTTAGAAAGACTTTAGATACAAAAAAACGTGCTTTCATGAGTCGCTTTAGCGAGTTGTATAAATCTATGCCTCTATCATCCTTTAATTTTTCATACCATACGCTATCAATTATGCCTAGATGGAATGAGTTAAGCAGTGCAGAGCAATATTATATGATAGCTTCTACAGATTATTATGTAGAAAGTTTTGTGCAATGGGAGTCTGAATTTCATTTGAAAAATTATGAAGTAGTTCAGCAAGAAATTGGTTTAGTATTGCAAAAGTTGATAGAGTTGTGTTCTATAGGAATAAAAGACGAAGTTTGGAGTTTGTTTTATCTTCCTATTGAGATATTTTATCGAATTTCACAAAATGGACTATTAAATAAAAATAGATATCTAGAAATGAAATCTTTTGAATCATTAGAAGAGAAACATGTATATGGTGTCATTCTTGAGATAAGGTCTTCATTTCAGAAGTTTCTAAATAAAATACTTGAGGTCAAACGCGAAATGCAAAGTATTGGTTTCGTTGAAGAAAACTTTAAAATTGCTGAAAAACTTCAAAGACTGATAGTAAAAAGAGTAGACCCTGTATTAGAAATCTACGACAAACAACTTGAATATATGGCAACAAACGAGGTAAGAAAATGAGTCATACATATAGAATATCTAGAAAAGAAACCATCAGAAATACAGTCAAAGTAAATGAAGAATGGAAGTCACTGATTGAAACTCTCCCTATTTTACCCCAAGTTGAAATGGCAAAACTTTTATCAGAAGAGCTGGCCAAAGAAAATGATTGGTCTAAATCAGGCAATGTGCATCAAAAACAAGATGGAAATTGGACTATTGAATACGATGAAGAGTCTATGCTACTGTCCATTGAGTATGACGATGAAAAGACTTTCGAACGAGAAGAAACTATAGAAATATCAGGATACAATCCAGGGTATAGTGATGAACCTTTGATTACTAGTGCCATAGAAAGAGCCAAAGAAAAGTTTATACAAGAATCAACTGAAGCCAAAGATTATGAAAAAGCAGCCAAGAATAAACTAGAACAAGAAATCGAGCCAAAATTGGATGAGATTGAAGGATTGTTTCAAGACTTAGTAGAGGTTGTACAAATAGAAGCTTTAAAAAAGAAGGCAAGAAATATCGGTGAGATTGAATCTATTGCTGAAGATAAAGAAAATGGTGAAGTTAAAATCATTGTTAAGATATAATTTATACATATTGCTTCCTTAAAGAGCTTTTTATTAGCTCAATCAATATAAACTTTTAGAATTCTTAAGATTAAAGGTCAAGATATATGACAATTCAAATTGAAAATCTTCCAAATGAAATATCAGAAAAACAAGCCCTAGAATACGCTTATAACAGTGAGATAGCATGGACAGTACAAAAGCTGTCTTCTGGTGTATCAGTTTTGTTAGAGTGCGAAAAACAATTGATACCTTGGTTGTATATGTGCGTACGAACTAAGTTAAAAAATCAAGGGTATACCTTAGAGTTTCTCGATGGCAGAGCAATTCCAGAAGGAGCTCAAGATAGTGGTAGTGTTCTAAGAAACATGATTTTACAAATTACTCATTGGGTGCGAAACTCTAGTGAGGATAAAGTCTTAGTATTGCCTCATTTAGATTTGTTGGTTAGCAACTCTGCTAATGAAGGTTTGACTACTGAGGCAAGAGAGATTTTACCTCTACTGTATGAAAACCCCCGTATTGTATTTTTGGCCTTTAAAGATCCGTATTTTGCATTTTCAAAAGTAATTGAAAACCTATTTCCTGCTAAAAAGCAGCTACTTGGAATAGATAGAAAATGTTTGGATGGATTAATTCTTCAAAGAGAAGCTAGAAAATTTCCACCAGCATTTAATTTTCAAAGTTTATATCAATATGTTTCTGGTTTAAATCCGGTTCGCCTAAGACAAATTTTACAAAGATTGGATGGGATCGATTTTCCTGAAGATAGTGGTAAGGTAATTTCGCAGATACGAGAAATGTCCATTGCTAGTGACATGGAAATCCCTCTAGTAGATATGCAAAAAGACATTGGGGGATATGGGCAAGTAAAAGAAAAGCTAGGGTCAGAAATTTTAGAGATTTTAAAACGTCGGGCTGAGATAAGCGATGAAGATGAGTTAAAAGAAATAGATGCTATTATTCCTAAAGGATTGATTTTTCATGGTCCTCCCGGAACAGGTAAAACATTTTTTGCCAAGGCGATGGCTACTTCATTAAATGCTTCAATAATTATTGTGTCTGGACCAGAGTTGAAGTCTATGTGGGTTGGGCAAAGTGAAGAAAACATCCGAAAAGTATTTTTCAAGGCTCGACAATCGGCTCCTTCTATTATTGTGTTTGATGAGTTAGACTCTTTTGCTGGTGCAAGAGATAGTGGGTCTTCAACAGAAGTGAATCATTCTATGGTAAACCAGCTGTTAACTGAGATGGATGGATTCAGAAAAGAAGAGCTTGTATTTATAGTAGGGACAACTAACTTTGTAAGTTCTCTAGATCCAGCACTTTTACGTCCAGGTCGTTTTGAGTTAAAAGTAGAGATTCCTTTTCCTGATAAGACAGATCGGGCAGCAGTTTTAACTTTGTACAATCAAAAAATGAAGTTAGGATTAGATGATAGACAGCTTGATTTCTTAACAAGAAAAACAGGTGAAACTACTGACGCTATGACAGGGAGTCAATATACGGGTGATCATTTAAATGCAATCATGCGCTACTTAAAAAGAGTTCAACTCAGAGAAAATCGTAATGAATTTACTGATAAAGACCTATATGATGCTATGCATGGCGGAAAAACCAAAGTAGTTTTAAATGCAGAAGAAAAAGAAGTAGTAGCCTACCATGAAGCAGGCCATGCACTTGTGGCTTTAAGCATCAAAGAAAGTACTGATGTAGAAAGGATTTCCATTAATTCTGACTATACCGATGCTTTGGGATATGTGCAGCACGTTGGTCGTAAAAATAAATATGTCATTACTAAAAAACAGTTATTAGCTGATTTGATCGTTTTTATGGGTGGTAGAGAGGCCGAATCCTTGGTCTTTAAAGATGTGAGTATTGGATCACAAAATGACATCTATCGAGCAAATAAGTTAGTAGAAGAAATGGTGTCTGTACTAGGAATGTCAGAAGCCTTTGGGGTAAGAGTGGTGGATGATAAAAACATGTCCACTGACATTTTAAATAAAAGAGATCGAGCAATCGATGAGATTTTAGATAGAGCTAAGAAAAAAGCACGTCAAATATTAGAGTCAAGATTAGACATGCTACATAAACTAAAAGAAGAATTAATACTCAAGGAAACTCTTGAAAGAGTTGATATTGAAAAACTGTTTCAAGGACAAGAGGGGGCATAATGTCAAAGATAACCCTAACATTAAAAAAAAATACAACAAACGGAAAGCAAGAACTACTGATTGACTATGAATCAGATGGCGACGCATTACCCTTTGAACACGAAGAAGATCACAAAGAGTTAGTAAACAAAATTTTAGAGTCTAATGGATTGAATTTGTCTGATATAGATGGTATCCAGCTTAATAGGCAACCCGTCCAGATACAAAGTGATGATGTAAAAGTAGAAGAAGCCCAGGCGGAGCGTAAGACAATCATACAAAGATAGTAGATTTATCATTGTGTAAAGTGAAACTATGAAACAGATTCAATTTGAAAAAGAGACTTATCTTAAGTCCTATCTTTTACGATGGATGCACTCTTGTCCTAAACTATTAGTACAAGAGGTATATAGCTCTCGTGAGGGTTTGGATTTTTGTCTTGAAAACAAGGTTTATAGTGAGTATGAAAGCTCATTATTTATTGAAAATGGCATAGAAGTTGTTGATATAAATGAAAAACCTAAAAACTTTGTAAAAAGTCCGTTGTGGTCACTGTATCAGTTAGACGAATATACAAAAAATCCAGAGATTTTGTACGTAATATTGTATGAAAACTTTTTAAGGGATTTTTTACTGGCAGCTTTTAAATTAGAGTGTTTCG
Organism: Candidatus Cloacimonadota bacterium; assembly: GCA_023954715.1. Classification (GTDB taxonomy): domain Bacteria; phylum Muiribacteriota; class UBA6191; order UBA6191; family UBA6191. The sequence goes on along the minus strand of JAGSHD010000001.1, from coordinate 556,871 downwards.
ATATTGAAATGTTGAAGCTAGATGAAGGCGAAGTGTTGTTGAAAGTTACAGATTGTACTCAATACTTGTTTTATTCAGCCCAAGAAAGTTATGGAGCCAAAGTATTTTGGAAGGATGACTATGATACATTCATGCCTTGGAAAAAGTTTCATCCTTGCTCTATTATATGGTCGAGAGATTCACAGATTCGATTTATCGTTGATCGGTCAATTTTAAGTGTCCAAGATCTAAATTTTGAAAGTGTATTCAAAGTTATAGACTGGGATTTTAGTTTTCAATCGATTCATCTGGAAGCCATTGAAGAGCTACCACAAATAAAGATTTCAATTTCTTTGAAAAAAAGCAAAAATTTTGAAAAACCCAGTCCTTTGGTCTGTTTTTATCCTAAGAGTAGATTACCTGAGTTAGAAAAATGGATTACTGAGATGTCTCCAGAAGAGCGTAGAAGCTTTACAATTCTAGCAGCCCAGACTCCTATAGAAGGATTTTTTGTAAAATTGAAACATTGGGAGTCTAACAAGAGCTCGAGTTTTTTAGCTAGTGACTTTGCATATTACTTGCCGTATGAAGATTACTCTATGTATTGTCCCATAGATGATAAGTTATTCCCTAGTCTTCCTAGGAGTGAATTTGATCGTCTTTTTCCAATTACGTATGGAGAAACCATAATTTTATGGAATAAAGAAGACAGTTGTACAAAAGTCTTTTTGTCAGAACAGGACTTTAAGGAGTTGGATTCGATTGTTCATTATGTTCTCGCTGAAAACTCTACTGTCATCGAGCGGTTTATGTCCAATATTCGATTGGATGACTATCGGATCGGAGTATATGATTTTAATCCCGATGATCCAGGACAATTTTTCCAAGAAGAAAACTTGATTCAATTTGATACTGTTGATGCAGAAGATGATCAAGAGATTGATCTAGAAAATATTATGGAGTCTATGGATGACTCAGAAAAGGACCTTGAACGAGATGCCATTGAAAAACGTATTTTAGAGATTCGTGAACAATTAATGAATTCTCCAAAAGAGATACAGTTAAAAAACTGGTTTGAGTTAGCGGGATTAGAAGCAAAACTATCTAACTTTAATGAAAGTTATAAATTGTATGAAATTGTTTTATATTACTCATTGAGTAGTGAAAACTACAAACTATGTCTAGGAAGTATTGCTAGCTTAATTTTAAAAGATATGGACCATAATCTTAAAGTGGATGATTTGGTAAATATAAATTTAGAAGCTATGTCTAATGAAAATTTTGAATATTATGGATACTTGTTAACAAATGACTTTGCCAACTTATCTAGTGATACAGCCCGTTTTGTTCAAACGGAGTTTTTATTGGAGTTTGAATCTCGTATTTCTTCCATGGGATTGATTCGTTTAATTAATTTAGGAAGCTTGTTTCATAAGTCCTTTGGCTTGGACTCTTATTTAATGCTAAAAGTAAAGGATGAGTTTTTAGCGAAGCTATTTGACGCTAATATACATGAGTTAGCTAGCTTACCAAAATTTATAGAAGAATATAAATTCGATACGGAGCAGGGTACTAGCGAGGAGACTGTCAACGACTTTTTTGATAGCTTGGTGGGATATTTTTCAGATGAAACAATGGATGTAGTACAAAACAAGATTTTTTATCATCTAATTTTCTCCATGGGCTTTGCAAAAAGTAAAAATACAGATGGAGCCTCAAAAAACTTAAGTCAAAGTAAAAATTTGGTGGCCTACACAAATGACTCTATACATGCACTGTTTTATTTATATTATAAAAAAGAAATAGATAAAGAGCTCTACTCTGTTGATAATCAGAAAATAGATGAAAAGATCAACGAAATTAGAGATCAGTTAAGTTCGACTGAAAAATATAAAGCTCAAAGATTAATAGAGTTATCTAGGATTGTTGAACCAGATGTTTCCATCGCTACCAATGAAATGTATCATGAATATATTGGTTTATCGCAAAGGTCTCCAGAAGATCTATTGCAGGCTATACCTACTGTTTTATCACAATTAGAAGTAGATAAAAAAACTCCAGTAGATCGATTATCTTACAAGAAAAAACTAGCCTATGTAACCATATTAGATCTTTTACCTAAATTAGGCCAAGACTTTTGTTTAAAGGTGTTTGATGATATTTACTCGGCCTATCCTACTCTTGTGGCTAATGATCATAAGGGCAGTGTATTGGCTCGACTTTTGTCCATCGCTTGTTTTTATGAAAATGATGAAATGTTACAAAGTTTATTTGAAGACTTTGAAGCTTTACTCGTATCTATTGATTCTAATAAATCAAAGATTATATATACCTTATTGCTCCCGATTTTTGATCAATTATCCAAAAGACTTGAAACAGCTCAACTGTTAAACTTATTAGAGAAATTTGAAAAACAGCTAAGTGATGATGCTCATTCAGCTAAAGTAAGGGTTTTGCTTGCTGTAATTTACGATGATTTGTTAATGCCTTCTAAATCAAAAGATAACTTAAAACCAGTGCTAAAATTGTATTTCTCACAAAAGTTAGAAAAAATAGAGTCTTACGAACTATTTTGTTTAATTATGGATAAAGTTTTTAGCTGTAGTTTAGGATTAAAAAAATGGGTTGGTAATGCATTTGTAAGAAAGTTTTCTAAAGTGAAAGATCACTATTCAACAAATACACATTTTTCACTGTCTAAGATAGCTACCTTAGAGTTTCTCATACACATGTTTGAACAAGATGAAGATATGTCTATTCCGCTTAAAAACTATTTTATAGAGTTTGAGCATACAATTAAAAATAACTTATTTAAAATACTAAGAAAATGGGAGGTTGTCTGAATGAATATATTTCAAGAGCATCAGGCGCCGGATTTAGAAGAAGTGTTAAAGCGATTACAAGAGTTTAAAACAAGATTAAACTCTTCTTTTGTTGCAAGAGAACAAGAGATTGATATGATGATTGTAGCAGCAATTGCACAAGAGCCAATTTTGTTTATCGGAACCCCAGGTACAGGTAAGTCTGCATTGATTGGTCAGTTTAAAAAGTTGTTAGACATCAGTGAAGAAGACTATTTTGAATACATGCTTACAAAATTTACTGAACCCTCAGAGATCATTGGGCCTTTAGATTTAAAAAGATTAAAGGTAGGAGAGTTTCATCGTCGTGTAGAGGGTAAGCTACCCACCGCCAAATTGGTATTTTTAGATGAGGTTTTCAAATCGAATTCAGCTATTTTAAATACCTTACTGACCATCATAAATGAAAGAAAGTTTTATCAAGATGGAAAACCACATCCTGTCCCACTAAAGGTTTTATTTGGAGCAACCAATGAGATTCCCACTCATACAGAGTTAGATGCCTTAAAAGATCGTTTCACATTGAAGTTAAAGGTTTCAAAAGTTACTGAAGATAAGTGGGATGATTTACTTTTCAAAGGTTTAGAAAACGATACTAGAAAGTATTTTAATCAACAGCAGTTTTCTGATACAGTTTTTTCTTTAGATGATTTCGAGTTTTTACATCAGCATATTCAAAAATCTCTTATGACAGTAGGAGAAACTGGTGAAGATTTGTATTTTGGAAAAAACCTATATATGGAGTTTAAGCGAATCTTAAAAACTATAATTCATGACTTTGAAATAGAGATTTCAGATAGAAAAATCATTAAGCTATATCGTTTGATTCGATGTCATGCTTTGTTTAAGCGTGGTGGTGGAGTAGAAAAAGAAGATTTTATTTTACTCAAGCATTTAGGTAATCAATTAGATGAAATCGAGTTTTTAAAAGAAAAGATCCAAAATATCTTATAATGCTACATACCTTAGATCATAAATCTAAAATAGAACCATAAAATTATGTCAATGTTAAATAAAGTTCAAACAGAGTTTTTAGTATTATCTAGTTTAAGAAACAGCTTTTTTGCGCTAGATCAGTATACAAAGCAATTTTTAGATTCCTATTTGAAAATGCTATATAAAGGACTACAGCTCCCGTTACCTGGTATTTTGTTTGATTTATATGCAATACTAAGAGATTCGAAGTCTCACAACTTTGAGAGAGTTTTGTTTGATTGGGATGATCAATATCGCAACCAATGGTTGGATAAGGTAAAATTTAGTCAAGCTATGAAAGATAGTAGAGAAATCTCTTTATTTTTTAAAGGCGATGACTTCTTTTTGTTCTATGAATTATTTATTGAGGTTTTTTATTCTAGATTAAAAACCCCAGAAAATTATATAGAAGTCAAACCGTCGTATATAAAAGATCTGATTAATAAGCTAGAAGATGACGACATTTTTACTCAATTGAATGAAACTCAAGAGTGGCACCCTTATTTTGATCCAAACTCTTGGATACAAGCCTACGAAGAGGCTTGTGTAGATTTTAATGGAGAAGATTTATGGGAACTAAGACATGTTATTGATATAGCTAATGATTCTGATCGTTTTGGTATCAAAAAATGTCATGAGTCCAAACGATATTTTTATGAACGTTGTGTTTCCATTTTAAAAAAAATTAGAATGGAGATAGAGCCAACTTATACAGAGCAAAAGAAAAATATCGGAGAGTATCCTTTAGGTGGAATCACAGGAATCACAAATAAAGGTAGCTTTGAAAGTTTATTATCCTCGGAGTTAGTTTACGCAGAAGTAGAATCTGAAGTGAATTTGTTCGATGTAAAATACATTGAAAATGAACTGCTATACTATGAGAGAGATACCAATCAATTAGAGGAGTGCTGGCAAGAGGTTCATTTGTTTGTTTACTCCCAATCCGTATGGCCTAATCAAAATGAGTGCAGCATCTATCCATTTTTCTTTTTTGCAATTTTATCCTTTTTGATAGAGTTTTCTGATAAAGTTCATGATCGATATAAGTTCAAATTCAAGGTGATCTTTGAAAAAAGCTCAGAAAGAGATCAAGAATTTTATAAGATCCTCGAAGCTTTTTTGGGGGTTTATCAAGATTTAGGTAAGATAGAAATTACATTTGTAGATCAGCATGAAGAAGTTATAAAAAGAAACTCTGAATTTAAAGAGATACATCTAGGTAAAAAAGTTATTTACAGACCATCCTGCGAATGGAAACATGATAAAATGTGGTCTTGGGCTTCCAATTCAAATCGTGAAGAAAAGTTTCATTTAAGTGAAGAGGGGTTTATTGACTTTTTGATGTGGAAGTTTAAGATTTTATTTACATAATCTCTTGAGTATAGTTTTAAAGTATGTAAAAATACTTTTAATCTAGGGGTAAAAATCCTGCTATATACCAGTCTATCGTTTGTTTTATTGCTTCACAAGTAAAATCAGCATACTTGGAGAAGCATTAAAAGCTATGATTTGTACACATTGTAGTGTCTTTGTTTGGTTTAAAGCAGTAAATGCATTTGATTTGTGGTAGAGCTTAAGATTAATATTTGTAACAGACTTTCAAATGGAGTAGTGTCGTGAAAATTTTGGTGGTTGATGATGATTTTATATGTCGTAAAGTATTATCTAGAATATTAGACGGATATGGTGATCTTGACATTGCATCTGATGGCGATGAGGCAATTTGTGCCGTAGAAATGGCAATTTCAGAAGAAGATCCTTATGATCTAATTTGTTTAGATTTATGTATGCCAAAACTTCCTGGCTTAGATGCCTTGAAAGAAATAAGATCCATTGAACACTCTGCCGGAATAAAACTAGGAACCGGTGCGAAAGTCATTATCACTACATCTTTAAAGGACTCAAGTAACTTGATGGCTGCCTTTAGAGCAGGCTGTGAATCCTATATTACAAAACCACTATCAAAAACAAAGATTTTAGAAGAATTAGTGAGATTGAAACTAGTCACAGCAAGTTGAGATTAATATTATCCAGACTTTAGATACTTGAACTAATATGTATCCTCGAATAGAGCTTTTATGGAAATTCTACTTGTTTTAGAGTATAACTCTTAAAGTAATTTAGCCTATATTTTTAAAAATTTCAAAAATTATAACTCTCTTATTTATTTGTTAATATTTAAGATAGTTTAAAAATACATTTATCAGGAGAACCAATGTCTTCATCCACAGAAAGTAAATTAAATCCAGCTCAAAAAAAGTCTTTATTAAAGATTCAAGATCTATTAAATGACAAAGAGTTTGGTAAAGCAATTAAGTTAGCAAGTAAGATAAAGGATGTTAATTTAAAGGAGTCTTACTTTCTACTGGCAATGGCTTATAAAGGCCAAGGACGAATGGATTTAACCATTGAAACCCTAGAAGACTTGATCGAAAATGGTGAGCCCGATTTTTTTACTTATCGAATCTTAGCAGATACCCATAGAGATATGGGCAATATAGATGAAGCTTTAATTGCTTATAAAAAGTTAGAGACATTTGACGAAGTTCCTACTAATCCGATTCAGATTGCTAAAGCAACTATCTTGTATCAGTCTGCTAGGTTCGAAGAGGCTTTAAAAGAATTAGATGCTATTGATACTTCGGATACAAAAACTAACTTGTTGGTAAAAGCAATGTGGGCAGGATGTCAAAATGCCATGTCAAAACATGAATTGGTTAAAGAAGATCTAACTCCTGAGATTGAAAGAATTCAAGAAGTAGCTCACGAAATGGAAGCCAATGAGTTGAGATTGCTAGCTTTTAAATTGCATTATGAGTTAGCTAGGGCTTTACAAAGTTTAAAAGAAGATGAAGCTTTGGTTAGTAAGTATCTCTATCCATGTCTAAAAATCTTAGACCCGACTCCAAATCAAGCTTTACAATTAATGAGAGAGTTAAAAAACACACCTAAAGGCGAAGAAACAAAACTATTTCATTTATCTGTTAAGTCTTGTGCTCCAATGCAGGTTTCTCATACACATTCAAAAAGATGTGAATATTATAGAGAGTATGAAGTTTATGCAGATTCTATTGACGAATGCATGGAGTTCATCTGTGAATATGAAGACGATGCTTTAGGTGATGAACTAGCTATTGGCAAATCAGGTGTTGTGGATGGTTTTAGTGGTGCATTAAAAGGTGTGTATTTTCAATCTCAAAGGATTATGCAGTGAACGAGCGTCGAAAAAAGATGATCGAAGCATATCATAGTAATAAGATACCTGACTTTGAAATACTTTTAGACAATGTATGTGATGCACATAATGTTGCAGCCGTTTCTCGTACTGCAGATGGTTTAGGTATTTCAAAAATTCATTTGTATTATACTTATAATGAGTTTCCTGAGTTTGATTATCATGGGCATAAATCTAGTGCGAGTGCTACTCGATGGATGGACTTTTGTAAGGTAGAAGATCCAGTAGAGTTTGCAAAGAAAAAAAAAGCGGAGGGCTATACTTTAGTAGGTACTTACATGGATTCTACTGCGGGTACAGTTATGGATTATGACTTTTCGAAAAAGACGATCGTAATGATGGGTTCTGAAAAGTTAGGTTTGAGTAAAGAGCTAAAAGAACTTTGTGATGAATTAATGTATATTCCTATGGTTGGTATGGTTCAGAGTTATAATATTTCCGTTTCAGCATCAATGATTATGTATGAATTATATCGTCAAAGAGGACATTTGGTTGATACCAAACTAATTAACTCATTACGGGGTAGTCGAGATGGCGACAAAGAGCGGATCGCAAAGGGTTTAGAGCCTAGAGGCCTCTAATATTTAGTCAACACAATAAGTTTTACTAATCTAGTATAAAACTTTTACTAATTCTTATTAAAACTGATTAAAGCACTTATGATTCTTTCAATGAATTAAAATTATTGAAGGAATCAAAATGCAAGCAAATGAAATGATACTATCTCAGTTTGGTAGTAGAGAGTTAGAGTGTTTCTTAGAGCACTACCCAGAAGATCAAATAGAAAATTTTGAAGAGTTTTACGTGGGAAGCTACGAAAATGAGATTGATTTAATCTGTGATCTCTTATCTGAAATTGAAAGTTTGGATGAGTTACTTTTATTTATTCAACCTTACCTAAAAAACAAAAAAATTCTGCAAGAGTTATCTTTTAGAAATGGTTTAATCATTCATGAAGATCTAGATTATATCGTTTTTCGGTCTTAAAAAATACTAATCATCAATTATTAGGTTTCATCCTTGATTTAATGATGATAATATAATCTGCAATAACGAAATTATTTGGAAAATGTAGTGTTATTCAGTCTCGAAATTATTGATCGGCACTATAAAAATTAAAACTTGAGCGTACGAGGATATCATGGCATATAACCATCATGAAATTGAAGAAAAATGGCAAAAACGATGGACAGAAGACTCTTTATTTTCTGTAGACGTAAATAAACTAGATGACAAGTATTATGTGTTGGTAATGTTTCCGTATCCTTCTGGTGATAAGTTACACATGGGTCATTGGTATCAGTATGGTGTGATGGATACTTGGACTCGTTATCAGAGAATGAACGGCAAAAAAGTATTTTTTCCTATGGGATTTGATGCTTTTGGTCTGCCTGCTGAAAACTTTGCTATTAAACACGGTATACATCCAAAAGAGTCAACAACTAAAAATGCTAATTATATGATGAACCAATTCAAAAAAATGGGAGTATCATATAATTTTGACTATGCCTTAGATACATCTAAAGAAGACTATTATAAATGGACACAGTGGGTTTTTTTAGAGTTATTTAAAAATGGCTTAGCTTATAAAAAAGAGGCTCCTGTAAACTGGTGTAATAGTTGTCAAACAGTATTGGCTAACGAGCAAGTAAAAGATGGAGCATGTGAAAGATGTGATTCATCTGTTATTCAAAAAAATCTAAATCAATGGTTTTTAAAAATCACAGAGTATGCAGATAAGTTGTTAAGTAACTTAGATAGTTTAGATTGGCCACATAAAACCCTAGCGATGCAAAAGCATTGGATTGGTAAAAGCACTGGTACTGAAATAGAGTTTAAAGTAGACAAACTTGATATTGACTTTAAAGTATTTACTACTCGTCCAGATACTTTACATGGTTGTACTTACGTCACATTTGCTCCAGAGCATCCTGAGGTTTTAAACTTCGTAAGTGACTCTCAAAGAGAGGCTGTTTTAGATTATATTGAGCAAACTAAGAAAGTCTCAGAAGTAGATCGTTTGACAGTCAGTGATCAAAAAACAGGAGTTTTTACAGGAGCCTATGCCATTAATCCTATTAATCAAGAAAAAGTACCGATCTGGATAAGTGATTATGTACTATTTTCTTATGGTACTGGTGCAGTTATGGCTGTTCCTGCCCACGATGAAAGAGATTTTGATTTTGCCAATGCTTTTGATTTACCGATTCGACAAGTTATTGTTAAAAAAGGGGAGTCAGAAGGGACTTTAGACAAAGCTTTTACCGATGCAGGTGAAATGATTCATTCCAAAAAGTATGATGGTTTATCTTCTTTAGATGTGAAAAAACAAATCACAGATGATTTACAGGCCATGAATAAAGGCGAAGCTAAAGTAAATTTTAGATTAAGAGACTGGCTAATTTCTAGACAAAGATATTGGGGTTCACCGATTCCAATTATTCATTGTGATGATTGTGGCTCTGTACCTGTTCCTGAGGATCAACTACCAATTACTTTACCAGAAAATGTTGAGTTTAAGCCAATGGGTGAGTCTCCATTAAAAGCTTGTGATTCTTTTATGAATGTAGAGTGCCCACAATGTAAAAAACCAGCTCTAAGAGAAGCAGATACTTTGGACACTTTTATGTGCTCTTCTTGGTATTATTTGAGGTTTCCTAACGTTGGTAATAATGATCAAGCATTTGAGCAAGGTATTACTGATAAGATGATGCCTGTTGATAAATATGTGGGTGGCCCAGAGCATGCCTGTATGCATTTATTATATGCTAGATTTGTAAATATGGTAATGAAAGACTTAGGTCATACTATACACGAAGAACCATTCACTTCATTAACTCACCAAGGAATGATATTAGGATCCGATGGACAAAAGATGTCTAAATCTAAGGGTAACTCTGTTTCTCCCGATGGCTATGTTGAAGATTATGGATCGGACATTTTAAGGTTATATTTATGTTTTGGATTTAGCTATGTGGATGGCGGACCATGGGATGATAGTGGTATCAAATCCATGTCTAAATTTGTGGATAGAGTAGCAAGGCTTCTTGAAGATCAAAAGCATGTTTTTGGAGTGAGTGATGCATTTGGAGATGATTTAAACTCTGATGAAAAGAAGTTACTTTTTGTATATAACAATAGTTTAAAAGGTGTTACAACTGATGTGGTGAAATTTCAGTTTAATACTTCAATCGCGCGTATCATGGAGTTATACAACGCCGTAAGTGATTATTTAAAAGCTGTTGATCCTGATAAACAAAATCAAGCAGTATTATCTTTTGTACTGAAAAACTTAGTTGTTATTTTATCTCCCTTTTTACCTCATATTTGTGAAGAATGGTGGGAGACACTAGGGCAATCAAAATCAGTAAGTTTAGAGGTATGGCCAGAAGTAAACGAAAAGTTCTTAGAACTAGACGAGATTCAAATGGCTGTTATGATTAATGGAAAAGTGCGAGAGCAAATCAAAGTAGCTAAAGACTCAGATGATGATACAGTTTTTGCAGCTGCTGTCAAAAGTACTAAAGTTCAAGGTTACCTAGAGGGTATGAATATAGTTAAAAAAATTCATGTAAAAGGTAAACTCTTAAACTTAATACTTAAAAAGGCGTAAGATATGAATGTGGGTGAGATACAAAGTCAAATTCAGTTAGCTGATTCGTTTTTACAACAAAAGCTAGATGATCAAGCTCAAGCTACCTTTGAGAAGATATTGACTTATAATCTTGCTGAAGCTAGTGCTTTAGCTTACTTTCGTTTGGGAGAGATTTATAATAGAAAAAACGATGTCTTTTTATCAGAAAAGTATCATCGTTTAGCATTTACAACAAATGCTGCATTATGTGGACAGTTATTACCCGCTGAAATCTCTCATAGAAATTATTTATATCATGTACCGGAGCAAATAGAGATAAAGACTTGTCCTATTTGTTCAAGTGGTGCTAAAGATCACTCCGTTTATAATATTGCTGTTAGTGCAAACTTTATTGATGGTTTTGACCCAATCCGCGTATGGCGTCAATGTAACAACTTGGATTGTTCACATATCTTTGCCTCTTTGATTCCAAAAAACTTAACTCATATACTGTCAAAAACGGATTCATCGGTGATTCAAGAGCCAAAAATTCACCGTTTAGCTCAAATTGGGCAAGTATTATCTACACTTACACAAGATGTAGATATTAAAACTTGTTTGGAAATCGGAGCGGGGGCTGGAGAGCAAGTTGCTGTAGCGTTGGAGTTTGGTTTAGATGTAAGTGCTGTAGAAATACGTGATAGTTACTGCGCCAATCTCAAGAAAACTTTTGATATAAATGTTTATAATCAAAGCATTGAAGATATGGAGTTTCAGGATAGTTATGACTTAGTTTTGATGGGGGATGTGCTAGAGCATGTGATTGATCCTATCTCATTATTAAAGAATTTAAAAAAATTAATATCTTGTAATGGAAAACTATGGATTTCTACACCTAATTTTGAGAGTGCTATGAGTAGATTGTGTAAAACACAAGACCCTATGTGGCAAGTATGTGAGCATTTACAATATTTTTCAAAAAAATCGATTTGTTATGCTTTTGACCAAATGGGATTTAAGCTAGTAGAATATAAATCCTCTTTTCAGTATAATGGGTCTATGGAACTAACAGTTAAATAACTTATACTGTTGTTTTAAAAGGGGCTTTGTCCCTCATGTTGTACTGATTGGTTACTTTAACTTAATATGGTGGTAATTTGTGGCATTAGAACAAAAATGGGAATACGGAAAACTAACGAGTGAGGTAGATGAGTCTGGCAAACCTCGCTTTTTTTTCCATAGTGAAAAAACCTGTGAATTACGAGAGTTAAGAGATTACGTTATGGCGATGAATCACTTAGGCAGATTAGGCTGGGAGTGTATTAGCATCTCACCCTTAACCTCAGTGAAAGATGAAGAGTTTACTGGTATATCTAGTATCAGAGAGGCCTTTTTTAAAAGGCCAAGACAAGGAATTTAGCAGTAACTCGTTATGTAAGTGGCTTCAAAATATAAGTGTTTTCTGAAATTAATTTGATATTTTGTTCAACAAACTTAGGTCTCTTTGGCTCTGTTTGATGAGAGTTGATCAGCTCAATTGAATAATGAGACGAAAAAAGCTCCTGTATCTCATCTGAAGTAACACTAAACGGAGGTCCAATTAGCTTTTTACTATCATCATACTCAAACAAGATAAACATGATATTGGCTTGGGGTACATTTTGTATCAAAAACTCGGCGTATTGTTTTCTCATGGCTTTGGGCAGAGCTACAATAGATGCTCGATCATAAACCCATTGAACCGATTGTAATTGATCTTTTGAAATTTGAAATATATCCCCTTGAATCAACTGATAATTGCTAGATGTATAAACTTTTAGACTATTTTTTGCTTGGACCTGATAATCGATGGAGTTTTCATTAAAAAATTCTATCACAGCAGATTCGACTAGTTCGGATCCAATAATATTTTTTTTACTTTGATCTTGTAGATATAGCATATCAATAGATTTACCACACAGTGGTACGAAAATATCTCCAGTAGATTCTTTAAAATAATTTCCAAATTCTTTTAAAAACGGGTTTACCGTAGATTGGTTGAAACCAATAACTTTATTTTCCCATTTATCTTCCCAAAAACGTGCTTCCATGTTTAATCCTTTGTACTTATTTAGTCAAAATTAAATGGTCTTTATTCATTAAAATTTCTTTATTGATTGTGATTCCATTTTCTAATATAAACTGTAGTGAAAAATGCGGATTTTTCAAAAACTTTGGAGTAACTAATATCTCGCTGTTTTGAAAGTAATCTTCTATCAACTCTGTGTTAGTGTAAGAGTCAAAATCAGAGTTGGAATCCATCAGAGTAGAGTCGGTAAACTTTAATTTAAACCCGGTTTTACCAAAGTATGTAGAGCTACCTAAGTTTTTAAAAACGAGGTAAAATCCATTATCTGTAGCTAGTTTTTTAATGGAGAGTTTAAAGGTAGCAGGAAAACTAGATCGTACAGCTTGTTTAAGTTTTTTTGCAGTTAAAACAAGCTCCTCCGAGGGTTTTCCATATCGAAAAAAAGCAATATTAGTGTCTTTATCTGAGCTCATTGAACGGATAGCTTCAATATATTGACTTAAGGCACTAGCAGAAACAAAGTTGTATTTCATGGTGGAGTTTTTCTTAAAGCTTTGGGACTTAAAACTAAAGTCCCCGATTGATTGATAAGAAATTACCCGATCTCGCATGTTTTGATTGTTTGATGTTCCGTAAGTGGAGTTGGTTAATTTAAAACGCTTGTTTTCGGTGACAGAGTTTGGATTATAAACAGCCCATGGGACTCGCATTTTGTTTTTATGGTCATATAATATGCTGTAGGAGTAAGTGGGTAGACCATGAATCACCTTTGTATCTAAAGTTGCATATTTTGTTACCATAGATTTAAGCCAATGATAGTCTGTGACTTTTAATTTTTGTTGTGGAGTTTTTCCACGAAAATAGTCATACAACATAGGGACAATAAAATCACATTCACGGACTAGCTTTTTAAATTTGGTCTTTTTAATCCAAGAGGACATAGGAGTAATAGAAACATATTTTGGCTTGATAGTTTTTTTAATGTTTAAAATTAATTGCTTATAAATATCAAAATTAATGCCAGATCCTTCAAGGTCAATTTGTATACCTTGGATCTTTTTGTTTAAACTCTTGTAGAAATTGAAATTGTCAGAAATTCTGTTGGTTATATAGTCAATTGCTTTTTTTGGCTGAGTATTGAGATACTTTCGTACAAATTGGTTTGTACTAGTGTTTCCAAAGGTATAACATAGGTGAATTTCTTCGAAATAATTTTCTAAGCTTTTAATGTCATTGATAAAGTTACCACGTTTTTTAATTCCTTCAAAAGACGGAGAGTTATCTATACGAGAGAACTTCCCTGAGTGTAAGAATAGGCCTTTTATAGGTATGCTTTGCAGTGTTTTTAAACTAGATTTATCGAAACCATAGTTGAGATGCCAGTGCCAAATATAATAATTATCTTGAGAGAAAGTAGCTGGTACTAAAATAAAATTAAGTAAAATTATGAAAAGCTTAATCATTGGAATCCCATAAATTAAAAAGCCTGAAGTGGCTTGTTTGAGGAGTTTTGAGTTATATCGTGTGAAGGTAAAATATCATACACATAATAAATACTACAAATTTGTCTTTATTAAGCAAAAAAATGTTAGTTTGGTATCAATTATGATGAAAACTTAATGGAGATTTGCTAAGATAGATTGTATAAATTTGGGTTATGACGCTAGATTCTTATTAACCCTTGAATTTACTTGTTTTTTAGCTTAGCATAAATGGATGTGATGACCTATTATCAACGCATACAATACACAAGGAACACTATGAGTTTAAATATACTAATTATGGATGATGAATTGGCAGTTTCTGATTCTTTAAGTGAGCTAATATTACTTCGATATGGCTCAAAAGTCTCTGTTGACCGTGTGTATCGAGTAGCAGAATTCGAAGAGATCGTAGTTAAAAAGACTTATGATGTTATCATTGCGGATTTTAATCTACCTGATGGCGTTGGCTATCAATCAATGGTTAAAATGCTGGATGAGTGTCCTTGGATTGCTAAGTGTTTAGTGGTTTTTATTAGCGGCATACCTTATGTTGATTTGGATCCTTGTTTTAAAAGTGCTCAAGATCTATTTGAAAACTCTATGGTTCGCAATAAACCAATTCACTCTCATGTGTTGTACGGAATAATAGATTCAGAAATTGAAAAGTAAAAGGAAGGGGAGTATATCATGAAAATATTGATTGTTGATGATGAAGAGTTTATTTGCGAAATTTTAACTGAGTTTTTATCTGATTATGGTGAGGCTACGATTGTAACTGAAGGTACGAAAGCAATCCCGACCTACAAAGAAGCCATAGAAAAAAATGAGCCTTTTGATCTAGTGTATCTAGATGTAATGATGCCTGATATTTCAGGCCTAGAGATTTTAAAGCAGATCCAAGCTAACGAAATAGATAAATCAGAAGACGAAAAAACTAAGATTATAATGATCACTAGCTCTTATGATCCAGATAATTTTTTCGACTCTTATCGAGGAGGGTGTCAGGTTTTCTTGACGAAACCGATTAGACAAAATATTATTAAAGAAAAGCTCGCTCAACTAGGTTTTGAAAAAATAAGGTAGCTATGTCAAAACAGATAGCAGTTGTCTTTGGTAGTTCATCCATTGAGGTGGACTCAAGTGAATATCTTGAAGCTGTACAATGTGGCGAAGTGTTAGCCCAGTTAAATTATGATGTAATGACAGGAGGATATGGCGGAGTAATGGAAGCTGTATCTGTAGGTTCTTCTAATGGCTCAGCTAAGGTTTATGGTGTAACATCTAAAACATTTACATTTAGGCCAGAGGGAGCTAATCCCTACATTACAGACGAGATCAATGCCCCTAATATCATTCAGCGTATTCAAGTCATGGTAGATAATGCATCTATTTTTGTTGTTATGCCTGGAAACCTAGGCACGCTCAACGAACTTGCTATGGTATTGACACTCTTTAAAGTGGGAGAAGCACATCAAAAGCTTTATGTTTGGAAAAAAACTTTTTTAGATGCTACTAACTCTTTGCGAAAGCTTGGAGTCATCGATGAATCTGTGTTAGATTTGATCGAATGGGTAGATGATGTTTCTCAATTACAAAAACTATTGAGCTTACCGAGGTGAACATGTCCAATGCAGTAGATGTAAAAATATTGAATCCGTTTTTTTCTTCTTCTTATGAAATTATTTCAGAAATGTCTGGTTCAACAGTCAAAAAAGGCAAACTATCTTTAACAAGTTCCCCAGAGTTTAAATCCACTGGTTTGTCTGTCATTATTGGTGTTACTGGTGTAATAGAGGGCAGAGTAATTTTAGACATGCCGATTCCTGTAGCGTTAAAATTGGCAAGTTTGATGAACTTTGAAGAGATAAACGAATCCAATGAATTGGTTCGTTCTAGTTTAGGTGAGCTTGGTAATATGGTGAGTGGTAAAGCAGTTTCAAAATTGATGGAGCAGGGGTATGACTTGAATATTACTCCTCCGAGTGTTTTTGAAGGACAAGGCGTAACTGTAACGGATAGTTTTTCACATCAAAATATATTGGCTCCCTTGATATTAGAGTTTGGGACTATTGACGTGAATCTTGCTTTAAACTTTGTATAAACCACTGTTTCATTCGTATAGTCTGGTTTAATTTACCCTTAAAATTGTCATATTATCTACATAAAACAGCCTATTTACGCATATTTTTGTAAAATAGCTAAAAACAATTGAGAAATCTCTTTAAATTTCATTCGTTTTAAGGTATTTTATGACGAGAAATGATCTCATAATATGGAGCGGAGAATATCATGGCAGTCAAAAGAATGCAGGTAAGAGATGAAGAAGGCAAGGTTTGCACAGCAAAGACTTGGGTTCTGAAAACAGTTGGTGGATTTAAAATTGGTTTTGAAGTTTTATCCAAAGGTGAGAGATACGAAGCAGTATCTGATGCAAATTGTGAGCAGATTGCATGGTACGATGTGAAAACTCTCGTAAACCATAATGCCTACAAAATTGTTGAGGATATTATAGAGTATTAATCTATTTTATATATCGAACTAGGCTTGCATTATAGCAGGCTTTTTTTTTTGATATTGACGTCTTCAAAGTCAATATTAGATACAATCCCTTATAACTAGCAAGTCATTAAATAGTATGGCAAGCAGTTTTACTCTATTTTATTGGAGATATTATGTCCCTTGATTTAAAAATAAGCAATACTTTGTCTGGAAAAAAAGAGCTCTTTAAACCATTAGAAGATGGTAAAATTGGTATCTATGCTTGCGGAGTAACAGTTTATGATAAATGTCACATCGGGCATGCCATGCAAGCGATATTGTTTGACACTATTGTTAGATATCTTGGATTAAGTGGTTACGACGTTACTTATGTGCGTAATTTCACTGACGTAGATGACAAAATCATTGCTAGAGCAGAAGAGTTAGGCATTACTCCATTAGAGCTGTCTTCAAAAATGATTCAAAGTTCAATTGATGATTTGGATGCTTTACGAGTACGACCTGCAACTCATCAACCAAAAGTATCTGACTTTATTTCAGAAATTATAGCTTTTATTCAGGATTTAATGGATAAAGGTTTTGCTTATGCTACCGAAGATGGTGATGTATATTATAGAGTACGAAAAAAGTCAGATTACGGAAAACTTTCTAATCAAAACTTAGATGCATTGCAATGTAATGTACGAGTTGATGGTGAGGATAACAAAGAAGATGCTTTAGATTTTGCACTTTGGAAGTCGGAGAAGAAAGAAGGGGCATATTGGAGCAGTCCTTTTGGTGAAGGTAGACCAGGTTGGCACATAGAATGTTCAGTTATGGCATCTCAATTTTTAGGATATACTTTTGATATCCATGGAGGAGGTCGTGACTTAGTATTTCCTCATCATGAAAATGAGATAGCTCAATCAGAAGGGCGAAGTGGTTGTAATTATGCAAACTACTGGATTCATACAGGACTTCTTACAGTAGAAAAAAAGAAAATGTCGAAATCTACAGGCAATTTTTTAACGATTGAAGATGCGTTAAAACTATATGACTATGAGTTGATTCGATGGAATGTGTATCAAAATCACTATTCATCAAATATCGACTTTAATGAAAAGACCTTTGGTATAGGGTTAAAAAAATTATACTACTATAACAGAACATTGAGTAGCGCAAACGAACTACTTGATGCAGCTAGCAAGTATGATGAAAAATTACTGGAAGGTTTTCATCCTCAAAGTATCCGAGATAACTTTGACGTAGCTATGCATGATGATTTTAATATTCCTAAAGCGATGGTTGCAATAAACGAAGGTTTTGCTTCTATAAACGAAGTTTTAGAGCTTAAAGGTGTTAAGCAAAAATTTAAAATATTCACTTTAAAAACATATATTGATACTTTAGCTCCTATGCTAGAGGTTCTTGAGTTGTGCCAGAGAAGTACTTCTGAATTCTTTTCACAGATACACAACAGATATTTTGAAAAACTTGGTTTAACTATTGAGCAAGTAGAGTCGACTTTAAAAAAGCGAGGAGAAGCTCGTTCTAATAAAGATTATGACGAATCGGATAGATTAAGGCAAGAGCTAGACTCTTTAGGAATAAGCGTGATGGACACGCCTAAAGGACAGCTTTGGGAACTAAGCGAAGCTGGTTTACAAAAGTTGGTACAAAACAATTAACCTTCCAGGTTAGGACAACGAATGTCAAATACAAGTGTACTGTTGGTATTCATTATATTATTGCAGTTTTTGTATATATTATATTTAACGTATGCAGAACAGATCGTCGAGTGGAGACGATTACGAAAAATCAAACAATTTGGGGATTATGGAGAAAAGTTAGTAAGTGACTATCTTGATAATCTAGAAGATGTGTTTGGAGTGTATCATGGGTTAACCTCAAGATTTGATAGAAAAACTTTTGAGATTGATCATTTGTTATTAACTCATCAGGGAATTATTTTGATTGAGACAAAAAACATCAGAGGTAAAATTGTAGCAAAAAAAGATGGTTGGTGTCAGATCAAATTATCAGAAAGTGGTAAAGCGTATCCACGTGATTTTAAAAGCCCTATTGTTCAAATCGATAGAACACGTCGTGTTTTTGAAGCTATGATGTTAGACAAAGGGGTAAAAGTAGATACTCTTCCTGTAGTTGTATTTTCAAATCATGATGCAGAGCTCCAACTAGGAAAAGAAAAGTATCCAGTTTTACATTTACATGAGCTAGAGAGATATGTTGATACATTGACAGCGAAAGTTCCTTTAACAACTAGACAGTTAAGAGAGCTTCAAAAGTTAATAGATCAATCTTTTGCTCACTGATTTAAACTCTATTAAACCCTTCGTTTTACGAGGGGTTTTTCTTTTTTTGGTGCTATAAGTCCATAAATATTTTTGAAGTGGTTTATATGATAAGGTATCTAGCTAGTTAAACTTTATTGGTACGTAAAAAAGGCTTCGCTTGATTGTAATATTGAAATAATAGCACAATCAAGAGAAGCCATATAGTAGACCCTAGCGGACTCGAACCGCTGACCTCTACGATGTCAACGTAGCGCTCTAGCCAGCTGAGCTAAGGGTCTAAAAGTTTATAAATCGATCAGCTGATATCATGATCTGAGCGATTTCCATAAATTTTACCACTTCGCCAACTTCTATGGAAGCCAATTGTCCATATTGGGTCACGGAAGAATGATTTAGCAAAATTTTGGCTCCAGACTGTTCGATTTTCTTCAGAAAATTGACGCTTTCAACGGGGGTGTTTTGGGTAGCTAAGTAGATAGCGCTATCCATGAAAATAAAGTATTTGGGTTTAACTAAAGACTCTGAAAAAGTAACTAAGAGGTTTTCCATTAACTGATGGCCACACTCTCCTTGACCCCATTTACAAGAGGTAAAGCACAACGCCATGTTTAGTAAACTAGGGACTGTATCGTCAACGGGTGGAAAGTTTAAATTATGTTCAGCCATTTTAACTCGAAAAGCATTATCATTGTCTATTTTTCCAAGAATTGATACTGGGTTGTTATCATCTTGGGGAGATTTTTTCTTATCCATATTGAAGACCTCAAAATTATTTAATTTTTATTTTGTACCAAAAGGGTAGCTACAATTTACTAAAACTATTTTAACATAGCTTGGGTTGTATTGATAAAATATGTAAGTACTAATGTTTTTTAGGAATAAAAAAAACCACTCAAATCAGAGTGGTTAGATTTTTAAATGTATTTTAGTCAAACAAAGGCATGTCGTGCACAAAGAATGGATCGAAGACTAAACCCATGGATTTATAAAAAGCTCTCATTCTTGCTTTGCGTGGTCGTGATGTCCATCCTAAAATCAAGCTTTGAATAGATCTACCCTTAATGGAGTTTGCCCAAACTTCTTTGTTTGTCTCGTTATCTATAATTCTAGCTGATATTCTAGCTTCACCCACGTTACGCTGATGCCCGGTAACTGGCCAAATTAGAAAAGGCTTAATATTATCAGGTTTATTTTTTACAGAATGAATCGTAATATGTATTCTAACGTCCGCATCATCTTTGTAAGGAGTATGACGATAACCATATCTAGCAAATTCGTCTTGTACGAAAGCTTTGACTGGTTCGATAAACATTTCTTCTGACCAGATATCATCTATGTAATACGTTTTCATTTCTCTTCTTAATGCATAAGGATAAGAAAAAATTGTATTACAAAATGTTAAAATTAAAATAACGATACTTATATTTTTTAAACTCATTGGAACCTCATTAGAAAATTATCCTATAATATTTGTCGACCAATCATGCAAAAATCATAAGTGATTCATAAATTTTTGTATGAGTTTGATTGGTGAAGCTCCAAATAAAACTCAAAAGCTTACTGTTTTTTTGGTTCTACTCGTTGTTCAAATGGATTAACTAGGTGTTCTTTGGCAAAAGACTGAATCATTTTTGGCGTTACATTTAAGAGGTTTTGTTTGTAATTTTGTATTTGAGTTACCGACATTCCTTTGGTGAAAAGATTAGCAAAAGAAGAGAGTCTATCACTCATAGTTTCTTGAGAGAGCTCTTTTTTGGAGAGAAGAAGTTGTTTAGCTTTGCCTAATTCAGCAATACTCACTCCCTCCTGTTGTATAGATCTAACTTCTTTTTTAAAGTCTTCACTTGCATCATTCACCCGATGAGGGTCTGTACCTAGATATGCAAAAATAACTCCATAATTTTTATAACTAATGTAGCTTGAACCGATTTCGTAACCATAGCTCTTTTCGTCTCTCATATTATGAAAGAATCGACTAGACATTCCACCGCCTAAAATCTCATTGATTAATAATGCTGTTGGATATTGCTCAGACTGTATACCAGGTACAAGCCAGGCTGGCATGAGATATGATTGCTCTTTGGTACTACTAACACTATCAATAGTATTTTCTCTTTTAGAAACAAAAGTATTTGGTACTTTTAGCTCACCTAAAGAGTAATTTAGTCCTCCCAACTTTTTGTTTAAAAATTGATGTGCTTTCTCTATGACTTCTTCTAAAGTGAAGTTACCACCAATAAAAAGTGTCATATTTTGTGGATTGTACATGACACTATATAAATCGTTTATATCTTTTCTAGATAGTTGGGATACTGATTCAGAGGTTCCGATGAAAGGTGTTTCATAAGGATGGCCTTCAAAAAAGTTTTGTAACAGGTGATACATGCAATAACTTGATAAGGCATCTGGCATTGCTTTAATTTCTTGTAGGATATTTTCTTTAGACTTTTGTATCTCCGATTCAGGAAAACTAGCGTCAGTGAAAAAACTACAAAAGGTGCTGAATGCTTCCCAGAATGAATTTTGTGGAGCTAATAGCTGATTTCGATAAGTGTCTTTTCTACTTTGTGAAGCAGGGGCAATTGTTGAATATTTTGCACCTAAAAGATCCATACTTTGAGCTATTTTTTCTTGAGAAGCGCTGCTTGTACCTCTTGATAGAAGCTTTTGCATTAAATAGCAGGTCCCAGGTGGAAAGCGATTAGTGAACTCAGATAAGTTATTTAGAGTTAAGTTAGCAAGGCAAATTTCAGATGATTTATCTTGGTTGAATACAAGCTGTAAACCGGAGTCGAACTGAATGTGAGTAATATTAGTAGAGATTTCTTTTGTTGTATATTTAAGAGGGTGAATTTCTTCTTGAGATGTTTGTGGCTCTACTTGAGACTCTTCAGGTAACATCTGCGTTAAAATTGGCTCACTACTGAGATATTTTTCAATTACTCGTATAATATCCTCTTGCGTGATACTTGAAATAAGGGTTTTGTGATTTTTGATTACATCTACCTGATCCATGGAAGCATAAAAGCCAATAGATTGGGCTCTATTTCTCATCTTTTGCCAATAATATTGACTTTGATTTAACTCGTATTGTTTTGCTAGGTGGAGCTCTTCACGGCTGACATAAAACTTTCTTAATTTATCTAAGCAGATTTTCATTTCTTTGTGATATTCTAGCCATTGATTGTCCTTAACTCTAGCGTATATCAAGATAGGGGCTTTATCATGGGAAGTATAATGGGAAAAAGACAGAGCCTCTACAAGATTTAGGTCTTCTTTGAAGTGCTTTGTCCATCTAGAACTTTTACCATCCGTTAAAATAGTAGATAGTAAATCTAGGGCTACAATATCTTTAATTTGATTACCATCTGGTCCCATAAAAGCGAAATTAGAAAGGTTTCTTTTGATCTTTGAGTAGTATGTTTTTTTAGAAGGCTCAGGCATCACAGCCATTTTAGTTTTAGCAACAGGATAGCCCTCATTAGCAATTTTACCAAAGGTACTTTCAATCATTGATCTAGCTTTGGCTTCATCGAAGTTACCTACAAGTACAATATTTGTGTTGTTAGGGTGATAATGGCTCTGGTGATATTCAACGATGTCTTCTCTAGATATATTTTCTATAATATTTTCAAAACCAAGAACTGGTTTAGAATAGGGATGAGATTGATACAATTGATCCATTAGGTGGTAATAGAAGATTCTTTCTGGAGTATCATTGGCTCTATTAATTTCAGCTATAACTACTTTACGTTCTTTGTCGATTTCATCTGGATCAAAACTTGGGTTAATTAACATTTCTGATTGAATTTCAAACATTTCTTCAAACTTATCAGCCACACCAAAAGTATAGTAGAAGGTATAGTCTTTTGAAGTAGCGGCATTATTAAATGCTCCGATTTCGTTTAACTTTTTATCGATGATTCCAGGGCCGTACTTTTTAGTGCCTTTAAAAAACAGATGTTCAATAAAGTGTGAAACACCATAATTTTTGGGGGACTCAAATCGTGCGCCAACACCATACCAAACCTGAAAAGTCACCAAATTATGGTGTGTTTCAGGTTGAAGATATACTTTCGTTCCGTTTTCTAGGTGATATGACTTTAGGTTTTGAAATGTATTCATAAGGAGTCCTAAGTGGTTATAGACTGAATTGATCAACAATTACAGCTTCGCGGTAGTTTTCTAGTTGGCTTTCAAAGTCGTTTAGTTCTGTACATACTTCCGATACAGAACTCAAAATTGATGAAAGGTGATCAAAGTCTTGATCTAATAAAGATTGATGAACAGCTTTTATAAAATACTGCTTAGCTTCTACAAAATTGGAGTTTTCCATAGACGCTAGGCCTAAGATATAAAAGGCTTCTGTTTGATACTCTTGAGGTAACTCTTCTTTGGAGTGTATTTTGTTTTCTGAAAGAAAGTAATTACACACTTTTACAGAGCCTGCATAAAAATTTTCATGGATCAAATCAGCAAAGCATTCAAAGACTTCGAAGTCTGTTTGCTTCATATTGAGTGCATAAGCCCAGATGACTTGTTTTAGAAAATTGCTATCTGAATCTAGTGTGTCTGTTGAAATAAAATGTTTATAAAAAAGTACTTCTTTATTGTGTACTTTTAGCAAATGATAGATATTCTGACTCATGTCTTTTTTGATTGATTTGTCTAAAGTTTGGCTATAGTCAAGATACTCTTCAAAGAGTTGGTCTGAATAGTTAAAGTATAAATTAGAGACCAAAGAACAGGCCTTACTATATTTTTGGGTATGTTCTGAGTATACGCTCTCTTGGTCAAATGCAGATGAGAGTTGGTTTAAATTACTAAAATCTAAACATTTCATATATGTTTTCAATAGTTTTAAAAAGACTTCTTCACTTGGACATGGATTAGATTGAAGATCAAAATATAAATGATATCTGATAAGGTCTTTATGTTTAGTGTTTTGAATACTACAAAACTTTGAATCTGTAAACTTTTCAAGAATATCTTGTGCATACACATCATCATCAAAACGAATCAATGTACCTTCAAGATGAAGTATCTCATCTAAGATAGGTAGAGAATCTAAAAGGGTATAAAAGTACTCAAAGTAAAAGTTTTCAGACTCTTGCAATCCATCGGGGAACTTTGCTAGATGTAGAAACGCTTCTTGCATTTCTTGGTTGATTGTTAGTTGCTCCATGAGCCACAGTCGTTTTTGATATAGGGCACATTCTTGAAAATGTAAACCTTCCACTTCTTGACTAATTCCGTATAACTCAAAGTAGCTATCTTGAAAAATGCTAGAAATAGCCTTTAACTCAATTGTAGTTTGCCCTTTAAAGTAAAATTTTTCAGCAAACTCTTTTTCAAAACCTTCTTTTCCTAAGAATTTACTGGTCACACAAGTCACTATACTTATAGAAGTGGGTTTCCATTCTACGATTTGTTTTAAAAGATATAGGCTTTCTTCACTTAATTTTTCAGCCTGATCGATAATTAACAATATACTTTTATTCAAAGAAACCACTAAAGCCCTTAAAATTTGAATAAATATATATCCATCTTTGAGGTAATCTTGATTTGATGCTTGGCACCACTCATTTATAGGAAAGTTTTGTCCGATGCTTTCTCTTAGTGAAAATAGAAACAAGTTGTGTTCTTCAACACTTAATGAGGATATGAGATTGCTAGAAAGAGTTTTTATAAAATATTGCGGTACTTGAGTCGGATCTGCACATTTATGATGACTTACTAAGCAGTTTTTTGTACATTGCACTCTGGACCAATGTTTTACCAAATAGGATTTTCCTACTCCACTTAGTCCAAACACGAGGTTTGCAAACCCATTTGGATTGGCAAACTCTCTATTGAAGTAGAGTATTTCTTCATCACGGCCCAATAATTGCATAAAATTACCTCAGATATATTAGAACTCGACTCAAAAAAGTAAGTCTTCAACTATGTTAATTGATTGTCTAAGAATCTCATAATGAAGGGTGTAATTCCAGTGATAAAAGTAAAGTTACTGTTAGCAAAGGGAATGGCACTAATCTAGGACTCAGACTTCATATTAAATTAAGTGGCTCAGTAATTAATTTCGACATAATACAATTACTAATAATGTTATGTAAACAATCATTTTAATCTTTGAAAATATATTGAGAACTGATAGAATGACGCAGACTTTAAGATAGAGTAAAATATGACAAATTTAATCAATGAATTGAAAAATCGAAACATCCTAGTAATTGGTGATTTAATGCTAGATGAGTATCTTTGGGGCAAGGTCAGCAGAATCTCTCCTGAAGCTCCAGTCCCGGTAGTAGAAGTGACTCGAGAAGAAATTGTTCTCGGGGGAGCTGCAAATGTAGCTAACAATCTTGTAGCATTGGGTGTTAAGACGCATATCATGTCAATTATTGGCGACGACAGCAATGGTGAAATGTTAATTGATTTGTTGAAACAAAATAATGTCAATACAGACCTTATACAACAATCAAAAGACCGTACAACAACGATTAAAACAAGAGTTGGAGCATCGCAACAGCAAATAGTTAGAGTTGATAGAGAGCAGACAAACTTTGTGTCAAAAAGTCAGTCAGATACTCTACTGCAAAGCCTTTCAGATAAAATATCACTCTTTGACGGAATCGTTTTATCAGATTACGACAAGGGACTGTTAAGCGAAGACTTTTTAGATGGAGTTCGTAAGCTACTAAAAGAGCATCAAATAGTGATTACAGTAGACCCTAAATCAAAAAGTTTTGAAAAGTATTCAACTTTTACTTGCATGACTCCAAATCAACTAGAAGCAGAAACGGCTATTGGCTTGAGTCTTGCTAATGAAGAAATATTAAAACTAGAAGGTCATAAACTACGTAAATCTCTTGAGATGAAACAATTGATCATTACTCTTGGTAAACGAGGTATGGCACTATTTGATGAAGATGGTTATACCCGCATAGAAACGGTTGCTAGAGAGGTTTTTGATGTTACAGGGGCTGGAGATACAGTAATATCTGTGTTAACGGCTTGTTTAACCTGCTCTTTAAGTCTAGAAAATTCAGCAAAGATAGCAAATAGTGCAGCAGGTTTGGTAGTAGGACGATTAGGTGCATCTACAATTAATGAGGAAGAACTAAAATGGATTCAACAGCAATTAAATTAGGTACAAGAGGATCAGAACTAGCCCTATGGCAGGCAAATCACGTAAAGAGTTTGTTAGAAAAGGTTCAAGATCGTCCAGTAGAGTTAGTTATTATTTCTACAAAAGGGGATGAAATACTAAATGTTCCCTTAAAAGAGATTGGTTCTAAAGGGTTGTTTACCTACGAGTTAGAGCAGGCAATGATCAATGGAGATATAGATGCTGCTGTACATTCTTTAAAAGATTTACCTACTGACATGGAAGAAACCTTCACTGTGGCATCATTTTTAGAAAGAGGCTCTGTTAAGGATGCATTAGTTTTTCCAAAAGGTGCTAAAGCTACTCCTATGCTTGAGAAACTGCCTGATGGATGTATCGTTGGTACATCATCGGTACGAAGACAAGCTCAGATTTTACGTCTAAATCCAAATGTAACAATGAAGGATATTCGAGGTAATATTAATACTAGAGTGCAAAAACTGATTGATGGTGAGTATGACGCTATATGTTTAGCAGCAGCAGGACTTGAAAGACTAGAGTTTGATAAGCGTGATGATATTATTGTAAAAAAACTTTCTCCAAGGTATTTTTTACCGGCTGTAGCACAAGGTTGTGTGGCAATACAGACCCTAAATAATAAGACTCAAATAAACCTATTTAAAAAACTAAATCACAGCGAAACAGAGAAATGCGTTGAAATGGAAAGAGAGCTTCTTCAGGCTTGTGGTGGAGGATGTAGTATTCCTTTGGGAGTATTTTCTGAAGTAGTTGATAATGAGTTTATACTAAAAGCTATTCTATTGAGCCAAGACGGCAAAGAGTACGTTAGTTTAGGAGATGCTACAAGAGAGCTAGAAGACAGTGATTTAGTGGCGAATATAATGACAGACTTAAAAGTTCGAGGTATGTCACATTTATTAAAATAATTTTATATTTGTATAATATCTAAAGAGAGAAGAAATGGAAATTGGCTTTTTGAGGCACGAAAAGATTTTACCAAAGTTTTCTTCTTTGCTACTCAAAAATGGCTTAAGTACAGTTTATTTTCCATTGGTATCCTATGAAGCAATTGATTTTACCATCTCTTCGACTTCATTAACTCAATACACTGGAGTCATTTTATGCTCAAAAAGAGCGGTAGATATCTTTTTATCCAAGTTGAAACAAGAGGACTATCTATCATTGACTGTACATTGCGTTGGTGAAAGGGCAAAGGCTAGACTTCAATCTTATGGGATTGTTGATCTAATTTGTTATTCAAACTTTTTACAAATGGCACAGAGTTTTTCACAGGATGATAAGTTATTATATCCTGCTTCAAACGAGTACTCAAAAGATGAGTTAGAGATTGCCCAAAATAATTGTTGTGGTATTGATGTTTTGATTTGCTATGAAGTTCACTATGAAAAAATGGACGTAGGCTTTCAAGACTGGCTTAAAACAAAAGATAATAAAGCTTTAGCTGTTTTGGCACCAAGCCAAGCAAAAGCACTGGAGAGTTATGATTGTAAAAGCTTAGATGCTTTTTGCATGGGACAGCGCACACAAAAAGCACTACAAAATTTGAATATTGATTGTATCCATCTAAGTAAAGAACCTAACATGCTATCCTTGATTGACTCCATACAAGAGTATTTCAGTGAAAGATGTTGAATAAATTAAATATTAAGGAGAAACGAAATGTTTCCAGAAGTAAGACTAAGAAGATTAAGAGAAAATAAAATTTTACGAGAATCGATCGCAGAAAATAGTTTGAGTATTAACGATCTTATCTTGCCTTTATTTATTCATGAAGAAGTTGGGACTCATGAGATTAAATCAATGCCTTCTCACTATCGTTTAGATATCGAAAGTATGTTGAAAGATGTGGAGCGTTTGATGTTAGGTGGAGTTAAAAAATTTATCTTGTTTGGGATCCCAAAAAGTAAAGATCCGACTGCGAGTGGAGCAGATGACTCTAAAGGTATTGTTCAACTTGCTATCTCCGCACTAAAAAAACGATTCGGAAATGAAATCTATGTTTTAGCTGATTTGTGTTTTTGTGAGTATACGAGCCATGGACATTGTGGGATCTTAGAGAAATCTCATGTCTTAAATGATCCTACTCTTGAAATGTCCCAGCGATTAGCCTTGTCTTATGCTCAAGCTGGAGTAGATATGATCGCTCCTTCTGGAATGATGGATGGTATTGTTCATAGCTTACGTACAGCCCTAGATAATAATGGATATTCATCTATACCAATTATGGGATATTCTGCTAAGTATAGTTCAGCTTTTTATGGTCCTTTTAGAGATGCGGCAGATTCAGCTCCTGAAAGTGGAGATAGAAAAGGATATCAAATGAATCCTGCAAATCGTCTTGAAGCAATTCGAGAAGTTGACTTAGATGTTTTAGAGGGTGTTGATATATTAATGGTAAAACCAGCATTATCCTATTTAGATATTATACGAGATATAAAAAATAAATATGACTTGCCTCTGGCTTGTTATAATGTATCGGGAGAGTACTCTATTATAAAAGCAGGGGCTGAAAGAGGATGGATTGATGAACAAGCCGTAGCTTTAGAGTCATTACTTTCTATGAAAAGAGCGGGAGCGGATTTAATACTGAGTTATTGGGCTAGAGACTTTGTTTCTTGGGGCATTACAAAATGAACAAGAGTATAATACTATTTGTTTTATACATAATTTTGGCAGTTATCACCTTATGTCAAAAGCCGTGGACCTCGACTTACGTGGGTGTAAAAATAGATACTTCTTTTAAGCAAACACAAAATTCAGAAGAGGGCGATTTAGTCATTTATCAATGGAAGAAAAATAAAAATTGGATTAATTTTTC
Source organism: Candidatus Cloacimonadota bacterium (assembly GCA_023954715.1). Taxonomy (GTDB): domain Bacteria; phylum Muiribacteriota; class UBA6191; order UBA6191; family UBA6191. The sequence continues at coordinate 527,931 of JAGSHD010000001.1, read as the reverse complement.
AATTGCCACTAAAGAGTACTTTCATTCCATTGTTCCTAGTTCAGAGGATTTGTTAAGAGATTATTGGAGAGCGTTTTATCCCGATGCTCCTATTGATTGGACCGAGTTTAATTTAAGTGGTCAAGATGTATCTAACATCAAAGTAAATGAGCTAGCCTTCAGTGAAAGAGTTAAAATAAACTTTATCAAGGTGGGAGTGAGAAAGGCTAAAAAATTGATCGCGGGAGATATGTATTTAATGGTTGGTTTAAAAGAGAACCATCCATTTTACATCAACTTTCAAGTAGAAGAAGATATGGATACTAAACAGTTGATGAGTTTTTTAAAAAGTAAGTTTTGTTTTAGATAATAACTAATATAGATGGAGATATAATGGAAAATTTTTTATATGAAGAAAATGATGGTATTGGAGTTTTAACTGTTTCTAGAGAAAAAGTTTTAAATGCTTTAAATACAGAGTTGATTGTAGAAGGTAGCGCATTTATTGATAGCCTATCCGATTCAGAAAGCTTAAAAGTATTGATTATAACAGGAGCTGGGTCCAAATCTTTTGTAGCGGGCGCAGATATTTCAGGTTTGAATACCGCGGGTACAGAAGAAGGTCGTAAAAATGCTTTGTTGGGTCGTGAATTCTTTCAAAAAATTGAAGATTTTCATGTTCCAGTTATAGCTGCTATCAATGGGTTTGCATTGGGTGGAGGTTTAGAGCTAGCTTTATCTTGTGACTTTAGGTATGCATCTACTAAAGCTAAGTTAGGTCTCCCTGAAGTTGGTCTTGGTTTGATTCCTGGTTATGGTGGGACGCAAAGACTGAGCAGATTGATTGGAATTGGTAAAGCAAAAGAGTATGTATTTACTGGTGATATGATTCGTGCGGAGCAGGCTTTAACGGATGGATTGGTCAACAAGTTAATTGAGCCAGAAGCGTTGCTTGAAGAGACTCTAAAAGTAGCTAAGTTGATAGCTTCAAGAGGGCCTTTAGCAATTAAAGCAGCTAAAAGAGCTATGAACGTAGGTATTCAGCTAGATTTGCAAAGCGCTTTAAATGTAGAAACTTTAGAGTTTTCTTATGTTTGTGGCACCAAAGATAAAACAGAAGGTACATCTGCCTTCTTAGAAAAGAGACAAGCCAACTTTAGTGGTAATTAAATAAATAAGCCCCCTAATTATCTTGGATAATTAGGGGGCTTTTTTTAGTTTATTCTGAGATTTTCAATTTTTATTTTATTGAACTTCAAGGAGTTAATATTATGAAGACTAAAATACAAGTCACTAAGAGTGATAGTTAAATTGTTATTTTGACCTTCAAAGCTATTGATGGCGTTAGTAGTTATTGTAGAGCTTTTACCTTTATCTATATAGTTTTTAATTGGCACTTCGATAAAAGTTGAGTCACCAATTAAATAGTCGTTAATATCAAATGTTTCATTCAAGCTATCAATTTTAGCAGAGATTGAAGTTTTAATTTCAACAGTGAATGGTACATCTTTTTTAATACCAGTAAAAATTTGACCTTCTGCGTTTCGTTCAATAGTAAGATGATCTGCTGTTACAGAAATAAAATGCTGAGCAGAGCTTACCGACTGAAGGCGTACTTCTAGTTTGGTACTAGTAGTTAGCTGATCTTGAAATGGTGAAATTGAAAACTTGATACTATTTGGGTACGCCGTGAACTGATAGTTTTTTAATGGATCTACAGGTGTTAAAAATGCTGTTTGATTTTCAATTTTAGAGATTTTACTAGCTATGTTGCCCACATAAAAGCGATGACTACTAAGCCACGATTTGTCAGTTTTAATGGTTTGATTTGAAAAACTTAAGTTTAAGTTTTGAGAGTCTAGAGCATTTAAAGAGTTAAATTTACTTTGTAAGGATACGTTAGAATTCAATGAGCTAAGCTTATGAAAAATTAGATTGCTAAAGGCTGCGATATTAGCATTAACTGTAGATAAGTTTTGAAAACTGGTTTTAACTTGTTTAAGTATTTCTATATCATTAGAGTTTACAGTGTTACTTAGAATTTCATTCATTGATTGTAGAGCTAATCCAGCGACTGTAGTTTCACTTTGAGTAAAAGCAGCACCTGTAAAACTATTGCTATTGATATCAATTTTCAATGGATCATAGTGCTTTTGATTTAATAGATCATTATTGTTTAAAACAAGTGGAGAGAGTATAAAAGAAGCAACTTCACTAGTTGATATACCCTTGTTTTTACTTTGAAACAAGCTAATCAAAGAGTTGGCAGGAGAGAGATTAATATGATTTTTCTTAGTTTGATTTAAGTTGATAGCACTATAATTATGAACTTTATCACTGATTGTATGATTTTGAATAAAATCTAAATAGATATTTTTAGTATTTGTAGGGTAATAGATATCTGCATACCAGTATCCGTTGGAAGTGCTTGTATTTAGCCCTAAATAGCTAACACTACCGGTAGGGATTCCACTGTTATTAATAGAAGAGCCAACAATCACTTTATTATTTGATTGGATACTTGAAAAGTTAACCACTCGATCGATGGATAGCTTAGTCATGTTTGGGGCAAAATTTAAAAAATAGGCGGCTTGTTTAGTTAGAGTAGTAAGAGCTTGTATAGAGCTTGAACTTTGTATTTTTAGCATAGCCGTACTAGGCTGATGAAAATGTCTATACCATTTACTATTCCAGAGACTATATATGGAGTGCACTCTAGTATTAATATTGCTACTTGTGATACTTGTTAAGTTAGTTAGGCTGTCTTCAAGGTTTATTAATTGCAGACCTGTTTTAATATTTGCTGGATCTACACTTGAAAAAGTAAAAGGTGTATTTAAGCTAAGGGCTGAAGTTAATTTTATGATGTATGATTGATTGGGCTCAATTGATGAGAAACTAGTGAAATCTGTGTAGTGCTGAGATTGAGTATTTGGTGAATAGTACTTCCATGTTTTGTTAGAAGGATCAAGTAGCCACAAATCTTGTATTTTTGCTAGTTCACCTGCGAAAAAACTACTTATAGAAGTACTTTGTGCAACTGGAAAACGTACACTAGAACTACCAGCAGGTAAGTCAAACTGACTAAAACTTATGCTGGTAAGTAAAAAGATCATCAATATATGGGTCATTTTGTTCATATTCATCTCAATAGTTATTTAAAGATTTTACATTATAAAATTAGTAGGGCCTGTATGACAAAAGTTACTATAATCTATAATAAAATGTAATAAAGGTTTGTGGTGATCAGTATTACAAACTTTGCAGGGGATTCTGTCAAATTGATTTGTAAAGTGAACGATGTATTTTTAGATAAAAAAATGAGCCACAATAAAATTATGGCTCATTTAGTATGAATTATTTAAACAATCGTTTGAAGTAAATCAAGCGATTTGCACCGTACATGTACGGTGCACCTTTTGTGATTCAGTAAGCTGAATCACAAGAGTTTTGATTTACTTCTTCAAGTTAGTTTCTGAACGCTTTTGGTGTTCAAGAGTAGCTTGAATTGCAAAATCAGGAGTTGGGATATTTCCCCAATCGATTTCAGGTGACTTTAAGTCTCCAACAGATACTTCTGATTGCTCAAAAGTTGCAGTAGGCATGATTTCTTCCATGATTCTAGCTACAGCTTCAGTTAAAACAGTATCTTTTCCTTTTTTCAAATCCTCAATAGTTTGAGTTACTAAGAAGTCAGGAGTAATTGGTCGTCCTTCGATCATAGTTCCAGATGGTGGGTATGCTCTTGCATGAGGGACATATACTTGTAATCCAGAATTAGGTAAAACAAATGGGATTGGAGATCCAGATCCAGCACCGTTTGGAGTTCCGACTGTTTTGATTCGATCGAAATCTTTTAAGATTGCTAGAGTGATATCTGTAGTTGAGTAACATCCACCATCAGTTAAGATATAAACTGGTTTTGTGTATGTTGGTACGTCGTTTGTTCGATCATTTAATGTTAGGTTTACATAAAAAGGACTGATGACTCCATCAACAACATGCTTTTGGATTTCAGCTAAGTCTACTTCCATGCCAAATGCTTTTTTCAATACATATTGCATTGTTTCTGGGCTTGCATAGATTTCGTTTAATTGGTCTTCAGTTAACTGTGGAAAAGCTACTCTTACGAATACTTTAGATAGTTTTCTTTCAAACCATACATCGTTAGGTACTTTGTCACTTGAAGCAACTTCACCTTGTTCTTTACCTTTTTTACCTTTGAATAAGTCTTTAACTTTAGAGATCCAGCTCTTTTTAGCCTTTTTAGTATCTCCCTCTTTAAGTAAGTAGTTAGAGAATAATACACCCCAAGGGCCAACTCCTCCACCATTACCACGAAAATCAACTACCATTCCGTCAGTTTTTTGAATTTTCTTGAATGTATCTTCAAGTTGTTGCTTTGGATCTTCTGTTTTCATCCAAGAATCAATCTTTAAATAAGCTAGGTTATAATCTTTGAAGATTCTTAGTTCAAGAGGAAGAGGACCAGTGATTCTTACTTTAGATGCTTCATCAAGAGTTACACCTTTTTTATCATCGATCCATGTGTTAGCAACTGGCTTTCCTGTTGGGTCAACAGATTGCCATTTTGATTTAACTTCTAGTAGCTCACCATCAGATTTTTTGAATACTAAATCTACAGATGATTTAGCTGGTTTACCAAGAAGTGGGCTATGGATATATAATGAGGAAGCAAAACTATTCCAAAATTGTCCTTCAGAAGAAGCAGCGTTTCTTTTTCTAGCGTCTTTAGATAGTTGACGAATTGTTTTTCCGTCCCACTTAACTAACTCATCACCAATTTGTAATCCTTTTTCAGCAAATACAGAACCTTCAGGAACTTTATTGATTACAATTTTTCTACCTTCAACAAGAGCTAATCCGATTCGTTGGAAATATATTCTTTCTGTTTCACGAATTTTAGCAAAGCTTGAGTTATAAGCGTGACCATCTCGCAACATAGCTTGTGCTTCAGTAACAGCAGCATAAAGCTCTAAATCAGAAGTTGATGTTCTCATCTTAGCCATGAAGTCTTCTTTGATTGCGTCCCAGTTCACTCCGTGATCGCCTTCTTTTAAATCAAAAAATACATAAGCATTTTTATAAGATGCCCAAAATGCTTCAAAATCTTCTACTCGTTGGTCTGGTGTTAAATCTGCGAATACACTTGATACAACTAGTGCTGAACCAAATAATACATTTCTTAATACTGAGCGTAACATTGTATAGCTCTCCTTAAAGTTTAGTTTAAATAAAATACATACTTGAAATAACTACTGATATTTTGATCAAAAGTTGCATGAAAATAAAAAAAATTACATTTATTTTTCAATAGATTTTTTCCGATTCTATCATTTAAGCCACAAGAATTGTAAAAAACTAAAAACTTTTGTGTAATTTTCGCAAAAAACGGTCATATATTGTAAAAAGACAGTGTATTTGATGGCTCAAACAGACAATTCTATTTTCATATAGTAAATAAATTGGTATATATATTGTGTAGTACACTACTTATTGCAAACAAAAGACATTTAAAAGTTTAGGATAAAACTAGAGTACTAATTGAATAATAAATATTTCTATAGAGGAAAACATGGCTAGAACTAAAAAAACAAGATCCGGTATATATATTAAAAACGCAGAGCAAATAGAAGGAATTCGGAAAAGCTCGGCATTAGCATCAAAAACATTGGTATATCTTAAAGATTTTATCAAACCAGGCGTAACTACAAACTCTATCGATGAATTATGTTATGAGTTTACCTTAGATCATGGTGCTGTGCCTGCTCCATTAGGCTATCATGGCTTTCCTAAGTCATTATGTATATCTGTTAATGATGTAATTTGTCATGGGATTCCTTCAGAGAGAGTCTTGCAAGAAGGCGATATCGTTAATTTAGATGTAACTCCTATCTTAGATGGTTACTTTGGTGATACTAATTATACTTTTCCTTGCGGAGAAATTAGTGAAGAAAATGAAAAATTGATTCAAACTACTTTTGATGCAACTTTTAAAGGTATCGAGCAAGTTTTCCCCGGCAATAGACTATCAAACATCGGCTTTAAGATTCAAAAATTCGTTGAAAAGAAAGGTTACTCTGTTGTTAGAGATTACACAGGACATGGAGTAGGTATCGAGTTCCATGAAGCTCCAACTGTATTACATTATGGAAGACCAAATCGTGGTGAAAAGCTAATGCCAGGTATGATTTTTACAATTGAGCCTATGGTTAATTTAGGTAAATATAAGACTATTTTAGATGAGTCCGATGGATGGACGGTGACTACTGTCGATGGTAAAAACTCAGCTCAATTTGAGCATACAATGCTTGTAACTGAAACCGGAGTAGAAGTTTTAACTCATAATGAAGAATTATGGGGAAAATTACCAGATACACTCAAAAAGTAAAGTAAAACTACCACAATTAAAAAAGCCATTCATCAAAGTTGATGAATGGCTTTTTTAGTTTACTTAGAAGTAGTTCAATAAAAATTGAACTACTAAGTTTATTAAAGCTAGTTACTAGCTCCGATTTGAACCTCGACAGGTTTGATATCCCAAATTTCTTCAGCGTAGTTTCGAATGGTACGATCTGATGAAAATTTACCCATATTAGCAATATTAATTAATGCTCTTCTATGCCATTCCCCTTTGTTTTTAAAGAGAGAATTTGCTTCCATCTTTGCTCGATCGTAATCTTCTAAATCTCTTAAAACGAAGTAATAATCTCCCTTTTGTAACAAAGAATGAATGATTGGTTCAAACAAGTTTGGATCTTCAGGAGAGAAAAAACCACTTGAGATAAGATCAATAGCTTCACGAATTTCTGTATTGGAATTATATATATCCCAAGGAGAGTAGGAGTCGTTTTTACGGTATTCTTCTACTTCTTCTTCTCGAAGCCCAAAAATAAACATGTTTTCTTCGCCAATTTCTTCGGCCATTTCAACGTTTGCACCATCCATTGTACCAATAGTTAACGCACCGTTAAGGGCAAACTTCATGTTTCCTGTACCAGAAGCCTCCATACCGGCTGTTGAAATTTGTTCACTTAAATCACTAGCTGGGAATAATCTTTCAGCAAGAGATACTCGGTAGTTTTTGACAAAAACTACTTTTAACTTATGATTTGTATCGGGATCATTATTTACGAAATCAGCAACAGAGTTGATCAATTTAATCCATAACTTAGCCATAAAGTAACCAGGGGCTGCTTTTCCACCAAAGATAACTGTCATAGGTTCCATATCAAATGATGGATCTTTTTTAAGTCTGTTATATAAAATAACAGAATGTAATAAACATAAAAACTGTCTTTTGTATTCGTGAATTCTTTTAATTTGTACATCAAACAAAGAGTTTGGATCAATATCTAAGTCATTATCCTTTTTTATAATTTTAACTAACTTGTTTTTGTTAATCTGCTTGATAGCAGCTAGCTCTTTTAAAGCTTTTTTATCTTTTGTTAGTTTTTCAAGCTCTTGCAGCTTGTCTAGATCTTTAACCCAATCTTCTCCTATTTTAGAAGAGATAAATCTAGATAAATCAGGGTTACACATGTGTACCCATCTTCTTGGGGTTACTCCATTTGTTTTGTTGTTAAACCTTTGTGGGTAGAGCTCGGCAAAATCCTTTAAAAGATCTTTTTTAAGGAGCTCAGAGTGGAGTGCCGCTACGCCATTGGTAGAGTGACTACCAACAATAGATAAATATGCCATTCGAACAGCTTTATCAGGTGTTTCTTGGATTAATGACATATCGATAATCTTTTGTTGATCACCATGAAACTTAATAGAAACATCTCGTAAAAATATACGATTGATTTCAAAAAGAATAATTAAGTGTCGTGGTAAAATACGCTCAAAAAAATCAATACTCCACTTTTCTAATGCTTCTGGGAGTAGGGTATGATTTGTGTAGGCACAAACTTGTTGTGTAATCTCCCATGCCTTATCCCAATCTAATCCTTCATCATCGATTAATAGTCTCATTAACTCTAAAACAGTTAAAGCAGGGTGTGTATCATTTAGCTGAATTGCAATCTTAGAACCAAACTGATCAAAGTTGTCATGTGTTTTTTTATATCGTCTTACGATATCTTGCACAGAGGCTGAAACAAAGAAATACTGTTGCTTGAACCGAAGTTCTTTCCCCTCATAATTATTATCATTTGGGTATAAAACTTTTGAAATTCGTTCAGCTTCGTTTTTCTTTTGTACAGCTTTGAAATAATCGCCATCATTAAAACCTTCAAGGTCAAACTCTTCAGTTGATGTTGCAGACCAAAGTCTTAGTGTGTTGACACAGTTATTTTTATATCCAACAATAGGCGTATCATAAGGTAAGGCTAAAACTTGCTCTGTATCAACCCAGTCATATTGGTTTGTTTTATGTCGTTTAACTATAGAACCGCCAAAATTGATCGTTGTTACATGATGTGGGTTAGGGATCTCCCATGGGTTTCCATTTTTAAGCCATGTATCTGGCTCTTCACATTGCTTTCCATCTCGAATCTCTTGGCGAAAAATACCAAAATCGTAACGAATGCCATAGCCAATTGCTGGGTAGTTTAGTGTGGCAAGGGAGTCTAAAAAGCAAGCAGCTAAACGTCCTAGTCCACCATTGCCTAGTCCTGCATCTACTTCTTGATCTATTAGGTCTTCAACACTGAGGCCCAACTCTTCACAAGCTTTTTGGATCTCTTTTTCTAGGCCAAGGTTCATCATATTATTTTCAAAAAGTCTTCCCATTAGATATTCTAAAGAAAGGTAGTATGCTCTTTTAGGGTTTTCTTTATAATAGGTACTTTGAGTATCCATCCATCGATTAATGACACGGTCTCTTATAGCTAGTGCCATAGTATAATATTTTTCTAAAGGATCGGTTGTGTATGAATTAGATGCACGAGTATATTTCAGATGTTTGTTGTAAGATTTAGTTAAACTTTCTTCTTTGTATGAATTTCCCATGAAGAAAACTCCTTTAATAGTATAAGTTGATTGTGATGAATAAATGGCACAATCATGTTTATGTATTATCTGTAGTGATGCTGATCCAAATTGAATATTCTTAGTTCATAGAATTGAGTAAATAGTGAGATCACAAGTCAAATTTGCATAAAATGCTTAATCAATAGTCCTAGCCATCATAATTGAGCGAATTATACTGACATAAGTTTCACAATACAAGAGTTTTTGTATCGAGTCGATCTAGAAATAGGATTAAGTGCCTTGAGCACTTAAATAAATTGATTGTAAACTTTTGAATATTCAAATATAAGGTAAAATATTTGTCGAAAAATGATGAAATTGTAGAGAGCTTTGTATAAAATAAGCTTGTACTTTTAAGCTATTTTTTTATCGTATTGGATTCTTTACTATATAATCCGTATTTTTAGTAGAACGATGATCAATGATTGAAAATTACAAATGTGTTTAAGTGTTCTCATTTTTACAAGTGAAAATCATATATGAGCTTTAAATATTTCAAAAGTCACAAAAGCATAGCGCTTAATATATTAGTTATTAGTATATTTACGATTGTTACCGTAGGTATTATTAAACAGATTGTTCGATATGAGAATGAGACAATTCGATCTAGTTTGGAAGTAATTTTAAACACAACCGATGAAGCTTTAGATAACTGGAAAGCTGAGCAATTGGCCACTGTAAGAGTTTGGTCAGAGTATGAAGAGCTAAAAAAAGTAGTACCCGAACTTTTAGAAGTTTCAAAATCTGAATTAGTTGATCATCCATTGCAACAAAAAATACGAAGCCATTTGTTACCGATTTTAAATATATATGAGTATAAGGGCTACTTTATTGTTGGAAGGGATTGTTTGAATAGAAGCTCCTCAAGAGACTCTAATATTGGTGTGGTAAATTTATTAAAGAGTCAAGCAAGCTTTTTTGAGAAAATATGGAACGGAAAAACCATTTTAAGTACACCAATAAAAAGTGAGGTAGAATTACACTCTGTTTTTAATGTAAGTCTATTTTCTGGTGCTCCTATCCGTAATAAAGCAGGCAATATAATCGCAGCGTTGTGCTTTCGGATTGATATGAGTAAAACCTTTACAAAAATTTTAAAGCGCGGAAGAATAGGAGAGTCGGGAGAAACCTATGCCATTAATAAAGATGGGTGGTTGATTAGCGAGAGTAGATTTACGGATCAGTTAAAGCATTTAAAGATGTTAGCGCATGATGCTTCAGAAATCCTAAATATAAAAATTAGTGACCCTGGGATTGATTTGACGAAGTATGATAATCCTAGAGTAGTCAAAAATCTGCCATTAACTTTTATGGCAAATGAAGTTTTAAATGCTCCGGATAAAGATCAAATTAAAACAAATTTAGATGGTTATAGAGATTATCGAGGGGTTATTGTTTTAGGGAGCTATTTTTGGGATGAAGATCTAGAGATTGGAGTCACTACCGAAATAGATAAAAAAGAAGCCTTCTCAAAGTTTGGTAAGATCAAAACGGTTGTACTTTGCCTCTTACTGACTTTATGTATTATGTTTCTTGTGATTTTATATTTTTATCAAAGATATGCTTCTGAATTGCACAATATCGTTGATGGTAAAACCCAAGAGTTATCTGTTGAAAAAGAAAAGTTAGAGTCTGAGTCAATACAAAATGCTAGATATGCTCAAGAGATACAACTACAAAATTTTGCACTCAATCAACATTCTGCCGTATCAATTACAGATGCCGATGGTAAGATAGTATACGTAAATGATGTATTTTTAAAACAGACTCAATATTCTAGAGAGGAGTGGATTGGTCAAACTCACAGAATGGAAAGTACCGGGATTCAGGATGATGTATTTTTTAAAAATCTATGGGAGACTGTATCAGCGGGAAAAGTTTGGACGGGAGAAATTGCTAATAAGGCAAAAGATGGTACTGTTTACTGGGTATTTTCTACTATTGTTGCTTATAGAGATAAAGAAGGTAAAGTAGTTAATTATGTCTCCATACGATCAGATATTACAGAAAAGAAAAATATTCAAAATGAAATGGAGATAGCTACTAAAAAAGTTGAGGAGTTAGCACAGATTAAAACTAGATTCTTAGCGAATATGTCTCACGAAATTCGTACTCCGATGAATGGGGTGTTAGGAGTACTAACCCTTTTAGAAGATACACAAGTTACACAAGACCAAGATCAATGGTTAAAGATTATTCGAGAGTGCTCTAACAGCATGATGGTTATATTAAATGATATATTGGATCTTTCAAAGGTTGAAGCGGGTAAGTTAGATTTAAATATTGTACCGTTTGACCTTAGTGAATGCATCTTCTATTCAGTTTCTTTGTTTTCTCAAAAAGCAAAAGCAAAGGGATTGAATATTGAATATAATATTAGTGATGATATTTTAGGCACATATTTAGGAGATTCAAACAGAGTATCTCAAGTTTTAATTAATCTATTGAGCAATGCAGTGAAATTTACAGAGCAGGGTAAAGTTGTTTTAAATACGTCTGTACGATCGCAGGATAATAATCAAAATGAACTATACTTTGAAGTTATTGATCAAGGTATTGGTATAGATAAAGCAGATCAAGATAAGTTATTTAATGCTTATGCCCAAGTGGATGAATCTATCGCTAAAAAGTATGGAGGAACCGGTCTTGGTTTAGCAATTTGTAAAAACTTAGTGGAGCTAATGAATGGTACAATCTGGATTGAAAGTGAGATTAATAATGGTTCAAAATTTTGCTTTACTATTGAACTAGAAAAATCGGACGTAACGGTAGTGGAAGTCAATGAAAGTAAAAGTTTATTTGATGAGAGTCTAGCTACGCAATTACCTTTAAAAATATTAGTTGCAGAAGATAATAGGGTGAATCAAAAGGTTATTCAACAGTTTTTACTCAAGCTGGGTTACACAATAGATATAGCTGAAGATGGTGTAGAAGCAATAGAGTTCTTAAAAATAAAGCAGTATGATTTGATTTTGATGGATTTACAAATGCCTAGAATGGATGGTGTAGAAACAACCAAAAACATTATTGAAAACTATGGACCAATGCGACCTAGAATAATAGCTATGACAGCCAACGTTCAAAAAGAAGATCAAGATAGCTATTTAAAAGTAGGTATGGATGACTTTGTGGCTAAACCTATTATCTTAAATGATTTAATCAGTGCATTGAAACGAGTTGATTCAAGTGTTACTCCTAAGTCAACTATTGAGATAAAGTCTGTTAGTGAAGTCTACTTTAATAAGGATAAAATTCAAGAACAATATGGAGATATAATTGAGGTGTTTTCTGAGATTGTAGAAATCTTCAATGACGACTACTTGCAGTATATTGATGCTATTGCTATAGCAATTTCAAGTAAGGATTCAAAAAGTTTGAAATCTTCAAGTCATGCAGTTAAAGGAGCATTAGCAAATTTATATTTAGAGAAAGCAGCAAACATAGCTTTTGAACTAGAAACTCTAGGCACTAATCAATCGTTTGATGGAGCCCAAGATCAAGTGGTTTTATTAAAAGATACAATAGAGGCTTCCATCGCTGAGTTAAACAATTATTTGTCACAGCCCTAAGCTGGCCGATTTTAAACTATGTTTAAACAAACACATCAACATCTGGAAAGGGTGAAGATGGCTTTGCAAATAAATAACCTTGAGAGAAGTCAACACCTAGCTTTATAATTTCTTCGTATTCAGTGACAGTTTCAATCCCTTCAGCGATTGTTCTTGCACCAATGGATTCAGCGATATTAACCAGTGCCTCGATCATAGTTTGTTTTAATGGGTCTGTATCTACGTTACGAACCATAGAAATATCAATTTTGATATAATGAGGTTTGATTTTTAAGATGGTTTCAAAACTAGAATATCCAGTACCTGTGTCATCTAAAGCGATTTCGTAACCTTCATCTGTATATTTTCTGATGTCTTCCATGAACATTTCGTAGTTTTGGATTGCTAAACTTTCAGTTATCTCAAATACAAGATTATGTGGTTGTAGGTTATATTTGGTTAAAAACTCTTTTAGGTACTCTTCTCTGAAATAAGTTTCGTGGATTGTGGAAGGAAGGGCATTAATAAAAAGCTTTAGATTTGGGTCGAGTTTTACAGCGTTATCTACAGCTTTTTTTCTACAAACATTATCTAGTTCAAACAATAAATCACTTTCTTTTGCTATTTCAAATAAAAACAGTGGATTAAAAAACTCACTGTCTTTAGGCCCTCTACTTAACGCTTCGTAAGAGAATATTTCTCCCGTTTTAGTATGAATGATTGGCTGATATACGCTTTGAATATCTTCATCTAGTATGATTTGTTGTAAGGTCTCTTTGTATCTGATCTCGGTGTTATAGATATGAAAACTCGACATTAGACGAGCTTCATCTATAGCTCTATAGATCATCCGTTGTGGGTTTAAAAGACCATTATTTACAATAAATGAATATCCGATTCGTAGTTTAGGTTTTTGTTTGATCCATTTGTAAATAGCAAAGAAAATTGTTGAACTTACTTGCGAATGCAATCGACGAGTAATTGTTTCTAAGTCGTTTCGTCTAGCACCACCAATATTTCTTTTTTTAGACAGAATAATAAGGAATGAATCGTCATAATTATGTAGCTTTAATACTAAATCTTGCTTTCGTAGGTATTTCCCTCTTAGCTTTTCTAGAGCATTTTTTAAATCAGACTGAACTTGGTCATAAACTTGGTACCCATAATCACTTTCGATCTTGGTTAAATTATGAACATCTAGATAAATGATACCAAGAGAACGTTGCTTTTTAAAAATACTTACAACGTGATCCATGACAGGGTCAGTTAAGATAGGTAAACCAGTAATATTGTCTTTTGGTAGTTCGTCAAAATTTAGAGGTTTCAATGTAGTTCCTTTGTTAGATAGCTACGCATAATTTCGTAGCTAACACTGCTACGTCCAATAAAATGAAGCAATTTTTGCGCTTCATTTGTTTTTCGTCAATGAAAACAATTATATTATGATTTGATTTTGAATAGAATAACTAAAATTTGACCTTAAAACATATTCGTAGCACTTAAGCTATATTTTGTGAAAAATTCACACTAAATAAAACCCAAATTGTTATTTAGCAAGCGCTTTTCGTAGGTTGTGAGAAGCAAAATCAAAGTTTGCATGATATAAAAAAGACTCTATCAAGGATGAAGTTCCATCCATACCAAAGTACTCAGAATGACTTGTTTTTGGAAGTTGACAACACAAAAGTGGAGTAAGTGTTGGAGAAAATCCAGACTCTGATTTGAGTGTAAGGTTTTCAATACAGTCAAGCGACTTGTTGTATGTTAAAACGATGTAGTCTGTATTTCTACTTTGAGAAAGGTGGTAAAAGTCGTTTCTCCATGAATCTAACGAACCGTAGCTTTTAGTGATTTTTTGATTTAATTGTTCATTTAAAGTGCATTTAATTTGGGATAAGCTTTTTAAATAAAGCTCTAACAAAAATAAGTTACTATATTCAAATTGTAAGCTCTTTAGCCGGTCACGATATAGATTAGAGTTTGATTTTTGTTGTGATCGTAAAGTTTGTAACTCTGCTCTTAAGGAGTTGATTTGCTGTATCGAAACTTTATATTCTCTAAAGGAGCTTTCAAGCATTTTGGATGGGAACTTTGAGAAGTCTTTTAGCAGTAGGGATTCATTCACTTCCAAAAACTTCATGATAAAATACTCCCTATAGCTTTAAAGAAACTTTGATTCTCTTGACTAGTCCCAATTGTTACTCTGATACCATTTTCAATACCAAAAGCATTCAATGGGCATACCATCACTCCAAGTTGAAGTAGTTCGCCTGCCAGTTTACGAGCATCTAGTTTAGTTTGAATCATAAAAAAGTTTGCTTGTGTAGGATGAATGATGATATCTAAACCTTTTAGTTCTTGTAAAAATTGAACCTTACCATCTTTGTTCATTTTTTGGGTCTTATTAATATGATCCAAGTCCTTCAGGGCAGCTATAGCACCAACTTCTCCAATGAAGTTGTTAGAGTATAGGGACTTTACGTGATCTAAGGCTTTCGTTAAATCAGGTCTTTGAATAGAGTAGCCAACTCTAAGTCCAGCTAGAGCGTAAAACTTTGAAAACGTCCGGGTGATAATGATGTTTTTATGTTTATTTAGATAGTCCATGCCATTTGGATAATCATCTGCATCTGCATACTCAAAATATGCTTCATCATAAAGAACAATCAAATCAGGAGATAAACCTTCAAGAAAGCTATCAAATTCAGCTTTGTTAAAATAGGTACCTGTAGGATTATTAGAATTACACAGATAAACCAGTTTAGTGTCTTTTGTAATTTGTTTTTTGATGGATTTTAAATCATAAACAAAGTTTTTATCTAATGGGACTACAGATTCATTTGCTTGTCTGAATTTATTATTATTAGTGTATAAAGGGAATGTCATATTACTTAAGACAACGTGATCGCCTTTATGAATCAAGGCATTGGCAATATGTACTAAAATTTCTTCGATGCCATTACCAAAATGTAAATGGTCAGTTGAGATATTTAGTTTTTGACTCAAGGCAGAGGCAAGCCCTTTGAAGAGTGGTTCTGGATATAAAAAGGAGTTTTTTAATGCACTTTGCATCTTTTGTAAAGCTTTTGGAGATGGACCCAATGGATTTTCGTTGGAAGCTAAATTGACGAGGTCTTCCCCAAATTTTTCAGTGATTTCGCGAGGAACTCCCGTGGGTCGATAGACTGGTATTTTTTGGTAGTGGTCAGGTAAAAGAGATTGCTTTGTCATAATTTATATCCTTTGTAGGGCTTTGAATATACTAAAAGCATCTATACCCAATTGCAAATGGTTTTACTGTTTATTCTGTATATAATAATGGTTATACCACAAAACTTCGTCATCTTGAGTGAAGTAGAAAGATCTTAGCAAGTAAAGTCTTTAAATGATATTGCTATAAGATCAATCTTAAGAAAATATAGGTAAGTCAATAGAGATGCTTTGTTTTGATTTTTGTAGAGTCATTTGATTGAGAAAAAGATATAAAGAGTGTATAATGCTCGCGAGTTAATTGCACGCCAAATGTAGTCAGATTATACTCAGAATGTGATATTCAAATTAGATACAGACTTGATTTTGGCCAAAGAAATCAAATAATTGTAGTTTAATTTGAAGAGATGAAATCATCTCATAAGGAGAAACAAATGGAAAATTTTTATTCCCAGTTTAAAGCCAAACAAGAGGCAGCTAGAAAAGTAGTCAACAGACCTTTAACATTAGTAGATAAAATTCTTTATAGTCATCTTGATGGAGATTTGAGTAGAGCGTTTCAAGGTGGAGTAGACTATACTGATTTATCACCAGATCGTGTTGCTATGCAAGATGCAACGGCTCAAATGGCACTATTACAATTCATGAGATCTGGAAAGACTCAAGTTGCTGTACCATCATCGGTACATTGTGATCATCTTATTCAAGCTAAAGTTGGGGCCAAGGATGATCTTGCAAGAGCTAACGATGAAAATAAAGAAGTTTTTGACTTTCTAAAGAGTGTATCTAAAAAATATGGCATCGAGTTCTGGAAACCAGGTGCAGGTATCATCCATCAAATCGTTTTAGAAAACTACGCTTTTCCTGGTGGAATGATGATTGGTACTGATTCACATACTCCAAATGCTGGTGGTCTAGGTATGATCGCTGTAGGTGTTGGTGGGGCAGATGCTGTAGATGTTATGACTGGTATGCCTTGGGAGTTAAAATGGCCTAAAAAAATAGGTGTTAAACTAACTGGTAAATTAAACGGTTGGGTGTCTGCAAAAGATGTTATCTTAAAATTAGCTGGAATCCTTACCGTTAAGGGTGGTACCGGTGCAATTGTTGAATACTTTGGTGAAGGAACTAAATCTTTATCTTGTACAGGTAAGGCAACTATTTGTAACATGGGTGCAGAAATCGGTGCAACCACTTCAATTTTTCCTTATGACGACTCTATGTCTAGATATTTAAAATCTACTTTCAGAGAAGATGTAGCTGCAACTTGTGAAAAATATGCAGACTGTTTAGTAGCTGACCCTGAAGTTGAGCAAAATCCATCTGAGTTTTTTGATCAAGTTATCGAAATCAACTTAAGTGATTTAGAACCACATTTAAACGGCCCATTTTCTCCAGATAGAGCATGGCCAATTTCAGAAATGAAAGAAGCGGTAAAAAAAGAGAACTACCCTGGTGATGTAAGTGTTGCTTTGATAGGGTCATGTACAAACTCATCTTATCAAGATATAGATAGATCAACTAGTATCATTCGACAAGCTCTAGACAAAGGACTAAAAGCGAAAACAGGTTTTATTGTTTCTCCTGGATCTGAGCAAGTTAGAGCTACCATTGAACGTGATGGATTACTCAAAAATTTAGAAGATTTTGGTGGAACAATCCTTACTAATGCTTGTGGCCCATGTATAGGTATGTGGGACAGAATGGATATGAAAACAGGAAGAAACTCTATAGTAACTTCTTTTAATAGAAACTTTGCTAAAAGAGCTGATGGTAATCCAGATACCTGCGCTTTTGTTGCGAGTCCAGAAATGGTTACGGCAATTGCACTTTCTGGTCGTTTAGATTTCAATCCAATAAAAGATACTGTAAAAGATGCTAAGGGTAACGATGTTCTATTAGATGAACCTGCTGGCAACGAGTTACCTCCACAAGGATTTGTTAAGGATGAGCATGGTTGTATCAAGGCCTCGGCTCCTAGTCCAACTACAGATATTATTGTTAAATCTGATTCAGAAAGACTTCAGTTGTTAGAAGCTTTTGACCCTTGGAATGGTGAAGATTATGAGGATTTAGCTGTATTGTTAAAAGCTAAAGGTAAATGTACAACTGATCATATTTCAATGGCTGGTCCTTGGTTAAAGTTTAGAGGTCACTTAGACAATATTTCTAATAATTGTTTCATTGGTGCGGTTAACTTTTTTAATGAAAAGACAAATTGTATTAAAAATGGTTTAACTGGTGAATATGGTGAAGTTCCTGCTGTAGCAAGACACTACAAAGCCAATAATCTTGGATGGGTTACTATAGGGGATGAAAACTACGGAGAAGGCTCAAGTAGAGAGCATGCTGCTATGGAGCCAAGACACTTAGGTGGTAGAGCAATCGTAGTTAGAAGTTTTGCCAGAATCCATGAGACAAACCTAAAAAAGCAGGGTATGTTAGCTCTTACATTTGACAATCCAAAAGATTATGACAAAGTAAAAGAAGATACAAAAATTTCTATTACTGGTTTAAAGACTTTTCAGCCAGGTAAGCCATTAACTATGGTTTTAAAGCAATCTGATGGTAGCTCAGAAGATTGTGTAGTGAATCATACTTATAATCAAGCTCAAATTGATTGGTTTAAAGCAGGAAGTGCCTTAAACTTGATTTCAAAAAATGCTTAATTAATTTGATATACTCATCTACAATTAGTTTTACCGTTATAGGTTAAACCATTTGAATTTGGGTTAAAAACAAGAGCTTATAGCTCTTAATAAAGAAGACTCCTTTTATCGTGAAGGAGTCTTTTTTTTATGTGCCCAAATTTTGATGTACATAAAAAAAGTGCTGTAATTTTTACTTACAGCACTTCAATAATTTATGTATGGTAAAAGTCTATTAAGAGCTCTTTACTTTATCAATGGTTTGCCGAACTAAATCTATAGTAGCTTTGCCATCCTGTACAGCATTGATTAGAGTTTCGATTTTATCATCGTCCATCCCAATGGCATACATTTCTTCAGTGATTGCTTCTAGGTCTCTTTGCGCTTTTTCGGCTATCTCTTGAGGAGAGAGCTCTTTTTCAACTACGGGAGTTTCCTCTACAGGAGGGGCGACCTCTTCAGCAGCTGGCTCAATTGGCACAGGATCTTGTTGAGGTTCGTCAGCGACTTCAGGAAGTGTCTCCTCTACTGCTGCTAAATTAGTAAATTCATCAGCAGGAATATCATCGTGAGAATCTGCTAAAGTATTAGAATCGATTTCACCAATTCTAGATAGTAAATCTACTTCTTCTTCCTCATCTGCTTCAGCAGGCACTTCATGGAGCTCATGATCATCAGATGGAGTTAAGTTAGCGAACTCATCTGCTGCGATATCTTCACTACTACCAGAGAGTGTAGTTTTATCTAATTCTCCGACACGATCTAATAAACTATTTACGTCGATCTCGTCTTCGGGAGGTTCTTCTTCTTGAGGTGCTTCTTCTTGTGTAACTGGTTCTGGCAGAGATAACTCTTCATCTTCCACATCTAATGTGAGTGTTTCTAAAGCTTCAGGAGCTTCTGACTCCTCGGCACTTTCAATAGATTCTACTTCAGAAATCATCTCATCAGCTAATTTAAGAGCATCTTCAATGGACTCATCTGATGGGATTTCGTCTGTAGGGTCATCTTGGGAGCTATCTTCATCTTGGGCATCAGAAATTAATTGGTCAGCTAACTCTAGGGCTGAGTCAACATCACTAGGTTCATCGATGGTGTCTGATAGGTCTTCATCTTCTTGAGGAGAGCTTTCTAAAGCAGTATCTGTTTCATGCTCTATTAAATCAGTAGGGGTTTCATCTATGATTGTTTCTGGCTCTTGTTTTTGAACAGAAGGGGAATCATTTACTTTACTATCATCGTTAAACTCAGATACTAGGCTTAACCCTTTAAGGTCAGTAAGATCTTCTTCTGATAGATAATCTTCAAAAAAGACTTCTCGACAAGCCTTTAAGGCCGAACAAACCTCTTCAAAATTGTCATAAAAGTTGTCTTGCAGGTTAAGATTAAAACCAGAACTAGCATCCCATATTATCTCATTACCGTTCGAAGAATACGCTACAACTTCTTTTTCGATACTAACTGTAAGTAAAAACTCGTTTAATATCTTATTTTCACTAAGAGCTTTTAACTGTTGAGTTTTTAATCCAACAAGTTGTTTTTTTAAAAATTGCTCTTCTTTGTGTGATAGAATTGAAACTCTTAAAGATTTTTTCATATAATCCCCCCTGAATTTACCAGGGTAATACTTCTTCACCGAACATAAACTGTCCGTGGTGATTGTCTAATTTATCGTTTATGCAAGCCAATACTCTTTGTACAGCTGTTTGTATTTCATCTAAAGCGTTTTCTCCGCCCATCTTTGTTTTGATCCAACCAGGATGAACGCTAAAAACTTTTACGTGACTCTCGCTAAATTGATGTGCTTGATTAATTGTTAACATATTCAAAGATGATTTACTAATACGATAGGGTAAAACTCCACCGCTAGTATTATCGCTCAAAGAACCCATTTTAGAAGAAATATTTATAATCTTTGCCCATTTCTTTTCTTTTAAATCATTTTGAAAGAAGTCAACTATTTTCATGGGTGCTTTTACATTAACCAACATGCTTTTTTCAACTCGATCCCAATGATCTTCAAAAGAGTCAACAGAGTTAAGGTAAATCCCTCCATTATTAATTATAATATCGGGACAACCGTGCTTTTCTTTGATTTGTATAAGAAAGTCATCAAAGTTTTCGCTTAAATCAAAAGCATACGGGTGTAACTGGTTAGTTTTTTCACCGAATTCTCCATAGAATAAGTTGAAATACGAACGTTTTCTACAACAAGCGATGATAGTAGCTTTTTGCTCCATGAAATATTTTACTAATCCAAAACCGATTCCGGTGTTGCTACCTGTAATGAGGACTGTCAGTTTAGATAAATCCACTTAGAGCTCTTTTTTTATCTTGGTTAGTAGTTCTTCGCAGCCTTCTTCCATGAGATCCATAACATATTCGAAACCATTTTCAACTCCAAAATATGGGTCAGGCACGTTTTCAACTTTATGAGAAGAAATTAAATCGCAAAATGGTAGAAGGGTTGCTGTTGCATCTTTAGGCCAGATTCCTTCAATATGAGAGATATTTTTATGGTCCATAGGAATCATATAATCAAAATTATAAAAATCATCGATGGTGATAACTCTTGCTGTTGAAGGAAGGTCGATTTGTCTTGACTCGGCTTCTTCTTTCATACGAATATCAGCGCCTTTGCCGATGTGCCAGCTACCAAGACCACACGAATCTACTTTGATTTGTTCGCCTAAACCATCTCGTTGAATATAATTTAGCAAAACACCTTCACCTGCTGGAGACCTACAAATATTACCTAGGCATACGAATAGAACGCTTTTCATTAATCCTACTTTATTGAGTTAAAATTAGTATTTAGAATTATAAGACAAGAATCATTAATTAAATTGGCTAGTCAAGGAAGTTGATATCCTGTCTCATTAGATTAAATTTATCAAAACTTAATCAATTTCTGTGCGGATAGTATATCAAAAGATACCGAATTTTTCTTGATAATTATCAACATTTTTAATAACTTCTTCGCTCATTTCTAAATCATCAGGCCATTCTCGATTAAATCCTTCTTCTTTTGTTTTGTAAGTGGCGTCAATTAACATTCTGTCTTCATTTAAAAAGAGGTCTCTGTTGGCATCGATATTGTTAAATATTCGCCACATAATTCGATGACCATCGCTTAAGTCAGGATTTTTTTCGTCCACTACAATAAAGATCTTGAAAAAACTTAAGTTTGCTTTAGAAAATATAGATTTTGACAGTATAGACCCAATGTTTGGGTTAGTACGCTTGTGAACCCTAAGAATCATAACAGGATTGTTAGATTGCATTCCATAAGTGATAAAGCCAGTAATTGCAGAGTTGAGCATAGCAAGCTCTTGGTCCATATATTCTAGTTTTGGTGGTACTCCCTTAACAGGGGGTTGTGCTTCAAACCAGGGCTCACCTTCGATAGCATGCGAAATATCAATTCCGAGTTTTCCTCCAAACAATTTTTGGGGGGCAGAGTGATCTAAGGCATCTACGATTCCTTCAGTTATAAAGATATGATGGTTGATTCTTAAATGATCTAAAAAGTAGTCTAAAAACTTATGATCGTCTTGTATAGGTGCGTCTACAGAGGCGGTAATTAGACACTTACAAAATGAAGCTTGTGTAAATCCCCAAATATGACTCATAAGTCTACGGCCTTGAAAAGGATACTCTTTATTGATAGAAAAGACCTGACAATTGTGAAAGTTTCCATCCCATGGTAAATGTTGATCTTCTACCTCAGGAGCAATCATCTTTAATAATGGTAAAAATAGCTTTTCAGTGGCATAAGCGAGATAGCAATCCTCTTGGGGAGACTGACCTACAACAGTAGTATGATATATAGGGTTTTTCTTTTGTGTAATGGCTGTTACGTGCAATACGGGGTAGAGTTCTTCTAAAGTGTAATATCCAGTGTGATCTCCAAATGGACCTTCTGGTAAAAGTTCATCAGGGTCTACATAACCTTCTATAACGATTTCAGCGTTAGCAGGTACTTCTATGTCTATACTGACACACTTGGTTGTTTGTACTGCTTCTCCTCTTAAAAACCCAGAAAAGATTAACTCATAAATCATAGGAGGAAGAGGTGCCGTAGCTGAATAAACAGTTTGAGGGTCACAGCCAACAACTACTGCTACTTCCATTCGCTTTTTAGCTTTTTTATACTCGTGGTGAAAATGAGATCCATCTTTGTGAATCTGCCAATGCATACCTGTAGTTTTTTCATCGTGAATTTGAATACGATACATACCCAAATTTTTTCGAGAACCATCTAATGATTTAGTAAATACTAAGGGCAGAGTAATAAAAGGAGCTGCATCTTGGGGCCAAGAAGTTAGGACGGGATATTTAGTAAGGTCGATTTGATCGCCTGTGTATACTATTTCTTGGCAAGGAGCTTTTTTGTTAGAAAGTTTAGGAGGATATTTGAATATATCTTTTAGCTCCCAACCTTTTTTCAAAGCGCCAACCAATGAGTTAGGGACTTTAAGGTCTACTAGGGAGGCAATCTCTTTTTCATATTCTTGAAAAGAATGTCCCCCAAAAGATAAGGCTAGACGCTCGTATGAGCCAAAGGCGTTAATTAGTACAGGAATATCTGAACCTTTCACCTTTTCAAAGAGTAGGGCTTTCCCTTTATCGGATTGAATATGTCGTTGATAAATTTCACTGATTTCTAAGTATGGATCTACTTCAAAAGAAATACGCTTTAATTCATTGTTTTGATCTAGTACTGCAATAAATTCTTGTAAGTCTTTGTAGGGCTTTTTCATGGTGTTACCTATATTTGGATAAGATTGTTTTTTAGTTTAAGAAGGATTGTGTGAAATATACACTTTCTAAGTCCTATGTTCAAAGTGTTCGCAAAATCGCAATAAATTGTCTCTTTTCAGTTCAAAATATGCTATCAGTAGCAATAGTCTCGCTATTATTTGTGAAATATATTGATAATTAGGTAAATACTTGTAGAAAAGCATTGACACTTTTACTAACTATTTATCATACTTATAATAAGGAATATTTTGTAAATTCTGTACTTAGGAGTGCTATCGTGAAATGGACTATCTTATTAAC
Source organism: Candidatus Cloacimonadota bacterium (assembly GCA_023954715.1). GTDB lineage: Bacteria > Muiribacteriota > UBA6191 > UBA6191 > UBA6191. The sequence continues at coordinate 504,488 of JAGSHD010000001.1, read as the reverse complement.
CTTTATTTTATTGTTTACTGGTTGTGACAATCCAACAAGTAAAAGTCCGGTTTTAGCTACCATTAAAAATTTGTCTGGAGAGATATTTTATTATCCATCATCCTCTGAAAACAAACAAAAGCTCTTACCTGCAGATATTAATAAAAGGTCGTTATTTTCATTAGATAAAATTGTTGTATCGAAAGATGCTTATCTTCATCTTTATGTACATGAGCATGGAGATATGTTTTTAGAGCCTGAGACTACAGTTATTTTGCAGCAGCCTCAAGATGGTAAAAAGTTTAAAGTTTTTGCAAATGTTCTAAAGGGTGTTGCAGATTGTTTCATTGAAAAAAAGGGTTCTAACTTTGCAGTACAAACTCCAGTGGCGGTGGCCGGTGTTTTAGGAACTAAGTTTAAAGTAGCAGTTAGCGAAGAAGATACAGTAGTATCTTTAATGGAGTCAGATCATGGGGTTGAGATTCAAAATTTAAAGCAATCTTTAAAGACTCCTACATTATTAAAAATGACCAATACTTCAGATAACATTGTTTTAGGTGCTGAGGTAACTATTCAAGAAGAAGTAACAGATACTCCATTACAAGTTAAAAAAATAGCTAATATATTGGATTATAAATTTCCAGAGTCCTCAAAAGATGGTAAGCTACAATGGAAAAGTTCTGTTGCACATACATCTTCAAGAGTTCATGAATATAGTCGCTAAAGTTTATATACTCATCTATAATTGGTTTTTCCGTTATAAGCAAAACCATAAATTTTTGTCAAAACTAGGTTTTGAGTTGGATGAGGTTCATAAAAAATACAAAGCCCATCAACATGGGCTTTTATTTATTCAGAAAGCACCTGTAAAACCATTTGTATTTGGGTCTAAGTTAAAAGGTTTCTATAGAGTAAATTCTTCTAGGCAAAAAGGCCTATCATTAATTGAAATTATGGTGGCCTTGGTTATTTTGGTAGGAGGATTAATTCCGTTGTGGGGGTTGTTTTCTGGTAATGCAAAATACCAAGACTTAAGTAAAAAATATACTTTGGCCCACTTTGTAGCTCATAGAGTTTTAGAAAAGGTTGTAGCAGATTCATCCATTAGTGCTCTTGATGATATTCCTACACATAAAAAGTTTTTGGGTTTTTCTCCAGACTCAACTTATGGTTTAAGTCCGTACTTTGAATTGTTTGAAAGCTCGACTAAGGGGATAGACGATAATTTTCCTAATTTAAAAGGGGAGCTAAAGCATTTTAGACTAAATATTGAATTGCTTAATGTCAAAGACTCTAATAATACTAAAAATGCCAGAGTAGAAGTTCAATGGCATAATCCCTTACAACAATCTAAGGTTAAATCCTTAGTTTTACAGACCGTTGTTGGTAATATTGCGGTAATTAAATGAAAACTTTAAACAAAAAAGCTTTTACGATGGTTGAAATTGCTGTGAGTATTGGTGTCATGGGCATCATATTTTTACTTGTGGCTAATCTTCGGACCTCTCCCGCTAAAATGAGTAAGCAATCAATTGAAGAGATTGTAGCTTTCTCTCAAGGAAAGCGAATACTAAAGATTTTAACGCAAGAGTTTAAGGGAGCTCAAAAAATTCTCTATCCTATTAAAGATAAGCAAAAAGGAAACTACTGTGCCATACAAAAAAAAGATGGTCAAATTTTTCAGTTTTATCTAAATAGTGCTAATACTTTTGTATCTAAAAATTTAAGTAGTTCAGATAAAAAAGAAGTATCATTAGTAAGGCAAAATAATCCTAAAGTTCAACTCGATACCTTTATTATAGTGAACAATGCAAATAAGGGCATCGATGTTTATTTGAAATATAAAAAACTTGTAAAATCTAAGCAAGAAAACTTCTTTGAATTGTTTGATAGTGTGGCTATTCATGAGTAGCCTATATAAAAATAATCGTGGTTTTGTTATACCTATTGTTATAGTCATATTGTTTATGGCGGCAGTATTTGGGGCTATATATAATCAATCGATTCGGGCTCAACGTAAACTAGATTTGATGTTTGAGCATGATTTACGATCTTATTATATTGCACAGGCTGGGTTTCAGACTTATTCAAGTCGACTTCAATCTCTAACAAACTATGAGGCTCGGTGGTACACAGGTCCGAATTATACTAGTAAAGTTGACTATGGTTACACTGAAGAAGGCGGTAAAGGGTTTTACTCTGTGTTCGCCTCCGAGGTCAAGGTAAATGGGCAGTTTCAACATGTGTTTTTGTTAACAAAAGGTATCTATCAAGATCACATGGGAAACCAAAATATAACTATGGTAAAAGCTAACTTGAGTTATGATCCGCCTCCACCCTCAGTAAATAATGCTAAAGCAAAACTGTTTATAACAAATAAATCTAGTATTAATAAGAGACGATTACTAGAGTTTGTTAATAATCCTACTTTTTCTAAAGATTTCGTAAATTTACCAGCAAAGATTGATGATTTAGTACAGTTTTTAGCGTCTAAAAAAGTTTCAGAAATTAACTTTGAGACTCAAAAAGACTTGTTAATTGCAATGGCAGAGTTAAGTTTTATTAATCAAAAGATTAGAAAACGTCTACGAAGAAAAAGACTAGCAATAGACTTAAAAGCTAATTCTAAAATAAGCAAAGCGATTCAAGGAGCGGAGTCATTAGGAGATCATTCTACAGCACATGACTTTGCTTCGTTATTGCATGGTTTAGACCTTAGTACAAATGATCAACTCAATACAAAAGTGATCAGTCAAGAGGACCTTAAAAAAGCGGATGTTTTGGAGATGCTTCAATCAATGGGAGGTCTAGCTAATGATACTAAAATGAGTATTAATGACCCAAGTAATTTACCTTTTGATGTAGCTAAAACCGGTCATTTAAATGCTATGAATTTTACTCATAAATTATTAGACTATGTTCACAGCAATAATGTAGATAGTTTAGAGAAATTAGTTGATATTTTAAACAAAGCAAATGTCAGAGTCGCCTTTGGTGAAGATGATGTGCAACTAAGTAGTGTTGTAAAAATCTTAAACAAAGATCAGACTATCCCTACCAATGAAGACAACGAAAATCCAAAACCAGATGATAGTGCGGACGGGACCAATCAAGGTTCGGCTGCTGATCCTGAGGTAGATCCAAATGTTGACTCTGCTGAAGGTTCTTACCCAGTTACACTACCTTACCAACAAGATGGTAACGGGGTAGACGGTGATGAAAATCAAGATGATACTACCGCTGAGGAGTTAGACCGTTTTTTAAGTAATGGTGACGAGCCTCCTGTAAAATTTATCTCTGATTTAATCGGTGAAGATGTTGCTAATGATATCAATTGGGATAATAGTGAATTTGAAAATGACTCATCAAAAACCTATGTAAAGATTTTCACACAAAGGGCTTTACAGCATATTAGAAATCTGAATAATCAACGCAAATTAGAAAACTATACTAGTACAGGGGAAGGTCTAACCTTACAAGAAATGAAAGATGAGTTTAAAAACTCCATGCCTGATATTAGTTATATTCGAAAAGTCGGAGCTGCTGTGGATAAAATTCATAAGTCTAATCGATTTAGTTATTATTTCAATGCTCATGTTATGGATCCATATAAGGGAGGTGCTACCAGAAAATGGAGAAAGGTAGATATTCCCCAAAATACCTGGAAAGAAGAATTATACCTTAAAATGTCTCATATATCACCAGACAAGCTTCCACGTACAAATGCCGATTTTTTAGAAAAATTTACCAAATCAACTTGGGGAGATTCCGAGTCATCTCAATTAGCTAGAGGGACAGATAATCGTGATGAGTTTATGTTTCTCAAAGACAAGTCAACCGGACAAGATATCCGATTAGTGGACTTTTTGCAGGCTAGTATTTAGATACCGCCCATAAGGATATTTTTAACTTTTTATGTGTACAACTGTTTAAAGTATTTAAAAAACAGTAGAAAATATCAAAAATATAATGTTAGTCCAGATGAATAAAATAAGTAAGGATTTAGCCAATACCATGAGTACAAACTATTTTACAAAAAGTATCTATAAGAATATAGTTGAAGAAAATTTAGAGTTACATAAAAATCTTTTTGAAAATACAAAAGTTGATGTAATTAAAGACCCATATTACAAACAAGCGATACCTTTTTTTAGAAGCTTATCGGAAGATGATAAACTAATACTATTTTCTATAATTAAGCAAACGTCCGTAGATACTCTTTCTTCACTTTTTATCATCTTAGATAACGGTGTTTCATTGGAAGGTTTTGAAGGTGAGTTGGAGTTATTACATAAAAATGGTTCAGAACAAGTTCTTAGTGGAGATTTACAGGATGATTTTCTTGAATATATTGAAGGATTGTAGTCAATCCCAATTTGTTAAGCCAAGAAAAGGTTGGATTATTGCTTTTAAATTGATGCATGACAGATCAGAGGACCGATTATTAATTTGTGATTCCTTTTCCGACGTTGAAGATTTTGAATGGTAGCCGGAGAATACGATGTATACTCCGCATTAGATACAGCAGATTTACAAGTATTTTTGTAATAAATTGAGCTACTAGGGTAGGTGTGACTACATATACCATTGTAAAGGCAAAAAGTCCCCATGATTCAACAATATTTAATGATAACAGTACCATCTGTAGTTATATTACTGCTCCTACTATGTTCTTTAGGATTAAGTATCAGCTTTTTGCATTTGATCTTTATATTATTTTTGAATTTTGTTTTTATTCGAGAGATAGTGAGATATTTATTGGGAATGAAAATGTCAGATAGAGGAATAGTTATAAGTCAAGACAATGACCCTAGTGATATTAGAACAGTAAGAGTGATTACGTATCTGATTGTATTATCTATAATGGATATAAAAGCAATATTATATCCATTTTTAACTAATTAGTATCGATTCTAATATCTAGTAGGGTTAGAAAAATTTAACTAAACAACACTAATAAAATACAAAAAGCAACATTATAGCGAATTATAAAGCTCTTCTAAGTCTTTGTGGAATTGCTTACTGTCTTTTACAATAAGCGATTTGCGTTTTAGCTTTTTGGAGACTCTGTTTGGTAGTATGGTGCCGAAGGTTCTAAATAACCTTTTACCAAATATATGACTCCACTCTTGGATCTTTTTGTTTTGTGGAAGGATTTGATTTAGAAGTGTGATTTGATTTGTTGCACAAGAGTTTCTAGTAGTATGGTAGTATTTTTTAGAAAGTTGCTCTTTATCTACAGCAAGTTTCAGAGAATTAGCTAAAAGCTCTTTTTTTTGTGAGGGTGAAAGCTGTAATTGATATGTTTTGATTTCGTCAAATCGAGTTAGAGCTTTAGCAATTGAATCCTTGTAAGACCCTAGTAATATAACAGACTCGTACTCGTCTTTAATCCCAGTGATTGGGTTCCAGTCTTGTGCATAGTCTAAATAGGCTTCAAAGGAGTGGACTAGATTGTTTACTGATCCTGCTGGGGTAACAACTCCACCATCTTCAAACTCATACATTAGTTGAACGTGACCAACAGGAAAGGATACACTTTTAAATCCAATTCTGAAGTTTAAAATGTATAAACGAACTGATTTGAGTTTAGAAACGTCTATCAAAGCAGATGTCCATTTAGGGCTAATGTTTTTATAAAATTTATATTTTAAACCATTTTTTGGGACTTCTTTACTCCAACGCATTTCTCTATAGTTATCAATTAACCAATAGTCACCAGATTGCTGGATTAACTCTGGGAATCGAACTAACTCATCTGTATTTTTGTATTGATCAATGTATGGATCTTGACCATTTGTGAAATTTACGCCTAGTTTTTGTAGCATAGAATTATAAACTTCATTGGCTTGAATAAATGATACAGAGAACATTAGTAGTAATATAAATTTTATCATTGCGATCCTAAACAGTTAATGAGAGTAGATAGCTACATTATAAAGAAATGAGTTCAGCTTTACTATACAAATAAACTTCTTTGTATTAGATGACTATAGATACGCATAAAATACTTTGAAAGTTTCAGCTTGTTTACAATAAAACTGATCCCAATTTACGATCTAATACTACTCATAGAATAAATTGTCACTTTTTATTGACAAAATAATCAAAAAACCATTACATTTTGTGCATTTACTCCCGATACAAGAGTTGTGTGAAGTGGGCTTTTACCGCCTACTTTATGTAAATATCTTATTGATGATATAGATAGGGATTGATTATGAAGATATGTAAAAAATGTAAAACAGGAAACGAAGAAACTTCTAGATTTTGCTACCAATGTGGAGTGAAATTACAATCGGGGTTCCCTAAACTAGCTCTACCAAAAAGCAAAGGTTTAAAAAAGGGGCCGGCTACATTTAATCCATCACAATTTATTGCACATCCTATGCAAGATGAGAGCAGAATTTTATCCTCTCAAAATCAAGGAAGCATTTTATCTCCTGATCTACAGAAAGTAGAGCAAAACAGAGTGGTTGATAAAAAACAGGTGTTAAAAGAGATTCAAGATAAATTACCAAAATCTCCGTCTACTTTAAAGGCTAGTGCTCCAAAGCTAAATCTTCCGGAGTTGAAAATACCAGCTAAGGTGTTAGAGTCTAAAGAAAAGCTTAGACCACAAAAATCTCGTGCATCCATTTTAAATCCAGATCAAAAGCTTTTATTACAAAAGCAGCTACCTACTTTTAAAGGTGTAAAACCTCAGCAAGCAACTTTTGATATGATTAAAGTTGAAAAAATGAAGGCTCAAGAGCTTGAACGTCAAATTAAAGCTAAAAGGCAAAAGCAAATTGAAAAAGATTTAGCATATTTAGATCAGTTGTTTCCTAAAGATAAAACAATTGAGCACACTAAAAGCGCGGTTAAAAAAATAGCGATTCAGCCAAAAGAAGTTATAGAAGAAAAAGTAGAAGAAGTCGTTGTTGAAACTAAAAAACCTGTAGAGCAAGTAGAAGCTGTTGAAAAGGCTAGCCCTAGTTTTAAACCTACAAAGATTGCAATAAATCGTAAAGAAGCTTCTGAAAATACGGTTTTAAGTCAACAAAAGTCCAATCAGTGGGTGAGCTCGCTGAAAAGTTCTAAACAAAAATCTCCAAGTGACGAACTTAAAAAATATCATACAGGGGATAGTAGTGAGTTAATTACTCCACTATTAACTTTTGCCTCATTTATATACTTCTTTTATGTTTTATATATTTAAAATGTAAAAATTTCCAGATCATAAAAAAAGAGATGTTTGACAATATGTCAAACATCTCTTTTTTTATATAAAGTAAGACTACTTAAGAGTTTGTATATAAGCTACTACATCAGCAATGGCTTTATCATCTATAAGAGTGCTTGCCATTGGAACCATTTGAGCACCAGTAGCATCACCTTTTTGAGTCCCACGCAAACCAGTTTTAAATGCCTTGAGTTGGTTTTGAATATACCAGCCGTGTTGACCACTGATTTGTGGAGCGCTCATAGCTTCGTTGCCCGTACCATCAGGAGAATGACATGAAGAGCAGATCATGTACAGTGCCTTGCCTTTTACTGGGTCACCTTCGATTTTATCTAAAGCTTTTTTGGAGCTAAGTGTTTTAATGTAAGCTACTACATTGTTAATTGCTTTTGAATTTGGTAAAAGGGCTGCCATGGCTTTCATTTGTGCACCGTTGGTATCAGATGCATGATAACCTCTTTCGTTTGTTTTAAACTTTTTAATAGACGATGTTAAATACCATGAGCTTAAATGTGAAATTCTAGGGGAATTGGTTAACTTTTGTCCTTCTCCTTGTTGTCCGTGACAACTTGCACAAACCGCATAGCTAGCCTTTCCTTGGGCTAGGGCATCATTTGCACTTGAAGTGGGTAAAAATATAGAAGTTAATAAAAATAAGGGGGTTGCTGTACGGATGAATGATTTGATCATTAGGGTCTCCAGTTTAAGAATCTTGTTTGTTACTTTCAGTATAAGCAAGTTGCATGCCTTCTGGAAAGTCTATTGTTGAGATGGCATGTTTAAATATCAACTGATATCTACCCATTCCTTTGATTAAAACAGAGTAGGCATCATAGCTTACTACTTTACCTTGAAGCATGAGTCCTCGAAGTAGATAAATCTTTAATTGAGTTTGCTCTTTTCGAGCTTGATATAACAGTTGGTCTTGAATGTTTACTTTGGATTTATTTGTCATTATTATTATCCTTTTTAGGTTTTACTAATTTTTCAATGTGCTTATAATTTAATTTTACTTTATCTATGATAGTTTGAATAAATTGATCTAAATTACTAATTTCTGTTGAAATCTCGATGATAGAATCTTTAACTACAATTTCAGAAGTAATTTTATGGGAGTTGTTTTTCAGTAAAGTATCCTCAATATGCTTGCTTGCTGACTCGATAGATTGAACTAAGGACTTTACTTGATCACTACTTTTTGCACCTATGTATTCAAGCTCTTTAAAAGTATTATTATCAAAATTTAAAAAAGCTATATAAGAGGCGATGTTTTCTAAGAGATTGAAATCATTTGTGACTTCTTTGATAATGGCTAAAGTTTGTTTGTCTAGTCCCTGATTAAAAGAAGAAAAATCATCTGAAAAAAGCTTGATTTCATGTTTAAAGTCTTTTGCGGATTTAAGAAAGTTAATAAAGCTAACATTAGAATTAAGTGATACTTTATCATCATGAGGTAGATTGTTTGTGGCAACGATGGAGTTGCTCACAATCAGATGCTGATCTTTCAAATGAATAAAAATGCTAGTGCCAAAAGCCTTTACCTGATAGGTATGGAGATTAAGGGATTGAATCTCTATGTGGATATCTTGGTTACCTGGGATTGTAATGGGACGACCAGCAAAGATTTCAAGATTTTTATGTATGGTTTGAAGTTTTTGTTCAGTGAGTTTGGAGCAAGCAAGAATTTGTAGTTTGGTATCAGCATTTGGTTTATACAGTGAGATAGCCAATTGATTTGGGAGCTCTTGTATGATTCTTTGTTGAATTGATGTTAGGTCGATCTCCAGCTTAGAGTTTTTTGACCAAATTTCAAATGCTTTATTGTACATTTTAGTAAGAGCAGATTTTTTTGCATGAACAAAAAGTTGTGGTTTCTCAGGAAAAAAATTATAAAAACTGTTGAACTGAGGACTTAGAGCAGACTCAGTTGTTTTAACTTCAGTGTTTTTACTAAGATCGAGTGTTTCAAACTCTTTCATAAACTGATAGAGTTTGATGTAATCACCTTGATTACTGCTGATTGAGATTAACTGATCATAAAAGACTTTAACATCTGCCTTTTTGAGATTGTTTTGATTATTTGCTATATATGAGTCTTTTGCATTGAGTATCGACTGATATAGTAAATCATATGCATTTTTAGAGCTAGACTTAAAAATTTGTTTTTCTTGAGGGTGGCTGCCTTGATCATGATCGTGATGCTCAACTTTTGGTGTTTTTGTTGCATTTGGGTTTAATTTTGCTTCGACTGCATCTAAATGAGCTCTTGACTCTACAGACTCAGGGTCTATGACTAAAACTTTATCAAGTATAGTCTTTGCTTCTTTATAACGACCTTGTTGATAATAAATCCAAGCAAGAGTGTCAAGATAAGCTGGGTTTTTAGGCGCGCGTTTTAGAGCTCTTTGACTCATAATAAGTGCTTCATCTAGGTTTTGGTTTAACTCTGAATAAAGATAAGCTAGGTTATTTAAAGTCAGTGAATTATTTGGTTCCAACTCAATTGCTTTTTTGAAATTAACAATAGCAAGAGGAAACTTTTTCAAATCATAATAGGCCGAAGCCAAGTGAAAATAGCTTATAGCTTGACTAGGATCTAATTGAATAGCTTTTTTGAATACTTCTACTGATTTTTTGAACTTTTTATTTTTATAAAGACAGTAACCAAGAGTATCTAAGATAGATGGATTGTTTTCTTCTAGTTTGTTGGCTATTTCTGCTTCTTTTAGTGCTTCTTTAAGCTGTACATTTTGGTTTGAATAGAGATCGGCTAAATTGTTGTGGGCCATTGGGTTTTTTGGATCAAGTAGGATAACTCTTTTATATACTAACTCTTCAAACGCAAAAGGCATGTTGATGTTATGCTCTTGATAATGGGTATGTAGTTCAATGTATTTTGAAGTGATATAAACAAATAGATTTCTATTACGGTGATCTCTAGCACGAGACTTTTCATAATTTAATGTTATAAGCCTTAGTTTGGTTAAGGTATTTTGATCCTTAAAGAAGTTGAAATAGAAGTTTCCGAGAGCGTAAAAAAACATAGCATCGGCATTGGTACCATGTACGGCTTTTAAAAGTATCGCTTCAAAGTCTCTTTTAACCTTTAGATCAAGTTTTTTGGAGTTTAACTTCTTTTTTAAAATTAAGGCTGTTAAAAGACAGTTATATGCACCAGTTTTGGTAGTTTTTACTTTTTTTACAAATGCCTCAAGTAACTTAGCATCTTTAAATTGTTCAGGAAGTACCAAAAAATAGAATGCTTTAGTGAGTTCGACAGTACTTTTGTTAAATTGTTTTGGGGGATTATTAAAGATTTGATAAATTAGGGAGCTGGTATTATCTAGTGTTTCTTTTTCGCTGAAAGTATTTACAAAGCTATTCAGGTTAATAAGGTAAGAGCCCAAGTTGTTTGGATTACTACTATAATCCTTAAAAAGATATTCTTGCTGAATTGGGTACGGAGAAACTTTATCAAATTTAACTGTTTGTAGATTGAAAATACTAGGGTCTAAATTTAGCATTTCAAGAGAAGTTTTGTCCCTAGCATCAATTTGATATGTGCATAGGGTAGTCATTAATAAGATTATGATTAGTCGAAAATTCATTGTTACCTCTACTATTATCGGAGTATTTCAAACACTTCTTTGTCCAATTTTTTGCACGCTCGCTGATATGCTTCTTTGGCAGTCCTATTTTTATTGAAAGCAGTTTCAACCTCAGAGTTTACTATGTTTTCAATCTTATCATAGCCGGGGATCTTAGGACGAGCCACCGCATATTTTGCTTGTTCGGCAAATATCTGTAATTCTTTAGATTCCATCTTAACACCATTTCGCTCTAGACCTAAATGGATTGGCACAGCATTTAATTTTTCAACAAGAATTTTTTGCACTTCTTCTGAGGCAAGATATGATAGAAACTTAAAGGCTAGCTTTGGAGATTTTGTGGACTTTAAGATTACGTTTGCATTTCCGCCAACATTTGTTGTGCTTTTGATTCCAAGATCAGGGTTGCCAGGAATCAGTGCTACACCATAATTAATATTGCTTCTTGAAAAGTTAGCAAGGTTCCATGGGCCTGAAAAAATCATAGCAAACCTCGAGCTTTTAAACCCTGAGTCTGGCGTGATGCTTCCTTTTCGCCACGATCCAGCCTCAAAACCATTATTATGTAAAGACAATTGAAATTCAAGGGATTGAATAGCTTCTTTTGAGTCTAATAAGCAGGTAAGGCTTTTTTCATCAACGATATTTGCTCCATGGGAGTATAGAAATGGGAGGGACCACCATAGAGTATTTTCCATGGCGAAAGCGTATTGATCGGTCAATCCATCTCCATCTAAATCTTTTGTTAGTTTTTTAGAGTATTCAATGAACTCATCCCAAGATCTAGGCGGCTTATGTGGGTCTAAACCTGCTTCTTCAAACAGATCCTTGTTATAAAATAAGGCTAGAGTAGTGAATTCATCAGGAATACCAAAGGTTTTAATAGAGCCGTCTTCGACTCGTACTTTACCTGAGTCTAAGGCTGAGGCAAACAGATCTTTTTCAAGCTCTTTTATACCTAAATCATCAAAAGGAACAAGAGCTTTTCCTACTGCAAATTTTGGGACTAAACCAATATCTAAACGTGCTATATCAGGAGCAGTATTTGAAGAACAGGCATAAAAAAGTTTGTCGCCAAATCCCCCGTGAGGTTCTTTGGATACTTTTATAGTTACTTTATGTCGGTCTTCAAATGTTTTGACAAGTTTTTTATAGACCTCATATTGCTCAGAGTTATATGTAACCCAAACATTTAAAAATGGGGGTTCGTCATGAACAGTCGCAGAGGCAACTTGAGTAGAAGCAAAAGGTGTATTATCTAACTGGGTGGACATAATGACAAAAAGCATTAAAGAGCACCCAAACAAAATTGACAAAACAGAATAGTAAAAAGCTGGGGTATTGGAAATCTTGTCGGTTTTCATTCTTTAACTGCTCCTGCTGTCATTCCTGCCACAAAGTATTTTTGTGCACATAAAAAGAGAATCACAATCGGTATTAACATGACGCTAGACCCTGCCATTAGCAATGTCCAGTCCGATACATATTGCCCCTTAAATGAACCTAAAATTACAGGTAAAGTAGAGTAAGGAGAGTCCGATGTATTTACGATCAATTGCCATAAAAAATTAGACCATTGAGACAAAAATGTCATAAGAAAAAGTGTAGCGATAATTGGCTTAGTTAATGGAATAATAATGATTGAAAATAGATCAACTTCATTGGCCCCATCCATATAAGCAGCTTCAAATAACGAGTGGGGGATCCCTTCAATGTATTGTCGCATCAAATAGAGACCAAAAATACTAGCACAATGAGGGACTATCATAGCAGCATAGGTATTTATAAAACCAAAGCGAGATATAATTGCATATTGAGGAACAATAAACATCATGCCAGGGATCAACATACTAGACCAAAACATAGCCCATAAAAAGTCTTTACCAAAAAATTGTTTTTTAGCAAAAACATATCCACCAAGTAAACTAATAAATACGGTTAGTAAGGCTGTCCCAACAGCCACAATCATAGAGTTTATAAATGCATCAACTAACGTGAAGTTATCTCGAGGTTCAAACTCAAACAATACTTTATTAAAATTTGAGCCAGTATATAAGGTATTAGAATACAATAAGCGTTTCCAGGTAGAAACCTGCTGTCTTGTGAACTTCTTTTGTTTTTTTAACTTGGCAATAGAAACATAATTAGAGTTTTTCAAGCGCTTACGGTTTTCTTGTAGATCTTTAATGTCAGCATCATTAAATTGTGGAACTTTTAAAAGATCTTCAGGTAAATCAAAATTACCGTGAGCTTTTCTGTAAGAGACAATAGCCTGCGCATCTAAAAGAGTCATGGGCAATTGTTTTTGAAACTGCTCTGCTGTTAATGTATTGATATTAAAACGGTTAGAGTACTTAGCTTTTAGATCACTTATTTGTGTAGAATTTAATGGAGCACCACTGAGTTGTCCTAATGCATTGACGATACTATTAATAGACGGAACTGATTGATTGGCATAGAGATCTCTTATAGCTAGGTCTAAGTTAATTTCAGAACTTACTTTTATGCCAATATTAGACAAATCAGTTACCTTTACAGTATAAAAAGACTTTAAATCTTGAGGGAAGTATATATGTTTATCGCCAGTACCAGATACCTTTAGTGATGTTGTCATCATCCAGATTAAGGGAGTAGAAAAAATAATAGTTAGAACAACTAAAAAAATGTAAAATAGGCTAATTTTAATCACTTTCATTATTTACTCTCCGGAGATAAAAACTTGACATTAAAGTAAGATACTATCAGTGCAAAGATCAGCATTAAGTAGCTCATAGCTGCTGCATATCCATACTGACCTGCACTAAATTTTTGCCAAAGATAAAAACCAGAAATTTTTGTTGCTCCTAGAGTCTCATATTTGAAAATACCTGTAGAGTCTGCAAAGTAAGGACCACCAGAAGCATTGGTCATGGCATAAATCTCTGTAAATCCATTGAGTGCACACATTATCCCAGTGACCACCAAAAACAGTATAGTAGGTTTTAAATGAGGCACTGTCACATTGAAGAAAGTTTGTCGCTTGTTAGCGCCATCAATAGATGCAGCCTCATAGAGCGATGGGGATATATTATTTAGACTCGCCATAAACAGGATCATTCCGAAACCAGAGCCTTTTAAAATCATAGCAAAGGCAATGGCTGGTAAGGCTACCCAAGGGTTTTCTAAAAAGCCAGTGTCATGAAAATAATGAATATTGAAAACTTTTTCTAAGAAAGTTGTAAGTAAGCCAAATTTTGGACTATAGATTAGTTGCCAGATAAAACCAACAACTAACATATCGAGTACATTGGGCAAGAAAAATGCAGATCTAAAAAAGACTCTTCCGAAAAACTCTTTACTGATGAGTAAGGCAAGTCCTAGTGATACGGCTATCATTCCTGGGATATAAAGAAGAGCATAGATTATAGTAAGTACTAAAGACCAAATAAATTGTTGATCTTGAATCAAGGCTTGATAGTGCTTTAAGCCAACAAATTTCATATCTCCAAAGATATTAAATAAATCAGTATAAGGGGATACTTCATGCAGAGATATCCAAAATGAATATAAAACAGGTATAAATAAAAATATGAAAAATATAAGTAAAAAAGGAGAAAGAAAAATGTAAGAAGTCTTATTACTGTTTGAATTCATATTCCACCTTACCAATGAGAACCGGATTTAGCGTTATCTCATAATTATTTTTATTTTTAGATACAATACAATTTCCACCTTTTTGTTGAACACGAACCGGTAACTTTAACAAACCATTTTCATGGCCAACAATTGTTGAGGCAAGTGCGGCAGAAGAGCATGCTTGGGTTCTTCCACAGCCTCTTTCTATTACATCTAAAGCAATTGTACTGGCGTCCATTATCTCCACAAAATCAACATTAATCGAATTTGGATAATTTTCTAAACTTTCAAAATGTGATTCTACATATTTACTTGGACGACTGTCAAAGATTATCGCATGTTCATTGCCAACATCTATATGAAAACAAGTGTTTTTTTCATGAATTGTTGAATTGGAGTATTTTTCATTAATATTTTGATAGTGGTTCAAGGTTAAAACAGTAGAACTACTACTTTTACGTACATTAAATGTATACTTGTTACAGTGGATAACGAGAGTATCTAAATCCTCGTTTAACAAGAATATAAGTTTAGCTAAGCACGAAAACCCATTGCCAGAAAAACTAGCAGAGCTTCCATCAAAGTTATTTAAGTATGCATGTATAATAGCTTGTTTGTCTGATTTCTCGCTAAGCTTATAGCAAATTAAACCATCAGCACCAAATCCAGTTTTACGTTCACATAATACTTTAGAATTTTGAGAAAGTGGTTCAAGAATTTGATCACTAATCAAAAAATCATTATTTAAAGAATGTAGTTTATAGATCATTAGATGGAGGCTAACTCGTTTTGGTCAACTTGAATTGGATATTTTTTAATGGCTTTAGAGATAAATTCAGAAAAGCTCAAAGCTTGTTTTTTTTCTGTGATCCATTGACGTAACTTGTCTTTAACTTTATCAAAGCTTACGACCTCAGTAGGTAGAGTTTTTTCAAATTTTAGTATATGAAAACCTTTTTTAGAAGTGCTCTCTATTAGCTTAGGGTAGACTTCTCCTTCAGATAGAGTTTTTACAGCGGCATTCATTTCAGGAGTAATGGATTTTTTATCTAGATATCTCATGTCACCACCAAATTGAGCAGTTTTACTCTCTTCTGAATGTTGCTTGGCTAGGGCTGCAAAATTATTGGAGTCCATTAAACTCAAATTAAGTACCTCTAATGCTTTAGATCGATTGGAAACAAAAATATGAGAACTTAGTTCGCCTTTAGTTTGGATAAAACGATTTGGGTTTTTGGTGTAGAAGTCTTTGATTTCTTGTTCAGAGACTTTTACGGCTTGAAATAATTGATCTCGCTTTGATTGAATCAAAAGTATCTCTTTATACTCTGAAGTTTTTATAGAAGTTTGCCTTGTAACATAAGAATCAAAGTGGCTAGGGTTTTCGGATAACTCTTTGAATATAAGAGAGAGTTGTAAATTTAAAAGAGATTTTTCTTCGGGGATGTTGATGATTGGACCTAAAAAAGCAGGGGGAAGGATTTCTTTTGCGATCGTGATCCCATGATCTAGAATATCTTTGCCATCGATGGTGTAAGAAGAGTCTGTCTTTTTAATACTGTATTTAAAGCGAATTGGATTTGATGTTTTTTGAAGAAAGTTTCTAATTCGGGAGTGCGTTAAATGTTTTTGAATAAACGGGAGAACTTCAGTGAAGGGAGTGTAAAACTTTTGCTGTTCTTTGGTTTTTTTCAATATAAAAAATAGCTTATTATAACGTAGTACGGGGCTCAATTGATTTGGTTTTAATGTATTGAGAGCTTGCATAAAGGAGTAAGGTATTACTGAGTCTTGTTTTTCTTTAAAAACGGATTTGGTTAGAGCACTTTGATCAAATAGGTCTACAGACGAAACTTTCATTAGGTCTTCTCTCTTTTCTGATTGTAGTGCTACAAAGCTGTAAGCTTCTCCTTTTTCATATAGACTCAAATTATCTTGATAGTATTTTTCTACGTCACTTGGTGAAATGGTTTTCACTTTGTTTCGGATGAGTTCACTCAAAAATACTTTTTGCTGAAACCTTTGCAATTTATATAAGAAATCCTTAGATTTTTGCATGTCTTCTCGTTTACAGCTCTCAATAACCGCATAATGCTTGTGTAGCTCACTAACTAAAGAGTTTTTTAGATCAACTTTAGCCTTAGCTTTATTTTCAGGTTTTTCAGCAAATGACTTTAGTTTTGTTTGAAACAGCTCTTTGTCCACGATGGAGTTGCCTATTTTTAAAACAGAACTAGCAACTTTTGAACTATTAACAAGCTTAGACTTGGCAGTAGTAATTTTTTCGTTGAGCTTTATTTTATCCATTACAAGTTCATGAATTTGAAATCCTATCTCCTTTTGAACAAGTATGGGGAGCTTTTCTTCTACTTGACTAAGGATCCACTCTTGGTCAGCTTGCTTGAGATTATGTGGAGCTTTTGGCAAAAAAGGTAATTGAAAAATTTGAGATAACTGGATTACGAATAATATAAAAATTAATGTAAAAATTAAAGGATTGTTGTTTTGTTTCATAAGTGTTTTAGTCCTGAAAATAAGCTAAATTAAAACTCGATACAGTATGATAGTAGACAAAGTAGGTAATATTATTGAATTATTTGTGCGAGCATTATACGTAGCAAGGGCATAGATTGAAAGTGTAAATTTATTAAATTGATGAAAAATATGGGCCAAAAGTTAATATATGACTTATGTATTAGGGCAAATTCGATAATTTTCGTGAAAAATCAGAATATGTTGAATTTCTGTCTATAACTTTGTTGAGAGTTATGATAGCATTCCTAACTTTTGTATGCTGAATAATAATTTTATCAGTATTTTTAATTATAAGCTTTGTTTAAAGCATGATATAGCCATTATTTTTTGGGCTAACTTTTATAGGAGTTAAGATGTCAGTAACAGCAATCGGTTCTATTGGACTAGATACACTTATCGTACCAACTGGAAAATTTGAAGATGTATTAGGTGGATCATTATCACACTTTGTAACTTCTTGTTCCCGATTTGGAGTGCCTGTGGCTATGGTTGGTGTTGTAGGAGAAGACTTCCCAAAAGAGCATATGGACTACTATTCAAGCATGAACGCTGATACCCAAGGAATAAAAGTTCAAGACGGTAAGACTTTTCGATGGACAGGGCAATACGTTGAAGAGCAAATGGATGAAGCAATTACTTTAAATACTCAACTAAACGTATTTGAAACTTTCGACCCTATTTTAGAAGGGGCATCACAAAATCCTAATATCTTATTTCTAGGAAATATTCATCCTTGTTTACAAAGTCGTGTAGCTTCTAAAGCTTCTGCTAAACTAACAATCCTAGATACAATGAACCTTTGGATCAACACAAGTAAAGAAGATTTATTAGGTGTATTAAAGCAAATTGACGTTTTGATTTTCAATGAGACAGAAGCTAGGATTTTAACTGGCGAAGATAATTTAGTAGTTGCAGGTAAAAAAGTTCGAGAACTAGGCCCAGATATTGTAATTATTAAAAGAGGTGAGCATGGAGCGATGCTAATCTCTTCTGAGGATGTATTTCAAGTACCTGGATTTCCGGTTGCTGAAGTAATTGATCCTACTGGTGCTGGGGATTCTTTTGCAGGTGGTTTTGTAGGACACTTGGCAAAAACAAACGACTTTTCCAAAGATAGCCTAAGAAAAGCTGTTGTATACGGAAACATCATGGGATCTTTTAATGTGCAAGGAATTGCTGTTGATAAGATATCAAAAACTTCTTGGGATCAAGTGGAAGATCGATATCAAGAATTTCTAGAAATGGTAAAGTTCTAATGTGTGGAATAATAGGATATACAGGACAAACATATTTAGCCTCTAAAATAGTGTTGGACGGCCTAGAAAGACTCGAATATCGAGGATATGACTCAGCTGGTCTAGCCATATTAACTAACGGTGAAATTTCAGTAAAGAGAGATTCAGGTAAGTTAAGGAATATTCGAGAAGGATTAGAATCGGGGTTACCATCTAATCATCTTGCTATTGGGCATACTCGATGGGCAACTCATGGTCGACCGACCCAAGATAATGCTCATCCTCATAAAGATAATAACTCACGCATCGTTTTAGTTCATAATGGGATCATAGAAAACTATTTGCAACTAAAAAGTACTCTTCTAGAAAAAGGTCACAAGTTTTTATCTGATACAGATACCGAGATCATTGTGCATCTATTAGCTGAAAATGAAAAGCATGAAGCAAGTTTTAAAGATGCATTTTTTAAGACACTAGGTCAACTAGAGGGTGCATGGGCACTTTCTGTTGTGCATGTGGACTACCCAGATACGATTTTTATTGCCAAGAAAAACTGCCCATTATTGATTGGCCTTACTGAAGATGAAGGCAACTTTGTTAGTTCTGACATTACTGCAATCATTAAATATACTCGTGATGTAGTATATCTTGAAGACCATCAAGCAGGTATGCTCACTCCGGGTAATTTAGATTTGTTTGATACGAAAACAAAGACTCAAATTAACTATAATGTAGAAAGAGTAGACTGGAACCCTGTAATGGCAGAAAAGAACGGATACCGTCACTTTATGCTTAAGGAGATTCATGAGCAGCCAGACGTTATCAGAAACACCATCGGTACTAATACAAACGAAGAAGATGGAAGTGTTTACTTACCTGATATAAATATGTCCAATGATGATTTATTAGGGATTCGTAAAATCATAGTGGTTGCCTGTGGTACTGCATTTTATGCAGGATTAGTAGGAAAGTACCTCGTAGAAAAGCTAGCTAGAGTTTCTGTTGAAATGGATTTAGCCTCAGAGTTTCGTTATAGAGATCCCGTTTTAGATAAAGATACATTAGTAATTGCTGTAACCCAATCAGGAGAAACAGCGGATACACTTGCTGCTATTAATTTAGCTAAAGAGCGAGGCTGTAAAACTATGGCCATCGTAAATGTACAAGGTTCTTCTATTGCTCGAGCGGTAGACGGAAACATTTTTATTCATGCCGGACCAGAAATTGGTGTTGCTTCTACTAAAGCCTATATGGCTATGTTAGTAGCGTTTGAACTGTTTGCATTGTATTTAGCTAATTTGAAATCTACAATTGAAGTAGCTGTCGCAAAACAATTGATTCATGAGCTCAAAGTGATTCCCCAAAAAATTGAAGAAGTTTTAAAAGATAAAGAGGATATTTTAAAAATTGCTCAGAAATATACTCAGTATAAGAGTATGTTGTTTTTAGGTAGAGACTTAAATTTTCCTACAGCTTTAGAGGGTGCTTTAAAATTAAAAGAAATCTCTTATATACATGCTGAAGGATATGCAGCTGGTGAAATGAAGCACGGGCCAATTGCTCTTGTTGATAGAGAATGCCCTGTAGTAGCAGTTGTTACTGATTCACCAGTATACGAAAAAGTAGTAAGTAACATCGTTGAAGCAAGATCTCGAGATTGTAGAGTATTGTCTATAGCTTCAAAGGGTGATAAAGAGGTTCAGGGTTTTTCTGATGATGTGATAAAAGTACCTAAGGTAATGGACTTACTATCACCACTGTTAAATGTTTTACCTTTACAATTGTTTGCATATTACGTAGCGGATTTAAAAGGTGCTGATGTAGATCAACCACGAAATCTAGCTAAATCGGTGACTGTGGAGTAGATATGTCCTTAGAAACTATTATTTTGGCAGCTGGAAAAGGTACTCGGATGAAATCTGATCTACCAAAAGTGTTACACCCAGTTTCTGGTAAATCAATGATTGAGCATGTTTTGGATGTCGCGGATCAAGCGGGTGTAGATAAGCATTGCGTTGTTGCTGGATTTAAAAAAGATCTAGTAATTGAGTCACTATCTGATCGAAATAATGTAACTTATGCTATTCAAAAGGAGCAAAATGGCACTGCTAGTGCTGTTTTGTGTGCCAAAGATGCAATCTGTGATATGGATTCAACTCTTTTGATTTTATGTGGTGACACTCCTTTGTTAAAGTCTGAAACTATAAAAAAGTTTGTAGATATTTACAAAGATGGAGAGGCTGGAATCATAGTTTTAAGTTGTGATTTTGAGGACTCGAATGGATACGGACGAATTGTTCGTAAAGATGGGAAGTTCGTAAAAATTCAAGAAGACAAAGATTGCTCTGACCAAGAAAAAAAGATCAAAGAAATTAATACAGGCATTTATTTAGGTAAGGCTTCGATCGTATTTGAAGCCTTGAATTTAGTACAAAACAATAATGCCCAAAAAGAGTATTATCTGACAGATATTTTAACTATTGCACAAGATAAAGGCTATCGAGTTGAATCTATTGCAATGGGGCAAGAAGATGAGTTTTTAGGGGTCAACTCTAAAGATCAATTGGAGGTTGCTGAGAAAGTTCTCAGTGAACGTAACAATTAATATTTGGCAATTCAAAGGCTAAACTTTGAAGTAGATGATTTTGATTACAAAACTGTTTAGGCTTTTGTATCTAGATAAAGGCTAAAATATTTTTAAAATCTGAGTCTTAAATTTACAAACTTTTACATCGAACTTTTTATTGGTTCGATGTTTTTTTGCTTAAAAACTTTTAGGGCCATACAAAAGTAATACAAATCAATGATATTTTGTTAATATATTTGTGCTAGAGGTCGATTTTTAGAAGGACGTAGTTTGTTTTTTTTGTTGTAAAATGAACTCTCTACGGCATAATTATTAGTAAAGAAGTAAACATTTTGATCGATGTGGGCTTTGGCTAAGCACTATAGAACACTATTTTTCAAGGGGAAAATATGGGTTGCCCTACTTGTGGTTTTGAAAACAAAGATGGAAATAAATTTTGTAATCAATGTGGTTCTCCATTAGATGAAACAAGCGTTTCAGAAGTGGAAGATGATCTATTTGATTTAGATGCGGACTCTCCACTAGGAGAAGTTGACTCCATTGATGATATTTTTGGTGGAGACGATGATCTAGGCGATTTGTTTTCTATGGATGATGAAGTCACTTCAGAACCCGTAAAAGATTTAGATGATATTTTCGCTATTCCGGATGCAAAAGAGTCAGAGACTTCCAATCAAGAAGAGTCAATCGATGATGACTTATTCTCCATCACAGAAGAGCCTACGGCACCACTAGAAGAAGCAACCACGCAAGAAAGCACAGATGATATTTTTAATATGGAAGAAGAAGTTGAAGATGAGTTTATAGTGCTAGAAGAGCCAGATAACTCAGCAGATGAACTCTTTGGTGAGCTTGATACGGGTTCAGATGATCTTTTTACTGAGCCAACGGCAAAGGCTGACACGTCATCAGATGATCTGTTTGCCGAAGATGATTTATTTGGTGGATTAGATAATATAGAGGACAAAGCAATTGTTGATGATGGCGGAGACGATGACTTGTTTGGAATTGATAGTGAAGACTCCTCTGGAGAAATCACCGATGAACTAGGAGGTCTATTTGATGAGACAGAAGATCAAAGTTCTGATGATGGCTTAGGTTTGTTTGATGATACAAGTGATTCTTCTGGGGACTCCTTTTCATTAGGTGATAATTCTGAAGACTCTTTTGAAATTGATGATAATGATGATTCGTTCACCGATACAGAAGCTATAGAAGAGGATGATTTATCTTTTTTAGATGATGATATTTCTGTAAAGGCTGGTATGGCAAGTACAGATAGTGATGAATTGTTTGATGATGCTTCTTCAAAAGAAGATGATGAATTGTTTGGAGATAGCTCTTCAAGTGATGATGACGATTTGTTTGCCGACGATGCATCTGATGATGATTTTCTTTTAGAAGATTCAGCTGATGCGACAAAAGACTCTTTGGACGATGGTTTTGGGGATGATGAAGTTTTTGCAGAAGACACAAATGATTTTGAAGCAGATGATGACTTTGATGATTTTGGAAGTGATAGTAAGTCTGATGATGATTTTGATTCAGACGATGAATTCGATAGTTTTGATTCGGGTGATGATTTCGCTGAAGATGACAAAGTAGAGACAGAGAGTTCAAGTGACTTTGATGATGATTTTGATGAAGATGAAGATTTTGACCAAGAGTTAACTTCATCCGAAGTCGATTTTGACGATGGCTTTGACGAAGAAGATGAAGATGAAATTTCAAGCTTGTTATCTCAGTTAGATTCGCCTGAGGATTCTCCTAGTATACAATCATCTCAAGTACAGCGCTTTGAAGTTCCTTCTAGTAACTTTTTAGAAGTATTAAAAACTTCTAGTGATGAAGATCAGCGATATAAAGTGTTACAATCACTAGCGTTAACTTGCGATACACAATATATTCCAAACTTTATAGAGCTTTTAAATGACGACAATTTAGATATACGAGAATATTCTGCAAAAACCTTAGGGGAGTTAGCGGCTGAAGATGCTGTAGAACCTCTGATCAGAATTTTAAGCTTAGACTCTCAAAACATGAAATATGTTGCGACGACGGCTTTAGGATACATTGGGTCAGAAAAATCTTTAGATGCTTTGATTCTATTATTACAAGAGCAGGATGAAAACTTACGCTACATGGCTGTTGAAGCTTTAGGATCTATTGGTTCAGATCGTGCTATCGAGCCACTACTGATGTTAGTTTCTTCAGCAGATAGAGATTTAAAATATGTAGTTGCAAAGGCGTTTGGCCAAATTGGTGATAAGCGGGCAATACGTACTCTTCTTCAATTTTTAAATGAAGATGATAGAGATCTTGTTTTAGAAGCTGCAAACTCTTTGGGTGAGATTCAAGATGACTCTGTAGTAGATGCATTGATTGAAAAAGTACACAATTGTGATAGTGCAACTAAAGTTGTAATCATCAGAGCTTTAGGTGAAATTGCCTCTAATAAGTCCGTTGTTTTATTACTCGAACTACTAGAAAGTGAAAAAGAAGAAATACTATTCTCTAGTGTTGAGGCACTTGGGAAAATCGGTGATGCTCGAGCAGTAGCTCCTATTAGAAATATCATATTAGAGTCTTCTATTGAATTGCAACGCTTAGGTATTGAAGCTTTAGGGCATATAGGAGAAGAGTCCGGTTTAGATGTTTTGTTTTTATTACTTGAAGAAGATATCCCAGAGTTACGATCAGTAATTACTACTGCTCTAGGAAAAATCGGATCTTCTGAAGGGTTAGTAGCATTACATAAACTAATTTTAGACCATGATTTATCTATCAGACAGGACTCTGTAAGAGCTATTGGTGATGTGGCTTCAGTGGATTCTGTACCACATCTTATTAAACTTTTACATGATCCAGACAAGTATGTTAGGCAATTGACAGCTGAGAGTTTGGGTAAAATTGGGACAGATGATTGTATCACTTCTTTGTTATTATTAATGCAAGATGGGGTAGATATTGTTTCAGATCAAGCTGTTTGGGGCCTAGAAAAAATAGGTAAACTAGCTGTTCCTTATATCGTTGAGATTTTGTTTACTGTAAGAGATAAATATAAGCAAAAATTAATAGCGGTGTTAGGAAAATCAGGTGACATCCGAGCCATGAACCCGCTTTTAAGATTATTAGATTTATCTAACAAAGATTTAGTTCATGATATTTGTGATGCATTGGTTGAAATTGATAGAGCACTAACCATAGACACACCATTAGTTTCATTGTTAAAAAGTGGATATGCTTGGATGAGATTTAGTGTTGCAAAAGCAATTGGTCGGGCTAAAGATGATCGATGCATTCATTTAGTATTGGATATGATAGAAAATACATTTGCACTAGAGGATCAGCAATACTTAAATCGCTTTCCAGACAATTCAATCTATGAAGTTTCTGTAGAAGTACTACAAGCAATCCAAAGATCTGCATCTGAGATTATAGGTACATTAGATTTTCCAAATCGTGTGAGTGCAATTTTAGAAGCGATGTTACGTTGCCAAGCTGTAAATACAAATTGGTATATTTATGCACTGGGTGCAATTGCAAATAAAAGTTCTGTTAGTGCCTTACTCGAGTTAGTGAAAAAACCCGATCTAAAAGTTGATGCTGAGGTTATGGCAGAAGCATTAAGTCGTTCTAAAGAAGAAGACTTATTGGATCAGCTATTACAAATAATTAATACTGCAAATCCAATCATACGATTACGTGTCGTGATTATCATAGGACAGTTTAGAGATGTGAGAGCCATCGGAAAACTTACTAAGTTAGTGACAGATATGGACGAAGATGTTCGATATGAAAGCATTAATGCCTTAGAAAAGATTGGATCTAATAAGGCTGTATTTGCATTATCACAATGTACTCGAGATGTTTCTGATAAAAATAGAAAAAGAGCTGTTGAAGTATTAGAAAAATTTGTTACGGATGAGTCCATCAATACCTTGGGTGTTGCAATGGAAGATAGAAGTGTTGGTGTTCGAATTGAGGCAGCTAGAGCTTTATCTAAAATCAATGATTCAAAAGTAGTTAGTATCTTAGTAACATATATTTACGATGAAAATGTATCGGTAAGACAGATGATTATAGAGTCATTAGGTGTTTTGAAGGATAAGTCTGCAATTGAGCCAATAACCAAGATGCTTTTAGACTCAGATGCAAGAGTACGACAAACGGCTGTAAGGTCCCTAGGGCAACTTAGTGCTGTTTCTTCAATTGTACAATTGCTTGAAGCTATGGAAGATGAAAATATTTGGGTCAAAAACGATGTGATAGAAAATATCAAATCGTTTAAAGAGTTGGCTTATGATTCACTGATTGAATGTCTACATCATGAAAGTGAAATTGTACGCAAAAACTCCATAGAAGTAGTTGCTAGCATACAAGATCGTAGATTGATTCAAAAATTAATTCGAACCTTAGATAGTCGATATAAGCATTTAAGAGCAAATTCAGCTATTGTACTTGGAATGCATCAAGAAAAGAGTGCAGTGATTCCGATCGTTTACTTATTGCAAGATAGAGATTTTGAAGTTAGAGAAATGGCCGCAAAAGCGCTTGGTAAAATAGGCGATTTAGGAGCAACTATGTCTTTAAGAGATGCCCAACGAGATCATAATAAAGAAGTTCGAGTTGCAGCAAAAACAGCTTTAAATCAATTGATGGAGTTATCAGGTTTATATCAAAACTAAAAATAGATTGTATCAAACCTCTTTCGATAGTAATTTTGAACTATCGCTTAAAGCGTATTTTAAAAAAATAAAGACCTGTGGGTCTTAATCTTAGATTATTTTGTTTGAATAGGGTATATTTATACAAGCTAGATTAGATATTTTGATTCGCTTGATCGTCTTTAGAGATAATATGAAAATTGTAGGTTTGATACTTTTTATTTTTGCTTCCATGTTATTTGTTGCATGCGAAGACAAATCTATTCCTAAGCAAGAACTCTCTTCAGAGATTATTCCTGATTTAAAAATAATCAGAATAGGGCGAATAGCTCACACAAATCCGGAGTCTTTAATTATACAATATGCTCCATTGATGGACCATTTAGCTACATCTATTGGAGTAGATCGTGTCGATCTAAAGTTGTATAACTCTTATGATCGGATTTTAGAGGAGTTAGATAAATCTACCATTGATATTGGTTGGCTAGGTACTTCTTTTTATGTGGGTCTTGATCAAAAGAGCTTTACTCCATTTGTACGTCCTGTCTGGAAGGGGCGAGTTACCTATCAAGGACAAATTTTAACTAGAGCAGACTCTGACATAAATAAGCTATCAGATACAAAAGGTAAAAAATTTGCTTTCGTATCTAAAAACTCTACATCAGGTTTTGTTTTTCCTAAAATGATGTTAGAGCAGCAAGGAGTTACATTAGACTCTTTACAAGAGTATGCTTTTTTAAAAAAGCATGACGCAGTAGTTTTTTCGATTTTGAGTCGTCAATTTCAGGTTGGGGCAAGTTATGTGGGGGTTTTAGATTTACCAGCATATAATAATCGAAAACATGAGTTTACGATACTTGCTAAAACAGAGCCGATCTCTAATGAACCCTTAGTTATTTTGAATAAGGTGGATCCAATCATTAGAAAAAAACTCTTAGAAACATTATTGAGTGCAGGTAAATTAGGGCTTTTAAATAAGGTTCCTGGTTTAGATGGTTTTACTACGGTAAAAGATGAAGACTACGACTCAGTGAGAAAGTTAAAAAAATATGTTAAGTAAACTTGGTATTTTTCAAAAAGTGACATTATTTGTTTCGGTTTTAACGGGTATTATATTAGCGATAACCGGATATCGAGTGATGACATTTCAAGATGAAGCCCTAAGTGATTTACTTCTACGTAATTCAAAAATTGTGGCTCGATCTATCGGAGTATCTTCAAAGACATTTATTTTGACTAATAATTTCGTAGAGCTCCCTAATATCCTAAAGCTAGGTATTGAAGGAGCTGATACAGAGTATGCTTATATATTAGATCGTGATGGTATTTGTCTTTCCCATACTAATCCATCTAAAATTGGCACAAGGTTTTCACTGAGTAAAATTGCAAACTGGCAAAGAGATTTTAAAAGCTCTGGTAGTGAGGATAAAATCGATTCATGGATAGTATCTAAGGCACGAGAGGATATTATTGATGTGATTTATCCGATTCGAATTGAAAACTTAAAGCAATTTTATGGTTCGGTTCATCTAGGAGTGAGAAAGGACTATATTTATAAATCTTTAGGTAATTTAAAGACGATTCTCATCAAGGTTTTTTTAGTGGCCTTAGTTATGTGTTTTGTATTAGGAGTCATCATTGCACATCAAATCAATCGATCTATACAAAATATGGTTGGTATTGCAAAGTCAATCGAAAATGGTGATTATGAGATTAAAGAGTCCAAAAATTATTTTCGTGAAGAAGGTGAGCTCAAAGGCTCTTTGTTTGCCATGTCTAACACCATTGAAAATCAAATTGTTGAACTAAAAAAATCCAATCAAAAACTAGACAGAAAAGTATACGAGCAAAAAATCTTAATGGATGCCAGTTTAAAGATGAACTCCAAGTGTTATTCAAATGAAGTTTTGGATCATATTTTAGACTCTTGTTGGCAGGGATTGAGTGCTTCATGGGCATCTCTACTATTAGCTGATGAAAGAGAAAAGGTATTGGTGCCTCGTTTGGTTCGAGGTGAATATTGTTTTCCACAAGGCAGTGTTAGTATTGGTTGGAATGAAGGTGTTGCTGGTAAAGTCTTTCAAGATTTAGAGCCTTACATCGCTCATGAAGGAGCAAAAGACAGACATTTTTGTACAATAGATCAGCCACGAGAGTCTAGCATTAAATCTATGATATGTGTTCCACTCATTGTCGACGGAAAGGCAATTGGTGTTATTAACGTAATTAACAAACTAGAAGGATCTTTTACAAGTGAAGATCAAAGATTGCTTTTAGGTTTAGCTTCGTTATTAGCAAGATCTATCGAAAACATGAAACTATATAATTTAGCAATTACCGATGGTTTATCTGGTCTTTATATCAAAAGATACTTCTTGGATCGAATGAACGAGACCATTGTACAGGCTAAGCGTTACAATTTAACTTTTTCATTAATCTATGCTGATATTGATTTTTTTAAGCGTGTAAATGATACTTATGGTCATGTTGTTGGGGATCAGGTAATTAAAAACGCTTCTAATATTCTTTTGGCTGAAGCTAGAGATAATATCGACTTTGTTGCCAGAATCGGCGGCGAGGAATTTGCTATTATTTTACCAGAAACAGGTAAAAAAGGAGCAGTTTCTCTGGCTAACAGGATCCGAATTAGTGCTGAAGAGACCCTTGCTAAGCAAAGTGGCATAAGTGAATGGCCCATAACTATGAGCTTTGGAGTTGCTTGTTTCAATGATGATGCTACCGATATGGATGAGTTGATTCAACTTGCTGATAAGGCCCTATATGTATCAAAAGAATCTGGACGAAACAAAGTGAGTACTACTTAAAGCCGATGCGACCATTTATAATTTTCTACTTATTTTGCTATACCAATAGTTTTGCTTTAGTTCCTCCTATGAAAATCCCTTTAAAGGTAAATGGTAGCTTTTGTGAGTACCGCGAGTCTCATTTTCATGGGGGAATCGATCTATCCACTCAAAAGATAACAGGACATGATATACAAGCAGTAGCAGCTGGAACCCTTTACAGGGTAAAGAATATTATTCATGGCGAAGGAAAAGCGCTTTATATCAGACATCAAAGTGGAGATATTTCTGTGTATGCTCATTTGGAGTCTTTTTCTCCTAAAATCCAAGATTATTTAGACTCTAAGGTATTATCTAAAACTTATGATATTTTTCCGAGTAAGATGATTCAATTTTTGGAAGGTGAAGTGATTGGGTATAGTGGTGAATCTGGAGCAGGGTTTCCACATTTGCATTTTGAGATGCGATCTAGTATCTCAAAGTCAGAAAAGCGTAGTATGTACCTCTCTGGAATAACAGATAATATCCCACCAGTAATTAGGGATGTATTTTTAGTTCCTTACAAAAGTAAAAAGCCAATTATCTCATTAAAATCGAATCATATACTCCACGGTAAATATGGAATAGCTTTAAAGCTTGATGATCGTATGGATGGTTCTTATTCTAAGTGTAGTGTATATAAATTAAAATTGTTAGATAACGGAAATGAAATTTATAATGCTAGATTTGAAACGATTCACTATGGTAAAAGCCCCAATACGCAAATGCATTTTGTTGGGAGTCATACCCATCTATCTCCTACGCAATACGTATATAAAATGTATAAAGACTTTGATAAGCCATCTTCATATATAGAAAATATTGTTGAGGACGGAATACTAGGTGTTGGGGATCATAAACTTGAAATTGAAGTAGAAGACTTTTTTGGAAATATTGCAAAAAAGACGGTTCATTTAAAAGTGGCGTCTCATAAAATTAGTTCGATCGATCGGGCTGATTTATCAGAGTATCAAGGGGACTTTAGTTTAATCCAATCTTTGCGATCGGTGCAAAATATCAGAGCAGAGATTGAGTCCTATTCTTCAAAGGAGCTAGGTCAAGATAGAATAGAAATAATTAAAGTCTCTCCTTCTTATGTGTTCTTTATGAAAAAAGCTCAGTTGATTTATCGTTCATCAAATACGGACAAATTATACTTAAGTAGGTGGGATCCCTTCGTAAAAAAGTGGAAGTCTCTATCGACTAAAACCTATCATAGATTTGTGAGTAGCGATATTCGTAGTACAGGCATTTACTCTGTAAAAAAAGATTTGTATGCTCCCTTTTTAGGAGAAGAGATCAATCGATACAAAGGACTAAGACTGGCTTTTGATTATATAAAAGTAAATGATGTAGAGTCTGGAGTAGATCGAAATTCCATTAGCTTAACTTGCAATGATAAGAGTAGCGACCTTGATTATGATTCAGATCGTAATTGGATAATACTCACCTCTAAGATCACCAATTGTTTACAATCTAAGATTGAAGTTTGTGACAAAGTAGGAAACTGCACAGAGCGCAGATATTAATCTATTTGCTTATAGATAGCTCTATTTTGATCATAGGATTATTTAATCCTTGCGATCCTCTAAAAAATAGGATAAATTCAGTACATCGACAAAAGTTTACCAAATCTTTACGTTTTTGTATGAATAAATTTATCATTTTCTTTTTTATAGCATTTTTTCTTCCTCTTATGGGTAATGTAGTGCAGGCTGATCAATTGCCCTTAGCTACTGTTGAGGAGATTTTTAATGGTAAGGTAGGAGATGGTTCAGAGACCACTAAGTCTAGAGAGACTGTTAAAACTACCACTCTTGATAACGATCAAACAAATTTTGCATTTCCGCTGCCTAAGTTTTCTTTAGAAATGGATGATGAAGTTAGTCCAAAACAGTTGAGTTTAGGATTAAAGCTAGTGTTACTTTTGACCTTGCTAACTTTAGCACCTTCTATTTTGATCATGATGACCCCATTTACGAGGATATTAATCGTATTGTCATTTACTAGAAAAGCCATTGGTACGCAATCAATGCCTTCTGATAAAATGTTGGTATCTCTTGCTATGTTTTTGACTTTGTTTCAAATGTCTCCCATCTGGAACAAAATTAATACGGATGCACTTGAACCCTATATTGCCAATCAAATAGATTACAAAACAGCCTTTAAAAAGGGGCTCGAGCCCTTACGTATGTATATGAGAAGGGCTACCAGAGAGTCTGATTTAAAGATTTTTGTAAAACTGTCTCAAGGGGAGAAGCCAAAAACTTTTGATGATGTTTCCACTTTAACATTGATACCAGCATTTATTATTTCGGAGTTTAAAACTGGCTTTCAGTTTGGCGTTATTTTGTTTTTACCGTTTTTGATGTTGGATATGGTTATTGCCACTACCTTAATGTCTATGGGGATGATGATGTTACCACCCGCCATGGTTTCTACTCCGTTTAAGTTACTCCTCTTTGTGTTGATTGATGGTTGGACACTGATTGTTAATGCCTTAATGAAGTCGATAATTGTATGAACGAACTAGTTGCAATGAATTTAGTAAAAGATACCATGTGGATGGCCATGTTAGTTGGCTTGCCTCCTTTGTTAGTAGGTCTGGTTGTTGGACTAGCTGTTTCTGTTTTTCAAACAACTACTTCTTTACAAGAGCAAACCCTGACATTTATTCCAAAAGTAGTAGCAACGATGAGTACGGTGATTGCATTGGGGCCTTGGATGATATCTAAGATTAGTACCTGGGCCATTAATCTAATTGAAAATATCGACTTATACATCGGATAATGGACTCTGTAGAAACGATAATTAACTTCTTTTTGTGCTTTATTCGTTTTGTTGGAGTTTTGATGATGACTCCTTTGATTTCGAGTAATAACTTTCCTGTTAAAGCTAAGGCTTTTATGGCCTTTTTGGTAAGTTTATCTATCTTTTTTACTATCCCAATAGACACTTTTGTACCTATTGTGGATGATGTAACTCTAGTGATCATCAGCGTTAAAGAGTTTGCTGTTGGTGTATTAATTGGACTAAATGTAGCTTTGGTCAATGAAGTTTTAAACTTTTCAGGTTCGATTATTTCGACTCCAATGGGTTTATCTATAGCAACTGCTGTTGACCCTGCTAGTGGTGAGGGATCTACTACAATGGGGCAGTTTAATTCTACATTGGCGACATTTTTATTTTTGGTAATTGATGGTCATCATTATGTCTTTAATGCATACCAAAACTCCTACTTTGTTATTCCTTTAGGAGAGTTTTCCTTTGAGGTAACAGGTATTCCAATTTTGATTCATACTTTTTATAAGATATTTTTAATAGCAGTACAAATTAGTTTACCTATTTTAGCACCATTATTTATGATTAATTTTGCATTGGGAGTTTTGGCTAGAACTATGCCTAAGCTAAACATTTTTATGGTAGGTATTCCTCTTCAAATTGTAGTTGGAATGGTAACTTATATTATTATTTTACCTTTTATGGTAAATCTGATAAAGGCATTGTATGGCAACTCCTTTAAAGATATGGCGTCGTTTTTAGGTAATTTCGTATGATAGTAGATCAAAGACATATCAGCGGCCATAAACTAAACCAATTTGCTTTAGAGTTAGATAGCTTAGACTTACTGCTTCCATTAAATTTAACTCAGTTCGAAGAAAGCGCTGGGGAAAAAACAGAAGAGCCGACAGATAAGCGTAAAGCTGATGCACGAAAAAAGGGAAACATACCCAAAAGTGAGGATCTAAACTCTGCAATAAACTTAATGATTTTAACGATTTTTGTTTATATGATGTTACCGCGTTTTTATGGTGCCGTTGGTGACATGTTTAATCGCTCCTTACGAATGTTTGAAGTACAAGAAATGACAGCCAATGATATGTGGATCTATTTTTTAGATATTATTTTATATTGGTACTTGATCATGGGCCCATTATTTTTTGTGGTTATAATTTTAACCATGACCGTTCAGATTTCACAAGTAGGGATTAATTTTTCTACAGAATCCATGACCCCAGATTTACAGAGATTTAATCCTGTAAATGGGATGAAAAAAATCATTGGTAAACAAGCTTTAGTTGAATTAGCTAAGTCTTTGATTAAGCTTGTAATTTTAGGATACTTTCCTTATAAAATGTTTATCAATGAATATCCTACGATGACTGCACTGTTTGGTGAGACCATTGGCCATGCCTTGGACTATATTGCTTGGTTAATGGTGCGTTTGATTATTGAAATGGGCTTGGTTTTGGTTATTTATGGTTTGTTTGATTTGATGTATCAAAAGTGGAAAACAAACGAAGATTTAAAAATGTCCAAGCAAGAAGTAAAAGAAGAGAGAAAGCAAACGGATGGGGACCCACAAGTAAAGGCTAAAATTCGACAAAAGCAAATGGAGATGGCACAAGGTAACATGATGTCTGAGGTCCCTAAGGCCGATGTCGTGGTAACCAACCCGACTCATTTTGCTGTTGCTTTAAAGTACGATAGGGAGTCTGGTTTTGCGGCTCCTGTTGTTGTAGCTAAAGGACAAAATATTATAGCTCATAAGATTAAAGAGATTGCACGTGAGAATGACGTACCAATCATAGAGGATAAGCCGCTTGCAAGAGCGCTCTATCGTCAAGTAGGACTAAATCAAGAAATCTCAGAGACTCTTTTTGCAGCTGCTGCTGAAGTTCTGGCTAAAGCTTTTAAAATCAAGCGTAAAACTTTTAGACCTTAAGTTTTAATCGATTCCTACTAAATATGAAAATGAGGTTGTTGTACTTACTTAGTGAAAAATGAGTGACTTAAATTATACCTTTCTCTGAACAAGGCTTTAAACCAGTTATTCCTAGGTCTTGTGCAGTAATAGAGTAGACGAGATGATCTTGCCATTGATTATCTTCATACAGTGCATGTCTTCGAATTCCTTCTGATTGCATACCTAGTTTTTCACAAAGTTTGATTGATGGCGTATTATCTGGCCTGATTTCTGCTTCAATTCTGTTTAAACCCATTTCTTTGATTGCAAAACAAATAGTAGCATGAGCAATTTCAAATCCATAACCTAATCTCCAGTGATTATTTATTACAGAAAATCCTAAAGTTGCTCTTTGACAGTCTCCTCGTTGTACACACCAAAGTTGAGAGTCTCCGATAATCTGCTGGGTGCTTTTTTTAAAAGCTAAAAAATTGAAGGTTAAGCCCATTTTTACTAGGTGCTTCGATCTTTTAAGCTGAGCCAGAAATTCAGAGTAAGTTATACAGTCTCCTTGACTTGGAGAAGGGTCAAAAGAACTTTGTTTGGGTAGTTCAGCTAGGTAAGCACGTCTCCACTCTTGGTAGTCTGTTCTATGAGCAGGGCGAATTATGAGTCGATCCGATTGAAATTTTAACTTTGGTGACATGAGGTTGTCCTATAAGTTTATTGGAGCATTGTCTCTATAAAGTTTTTTATCTAAATTGTGGATATGAACTGCGTAAGAAGTTGAGATTGGATAGAGTTCAAAATGCTTGTGTTTTTATAAATACTAACATAAAAATTAAATTCGAAATAGAATTTATGATTAAAGTAACATGCAGAAACAGTAGTTTTTTAGCATTTGTTGAAGCGACTATTAATATAAGTTCAATTTAAAAACTATCAATTTAAATTATCGATTTCAAGCTCAGTTCTTTTCATTCAAATAGTGAAAGTAATACAAAAAGTGGCCGATAAGGTAGTAAAATGTATGACTGCCATATTCGGAGGGCACAAATGATAAAGCTTACTCAAACAATATCTATATTAAGCTCAATATTATTTTTGATATTTATAAATCACGGGGTATCTCAAGAGATAGAGTATAAATGGTTAACCTCAGGTACTAGTAAAACTAGTAGTGGCGCCTTATCTCACAATGGGAAGATTTTAGCTTATATAAAGGACCTCGGAGGAAACTCGGAGTTGTGGATTAAGTATTTAGGCGATAAATCAGAAGGAATAAAAGTTAAGGGGATTCAAGGTAAAATTGATAGCCCATCTTTTAGTTATGATGATAAGCAAATAGTATATACCAACATGGTTCGAGGAAAGTCACATGTATTTGTAAAATCCTTAAAAAGCTCCAGTTCTCCAAAGCAAATAACCATGGGCGACTTTAATGCCTATCATCCAGTTTTTTCACCTGATGGAAATGAAGTATCTTTTGATTCTGATGAGTCTGGAAACTTTGATATATGGAGTTATTCATTAAAAGATCAAAGTAAAATTCAACGAACAGTTTTTGGTAATCACGACTTTTATCCATCTTATTCTCCCGATGGTAGATTGTTGGTTTACACTTCTTTTAGAAACAAAACTTTCAATTTATTTTTAAAAAATATCGAGCTAGAACGATCTGTACCCATGCAATTAACGCAAGAAGAAACAGTTTCTGCTCATCCCGTGTTTTCAGAAAATGGTTACGGAATCTTTTTTGACTCTAATCGATCGGGTCATTCTCAAATCTATTACTTTGATTTAGATACATATCAGACATTTCAAGTGAGTAAAGGTGATTTTGAAGCGAGTATGCCAAAGATCTCCAACATGAATTTAGTTTTTGACTGCCAAGAACATGGGGTTTTTGGTATAAAACAAGTGAAAATTACAAAAGAGTTTCAAGATTCTTGGAAAAAAATTAACTCAGAAGGGCAGTTTTCTGAATTAAAAGTAAAGATTAATGAAATCAAAACTAAAAATTTAGAAAACTTTGAAAAAACTTACAAGAGAATCAAAGAAGAAAAAGTTGAAATGGCAAGTCAAGTAAATACACCAAAAGTAAATTTTGATTCTCATGGCTTTGATTTAAAGTTTTTAGAAGAAGAACCAGCTCAAACTGGAATTATAAACTCAAATAATCCACCAGTGATTACTGCAGTTGAAGATACAGCTTCTCCAATGCAAGCATTAAATGAAAAGACATCACAAAGCGTTTTTGAAAAAATAGAAAGTGAAAGAGTAAAAGAACCAGAAGCAGTAGACTTTTCAAAACTTGCAGAAACAACTCCAAAAAAACCTGTTTCTATGAAAGAGTATTACACAAGAAAAAACCCTGATATGCTTTTAGCAACCATACCGAGTTTAGATTCTAAAAATAATGCTTTATATACTCCGATTTCGTTTATCTATAAACGAGAGGTCTATCAAGGAGAAGAAGGGTATTTAAGTGCTAAACTATATGAAGGGGATGTTGAGATTCCTTCTGAATCAAAATATCTAAAATCACAAAACAGATTAGATGTTATACCAAAAAATAAATTAAAAGAAGGTATGAAATATAGAGTAGTGGCAGGTAGAGCGGAGTTTAACTTCACTACAATGGGACAATTGCAGTCAGTTCGTAGACCAACTTTAGCTAAAAGAATTCCACCTAGACAGATTCAAAATCTTGAGATAGAAAAAATATTTCCTAAAAATAGATCTAGAAAAGTACCTGTAAACGCTATGGTGCGAGTTAAATTTAACCAAAAAATTGACCCTGCTACAGTATCATCCCAGTCTTTACAATTATATAATAAAGGTAAGCTAGTAGCTGGAGAGTTAAACTTTGAGAAAAATGATCAAATTTTAAATCTTAAACCATATCGAAATTTGGGAGAAGCTTCTATTTTTACTGTTAAAGTATCAAAGGATTTAAAAACAAGTGATGGTGCGTCTTTAACCGGAAAGAACATTATTAAATTTAAAACAACTTATACAACTCCATTTTTGATTCAGAACTTTCCTAAGAAGGTTATGGACTCAAGTACTCAACAAATTGTTGTGCGTTTTAATCGCAAGATAAATGCAAAGTCTTTAAACAGAGATGAGTTTTTCTTAAAAGGAGCAAACTACAGCTACAAGGGAAAAGTTGATATTTCTAAGAGTGGAAAGGAATTGTTTTTTAGCTCCTTTCAACGTATACCTGATAAGTCAGACTTTCAGTTTTATGTATCTCCTAATATCACTGATATGGATGGCAACTACCTTAGAAATGGTAGAACAACAATGATTTCTACAAGGTTTATTGGTCAAGAAGCAGAGCAAAGAAAAAATCTAGCTAAGGCAAGATCTTACAAAGAAGAGTCTATTGCACAAGTAGATCAAACTCAGTCTTTGAAATTGATTGAAGTATTTTATAAGAAGGGATTTATTCAAAATCGTTTAGCAAAATCTATTTCTGTCCAATCTCATGGGTTTTCACGATATAAAGTAGCTCAAATGGTAGAAGAGTCCTTTAAAAGTATTGCTGGCATGGATAGAAAAGATCGAAAAGCATTGAATTACTTAGTTGGAGATTATAGTACTGAATTGAAAAATTTAGGCGTAGACTTAGGAAAAATTAAAAAACAACTAGATCCAAAAGCTAGAATCGGCCGCTTACAAACAAGTGACTTTGCCACTCGAGGTAGAAGACTTTAATTTTTTATAAACAATCGATAAATCTATCTTATGCATCTGCATAAGGTAGATTTTTTTTTGTATAAACAGATATTATCCAGACTAAAAAGACAAAGTATTTACACTTTGATATACTACCAAACATTAACACTAATGATGACTTATGGAGCCTCACATGAAACTAAACAATATTTTTGATAGCTACTGGGATTTGTCCTTGCAAAATTCTCCTTCTATGGCAACTTTTTATGGGGTATATGATTATAACTCTAAGTTAGAGAGTTACGGTTTAAAAAGTGGATTTAAGTCTCATCAGACCCTAGAGAAATACTATAAAAAAGTACAAAATGTTGATGTTGCCAGTTTAGATACAGAAGAGAAAATCTCTAGAAGTCTATTTTTAGAAGATGTGAAGAGTTCTCGTGCATATTTAGATGTTCCTTCTCATCACTTGGCATTATCGCAAATGGGTGGAGTACATACTAGCTTTTTACAAATTGCTAATGTTCATCCTTTTAGAGATAAAAAGGACTTTGAAGACTATCTTTCAAGACTAAAGGGTTTTAGTAAACAGGTTAAACAAGTTCAAAGACATTTACATCGAGGGATTGTGCGACAGTGGGTACTACCAACTAATATTACACTTTTAGTTATTGCTCAAATTGAAAAAATGATTACTAATGATCCTCAAAAAAGTACTTACTTTCTAACAGCGTCAAAGAGCTTTTCTGTATTAGCAAAAAACCAAAAATCTAAAGTAAACTCTCAGCTTCAAGAGGCTGTGTCTAAGCATGTAAATCGTCCATTAAAAAGATTAGTTAAATATTTAAGAAAGACTTATTTACAATATACAAGAGAAAGCATTGGACTATGTAATTTACCCGGTGGCGATGATTACTATGCTTTAAAAGTAAAGCAAAATACGACCTTAGATATAGCACCTCAAGAGATTCATGAAATTGGTTTACAAGAAGTGGCAAGAATCCATAGCGAAATGGAGAGTATTCAAAAAGAGATGGGACTCAGTGGTTCATTAAATGACTTTTTTGAATCAATGCGTGGCAATAAAGATCTACATTATAGCTCTCGAGAAGAAATAGTAGAGCATCACACGGCATTGTTAAAAGAAATGGAAAAAGAACTACCTAAATACTTTTCGGTCTTACCAAAAAACCTTTATGAGGTACAGCCTTTACCCGAGTATCAAGAAAAAGAAGCACCAGATGCATTTTATATGCCAGGAGATAGTAAGACGGCAAGACCTGGTGTTTATTTTGTAAATACTTACAACCCACAAACAAGAGGTAAGCATAATGCAGAAGCCTTAGCTTTTCATGAAGCAGTACCAGGTCATCACTTTCAGATCTCTATTGCACAAGAGTTACAAGGGATCCCAGAATTTAGAAAAAGATATAACGAGACAGCTTATGTTGAGGGTTGGGCTTTATATACAGAAAAACTATCTGAAGAAATGGGTTTTTACAAAACTCCTGAAGCTCGATTTGGTAAATTATCCTTTGAAGTTTGGCGTGCTTCTCGATTAGTAGTTGATACCGGGATTCATCATAAAGGATGGGGTAGACAAGAAGCTATTGATTATATGGTAAACAATACCTGCCTATCCAAAGAAAATATTGAAGTGGAGATTGATCGTTACATTGTAATGCCTGGACAGGCACTATCTTACAAAATGGGTGAAATATTTATCATGAACCTTCGCAAGAAACTTCAAGAAAAGCATCAAGATAGTTTTGATATTAAAAAGTTTCATCATGAGTTGCTATGTCACGGGGCTCTTCCTTTAAAAGTACTAGAAGAAGTCATGAATGACATTGATTTCGGTAAAAACTAGATGATTAGCTTACTGTTATTTTTAGGTGTGATTATGAATAACTTTTCAAATGACATATTTGGAAATTGGCAGGGTAAAATCTCTGTTTCAGGGATTGAGTTAAAGATATCAGCTCAGTTTTTAAAGGATAAGTCATCTCGACTAGTTGGGTCGATGGATATTATCTCACAAGGAGCAAAAGATATTGGCTTGGATCAACTTGTTTTAGATGACAATAATGTATCTTTTAAATTAAAAGGGATCACAGGGGATCCAAGCTTTGAAGGTAAAATTGAAGGGCAACAGATTACTGGAAAATATAGCCAAAGCTCCGTTTTTGGTACATTTGAGCTAGCAAGGGGTAAAGCTGTTGTTGAACTACGTCCTCAGACTCCTAAACCACCTTTTGATTATCTTATCGAAGAACTTCAATTTAAGGGAGAAACAGATTTATTATCTGGGACATTGACCCATCCTAAAAGCAAAGAAATACCACCCTTAGTGATATTAGTGTCAGGAAGTGGCCCTCAAGATAGAGATGAAACCATCTTGAATCATAAACCTTTTGCTGTATTAGCTGATTTTTTAACAAAATCGGGGATTGCTGTGTTTCGATATGATGATCGGG
Source organism: Candidatus Cloacimonadota bacterium (assembly GCA_023954715.1). Classification (GTDB taxonomy): domain Bacteria; phylum Muiribacteriota; class UBA6191; order UBA6191; family UBA6191. The sequence goes on along the minus strand of JAGSHD010000001.1, from coordinate 465,346 downwards.
GTGTAGCTAGATCAAAAGGAGACTTTTCAAAAGCAAATACTTTGAATTTTGCAAATGATGCTAGAGGGGCTGTAAATTACTTTTTGAAAAGAAAAGATATCGATACCCAAAATATTGGTATGATTGGGCATAGCGAAGGTGCTAGCATTGTTAGTATGCTAGCAGCAGACTTAGAGCCTAAATTGTCTTTTATCGTTATGATGGCTGGGATGGGCGTTAATGGACACAAGGTATTGTCTTTTCAGCGTAAGCAATTACATATCAACAAAGGAGTAGATTTAAAAATTCATTATGGAAATGAAAAGATTTTTGATGGAGCTCTACCTTTGATTCAATCGTCTGCATCGGAGGCAGATTTTGTTAAATCGCTAACACCAATGACTTTAGATTATACAGCAATTTTCAAAAAAGAATTTGGGCAAGATATGGATGCAAAAAATTATCTGCAATCAATTTATGTAGCCTTAGCTAACCCATGGATGAAGTTTTTTTTAACTTTTGAACCAAGTAAATATCTGAAAAAAGTGAAAATACCAGTTTTAGTTATGAACGGAACACTCGATCAGCAAGTAGATATAGACCTAAACTTACCAAGTATTAAAGAGTCGTTTAAAGAGGCGAATAACTCACATGTTCAATATGAGCTTATCGATGGTGTAAATCATTTGTTTCAAACAGCAAAAACTGGGGCTGTTTCAGAGTACTCCACTATTGAAGAGACAATCTCTCCTAAAGTACTAGCTATCCTAAAAAAATGGATTTTAAAGCAAACTAAATAATTGCTTACTTTGTTTGCTCAAGAAGCTTTTTAGCATCTTTACCAAATTGTACATCAGAAAACTCTTGAGCTACTTTCTGTAAAATAACCTTGGCTTTATTAGCTTGTTTGTCTTTAATGAGTGCTTTAGCATATTCAAAATTTAAGTGGGCTAAATGAGCTTTATCGATTTGCTTTTCGTCACTATAGTTTTCATCTAGAGCCAACTCAAAATACTTTAGGCTAGTTTTGATTTTTTTATGATCAGAATAAAACCCAGCTAAGTTAAAATAATCGTGGCTTGTTTTGCCATGATCAACTTTATGCTTATGAAATTTGAACTTTCCGGTGACTTTATCGATTTTATAGCTAACTCTGTGAAAAACACCCTCATCATCAAGAAAGTAGGAGTATATTTGATACTTTACACTTATTAGAAGGTCTTCATTGGCTTTGCTTAGTTTGATATCACCATTTAAGAGTTCAGAGTTAAATACCTTGGGTAAAGCTACACGAGTTGCCTTATTTAAGCTTTTGTTAAAACGGTATCCTTCTAAAAAAGCATAAGCATTTTTGACTTTGCTTTTCCAGACTAAAAAGAGCAGCTTTTCATCGTTGGCGATAGCTACTTCTTCACTTTGAATCAAATCATAATTTTTATGTTTACTAAGCTCTACCGATTGCTGATTTTTAGTAAAGTTTAGTAAGCCTGTTTTATCAGTCTGTTGATAAACAAGGTTGTACTTAGCTAAAAGGTCTGATTGGGGATCAGTAAAACTAGAGCTGCTTACAATACTAAATAAAAGAGGGAATAACAATTTTCTCATAATTACATCCTAGAAGTGATGTTTCTTGCATATCGTTGAGGGCCAGCAGCATTTACATTACCGCCACCACCATTGTATGCAGCCAATCCACTTTTGATTGAACCGTGGTTTTTAATCATTTTGTTTAAATATTTCGCACCACCAACAAAGTTTCCTTCTGGGTCATAAGGATTAACTTTTGATGATATAATTGCAGTTGCAGGAAGTAGTTGAGCAACTCCAACCGCACCGGCTTGAGACGCAATCGGTCGAAAGTTTCTCCAGTGAGCACGGCCACTTTCTTCTCTAAGTTGAGATTGTAAAAGCGCAACTCTTTTAGATTGAGGAACAGAAGTTAACTCTGCTGCTGCTTTATTAATCCAATTTTCATAGAGTTTAGGTGTATCTTTATAACTGATAACTGGATATGCTTTATATTTAATTACAGCAGTCCGTAAAAGTTGATACTCTTCAAAGAGGTATTGCTTCATAGTTGCTGTTCGGTGATATTTGTGTAGCTTTTTATCGTTTAACCCGATCCCTTTACAGCCCGTGCCGTTTGGTCCAGTATAAGACCGTCGATAACTCCCGTAGGTTTTTCCGTTACAAACAGCGGCCAAAGCATTGGAGTAACTTAATTTATGAACACTATTAGATCCTGTTAGTCCCATTGCATCTAAAATCGTCTTAGCGTGTTGTGAGTCAATCTGATCGGCACTACTCAATTGTAAGTTATAAATAGGGGCTTTACTAGCAGCTAAATTGTCTTGTGAGATTTCGTTATCATTTAAATTTGCTACAACATCGTCATCATCGTCTGCTGCATCATTATCATAAAATGTGTCTCCATTGGGTGAGTTAACATCTGTATCGTTATTGTCGTTAGAAGAGTTACTAGGTCGAGGCTTCGATGATTTTGGAAGCAATTTAGAATAGAGTAGTTTTAGTTCTCTCACCTTTTTTTCATAGTTAGACTTTTCACTTCGTGATACATTTCCGTTTTCAATGTGGGTCTCTATCTTTTTAATATGATGTTTCGCTTTTTTAAAATAAAGTCTATACTCATCAGATTGGATTGCTTTGTTGCCTATCACAATCAAATATTGTCGAGCAAAGTAATATTGAGCCTTGATATTATTAAAGTCCACTTGAAAGTTTAAGACTCTCAATAGGTCTAATGCTTCTATAAACTTTTTCTTGGTGTTGAGTTGTTTAGCTTCTTTGATTTGCTCATCAATATAATCACTCTTGTTTGATGTATCTGAACTATCGTCTGAGTCATTTTGAAAGTAGTCATCATCAGAGTCATATTGATTGTCGTCTTTTTCTACAACTAGAACAAAATCGTTAGAAGTGCTACCACTTTTTGCGATATCACCAAAATAATCAGTAGTTTCTGTGCTTAATCCAAAATAATCAGTTTCGGCAAAGGTGCAAAGACTGACTGATAAGATAATAAAAATAAAAAACTTCATAAAAAACCTATGATATAAATACTCTATACCCACTTATAAAAGGAGTTAAAGGTGTTTGTGTATTTTAAATTGTAAGTAAAATTTTACTTTGCTATATATTACTACGAATTTTATCAAAAAATGTTATAAAACTTGTATTAGATTGTATAAAATATTTGTAAATTCAGTTAATTTTTCATAATTGAGAGTGTCATGATGATCAGTATTTTCATGATAATGAGATGATCTATAAAAAGCAGAGTCAGTAAATAGCACCGCTGGATAGGAAAACTGTTCAAAAGACCAGTGATCTGAGTAAGTGACCCCAGGTATTTGGCTCGGTAGGCTAAAATTATTCAACTTAAGTTGGTTGCTTTGATAAGTTTGGTTACTTACTTTTTTATAAAATGAGAAGGAGTCCCAAGAGGATATCAAACTGATAAAGTCACCTTTGCTTTTATAAAAGAGATTTAATGGAAAGGGGTAGCTTTGACTTTCACTAAAATAGCCCAGACAATCAAGACTGATCATTCCAAGGATTTTCGTCTGTTTTGATTGAAGCATCTTAGCAAACTGGTAGCTTCCCATTTCATTTGTTTGGAAAAATGGGGGTTCCTCTAAAGTGAAAAAAACAAAATCAATAGGGCGTTTCAGTGTTTTACTAGAAGCAAACTGTTTTATCATCTCTAGTAAAACAGAGACAGAACTGGCATTGTCGTCGGCGCCAGGAGTATCAAAGAAAGTGTCATAATGCGCACCAACTACTAAATGTGGGAGTTTTGATTGTGCATTGAGTGTTACATAGATGTTTTCAACAGTAAAGGGTAGTTTACGCTCTGCTATGGGGAGATATTCTTTGTTGCTTTGAATCTCATACTTTTGTGTTTCTACTTTTAAGTTAAGATTTTTTAGGAAGTTTTTTATATAGTCCGCAGACTTTTGTAATTGTGGCGGTTTTGTTATGTTTCTTTCACCAATAATTTGGCTCAAATGGTGTACATGAGTCTTTATTTGATCTTGCTTAAAGATATTAACTAAGTTTTTGCTTTTAATCTTTGGTGAGATAAAAAAGATAGTCAAACCAACTAGCAAAATTAAGCTTAGGCTAAATAAAAGAAACTTCAAAAAAGACTTAAAGTGGATAGATCGATCTCCGTATTAAATTTAGGGTTCTTTGATTTCTAACTTCATTTGAATATCATCATGAGTAAGAAACATCTTGGTATTGCCATTGGCTAAAGTTTGTAGACTTTCTTTTTTGTTTAGATTTTCATACATTTGAACCTTTTGACTCAGGCTCAACTCTGAACCTAAACCCTCCATAAAGCTTGAGATGATTTTAGCTTTTTTAAGTCCTTCTATGCGTCCTTCCTCTTCAACTCTTTTCGCTTTCATTTTGGCTAATTTCATAGCATTTTCTTCTTCTAAGAGTTTACCTTCAAGTTGCTTCATAGAGACTTCATTTTGTGAAACTTGCTTTTGTATCCTGTTGATACGAGATGTTGTCTCTTGAATGATTTCTGTTAATACGTCTTGGGTTCTTTGATCTTTACAGGCTATTTCTCTAGCTTCTACCGAGTGAATTTTTATTCCTCTAGAAGAATAAAAACTATCCTCTTGTCCAAAAATGGCCTCATGTACTAGCTCATTGAAACGAGATAAAAAATCAGAAAACTCCACATTAGAAACTTTTTGTATAATCAAGGATCTAGCATGAGCACAAACATCCCCAGGGGCATCGTCTGTATTTTTTACCAAGGTGTTTACATCAACTATTTGCCAAAAGAAAGTTACTTTTAAGATGAGTTCAACATTGTCTTTTGTACGAACCTCAAACTCATACCACATGAATTTAGGACGTATATCAAAACGAGAGATTTTTAAATTTCGAGACTCCTTTAACAAACCAGAAGACCATTGGCATACGAGTGGTTTCCAGTGAGGTGGAATGAAAAAGGAGCTATCCTCGCCAAGACCAGAATAAAAATGATATTTACCCTCGTTATCAATCAAGACCATTAATTCGTGTTCTTCTAGTCGAATTTTGTTTACTACTTCAGTGATTTCTTCATCATCTTGTGGCATAAAGGTTTGTGACTCAGTGATTAGTTTGAGGCTACCATTAGCAATGTTACGTACAATGACTGCTGTAAGGTCATCGATCTGAGTGGCTTTAAAGGAGTTGCCTAAAAAACTTTCATGGGGTTGTAGCATATAGGAGCATTCACCTTTGACTACGGTTGTTTTACCCGTACTATTATTTCTAACATAAGTATATTCATCAACAGCAAGAGGTAAGGCTTCACCAGCGGACTCGATCTTTTCTTGGGACTCCAAAAAGTAAAAGCAAGGCCCTGTTTTCATTGTAATCTCTCCACTAAGAGCGTTTCTAACATGTATAAATTGTTTAGAAGAAAGAGAAATACCTCTTCTTCTTTCAATTATAGAGGTAGTAGGAGGTTTGAAATAGACTTTTGGACCGTTGATTACTGACTTTTTACCAAAAGTTTGGGTAAGAAGTTGTTCATCATCTTGAAGTATATAGAATCTTGGTAACATAAAACATGTCCTGCCTTTTAAAATTAAAAATCGAATGCTTGGGTGTCGAAATTTCAATATCCTCTAATGAATATATTTTCTTACGGTAAATTTGTAACTATTCAAAAAAGAGACTTAAAGATTTTACACTAAAAGCTTATTTATTAAAATTATCCGAGCTGAAGAAATGAATTCTTTTGCAATTGTTGTCATGAATTTAGTTTATAAGTTAGACCTAAATGCAAACTCTTAATTTTTTTTGGGAAGAGAAAGATGTTTCTCTGAAAATGAAAAATTGACTATAAATATTGATGCGTTTATCTTTGTAAGTCTAAGTGATAGAGCATCACTTGATTGAAAACTAAAGATTTTGTATTTGTTAAACTAAGCCTAGGGATTAAACTATGAGTGAAGAAATTACTTTTCTAGTACAAGCTAGATTAGGCTCTAAGAGACTTCCTAAGAAAGTTTTGATGAAACTATACAAAGAGTCTTTGATCGAAAACATAGTTCATAGGATTAATCATCATAATACTATTATTTTAACATCTGACTCTAAGCAAGATGATGAGCTAGAAGTATTTTGTAAAGATCGAAATATTACTGTTTATAGGGGAAGTGAAGAAAATGTTTTTCAGAGGTTTTTAGATGTAGTAAAAAATCTCAAGACTCCATATTTCGCAAGGGTAACAGGAGACAATCCATTTGTTGAAGTGAGTGACTATCTAGCCATGTTAGATCAAATGAAAAGCGTAAATTTAGATCGTATTTTAAATGTTGATTTACCTTTGGGTTGTAGCTTTGAAATATTAACTAAAAAAAGCTTTTTAAAACAAGCGCAGGATAAACAAGATGACTTTCAAAAAGAGCATGTGACTTGTGCTTATTATCAAAGGCAAGATATCTATAAATGCGGAGTTTTTAGACAAAAATATAAGTCTTTGTCTGATTTGCGATTGACGATTGATGAGCAATTAGACTTAGATATGGTTCGAGCTATTTGTACAACTTTACAAAAAGACCCTTATGAAATTTCTATAAAAGAAATAGCAGAGCTGTTTCAAAGCAAACCCAATATATTTGAAATGAATCGTCAAGTAGAGCAAAATAGAGTATGAAGTTTTTGCTAAAGACAGAGGCTAGTGTCTCGATCGGCTTTGGTCATTTAAAGAGATTGGAAGTCATTGCCAAAGAGCTAGCTTACAAAGGATACGAAGTTCTTTTTGTACATTTTCATTCACAAAAAGCTATGCTTTTACTTGATTTTACTGCATTACATATTGATTCAGAAAAAGAGTTTTTGAAGCTCTGTAAGTCTGCTGATGTTTTAATTATAGATGAGCCTGAGTTTCCAAAGTCATTTTACTCAGCAGTAGATGAGATTACTACAATAGCCATAGATGAATTATCTGATCTTCGGTATTTGGTTGATGTTCATATTTGTAGTACTTTACTAGGGTTAGATCATCAAGTTCTTAATTTAAATCAAAGAGTAGAGTATATCGGTGTAAAGTATTTTGTCTTTGGACGCGGTATAAAAAAACAGGTAAAAAATAATAAAGTATTACTGAGTTTTGGGGGATCAGACCCCAATGAGATAACAGAGCAGTTTTTAAAAAAATGTTCTATGGATAATTTAGATATTGTGATTGGTCCTGGGTTTACCCAAAAGCGTAGACATTTTTTAAAAGAGGCTTTTCCAAAACTAACTTTTTTAGAAAATGTAAAACAGCTTTCATTATTTATGGGAGCCTATAAGGTGATTATTTGCTCAGGAGGAATTACAGCGTACGAGGCTTTAAAGTCAGGCTGTATTCCGTTAATGATTGCGCAAAATCAAGAGCAAGAAACAACAGCATTAAACTTGGTTCATCATAAATTGGGGCAATACTTTGGTTTACACCATAATTTTGACGAAACTCAATTGATAAAAGCTATAAATGAAGTCTTTGAAATAGAAGATGTCGATAGTATAGTAAAGCACTTTCAAAAACTAAACGGAGAAGACTCTACAAAGCTTGTAGTAGATCTAATAATTCAACATGGACAATCTGGAAAAATATAAAAACCGATCAGCAGTGTGCGACAACGCACCTTATACACTATTCATTGAACCAACCAATCATTGTAATTTAGCATGTGTTTTTTGTCCTCAAAAAGATCAAACTAGAGATAAAGGGTTTATGGAGAGAGAAGTCTTTTTAAATCTTTTAGAAGATGCATGTAACTGTGGAGTTAAAAAGATTAACTTGTTCTTTTTGGGTGAGTCTTTAATGCACAAAGAACTCTTTTTTATGATTGAAGAAATTGTAAAGCGTGGTTTGGAGTGTAGATTAAATACCAATGCATCTTTTTTAAATGAAAAGAAGGCCATTGCTCTTTTAAAAACGGGGATTCAACATATAACAATTTCTTTTGAAGGCGTAAATAAAGAGATTTACGAGTCCTTAAGAGTAAATGGTAATTATGAAACAACTTTAGCAAATATAACAAGAGTTATTGAGCTAAAAAATGAGTTAAAATCTAGCTGTGAAATTACAATAGAGGTAATAGAGTTAGATGAAACAAGAGATCTTATCGAGGATTTCAAAAAGCAAATGAAATTGCTCAATCCAGACTATTTAAATGTAAAAGTATACAGAAACTGGATTGGATATTTAGATGGTCTTAAAACAGAGGATGTGGTTAAGCAATACAATATATGTTCTTATCCATGGAGGTCCATGGCCGTTTTGTGGGATGGCACTTTTGTTCCTTGTTGTGTAGATTTTGATGGGATTTATCCATTAGGTAAAAATATACCCATTATGGATGCCTGGAACTCAAAAGAAATGGTTTCGCTACGAAAGTGGCTTATTGCTAGAAAAGACAGCTTCTCTTTAAATAAGACTAGCAGCAAATGTAGTGGGCTTTGTGCACAGTGTGACATCCCTTTTCAAAAAGAAGACCATCCTCAATGAATATTTTACTCCCAAGCACAGGCCGAAGAGTCACTTTAATTAAACTTCTTAGACAGGCGGCAAAAAAATTAGATATCCCATTAAAATTAGTTGGTACTGAGATTTATGAGCATACTCCATCTTTGCGATTTTGTGATTATTTTGAAATGGTGCCAAGAATGGATCATGCAAACTTTAATGAAGCATTGAAAGATGTATTAGATAAGTATCAAATTGATTTTATCCTTCCGGGGAGTGATTTAGATTTAAAGTATTTTCTAAGTAATCCTATTGACTCAAAGGTTCGTGTTTTAGACTCTGGGTCAACATTAAAGAAGTTTTTATCGAAAACCGAGTCAGCAGAGTTTTTTAAAAAGCACGGTTTGAATGTACCTGAAATTTATCAAAAAAATGGGTCTAAATCTTATCCTTCTGTTTTAAAAGAAGATTTAGGTTATGGGTCAGTAAATCAATTTAAGATTTACTCAGATGCAGAGTTAGATGTGTTTTGGCCTAGACTGACAAATGGTTTTATACAAAAATGGGTTGATGGTAAGGAGTATACTGTTGATGTATTCAGTGATAATGATTGCAATATAATAAATATTTTACCCAGAGTTCGAGATAAAGTTCGAGCAGGGGTATCTGATGTTGGATATGTTTGTATGAATCAAAAATTGATTGAGTTGATTCAATCCATAAATCAAAATTTTGCATTAAAAGGTCCCTGGAATATTCAGTGTATTGAGCATAACAATGAGTTCTATTTTCTTGAAATTAATCCAAGGTTTTCAGGCGGAATCCCATTAACAATTGCAGCTGGATTAGATTTTTGCCAAAATTTATTGGAGTGGGCTTGTGATCGTAAAATTAGTAGTTTTGAAGTGGAGCATGAGCATTTAATTATGATGAAATATGAGTCTGAATTATATGTATAAAGCATTTGTTATTGGATTGGGCCGTATTGCTTTTACTATGGAGCAGGATAGCTTTCGAACTTTTCCTTGTACACATGCTGGGGCTTATTTTGATCATCAAGAAGTAGACTTGATCGGTGGATATGATATAGATCAAAATCAATGCGACTTGTTTGAAGAGAGTTATACCGGAGTTAAGACTGCTAGTAAAAATCTAAAAAACATCTTACAAGAGCTTAAACCAAATATCATCTCAATCTGTGCAAGCTCTAGTGCTCATTTGGAATCTTGTCAAATTGTAGCTGAATATGCAAAATCTAATCAAGTTTTTGGAGTTCTATTAGAAAAACCTGTAGGGATGGATACAAAAGAAGCTATTGAAATTCAAGAGCTTTTGAAGGGGTTAAATGTTGTTGTTTGCCACGATCGGCGTTTTTATTCTAGTTTTTCTTTCTATAAAAGTTTAATCAATAAAAGAGGGTTGGGTAAATTGAAATCAATTCATGGTGAAATTCATTGTGGATCTTTTGTAAAAAAATCAAAAGGGCAAAAAGAAAAAAGCTACTTTGGTGGCCCACTATTGCATGATGGGACTCATTTGTTTGATTTGATGGTTTGGTATGCTGGACGACCTTTAAGCGTAAACGGAGTGGCTAGCCAAGAAAAGAAAAATCTGTTAACTGAGGATACTTGTTTGGGTAATATGTTTTTTGAAAACAATGTATTAGGCAGTTTTTTAGTAGGTGGAAGAAGAAGGTACTTTCATTTTGAAATACAAATTCAATGGGAGAGAGCAAAATTGATTGATTCTCACGGAAATATCAGCTTTTTTCAAAAGCCGAGTAACTCACCGTTTTTAAAGCCTAAGCAATTAGAGCTGCCAACAGCCATCAATCCGTTTAAAAGTCGTTTAAAACATTTACTTGATATCATCGAGTCGAAGGCTCCCAATCAGTCCACAATTCAAGATGGTTTAGATGCTGTAAAAGTCATAGATTGTATATATAATTCTTGCCAAAATAAAGGGACTTTAGTACATTTAGACAATGGGAATACTCCCTCAAATTTAATGGTCTTAGATCGGAGCTAAAATGGGCTTAGATTATCTCAAAGGTAAAACAATATTGGTCACGGGTGGTACCGGCTCTATCGGGCGTGCTTTAGTTCAAGAGGTCTTGAAATATGAACCTGCTTCTATTCGAGTCTTGTCTAGAGATGAATACAAACAATATTGTTTTCATCAGGAGTTAGACGATACCTCTAAAGTTCGTTTTTTGATGGGAGATATTCGAGATAAGTCACGATTGTCACTAGCAATGGAAAACGTAGACTATGTATTTAATGCAGCTGCTTTAAAGCAAGTTCCGTCTTGTGAGTTTAATCCATTTGAAGCTGTTAAAACAAATGTAATTGGGACTCAAAATATCATTGAAGTTGCCATGGAAAAAGGCGTTAAAAAAGTAATTTTAGTCTCCACTGATAAAGTTGTTAACCCAATTAATACTATGGGTACTACTAAATTACTGGCTGAAAAACTGATGGGTACAGCAAATCGCTACAAGGGGCCTCGAAAAACAATCTTTTCTTGTGTTCGATTTGGTAATGTTTTAGGTACTCGCGGCTCAGTGATTCCCTTGTTTTTATCTCAATTAAGAGAGGGTAAATCCATTACTTTGACTCATGCTGATATGACTCGTTTTGTGATGACTTTACAAAAAGCAGTATCATTAGTTTTACAAGCAGGGCAATTAGCTAAATATGGAGAAACATTCATTCTTAAGATGCCATGTATTCGTGTATTAGATCTTGTTGAAGTAATTCGTGGAGAGTATGCTTCTTTAAAAGGATTAAAAACGGTTGATTTAAATATTGTGGGCACACGTGAGGGCGAAAAACTACATGAAGAGCTTTTATTTGCACATGAGTTGCCTTACTGCAAAGAAGAGACTGAAATGTTGATTGTAGGACACACCGTAAACAAAGATGAATCAATTGATAAGAGTATTTATGACTCTGAGCATTCTACCTACTTATCTAAAGAAGAAATATTAAATCTATTATTAAGCCTCGAAGAAAAACAAGGTATTTTGTAATTTTATGTTGATTCGGATAAAACTGTGAACTTCAAGCAACTAGAAACTGACATATTGAGCGAGCTAAAAAAAAGAGTTGCTAGTAAGCGTTTAGGGCATATAATTTCTGTAAGTAAAACCGCTGAAAAACTAGCCTTACATTTTAACTTAGATAGCCAAAGGCATAAGATTCTTGGCTTGTTACATGATCTATGCAAAGAGGATGACAATCAAAGCCAAAAAGAGTTGCTTCAAGTGAAGTTTCCAAAAGATCAAACTCTTTTAGCTAACTCAGCACTCTATCATGCAAAAACTTCATTTTTTAAGTCTCAAGAGTTGTTTGGCCTTACAGCAGATTATTTGTCACCAATACTATGGCATACTACGGGTAAAGCTCAAATGAGTGTAGACGATAAAATCCTTTATGTGGCTGATTATATTGAGCCTTTGAGGACATGGCATGACAAGACTTTCATGAAGCAAGCAATAGAGAGTATAGATGCTCTAATACTAAAAATATTAAGTCATAAGATTAAATATACTATTGATTCTGGTAAACAAGTTCATCCAGATAGTATTCACTGTTATAACTTTATGATTGCTGGACAGTAAATTCATGGGCAAGTTCTTCAAGAAAATATTGGATTGTATCCCTGAGTTTCCAGGGATAGCACTCTTTAAAAAACAAGATGATTTTGTAGATTTAAAAGACAATAATATAGGAGCTAGAAAGAGAAAGATTCTTGGGCGTTTTTTATTTTTAGTTTGTATTGCAATCGTAGTCTTTTTGTTTCAAGTAAATCTATATATCGCTAATAGTAAATTAGAGATAAAAAAAATCAAAGGTGCTAAAGCCTATGCCACCAAAGAGTATGCTACAGATAAACTTAAAAAACGCTATACGATTCTTGTCTTAGGAAAAGAAAATAAAAATCGTGCTGATACTATTATATTATGCCATGTCTTTTTAGATAGCGGAAAAATCCACCTTTTATCTATGCCAAGAGATACTAGAGTACCCATTTTAAAGGATGGAGACCTTATTTTAGACAAGTTAAATCATACATTTCGATGGGGTGGTTTAACGATGCTTAAGGATTCCTTGACTAGATTCTTTCATATAAAAATAGATCACTCTATTGTAGTAGATTTAAAATTGTTCAGAAAAATCATTGATACTCTTGGGGGAGTAAAAGTAGATGTATTGAAAGATATGTATTATCAAGATAAAGCGGATGGTCTGATTATAGATATTAAAAAAGGAAGTCAATACTTAACTGGGAAAAATGCCGAAGGTTATGTTCGATTTAGAGCTGATGGTATGGGTGATCTAGGACGAATTAAAAGACAAAAAAAGTTTATCTTGTCATTTGAAGAGAGATTGAGAGATCTATTTTCATTTAAATGGAAAAATATCGCCTTTATCGGGAGATTACCTAAGTTTTTTGTGTCTTTGCTAAAAGATGTAGAGACCGATTTGAGTGCAGATTTAGTATTTAAGCTTTTATTGCGATTTAGAGACATGAAAAAAGGCGCATTAAAACACGGAACTTTAAAAGGGGAAGGGCTTTATTTACATGTTAAAAACTACAAGAAAAAAATTAACTTTTTTGTATCGAGTAGAAAAGATAAAATTGCTTCTTACTCGTGGTTGTTTCAAACCAATGAGATTCCACAAGCAATATTAGATCCTTTAAATGATCCATTGAATATTTCTAAACCAAAGACCGTTACAAGAACCAAGTCAATGGTGTTAAGTAGTTCTGTGAGCTCTAACATAGCCATGACAGCGTCGACTGATATTAGTATAATAGTAAGTTCAATAACCCCTTCGTTACTTTCAACTACTGCAGTTATACCAAAAACAAGTATATTAGAGACCCAAAGTGTATCGTCACACCATGTCTTAAGTGATAGTTTAAATCAGATGGATATAGTGACAAAACAAAGTAGTAGTTTTGGCTTTGTTATTCAAACAAGTGTATTAGGTTTTCCTGCATCTACAAAACCTAACATCAAGGAGTAACAATGAAGTTAATTGATGACGAACAAGTCTATTATGAGTTAAACCCTAGATTACTAACATTGGGTTCGAAGAGCTTATTTTGGCTAATGAATGTCGTTTTATTAGGAGTGTGGCTTTTATATAAACTGGATTTATTAGCTTTTATTGACTCTAAGGTGGAGTCGATTGCCATTTTATCTTGGTTTGTTTTGAAGTTTTCTCATAATATTTGGATTGTTCCTCCTGTACTTTGTGGTTTAGTTATTGCGGTCACTCGAATTATGTGGCGAGAATACTCGTATTTGTTAGTATCTTTGAGCTTATTGATTATCTTACAGTGGTTTTACCCGGAGATTGAAGATTTGGGGCCTAGAGTACTTTTTATGTTAAGCCTATTATTTTTGTTTTATCAAGAGTACGTAAGGGTTGGTACGAAGTATATGGTGACTAACTTTAGGATCGAGTTTCTAAAACCAGGCTTTAAAACAAGAAGTAGAACCGTGTTTTATTCAAAGATTCAAGATATCCAAATGCATGTGGGTATTTTTGGCAAAATATTTGGCTATGGTACGATTATTCCTATCACTTCAAGTGGATTAGGTACAGGTGCAATGGAGAGTCAAGTTCATGTTGGTGGGCAGGTTGCTAACTCCGTGATGGCAGGGGTGAGCGCTGGGCATAGCAGCAAAGTAATTGATGAAAACAGCGAATATGCACTCCATGATATTCCATGGGTAGAAGAAGTTCATCAGCATATTTTAAGCTTTATGACTAGGACTTAAAATACGATTTATACTTTTAGATAGATAAAAAAATAGGGTGCAATGTTGCACCCTTATTTACTATTTAGAACTAAATCCTAAATCCACATAGATTGTTTGTCCAGTGATACCAGACGACATTGGACTCAACAAGAAAGCACAGGTGTTTCCAACTTCTTGGGTTGTTAATGTCCTTTTGATAGATTGAAGCTCTCCTACATCACTTTGAAACCCTTTAAAACCTTTGATTCCAGCAGAAGCAAGTGTCCTTAATGGGCCAGCTGATAATGTATTTACTCTGATTCCTCTTTCTCCAAATTCACTAGCTAAATATCTAACTTCTGACTCAAGAGTTGCTTTTGCTATCCCCATTAATCCATAGTTAGGGATGGCTCTTTGAGAGCCAATGTAGGACATTGTGACAATCGATCCGTCGTCATTTAAGATTTCTTGTGCATATTTACACATATTTAAAAGAGACCAAGAGCTAATTTGTAAGGCAGAAGTAAAATCTTCAATGCTTACTTGAGAGATTCCTCCTGCTAAAGCCTTTTTGTCTGCCCAAGCAACAGAATGAACTACGAAATCTATTTTACCGTATACTTCTTGTGCTTTATCAAAACATGCTTTAGTTTCTTGATCATTTGTAAGGTCACAAGGCACTATGAAGTCTGCTCCAATTTGCTCACCTAGAGGTCGAACACGCTTTTCCATGTTATCTCCTAAGTAAGTAACCCCAAAAGATGCTCCTTGCTCTTTAAGTGACTGAGCACAGGCCCATGCGATACTTTTTTCATTGGCAATTCCAAATATAATGCCTTTTTTACCTTTTAAATTCATGCCTTCTCCTACAAAAGTAATTAATAGTACTTTTAAAAACCAGTGTTTTGACTTGATGTTTCATAGTTAATTTTGATGTAAATCTAACAATTAACTAGGAAAATATTTTTGTTTGCTCCAAAATCATCCATAATCTTTTAAATCATATTTTAGAATCTAAAATTTTAGCAAATTTGAATAAAATGGAGATAACAAATGAATAAATCCAATATGGATCGAAGAAAATTATAAAAAACCTGAGCTTAACTAAATCTCTTGTTGTTAGCTGTTTATTAGTGTTTGAACTCGTTTTATTTTGTAGTTAATTCTAGAAACAGATGCTTTGATGAATCTTTTGTCATTATTTGCTAAAAAAAGATAAAAAAAACTTGATTTTTCAAGGACAATTTTCACTTGTTTTTATTTTAAAAAAAAGAATACAAAAACAAAGAAAAGGGGTAGGGAAATTAGCGGGAAAAGCTGTAGAGTATAGTAATAATGAGCTTTTCCGCTATTAACAAGAAAGTGCTTTTTTTATTTACATTCTTTATGAACTCGTGATAAAGTTGATGTGAGTTGTTAAGACATTTGGGAGAACACTAGAATGAATAATTTGATAGATATTACTGATTTATTATTAGATGACGAGATTGATTTTGATGAAGATGAATGTCTTCCGTCAGTTGAAGATATTATCGATGATAAAAGCGCCCTTGAATTTATGGGTGAAGATGCTTATGAAGTTCTTTTAAGTGGGTTTCACCACAGAAAACTAAGCATACGAATTAAATCAGCCAATATGTTGTCTCAACTTTTTCCTAGTGCTGATACCATGAAGCTTTTTGAATCAAGTATTTTAAATCGCTCTGAAAGTAGAGTGTTTCGATTTCATGTATCTAGGCATATCCAAAACTTAGGACAGGATATGAAAGAAACTATCCTGTCTTTAAGTGAGTCTAAAGGTTGTAATGATCGAATTTGCTCTATGATCCTTATGGGATGTATTCGAACAAGCCACCATGCTTTTTTGTTGCAACGATTTTTACAAGATAGTAATGACGTTGTAAAAGTAGCAGCATTTCTGTCTTTAATGAAATATTCTAATAAGTCTTTAGGGGCGACTTTACAGCTCTTTTTAAACGAATCAACACTTTTACAGATTGAGTTGATTAAGAAAAGCTTAATGTACTTTGAAGATAATTGTCATTATGCAATGGTAAATGATTTGTTAAACTCACGGTTAGAAGTACTTCAGCAAAACAATTTACGATATCATCCTTTTTATTATGAGCAATCTTATTCTCAAGAAAAGCTTTCAAAATTGGATCGACATCCAGCTGCATCAGCAGATTTTACCCAAGAAGATAAACTAGTATTATTTGATATTTAATTCTAAGAGACTCTACAATATTTAGCGTTGAAACTTCACAGACAGCTAATTTTTTACAGATATTATTCGATTTGATAAAGAAATTAGTCTTTGTTGTGCTACAAAGCAGAGCTAGAGCACTTATTTTTGTTGCAAGAATTGTTTTTTTACATTAAAATCTCAGCAATTAAATCCTCAAAAAATGGGGATTAATTTTTATATATTAATTCTACATCTGAAGGATCAGAGGTTTAGAAGCGATATTAACAAAGGATGTTCCATGGCAAAAGTTCTCTATTTAGCTTCAGAGATGGTTCCGTATTGTAAAACTGGTGGTTTAGCTGACGTAGCAGGTGCCTTCCCAAAAGCACTGCAAAATATGGGTCACGATGTAAAAACAGTTTTACCTTATTATCATTTTATCAAAGAAGAAATGACTCCTTACGAAAAATTTCATATTCACATTTCTTCTCAACCAGTTGATGGCGTTTTTCTTCGAAATAACGATGATGATGTAGATAGATACTTTGTATATAATCCATATTATTATGATAGAAACGGAATCTACGGTGATGACCATGGAGACTTTGGAGATAATGACGAGAGATTTGCCTATTTTTGTGAAGCGGCATTGTTATTGTGTAAGATGCAAAATTGGCAACCAGATATCGTTCATCTAAATGACTGGCAAACAGGGATTTTAGCAGCAATCTTAAAGCTTAAATATGCAGACGACCCTTTTTTTGCTAATACAAAAATAGTCTTTACCATTCATAATCTGGCATATCAAGGTTATGTGGGGTCAAATTCCTACAAAAAATTTGACTTACCTGATTCAGTAATGAACTTCGATGGTATGGAGATTCATGGGGCAGCCTCTTTACTAAAAGCAGGATTACAGTATTCCGACTTCATTACAACGGTGAGTCCTACTTATGCCCATGAGATTCAAACAAAAGAGTTTGGTTGCGGACTTGAAGAGGTTCTAAGAGCAAATAGTTACCGTCTAGCGGGTGTGCTGAATGGTGTTGATAACGATGAATGGAACCCTTTAACGGATCAATTTTTAGGGGATTATCAATTTGGGCCAGAAACTCTAGAAGTTAAAGAGCAATTTAAAGAAAGATTTTTGTCTGAACTCGGGTTACCATATTGGTCACATGTACCGTTAATTGGCATGGTTTGTCGATTTACCCCACAAAAAGGAATCCAATTAATTGAAGCAGCTTTAGAAGAAATTCTACGAATGGGAACTCAAGTAGTAATTTTAGGGTCTGGAGATCCAAATTTTGCTCAAACTTTAAAGCATTTTGAACAAAAATACCCACGACAAGTGAGAGCGTTTGTAACTTTTTCAAATGAGCTTTCTCATCAAATTGAAGCAGCTAGTGATTACTTTTTAATGCCTTCTCGATACGAGCCTTGTGGTTTAAATCAAATGTATTCTTTAAAGTATGGGACAATTCCAATTGTATATAATACAGGTGGCTTAGCAGATACTGTATTTGATTGTGATCGTCATCAAGACCGCGGAAACGGCTACGTTTTTTATGATTATAATAAAGGTAGCTTTATGGATGCAGTTTCAAGAGCGCTTGGTCTTTTTGAATATAAAGATATATTAAAAATCGTGAGACAACGTGGAATGACAACAGATTTTTCTTGGTATAAATCTGCTGAGACCTACGGGAAACTATATAACTACTTATGTTTCGGACATTAATTCTTTGTAGCTTGGACAAACTAATATGAGAAGCGTTTTATCATTTTTTAAAGAGTTTAAAGATAACTCTATGACTGTAGGCTCTATATTTCCCTCTACTTCTTATTTAGCAGAGGCTTTAGCCAAAAACCTAAAGACATTCGAAGGACCAAAAAGAATCATCGAGATTGGGCCTGGTACGGGACCAATTACTGAAGGTATACTGAAACATGTTAAGCCTGGCGATACTTTCCATTTGGTTGAAGTTAACGAGTCATTTTGTGAGTTGTTAAACAAGATGGCTGAAAATGAATGGAAAGAGCAGTTAGAAGGTGTGGACTTTAAGGTTCATTGTTGTTTTATGGAAGAAATAGGTCTAGAGCACAAATTTGATTTTGTGATCTCTGGCTTACCGTTAAATAACTTTAAATCAGACGTGATACAAAGTATTCTAACGGGTTATCAAAATCTTCTTACAGACAATGGTAAGCTATCTTACTTTGAGTATTTATATGTTAGAAAGATAAAAGAAAAACTTAATGTAGCACTTAAAAGACAAGTTAGCATGCCTAAATATAAACTACTTAACAGCTTTGTTGATGCTTATCAAGTAGACACTGACGAAGTATTTTTAAACTTTCCCCCAGCAATTGCAAGACACTTTGCGTTTCGATAGAAGATAAATAATGGCCAATTTGAAATATCTCGAAGATCATATCATCGAGTTTAAAGACTTACCAAAAGAAGCAGTAGTAAAACAAGATATCTTAAGAGATGGATTAGATTTTTCTTTAGATTCACTTAAAATAGCAAAAGGATATAAACCGAAAGACTATTTTATTTTTTCATTTGATTTGGTTCCAATCAAAGATATGAAAAAAGAAGAAAACTTAAATGCTCCCGAAGAGATTAAGATATCTGGTGGTATCTTTGATCTTAAAAAGACTGTAATCTCAGTTAGACTAAATCCAAAATCTCCATATAAAGTAGATTTGTTGGAAGGTAGATTGATCATTTCTTTGAATGACGAGTATTTAGCAGATGTTGAATATCATCCAGTTCCTGTTTTTTATCATAAAAAATTATCCAACGGAAAAAAAATATCTGAAATCGCTCCTGTTTTAGAGTGGGGATACTTGGTTTATCTAACGGTATACCGTATGTGTCAGTATTTTAACAAAGAAGAGCAGTGTCAATTTTGTGATTTAAATAAAAACTACAAACAGCAAAGAGAGTCTGGTAGAGACTATACTGGTGTCAAATCTTTAGATGAAATCCTTGAAGCGCTAGAGTTAATCGCAGAAGAAGATACAATCTCCAAAGCGATTACTCTAACAGGTGGCTCTATCATTACAGGACTACAAAATAAAACAGAAGTTGAGTTTTATGCTCCTTATGCTAAAGCAATACATGACCGCTTTGGAGATCGATGGTTGATTAAAGCCGTAGTTCAAGCTTATGAAAAAAGTGAATGTCAGATTCTTAAAGATAGTGGTGTTAGCATCTACCACCCAAACTTTGAAGTATGGGATAAGGATTTATGGCCACAAATCTGTCCAGGTAAAACTCGTTGGATAGGAAGAGAAGAATGGATGAAGCGGATTGTTGATTCGGCCGAAATATTTGGTCCTGAAAATGTGATTCCTAACTTTGTTGGTGGCGTAGAAATGAATAAAAACTATGGTTACACTGATGTGGATCAAGCAATTGCGTCTACTAAAGAAGGTCTAGAGTTTTTTATGAGTAAAAAAATAATGCCTCGATTTACAAGTTGGTGTCCCGAGCCTTATGCAAAGTTAGGGCCACAAGAAGCACCAAAATTAGAGTACTTTATGAAACTCTTAAGAGTGTTTCGTGAGACATTTCACAAACATGATCTGCCAAACCCTAAAGGATATGGACCAACAGGCCCAGGAAATGCAGTGTTTAGCGTTTCTGCTTTTATGGATGTTTTGTAAACAGGTTATTTTTTTTTGTAGCCCTGACATTGGTTGCCGTCAGTTTGCCTTACAACGTGCATAGGGATTGCTTTACTTTTAAAAGCAAACAAAGTACATGAGTGAGGTCGATCTGGCTCCCAGGTAACTTTGTAGTATTTACACTTTATACAAGAGATTCTTTTTGCGTTCATTATCAATAATGGGTTTCAGTTGGTTTTTTGAAGATAGCAAATATACACAAAAAGTTAGTATTTCGCTAGACTTTTGTACACTAAATCCACAGTTTTTTAGTAAATAGGTCGATAGTATATCAGAGCTTTTGTTACTTTTTTTTAATGATTCAATTTCTAAATTTTAGCTAGAAACGGTCACAAAGAAAGAAAATTGCTTCCGATTCATAACTTTATATTGCGCTGTATTACTAATCTTGAGGGCTTTACAAAAAAATTAATGGACAAAAAAAAGATTAAAACATATTTGTGTTTGTGCGCTTTTGCGCTGTCATTGCTATTAATTGGTTGTGGCGCAAAAGTAGATGACTCTAGTAGTTCGGTCATAGCTAGTAAGTTATTTGTAAGTGGTACTTTAACTTTTCCTACTACTGTTTCTTCATCGATCTCAAAGTCTATTTTAAAATCAATATCTAAAAGTTCTTCTAGCAATCGAGTAGTTTCCGCCAAATTAAGCGTTTATAAAGCAGATGACTTTGAGTTTTCTAATGACTTGTTAAAATCATCGGCTAATGTGATTACAAACTCACAAGGACAATTTATATTAAACGAAGAAGATTTTGAAACAGCAAATCCAAAAAATCTAGGTACTTTGGTTTTACGTTTTACCTTTGATGATAAAGAAATGTTTTCACTATATGATCCCAACTCTTTTTTAGTGTCAGTCCCAAAAATAAATGTGGATGTTAACTCTGATGGTGCCTATCGTTTTGTTAAAGAAGAGATTTTCAATAGAATTGGTGGAGGCTCTAATCAAAGCACGGTAGCCTCAATAAAAGCTGAAATCAATCCTATGTTAGATGAAGTCTTAGCACTACAGTTAAAGTACGCTGACTCCTTAGTTTTTAACAATGTGAAAGCTAGTGACTTCTTGATCACAAGGGATCAACGCTTTGCCGGAAGAGGAAAACAATGGTTAGAACAATCAGAAAAGCTAGATACTAGTGATAGTATTGTAAAGGGTTTTGTTGAAGTAAAATCGAGAGTAGAAAACAAACTGATAGTACAAAACAATACTTCTCCTGTAAGAAAGCAGGCTCAACTTGTTTTATCCTTATTAGATTTAGGTTACTTTATACTGCTACCAAATCAAAGAGTCTTGGTAGCAGATCGATGGTCAAAACTAGATAATGGAAACACCATTCCATATAAAGCTTATTTAAACTTAGATGAAATTTTATCTAGTATCAATCAAACTCTTCCTGATAGTGAAAAATCTATTTTAAAAGCACCCAATAAAATTATTAGCTTATCTACGAGTGAACTCGATACAATAGCAAGTATAAGCCCAAATCATAAATTAATCATAGATGCTATAGTGAAAGATGCTCGTAGGTTCCCATGGATTAATTTACAAATTTTATCTGAACTTGCAAAAGTATCCGGGTCAAACTTTTTGAATGTTACTAGCTTATATCAAAAAAGTAGTATCAATCATGAAGTACATTTAGCTGATGGTGAATTTGTAAGTAATGCATCTGGTTCTTTAGACTACTTTTTTCCATATCAAGCAATCAAAAGTGTTGGATTTACTAAGGGTGTTAGTGCAAGCTTACAAAAGAGGTTATCTACTCGATCTGCTTTAAACTTTGGTTTAAATACATTTTTTGAATTTTTGTCACAAGATAATATCTATTTAGGTTACTTTTTAGAAACGCTAGAGGCAAAACATAAAAAAGCTATAAAAAACGGATTTAGTCCAAAGCTACACCTAGACTCTTTTAGTGCTCCACAGTCTAAATTATCTATACAAAATACAATGTATAGAAACTTTTCTGGGTCACTTCAATATACTAGTCTTGCTATATCTAGAAAGGCTCAATATTTACAAAAATACTATGAATGGAATAGAGATAAGAGCATTCAAGGACAGAGTTTGTCGAATACAACAAACCTCTCAGTAATGGATTTTTTTTATGAGTCTTTATTAGAAGGTTTTATGGTTTTTCCTTCAGATAGTACTCAAACATTGTTTACGATACTAGGTCCTAATGTAATTCCAAATTATTTAAATATTACACATCTATCAAAAAAATTAGATAGCTACGTTAGCTATTATCAGTCCATATTAAATGATAGTAATATTAATGTTCAATTAAATATAGACACCGGCTTTTCATTATGGGAAACAAAACTCTCAAGTTTAAGACAAACATTAGATAAAACAAGTTTTATCGATAACTTTACCGAGTCAACGATAGTGGCAGGAAGGCTATTGGCTTCTGATCAAAGTGCGACTCCACTTGAAAACTTTAAACTGCTATTGTTTGATAGCCAGCAAAAGTTGATTCAATCTACCTATAGTAATGGCTTTGGAGAGTATTCTTTTCAATCAATACAAGCTCCAAAAGACTTGATGTTGGCTATTGAGCTAAACTCACTATCAAATAGTCAATCACAAATTATGACAATTCAAGAAGAGATCTTTTTACATGGATGGGAGAAACGAAAAGCTTTACATGATTATTTTTTATTGAATCAGGTGAACTCTAGTACTGGAGAAACAATTGTCTTAACTCAGATTCAAAAGAGCAATCAGTCTCCATTTTTAGCACTCAATACTACCAAGCAAATTAGTAAGTCTCTTTTAGAGTTGTCCATTGCTTATAGTGATTTTGAAACAGCGGATTTAAATTTTTTAATGAATTATACTCATGATGGAAACCTTTATAGAGCAAAATCTTTGAAGCTTTTACCTACTACTACAAATACCCAAAATACTATATCATTATCGTCCACCAGAAACTCCTCAACAGTGAGTATATACTGGGATATATATAATGATTTATCCTCTAAAATATCAGACCTGTCCACGGTCAACTCTATAATTTTATCTATGGCTCTACAAGAGTCTCAAGATTTAAGAGTGGGCTCGTCTATTGTTAATAAATTTCAGGTTTTAGATTTTAAAGTACCTAGTGTTCGTTTTATTTATCCAACAACAAGCTCCATTCTGTCCAACACTATTGTTAGCTCGGTAGACGTAGAAATTAAAGATAAAAGTGGAGTGGCCTATGCTAATTTGGTAAATCTAAGTAAACCAAGTTCAAATAGAGTAACAGTTAATGGAATACAAGATTTACAAAACAGAGATATCTGGCATTTTCAAAATTTTGAGTTAGAGTCTGGTATCGCAAATGTTTTTGAGATTGAGACTATGGATTTTTTATCTAACAAACATGCTCAAAATCTAACCCATGTGGTGAACTCATTAGATGCTACGCCTCCAAAGATCTGGTTTAAAGAAATCTCACTATTTAAATCTCAATATAAATCTAAGTTAAAAGTGTTTAAAACATACTCTGTAGATGGAGCCAACAAGCTTACAATTGAAATACCGGTAACTCCAACTATCTTGGGAAACAGTGTGCAATATAGTTTGGCACAGAGCTGGACTAGATTTGAAAACGATGTTAGCTCAGTTTATTTAGAGCTAGATGCTGTAACTACATCTTCTTTACAATACACTTTAAATATTACAGACGAAAATAATATTTCGTTTTATCAAATTGGTACAAAGAAGATCTTTCCTCCCCAAAGTAACAACATTAATGTGAGTGAAAGAGTAAGCTTTTTAAATGAACAACAAAACTATCTTTTAGATATTAGCGCTTTTGATAGCTCGTCTTTGCAATCCCAATTGTCATTAAAGATTAGAACTTTAGACTTTCAAGGACCCTCAATTTTTGTGTCATCGCCTTCTATTTCAAGTTTAACTACAATCTACTCTACTACTCAATCTATTCAAGGCTTATCAGTTGATACTTCTCCCATAGCAAGCGTATCAGCATGCATTGGGTCTCAGTGTGTAAGTATAAGCTCAACAAGTACCCAACTATCTTGGGAGTTGACCGGTCTACAGTTTACTGAAGGATTAAGCAATACAGTAAATATTTCGGCTTCTGATATTTTTGGAAATATTAGTAAATTGTCTCCATTTGTCTATGAATTAGATGACGTTACTAAACCTAGTTTAGTTGTGACCTCTGTTAACGGTGTATCCTCGTCTATTATTATCACAACAGGACAAGAGCTTTCCCCTCCAATTTATGAGCTCACTAATTGTAAAGACCTATTGTGTCCGGTAAATGTCAAAGGGTTTATAGAAGATCGATCTGGTTTTAACTTATCTAGTAATGGTCTGGGTCTATTTGATTCGTTTCGTTTGACGATTCCAGAAAGTTACTCAGAGTTAATTAATCCTCCATTAAGTAGCACAAATAGTGTGACTCACTTCTCTAGAGTGACAATAAATAATCATCTTAGCCAAAGTGCCTTGTTTCATCAGACAGCATCCATCGTAAAAGATGGAATTTGGCCAGTAAGACTATACTTAGAAGATAATTATACTGGTAAATATCAAGGTTATACGAAAGCTCCCTTGAAAAGTAATGCAATTCTCTATTTCAAAAAGGATGTAACAGGTCCGGTTATATCAGAGTTTCAGCTAGATACTAATAGTTTAACTGTTGGTGGGAAGTTCAAGATTAGAGGTAAAGTAGGTGATGAATTAAGTGCTATCACTAATTTAAATATTAATGGAGAGGCTAGTAGTTTTATAACAAGTACATCATTGAGTACCTGGAACAATATAGTAACTCTTCCTACAAACTCATCTATCGTATTTGAAAAGGTCTTAACAGCTGTTTCAGGTGCAAATACTGTATTTTTAACTGCTAGTGATAGCTTTGGAAATATAAGTACTTCGTCTTTAGTTTTTAATATATTTCCTATTTTTGATTCATTGAAATCTACATACAAAAACGTTTTTACTTCTCCAAGTGATATGGACTTTACAGGGGTAGGTTTATCATCTGTACTAATCTCTCAAAAATCGAACCCAAGCTTGTCATTGATCGGTGTAGGTTTTCAAAGTATTTTGGGTGTTACTGGGACTACAAATAGTGACTATTCAACACTAAAGAAACTTCATAATTTTGCTAGTTTTACTAGCATGAATCCAGCAAATACGACTCAAACAGTATTATTGAACGGACATTTTGAAGGCATCAACTCTGATGTAAATCGAACAATTCACTTAAAAAAGGACTTAAATAATCAATCGAGTACTTTTTTATCTTATATCTCAGAAGGAGAAGGAAAAGACAATCAGTCTCATCAGCTATATAGAGATGTAGCTGTGGTATCAGGTTCTTTTACAAACTTAAGTACAGCAACTATCTTTGAATATAGTCCATTTTTATCTAGTGTGACTTATGCCTATAGTGCAACATCTTCAAATTCAAGTAGTCAATTGTTTCGATATGTAAATGGAGTACAAACAGGAATAAACTTGCCATCTTCGCAAGGAGGCAAGCCATCGTCTACTGGTCTGTTAGGACTATTAGATTTTCAACTTCCATCGACTATATCATCTATAAGGGTCACACAAAGCTATGTGGTGAACTCTTCAAACCCAAATAATCTGGATATTGGGAGCGAAGTAGTACACTTGTTAGATAGCAACAATAAAAAAATCTTGCGACAACATTTTGATAGTAAAACTAGTCAGAGTTTTCAGGCATTAACTGCACTGACCTTTACATACTCTCCTGTAGCATTTGAGGTATCTATTAATGGAGATATTTTATATGTAGCTGATGACAAATTGAAGATTCATAAATATCGCAGGGAGTCTACTGATGCTCTAACATTACTTACTAGTTTTGGTGGTCATGGATTGAGAGATGGTCAATTTATAACAATTTCTTCAATACGAGCTTTACAAAGAACAAGTCATCAAGGAATAGAAGAAATATGGGTAGTAGATGAGCAATCTTCAAGGATATCATCGTTTACTAGCAATGGAGTTTTTATATCTCACTATTTGCAAAATCCAAACAATATTGGAGCTCAACAAAATATTGTAGATATGGACTTTACACCGAACGATGAGCTATTTGTTGTGGATCAGCAATTAGCAGCAATCGACTTTTATACAAAAAACCTACAAAGTGATTATAGGATAAATTTAGAGAGTTTGGGACAGGGGCTTTTACAAACAGAGTCTCATGTAGGATTTACTAAGTGGCAAGAACAAAACTTTACTCAGGCAGTAACAAATAAAGATAATCCTCTATATTTTACCAACTCATTTGAAAAACTAAAGGCATCTACAAGAGAAGTTCACGTATTAGTTCCAAGTAAAAAAAGTTTATATTCTATGAGAGAGACTTCAGATAGTTATTTTAGATCAATACTCACTAATGGATTAAGGACTCTAGAATTTCAAACTAGTAGAACTTATACTTTTCTTACGACGAGTACAGGACTAGAGCTCGCTTTTGATAAAGCAGTTGATATGAATGTCGCTTATGATATTGATAACCATTTATTAACGCTAGAAAATGTAAATGGAGCAAAGTCAAGATTACAGTATAGAAAGCTCGATGGTTCTGCAATTCCAGATACTCATGCTAATTTAAATTTACAAAGCGAAGCAGTGGACTTTTGTCGATTTGATAAAGGTATAATTAGTATTGGGTCCGACCCAAAAAACAAACTAGAAGTTTATTTAAGTCGCTCCAATCCATCCTTGAATCGATTAGGTTTTGTGAGTTCAGAAAGTATTATTGATTTCGCTGGGAATAGCATTGGATTTACGAATCCAAAAGCTATGTCTTGTAACAAAGATCAAGTGGCTATAATAGATGAAGAGGTTATAAAGATATTTTCTATTGTTGTAAACTTAGATAATACAGTCCAAATCACACAAAAGGCTAATCTTGATTATTACCAAGATTTAGGTAAAGTTAAGAGTTTAAGTCAACCGAAGCAACTTGCTATAAATGATGACTATTTATTTGTTGTAGATGGTCTAAACTCTCTTATAAAATATCGTCTTCGTTAAACAGAATAGTTTAAATTATTGATGATTTTAGACAACTTTTTACTCGTTTTCGCTACAAATATTAATAGAGTACCGTCTTATCCTCTTAAATTCGGTAAATTCTTACAGACAAAAATACGATAATACTAAGAAATGTGTATACTCAATTATAGTATTTTGGATAGATGAAATGAAACTCTTAAATTTATCCTTGTGAGTTGACCTATACAAATGAGTGGATAAATTTGATCAAAACTAAATCATTATGAACAACAAATATTATTGGAATCAATTAAAGCTATTTATAAGTATCTTTTTGTGTCTTACTTTGGTTGGATGCGGGGGGTTTAGCGAAGAAGCCGGATCTTCCACGAGTACACCAGCAAATATCTTTCTACAAGGAACAGTAAACTTTCCGAATACTCTACCTTCTAAATCTAAAATAAGCAGCATATCAAAATCCATTTCAAGCTCTTTAGTTGGTAACCCAGTTGGAAAAGGTAGAGTTTATTTACACAAAGCATCAGATATTTTCTTTCAAGATAGCATTTTAAAATCGGGAACAGTAATTATTACAAACTCTGACGGTAGCTTCTCTATTACTGACGACCAGATTCGAGATGGCGTATTTACTAACTCCAAAGAGTCTCTTTTGGTTCGAGTGGTTTTTGATAACAAAGAACTTACTTCTTTTACCCAATTGAAACAAGGGCAAACTTCTATCGGTGATAAAATCGGAGTAAACCTGTTGTCCGATAGTGCTTTTCGCTTTGTTAAAGAAGAAATATCAGCCAAGATTGGTGGAGTGAATGATCAAGGTTCTCCAACGTACTCTAAGATTACCCAAGAGATGAATCTTCTTCTAGATGATTTGTCTGAAAACGCAATAAAAATTCAAAACGAATTTACTTTTAATGCCTCAGACTTTCAGGAGTCAAACTATATTGTTGATTCGATACCTACTAACGGGAGTTCAGGATCTTCATTTTCACGAGAGTTAAAAAACTTGGCATTAACAAGTAAAACTTGGAAAGAATCTTTCAGTTTATCAGATAATTTAAAATCAAAAGTTTTTGTGGAAAGCTCTTTACCACTTTCTTCAGGGAGTCAACTTAAACGACGAAAGTTACAGTTGCTATATACATTTTTAAATGCTGGTTATTATGTTTCTGATGGTCTTGGAAACTTTTTTGTTAAAGATCGTTGGCAAAAAGTTTATCAAGGCAATGCTCCGACCATAAAAAGCTATATTAGCAGTAATGATTTAATTGCATTCTTTGATGTGAGTTTAACAACTAGCGATTTAACTTTACTTCCACCTCCCAATCATATACTTCGTTTAAATTTGACGGAGTTAAATAATTATGCAAATGCGGGTACGATTTCAAAAGAAAAAACCTTAAGGATTTCTAGAGATGCAAATAGTTTTCCGTGGGTGAGTGTGTCAACTATCGGGGCTTTAAGTGAAAAGAATACTCAGTATTTTGTTAGCTTAAACAATGTTATTGATAATGTATCTAATGTATTATCTCAAAAGAGATATTCAATAGAGAGAGTTCAAAAAACTCTAGCATCCGAAGGACTAATTTTATTTGGACAGGATCAATTGGTGTCAGCACAATATTCAAAAACAACGACGCTAGCCACTGATATGAAGACTTATTGGTCAAGCAAGAAGTTTACTGACACTACATTAGTAGAGTTTGAAAAGTTAGTAAAAGAACCACAAAATTACTTTTCTCAAATTAAGAAGATCTTTCAAGCTGAATATGGACGTCTATCTAAGACAAACTTTAGCATTGTCAATTTAAACAATGGCTATCCAGATCCATTATCTGAAATTGCGAGTGAAAACTTTATATTTAGAAATATTTCTAATCAACGTGTAGTAAATAATAACTGGATTGAATCAGATATAGAGATTTTGGAAAGTAATTTTGCGGTATTATATAGATTAAAGAATATGTCTAATCAATTGACAATGTCTTCTAAAATCTCCTTACGTGAAGTGATACAGTTTATACCTCTTTTGTTTAAACAGAGCTATTCTTTAGACAAGGATATTGGATACTTTAAAGATATTTCAAGTCCAATTGTGGCTAAAGTACCTAGATTAGAAAACGTAAAACTATTGAACTTTGAACCAATCAAAATGGATAGTTTATGGTCAAGTATGATAGCTAGTTCATCTATAATATCGAACTTCACTACAGATACAGCTATCAATACGATAGCACAAGGGTTATCCACTTTATCCACTAGTAGCTTAGTAGAGTATGAAATACCAAAAACGAATGCTGTTAAAGTAAATGTAAAGGGGCGAATTTTTAAAGGGTTGGGAGCAAGTAAGACTCCAGCTGCTTATTACTCAGTTTTCGCTGAAGATAGTAATGGAGCTAGGCACTTTGCGCAGACAGATGCTTCAGGCTACTACTCATTTTTTAGTGATCAACTAGTAGGAGATCAAACTTACTCTTTTGGAGTAGAGTTAAGAAATCACTTGTTAAGTTCTACTAGCTCTGCAAGTATTGTTACTGCTGCTTTTGACTATTATATTTTAGGCTTTGAAAGTGAGACAATTTTACCCGACTTTTCACTTTCTGAAGAGTATATAAAAGCAGTGCCTCAAAGCTCAGGGCAGCTAGACCAAATCCAAATTTTGAATAGTGCACCAATGGTATCATTTACTCCGCAATCGAATGGTACTCTTCAAGGTATTGTGCCAGTAAGTGTGAAAATAAGTGATCAAGAGTCAAATTCAGCCAATCTACGGTTTTCATTTACCCTAGGGCAAAACTTATTGACTTTACCTTCTGACCCAAAAATATCCCTTTCATCTTCAGCTAATACGACTTTTTTAAGTTCAGGTATCATTCCTTCTTTATCTTCAAGTAATAATGGAGTAATTACTACATTTTATTGGCATACGGATAAAGAAATTTTGGATGCAGATACTACTGGTTTGGGAGATCAAGAAGATATTCGTATCACGGTAAAGGTTTCAGAATCTGCTAACACAAGTATAGTAGGAAATGAGATTGTAACTTATTTTGCTTTGATGGACAATACATCTCCGAGTCTTGATATCACCTATCCGTTAGATGATGGCAATGCTCTTGGCTTAAATAAACTGACGGTTTTAGGAAAGTCTGTAGATTTATCTGGAGTAACGAGTATTTGGGTTTCGAACGTAAGTTTGAAAGATCAAGCAATTACTAGTATTTATGCTAAAAATACAGGGATTAGCTTTAACACTTTTGAAATCATTGATGTTCCTGTAGAGCAGGGGATTAAAAACAAACTAGAGTTTTACGCTATAGATGTGTTAGGAAACATCAATAAGACTGCAATAGTTCGAGAATTCTTGTCCTTAGATGTAATTCCGCCAAGTATTACATTATCTCAGTTAAATGTAAGAGGGGTAGCCACCCAGCCAACTCTCACAAGTGGTGATCCTTTAAAACCTATAAATTTTTCTAGCAATGTGAGTAATCAAAACGGACTATATAGTGATTATACTTTTAACTTAAATCAAAGCCCTAGCAGCGTACAGCTTGGTTTTGTAACTAGCAAATCTATATCCTTATCTGCAAGTGCAAGTGATGTAAATAATGTAAAGTTTGTAAGGACGGGTATATCTGTTGATCAAGTATTTACTGAAACAAAGACCTTTAACTTTGAGAAGACAGTAGGGCTCAGTGAAGGCAATAACATAGATTTAGTAATCACAGCAACAGATGACAAAAACAATGATAGTGGAACTACAGATTTAACACAAAAATTTAAAACTCTTTCTGCTGTACATATTAAAATAGCTACAGTTGATTTTTCACCCCCTGAAGTTGCTATCACCAACTTACCCGAAGGTTCTTTAGAGCAGTTAGTTACAACAAATATTGTTGAAATTAAAGGGGCTGCAACAGACTTATCTAAGATAACAACATTGAGTCTATGTTCAACGATAGCTTGCTCCATAGTGACTTCAAACTTTTTGGACTGGACTGTGAAACTACCGATTTCTGAGGGTGTATCAAATTTTGTGACTGGTTATATTAGTGATCAACATGGATTTGTGAAACGTTTCACAAACAGTAGTTTTTTTACAAAGTTAAACCTAAATGATATTACAAAACCAAGAGCAGTCATTCAATCGGCCAGTGGTTTTAATTTAACTTCATTACCATACTTGATTAGCGAAACAAGAAGCTCCTATAACTCAAGTGTTTTTGATACCAATTGCGCTACTAGTAGCTGTATTGGTCATATATCTGGATATATTGAGGATGAGTCAGGATTTAAACTATCTAGAGGAAGCACTAGTACAGATACGAGAACATTTGATAATTTTTCTTTTCGATTTGGAGATTTATCTCTATTTTCACCTCAAAGTGATGATATAAACAAACTTTTAGGTAAAGATATCACCTTCTCTACTAAAACAAATTTTGTACGTTTGACAACGAGTTCAGCAGGAGTCAGTTCTAGGGTATCCTTTCAGGGTGAGATTGTATTAAATCAAGATGGAATATGGCCATTAAAATTGGATTTAATAGATAATGCTAGTGATAAATTTGAAGAGAGAGGCTATACAAGTAAGGCGTTAAAACAGTATGGTACTCTTTATTTTCGTCGAGATAAAACAGCACCTGTTATTAAAGTAGATGCAATTACACAGGTTACTGATAATACAAGCGGAAAATATAAAGTAAGTGGTACTGTAGAAGATGAGTTGTCACCTGTTACAGCCATCTCTGTTAATGGTACAGCTATCAGTACTACAACTTTTTCAACAAAAACTTCGAGTAGTCCTTGGAGTAAGTTTACAACTTTAAGTCCTTTGGTATCCGTTGGTTTTTCAGCGGAGTTGACTTTACCTAGTGGAAAAGGGCTAACAATTAATATTATAGCAAACGATGTTCATGGCAATGCTTCTACTTTGACAACAAACGTAGATGTTTTTCCATTATTTACTAAAACGATTACCAGAGGTGATTTGTTTAAAGAACCGATTCAAGTGGGGTTTGGTGGCACTAATTTAGATACTGTATTTGTTGCAGATAAGTCAGCTCTTCAAGTTAGAGAGTTTTCAGTAGGGGGAGATCCTCGTACTACTATAGTCGGTAACAAAAACTCTAGTTCCGTATTTTTCGGACAAATTGAGAGATTAGACTCATTTGACATGGTATATGATCGGACTAAAAATCTAGGTTCATTTTTAATGTCAGGTAAATACTCTGGTAGGACTTTAACTACGACTCAAGGAGAGATTGCACATTTTCCAAAAACAGAAAATAGTGAACAAAATCAAATTAATCGTCCCGCGTTGATTGGTAAGTTCGTATTAGAGTCTAATGTACTAAAGGGCTCAGATAATCATATTTTCCGAGAAAACGATGCTTCAGAAAGCGCCAATAATTTTTTAACAAATGCTGTAGTACGATATGCGCCAAAGTTGGGATCTGTTGTATATGTTGCTGCTCAAACAAGTAGTGGTTTAGATTTATATCTTAGAAGGTATGTAAAGAGTTTTGCAAAAAATGTTGATCCACTGACCAATCAAGTTTATGTTCAAGCATCAGAAGGCGGCTTTGCAAAATCTACCGGAACAGCGGCAGACTTTCCTTCTGCTGTATCATCGATTGCAATTACGCAAGTTCACACATTAAACTCATTATTACCGGGAGGTATCAGTCAGTCCGTAGAGTATAGCTATTTAACTTTACCAAACGAAAAGTCTATTGTACGCTATCGTTTCGTTAACTCTGCATTTGAAGCTTCAGCCAAGTTTACTAAACTAACAAGTTGGACTTTTCCATTGATAAAGCCAAGCCAAGTAGAAGTAGATCAAGACGGTAAATCCGTTTATATTTCCGATCAAAATACCCTAAGAGTTTATAAGTTTTCAGTTACTTCAGCAGATACATTGACTGCCGTTACCGACTTTGGGGGAGTAGGATATATAGGTGGAATTGGGTATAAGGACCAAAACTTTAGGTCTATAAATGGTATTCGAGGAATTCGTCCACTTAATAGCAATAATTTTAGTAATCTGTATATCACAGACGCTGTATCTAAACGTATATCTGTATTTACAAGCGCAGGTACATTTGTAAACTATTTTGCTGACAACCCTTATGGTTTAGGTGGGATACAAGCGCCGGCCTTACTTTCTGAATATAAAAATGATGAATGGTTAATGCTTGATACAAACTTTGATACCTTTGATGTGTATAATACTTCTGATACGGCTTACAGTAGAGTATCTGCAGCATCTTTAGGATTAGTAAGTTATACTACCCAAATTCAAGAGTTAATCTATTCAGACGAAAGAGTAAACGAAAATACTACTAATTTGTTAAATTCGGCTTACTTTACTAATTCATTAGAGACTTATAAAACGACCAGTAGTTCTTTATACTTTATTGAAGAACAAGATAATAAGTTATACGTTGTTAATGATTTACAGAGTGTTGGATTTACAGCAATATTAACTAGTGTGATTCAAGGCGAAAATGCTATCTGTACGTCTGTAGTACCTTCAGTAGCTTGGACAGATGCTTGTACAACCTTACCAGAGTATGTGCCAAATGTTGTACCAAATCAACGGGTAGTAAGCCAAAAAACGACTTTTACTAGAAACCCACGATCCTTTTTAGGAGCACGTGATAATTTTGGTCAAAATGGTTATAAGTTAAAAGCAATTGATTTAGTTCAAGATAGCGGGGTACAAAGATTGATGATCCTAGAGTCTGGGGGTACAGAAGATCGTGTACAGATGTTCTCTGAAAGTGAGATTCACTTGAGTTCTACTCATACAGGACAAACTAGTGGTGTAGGTATTTGTGATATGGGTACTTATTTAGTAGTAGCCGGAAACTCTCCAGCCAATAGTTTTAGTGTAGCTACCTACCCAGCAGGTACCAAAAAAATTCAAAATGATATTTTCTTTTCGAGCTATCCAATTTATGATCTCGATGGGACAAGTGTTCATACCATGACGAATGTAAAAGATATGCATTGTAGTAATGATAAGATAGCTATTGCCGATAGTACTGGGGTAAAGATTTTTGCTGCCCCAACAAATCCATCTGCTGGTTTTCCTATGTTACAATTTATCAACACTACAGATGACTCATTAACTTCTAGTGATCCTATGAGAAAGCTATCTGGTTCGATCGATGTGCTTATGCGAAAGTCTAATTTATTTGTATTAGAAAAAGAGCGTAAAAGGGTGCATAAGTATCAAATAAAATAAGTAATTATTCAGGTGGTCTCTTTGATAAAAGGAGGGGAACATACAAGTTTTTCGCAGTTTTTGCTTTATTGATATACCTAGGTGTAATCAGCCTTTGTGAATACATTGAAAAATTATAGCTGAATAGGTACTAAAATGATTGATAAAGTTGTTATTCTTTGAGGAAAGTTAGGATTTAGAAGGGTAGATAACTTTGCTTACATTTTGTAAACAGTATCAGAATTTGAACGTGACAAGCGTTGAGCTAACAGCCTAGAGACCAAGATCAAATAATTAGGATATTTTTTTACGACTTTAATAAAAGATTGTTTACTCAATTTTATTAAAGTAGCTGGAGAGGTTGCTATAACTGTAGCTGTACGTTTTTGATTAAGTAAGAAACTCATTTCACCTACGAATAAATCACTAGGTTTTAAAGATCCTAATTTTTTATTGTTACTAAAAACGTCGAATTCACCACTTAGAATATAAAATAAGTGAGAAGAGAACTCACCCTCATCAAAAACTTTTCCACCGACGTCAATTTTGACGTGTTCTTCGTCTCTGAAACCAACAGGCGTATTGATTTGCTCTTCAGAACTATGATAACAAGTTAATGTTGCTACATTTCCCTTTGGGTTATAGACCAATTTATCGCTACAAGTTCGGGCCATGATAATCCCACGGCCATGGGATAATAACAAACGCTCTGGATCTGGTTCTACAAAATCACTGTGATCAAAACCTTCTCCTTCATCGCTTATCTTCCAGATCGAACAATCATGGAGAATTTCGTAGTCGAGCTGTACTCGTTTTCTACCAATTTCAGGATTGCTTTGAGCGAGTTCACGGACATAGTCTACCATATTGACATCATCTTCAAGAAGTTGGGTTTTACAATCAAAGGTTAAACCACAATTACCATGCTCAACAGCATTTATAAGTAACTCTGATAAACCCATGCTGACACTATAAAACTTTTTACGATCAATACGACCTGTTTCAAATAGAAAAGATGCGATCATATTAGCAGTACGCTCAGCTTCTTCCATGTCATTTTTAATAATAATGGTACCATTTGGATTTTGTTCAAATTGAGAAAATGTACTAGAGTCTTTGAGTAAATCCCATTTTCTTAGAACAAAATCTAAGACTCGTTGAAAATCTTTAGATTTAGATTTATCTATGATGGAAAGGAGGTTCCAGTCTCTAGCTTTTTCAATGTAAGAGGCTCTTTCGTTGCTTTGGGCTGCTAAAATCACTCCGGTGTTAACCAACCAATGATCATCTTTCAAAGATTTTTGAAGTTGTTCTAGGTTTTCTATGGGAGAAGAAATATCAATAATTAAGATATTTGGTAACTCATAGTCTAAAAACTCACTAGCTGTCTGATAGTTATCGCAGTAAGTAGCGTTAAAAGATTGATTGTCAAGAGTAGCAAATATTTGTTTTAGTTTGTTGACGAAGTCTTCGTCATTAGCGATGATTCCAACAGTTTTATGTAAAGTAGAGAGTTCGCTCATTGATATAATAGACCCTTTAGTCTGTTAGAAAGATGAAATGTCTATTTAATATTTAATCCAATATAATAGTCACTTTTTTAATTATACAAAAAACTAGCTTCCTTGCAACGGGAAGCTGAGTATTAGTTTACATTCTATCTTTTTTTTTACTTGGGTACAAGACAACAATTAAATTATTGAACAAATTGCGTAAATTTTCTGGGAACAGTCTATAAGAAAGAAAAGGTAGCTAGTTTAAGCTCTTCTAAGTCCTCTTACAGGGGGGATTACATCAGCGTAGATGCTCACTTTGTAATTTAAGTCCCGGCTACAGTTTTTATAAAGGCTTTTACTTACGGTACTTGGAGTAAAATGAGTAATTTGGGTAATAGTTGGGTTAACTCCAGATGGCATTTTTAAAAGTTGGTTCGAATGGCTGACCTTCATAATAGATGGGCTCTCCTCAGCAAGATGATTCACAATGATTTCTCCTAGTGTCGATATATTAATTAAGCAGTTTAAAAATAGATTTAACTGTTTAACTTTGATTAGTTGTGGGCACGTTTGAGATTGTTTATTGATCTCATGACAATAAGTTAACAAAAAATGTACAATTTGTATAGTTTTTGTATGCCTCTGTCAAAAAAAAGACAAAAAAGTGTAAAGTTTTTGTCAAATCTGCCGATATGGCAAAAATAAAAAGGAGTACATTATGTCAGTTTCAAAACTAATGACGGCTGTTGTAGATTCTATGAGAGCTCGAACAGCTATTATTGACGCGGTAAATAACGAAAGTGGATCAAATAATCCAGACGTAGTAAAAGCCCCATTGACGCTTAAGGCGACCACACCTCTTGGGCCATCTGGTGTAAATATTGATTTTAAATCGTAACTAAGTAATATTTTATAACCTGAATATTTATTTTATATGAAAACTGTCTCAAATTTACTTTGAGGTAGTTTTTTAGTATATTTAGCATATAAAAGATTTAGATTTATTAAACTCTTAACGAAGGACCTATAGTGAGCAAGCAAGTTGGCGTTTTAGTACCATTATTTTCATTACCTGGTGAATACGGAATTGGTGATATCGATTCTTTGTATAAATTTGTAGATAGAATGGGACGCTTAGGTGTTAAAATTATTCAGCTTCTACCAATGAATGCAGTATCTGAAGGTGAAACAAGTCCTTATTCTAGTATCTCTTCGTTTGCTATTAATCCCTTATATATATCTTTAGATCGCTTACCTTTTATAGATAAAAATATTGAAAAGGCAGTTACAATAGATAAAGTTGATTATGAAGCAGCTTATCGAATTAAATTCGATTGCTTTTCTAAAAGTTGGCAAGGATTTTTGGATCATGCGAGTAAACTACAAAAAAACCAATTTGCAAAGTTTAAAAAAGATTATCAGAAGTGGTTAGATCCATATAAAATTTTTCACTGTCTCATGAACAAAAATAAAAAGGCATTTTGGGATTGGGATGAGGAGCTACAAACATTGATAGGTGGACAGTCATGGTACAAAGATAATCAAGATGAAGTTGATTTTTTTGCCTATCTCCAATGGATTGTTTTCACACAATGGAAAGACCTTAAAATATATGCTGGTGAAAAAGACATCAAATTGATGGGTGATCTTCCCTTATATGTATCAAAAAATTCTTGTGACTATTGGTCAAGGCCAGAGTTGTTTAAAAAAGGTGTCCATGCCGGTGTTCCACCAGATATGTACTCAGAAGACGGTCAAGATTGGGGAAACCCGATTTATGACTGGAAAGAAATGAAAAAAGATAAGTTTCTTTGGTGGAAAGAGCGGATGACATGGATGAAAGAGTTTTTTGATTTAGTCAGAATCGATCATGTTAGAGGACTTTATTCTTATTGGGAAGTTCCAGATGGAGCATTGCCTAAAGATGTTGAAGATTGGACTCCTGGACCTGGTGCTCCTTTGTTTAAATCTTTAAGAGAGACTGGTATGGAGTTGATTGGTGAAGATTTAGGTGATATCCCAGAAGAAGTTGAAGCTTGGATGAAAAAAATCAAGTTACCTGGCTATAAAGTATTTTTGTTTGGTTGGGGCGAATATAAAGCGGATAACTATCGTTTTATTGAAAATTATCCAAAGTCTACACTGGCTTGTACTTCAACTCATGATTCGGAGTCATACTGGGAGTTTCTAGAAAACTTAAGTGATGAACAAGTCTAT
Source organism: Candidatus Cloacimonadota bacterium (assembly GCA_023954715.1). Classification (GTDB taxonomy): domain Bacteria; phylum Muiribacteriota; class UBA6191; order UBA6191; family UBA6191. The sequence goes on along the minus strand of JAGSHD010000001.1, from coordinate 427,261 downwards.
GAGCTAGGAACATACCTCGGCATAAAAGCTAATGAACGTTTTACACTCGAAGAAATCCGTAAGCGAAGTATAAAAAGACTAATTGCTTCTAACAGTGATTATGTGATTATCCCACTTCAGGATATCTTAGCAAAAGGAATTCGTATTAACTTACCTGGTAGCGTAAGTGATGAAAACTGGAGTAAGTTGATCTCTATCGAGGATCAAGATAAAGCTAAATTACAAGAGTTCAGTGAATGGATTAAGGAGCTAGCGTAAATTGATAGAGCAAATTGATGTTATCTTTCCTCTGATCATCTTGGTTGGAGGATTATATGGATTTATCAAAGGTCCATTTTCGTTGGTTTTACCATTCGTAGCCTCCTTTTTTATGTTTCCAATTTTGATGTACCTAAAGCCTTACTTATTTGTATTTTTAGAAAATAGCGAAAATATTAAGGTTTATCATTTAGTGTATTATCCTATTGTTGGATTTTTTCTTTTTGCTTTAATAGGTATGTTAGCTCGTAAGCTTGATAGTAAGGTAAAAAAATATATCCCTGGTGGTAAAGGACTTTGGGGTTTTATTATTGGAGTTTTTATCTCTAGTTTTGTTTGCATAGCTTTGATGGTATTTACATTACCTTTATTGATGCAATTTGCACCTAAAGTTGTGTCAAAGTCTTGGACTCTTAGCTCCATGGCTGTTTGGTTTGAAGAGCACCCAAAAAGATATGAGCAGCTAAACTCATTTTTACATATAGATACTATTAAAGGTGCCTTAGAAAAAGTTAAAACTTTGCGTGATGGTGGTCAAGCACCCATTCAAAATCAAAATGAAAGTACTGACCCTCAGCAGCAAAATTCAGATTTAAAAACCAAAGCTGAGTTGCAAAACCAAGAAAACATAAAAAAGCTACAAAACTCATTGTATGGTAATTCTGATCAGCAAAAATTGAACGACTCTACTTATGATCAATCCAATGTGAATGATTTGGCTAAAGAGGTATTTGGTAATTCTTCTATAAAATCCTTGCAAGATTCAATTTATAAAAATGAAAAAAATACAGGACAAAGTATGTCCTCTGAAAAACTATCTCAGTTAAAAGAGCAGCTAAAAGTACTTTTGGAGATTCAAAAGCAAAACTCATCTAAAGAGTAATAGTTTTATCTTGCTTTCTTTTTGAACTTGTGAGCTTCTGAGTATGCTATTTGATCGGCTTCTTCATTGTATGGGTCACCGCTGTGACCTTTCACCCAAATATATTCTATAGAGTGTAAACTCGCTGCTTGATCTAATTGTTGCCAGAGTTCCACATTTTTTACCTCTTGTTTGCTTTTGGTTTTCCAATTGTTTTTCTTCCATCCATGAATCCAAGACTTGAGCCCCTTTAGTACATATTGACTATCAGAATATAAATCAATGTGGCAGGCCTCTTTAATAGCTTCTAACCCCCTTAGGACGGCCATCATTTCCATTTGATTATTGGTTGTGGACTGCATACCACCTTTTATGACTCTTTTACTGCCTTTATATAGTAAAATAGCCGCATATCCACCTCTACCCCCAGGGTTTTTTAGGCAACTACCGTCTGTATATAATTTAATTTTTTTCATAAGTAACTTTAAAGTGTGAAAGTTGAATCAAGTACTTAGCATAGACCTGAGTTAAAAAGGTGTAAGTGTTATTTGTTGGTATTCAAAGCACTTTAGTTTACTATAGGATAAGATGATTTCAAGAGTTAACTTACATATAGACTTAAAAAAGATTCAAGAAAACTATTTGGAGATTGTAAAAAGCTGTCCTGGCTGTCTTGTGATGCCAATATTAAAAGCTAATGCTTATGGTTTAGGTGCGCAAAAAGTGGCTCGATCTTTAGGGCATGTTGGAGCAAGTATTTTTGGAGTGGCTGACTTAAATGAAGCGAAGCAGATTTCTTCTATTGTGGAGCAGGTCCTTCTTTTAGGGTCAATGTTACCACAAGAGTTAGATCAGTTAGTAATAGGTGTCTCTCCTAGTATCTCTTCTTTTGAAGAAGCAGTTCGCTATTCAAATTTTGCTAAGTCTCGTCAACTGACCTTAAAAGTACATATTTTGATTGACACCGGAATGGGCAGATTAGGGCTTTTAATAGATCAAGCTTATTCAGAAATTACTAAAATTATAAAGCTTCCAAATATTGAAGTTGAAGGTATATTTTCTCATTTTTCATCTGCAAATTATGATCGGGATTTTTCTTTGTATCAAATTTCTCAAATGAAAGTGCTTATTACTAAACTATCTCAAGCTGGACTATTTTTTTCTTATTGTCACATAGCAAACAGTGATGGGATAAACAATATTCAGGAGTCCTTGAAACAACCATTTAATATGGTTAGAAGTGGAATTAATTTGTTTGGAGTTTTTGATTCTCAAGGAGAGCACCGCTTAAACTTACAATCAGTGCTAAAGCTTAAGAGTAAATTGGTAGCTAAGCGCTTTTTAAAAAAAGGTTCACCCATTGGGTACTCACAATCTCATATTTTATCTAAAGATACTTGGGTGGGTACTGTTCCTATAGGGTATGCAGATGGTGTACCTCAAAATCTATCAGAGAAAGCTTTTTTCTATTACAAAGATCAGGCCTATCAAATTATAGGAAAAGTTTCTATGGATTATACAATGATTGATCTTGGGGCAAACTGTGACCTCAGTTTAGGTCAAGATATTGATATATTGAGAGGAACACAAGATATTGTAAATTGGGCAAAAATAAAAGGTACGATTCCGTATGATATTATTTGTTCAATTGGTAACAGAGTCAAAAGAGTCTATGAGTCTTAGATACCGTTTGTATTAATACCCCAGTTCATTGAGATATTTTTTAAAAACAGGAAGAGTAACATAGCCCCCGATGGTTTCTAGGATATCTTTATTGGGATCAACGAAAACAGAGCGGGGTGTCCCGCCTTGTGAGTTTAATAGACTAGCAAAAACTTGTCCTGCTGCTGTTTGCACATCAACATGAACTCGAACCATATCTTTTAATCTATTATTAATTTCTTTTTTGGATAGAACTTCATCTTTGTATACTTTACAATATCCACAATACTGAGAGTCAAACACTACTAGTAGAGGGCGTTTTTTAACTGATTTAAGAGCCAAAACTGCATCCTTTGGAGAAGTGAGGGTATACCATCCATCTTGATCAACTTTGTTGCTTAGGGTTTCTACAGTACTTTTAGGATAATAGGACTGAAATTTGTCAGTTGTTCTAAAGAGCTCGTGTCTATATTTTTTATCCAACTCTTGTCGTAGTTTTATATTGTAGTTACCTAAATCTACTAGATCTGTAATTAGTCCTTGTAAATATGGGTTTTTCTTTTGAGTAGAGTCTGTATTGGTAGAAGCTTTGGCGTCTGTACAAAAGTTTGTATTTACAATACTTAAAGACATTAAAAGGAGGAGTAATTTCATAAAATTTAACCTATTTTAGGGTTGACTTTGCGTTGTTTGAGATCGTTGAAACTCAAAATTGATATGGTCAGTTTAGCTCATTTTTAACAAAAAAAATAGGGGGTGTTTGATCTAAGCAAGTGTATAAGAGTTATTGAGGGCATAAATCGTAGTATTCTTGGATTCTGTTATGAAACAAATGACAAATAGGCTCGTACTCTTTAGGCTCTATAAATTGTTCGAGTCGGATAGGTAATCGTACTTCAAAAATTACCTTTCTTTTGCTATTGGTATACTTTTTTTCAAGAAGCCGAAGCTCATAACTATGCAAGTTAGATTTAGAGTTACAGCTCCAAATTTCAAGAAGCAAAAAGTCATCTACTTCAAAAATAATCGATGCATTATGCAATCTAGAATATATATGATTAGACTGAATCAAATTATGATCTAAAAAAATGTCAGAGATTAGCTCTAGGTATTCTTGTAGAATGCTTTCATTAGGACCTTGGCCATTTAGAGTTGGAAACATATTAATTAGCTTGTTCTAACAGATCTTTTAAGGTCTGCACAAGTCTAAAGCAAAAGTCTGGTAAAACACTTTCTTCGATGAGTGCGTTAATACGAATATATTCGCCAGCAGCAATGACTCCAAGACCATGGGTTAAGGCAGTTTTGTGTACATCCATAGGGGTAATGTTAAGATCTTTGAATTGTTGGTTTAATTGATATGAGATAAAAAAACCTCCACTAGCATCTTGCGTTTGTTTTACTCGAGTCAAATAGGGGATTTTATCTAGCTTGAGAATAGATCGATTTACTGTGTCAGACATATATGATACTAATTGTCTTTCTTTATCAATATAATCTGGGTCTAAAGCTATTGCATCAGCTGATTTAAGTGGGATTAAGGGGTCGCTGCTCAAAGACCTAGCTAGGAGGTATTGATTTATTGCATTAGAAAAAGAAAAGCAACCTCTGAAATATCCTGCAAATAAGTTATTTTCGATTTCGTCTATAATATCTACTGTTAGACCATTTGGTAGTAGTAATACTAAATCAGCATGTCGAAAACCATACATTCCATCTCTTTTTGTGCCATTGATGGTCGCTAAAGTTAGCATATTTCTATTTTGATTTGGTTGCAAGTATGAAGACAAGGGGCTTTGAATAGCCTGATCCCCTCGAACGAATGGAAAGTAGGGTTCATCGCACACATTAATGATTTGAAAGTCCTCTTTAGCATGAGATTGTAAAAGACTTGCTAGTGCCTGTGCTTGTGATTCAGTTAAAACTGTAGATGAAGGGTTATGAGGAAAGTTTAGATAAATACAAACTTTTTTAAATGAGTCCTGTTTTAGTTTGGTGAGAGTTTGATCGAGTACATCTAATTGAATATTACCGTTAATATCGATGTAATCAGATGGAGTTTTTAATAACCCTTTTTGATCAGCCATTAGGTTCATGTTACCCCAGTAAGTACGAGGGAAAATCACTGGTGTACCGGCTCCACCAAACATATCAAAAATAGAAGATAATCCACTTGTACCACCAAAAACTGGAATGGGAGAAATCTTTAGAGAGTTTTGCGCTTGATTTTGTAACTCAGGCTTTTTAATATCATTTAAGTATCTTTGTTTAGATAGTGATCTGTACCAATTGGCTCCTAAACCATTATTATACTTGTATAGCGCTTGGGTTAACTTAGACCACTCTTGATCATCTACATTACTAGGTTTCAAAAAGTTGATTGTTTCGCTGAGTTTAGGATGAACCAATATCTGAGAGTGGGTATCTTTGGCAATCCCGATACCGGCATTCATGGAAGGGTCAACACACTGTGCAATGGATTTACTTTGTGCAGGGATTCCGGACTTGGGAAAAGAGCTAAAAAAAGCATTGGTATGCTGGATCATCTGTAAAAACTCAGGGTAATCTTCAGAGAGTTTTGTGTGTAGCTTTGAAGCACCATCGGAACAAAAGTGCTCAGGAATCAATTGCCTCAAAATTGCATTGGCCTTATTGCTATCTAAACTACCAAGTTGTTGGGCCCACTGTGTGGCGTTATCTATATTGTATTGATTTAGTAGAATCTCATATTTAATCATTAGAACTCCGGGCAATCTATAGTCATAAAAGAAAACAAGCCAAGTTATCAGAAAATAACTTAGCTTTAATCAAGATATACTAATGGCTACTATTTTGAAATAGATTAATTAGAGTTTTTTAGAGTTTCAAAATGTTCAGAAGTCTCATCGTTCAAATCATCTTTTTTGTTGGTGTTTTCTTTAGTGCTTTTTAAAGCCTCACAAGCTTTTGTGACTACAAGATTTTCATTGCCTTGAATTTTTGAGATGAGTTGATTTCGTTCACATTCCCACGTTGAAGGAGGATCTGCCTTGGCCCATTTTACTAACATTGTTTTGAGTGTTTTATCTAATTCGAAAAACTCCCCATAGGCTTGATCCATATAGAAATATGTTCTGGCTACTTCACCGCGAGTTTGAGGAGAAGGCTCAAATTTTCGAGATTCTATCTCTACGTCACACTTACCAAATTCATAGGCCTCACCAGGAATAATAGCCACTTGGTAATCACTACGATAACCATTGACTTCACCAATGGCAGGATACAAATTATGCATATCTGCTTGCATATATTTATATTGTTGAACAACTTTTTCTACACATCGACGACCTTTATATTTGTTGCCACTTGATGTAATACATTTTTCGTGACCTTGCGTCCAAATATTATCCCAATGGTGTGCTAGGTGGTGTGCTGGTACCACATGCTCCCATTCGATTCGGTTTGCTCTGAGTCCAGATCCTTTTATTTCATACCCACAAGATGGTAAATCAGGTTTCACATGTGTTTTTTTTCGCTCAGTTTCAACTTCTTTGAAGCAATCACTCTTACTAGGGTCTTCACACTGCATCTTTACTTTAATAGTTTTTTTCACCATAGTTTCTATGATGTTATAGTCACAGCCACAGTAAACAGACTTTTGATGACTTGGATAAATCTCTTTTAATAGTTTTCTTTTAGAAGAGGAAAAAGATGTGATACTAGTATTGCTAGGGATGTCTCCAATAGCAAGATTGGTCTCTTGAGAATAGGATATAGATAGAGTCAAAAACAAAAGTAAGATATTTTTCATAACTAAAACTACGAAATTGCGGGATTTTTGTTTCCAATAGTGGATAAAGTTTTGTCTTTTTGGTGAATTATTTTAGTTGTTATAAGATACATTAAAAGACTTCTATTGAATTGATTGGGTCTATCGTTTAGTTTTCACAGCTGATTCAATTTCAAGAGTGATTGAGCTAGAAGTTTATAATTGAGGATTTAAGAGATTATGATAGCAACCTTTTTACAACTTGTGTTTCGTTTGGCCCTATTAGGGTGTTTAGTTATGACAGGTAAAATTTTTGTAGACCACATGATTAAGCAAAGGTCTATAAAAAATGAAATGAACATCACTAAAATCATTATGAAAAGCTTGCCAATGGCGATAGAAAAATATAAAGAAAACCACAAGAAATATCCGTCCAAAATAGATGATTTGATTCCAGAGTTTTTTGAAAAGATTCCGGGAGTAAACTATAAAAATAAAATTCCCCAAAAAATTGATAACACTGTTTTAGTGTTTAAAGGAGATGATGTTTTTCCAGGAATTGAATTTAAATACAGTTTAGATTTATGGAATGGAGAGTTTTGTAAGGTTGTATATGATGCAAATCAAGGACTCTATACGGAGCTTGGAGATAAACAATTTTGTCATAACAAAGATCTTTTTGAGATGAAACCAAAAAGAAGAGTAAGATAGGCTTAATATCAAAACTCTAGAAAACTTCTAATACTGTCTATTAAAAAGCATTCTTATACCAATTGCAGTGACTAAATAATCAATACAAATATTCGTGACTGGATTATATTTTGTGTTACAATCATGCAAAAATTGGATTGAATGGTTCATCAATCACATTGTTCAATAACTTGAGGGAGTATTTATGAAATTGATAGGGATTCCAGTTTCACCATTTGTTAGAAAAGTAATATTAGTTTTAGAAGAGCATGGTATCGATTTTGAGAATGATCCTAGCGTTTCTCCTTTATCAGTTCCTGAAGGATATAGAGAGAAATATCATCCTCTAGGTAAAATTCCAGCTCTAGAAGATGGTGATTTTTGTTTAGCAGATTCAAGTGCAATTATTGCTTATATTAATGACAAATTCCCAGAAAAAGAGATTTTCTCAAAGGATATTCAAACAAAGGCTAAAAGTTTATGGATTGAAGAATACTGTGATACGAAAGTCGCTGGAGAGTTAACTGGAGTTATTTTCTTTCAAAGAATTGTTCGAGGAAAGATAATGAAGCAAGAGTATGACGAAGGATTAGTCAATAATGCTATAGAAAACTCGGCTCCACCTATATTTGATTATTTAAGCTCAGTATTAGGAGATCAACAATATTTGCTAGGAGATACGTACTCAACTGCTGATATGGCATTATTGAGTCAATTAGTAGCTTTGTCTTATGGCGGATTTCACATTGACTCTATGCAATGGCCAAAATTAGCTGCTTATGTTGACAATTTAAAATCTCTTCCTTCTGTTCAAAGAGTATTGTCGGCTGAGCAGGAGATTTTAGCTGAATTTGTATAAATTATGAATGAAGAAGTAAACTTCCATAATAAGCTTTTCAAAGATAAACAGTATTCCTTGAAACCAAGAAACTCTGCTTACGCTGTTGTGGATAATGCTTTTGACTATTATCGAGATCAAATTATAAAGAGTAAACCACAATTTTTACTTGAATTAGCGTGCTCTACAGGGTTGTGGTGCTCTTACTTTAGTAAGTTAGGTATAAAAGTTTGTGCGATTGATATTTCGTTTGAAGCAGCTAGATTATGCTCCCAAAGAAAACAAGAATTAAATGTGATTGTTGGAGATATTCAATCATTGCCCCTAGATTTAAACTCTTTTGATTGTGTGATTGGATCAGGGATCATACATCATCTAGAGTCAAATATGTTGTTTGACTCTTTAGCTAAGAGTAATGTTCAGTGTTCAATATTTATTGAACCTTTAAAACACAATCCATTGATTAATCTATATAGGTTTTTAACTCCAAACTCTAGGACAAAGGGTGAAACTCCTTTAAGTATGAATCAATTAAACTTTGTTCAATCTAAGTTTCCGAGTAGTACTTTTAGGTATTTTGGTTTTACCAGTTTAATATTAACTCCGTTTGTGAAAATTCCACTACTTAACAAGCTTATAAAAGCTTTTCAAATTATGGATGACTTCTTGTTGTCAAAGATACCAATTTTACAAAAATATGCATGGATTGTTGTTATGAATGTACAAAAAACACCACAAGAGTGTAGTTAATAGTTTGTTTGCTAAGTTAGATGCTAAACAAAGTTCATTGTAATTATTGAGGTGGTCTTTTTGATAAACAGTGAGGAGCATACAAGTTTTTCGTATTTTTTACTTTATTAATGCGGTTTATCTCATCATCATCTTTTATATTTAAAGCTCTTTTCGAGTAGTTCACTACACTTAAATAGCTTTAAATGCAAAATATAATAATGATCAAAAACCTAGATATAACTACCCTTTGTAAAGAAACTGAAAAATTATAGCTGAATAGTTACTTTTACCCTATAATAGAAGCGCGGACAAATTAAAAGGTTCAAATGAAACAAAATATGGATTCAAAAAATAATAGCACCAATGAATATTCTTAAATTATTTTCTACGACTCAAAAAGGATTGCCCGGGGATTACCTACTGGCATTATATGCTTGGTTACTCAATCCAAAGATGAATCATGGACTTAATATTGTTGCTTTAAACTCTTTTTTAAAACAGTTACAATTTGAACATACTGAACTACCTCATTTAGCCCAAGACTTAGAGGACTTTCCAAAGAAGTTTTTACATGTCATTGATATTCAAATGCAAAAAGTTTTGTCTCCGAATTCAAGTAATCCTATTATTGCAGATTTGGTAGTCTCCATAGACTCTTGGTGCTTTGTAGTTTTAAATACTATAGATTTAGGACAAAGCTATGATCGATCCTGGTTAGCAAGTATTTATCAGGCTGCGAAACATCAATTTAAAGGACAAAAATTAGGGATAATCTTGTTAACCCAATCTGGTAAACTACGTCAAAAGCATCCAGCATATATCTCTTTTAATGAAACCCAAATGGAAGATCATCACGATTTTAAATGCATTATGGGCTGGGAGCCATCAAGTCAATCTATTTATAATGCTTTACAAACTATTAGAGACTACTTTGTAGAAGATTTAAAAGATTCTACAGAGAGTATTTTACAGACATTTGACGAGTACTTATCACAGAAAATGAGTGGTTATCAAGAGGAAGAATATAATTTTCTATACGGAAGCGAGACTATACCCATTCGGCAAATGCGAATCAGAGAGATCATGAACATTAACAATGGATGGGTGAAAATACCGAATGGTTTATCGGGTATGCTTCGTATGAGACCCGAACATTTAGAAGTGTATAACTTTTCGTATACTATGTCTTGTATGCAGCGAAAAAGGTTTTGGATTGAAATTGATGTCTTAAAAGAATTTGTCCAATGGTTTTTATATGAGTCTAATAGCCTACAAATTGATAAACAGCGAATATTGGTAAACAATGAAAATTTGTTTAACTTAATTGAAAAGTTAGAAAGTAAAATTTTCGTGCATATCGAAGAGGGTTTATTAACGTTTCGAGAACTCAACATGAATGATTTAGATGTTCGAATTTGGCATATTTCGTATACTAAGTTAACTAAAAAAGATAAATCAAAATGGATTAACGGAAAACAGTTTTTACATGAAGTAAGTTTAATACAAAATAAATCGTAATTATTCAGGTGTCCTCTTCGATAAAAGGAGAGGAGCATACAAGTTTCTCACATTTTTTACTTTATTGATGCGGTTTAGCTCATCATCATCTTTTACATTAAAAGCTTTTTTCGAGTAGTTCACTACACTTCAAAAGCTTAAAATACAAAATATAACAATGATCAAAAACTTAGATGTTATCAACCTTTGTGAACAAATTGAAAAATTATAGCTGAATAGTTACAAAAAAAGTCCTTATCAATTATCTAGAACCCAACTTTTGTTTGATTTTTTCGATGTCTGCATCAACAGGTTGTTGCATCATTTGAAGTACAATAGGGTGATTTAGTGGGTTTTGTGGTTTTTTTACTTGTTCGACTTCTCTTTCTTTTAAGAGACTTTCTGCAACCGCAAAACTTAAAACGGTTACCACACAAACCATGGAGAGGAGCATTAAATTATTTTTTATGCCGTTTCCTTTTTTAAGAGTTTTACTATAATCGACTTGAATTTCTTCGTTACTGGATCGAAAGATAAGTTTGCCTAGCAATTGAGCTAGAATATGAAGTTCAAAAGGCTTTTTGAGAACCTTATATGCGCCTGCATTAACTAAAACTCTTTCTTTTTCTTTGTTACCAAACCAATCCATACCACAAACGAAAGTCTCTTCATCATGGGATTTAATAGTTTTTAGTAGATCAAGGGCCGGAAAACTTTTTATATCTACATCCATTAAAACTAGATTGAAGTTGTCATTTTGTAAGACGGTGGCAATAGTAGAAGCGTCTGTGACAGAAGTGATTTCATAGCCAAATTGGGATAAAAATGTTTCTAACAATTTAACTAAATTGACTTCTTCATCAATGATGAGAATTTTACCTTTATAATAGTGTCGGTCTTCTTTTTTTACATAATCTAGGCCTAAGACTTTGTAGCACATTCCGTGTAGATCATTGGGTAAAAACTCTTCAGGAACAAAACATTTTACTCCAGAGTACACGATATGCTCTAAGTGCTCGGCACTACCTTTAGAGTTGAAAATAACAACTTTCGCATCGGGGAAAATCTTTTTAAATCCATATAAAAAATGTTGTGTAGAATAGTCGGGACAAGAAGAGTCTAAAAAGAGTAATGAAACGTTATCGAGTTTACCAATCAAGCTTTTAAACTCAAGTAGCATACTAGGGCAATGAAACTCGATATCGCCAATATCACCCTCGATAATAGTGGACGGGTTTCTTTGTTTTCGAGGCTCAAACTCGTAATAGACTATATTTAATGAACTCATAAAACCTCACGTAAAATTTGTTTTTTTAATTTTAACTGAAAAGCAAATATTATTAAATATAATAGGGGCATTTTTTTGGCTTAGAGTAAGATTAATTTGCAAATGTTAAATAGACCTTGTTATCTCTTTAAGGGGGAACTAGGAGGATATTTGGATAAACACTTGTCTTGTTTGGAAAAGTTTAGGTCTAGGTAGATAGTCCAAGGTAGTGATTCAAATCTTCTTTTTATTGAAGACTAGATAATTTACTATAAATACTATTCTTACTGAGAGAAAGCAATATGGATAAAAATAAAGAAATTTGCCCCTTTTACCTTGTAAAATTTTCTAAAAATGTTAATCTTGAAATAGATCAAATAAAACATTTAACGGTCATTATACCAATTAAAAACGAGTTTAGAAGGGATATATTGTGTGTGTAGCTAATACTATTACTGAAATAGTTGGGGAATTAAATCCAGACTTTAAAAAAATGGATGAAGCTGAAAGGTTGGAGTATTATAATTCTTTGACAGATAAGCAACGCTACGAAATAAATATCAATACTTTAAATCGAATTGGTAAGGGCGTAAATAAAATACTGTGTTACGAGCCAGATCGTATGGATGCCAACGAAAAGCTTCTTGATTATGCTAATGTTCTTGAGTTTGATAGAGAAGGTCGAGAGTTACATAAAGAGCATCAGATAAAGCATATTGATCAGCATTCAACGTCAGATGAAATCGCCGCTGAAGAAAAACAAGTTTTAGAGAAAATGTTTCAATTAACGCAACTTGACTTACCAGGAGAATGGTTTAGATTTATTGAAGATGATAAATTAGTTTACTCAGAAATCCAATCATTACGAGCATATTTAAGAGATACGATTGATGATACTTTAGAGGATTTAATCGCTGAGTACTTGAGTATAGATTTACCTAGCGAAATGGATGACAACGATACTATTTCTATGTCGCTACCAAATGTTACGGGCTCTAAAGTACATGATAATGTTAGAGCAAAAGTAGCAGAGTATGAGTTTAATGTCTTGCCTGGTGTATTGAGTAAGATTTTAGATGGCAAAAATTTGTTTAATACAGGCTTTCGATTGGATGATTTTGAAGATCCAGATGAACCTTTTTCATTATTTATTTTTTGTGAAGAAGCTTCAGCTAGCTCGGTTGGTTTTCAAAATTTCGTTGGAGATTTTAGAAAAATTCAAAAAGATCGGGCTATGTTAGATGAGATAGCCCAAAATTTTCAACAAGTAGTAGAAGCAGACTTAAGAGCAATAGTGTCTAAGGTACAATACTCTTAAATTGAGATAGTGGTTTAGATTATATTAACTTTATTTTCTTTTAGATATAGAGTCAGTCTCTCTATGAGGGATTCAATTTTACTCTCTTCTAATTGTGCTATAGATATTCGTATAAAACTAGGTTTACCAAAATCATAGCCAGGCCACAAAATAATCCCAGTATTTGTGGCTAAATCAATGCAAAAGTCTTGTGTATCGCTTAAATTTAACTTTAAAAATATATAAAATGCTCCTAAAGGCGATGAAACCTTGATGTTGCGCTTAGCAAAAGAGGAGCAGACTTTATTAAGTCGACTTTTGAAAATATGTTTTGATTTGCTGTTAAAGCCTATATCAGGGTTTTTTAGGTATTTTGTTAATGCTCTTTGCATGATTCGATTGAGCGGATTAAATAAAGAGAGTTGAGTTTGCGCCATCTGTTTTATCAAGTTTGTATTTGCAATACAGTAACCGATTCTCCAACCACAGATTGCCAGAGCTTTTGAGAATGTCCTTAAGCAAATAACGTGATCCTCGTAGATAAAGTCTGATAAATCTTGAGAGACTTCTTCATCATATATAAAATTGCGATAAGCCTCATCGATGATAAAATAAGAGTTTAGCTGTTTTGTAAGGTCTGAAATCTCTTGTAATTGAATTTTGGTAAATGTTTGTCCATCGGGATTGTTTGGACTTGTTAAAATGACGAGCTTTGGTTTTATTTTCTTTATCTCATTTAGATAATCTCGAGTATAATCTAAATTTGTTATTTGTGCATTGAACTCAAGTAATAGAGATTGATAGGCGGGATAATAGGGACTGAAAAGACAAACTTTATCATTTGGCTGAAGCAATAGTTTTAATGCAATAAAAACCAGGGTTTTAGACCCATTTCCAATGATTAATTGTGAAGGATTGGCTTTAACTTTGTCATACGATATAATAGCATCAATCAAGTGTGGATCACCTTTGGCTGGACTATAACCATTAGGGCCATCAAAAACACTGTTTTCAAGAGCTTTTAAGAGGGATTTAGGGGGGTCAATATTTGGGTCACCAATGAGTAGATTAGATAAGCTTAAGTCTTTCTTTTTTCGATCTTCAACTATTTCTAAAAGCTTATAGACAGTTTCAAGAGGCTTTTTCATAAGACTAACTTAGAATGCACCAGATATTTTAAATCCAGTTTCAGAGTAGCCAGTTTGGTTTCCACGTACTATAAATAAATCTAAAGCAGAGTTTTTCATATTATGTCGGATACCGCCATTGATACTAATATCTTTCACATTTGACTTGAAGTTTTCATATTTGATTTCAGTTAACAGATGAGTTTTCTTTGAAAGTTTGGTATCAAACCCACCGATAAATGTTAGCCAAGTATTGCTGGTGTTAAATTTCTTGTCTGTGCTATTACGTTTCAATACAAAGTGTGATTCAGTTCTGTAAGTAAAGTCACTTGTTACAGAGACATAAAATGATTTAAAGTTTTCAAAATCTTGATCTACAATCAATTTACGGGCAGAACTTGAAATATTCGTATTCAAAAACCCGATCGCATACTCGTTACTTTTATACTTTTGATGTGCCTTTAAACCAAAAGTAAACTCGGGAAAACCTTCTAAAGATGAGTGATAAGAGTTTCCTGTTTGAGTTTGAAGATTTCTAGAGGTCTTAAGAACTTTTAAGTTAAGTTCAAAATTATCTGTATAACCATAGTTAATTAAAAAATTAGCATCATTTGCACTAAATGACTTTGTATTTTTAAATAGATTAGCTTGTTTTATTTCACTTTTGGTATTGATATAGGCAGCTGATATCTTACCTTCTGGTAATCCTCTAGCAGAAATTGCATTGATCAAACCAGTAGGACCACTGTTAGATGGCATAAGCCTTGAATAATCTAATATAGTTTCTTTCTTATGATATCTTTTACCAGAAGTAAGTTTTTCGATACCGCTGAATTTTACAACTTCATCTGAATAGCGAGAAACATCCATGGCAGAATTAATTCTAATGTCTTCTTTTTGGGTGGCATTAGAGTGGAGTAACTTTTCAGGGGCATATCGACTAAAAAAGTCGTCTTGTTCAACGATAGGTTTTTGATGAATTGGTTCAGATAAATATTCGTCCTTGTTATCCACAACAAGATTGGTTGCAAAACTAGTAGTAACCAAAACTGATAACAACATGCACATACCAAAAGATTTGTATCCTAAGAGTCTTAGTCGAGACATTTTTGGTGTAAACAGAAACATATTATGTGTGCCTTTTCTAGATGAAATATTGTGATTAAAGAAATTTTTACAATATAATGATAGCTTGGTAAAAATTCTGTTCGTATTTTTGTTGAATATATACATCATAGTACATGGTGTTGTTGAATTGATTTATTTGTTAAACTACTAATGTTTTTCGACATGAAGTAATTACGAGTTAACAAAAAGCTTATGAAAATCATATTATGTGTGCTTATCGGGATCATTTCCGTCTTATATCTGAGTTCTTTAAAAAGAAGTTCAGAGACCTTTCAGTATTTAACCACCGGAAGGATAGAAATAGAGGGACTTGAAATAGTATCACCAGAGACTTCAGGTCAGTTTTATTTTTTTCTATATCTAGTTTTTGCTTTTAATATCTCTATTTGGTTAGGGGCTTATCATTTGCACTTTAAAAATCTTGCAATTGTAGGAGCAATATTATCGTTTATTGACTTTATAGCCAATAACGAAGTGTATAATCATCTTAAAACTACAACTTATACAGAGTCTAGCGCAAGTTGGATTATGAGATTGTTTTATCTTATTATAAGTGCAATTTTAGCTTGTTTACTTTTATTATTTATAAATCTCATATAGCTTGTTGAACTACATCTAATTATTCATTTTGCATATATTTGTGATGTAACTTTTAGAAGAGCAATTGAATTAATATTTTAATCCCCACTTTGGAAAACCAAACAAGATACTTGGGGATGGTTTTATTTTAGGTTTTCCAAAAGGATAGATATGTTTATCGATGAAACTACAGTCAAAATAAAAGCTGGTGCTGGTGGAAACGGGATGGTTAGTTATATAAAGTCTCGTCATAAAGCATTTAAGGGCCCTGATGGAGGGACAGGTGGAAAAGGTGGAGATGTATACGTAGTCACTAAGTCCACGATAAACAGTCTATCTAGGTTTAGATATTCAAAACATAAATATGCTGAAAATGGCGAAGCTGGTAAAAAAAGAGCAGATGGAAGAAAAGCTCCTGATTTAATTCTAGAAGTGCCTACAGGTACTTGTATTTTAAATTTACAGGGTGAAATCATCGCAGATTTACATACAGATGGAATGAAGATTTTACTAGCTAAAGGTGGAATAGGTGGTAAAGGGAATCGAGCATTAATTACTAAAAATAATACTTATCCTCAATATTGTGAAAAAGGCCAACCAGGGCAAGAGTTTGAAGTGCGATTTGAGTTAAAAATGTGTGCTGATGTGGGTATTATTGGGTTTCCAAATGTTGGTAAATCTACTTTTATCGCTAAGGTATCTAATGCAAAACCTAAAATTGCTGATTATCCATTTACGACCTTAGTCCCTAACTTAGGTATGGTGCCAATCAATGATTTAGACTCTATTTTAATGGCTGATATTCCAGGGATCATCGAAGGAGCTCATACTGGACAGGGTTTGGGCCATCAATTTTTACGTCATATTGAGCGTACAGGTTTCTTGTTGCACATGATTGATTTGTTTCCGTATGATGGTAGAGATGCTTTTGAAAATTTTGTGAAGGTCAACGACGAACTACAAAAATACTCTGAAAAATTGGCTAATAAAATGCAAATCATAGCTTTGAATAAAGCAGATATGCCGGACGCTCAAGAATCTCATCTTGAGTTTGAATCAAAACTTCGTGAAGCGGGATTCAAAGAAGAAATTCATTTAATCTCTGCGCTAACAGGTGAGGGCACAAAAGAGCTAGTCTATCGTATTGCAGAGTTGTTAAAAGAGTTTCCACCACAGCAAGAAGTATTTCAAGTGGAGTACCAAGCTCCAAAAGATAAACCATTAAAAATCCGAATGGATATGGATATGGGATGGTTTATATCTGGTACAGACATTGAAAGAGTTGTAGCAATGACTAATTTTGAACAAGAGCAAAGTGTTCAGAGATTACAAGCGATTATGACCAGCATGGGTATTGTGGAATATCTAAGAGAGCATGGAGCAGAAGATGGAGATCCATTATTTGTTGGAGATATTTGCTTTGACTTTATAGATGACTCCTTTGAAAGTATGTTTGCTCAATATGGTGATGAAGATGATACGGATCGTCTGGAAGATGAATAATGGTTAATATCCTATCAATCGAAAAGGTCACTAAACAATATGGTGTTACAAAAGTACTTGATGAAGTCAATTTTGGATTGGTTGAAAATCAAAAAATTGCTTTGATCGGTGCCAATGGGTCGGGTAAATCGACCCTTATGAAAATCATCATGGGAGACGAGTCTCCAGATAGTGGTAATATTCATAAAAATAAGGGATTTAAATTTGCTTATTTGTCTCAAAACCCAAAGTTGACTCCAGGTAATACGATTTTTGAAGAGGTATTGCAGGATAACCAAAAAGAGTTAAGATTATTAGAGAAATTTGAAAAGCTGACCTTAGAGGTTTCTGAAAATCCTACAGATAAATTAATTGATCAACTGGCAAAGATTCAAGACGAAATGGAGTCCTTGAATGTTTGGGATTTAGACAACAAAGTACGTCAATACTTACATCAAATCGGTATAGCAGACCATCATATAAAAGTAGACTCTTTAAGTGGTGGAGAGATCAAAAAGGTTGCTTTAGCAAAAATATTTTTACAGCAAGCAGATTGTTTATTTTTAGATGAGCCAACCAATCATTTAGATACTTATTCTATTGAGTGGTTAGAGCAAATGTTGATCGACTATAAAGGGGCATTGTTATTGGTGACTCACGATAGATACTTTTTAACCAACGTGATTGATACAATCGTAAACTTAGATCGCGGAGGATTAAAAGTTTATGAGGGAAACTACGACAAATTTTTAGAAAGCCGTGCCTTAGAGGATAGTGTAGAAGACCGTACTAATAAAAATAAAAGTTCTTTTTTAAAAAGAGAGTTGGTTTGGATCAATAAACAGCCTAGAGCTAGAGGTACAAAAGCAAAGTATCGAATAGATCAATTTGCAGAAGTATCAGACAGCCTGTCTTATCGTCCAGATCCTTTAGGAGAGTTTCGATTTGGTTTATCTAGAAAACTAGGTAATACCATATTAGAGTGGAACCAGCTAGGTAAAAAATTTGATAAATGGCTTTTCAAAAACTCCGTCCATAAAGTTTTAGACGGTGAAAAAATCGGTATCATCGGTAAAAATGGTGCAGGTAAGTCTACTTTTATAAAGATCTTACTAGATCAAGTAAAAGCAGATGAAGGTGGAGTAATTGTTGGTCAAAATACTCACTTTTGCTATTTAGATCAAAACAGAGCCTTTTTAGATGAAGAAGATACAGTGTTGGGCTCTATGTCAGAGTTTGGAGAGTTTTTAACCTTTCAAGGAAAAAATATACATGTAAACTCTTTTTTAGATCGGTTTAATTTTTACCCAGATACTCACAATAAAAAGATTAAGCTCTTATCGGGTGGTGAAAGAGCAAGGCTTTTACTTGCCAGAATGATGGCTACAGAAGGTAATTTCCTAATTTTAGATGAGCCAACCAATGATTTAGATTTGTTAACTCTACGTCTTTTAGAAGAAGCAGTTTTAGCTTATGAAGGCTGTGCATTTGTCATATCACATGATAGGTACTTTTTAGATCGGGTTTGTACATCGGTTATTGAGATAGGCGAAGAAGAAACCCCATTTTATACTCCAGGTAACTTTACGATTTTTAAATTATTAAAACAAAAAAGAGATCTTGAGAGTGCTGAAGTAAGTACTCAAGAGATTAGCTATCAAAAAGGGCAAAAGCCTAAGAGATCAGTTAAAAAGTTTGGTTACAAAGAGCAAAATGAGTTAAAAGATATTTTAGTTCAAATCGACTCACTTGAGGCCGAAAAACAAACTCTTGATGATCAAGTAACTAATCTAGTTGATTATGATCAATACAATGACTTAGCAGAGCAACAAGTGAAGTTAAACTCTACACTAGAGTCTGTTTATGAAAGATGGGAAGAGCTCGAAGAGTTGAAAGAGCTAAACTCATAATTGCTATCAGATAATAGATTGATTACTCAGATGCTATAAATTCTTCTACCATATTTTTTTGGACTTCTTTGGCGATTTTAGAAGTAGCAGGAACCAATTGTTTTGCCATAATCTCTTGAGAAGTAGCTAGTAATTGAGGTGCGATTTCAATTGTTTTAACACCAGCAGCCGTATTATAAAACTTTAAGAGAGTTTTTAACTCAGAAAGAGTAAAGTTTTTACGGTATAAATGCATATTTGCTTTTAATACAAGACTATACATATTGATTTCTTTTAAAAATCTACTTTTAAGTATTTTTAATGATTTTTTTTCAAGTTGTTTGAATAATTTGTACTTTGCTTCAATGTTCTGAGTGTTTTTCTCCCATTCCATTAAATCATCAAACAGCAGGTTATTACCTTTTGTAATATTGGACTCGATTCGAGTAAAAAGGTCTTGTTGCTGCTGCTCTATCATCTTCTTTTTATATATTTTTTTTAAAATCTTTTTAATCAAAGGTGTTTTTTGATCTGTGCCAGCACTAAAACTTATAGAAGTAAAAAAGAAAGATAAAATTAGAATGTTTTTCATAAGGAGCTCCGTAATTGATTTGAGACATTATACTGTTACAAAGACTTAACAGCAAACTTTCTTTATCATTAGAGTTTACTCATCATTAAGTGAGTTTTTGTCAAAGTTACTTGTAAAACTGTGATATAAATAAAACAAAACAGGAGTGAGAAATAAGGACAATAAGGCTACACACATGCCACCAAAGATAGGTACAGCCATGGGTATCATAATCTCTGAACCTCGACCATGGTTTGTAAGAATAGGTAATAGAGCTAAAATTGTTGTGGCAGAGGTCATTAGACATGCTCTAACTCTCTTTTGTGCTGCAGCTAAAATAGTCTGTTTTAAATCTTCCTTGGATTTTGGGACTTTGTTTTTTAGCTCTTGGGATATAAAGGAGCTCATTAGTACACCATCGTCAGTGGCGATACCAAATAAGGCTAAAAATCCAACCCAAACAGCAACACTAATGTAGATGGTATTAACTTGAAAAATTTCTCGAAAGTGATAACCAAACAAAGCAAAGTTAAAAAACCAGTCTTGGTTATACAACCAGATTAATATAAAGCCTCCACTCCAAGCTTGTAACACGGCTGAAAAAATGAACCCAGTTACGACAATTGAGTTAAACTGTAGACTGATGATAAAAAAAATTATAATGAGAGCTAGAGGGATGATGAAAGCAAGTCGTTTGTTGGCTCGCAGTTGATTTTGGTAGCTACCAGCAAATTTATAAAAAGTACCAGGTGGCAATAAAAACTCTCCTGATTTTTGTTTTTGTCTGAAATGCTCTTGTATTGACTGGATAACTTCTCCTTCAGAAAAATTATTATCTTTGTCGAACAAAACATAACTTACAAGTTTAGAGTCTTCTCCTTTAATCGCTTGGGGGCCTTTTCGATAGTGTACTTTTGCCAGTAAAGATAAGGGTATAGCAGTATGACCTCCACTAGGAGAGATTAGTAATTTTTCAAGATCTTCTGGACTATCTCGATAGTCTTTTAAAAAGCGAAGACTTAATGCAAAACGATTTCTACCATCAATTACTTCAGATATTTTCCCGCCACCAACTCCCCACTCAAGATGTCTTTGAGCTTCTAAAATAGAAATTCCATATCTTGCGAGTTCTTCTCTATTCCAATCAACTTCTAAGTATGGTTTTCCGACGATACGATCTGAAAATACAGCACTTGATTTAACACCAGTTACCTCTTTGAGTGTCTTTTCAAGATACAAGCCAAACTGCTCCATTGTTTGCAAATCATCTCCTATGATTTTTATCCCCATGGGAGCTCTCATACCACTTTGTAACATAACAAGACGAGCTTCGATTGGTTGTAAAAAAGGAGCAGAAGTAGTACCAGGGATTTGCGAAACTTTGATGATTTCATCCCATATATCTTGAGGAGTTTTTATGTGTTTTCTCCAGTTACGATAGGGTTTTCCATTTGAGTCGTTAATAAGTAAATTGTTTTGATCTCTAATAAATTGATTCGACTTAGAATCAAAAGAAAAAAGAGCCTGATTACCATCTTTGTCTAGTTTAAACTCAGAGTGATATTGAATAATTGTTTCGATCATAGACATGGGAGCTGGATCTAAGGCACTAGCTGCACGTCCTGCTTTTCCAACGGCCCACTCTACTTCTGGGACAGATGCTATTTTTTGATCTAAAATAGAAAGGACCTCTGTCATTTCTTCTCCGCTAGCGTGAGGCATAGAAGTAGGCATATACAAAAATGATCCCTCTTTTAACTTAGGCATAAACTCGCTTCCAAGACCAGGAAACTTTTTGCTATAAGACATAAATAAAGTAGAGCTTAAGATGGAGTCAGGTAAAAAGAAAAAAACGTTTTGTACACCAAGCCAGATAGTCATCCCCAACATAGTTATAGTTATGGGTATGAATAAAAAAGTCTTGGAGTAGTTTAAGCATTTTTTTAAAATAGACAGATAATATATTTTTAATATTGAAAAAGAGATTAGCAAAGATAAAATGACTAAGCTTACAAAAAATAAATTGAAGAAATAGCCTGATTGATTACCTAATGGAGACCAGGTATATGTGATCGTACAAAGACATAAAACAAAGATTGGTATTGCCAAAAATTTATTTATTTTTTTTAATTTTAGTGCCTGTAGGTAACGACTTAAAGGTGGCAATAAAAATAGCGAAATCAAGACGGCAGATAATATGGCTAGGGTTTTAGTATAGGCTAAGGGACGAAACAGTTTTCCTTCTGCACCTGTTAAAAAAAATACAGGTAAAAAACTAATAATCGTAGTAGAAGCAGCGATTAAGATTGGCATATTTACTTGGGACACTGCTTTTAAAATTATCAGGCTAGATTTTTCATCGGGGTTTTCTTCTAACATTTTTTGAGTATTTTCTACGAGTACGATTCCCATGTCACCCATAACTCCAATGGCAATAGCTATGCCGGATAAAGCTACTACATTGGCTTCAATCCCTATTATTTTCATACCAATAAATGTGAGCAATATGCCAAAAGGTAAGATGATTGCCAA
Organism: Candidatus Cloacimonadota bacterium; assembly: GCA_023954715.1. GTDB lineage: Bacteria > Muiribacteriota > UBA6191 > UBA6191 > UBA6191. The sequence continues at coordinate 405,102 of JAGSHD010000001.1, read as the reverse complement.
TAGAAAAGAGCTTCCTGTATGAAACAAAAAAGCTAATATAACTAAAGAAGCTATGATCATTTCATCTGTTAAAGCGTGCCATAGGGTAGCTATGGTTTCTTGGATGACATTTGTACGATCATAGTAGGGTACAATTTTAAGTTTTACCTTTTTACCATTTTTTAAAGTTTTACTAGGAAAGGAATCGTTAACTTTTTTTAAATGGGAGCGGATATCTGCTAATACTTTCATGGGGTTTTCACCATAGCGAGCGACTACTATACCCCCAACGGCTTCTTCTCCGGCATCATCTAAAATACCTCTACGAAAACCAGGTACTAACTGTACATGCCCAAGGTGTTTAATAAGTAGGGGGGTGCCGGCATCTGTTTTTACTACTGTATTTTCAATGTCTTTTTGGTCTTTAACAAAGCCTAGTCCTCGAATCAAGTACTCAACTTTATTGTACTCCATGGTTTTAGCACCAATATCTAAATTTGATGTTTTTATAGACTTTGCTACGTCTAATAATGATATTTTGTAAAACGCCAATTTTTGTGGGTCTAATTGAACTTGATACTCTTTTACAAAACCACCAATGGACGCTACTTCACTCACACCAGAAATGGATTGAAGTAAGGGTTTTGCTTGAAAGTCTTGAATAGTACGTTTTTCTTCAAGGTTAAATGCTTGTGGGACTCTGTTTCCGTCTTGATCAAATGCTTGAAGCATGTAAAGATATATTTGACCTAGTGGAGTTGCATCAGGGCCTAGAGTTGCTTGTACCCCAGAAGGTAACAAGCCATTGGGTAATGAGTTTAACTTTTCAATAATTCTTGATCTTGACCAATAAAATTCTACATCTTCATTGAAAATCACATAGATCGTTGAAAAGCCTAAAAAACTAAAGGTTCGGATGCTTTTAACCCCAGGTAGACCCATCAATTGGGTAGATAATGGATAAGAAATTTGATCTTCTATGTCTTGGGGACTTCTACCCATCCAAGAAGTAAACACAATTTGCTGGTTTTCTCCCAAATCAGGAATAGCATCTACAGCAATAGGCATTCGAAGGTCTGAAGGTAAAAAAGAACTTTCAAAAGGAGAAACAAAGAGACCAGTGAGTAAAATCGAAAGTAAAATAGCCAAGGTGATGAGAGGGTGACAGATCAGATAACTTTGCAGGTTTTTCACTGTAAGTTCCAATCTTTGATTGTGCCACATTTTAGCATTTTGGATCCAAAATAAGGGTTTAATACTTCGTCTTCATCCTGAACCCAATAGGCTCCTTGATTATCAAAAGCCATGGGACAATACACTTTTTTTAAATCAGGATTTTGGCTAATCCAATGGTTTTCAGTCAAAGCTATCATCCATTGAGATAGCAGTGAAAAAGCACCTCGTAGATCCTTAAATAGTTTGGTGGAGCTAGCTAGGGTCAAAGTTTTTTTTAGTGAGGAATTTATTAGTTTTAATACTTGTATCTCATGGCTATTTAATGTGGATTGATCTATATTAAACAAACTTTGAGATAGTTCAGCAATGATTTCTTTTGATTCATCAAATGAGTCCTCAGATAAACTCAGATGTAGCTCTATATAAGAGTCTAAGATATGATCAAACTTTTGCTTTAAGTCAATACTTGGTTTTTTCAATTTTAACCAGTCTTGCGCTTTATCAATGGGCTTTCTAAAGTCGATTCTACTGCCATAAGGTGATAATAACTCTTTAGAGCTCATCATTGAGTCTTTTGCTTGAATTTGAAACTCACTATCAATTTTAAATGTGCCTTGTGCAACGACCTGATCTCCTTCTTTAAGATCTCCCAAAACTCTATAATAAGATTGAGTTTTTTCTAAAACTCGAACAAATACCGACTTAAAATGGTTTTTATTTTTGACGAACACAACAGCTTTTTGTCCCGTAAAAAGTGCAGATGAATGAGGAATTAAGAGCCCTTTTTTTGAATGAGACTCCACTTGAACTCTAGCAAATGATCCTTCGTGGTATTGACCAGTCGTATTTGAAATTGAAAAAATGGCTCTACTAGATCGAGTATTGGAGTTTACAAAAGGATCAATTCTGACAAACTGAGCTAAAATCTCTTCTTTTGGATGAGAGTCTAAGATAATTAAAGATTGTATTGGACCATGTAAAGTTTGTATATCATCCTCATATACCGATGCTTCTACCCAAAGTGTATCCATATTAGCTATTAATAAAATAGGTGCGCCTTCTTTAACATATTCTCCTTCATTGATTGTCACATCTTTGACCACTCCACTACGTTGGGCATGTACTGTTATTAGTGGAGCAGGAGCATTTTTGTTTTCAATTTTTTGTAAGTCTTTTTTGGTTAATCCTAAATAAAGTAGTTTTTGACGGATGGCTTTGAGGTTTGTAGTCAGTGATAAAAATCGGCTACTTGATTTTTTAGAGTTTTTTAACAAGTTTAAAGCCGAGATTAACTCTTGTTGGGATGAGATCAAGGCTGGAGAGTAAATCTGATAAAGAGGGTCTCCTTTTTTTACTTTTTGTCCTATAGAGTTAACAAATAGCTTATCAACTCTACCACCAGCCCATGCTGTTATACGATAAATATTAGATGGAATCAACTTCACTTTGCCATACAGATTTAGATTTTTTTGATCATGCTTAAATTGGACAGGATATGTTAAAATATTGGCGTTTTTTTGTTGTTGCTTGTTAAGCTCTATAGTATCTGAAGGGAGTACATTTGTTGTATCTAAAGAGATTAGATCCATAAAACAAATAGGGCACTTGCCTTGTTGAGGTGCTCGGATTTGTGGATGCATACTACAAGTAAAAACAGCTTTATCAGAGGTTTTATTTGTATGTTTTACATCACTAGATTGATTTGCCTTTATAGTTTTATGAGTTTGACTAGCATAGAGACTTGTTGCCAAAATTAAAAATAGCCACATATTTTTCATAAGTCGACCTCATTGTTTTGGAGATGTTTAATCTTTGCTTTGGATTGAAAGTAGATCTTATATTGATTTTGCATTTGAAGACTTAAACTAAGTAGTTTTCTAAGATGACTCAGCAATGAAAAAAAGTCTATGCCTTTACTTTGAGTTAAATAATTAGTTTGAATTGAGTCTAGGGCTTCTCTAGTTCTAGGAATCAAATCATCTTTTATAAGTCTATAGCGAGCTCTGGAGTCATTTAACTGAAAGATAAGTTTTTTCCACTCGATTTGAATTTGTCTGGATTTATAAAGTTTGGCTTTTTGAAGGGCCATAAAGGCTAGTTTTTTAGATTGAACTTTGTTTTGAACTTGTCTTTTGTTCAAAACTAAATCTACGCCAAGACTGATCATCCAAGCATCGTCTCCCTGATTTGGATTATTGGAGTTAGCATCGATTTGGTTCCACTCGCTAGCTAGTGTAAAATTAGGTTTATAAAATGATTGTTCAAATTTCATTTGTGATTGTTTTACATCTGCTTGTGCTTGAATCATTTGAATCTGTAAATTTTTAGACAAATCTAAGTTGAAATGGTCATCCCTAACTTCTTTTTTAAAAGTTAATTTTTTTGGTTTACTGCTCTTTATCCATGCTAACTGTTGTAATTGCTCAAACAAAATAGGAGTTTGTTCATCGATACTTCGTATTTGATCTTGAACTTCACGAGCATCTAGTTGCAACTGAATCAAGCGCTGATATTGAAAATTGTGATGGGAGTAATGAGTTTCCCATAGCTTTTCCCACGAATTGATTAAGCTAAGATTATCTGTTAAAAGAGACTTTTTATCTAAGTGAAACTTATATTCAAAAAATTGTAGTTCAAGTTCAAGAAGCAGATCTTGAAGAGTCTTTTGTACAATAAGTTTTTGGATATCAACAGCATTATTGGCTAGTCGTTTTTTAGAGAGTCGTTGTGATTTAGGTGGAAGTTTTTGACTAATAGAAACTTTAGATTTTAGATCCCCATTTTTAGTAGAAATCGCCTTAGGAAAGAGCCCAAACTTAAGCATGGGATTGGGCAAAAACCCTTCTGACTTTGCCGTATGTTTAGCGGACTCAAGCTGTAAAGAAGCAGATTGTAATGAAATATGATTTTTTATTAATTGTTCTTTGAGAAAAGAAAGTGTAATTGTATCACCATAGATCAAAGAGTTTACTATACAAAATAGAAGTATCAAAAGTTTCATAATTTAATGTTGATGTTCGCTAGGAGTTTTTAGTATAAAACCGAACTTTTCAGGCTTTAGAGGGAGTTTACGCAGTTTTTTATGAGCTTTACCTTTTGTAATAGCTCTCTTAAACTTAGTAACACATTTTTTACAACAAACAAATATAGCTTTATCATCTAGTTTCACTTGATGTTTAGAGTTTTTTATTTCTTCGTTGCTAATTGGACAAATTTTGTTGGGCAGATCATAGTCACTCCAATCATACTTTTCACCACGCTTAGGCAGTACCTTTACAAGCAAGCCGCAATTCGGCATGGCAGGTCCACAATAAGGACAGGCTTTAATTTTTCCAGCATCTTGTTTCCAAACTTGATCGCCACAAGTACATAGGTATACAGCACTTGCTGGTTTTTTGACTTTATTTTTTAGTTTATATTGATTATATATTTGAGGAACTTTATTTTGCACAATGTTTGTATGGATGTGAGAACCAGAAGCCATAGAAATGCTTGTAGAGAGAATAAAAAGAAGTATCTTTATCATAATGAACCTTTTTGTAAATTTTGTTAAACTACATAAATATTATCTTATAACGGTTACATCTACAAAGGGGAGCTAAACGGAACATATAAGGTTATGGAATGTATATTTTCAAACAATATAGTTGAAATTTCAACAGTTTTTACTTTTAAAAAGATTGATTGTGAAGAAATGAGTAGGATAATATAGTCGACTAAAGAAACAGTTAGCTTGTCTATTTGCTACTAATATTTATAAGTCTGTCTCTTTCGTTATTATTCAGTTGAACCCATAAAATCTTCAAAAATTTTGTATGAACTTCCCGTTTTAATATGTTGGGGTCAATTTTTAATAAATGTAAATAGGCTTGTAAATAATCATTAGCTTTGTATAAATGAAACGCTTCTATCAAGTTGTTTTGATCCTTTTCAACATCTAAGCTAAGACTTTGAAATGTTTTGGTAAATAAAGCTATAATAGCTGCTCTTTGAATGCTTCTTTCTTCAATTCCCATTTTATAGTTCTTATTTTTTTTATGAATATACAATTTAACTATAGGGTCTAAACTAGGTAGTAAAATAATGTCGTAATAGTTTTGGTAATGTGGATTACTATCTAAAAAAGCAGTAAACTTTTGCGATAGATTTTGATGTCGGGAGATATAATTAGGTGTATACGCCTCTTTAATATTATTCCTAGCTTTTTTAAGAACGGAATCAATATCAACATATTCGTCCCAAGATTTGAGTACATCAATAAAAATTGATAAATCTCCAGATTCAACTAGTTTTTTAAATCCAGCTGTCATTTTATCATCATTCATAATTAATAAATCTTCATAGGAATCAGGTAATTCAATAAAGCTATAGTAGGGGTTCCAGTTAAACTCCATTTTAGTTGAAAAATATAAATTCGAAATGAATCCAAACATAATTTCGTTGTTAGGCAATCTATATCTAAGTTGTCTCTTTATAGCATTTTGGAGAGATGACATTTTTGTTTTTTTCCATGTGAGGGGTTGCCAAGTATAACTATAGAAAAATAATTTAATGGTTAAATCTTTTTTAGCCATGAAACAGTTACTAACGAACAAATTAATGATTATTAAAAAAGCTATAAAGATTTTGGACTTTAGTCCTTTAGATAATAAATAAAATAAGATGAAGACAGGTAGTAGAAAGAATTCGGTAAAAGGTGCAAACAAATACAAAAACAAAGCCGTTTGTAGTGAACACACTAGTAATAATATCCATTGTAAGTCTTGATCAATAGAGCAGTAGATAAGTGAACTGTTAAAATAAGTAAATATACTTAGACTGATATAAAAGGCTACAGGGTTAACTCTAAACTCAAGAGCGATAATTATTACTGTTACAATCAAGGTAAAAAAACTCATTACAAAAATTGGTGACTCTATGAAATCTTTACTTCTAGGAGAGTTTAATTTGACTTTCTTAAAAAATAATAGAGAGATAGAAAGTAAAACTATCATTAAAAGAAGCAAATTAGTAATTGTATATTTTGGTGTGAGTCTGAATATAAACTCCACATAATTCACAGTTTCAGAAATTGGATAAAATAAAGCACTTATACTCAAAATGAAAAAGCTTGAAAAGAGTAAAAGCCGTTGATTTTTGTTATGTAAATAATTATCAACTAATTGTACATATAAAAACACCGTAAAATAGATTACTCCTAAGTGTTTTAAAGAACAGCTTAAAATTCCAAAAAAGATAAAAAGTACTAAATACAGAGTGCTTTTTTTACTTTTGTATTTATCGTAAGTAAAAATAGCCAATGTGAGTAATACAATAACCCACGCGTGGATAGAAAAACCTTTTAAAGCAATTTGTGTAAGTGGAAAAGAGAATATCAATAATAAAAATACAAATACTCTTTTTGGAGAATCGTAAAATACAATAAGTGGAATGACAACTAAAAATAAGCTTAAAGCAACATTGATTAGCCAAGGATAATCAATGAAAAATGGAGCTAGATTTAATATATATATATATATATATCGGGAAGATTATACTAGCAGACGGGTAAAAGCTTAAGTCATAAAATACACTTAAACAATAAGTGAAATAACCCAGTCCATTGGCTTCAAAAATTTTAAGTGAAGAGAGTAGTGGATTATATAGTGCATGAATATTTGCTTCACTGGTATATGAGTCTGTGTATAAAAACCACAAACTTAAATAGAAGCAATAAAAAATTGCAAAGACAAGTGTGACTATTATACTTAGTAGATGGTTTTTATTTGAAATCATTTTATCTCTAGTGGGTTCAATATTTTTAATCTTATCAATTGAAAGCTTAGTAAACAATTGAAAAATACTTTTAGTATGGGATTATATGAATCCATTGATTGACTTAATATTGTGTAATCAAATAGCCAAAAACTCAGAAAAACGATAAAATCGAGTGGTGGTAGGAGTAGGAGTTGTCGTATAATCTACTAGAATATTAAAGACACTTTTTAAGGACTGAACATTAATTGATTAAAGGTTTAGATGCAAAAATTTAATACAAATAGAGTTTGGATAGTGGCTATTGCAGCCATGATTTTGTTTACCACTTCACTACATTATGGTACTCATACACATCATACTCCATTGCATGCTGTATATCGAAAACTCTATTATTTACCCATTTTGTTAGGGGCATTTCGCTTTGGGTTAAAAGGGGCATTGTTGGCCGCGTTTAGTTGTGCTGTATTGTATTTTCCTCATTTACACTTTGACTGGGGAGCAGATTATTTTGTAAAAAATACGGACAAGAGTTTAGAGCTTGTTTTGTATTTTGTGATTGCAGTTATAACTGGGGCTTATTCATCTTATCAAAAAAAGCTAATCAAAGAGTTAAATCAAAGTAACAATAGCCTAAGAGTACAGACAGAGACTCTGATGACAGCCCAAGATACCCTAAAGAAAAATGAAAAAATTCATGCTATAGGACTCTTAGGGGCCGGTATTTCTCACGAAATAAGAAACCCCTTGGCATCTTTAAAAGGAATTTTGGATATAATATTAAAAGATGAAACAAAATTAGATCACCAAGAAGAGCTAGTTGAGATCGCATCAAAAGAAATCTCTAGAATTAAAAAGATCTTAGATACCTTTTTACGTTTAAGTCGAGATGAAAAAGTAGACTTTACTCAGATAAATTTAGTTGATCTTTGTTCTGATTTGATTAAATTACTTCAAGTTCAATGTAAAAATAAAAATATAAAAATTGAACTATTCTTTTCAGAAAAAAATATGATATACAATGGCCCTAGTAATATGGTTCAACAGGTATTACTAAACTTGATCTTAAATGCTATAGATGCTGCAAATAGATTTGTGAAAGTTGATTTATCTAGTTTAAATAATCAATATTGTATTGAAGTTTTAGATGATGGTATTGGAGTTGAAAATAAAAATAAAGATGTCATTTTTGATTTCTTTTACACTAGTAAACAAGATGGAAATGGATTAGGATTAGCTATATCTTCTGAATTAATGAGTCAGTTAGGTGGAGTGTTGATCTTGAAAAATACAAGTGAGCCAACTTGCTTTGAAATGAGTTTTCCAAAAGAGTTTGAATTTAGTGATGGTGGCAAACATAAAGTAAGCCTATAAAGAGATAATTATGCGTATTTTAATCGCTGATGATGATCAGTCTTTGTCTAGAGTTCTTCAGATACAATTGGAGAGTAATGATCATCAAGTTACAGTAGTATTTGATGGTAAAGCTTGTTTGGATGAGATTTCAAACGATTTTGATGTATGTGTTTTAGACTTAAATATGCCAAAGTTAAATGGTCTACAAGTATTGGAGAGTTTGGATGGAAATATGCCTTGTCCAATTGTTGTTTTGACAGCTTATGATGATGTAAAATCAATTGTCAAAGCTACCAAACTAAGTGCATTTGACTACCTGACTAAACCATTTGAAGCAGCAAAGCTACTCCGAACAATAGATCTAGCAAAAAGCGATTGGGACTTACGTAGCGAAAATAAAAAGCTAAGACAATTACTTTTGCAAAAGACCAATGTGTTAGAGGCGTCTATAAAAAACAGTGATTTTACGGAGCAATCTTTTGTGTTGCCAAAGAATGGCTTAAATGTGGAAGAGCTTTTAAATGATCTTTTAGCTCAAGCTCTTGAGCGATGTAATAATAATCAAACAAAAGCGGGTAAACTACTTGGGCTTTCAAGGCAGCAAGTTATCCACAGAATGCGTAAATGGAAACAATGAAGTTTTATTTTGTTTAAGGCTAAGGTGTAAAGATTAAAATGTACTTTGGCTAATTGTAAAAACCAATATACTGAGCTTATTATCCTCAAGAAGTTATTAATTTATAAAAATAGAAACATTTTACTTAAAAAATCGTAGTAACTGTAAGGGTTTACCCTATTTTTGTATTAAAGACTCTATATATAAAGGTTTTTTATGTTTTTTCTGAAACGAAGCACCGTCCTAATTTTCACTATCTTTTATCTTTTTTCAGTAGTTTTTCCGGCTTTGTCTTTTGCTGGCGAAGAGGTTGGATCCATTGATCCTGACCGTCTAGAAGCTATTATTCAAGGTCAAAAAGAGTCTAGTAGATTAGCAAAGCAATCACAAAAAGAGTTAGAAGACATGATCGAAAATGATTATAATATGTCTTTAAACTTTTTAGCTTATCGTGGAGCTAAAGTTTTGGCTGAGGCTTACTTAAAAGAAGTGAGCTCGGCATTTAATTTACAAAAACAAAGTGGTGGCGTACAAGCTGAGTTTAACCTTCGAATGGGAGCCAAGATTTTTAATCGCCTTTCAAGTGCTCAAAAAACAGAGTTAATGCAAAAAGTTAAGTCTGTAGGTTATGACCATACTATGCAGATGTTTTTTGGAATGGTTTTATTACATAAAGACTATTTAGGTGGTAGTAACTGGTGGGAAGAGCGAAAAGATGACGGAAACGCATTACAGCGAATGATGAAGATCGACAATGTGGATGGTCTTGGTGCTGGAAACATCGGTGCGATTTCTTTTATTGCAGCTATGTATAACGCGAGAGTATATAGTCGTCCAGCTAGAGGAGTAGATAAAACTACTTTTGAAAAAAATATCATGGCTTTTAGTCCTTACTACGATGCGAATGGCAAAGAAGCGTGTAACCTATCTAATGTAAAAGATGCCAACCACTCTATTTTATTTAATGGTAAGTATTCTAATTTTAAAAAGATATTGATGGCTGATGCAACCTTCTTACAAATGCTTGGTATTGCTTTGCATAATCCAAAAAGTAAAGGCAGTAAAACAATTCTTGAAAAACTTGGTTACCACGGATCATACTATGGTAAAAAAGCCGGGATAAAAATGTCTACTGTTATCCTTGAAGAAATCACTATGGGTGCACTAGAAGATGCAGCAGAGTCTGCACCTCACAGTTCATACAAAGGTAAGTTTGGTAGACTAGGATCAACTGTAAAGCGTGCTGGTGAAACAGGTAAAAACTTGTTAAAGATTAGTAAATTAAGACATGGTTTTGCACAAGCCTTGAAGTGGGTTTCTAGAAGTGAAATCACACATCATGTTGCGCATCATGCAAAAGATGCTTTGACTGGTGCTGGTTTGGGCGCATTAGTAAAGCATACAGTGACTGGTACAGCTTTTGGAATATTAGCTGAGGCATTGGTTGAGTCTGCAATCGTATTAGCAGTAGGACAACGTAAAGACGAAGTTCAAATCGGCAAGGAGTCTTTTCAATACCGAACACAACGTACTAGCGGACAAAATGATAATAAGGGTTATTGGCAAGATCGAAAATTTGCTTTTTTAGATGTAATGGATGATTACGCAGATAACAAAGAAGCTAAAATTGCTGGATCTGTTGGTGGAGCTGTGGCCATTGCTTTGATGGGTGTTTCTTTACCAGCAGTACTTGTTGCAGCAGCAGTTGGTTATGCAGCTTACGCTGGTGTTAAAGCAATTATGTACACTGAGACAGTTCAAAACTGGAAAAACTCAAGCTTAATCAAACGACTATTAAACATGATGAAAAAAATGCCAACTATTTCTAGTAAACATAATGAAGATAAATTAGAAGAAATGGCAGAAGCTAGAGCAAGAGACATGATGAAACGAAAAAAGTACGCTAAACAAAGTTTACAGCGTATGTACATGGTCGATCATTTAGAGTCTGTATCCTTTTACGAAAAACGTGATTTCTGGTGGTTTAAAACAGAAAGTGAAAAAACTGGAGATGTATTTGATGATGAAGCTCACGCTCGTTACGATATTATCGATGTTTATGGTAAAAGAGGCGTTTACGATGTTGTTTCTAATAATCGATTAGTCATGGTAGGAAGCATTAAAAAAGTAGGTGGACTAGATGTTCAAATTATACAATCTGACCCAACCTTCAATTTTAAAGATGGAGAGTTACGAAGCTTAAAAGGTAGTAATTTTCGAATTTTGTCTAACGGAACAGTTATGACCAAAAGAGATGATGACAAAGACAAGTGGATGATTCGTGCCTTAGTCAGCAATACTGATTTAGCATTTCGTGACGGAAAAGGAAGTTACCATTATGATCCAGATAAAAAAGCTTATGTTAAAAAAGATAAAAGTTATTTAGTTATACCTAAATCAGAAAACACAAGTGAAGATAGTACACAAGAGGCTAGTCAAAATGTTAGCAGTTCAGCAAGTACTAGTGAGTCTCCATGTCCTTCACCTTTAATGAGTTGTGTACAGCAGTCAGATCAAAACTCCAGTAACCCAATAGATACTGCTGTAAATCCATTGGATGTTATGAGTATGGATTTAATGCAATCTAACGAAGATGGCTCAGTAGAATAAATCTTTAAGATAAGTCGATAAAAAAGCTCCGCAGTTTGTGGAGCTTTTTTGTGTTTTTGTCACTTACAAACTTAACTTTTTAGTCTGTTAGTGATTGAGGTTGTGATAGCAAAATAACTAAACAATGCCTTTAGATTTCTCTTCTTCGTGCCTGTGAAACTAATGGTAAATCTACCAATCTAAGTCGCATTATTTACACAGCCTATATTGATGAAAAAGACGTACTAACTAAGGCTATCCATATTATTTTATATCTAACTCTAAGGATATCTCATAGTCTTGATCATCACTTAGGGTTTGCTTTATTGTTGTAAAACCAAAGTTTCTAAACATAGAAGTGGCAACAGGACACTTTTGGCTTGTTTGGAGATAAATGGATTTTGCTCCTAAGTGTTTACATTTTTCAATTGTTTTGGCTAAAAGCTTTTTACCGATTTTTAGTCCTCTAAAGTCTTCTAAGACACCAATCTTGGTTAATTGATATCGATTGTAACTTAGTCGGACAATACTAGAGCTTGCAACGATCTCGTTTTTATATCGTGCGAGTAAAATTTTACCACCAAGATCTAAAACATATTTTTTAGGATTTTCTAAAAGTTTTTGCTCTTGGGGACTCACACCAAATAATTTTGACATCCATAAGTGGCTAATTTTGTAAAAATCACTATGATATGACCTATTATACTCAAAAACCTCAATTTCCTCTGAAATACGCCTCTCTTTGGATATTTGAATTTGAGAAAGAAGATCATTATCTTTTAGGGTGATTTCGAGTTGAGATATAACTTGCTCAAGGTCTATTCCAGAAAAGCCAGAAATATCTAATAGCCCAGAGTGAATGTCTTGCCAAACAGGAGTTAGTTGTCGTGCAACCTCTAATCCTTCTTCACTTAGTTTTAAATTAGAAATACGACTGTCTTTTTTAGATTTTACTTTTTTGAGTAAACCAGATTGAATCATTTGTTTAGAAGTTTGAGAAATAAAGACATGGCTTTGGTTTAACAAAATGGCAGCTTTACCAACCGAAATGGACTCCTCTTTTAAGAGTAAAGTAAACAACGGAAACCAATTTGATCGAAATTTTATTTTTGAATCTTTGTAAAATTGTGAGGTATCCTCTAAGATGTTATCAGAGATAATCTTCAATCTATGTCCAAGAGCCAAAATACCTAAGCTTGAGATATAATCCATGGTGTATACCTTATGTATCTTTATTACGTAACTAAATTACATTTTATCACAATCTTGATAAATATAAAATAATGAACTTCTAATTTTTAGGTACTCACAAAGAAAGTCAACTAGTAGTGAATATGTCTATTATCCAGTAAATTGGTAGTTCTTAAAATTCGTTTAGATCAATAAAATAGATGAAATTGCTAGATGATTTCGAAGATGGTATAGAGATATAAGGACTAAGGATTTAACATATCTTCAATTTGAGACTGTATCACATCTCTATTAAAATCTAAGTGTTTCCTTATCAACGATTAATACTCTGCATAATAAATTACCAATCACAGGACAAGTTGATACAAGCAGTTTTAGGGAATAAAAGCACAAAAAGTCTATCGGGTTAGGCCATGGCTTAATCAAGAGGTCAGAGAGGGTTCTAGTGAAGGTAAAGTTAAATGTTCGTTATTGTTTTCGTGAATGAGTGTGATTAGTCCATAGCGATTGGAGTTTGTTAAAGTAAGTTTTGTCTAAACCAAGCTCATTAGAGATTCCAATTTCAAAAAACGTATCATCTTGTAGTGAGACTTTAATTATACTATTTTCAATAAAGTTATCAGAGCTCTCAAAGCTTAAGTCTGTTATCTCTTGATATGGAATAACATTGGATAAATACTCACCAGGAGTTTCGCTTTCAATATAAGAAACAACTGTTTTATCTGTAAAAAAGTTTCCTTCTTCTTGGATGGAGAAAATTGCGTCAGTATAAAAGTAGTGAACCTTATCTCCTTTGAGTAAAAAGTTGTTGGTATGTAAAAATGAGAGTTGATTCGAGTCAAGTCTTGACCCTTTGATTACCTGAGTACTTGGAGCAAATAGAAATAGTGAACATACATATAAAAATAAAAGTCCACCACCTATGATAATGGTAAAAAAATGTTTAAAAGAGTAAGAAGAGTTTTGCGTAATTGTTTGCTTTAGATTTTGTCGATTTACTTCAGACAAAATAGGAATAAGAAATAAAAATGAAAATAGACTAACTATATCATAGGGTTCTGGGAGTTTGTAAGACATGGTAGAAACCAAATAACAAACAAAAATTATAGCTCCTAGACCTTGGTGCTTCCCCTTATAAATTCGCTTATATAGAGCGAAGTAAAACAAATGTGAAAAAAGTGCTCTCCAAAATGGTCTGACTTTATCTTCGGGGTCTGGTAAGTTTTGCCAGCACCTATAAGCCCAAACTATAGAATATAGACCAAATGTTACTAAGTTTAGGATAATAAATTTACTGATGGATATTGGATGATATATCTTTAGATCTTCAACTTCAGTTAGTTCGGTTGTGTCGTTCACAGTAGGGCTGAATGTGTCTTGAAGATTTGGATTGTCCACGGGGACTCCGATAATTAACGAATGTTTGTTTTTGAAGATGTATCAATAGTTATTAGTTTGGCAAGGAAAAAAAAATAGCCCACACTGAAATTTTCAGTGTGGGCTATCTTTTATCTTAAATCAATAGATTATCCGATGAACAATGGTGCACATACAAGTGACACGATTGATACTAATTTGATAAAGATATTGATAGAAGGACCAGATGTATCTTTAAAAGGATCTCCAACAGTATCACCAGTAACAGCAGCACTGTGAGCTTCTGTACCTTTAGTGATGATTTCTCCGTTAGCATCTTTAAAGTCACCAGTTTCGATTAACTTTTTAGCATTATCCCAAGCACCACCAGCGTTTGACATCATGATAGCTAAACAAACACCTGTTACAAGAGTACCAGCAAGCATCCCACCAAGAGCAGTAACACCAACGAATTTTCCAACGATAACAGGTACTACAACAGCAACAACACCAGGTAACATCATTTCTCTTAATGAAGACTCAGTAGAGATAGTTACACATCGAGTATAATCTGGCTTAGATGTTCCAGCCATGATTCCTTTGTCTTCTCTAAACTGTCGTCTAACTTCTTGGATCATATCTTCAGCAGATCGTCCAACAGCTTTCATAGTTTGTGCAGAAAAGAAGAATGGTAAGATTCCACCAATGAATAATCCGATTACAACTGTAGGATCAATAATGTTAATTGCTTCGATTTTAGTTGCAGCAGCAAAAGCAGCAAACAAAGATAAAGAAGTTAAAGCAGCAGAACCAATAGCAAAACCTTTTCCGATAGCAGCAGTTGTATTTCCAACAGCATCCAACTTATCAGTGATTTCACGAACTTCAGGAGGAAGTTCAGCCATTTCAGCAATTCCACCAGCGTTATCAGCGATAGGACCATAAGCATCGATTGCTACAGTAATAGCAGTAGTTGCAAGCATTCCAACAGCAGACATAGCGATTCCGTACATTCCAGCATACTTAAAAGAAACAAAGATTGCACCAGAGATTAAACCGATTGGTACTACAACAGACTCCATACCTACAGCTAATCCAGAGATAATAACAGTAGCAGGTCCAGTAATTGTAGACTTTGCGATTTCATGAACAGGCTTGTGATCTGTACCAGTATAGTATTCAGTGATCTTACCAATCAAAACACCAGCTACTAAACCAGCAACTACAGCTTTGAAGATTCCCATTCCAGTGTAACCAGCAGCAAAGTAAGGTAAAGTAGCATTTGCAGCAGCAAAATCAGCTCCAACAAACTTGTTACATGCCCAATAAACACCAGCGATAGTTAAAGCAGAAGCAACCATTACACCAAATTCAAGAGCTTGGTGAATTTTTGATTCGTCTTTAGCAGAAACAAATTGCATTCCGATGATTGAAGAAACAACTCCAATAGCTACGATTACTAATGGTAAAACGATACCTTTAGCACCTAATGCTACAAATCCAAGAGTACAAGCAGCGATGATTGAACCTACATAAGATTCAAATAAATCAGCACCCATTCCAGCAACATCACCTACGTTGTCACCAACGTTATCAGCAATAACTGCAGGGTTTCTAGCATCATCTTCAGGGATTCCAGCTTCAACTTTTCCAACTAAATCAGCACCAACGTCAGCAGCTTTAGTAAAGATACCTCCACCAACACGAGCAAATAATGCGATAGATGAAGCTCCTAAACCAAAACCAGAAATAGCAGAAAGTACAGCAGTAATTTTTGCAGCTCCAGTGATTTCAGCAGGAATGAAGTTATGTAATGTATATAAAAGAGCAGAAAAACCAATTAAACCTAATCCAGAAACACAAAGACCCATTACAGATCCACCTTTAAAAGCGATCATTAGAGATTGAGTTAAACCAGATTCTTTAGCAGCCCAAGCAGTTCTTGCATTAGAAGCAGTAGCTGTTTCCATTCCGAACTTACCAGCAAGCATTGAACAAGCAGCACCTACGATAAAAGAAATACCAGTAGCTTTACCAATAGCCATCCATAAAACAGCAGTTAAAACTAAAACAAAAATAACTAGGATTTTGTATTCAGCAGCGATAAATGCTCTAGCACCTTCACGGATGTATCCAGCAAGTTCGACCATTTTGTCGTTACCTTCGTTTTGTGATTTGATTTGTCCAGATAGAATAAAAGCTGTAATCAAAGCTAATATACCTGCTGCACCTGCAGCTTGAATGTACATATTAATATGTTCCATTGAATTCCCTTCCTTAATAAGGTCTCAAAATAAGAGACTACTTAGTTGTTACTTAAAAACAATCTATGTTTATGACTGATCAAAACCTAGGTCGTCCTTAAGAAAAATTAATTAAAAATTATGAATTACAATTCTTTTAATCTTGATGGATCAAAAGACTTTTTTGTACTAAATATCTTAAGCGTAAAAATCAAGCATGGAATATATCAGAATCAATACGATGAAACAAATATTTTAGTGAACTATCGTCAAATAGAGGACGTTTTTATAAAGTTTTATAGATAGTTTATAGGAGGAAACTAGTATCAAATGTAGGCTATATATACAAACAAAGAGATATTAAGCTTGTAGGTCGCTTAAAATATTTAGAAACTCTAAATTTAAAAAATATGAAGAAACTTGCTGCTCTTCGATACAATCTAATAGCGAAAAGCGACTCGCTGGTTCAAATTTCCAGGACTCGTCTTGTTGTTGAGTATAACTTTGCTTATCTACGAGACTAGTGTGGACCCCAGCTTTTAAGTAGCCTTGACTCTCCACAGTGGTGCATAGATGATCTAGAACCATATATATTTTGTTAACAGGGAGTTTGATTGATTTGTATTGTGCCCATTGATTGGCAAATTTTAGTACACGAAGAGCATCGAACTCATAAAATCTAGGAAAGCTTAACTCTAACCAATCTTGACGAATAGGAGTGTTTTTATCAGAGGACGATCCAAGTAAATTTCGATCTAAAAAATAATGTACTCCATTATCTAAGACTTTTTCTAAGGCTATAGGGTCTTTTATGTTGTTTGGATTTTTTACAATCAAGAGTAGGGCCTCTAGCATGGGTAAAGTAGATACTAGAGAAGATTTAGGAGGGGACTTGTGATAGGCCTCATCATCGCAATTATAACCTCCATCATTGATTTGATATTGAAGATACCATTGTTCAATCCAAGGAGGAATAAAATCAATAGTATTAGTATAAAAACACATCTGAATATAAGTGCCTAGTGCACAATGACACATGATGTTTCGGTAAGGATCGATTTTTGGAGTCAACTCAGCCTCTAGTAGCGGGAAAAAATCAATAATGTTAGTTTTTATGCTGTCATGTAGGTCTATAAGAGAGTTTGGCGGAATGCAATCGACCTTGTTAATTTCGATTAAGCTCAAAACATGCCACCAAGTGCTACTCCATTTAGGCCAATAGGGGTCTAACTTTACTTTTTGTTTTGCTTGGGAAGAGTTTAAAAAGTCTATGCTTTGATTAATCTGCTGACTCCATGAGAAAACAGGAGTAGGGCGAACTTGCTTTTGTAAAATATGAATAACTTGCTTGATTCTGTCCTGAGAAATTGTATTCATAAAGATTTAGAGTTTAACTAGAAAGATTTTGTAGAACTTTTTTTGCATCCATTTGTTTGTTGATAAGATCAAGAACTATCGTTTTGATTTGCTCTAGTGAAGCTGGTTTTGCTAAGTAACCATCAGCTCCCGCTTCAATAGCACGGTTATGAACGATTAATGTATCATAAGCAGTTAAAACTAAAATAGGAATATAATCGTACTCTTCTTTATCTCTGAGTGTTTCAATAAAGAGTTGACCACCACCATCGGGCATATTCCAGTCGACGATGATTCCGTCCGGTACATAATCCTGTAAGATATCAAATGCTGTTTGTACTTCACTACTGGTTTCGATAGTGAACTCGTTGGATAGATGTTCTTTTAGTAAAGAAAGTAGTTTAGTTTCGTCATCAACAATTAGTAGTTTCATGTTCCTCTTAATCTATAATTTGAGTAAACTTTTTAACAAAGATCATATTTAAAAGGTATTTGTCGAACAGACATTACCATTTGTTTGTAATAGAGGCCTTGCTGGTTATCTTAAATTATACCCTAGATTTTAACAATATGCATGGATTGGGCACAGTTTTGTAAATTCTTGTTAAAAAGCTAAAAATTATTTTTGATATTTTTATCAATTTAGTAATTACTTATCCGATTCCTAGAGATTATACCCAAATGCAAATAGTTTTCCTGTTTTGGGTTCATAACCATCTAGTTAAAAACGTAGTTTTGATAAATTTTTGGTTTTTTGTATAGCAATAAAACCAATTCTAGATAGGCACAAAAGACCTTTATGTAGTTACATTATAGCTACGGAGGTAGGAGTTATGATGAAACAAACTGTATATATATTAAGTTTTCTTTTGATCGTTGGAACCTATAGCGCTAGAGATAACTACTTTCGAGGAAGAAATCAAGGCTATGGTATAATCTATGGAGATGATCAAGTAGCAATGCCTATGACACGGTATTATCACAAAAAAGAAGATGTGCACGATTTGTGGTTTGAGCCAAAATGGGAGCCACTAAGAGATGTGAGTTTTCCTAAGTGGGAATACGAAGTACCTGAGTTTAAAAATGCAGAGCTTGAATGTCATCGGGTTTACAAACAATATAAGTCGGTTCAAAGAAACGCTCCAAAAATCATCAATTATACTAGAAAAGAGCCAATTTGCGGATATAAACAAGCTCCAGAGGCGGTATATGAATATGAAGAATACACTAAACCCACCAGAGTCAGACGAAAGCCCTTGCCCAAACACTTCTCAAGAAGAAAAATCAATCGATTTACCGAGCATAGAAACTATTAATCAAAAAGAGATTGCTCAAAGTAAATTGTGTCCTGTGGATATATCTACAGAGATACAAAAAGATATTGCTGACTTTATAAATAAAAAAACTAAAGTCTAGCTATCTAAAAATTTGGGTATTAGACGCAGCAAAATCAACAAACTTTGTTCGTGCCTCACTGCTTCCAAATGCACTTTCTGTTCGGTAGTTCATAGTAATCGGAAACTCCACTTGAAGTCTTGGCTCATTGAAATATTGAATGGATGATTTATACTCTTTAGGAATTGAACTCTGGCATAACATGGCAATGTAATCTGTATCTTGTAATAAACAAGCTATGGTTTTGGAGTTGTTTGCAATAACGGCCACTTCAAAGGATAGGGATTCTTTTTCTAGTTGAACAGTCAGAGCGTTTTTAATATGATCGGATAGGATCATAGGGTAGCTTAACAGATCTTCTAATGATGAGTTTTGCTGTAACTCGTGGTGATCTTTATGAGCACATAATCCGATTTTATCATAAAATAAGGGGAGTGAGTTATGTTCAAAAGCACTGGTTGGAATTCGGTCATCTGCCTCAAAATTGATTCCAAAAATAAGATCGTACTTTCCTTCAGAAAAACGTTTTCGAATGATATCTCCATCCAATGCTTCTATGATTAACTCATAAGATACGTACTCCTTTATGAAATCTCGTATTAAAAGGTTTACTTTATCTTCATAGTTTTTACTGATTCCGATTCGTAGCTTTGGTTTTTGAACTTTAGGAGCGTTCAGCTTGTTTTGAAGATCGTTGTAACTCTCAATATAGTTTTTTGCAAAAATAAATAACTCTTTACCTTCGTTAGTGAGTTCAAAACTATTACTATATCGAGTGAGTAGAGTTGTATCTAAAGAGTGCTCCAACTTTGAGATGGCTTGTGAGATAGCAGACTGAGTTTTATGGCACTCGGCTCCCGCTTTTTTTGTTGAGCCTTTTTTGACTGTCCAATAAAAATACTTTAGATAATTACCATTAATCATATTGGTTCCTTAGAAGTTCGATTTGAGAAAGAATAGAATACACGGCAATCTCCACACGTAAGATAGAGTTAGAAATCTTAATTGGTATAAAGTTGTACTCTTGAAAGTGCTCTTCTTCTTGCTTAGTAAAGCCACGTTCGCATCCAATAGCAAGTGTAATATCTTGATTAAAATCTATTAAATCCTTACTTAGCCAAAGATCAGCACTAGGACATAAGATGAAACGATTTGCTTTTGAAAAATTAGAAAGGGAAACTTGCTTATAATCAGGCGATAAATCAAAGCTAGGAAGCTTGTAGTGCTGAACTGATTGAGAAAGACCTAAATTTAACAAAGTAGAAATGGAGTGATCATGAAAAACTTTTGATTGTAAAAAAGACTTTTCACTTAATTTAGTTTTTGCCACAGTAAAATTAGTCACACCCATACATGAACCATGCTCGAGAAGTTTTTTCATACTTGGAGGGCGACTTAATCCAACGATTAAGTTTAAATTGTTATGCTTTGTATTTTGTATTTGATCAAAAGTAAAAACAAGCTTTTGAGGATAGACTTCATGCAATATAAGTTGGGTATGGCCTTGATTTAAGATACAAGCTTTAAGTTTTGCTCCTACTTTGGGTTTTAAAACTGTAGTAAGATGTTTGTATCTTGTATCAGTGCTTAAAATCTCTATGGTATTGTTTGTTATTTCATCTTCAGATATTACGATTTGATTCACTGTAAATAGGGTCCTTAGATAGTTTGTTTGCCTAATAAGCTTATAGCTGAATATACTAAAAGCATATAGTAAATTCAAATAGAATAAAAATAGTTTGTAATTATTCAGGTGATCTCTTCGATAAAATACGAGGAGCATACAAGCTTTTCGCACTTTTAGCTTTATTGATGCGGTTTAGCTCATCATCATTCTTTGTATCTAAAGCTTTTTTCGAGTAGTTCACTACACTTCAAAAGCTGTAAATATAAAATATAACAATGATCAAAAAACTATGTGTAATCAAGCTTTGTGGATAAAATGAAAAATTATATCTGAATAGTTACAATAGTTTAAGGATTAGCCCATCTATTTAGTTTGAAAGGCTCTAGTGATATAATTATTTTAGCTAGAAAAATGTCACCTCAAGATAATAAAAGCATGACAAAAACTACCCAAATAGCTTAATATATGTCAACAGACCACTGTAGTACACAATATGTTTTTGTAATTTTGCTGCATAGATTAAAAATAAGATAGGTTTATATATGGTAAAAAAAGGAATTAAACAAGATTTAGTTTCCATCACAAATCTTTTCGATACATTTAGTTCCAATAATTCTGATGTAAATTCGTTTTATTCTTGGAGAGAGTTGGTTGATAAAAATTTAAAATCAACTAAGAGTTTGATTCTTGAAGAAGATGTTTTATTTGCACAATTTTACGATACATTATATCGACAATTATTTTCTATCCCTGATCGATGGAGCACTGAAAAAAAGACTTTAAAAACTAGACTTTTGTGGGTGCTTGAGGACCTAAATAATGAGTCTTCTCCGGTTATTTTAAAAGTGATTCGTAAAATTTTTTCAAAAAGTAACTCTTATGATGGAGCCAAAAAATCAAAGGAGTTAATTTCCACTCCACAAGTATTTTTATCGAGTTCGATTGCAAGCGGTGTGAATACATCGTCTGAAAATATATCAGATACCAAATTAACCTTTAAAACTCGTTTTCGTAGTTGTGAAACTCAACATGACTACGTAGCTTTTGCCCATTGCGTCTGGAACGAATATTGGGATGTATTTCAAAGAAGAGAACCCCAAGAAATCCGAGATTTTGTTGAAAACATTTGTGAAATTTATCCAAGTATTATCAAAAAAGTGAATAACAATGATTTATTGGTGGCATTTTTAGATACTTTTCCTATTTTGTTACAATATGCCCATCATACTCCTTATGATAAACGATTTATTGAGGTAGCAAGACACATTCAAAGAAAGTCCTTGGAGATTATTACTAATGAGGATTTAGACTTTAAAGGGCACTATCATCAAAATATGGATGGAGTAATGCAATATTACTTTCAGAGTATGTTTTCTTTTTTTCAAAAGGGGTGTTTAGCTGCGTTTGTCGATTTGTATAAGTTTACTTTGGACTTAATAGAAAACTATGAAAAATTTGAGTTCAACTATTATTATTTACCGATTCTTTCTGAGTTGTACTATTGGATTCCAGAAGCTTATATACATCGCATTGGCCCAATTATGTTGGATGAAGTTCGCATTCGTATTAAAAAAAGTCCTCACTCGGTATTGAGGGCTTTACTCGGTTTATCTAAGTCAGGATCAGGAGCTAACTTTGATCGATATATGATTGTTTCGGAGTTTTTAAAAGAGATTTATAAAGATAGGAGTGTTTCTGACGAAGAACGCACTATCATTAAAAGAGCTATAAGTTCTTTTAAAATACCTACGGCCGCCTATAGAAGAATGCTTCGAGAAGTTTTTAGAGAGCTTCGCCATAATAAAATCGTTCAAAATGAAAATTTAAACAAGACAAAATTAATGTCTCGTTTAATCCGAATGGCCCAAGTAGATGAAAAAATTGATGCAGAAAGAGGTCAGCTTTTATTCTCAGCAGCAAAAGCTCTAGAGATTGACTCTGATGAGTTACAAAAAATAACTAAGGAGTCACAAGGCTTTCAAGGTCTACAAAATGATCCTCTTTTGAAGGGGTTTCGACGATTAGGTTGGCAAAAAACTCCCTCTGCTCTAATGAAAAATTTAGAGGTATATAAATGGAGCCAAGTTAAACTAGAGTCTTTTCAGCGATTATTCTCCGACTTTTTGAGTGAAAACCCTTTTGTGCCAAATCAGTCAACAATTCAGTTAAGTGGGGAGATCAAAAAGGTATTTGGGGTACTTAGCGGAGAGTTTAAAGTAGCTAAATTTCACCAAGAACAAAGCTCTAACAATGAGTTAGCTATCTTTTTATATTCTGATAGAAAATCCCTTAGAAAATGGTTTGAAGCTATATCTCAAATAGATTATATTATTTTTGATTCTAAGGAGCAATCCTTCTCTTTAGATATAAGTTTACTCAATATGGCTGGCACTATAAAAATTGATAGAAACGAGGGTGTGATCAGTCCAGAGACACTAAACCAGCTTTTAGAGTTGAATCAAAGCCGGTATAAACTATTTTTAGTGGACGGGACTAGTAATACAATTGTTTACTCTTTAAAGACAACAAGCTATCTACATAGTAGAGATAAGGTTGGGTCATTGTTTGATGCTTTTGAGAGTGGTAATTTTATTTCGGTAAAAGTGCTTTCTCAAATGGGACAAAAGAAAGAACCCGAAGAAGCGATCTATTATCATGCCCAAATTGAAAATGTTTTGTTTTTAGCTACTGGTAAAAAAGACTACGAAGAAATGAAAAATCTTTGCAAAAGATTGATTCGTGATAAATTTCCGGACGACTATCGCTTGTTTTATTATTTAGGTTATCTATGTTTTGAGACAGACGAGAGTCAAGAAGGCTTCAAGTATTTGATCGAATGCTTTCGATTACAAAATAATTTTAAGAATGCTATGTTTTTGTACGCAGAAAAAAAGCTACTTGAAAATGTAATGGACCCGAGAGCCTTAGCTTACTTAAAACAATTAGATCTTGGCTTGTATGATGAGGATAAACTATGTAAACTTTATAAGTTACTAGAAAAGCAACATTCAATTCAGTTACGACCACTATTGGTGAAAAGTAGATTATCGTTTTCATCACAAAATAACTAGGAACAAAATGGAATTAGGTAGAATAGAACCAAAGAGCATTCAACTCAATCGCAATACACTTTTAGAGAGAAGAGTCGAGTTACTCGATTTACTCAAAGAAGAAGAAGAGAAAAAGAAAAATGGCTATATTGTTGTTATGGTGGTTTTTGTATTAGCTAGCATGATAGAGGATAAGCAGGCTATGTTAACTGCCATCGGTATAGTTAGTTTGATTGGTTTTGGAGTATACTCTTATAACCCTGCCTCTATGCTTGAGGTAAAAAATGAATTGGCTGAAACAAACGAGTATTTAAGATTGTTTGAAGAAAGAGATGCTCAACAAGCTTTAGAGGCTAAAGAAAGTGAAACTAAAGAAGACTCATAAAATAAGTCGTTTTTCAATTTGCTGAAAAAATAAATAAGATAGTCCTAAGGCCGGAAGTGTTATATAAAAGTCTAGAGGATAAAAGACTGTCCATAAGATAAAAAAGAGATAAACTAGGTCTCTTTTTTGTTTATAAGATTGATTTTTTTTATATGACTTGTCGCTACGATGATCCATGATATTCCAGAAGGTAAGTTACTCTATTTATTAAATAGTATAATATAACTATGTCTAAAAGTATTGTATTTAGCTTTATTGTCTTAAAATTTTAACTATACTTTTTGAAACAAGAGCATCCATTTTAAAGTAATATCAATAGCTTCTAGGCTATGCAAATCAATGAAAATAAAATAAAGTAGCTTTTGGACTATTCAAATAGTTACAATTTAAACCATTTTTAAAAAAATTTTGATATCACTCAAAAAATAATGCAAACTGCAAAATTATGTTAATTTTAATGGCAGTAATGATGGGTTTATCAATGCTGGTGTTCAAACTATACTTCAAGTGTTAAAAATATCAATCATATTTTTGTAGGATAATTATGGGAAAAATTTTAGTTATAACTGAGAAACCAAGTGTTGCAACAGACATTTCAAAAGCTTTGAAAGTTAAAGACAAAAACGAAGGGTATTTTGAAAATGATACTCATATTGTTACTTGGGCGATTGGCCATTTATTAGAATTACAAAACCCTGAAGATATCGATAAAAAATACAAACCTTGGTTGTTAAGCGAACTTCCGATTATTCCTTCTACTTTTAAATACAAAGTAGTCCATAGAACAAGATCTCAATACAAAATTGTTAAAACTTTATTAAAAAGAAAAGATATTGATGTGGTCATCAACGGTTGTGATGCTGGACGTGAAGGAGAATTAATCTTTCGCGAAATCATAGAAAAAGAAAAGGTTAAGCTCGATTCAAAACGACTATGGCTTTCATCTATGACCAAAGAAGCCATCATTGAAGGTTTTGATAATTTAGAAGACAGTGAAAAATACGAAGGGTTAGCCGCTGCTGCTAAAGCTAGATCTGAGTCAGATTGGTTAATCGGTATTAATGGAACTAGA
The DNA here is from genome assembly GCA_023954715.1 of Candidatus Cloacimonadota bacterium. Lineage (GTDB taxonomy): Bacteria > Muiribacteriota > UBA6191 > UBA6191 > UBA6191. Next base: position 379,957 of record JAGSHD010000001.1, on the reverse strand, counting down.
GCCATAACTAAGAGACTATCTGCAAGATTTAATAAAACTGTTTTTACTGTGGGTAGAGTACAAACTCCTACTTTAAGTATGTTGGTAAAACGAGAGCTAGAAATCATGGTTCACGTACCAAAAGAGTATTTTCGTATTAAAGGTGATTTTTCTGCTAGTGACCATAACTATGTTGGTCAATTGATACTACCAATTACTGGAGATCATAAGGACCGAATCTACGACAAAGCGCAAAAAGATAAAATATTATCTGATTTAACCTCTTTTTCTGGGCAAATTACTGCTTCAGAAACAAGAAAAGATGCAAAACAAGCGGCTTTTCCATTGTTTGATTTGACCTCTCTTCAAAGAGAAGCAAATACTCGTTATGGTATTAGTGCTTCAAGAACTTTGCAAGCTGCTCAAAGATTATATGAACAACATAAAATGTTGACTTACCCTAGAACAGACTCTAAACATTTACCAGAAGATTATGTGGACTACTTAAAAGAGGCTCTATCTAACATATCCCCAGAGTTTAGAAAATTTGCGAGTCCAATTATTTCTAAAATCAGTGGTGGAAACAAAAAAGTATTTGATAACAAAAAGATTTCAGATCACTTTGCAATTATTCCAACTGGTGAACAAGGTAAAAAGACTTTAGAAGGCGATGATAAAAGAGTTTATGAGCTAGTTGTAAAAAGAACTATAGCTATATTCTACCCAGATGCAGTTTGGGAGAATATTGATAGAAAGACAATAGTTAAAGACCATACTTTTCAAACTAAAGGACGATATCTAAAGGTTCTTGGTTGGAGAGAAGTATTTGGAGTCAATGAGTCACAGACAAATGCACTCAATGCCTTAAAATCAGAAAATGTTACTTCAGATGGTTACGAGGATGAAGCCTTGATGACCAAGCCACCAGCCCGAATTGGTGAAGCAAGATTGTTAAGCTTAATGGAGTTTGCCGGTAAAACCGTAGAAGATGAAAACCTAATGGAAGTAATGGCTGGCAAGGGAATTGGAACTCCTGCTACTAGAGCAGATATCATTGAAAAGTTGATTAGTGTGGGATATGTTACCCGACTCGGTAACTCTTTAAGAGCTACTTCTAAAGCGATTCGACTGTTAGATGTTATCCAAAGAGTTAAAGTGGAGAGACTATCATCGGTAGAGTTGACTGCAAATCTTGAGACAGACCTGCAAAAACTTGAATCAAAAGAGTTAGTAAAAAAAGACTATGACAAAATAATCGTATCTTATGTAAATGAAGTTATAGGTCAGCTAAAAGACTTTCAATATGAGGATTTATATGCTGCAGAGTCATCTGTTGGCAAATGTCCAAAATGTAGTTCTGATTTATTTGAAAACATGTTTGGATATGCTTGTGAAAAAAACACAAAGAAAGACTCTGAATGTGACTTTATGCTTCATAAAGAGTATTGTGGAAAACTGATTCATAGAAGCTATGTTGTTGATTTTCTTGAGAAAAAAGAGACAGAAGATACTACTTTGATCTACCCAGATGGAAAAACTTTTCAAGGAAAGCTCGAAATGAACAAAGAGTTTACTGTTGAAGTCCTTCGAGTGACGGATGATGGTAAGTATGAGTCCATTCGAGCAAAATCGACAAAAGAACTTCAAGAAAAAGAAGAAGTAGAATTTGAAAAAAATGTAGAAAGTGAATATCTATCGATGCCAGGTGTCTTTAAGAAAACAAATGAAGCTTTTTATTTTGAAGGTGGAGATTATCCAAAAATTTTGGGTAAGAGACCTAAGTCTGCTGGGGACGGACCTTTTGTAGGACGAATCCCATTATTAGTGTGCAAGAGACCAATTACTGAAGAAGAGGCCTTATCTTTTTTTCAAGCAGGTAAAACAGAGTTATTAACTAACTTTATATCTAAAAGAGATCGTCCATTTAATGCTATGTTGTTTGTAAAAGCAAATGGTAAATATGGCTTCGAATTCGAACCTAGAAAAAAGAAAGAACCAGCCGAGAAAAAACCTAAAGCTGAAACAGCAAAAAAGAAAACTGCTACAAAGAAGAAGGCTCCAGCTAAAAAAACAGCAGCAAAAAAAACTACTACTAAAAAAGCACCAGCAAAAAAGACAAGCTAGATTAAAATTGGAGCCGATGGCTCAGAAGTGAAGAGACTAAAAAAACTGTGAGAGATTTCTTACAGTTTTTTAGTTTTCAGGCTCGTTTGCTTTATCTATCATGTACTGCATTTTTTGCTTTAGACTCATTTTACCAATGTCATCTTGGATCTCGTTTTTATTGATTTGTATATGATCCGATTTTTGCCTAGGAGGTAGTTTAGACTCTTTAGTAGACTTAGTTTTTTTAGTTTGAAAGTATTGTACTTTAATGGCGATTTTTTCTAAATTGATTTCAGGTAAAATTAGCTTTATCTTTTTAATAAGTTCACGCTCTAAAAACCTTGCTTGTTGAAGCCAGATACCGCTTTGTGCGATTAAAGTTAGCTGAGTTCCTTGAAGCTCATAAATCCTAAGATAGGGATACAAAATTGGGCCACATATTTTTAACCAATGATTATTAAGCTTAGTCACGAGTCGAAAGCTTGTTACATGAAAAGAAGGTATCTTCTTGGTTTTAAAATATGTATTTATTGTTTCAGAGCTATATTTACTAGCCTTTTGAGATCGACTTTTATATTTACGAAATTGTTTTTTTCTTTGTTTTTTCTCTTGATCAAGAAACTGAGTTTCTGTTTGATAATAATGATAGTGACTCATAATTCACCAAACTCATCGCTGTTCCACTCGTCGTCTGCTATATCAACGATATTTGTTAATCTCTTTTTATAAAAATGATATTCGATCTCATTGTCTTGAATTTTATTGTAGTATAAAAGGGTAGTATTATGATTATTTTGGTAAAACTTTTTGGGTTTACCAATGGTTAACAGTACTTGTTCAATGGTCATTCCGATGACGACATTTTTATTTATGACGTGTTTAAAAATATCATTGTTCATACCAAAAACAACTCTTGGATCCTGTAAAAAGAAATACTCTTTTAGTCCTTCTATTTCTCCGACTCGGTTGACTCCGGTATATGAGATATCAAAAAAACCCGGGAGGCCTTTTTCGGTTTCGAGGTGAATACGAATTGAGTGGTTTTCATGTACAGGAGCCAAATCTACTTTTTTAACTTTTAGTGCTTGAAACCTTGGAGTTTTATATTTTTTTACTCTTCGTTTTCGGTCATGAACATACATAAAGTTTTGTTTGGTCCAAAAAGTAGTATTTATATATTTCTTTTTGGCATGTAGAAGATCTTTATAAAAGATGAGCTCTTCGATAATGCCTTTAGAACTTTGTTTACAGTATATGGGTTCACCACTTTCTGTTTTTAACTCTAAGACGTCTTTATGCCATTTGACAGCGCTTAAAATTTTGTGATGGTAACTATTGTATGGTAATTTTAAGAAAAATCTATCATTGGAGTAACACTGCTTATAATACTTTGGGATTTTGTTTAACTCATAGGGAGCCAAGAAAAAACCAAGGCCAATCCATTGGTCTTTTTCGAGGTTAATCTTTTGATCTGATACATTTGAGTATACATTCAAAACTAAAATTATAAATAAAAGTATTTTCATATTATTAGTATACATCAATTATTTGAATTTTGTCAGATATTAGCTTGATAGTATAGTATCTTTTTATTGATAAATAATAACTAAATATTTAGTAATTATTCAGGTATTTTCTTCGATAAAAGTTACGGAGCATTAAAGTTTTTCGTAGTTTGTGCTTTACGTATGCGGTCTATCTTATCATCAACCTTTGTAAGCAAATTGAAAAATTATTACTGAATAGTTACAATATTTATTTCATAAAGGCCATAAAATGAACCTAGAATTAAAAATACCGCCGGTGATAGTAGTCTTAGTGGCAATGGTTTTAACTTACTCTTTAAGAGTTGTAGATCCAAGTGGAGTTTTACCTCTACCCTTTGGTAAAGAGATATTTTTAATTTCTATCAGCTTGGGTATCCTTGTAGCATTGATGGGTGTTTATTCATTTAGAAAAAACTCTACAACTGTAAATCCCTTAAACCCAAGTCAATCTAGTACTTTGGTATGTGGCGGTATTTATCAACTTACTCGAAACCCTATGTATCTTGGAATGGCTTTCATTGTTGTGGGATTTGCTTGGTATAGTGGACATTATATGGGTTTTATAATTTCTGTTTTGTTTAAGATGTATATGTCTAAATATCAGATTAAACCCGAAGAAGCTATTTTAAGTAAAATATTTCATGAAGACTATAAAGAATATTGTGAAAAAGTGAGAAGATGGTTGTAAGGACGGCATTAATTAGCCATACTTTAGGTATATATGTAAAGACTGATAAAAAGGATTGATTAATGAGTGAGGCTACATTTGCTGTAGAAGACTTGTTTGATGGATACGAGATTTCTTCGGATAAAGCTGGACCCAAGTATTTAATTTTAGTATGTATTCACGGAAATGAAACTTGTGGAGTAGAGGCTATTTTGGCTTTGAGGGATAGCGGGGAGTTGTTCAATCTTGTTCAAAAGGGGGCGTTGACTATTTTACTAGCTAATAAACAAGCCTATTTATCCAAAACCAGAATAGTAAATCGAGATTTGAACCGTTCTATAGGAAAGCTAGACTTAAGCCATAGCTATGAAAAGGAAAGAGCTAGATTAGTAGCATCATTGATTGAAAAAGCGGACTATATTTTAGATATACATTCTACTTCTTTGCCATCTCCGAGTCATGCTATCCCTTGTCATAATAATACTTCGGAGCTTTTAGCAAGCAGTTTATGTATTCAATACATGGTAACAAAACTTGCTCATTTGACCGTTGAGGGCGGTACTACTATGGATTATGCAAAATCAGTAAACACGTGTGCAGTAACTGTAGAATGTGGTCAACATGATGATAAATCGGCCATTGAAACAGCTAAAAATTGCATTAGAAACTTCTTGCAAGATCAACAGCTAATTCAATGCAAGCTTCAGTTAGAGTGTAAGGGTTCAATTGAAGTAAAAGAGGGTTTTCAGTTTATACAAAAATTTAAAGGATTTGATTTTATTAAATACAAGCAACAAGTTGCTCACGACAGTATGGGCCAAATTTTATGTCCATTTAAGCAAGGCGCATATATCGTAATGCCAAACTTAAACCCTCAAATAGGAGAAGAAGCATTTTTTTGGGCGGTTAAAACTTCTAGTGACTCATAAATTTATTAGTCATTGAATTTTGACGATGGGACTCCTATACTGATTTATCGAATATAAATACTGTGTCACATCTATAAGATTGCTACAGTAAACAAAGAAAGTTACTCAAAAATTAGGATGAGCGGAGAACACTTATGAAATATTTTATTCTACTACTTTGTATTGGCTTACTTACAACATGTGCTTATGGGGGAGATAGCTTAGCTAAAGACTCTGTATTTTCTAGTTTGTATCAAGAGATACTTGAGTCTAAAGATAAATCTTTCTACAAAAAAATAAGAGAAAGTCAAAACTTTGAATCCCACATTGACCTTAATAACAAATATCGTACTTATTTGATGCACAAGGTAAACTTTGCCCCAGTAAATCAAGTGAAATCAAAGATTGAAAGTGAAAAAAATTTAGTATTAAAAGATAGAGGTGAAGCTCATATTACAGTAATTACTCCTCCTGAGCATGATGCGATTATTGCAGCTGGGATAAAAGGTTTTTCAATGAACGCTGTTGAAAAAGATTATGCTTCTAAAATTCAGTCTATGGACTGGAGTATCAGAGGAATCGGTGTAGCAAAAGGGCATAATTTTGCTGGAGTTTATACCGAAGTATATTTTTTAGTGGTTCGATCTCATCAACTAAGAAAGTTACGAGTTGAAGTAGCAAACAAATATAAAATTCCTAGAAAAGTTTTTGATCCTATGAAACAAGACTTTCATATAACGATTGGTTTTACGGTAGGAGACTTGTTTAATATTCCTAAAGACGAAACAAGTTTAGACCCTGATTTAAATTTACGAAACATGGTTTGGTAAACAATCAAAATAAACTAAAACTTTAAAACTTATTTTGTGAAAATAATGATGTATCAAGTTTGAAGAAGATACGTTTTAACATTTGAAGAGGGTATAATCCTATCTTCTAACTGTAAATTGCCGAACACATTAAATAATTACTCCACATAGACGGTATTAAATATTAACCAGTACTGCTGTAAGGATAATCTGTGAGATCAATTTATCGAGTATTATTTTTAGCCATTTTGTTTTTTTCTCCTAAAGTATATTGTGACGGAATATTATCTGATTTAGCAATTACAGAACAACAAGCTCTATCAGAAAATAAAACCAAGATACTTTTTAAATCAGGTGCGTTTAAAGAGATTACCTCTAAATATGAGCGATTAACTGAACTTAGTGCTGAATCAAGTTTTAGATTAATCCCAAAAGAACACTTTGACTCCTATGATAAGGCTCGTAAAAGCAGTAGTATAACCACAGAAGTAGAGTTAGTTTCAGATAGTGTAAAAGTTGGCTTAGCCACCTACTTGTCTATTTCTTTTCTATTTTTGACTCTTTTACTTTCTTATTTGGTTCGGAGTCAATTTTATAACAACTTAAACATTTCGAAAAAACTAGGTAGTGGTTTTACCTATATGATTTGTGTTGCATTAATGATAGCACTTGTTGGTATTTTTTCTTTATCTAATGTATCAAATCAGGCGGATATGTCGTCTAAAATTGCCAGCTTAAGCTCTTTGGCATCAGAATTTGAGGCTTTGCAATATAGATATGTGATCTCAAGTAATGAGGATGAGGATCAGGCAATTAATGTATTTAATCTCTATGAAAAAACTCGTACAAACTTTAAAAAGTCCATTGTAAATATTGAAAAATCTAAAATTGATGCAATGGAAGTAAAGTTTTTAGTTAGGTTAAAGCACCAGTTAGAAGAGTATGCAAAAAGTTTTCTTGGTATTAAAAATTCCTCAGAAGATATAAAACTATTAAAAAATAGCCTGTTAATTATAGGAGAGGAGATTAAAGAGGTTTTTGCCGCTTTGATCGAAATTCATGAGATAGAACTTGAAAACTTAGAGTTCGCTGAAACTCCTGACAAAGAAGTGATCTATTTACAGACACTTCTAGTAGAAGACCTTTTTAGAGCAGAGACATGGCTTTTAAAAATCAAATTACAAGATAGTAGGTTTTTGATTGATAAGAGCTATTTTCGAATTGAAAAGTTATCCATTGTAATTTCAGAGCTCGTAGAAAGATTAAACCAATTAGAAAACACGATTTATAAAAGTCAAAATATCCAAGAGGTAAGAGATGAAAGTGCCCAAAAACTTCAAGAGATTCGTGATAAATTTATACTCTATGTGAACGGAATGCGCTCTTTAATACATGAAACTTATAATTCAGATGTAAAATTAAATGAAGGTACAAACGCCCTTAGAAATGTCCTTGATTTAAGTGAGACTTTTGCGACGCGAGCAGAAAAAGAACGATATAACGTACAAAAGGAGTCTTCGATAGCAGCTATTTTACTTGTTGTAATTGCCTTGTTAGGAGGTATTTTTTGCTCGAGTTCAATTACAAAATCATTAAAGTCTCCCATTGAGCAAGTATTAAAGTATTTTGAATCTGTGTTAAAGGGAGATGTATCTTCAAGAGTCGAGTTAAACCGAAGCGATGAACTAGGTAAAATGATTGACTCCTTAAACTTGATGGCAGACTTTTTACAAGATCATGCTAAAATGACAGAGAGTATTTCTAAGGGGTATCTAGACAATCAAGTAAAAGTTTTATCAGATAAAGATGTCTTTGGTAAGTCCTTAGAGCGAATGCAAAATACCTTATACCAGTTAGTAAATAATATTTCAGATTGCGCAGAATCTGTAGAATCCGGTGCCGGGATAATTTCAAGAGATTGTGATCACCTATCAACTGGCGTAGAAAGTTTATCTAGTAGTTTAGAGCAAATTAATGCTTCTATGGATATGGTTGCTCAACATATTAATGAAAATGAAAAAAATGCTATGAACGCCAATGAGATGACTTCTCGTGCATGCGAGGCCGCTTCACATGGTAGTAAGCAAATGCAGACATTAGTCGAGGCGATTAATGATATTAACGATGCTGCTAGTTCGATTACCAAAATTATAAGGACAATCGAAGATATAGCTTTTCAAACTAACTTATTAGCTTTAAATGCAGCAGTAGAAGCAGCTAGAGCAGGAGCTCATGGTAGAGGTTTTGCTGTGGTTGCAGAAGAAGTTAGAAACCTCGCTGGCAGATCAGCTAAAGCAGTAACTGAGACTGCTGAATTGATTAGTTTATCTAATGATAAGATTATTAGAGGTACTAATATTGCCAATGAAACGGCATTATCATTGGATAAAATTGTTGAAGACATTATAAGTTCAGCAGGTTTGGTATCGGAGATAGCAGAAGTATCAACAAAGCAATCGGAGTCTATCCAAGATGCAAATTTAGCACTGTCTGAAGTAAGTAAAGTGACTGATGAAAACTCAAATAATGTAAAAGATACAGCGGCTCAGTCAAAGCAACTAATAAGTGAAGTGAGTGGACTAGTAGAGTTGTTAGACTATTTTAGTGTTAAAACAGAAACAATTGAACAACAAGCTAATGAAGAGCCAAAGCTTCTATCAATAGAGTCGTGATAGAGATTAGTTTTTGTACGGTTTTAATTTTATAACTTTTCTTATATGATATAACTTTTATACTTACTTTTATATAAAGGTTTAAATATTCATGAGTCACCCTATATTATATTCTTTTAGACGATGTCCTTACGCTATGCGAGCTCGACTCGCCTTAAAACTTGCTGAGACTTGTATTGTTGTTAGAGAAATCACCTTAAAAAATAAACCACAAGAAATGCTAGCAATTTCTCCAAAGGGGACCGTTCCTGTAGTATTTTTGCCAGACGGTACAGTCATAGAAGAAAGTCTAGATATTATGATATGGGCCTTAACTCAGAGTGATCCAAGTAATATTTTATCAAAAGAGCAAGAAGTTTTAGATTTGATAAAAATGAATGACTCTAGCTTCAAATATCATTTAGATCGTTATAAATATAGTGATAGACATCCAGAGCATCCCATGGAGTATTATCGATCAAAAGGAGAGGAGTTTTTAACTATTCTCAATCAACTCCTGATGAAGAGTAAATACCTTTATGGTGACACTTTGAGTTTTGCTGATATAGCTATCTTTCCATTTGTTCGACAATTTGCTCATGTGGATAGAAAGTGGTTTTTTTCAACAAAATATAGTTATTTGATTGATTGGTTAAATGAGCAGCTTGAGTCGGAGCTCTTTTTGGGTATTATGCAAAAATATCCAGAGTACTTAAAAGACGACCAAGTGATTTTTATTTAATGAGACAAATTACCTAGATTTAGGCTAGTTCCATTTTTAGCTCCAACAGATACAATGTTGAGTTTTTCCTGGGTCCAGAAGACTGTATTATATTGGATTATGTCTGATAGTTTATCTAGTGAAATCTTCTATTATAAAAAGATTTTAACTATTAGATAAATCAATTTCAGAATGATGGATTCTTTCGCAGTACATTTTGGTATGTGCTCCGATAATCCATTGTAGGTTTTCAGAAACAATCTTTTGTATATTTCGTGTATGATATTTTATTTTAGGGTTCATAAGATGTCCTTTCGTTTAAATTAATAATCAGTAAACTACTGAATTTGTGTAAAATGAATGACCTTTTTTATGTCAAAGCAAAAACAGAAACGAATTTACATGATGACAATTGTTAGAAGTATTTTAGTCGGGGTGTTTCAGATAGGAGAAGAAACAACAGATCTATAATCTATAGAACTTTCTTTGTATTACATGTTAAAGTTTTCATTTTTCTCCTAAATGCAAAATATTTTTATTTTGCTCTTAAAAGCATATGTCTTAAGATTTTTAGTAATCCTGTGACTTGTTTCATAATGTTGAAACAAATGGATCACAAATTTGAAGTTGGCACAATACAGATCTTTTCCACTCAACTCAATAGTGTTCCGTTTTGTCTCTTTTAATTGATACAACCACTATTTAGGAGTTCAATTTCGTTTAAAAAACCAACTTTAATTGGTTAGATTAGTTAGGGTATACATATTGCATAATATTGTAGTAAAGTTAATCTAATTACACTGTGATGGAATTTCAAATCGATTGATTTCATTGAGTCGCAATGTTGTGAATAAAGTTAATTTAGGGACTATTATGAAATTTATTATTCTTGGTTTAATGTTGAGTCATATTATCTATGCAGGAGATTCCTTTTTTGAGGGGTTAGTTCAGCCAAAAGATGCTGTGCGATCAAACTCTTCTCTAGAAGTTGATATGGATCAGTTATACCCATTTATAGCTGTAGAATCAGGGAGCTTTTATATGGGTACTCATCCACGCTATGAAAAGTCTGTAAATACTCATACTAGAAAAATTAGGATGGTAAGTTGGAGTGCTAAGAGCGGTCGAAAGATATGGTCTGAGTTTTATACGCCAAAGTTAAGAGTTAAAACTGTTATCAATCAGGGGTTTGAACTTGGTAAATACGAAGTTACCCAAGAGTTTTTTGAGAAAGTAATGTCCTATAATCCAAGTCGATTTAAAGGAGCCAAAAGACCAGTTGAAAATTTGAGTAGATCAGAGATTGATGCGTTTTTAAAGAAATTAAATCAATTAAATGACGGTTATCTATATAAATTGCCCTCGCAAGTTCAGTGGGAGTATGCCTACAGAGCCAGAGAAAGTCATACTTTTTTCTTTAAAAATCAGACAAATTATAAAGAGTATATGAATGTAGACTTAAACAAATATCCAATGATTGGTTTGGCAGTTTTTGGATGGTTAGAAGGTAACACTAGTAGGCAAAAAATTCTAGTAAAACAAGGTGGGCAACATCTTTCGCAGCATCAAGAAATTGGTTTGAAACCAGCAAACGCTTGGGGTTTTCATGATATGGTCGGCAATGTAGGCGAAAGAACATCTAGTGTGTTTAGCCTACCTAAAGGCGTACATTGGTTAGATTCAAAAGGGCAAAAACTAGATTCATCGAATCGTGGAAAAATCGCTATGGGTGGATCTTTTAAAGATATGGCCAGTATCAACTCACGCTTAGATTTTACTTTTGCTGCATATCCAGGTAGTAGAGTTAGTCTTTATGATCATTCTAAAATGAGTAATATGGGATTTAGATTAATGAGACAGCCTATCAATTAGTATATTCAATACTTTGTCTTCTTTTATTTCTATATTTTGATAAGTCAAATTACCTGAGATAAACACGTTGTCACTATAGAGTTGATAATCTTTGATAGAACCTTTTTTAAATTTTACTTTACTTCCTTGGCGCAAATGAAAAGTTTTAGTAGGTTGATCTAAAAGCAGCGCAGTGAGAGAGTTTTCTTCCCATTCTAGGACTTCGACCCAAAGCCAGTTTGTTTGAGACGTTAAAGTAGAAAACTCCACTAAGAGATACAATGCGGAGTTTTGTTCAAACTTTCTTTTTAGTTCAGTAAGTTTCGATTGAACTTTAAAGACAGCTTTTTGTAACTCCGAGTCTAGTTTAAACTTTTGAAGAGTATTTATCTTTTTACCAAAAAACTCATTGAGCGTCATAATCATCGCTTCCGTTTGGTATTTCGTTCTTTTAAAAAGCGAATTCTGTTTGTTCTTACATTGAAGCCAGGGATAGTTTGTTTACCGATTTGAATGGTTGTTTGATAGTTTTTAGCCTTGGTAAATGTAGATTGATAATTAAGTGATTTATCCATCGTAAGAAGCAAAGAACCTTTCAAATCGATCTTTTCTTTTGCAATCAATTGATGTGCTGTTTGTTTTATAATTTCGTTTAGTCTAACGAGCTTCAACCTAGACTTTACAAATAATTCTGGTAATCCAAAGAATGAAAGTCCATTGGTATATAAATAGCCTTTGTATTTAAATATATTTACAAATTCAAAACCTATAATTTTTTCTTTTGAAAAAGTCATTGTAAACTGTTTGTTAAAGTCCTCTAAATCATATAAGACTCCAGAAAAAGATAATTTTGAATCCTGAATTTGTAGTAAATCTCTGAATGTTTTAATGAGCTGGTATAACTGTGAATAGGGCTCATCAGAAAGAAAAAAATAAAGTTCAATTTGGTTTAAATTTTTATTTTTATGTTCGAAAGGGGTTGAGATCTTTTGGATCTTTGGCTCAAAGTACGGCTTGTCTTCAAAAGTAGATTTTACTAGTTTCTCAAAATCTGTCAATTTAACTGACTGAGGTATTAAATAGGTAAAGGATACTTTTCGTAAGTCTAGTTGAAACAAGTCATTATTAGTTAAAGGTAAAAAAGACTTTTTATCTATGAGTTCGTCTGATGAGGGACTGTTATCTATTATTCCCTTATAGCTAGTATTAAAAAACTTATATAATAAAAAAGTTGAGAGAATCAAGAAGCATACAAAAAATACTTTTAATAAGTTTAAGGTAAATTGTCTTTCGCTTTGATTCATAAAATTCTTCTTTAGAGCAACTATAAAAAGGGTATCATCATAATAGTGCACAGACTATGGAGATTCATAAATTAGTTTGTGTTAACATTGAGTGTTTGAAAGCAATTAGATAAATTGTTTCAGCTCGTAGTAGACAAGGGAACCCATCTGTATGTTCAAAATTTTATTGCTTTTATGTTTTGTTAGTGCTTTTCATGCGGATTCGGATACCTTAGATATACTTCCGCAGTCTCATGATGCAATATGGTTTAAACATCTGCTATTTTTGAAAGAAGGCAAGTACTTAGCCCTAGAAAAAGATTTAGATAACATAATACAAAAGGTTGATTTAGATCCGCAACATAGTGTTTTGCTACAAGATGTGACTTTTCTATATACTATCGATAACCAAGAAGTTTTAGAGCTTTTGTTAAACTGGAAAGAAGCATCAAAAAGTGGGTACTTTCCTAATGTAATGCTAGGGTATTATTATCATAGTTTAGCTTGGAGACATCGTAAGTATGACTATGCTTCAAAGACTCCGGATAGTAATTTACAAAACTTTAAGGCATATCTTAAGGAAGCATTGTACCATTTCAAGTTAGCTAAACAGATTAAGACACCTGGAATTTTGTTAAGTTTCAAATATTTGAGTGTGATTTTTCACATAGATAAGGAAACTTTTCATATTAAAAAACATGAGGCTTTGAAAAGATACCCTCATTATTACGCACTGAATAGTATGATAGCGGGATACTCCAAAATAAAATGGGGTGGTAAAGCTGGCGAATACAGGAGCTTTTTGTATAAGCAAAAGAAGTTTATCAATCAAAATCCAATTTTGAATCAACTCTATTATGAAGATGTTTTTACTGATATTAAAGATTTGATTCAATCAAAAAAGTACAGCCAAGCTTTGATAGCTTTAAGTGAAGTTCCTAAAAAGTATAGATATAATGAGTGGTACTATAGACAGGCATATGCCTATTTCTATTTAAAGAACTTTGATTTGGCTATTGAAAATTTTGAGGCAGCTATAAAAATTAGTCCTTCTAAAGAAGTATGGTTTTCATCGCCTTATAATTTTTTAGCATGGATGTATCACAAAAAGAATAATTTTCAAATGGCTCTCAAGTACTCGCTTTTAGATAACTTTATATCTCCAAACTCAAAATCAAACTCTAGTATTCTATTGGCATATTCAAGTTTTTTATATCTTGGGCAAAAAAAGGAAGCGCTTCAGGCTGTAACGATAATCTTCAGGAGAAAAAAAACCTTAGAATGGGCGGAAGCTATGATTGACTTAACATTAGATTTACACGGAGTAGGAGCTACCAAAAAATTGATTGCAGATATGGAGAAACAAGATCCCGATAGCGCTTATATTCAAGGTGTAAAAGCGTACGAAGAGATTTTACAAAATAATCCCAAGAAGTCTCTATCATTTCTTCAAAAAGCAGTGTCTAAGGACCCAACTAACTTGTATTACGGAGTAAGAGAAATGTTTTACTTAGGTCTAAATAAAAAATTTAAGCAAGCAGATAAGGTTTATAAATTAATTTTGAAGCAACAGGGTGAATATCATCGTCTTCATCAGTATAGAGGTGAGTATTTATATTTGACAGGTGACAAGAACACGGGGTGCTTAAGTATGTTAAAAGCACTAGATTTACACGGGTGCCCTGATATTATAAAATATGAAGACTGTTTTAGTCATATTGATAACCTTGTACAATGTCACTAATAAAATAGATTACATGTGATATGTTACCTTTGGTATTAACTGCACATGAAGATCGATTCGAACTAGAATTGAGAGTAGTAGATTATGAAAGCTTTTGAACTTTTTATTCCAGATAAAATATTGCACCCGTTGGTTCTTTCTATACCGCATTGTGGGACGCACATCGATGAAGAGATAAAGTCAAAAATGACCAAAGAATCATTAAGTTTGATTGATACGGATTGGATATTACAGGATTTATATAAATTTGCTAAAGAGATGCAGATTCCTGTGATTTATGCTAACTACTCTAGATATCAGATTGATTTAAATCGACCACTTCCCCAAGAAAAGAGTTTGTATACTAGAAAGACGAGTTCATTAGTCCCTACACATACTTTTAATGAAGAAGAGATTTATCTAAACTATAATCCAAGTCAAGAGGATATTGCCGATCGTATAAAAAAAATCTATGACCCATATTATCAACAGATCCATGATCTGTTTGATTTAGTTCAAATGTCTTTTGATCAGGTTTTGCTTTTTGATGCTCATAGCATTCGTAGAAGTGTAAAAAAAATATCAGACCAAGATTTTAGTGATGTGATGCTCGGTAACCGAGATGGCTTGACATGTGATAATCGATTGCTTGAACAAGGTATTCAAGTTTTTGAGCGTCATGGATATAATCATTCTAATAATTTTCCTTTTAAAGGGGGTAATATTACCCGTTCTTTTTCTGATTTATCCAAAGGTAGACACTCCATTCAGCTAGAAATGTCACAAGACATATATATGACGCCAGAGCCAAAATTTGATCGTTGTGAAAAAATGTTAAAAGATTTGTTACAAGAGTTTTCAAATGTCATGAAAGACTTGGGTAAAAGAAAATGAAATATTTTAGTGAATTATTGTTTGATGGTCAAAAATGGTTAAAGGATGTGAGTTTTGAAGTAGATTCAAATGGCGTCATTTCAAGCTTTATAGACAACGCTAAAAAAGAGGGGCTTAACTTAGGAGTTGTGATTCCTGGATTTGTGAATTGTCACTCTCATAGTTTTCAAAGAGCTATGGCAGCAAAGTCAGAGCAAGTCCAGGATTTTTCAAATAATGATAGCTTTTGGACATGGAGAGAAACCATGTATGATTTAGTTGAAAAGCTAGATGGAGCATCTTTTGAAAAAGTAGCTGATTTTGCCTATATGGACATGTTAGAGGCTGGATTTACCAGTGTGGGTGAGTTTCACTATTTGCATAAAGACAAAAACTCTACTCTATTACTGGGTGAGTCTGTTTTAGACTCTGCTTCAAAAGTTGGGATACGAATCGCTTTGTTTCCGGTTTTATATCAACAAGGCGGGATAGATAAGCAGCTAGGTCCTAAGCAAGAAAGATTTTATCTTTCAACAGATGAAATGATTCAATATTGTAAAGAGCTTTCTTTAAAAGTAAAACCAGGAAATCATTTGGGCGTATCTATTCATTCATTGCGAGCTGTGAATAAAGAAAATATGGATAAACTGATAGATTTTCAAAAATCAATTGATTGTGTAATTCATATTCATATTTCAGAGCAGCCAGCAGAGGTAGAGCAAGTAAAGACCTCTTACGGAAAACCTCCTGTGGAGTATTTGTTTGAAAACTATAGTGTAGATGATAAGTGGTGTTTAGTCCACGCTACCCACGTAAACGAAAAAGAAGTATCACTCATGGCAGAGTCAGGATGTACGGTAGGTATTTGTCCTATTACAGAGGCAAATTTAGGAGATGGGATTTTTCCATTAACGAGCTATCTTAAGCAGGGTGGTTCTTTTGCAATTGGATCAGACTCTCATGTTCGAGTTGATCCTCTAGAAGAGCTACGTTTGTTAGAGTACTCTCAAAGATATAGGGATTTAAAAAGAAACAGAATTGCTCATGAAGATCAAAAGGGCTTGGTGGGTGAAACATTAATATCTCAAACAAATAAAGGGGGAGCAAAAGCGCTTGGTTTACCCGTAGGAGCACTAAAAGAAGGGTATTATGCTGATTTTATAGTATTAAATTCAGAAGTCCCATGTATTCGATTAAAAAATGAATCGAGTCTAATTAATGAAATAATCTTTAATGCATCTCCTCGTTTGATCGATGATGTATATGTATCAGGAGTCAAAAAAGTCTCTTCTGGTAGACATATTAAAAAGAAGGCTATCGAAGATAGTTACGTGGCAGTGATAAAGGATCTTGAATGAAACTTTTGCTTTTATTTATTTTTAGCATACAATTTTGCTATGGTGAAAACTTAGCTCAACTAGAAAACATGTACCGAAAAACAGGTAATTTAGAGGCTTTATATTATTTAGGAAAAGGACTCATAGCAGAAAAAAGATATAAAAAAGCATCGAGAGTGATCAAAGTATTACATAAAAAATTACCCAATAGCCCTAAAGTTTTAACTTTAGATATTAAGCTAAATTGGGAGTCTAAAAATAAGTATCGTGCTTATAAACTAGCTCATGAGTTTCCAGATTCAGATTTTCGCAGTGATCATCTTGCATATATAAAATCAAGTAACGAAGCTTTATATCCATACTTTAGGATTCGGTATGAGTTTGAATCAAGCAAGATTATGGACGAAGAAAACTTTGAAAAACTTTTAAAACTTTTTCCAAGAAATAAATTGTTACTTCAACTACTTATGGATTATTTTGTGTTTTTAGAAGAGTATGAGTTTGCTTATGACTTTGCTCTAGACTATCCAGATATATTTACTAATGTAGAAAAATTTGAAAAGTTAGGTAATCTATATGGCAAAAACTGTAAATCAAGAATCAATAAACATCAATTAGATGAAGAGACAAAACTATCTTGTTATTACGCTTACAAGTTTACGCCCTTTGAAATGACAGGCTATAAAAAAATGAGTCTTAAAAATTTGATTTGGTTTTTTGAAGCTAAGCTATCTCATAGACAGAGTAATACTTATGAAAACCACTATAGGTTAGCCTATCTTTACGCTCGTATCAAAGAAACAGAAAATGCTAAAAGAAATCTAGCTAAAGCTATAGAAAAATCTCCCTCGTACTTCTTTGATTTAGTATTAGAAAAACTTCCAAGTAAATTTATGACTTTTAAAGAAGATAGTCGAATTGAATATATAGACATAAAGTCATTGCCAGGAGCCAAAGAAAAGCTAAAAGGCATTGAGTAAAAAACTTGAATATTCAAAAATAGATCTTTGTAAATAATGAGCCATTTTTTACAGATTATTAATTAAAGTGTTGGTCAATCTTTTCAACATAAGATTTTATAGGTATACTATCAGAGTTCTAAAATTCGACAAGTCTAAAGCAGCGATTTAAGTTCAATGGTTTGTTGGATCGATGACTTATATAAATAGCCTTACAAGAAATGAGTATATATGGATTTACAAGAAGCATGGAACCTATCCGTTGAGCAGTTAAATTATTGTTATAACCCTTATTCAAAATTTTCCGTTGGAGCCGCTTTACATAGTAAAGATGGTACAGTGTATGGAGGGTGCAACATAGAAAATGCTTCTTATGGTGGTACTGTTTGTGCTGAGAGAACAGCATTTTTAAAGGCTGTAAGTGAAGGTACAACAGACTTCTCGTATATCATTATAGCTACTGAAACACAAGAACCAGCACCTCCATGTGCATTTTGCTTACAAGTAATGGCTGAGTTTTGTGATGAGGACTTTGAGATTCATTTAGCAAATCGTACTGGGATTATTAAGAGCTTTCGATTTGACCAACTCCTACCTTACCCATTTAGTCCAAAACTACTTGATGCAGAAAAAGAAAAAGCATGAGAAAGATATATCACGCCAATTTTATTAATCCAAAGAGTGATACAAAAGCAGATTATTTTGAAAACTCTCTACTTGTAGTTGAAGATAGTAAAATCGTAGAGATTGTAGACTATTCAAATTATACAGGTGAGACTAAAGATATTGTAAAGCTTCAAGACTCAGATGGTTTATTGACGGTCATGCCAGCCTTTTGTGATACACATTTTCACTGGGTACAAGATCCAGTGTCTGACATGGACAAAGAAAACTTGTTAGCATGGTTAGAGCAATATGTTTTTCCAGAAGAGCGTAAATTTGAAGATTTAGATTATGCTAAAGCTAAAGCAGAGTTCTTTTTTAACAAGTTAAAGCGTTCGGGTACTTTTTATGGTGCTATGTATGCTTCTATACATGATAACTCTGTTGTAGAGGCATTTAACTCATCTGTAGGGGACTTTTTAATTGGCAATGTTGTAATGACAGATAATTCACCAGAGTTTTTAAAACGAGATTTATCATACTATGATGGTTTATTGACTAATATGTACCAAAAGTTTGGTAAAAACTATGTAGTTACACCTCGTTTTGCATTGAGTTGTAACCCGAAGATTATGACTTTTTTAGGTGATTTTGCAAAAAAGCATGACCTTTATATGCAAACTCATCTCTCAGAAACAATAAATGAGATTAATATAACTCGTGACTATTACCAAAGCTTTGATCAATATAAAGATAAACAATATGATTATATGGATTTGTATGATGATTGTGGACTAGTCCATGAAAAAGCTATCTTTGGTCATTGTATTCACCTTACTGACCATGAGCTAGATCTTTTTGAGTCTAGTAAAGCTAAAATTGCCCATTGTCCAACATCGAATGCTCCTATCAAAGAGCGAGGATTAGGATCGGGCCTTTTAGACTATACCGTGTTGGATCAAAGAGGGATAGATTGGGCATTAGCTTCAGATATTGGTGCTGGACCTTATATATCTATGTTTGATGTCATGAAAAGCTTTGTAGATCAGCACACAGCTGTTGGCAGAGATACGGACTCTGTAAGGGCGCTATATAGATCGACTAAGCATGCTACAGAAATGCTAGGAATGAAATCAAAAGGGGCTTTAGATCCTGAGTATTCTGCCGATTTTATTTGTCTACCATCAGCTAAAAAATCAAATGCCAAAGATATCTTAGATGATATTTTAGCTCTACCGAGAGATTCATTCAATGAGCTGATTGTGAGCGCCTATTATCAGGGACAAAAAGTATTTTAACTATTGTTGCTTAAGATAGCCTTTTTACTGTCATATGTTTCCTTTAAATACAAAAATATACCTAGTAAAGGCATTAAAGCTGAAAATAAAAATAGGCCTTTGATTCCGATAAAGTTATACAAGTAAGCTATTAATAGATTACCAATGACTCCGCTTAAACCAAATGATGCAGCGTTGTATAAGGTAAAACCATAGGACTGTGCTTCTAGTGAAAATAGTTCTTTTACTTTATTCATAGAAGCAAGGTGAAAAGTTGCAAATGTGAATCCATGACAAGCTTGAAGTAAAAATTGTCCCCACACTACAGGTACAAAAGCTACCATACTCCAACGAAAGCTAGCTACCAGCAGTGAAAAAAGAATGATTGTATTACTTGAAAACTTACTAAACCATTTACTGTAAAACTGCATGAGAATGATCTCGCAAAGTACGGCGAAAACCCAAAAAAACCCTATATTCTCAAAAGAGATTCCCATTTGATCTTTTAAAAATATAGAATAATATACAAAATAGGCGCAGTGAGAGATATTCATAAAAAATGCAGCCCCTAAAAAGATAATTTGACGAGAGCTTAAAGAGGCTGTTTTCATGCCTCCCTCTACCTCAAAGAGGCCTTCTTCTTTTAAAGAAGAAAAGACAGGGATACATAATGCGATGAGCACTGTATAAATGACTAAAAAATAATAAGAGTTATCTCCAATAAATAAATATCCACCTAAATACGAAGCAAGTAAAAACCCCAATGATCCAAAAATTCTAATTTTTCCGTACTCTAGATTTCTAGAGCTTGTAAAGGCTACTGCTAGGCAATCTAAAAGGGGGTTAATGATTACACGAAATGAAAAATGAAGTCCAAAGGCAATCATGGCCATGGTAAAGGTGAGTTTAAAAAACAAAAAGAAACAGCTAGCTAAAGTTAAACCTGCAGTTAAAATTACTATTTTCTTTGGTGACTTTTGATATTTACTAAGCAAATAACCTGAAATAGGCGAAAAAATCATCAGAAAGAAGGGCTGAAGTGATGATAATATTGCTATTTCACTTGGAGTATAGCCTAAATTTTGAAAGAGTACTGGAAAATAAGGAATCAATAGCCCAAAAGACAGGTATAAAATAAAGAATGCTAGAGAGTAGCGAGTTTTTTGGCTCATATAGGTTAAATTTACTTTAAAGAGCAGTTAGTGCTCTAAAAGCTTATCTTAGTTAAAGTGCTAGAATAGAGTTTAATAAGAGTATCACTTTTAAAGTAATAAATCTGAAAGATAGAGTCCTGTCTTATTTAGGAGCATTCACGAGTTAAGGTCTTATTTATTCAGTTTCTTCAACTGTTGTATCTGCCTCTTCAGAGGTTTTACCGCTCAGAATTTCTTTTAGCTCAGCTTCTGATTTGATGCTTCTTACTTTAACTTTATTACTAGGAAACTGGGCTTTCAGACCGGCATAAGAAATTTCAACTTCTTCGCCTTCTAAGTTTGCAGCTTTCATACCTGCGTTTAGCATGTTAACTACAGGAGAGGTGCTTTTTCGTTGAAAAGGTTGTTTAGGAAAACTAATTAAATAGATTCGATCCAATTTTTTAACTTTAGGCTCATCATTATCACTCTCTTGTTGTTGTTGCTGAGCATAGGGGTTTGGATAAGCTTGCCCCACTTTAGTTTGAGTTACAACTACTTTAAACAAAAACACTGCCATTAAGTCGTTTAAGCCACCCTGTACTTGATAAAAACTTCTGCTAGGAGGCATTTTATCTGGAGCGTTAAGCTCTCTTGGTGTAAGGTTTTCAATGGTGTCAAAAGTAAAACTATGATGATACTGTACGCCATCTTTTGCAGCATAAACAGGAAACTTTCTAGAGGTATATGAAATCATCATATTAAGTGCTTTTTCTAGGGTTTCTTTAGAATGCTCCCAGTTAGGTTGATGATCAGATACATCGTATCTTTTATTGCTTTCATCCATCTCAACAGCAGGGGATTCTTGCGACTCTACTTTTTGTATTTTAGTTTGAATTGGCATATTCGCTTGATATGCTGGTTGGGACAAAAACTTAATTTTATAGATTTTTTCTAAAGATCTACTTTGGCTTTCACCCTTAGATGGTCCTTCTTCGACTTCTGCACCACCCATTTTTTGAAGATTGTTCATTAGTCTTTGTACTTCAAAGCGTGTACCACCTAAACTAGAGATAGATTGTTGTAAATTAAACTTTACTGAAAACACAGCTGTAGTATCTGATTGATTATCTTTTTTAGGAGTAATATTTTGAATCGAGCGAACACTATAGTGTTGCTTTACCCTCATATCCTTCTTTTTGTAATCAGCAGTAAACTCATCATACAATCGTAGATCGATGAGCTCCAAAGCTTTAATTAAAGTAGGGATAGAGTGCTCCCAATCCGCTCTTTTTTGTTGAGTTTGCACTTGAGGAGTTGGATTTTTAGGGCCTTGGTTAATATCATCAATCGTTGGACTTGCAGAAAGAATCGGCATTGCAATTGAAAACAAGATAAAAAATCGACGTAACATATTGGTCCTTAGATTGGTATAAAACTCATTCAAATACTGAATTAATTTAACATCGTCATATATAATACGAAAACATCGTAAAAAAGTTTCCAAAGGTCCTTGTTTACTTGATTACCTCTTTAATGCTCACCGAGGTTCCGGTGGCTTCGATCATAAATGTTCCTTCAGAGCCTTTATATTGAAGAAAGACTTTTGCCGCCCCATTTGTACCTTTTATTCGTTGTATAGTCCATCTTCTAGCCCTTTCCTTTTCTTTGCCTTCATGGAATGGGTGTTCTATTGGATAGACTTCTAAAAATTCTTCATAGATGGTATAAATTTGATCTTGATGAACTTTGTTTTTTTCTTCAAATGTTGTTTCATTAGATAGACGTACTTCTCGAATATTGAATTGCCAGTAGTATTCACAGCCTATTAAAATCTTAACAGCAACGTGGACAGGTTGAATTGGACCACGGTCTGTCTTGATGGATAAGTCATTACTTTCTATGAATCGTCCCATTAACGATTGAGTACGAAACATGGATTTTAAAATTCCAATAGCCCAAGTATCAAATCTAGCAAAGTTTTCTAGTTGCCAACAATATTCACTCTTTTGGACAGCCATCAACTCGGCAATGGCTGCTTCACGAACTCCCATATCTTGGTAGCTTTTTATTGTGTATTGTTTTGATTTAATTACCTTAGTTGTAGGAACATCATCACCACTTGGTGCATCAATAGCAAGGGTACGATTGGTGGGACGAAAAAATATTGATCCATCGGTACACTCTACCATTAACTCTTCTTCAAAGTTTAAAAATCTTAAAACTAATTTTTGAGCCCCCTTAGTGCCACTCACTCTTTCTGCGGCCCAATTTCGACGATCGTTAGATTCAAAAAATGGGTGATTCTCTGGTAACAAGCGAATAAATTGATCGGAAATCGCATTAATTTGCCCATACATGATGATTCTGGTTTGGGAGAGCGGTAAACCTCGATCCATATCTACTTCTCTACGATTGTATAGCCAAAAGTACTCGCAAGTGATTAGTAGATTAACTAAATTATGTTGCGCTTGAAGTTTTACATCATTGATTAAAAATCTTGTATTAACTTTAGACTTTTGCATGATTTGATATAAGGCAAAAGTTCGAACCATTCCATTTAAAACACCTTTGGCCCAACTTGGAAAATTACTCAAAAACTCAGGATCCCACTCTACCTCTTTGGTAGGTTTAGAGTCCCATAGTTCAGAAATACCAGTAGCATAGACTCCCGGATCTTTATAGTTAGGTACTGAGCAGTGATTTTTATTGGCGGTTAATGAAACGGCTTGAGTTATCTTGGATTCACCAATATTGTAAAGGTCCTTAATTGCTTTATGTATTTCAGGAACCTTTTCTTTGGTCAAGCTTAAAAAAACTTTGATAATATCATTTTCGCTTTCCGGAAAGTGGAGTTTTAGCACCTTAGACACCTTTTCTAATACAGTAGGAGTAGGCGGAAAATAAGGTTGATATATGGCGTGAGAATACCTAAGACAATATGAAAAAATTTTTTCAAGGGTGATTAATATGAATGATGTTTTTAAGCCCTTTTCTACTTTGAGACTATAATCAAGTATTTGAGGTTGATTTCGTAGCAAGTCACAAAGGGTTTGCAAAAAGTAAATGTCACCCCGTTTGGAGTTACCAATTAAAATCTCTGAGAGGGCTGCATCTAATTGATCAATTTGTTGTTTTGATATTGCATCAGACATAAGTTTTATTCGTCGTAATAATCGTCTTCGTCTTGAACATCCATTTCACGATCCATAGCTCTTTGGAGTCTTTGAATGCTTCCTTGTTCAAACTCTTCAGTCCAGTTAATTTCTTCAAAGTCACCAGAGTCTGTCTCATAGGAGATTAGAAAAGTAATTTTATGTTTCGTATCAGATGAATATCCATCTTGCTCAGTAATTTCATCAGCTTGCCAACTAAAGTCTTCTATCATATCTCTAGGAATTTCAAACTGAACCGAGTTTGGCATTTTGACTTGAATTCCTTTTTCAAAAAAAGAAAGTCTACTATTTTTAAGAGCTAATGCTTCATAAGCAGTATAGCCACAACCAGCGAGTAATAGTCCGAAAAATATTTTACCGATAAGTCCTCCGGATAAAAAGAATATTAGAAATATAAATCCAAAAACTCCAGAAAGAATGAGTTTACCTTTATATAGTGGTTCAAAGGTTTCAAATTTTCGTCCTAGTGACATAAATACTCCGATACGGTGTGCTTCTTATTTATTAAGCATGAATGATTGTAATTTTTAAGCATGACATTGTTTTGATGCTCATAATATTACATGAATATTAGTTAAAAGTCTTTAGGAAACAAAAGGATTTTTTTATGGGTCATTTTGAAAATAACTATTCTCTTTAAAAAATAAGTAAAAACTACTATAGTAGTGACTGTCTATGGAGAATACAGGGAATAACTTAAGTTTTTTATCTAAAGATAGAAATTCACAGAAAAATACAAAACGATTTACTTAACCATATCTTATCGTTAACACAGGAACAATATGAAAACACTCGTAATCACTCTAGTATTATGTTTTAGCTTGGTAGTCTCTACTTTTTCTCAATCCTTTAATTTGGTAAACACTTTAATGGTTTCTGGGAATTACTCTCAAGCATTGTTTTACTTATCGAGTAATAGACAACGTAGTCAGGCTCCCGATGCCGACTTTTATAAAGAGCTTTTAAACTACTTGATTCATAGGGATTTGGACCATCTTAAAAATGTATTGTCTACTTACGATAGTTTGAGTGATAACAAAAAGACTTTGTTAGAAGATACTCTAATCAATTTTTATAAGAAAAACAGTCTTAATAGAGAAGAGCTAACTAGTATTAAATTTACTATTCCAGCTGATCGACTAAAAATGTCTAAATGGCGTGAACTCTTTTTGAAAAGTAAATTGGAAAATGGTTTTTATGAAGAAATCATCAAAGAAAATACGGAATATAGTTCTGCTTTAGTAATGCAATATGTATATGATGCACACTCCGCGCTAAACACCAGTAAAGACTTTTTTGATCAAGCTAAATCTAAGACATTTTCTCTTAGTTCCATGAAAATTAAGTTTATACAATTACTTTTGTTAGAGGGACATTTGGATCAAGCTAAAGATCGATTTCAAAAAATAAGAGGATTAAAAACAAATGCTATTGCTGAATTAATGATTGAAATAGCAGATAGAACCAATGACAAGGCTCTTTTAGAAGAAGCATATTTATTGAAAATTAAAAAAGGTAAAAGAGTTTTTCATAACACAAGAAACTTAGCTTCTTTTTATTTTACTAATAATAAAGCAGAGCAAGGTAAAAAACTCCTGTTTGATTATCTCGCAGCTACGGGAAACTCCTTTCAATATCCAAAAGATGTGGCTCAAGTTTTAATTGACCATAATCAATTCGAGTCATTGGTGAGTTTTGTGGCTGAATATAGAAAAAAGTTAAACTTTAAGTCTTATATGACTAATGTATTACTTTTTAGTTATTCTATGAGAATGGATCATAAGGCTTTTATAAATGAAGTTGTATATGCTTATGGGAGAGTATCTGGAAAGTACCTAGCTCAAAAAATTGCAGACTCATACTCTGAGGATAAATGGGTTTTGGTTTTAGATACCTTCGCAGAAATGTATCCTAAGTTTGGACCAGTTGTAGTAGAGATGGCCGCTATGTTAGCAGAAAAACAAGTTGATATGTCAATCAACTTGTCACCCTTTTTAAGGGGTCACTCCTCAGAGTATATTATTAGTCTGGCTCATGACTTTTATAAAATATCTAAATTTAAATCTGTATTGTTTTTGTTGGAAAAGCAAGATAAAAGTAATCAAGATGTTCAATACATTTTGGGTAATTCTTATTATCAACTCGGAAAACTAAGTAAAGCGTGGATTTATTTAAACCCTTTGGTTGAAGTTAAATCTGATAATTTAGAACTATTGAAGAAAGTAATATTGCTTTCAAAAAATAATGTGATTAGCTCTACTAGACTGCTTAAAATTATTCAAACCCGAAATTCTATTCCAGTTAGACTTGCACGAAAAAATAGTAAGGCTCTCTTGCAGATAGAGGCTTTTGCACTGATAGCTACATTACAATGGAAAAAACTAGATACACTATTAGAAAAAGAAAAGTCACACTTTGATAAATCTGACCTACAGGTGTTATTTTTCTTTAAATCATTTTTTACTTATGACTATGAAAACGCAAAAAATATAGCTAAAGCATTTTTGTATATTGAACTAAAGCATCCATATTATGCACAAATGGTTGATATGTATGAATTTTTGCTTTACCACACAGAAAATCTAGAGAAGGAATTTTTTCCACACTTGGTAGATATTCATCGAATGATTATGAGTAATGAGGTTGAAAAACTGCAAAAATCTATAGATGAAGTTAAAAGTATTACTGCTGATGATAAGGTGTTTTTCAAAATTTCTCCATTTTTAGCGTATTCTACAAATCAAAAAAATAAGATTAAGGCATCAATTGAGACTGATTTAGCCAAAAAACGTGAATTATTTGCAAAATGGGAGAAATCGAGCATAGAAATGTTTGAAGAATTCCCTCAAGCGCATTATACTTCATGGGTAATTGAACAGTTGTCCGATTTTTATGAAGAAAACAAGATGAAAGATAAACAAGCTTCTTTAATAAAAAGCTACTTATTGAAGTTTCCTTCGAACTTATTAGCACAACGTTTGCGTAACAAGCTTTTGTAACCACATGTAACATTTAGAGGGTTAGTGATGAAAATTCATGAGTACCAAGCCAAAGAGATTCTAAAGGAATATGACATTCAAATTCCTGTTGGATTTGTAACGGACAAAGTATCCGATGTAAAGAAATTAGTTAAGAAACTTCCTACAAAATTGTCTGTAATTAAGGCACAGATCCACGCTGGTGGACGAGGAAAAGGTGGAGGAGTTAAATTAGCAAAAACTCTTCAAGAAGCCGAACAGCATGCTAAAGATATTTTAGGAATGCAATTGGTGACTCATCAAACAGGTCCAGAAGGACAAAAAGTTCGAAAGCTTTTGATTGAGCAGGGTATGGATATCGAGCATGAGTATTACTTAGGTGTTACTCTAGATAGAGACTCAGGTAAAATTACAATGATTGGTTCTACAGAAGGTGGAATGGACATTGAAAAAGTTTCAGCTGAAACTCCTGATAAAATTATTAAAGTAAGAGTTGACCCAGCTAACGGTTTGACAGCTTCTAACATCAGAAAGCTAATTGCTGGAATGGAGTTCACTGATAAAGATCTTCAAAAGAAGTTTTCACATTTCTGTAAGGCGCTTTACAATGTTTATGTTGATAAAGATTGTAGCTTAATTGAAATCAATCCTTTAGTAGTAACTGCTCAAAAAGAAATGTTTGCTCTAGATTGTAAAATCAATATTGATGATAGTGCTTTTTATCGACAAAAAGAAATCCTAAAATATCATGATGCTAACGAAGAAGAGCCTTTAGAGCTTGAAGCCCAAAACTATGGTTTAAACTATATTAAGTTAGACGGAAACGTTGGATGTATGGTGAACGGTGCTGGATTAGCGATGGGTACTATGGATATCATTAAAGCTTATGGTGGATCTCCAGCAAACTTTTTAGATGTTGGTGGAACAGCAGATGCTACTCGAGTTGCTAATGCTTTCAAAATTTTTCAAAAAGATAAAAACGTAAAGGCAATTTTAATCAATATTTTTGGTGGAATTGTTCGATGTGATCGTGTAGCTCAAGGTGTTGTTGATGCTATGAAAACATCGAAATTAGAGCTTCCTTTAGTTGTTCGTTTAGCAGGTACAAATGCCATTGAAGCTAAAAAACTACTTGAAGAGTCTGGTGTTAGTGTTATTGCTGCTTCTAATTTAGAAGATGCAGCTCAAAAAGTTTGTGATACTGTTAAGTAATCTTTAGGAGGATTTAAAATGAGTATACTTGTTGGAGACGATTCTAAAGTTATTGTACAAGGAATCACAGGAAAAGAAGGCGGATTTCACGCTAAGCAATGTATGGAGTATGGTACTAACCTTGTAGGTGGAGTTACTCCTGGTAAGGGTGGACAAGAATTTGAAGGTGTTCCGGTATTTGATACTGTAGCACAAGCAAGACTTGCTACTGGATGTAATGTTTCTTTAATTTTCGTACCACCAGCTTTTGCTGCTGATGCCGTTCTAGAAGCAATCGAAGCTGGAATAGAATTAATCGTAACAATTACAGAAGGTATTCCTGTAAATGATATGGTTAAAGTAAATAGTGCGTTAAAAAACTCTGACTCTAGAATGATCGGGCCAAACTGTCCTGGTATCATTACTCCAGGTGAGGCTAAAATCGGTATTATGCCAGGTTTTATTCACCAAAAAGGTAGAGTAGGAGTTATTTCTAAGTCAGGTACATTAACTTACGAAGCTGTAAATCAGTTAAGTGAGTTAAACATCGGACAATCTACTTGTATCGGTATTGGTGGAGATCCAATCATCGGTACTGGTTATATTGATTTATTAAAATTATTCGAAGCAGATGCTGATACAGATGCTGTTGTTTTAATCGGTGAAATTGGTGGACAGCTAGAGACTGATGCTGCTAAATGGATCCGAGATAATATGACTAAGCCAGTTATTGGTTTTATCGCTGGTAAAACTGCGCCTCCAGGACGACGAATGGGTCATGCTGGTGCGATTGTTTCTGGTGGAGATGATACTGCTGACGCAAAACTAGCAATGATGAAAAAATGTGGATTATTTGTTGCTGAAACTCCAGCATCTATCGGTAAAACGGTAAAGCATGCTTTAGAGTGTACATCTGATAAATCCAAATTTGGTGGGCCGGCAGAGCTATCAATGGTCTACTAATTCGGTGCTTTCGGGTTTATCTGATTGCGTCTTTTACTTTTCATTGATTTCTCTAGTACACTAGTACTAGTCGAAATCAAGCAAATGTAAAATACACTAATCATATAAACCCTTTGGAAAATCCCTCAAAATCTTTGATTTTTTGGGATTTTTTTTTGGTCGCTCTTTTAAAGTAATAAGCCCTTAAAAATTATTTTTTAAGGGCTTATTACTTTAAAAATTGCTGGTGGTTTGGTTTTTTTTGGCTTGAAATCTTTGATTTCTTGCTTTGTCGGCTTGGTTAGAAATCTTGGATTTCTTGGTTTTCTGAGAGTTGACTTTTGGGTAACTTTTTTATTGCTGTAAGGTAATTTGCTTTAACTTTGGTTTTGGGTCTTAACTAGGATATTGAGACATTCAAAAATCCAAATCTTGTCTTTTTCTGATAGCATCCTAGCTATATTTCGAGAGTGGTGTTTGAAATCACAAATAATATTTCCATCTGTTAACTGTAAATTGCTAACCTCATTTAACTTAGAGTTTACTTTTCTTCTGTAAAATGGAAAACGGTTTCTATGGGGACCTGTAGGGACTAACTTACCCAAATCATGACTAATATGATCTTGTTTTACTTTTAACAACTCATGATATGGTTCGAGTGATCGTTTTAAGCTTAAAATAAAGACAATGAATATAAAAGATACAAACACAGGGTCTATATTCAAGTCATTTGTTATTGATACAATAAGAGCTATTATAGCTCCAAATAGAATTAAACCAGTAGAGCTTTCACTAAGAGGCGCACCTCGATCACTTTTTATCGTAATGATGAGATGGTTCATTTCAAGAGAAGTAGAAAGATAACGACTAGGTGGTCGATCTTCAAGATGTTGAATGAGTTTTTTGTTTAAAAGCATGGCAAAGTAAAAGCCCCTCACAGTGATACTGTAAGGGGCTTTAGTTTAGTAGTTTAATACTATTGTTTCTCTTTGCTTTTTTAGGAGCACTAAGAAGTATTCTTTCCAGGACATACTGTGGGGTTTTCGTCTTAGATGTACTATGGATACCTCTAGATCTTTACCATTATAGTCCATACGGATATTGTCGTGATTTAGATGATGGTTATACAAAAAATGGAAGGGTATTTCGTAGTGGAGTAGGTAGCTAACAAACTCGTGAAATAAACAGTAGTCTTTACAAGAACATTGGTAATGCATTAGATATCATCCTTGCATAAGTTTTTTAAGTTTTCTTTGGATTGATCTGAGATTTTTTGGTGTAGACTATTGCCGTGAGAGTCCATCGTTACCACTACTGGAAACTTTACAACATGCATTTCCCAGATGGCTTCTGGTGAACCTAACTCTTCTTTCATATATACGTTGGATACATTGTCTATTCGTTGGGCTAATACTTGAGCGGCTCCACCGATAGCATGAAAGTAGCATCCACCGATTTCTTTTAAAGCTGCTAATGTTTTAGGTCCCATTCCACCTTTGCCAATCACACCACGGATACCATATTGTTTCATGATATCGCCTTGGTATGGCTCCTCTCTAATAGACGTAGTAGGGCCAGCTGCTTTGACAATAAATTTACCGTCTTCTTCTACGACTACAGGCCCGCAGTGATAAATTATGGCATCAGTAAAGTCTACAGGAGGTTTACCACCATCATGTAAGTATTTGTGCACAGCATCTCTACCGGTATATAACAAACCAGTTAACTCCACTGTATCACCAACTTTGAGTTTTCTGACTTCTTCTTCTGTATATGGGTATGTTAATTCAATCATTATTTAGTCCTTTATTAGTAGAGAAACTGATCTATTTTATTATCTATATCTAAACTGATACCTTGTCTTCTAAAGGCCCAACACATATAAGATACCGATACAAAGTAGCTAGCAGGAACTCGATTGATATGATCGATCTTACAACCAAGTAGTGTGGTTTTTCCACCAAATCCCATTGGTCCTATGCCAAGTTGATTGGCTTGATCCATGATTGTTTCTTCAAGATCTTTTAGTGTCTCGTCAGAATTGGTATCATCGAGTTTTCTAAGAAATTGCTCTTTAGAGTTGATATAGCCAGAGCCTCTATCTCCTCCGATGCATACACCTAAAATACCAGGTCCACATCCTTTACCTTGAGCTTGAATTACAGCATCTAGGATACATTTTCTAACACCTTCTAAATCTCGACCAGCATCTAAACCAGTGTGTGGTAACGAGTATTGTGCTCCAACATTTTCGCATCCCCCACCTTTCATCATAAAGCGGACTTCTGTGTGTTCTTGCTCCCATACGTGAAAATGGAAACAAGGGGCACCCTTACCAAGATTATTACCCGTATTTTTACCTGTTAAACTATTAACAGAGTTTTGTCGTAAATAACCTAATTTTGTTGCTTCGATAGTTGCACTTTCAGCGGCTTTAATGAAATCTAATTGTGGAAAGCTTTGAGGACAGTTAATAAAATATAAGTTAGTCCCAGTGTCTTGACACAAAGGAGCAGATTTCTCTTTGGCTAAATCAACATTTTGCTTAATTACCGAAAGGGCATATTTAGCATTACTACCTTCTTCTTCTACGTCATGTTGTTTGTTTACAGCTCGAACGACATCTTCAGGCAATGTACTTGAGGTGACTCGAATCAGTTCGAGTAGTGACTCTTCTAGGGTTTCTAGGTTCATATAGTCTCCAGTTAGTCCGTAGTATTTTACTGATTTTTTTAAAGTAAAATATTTGTTTAGCTCAATAGAACAGAGCCAAAATTAGGGTTAAATTTAGTCTATTATATAGTAATATAGTTTAGATTTCTATACTCAAATGCAAATGCTTTTTGACATTTTGAATTGTGGTAACAATGATATCTAAGTCGTATATTTTATGGGCTAAAAGCAAATAGTTGACGACTTAGTAATTTACTTTGCAAGACTCTCAATTGCGCTTAATAGGACTGTCGAATTCAATCTAACTTTATAATCCACATTTACATACGAAAACTTTATCTTTCCATCTGTATCGATCAAAAATACTGAAGGTACAGGTAAAAGATGATGTTTTTGTCCAGAGTTGGCTTCTAGGTCGATTCCATATTGGTTTTTGTATTTCGTAAATAAAGCATCGTTAACTTTAAACACGATACCAAATTGTTTGGCTAGATTTAAATTACTGTCAGAGAGGGTAAGATATTTATGTTTGTTTTCTGCATTGTGTTTTTTAGCAACAGAAGGTTGATCGGGACTTACAGCGATAATTTGAAATCCTAGTTTATCAACTTCTTTGTTTACTTTTTGGAGTTCGCCTAGATGACGATTGCAATAAGGACACCAACCACCTCGATAAAAAACCAGTACAGTAGGTTTTTTTGAAGTTAATTTACTAATATCGATGTTTACATTGTTTTCATCTACTGCCGTCAAATTACTTGTTTGATGCCCTAGTAAAACAGGAGTAATCTTAGTAGAGTCCTCTGAAAATACTTGTTGAGAAGCTTGAGCATTAAAAAGAAATAATGCAAAAAGCAAATGAAGTTTAATAATATTTTGAATCATGGTAAGTCCTTATTGAAGTGTGAGAAAAGTCTAATTTTGACTGGTATTATGATTTTGATAATAAAGGACTCATTTTTAGATTTCAATGGGCGACTAGATTTATATTAGAAAACTTTCAAATTAGATTTACTGATACCAATAGTTGGTAGAGGAGTTGTATTCAATAAAACGATCTACATCATACTCATACATTAAAGTAAACTCTTCTTGTGAAGAGTCATCAAATTTGAATGTACTATAGTGTAGAGTTGCCGTCTCTTCTGTAAATGGGGAGTTTTGAATTGAGGGTATATAGTCTAAATGAGATGGAACCAATAAATTTAAATTTTTCGGAAGGGTTTTATGTTCTTTTCTATATTTGGCTAGAGCGTTAACAACAGGTGTATATTGAGTTTCTATGTCATATTTTAAGTCAGACCAGAAACAGGCTCCAACATACAATGCTAAAGTCTTCAGAACACTTATCCAAATTATGATGTAAAAGCTAGTTGAAAAAAGCTTGTCACTGATTCCTCCAAGTTGAGAAACTATTGCTAAAAGTATGACAGCAAGCCATCCACACAAAAATCCCAAACCAAATAGGAAACTAAGGCCTATATTTAAAATATTGGATATGAAAAATAGGCAAAAAAGAGCTACAGAAACCCCTATAAATAAAAAACTATATTTGATCATTTAGTCAACATCATACAGTAAACTTTTGTAACTATAAATAAAATTTAGATAGAAATATAGTTAACAGATAAGAGTTTGTAACAATAGTTTATGTAAGTCACTAGGGTTTTCTAACATGGGAAAGTGAGCAGATTGTTCAATGAAATAAAAATCAATGAAACGATCAAAATCATTAGTGTAGTTTAAGTGCTTTTTGACTATCATAGGATCCTTTTCTGATCGCATACCATAGATAGCAATTAATTTTTCTTGATTTATCTGATGACGTCTTTTTAGAAAGTCATAAGAGTAGTCATCTCCAGAGCTTGTAACAGCTATGTTGAAATGAGGTTTTAAAGAGCTTAGCATTGTTTTAACTTGTTGGTGGATTTGACTTGAGGTTTGATCTGAACAATAGTTTCTGAAAAATGGTGGAGGAGTGTCCAAAAAATAATCTAAGAGTACAATTTTTTTAAGCTTAAACTTGGGAGATAATGATAGTTGCATGGCTACGCCACCACCAAGACTATGGCCAATGATGGCATCACAATCAATAAGTTGATCCTGATACTTTTGTAAAACAAGCTCACATAGTTTATCCATAGTATCTATTTTACCCATGGATGATAATGGATAATCTACAATAAAAGAGCTAGGGAAGAGTCGAGAAATTTCAGAAAATATATCCCCACTACAAGCGTATCCAGGGATAAAGCATAGTTTCAAATCTTTAGTCTTGGGTGCCATAAAAAGCTATACTCTTTATATACGCTGATGTTGCTTTAGAACCCTTGGTATTGGCTTGAATGGAAAAACCACTGACAGGCATATACTCTTTATCTGGAAACTGCCAGTTAAAATCTTGTACTAAGTCTATATCGGACTCTACTTCTTGAGCACTATTAGAGATACAAACAAGCTTTCCGCCTAATTTAAAATGCTCTCCAACATAGGTTTTTCTAATTTTAGCTGTTTTACTAATAAAATAACCGATAAAGCGAGGCATGTTGGGAACGTACCAGGTTCCACTAGAAACTTTTTCGAGTCCAAAACTTACAGCTAAACCGATGGCGTTACTTTGTTTACCTTGTTCCCAGCTTTCATTGCTTGTAAATTGATCCACACCCCAAGTGATTTTTAAGCGAGTGGCCTTACCGTATAGATACTCTTTAACATAAAATGCAACATGACCGGTGTCATCCCCAATATATAATCGAGAGTTTTTGAAGGTGGGGTTCATCTTTTTGGCATCCATTTTAAAAATGAAACCAAGTTTTTTTAAAGTTTTTGTAGCATTACCAGCTTTGTATTTTGAAAAATCAACTTTATATAAAAGCTTTTCAATATTGTGGTTTTCAACTACTTCATTTGCAACAGAATATTGATTAATATCTCCAAAAAAATTGTCTTCAGAAAAGTTTGAGGACGTTGTAAATAAAAAGAGAAAAATGAGAAGTTTCATGGGCAGCTTTCAAAATAAATATGTATATATTGTATTACGTGTTTTAACATATAATGTTTCAATGAAAAACCATAGCTCCCCCGATTGGTAGGATCTATAATAGACTTATGGATAAAATAAAAGATACTTTATATAAAGTTTTTAGCTAGGGATGCTAATACTGTTTCTCGGGCTTGGTCATAGGGTAATTGTATTGTGGCACCGGATGCACATTTGTGACCGCCTCCACCAAATTCTGTTGCTGTATCACATACATTAAAATTCCCTCTAGATCGAAAACTTAGTTTTGTTGCTGTAGCGCTTTCATATATAAAAGCAACAACGATTTCAAGTTCAGCGATGTTAGAGATTCGATTAATCAATCCCTCTACTTCTTCTAAGATGATTCGATCTTTTTTGTCTTCACCCACATCTAAAATAACCAATTGACCGTCATACATATTAGTCATGCTTTTAGTAACATCAGCGACAGTTTTATAGTGGTCAAAGTCATTATGTCGATATAGTGCTGAATATACAGTCCAATGATCTGCGCCTAGAGCTAGGAGCTCCGATGCAAATGAAAAGGTTTCAGGTAATGGAGAGTACGAAAATCTACCCGTATCAAAAACTAATCCAAGATACAAGTTAGAAGCCATATTTTTACTAACTTTGATATCTACAGCTTTTAGACATTGAAAAACAACAGATGTTGATGAGACTTCGTCGATTTGTACAATGTTTATATCGCCAAAGTTTGTATTGCTCAAATGATGATCCAAATTAATTAAAATACTAGCATTATCTATAATTTCTTTTGGTAAGGACAATCGATCAATAGATCCACAATCAAAAGAGATGATGCCGTAGTTTTCTGGTAGTTCATCTAAACTGTACTGTAGTCTGTTATGGATTTCTAAAAAGTTGTAATAAGGTTGAACAGGTTCTTGGAGTATATAAAATACTGTTTTACCTATGCTTTCTAAGGCTTCACCCATAGCATACATGCTTCCAAGGCCATCTCCGTCTGGGTTGAGATGAGATGTAAGAACTACTTTATTTGGTATCTTTGACAGATTTTCTGCAAACTTTTGAGCATAGGCGTGAGACATAGTACCTTCTTTGTTCATAAGAATATGAATTATATATTTAAAAGTACTGAAGCGAGAGCAAAGACTGAAAATAAGAATTAGCAAACTTAGTACATTAAATGTCTTTCGAATATATACTCAATCACAATTACTTTTATGTTTTTACCAAAACATTGTTTTGAACTGGATGAATAGAGCCTAAATACAGTAAAATCTATTGTATTTGGGAATATACCCGTACTATTTCTAGACGTCTTTTTTTGAAATAGCGGCAAGATTAGCTAATTTTGAAGCAAATAACAAAGATGTTCTATAGCGAAACAGAGGTTATAATGTCTATATTTTTCACATAGATTCCATTGCTCATTGAATGTACTTGGAGTAATATTAATTTGTAAGTTTCAAAACTGTTTTAACACTAAGAAATACATTACTAAAATAACAAACTACAACTGGATAAGTTCATGACCTTTAAAAATATTGTCTTATTAATTAGCTTCTTAACTCTATTTACTCCATTTCACTATTCCATTGGATTAAAGTTAGATCAGCCAGATAAAGGTAAGTCTATTTCGTTTGGAGGATTTCAGTCCCCATTCGCCAAAAAAGAATATGTTAAGGTTAGTACATCGATTAGCCATACTAGCATAGAGCAAAACAGAGAGTTCTATGTAGCATTTCAGTTTAATATGGATGAGCAATGGCACATTTATGGGGCTGAAGAGAAAGTTGGAAAAGTCACTAAGGCCACTCTTGATTCCACCGGTTTTGAAATCATCGAACAAATTCTATCACCATCCAAAAAACATGAGGTTAAGATAGGTACAAAAACTTTAACCAGCTATTTTTTGTTAAATGAATCCATTTTAGTAGTTAAGCTAAAGGCTACATCAAATCAGGCTAAATTAAAATTAAAACTAGAGTATCAGCCTTGTACAAATGACTCTTGTATGATGCCAACGAGCAAAAGCTTTGAATATGATATTAAATACGGAGATCATCTTCAAAAACTGCAAAAAAAACCATTCAAAGGGATTCTTAAAAACTCAATGCCAGCTCAAAATGCTGCATTAAAAGGAGTGAGCTCTGAAACCAAAACAACGCCCAAGGTTACAAAGCAAAGTAAATCTAAAGAGAAGTCCAAAGATAAGCTTTCTGAGGTTTTAAAAAAAGGTGGTTTATGGGCGATTATAATGGCCTTTTTATGGGGGTTGATGGCTTCATTAACACCCTGTGTGTACCCGATGATTCCAATTACAGTTTCATTGTTTTCTGGTGAAGAAAACTCTAGTTTATTCAAACGATTTAGTAAAGCATTAGTTTATGTATTAGGAATTGTATTAGTTTATGCCGTATTAGGGTTGTTAACTGCAAAGTTGGGTCAAGATTTAGGCTCATGGATGGCAAAACCAATTGTAGTTTGGCCTATTGTCATTTTGATGTTAGCTCTATCATTGAGTATGTTTGGCTTTTTTGAATTAGATCTACCGTATTCAGTTAAAGAAAAACTAAACTCTGTAGAAGGTGACAATTATATAGCCTTATTTTTTATGGGAGCAGCCATGGGTTTTGTAGCTGCACCTTGTGTTGGCCCTTTTGCAGGTGCAATTATAACCTGGTTAATACAAAACCCTAATAGTCCTATCTTTGGATTTTTCTTAATGGCATCTTTTGGTTTGGGTATGGGTACGCTGTTTATTGTTATTGCTGTATTCTCTCAAAACATTTTACCGCGATCTGGTATGTGGATGATTCGAGTTAAACAGATAATGGGTTATGTATTGATCGGAATGGCATTTTATTTTGCAAAAGTGTTTTTAGCAGACTATACCATCGATATGTTCACTGGATTCTATCTAGTAGTGGCTGGTTCACTGATGGGAGCTTTTGTACAATTATCATGGGACGATGAATGGTGGAAAAAGGTTTCTAAAGCAATTGGATTAGTTGTGTTTGCATGGGGTCTTGTTATTTTAGCAAAATCGAATGCTATGTTTCCTACTAGTACAGTAGCTAGTGCTCCAGCAGCCGTAAAAGCAAAAAAAATCAAGGTCTTTACAGATCATGATCGGGCTAAGAGATATGCTAAAAAGACTAAAAAACCTACCTTCATGTATTTTGGTGCTAAGTGGTGTATTCCTTGTAGAATTATCAAGAAAAAGGTTTTAAAAGATCCAAAAGTTTTAAATGAGTTATCTCGTTTTTCAGTAGCTTATATCGATTGTACTGATGCAGAATCAAAAGGTGCAAAAGTTAAGAGAGATAAATACAAAAGTGTAGCAATGCCATATTTTATCTTTTACGATTCTAAAGGAAAGCTTCTTAAGAAAAAAGAGATCAACGGTAAGGTAAACGCTAAAGACTTGTTAAAAGTATTAAAAAGCGTGAGATAAAAGTTCATTGGATTGTGTGAGATCCCTCCGCTTTGCTTGGAATCATAAAAAATATAAAGCCCACTAACATTGGGTTTATATATATTCAGTATATAATAATGCTTTCACCAAAAAATTTCGTCATCTTGAATGCAGTCAAAAGCTCCTAAAAGGCTATGTCTTTAATTGATATAACTAGGGCTAAATACTATCAAATTTCGAGAGATAACCTTGTAATCTGACGTATCATGTTTTTAGTTTATATTGGTATAAACCAAGAGGTCTAAGAAGCTATATATTATAGCTCTTCAGCTAAAACTTCAAGATAATTTGAAGTGATATGATTTAACTCTTCGTTGCTTAAATTGTGCTGTTTCATGAATTGATCTTCGATCTTTTTTTTGACATTATCATCATCGCTTTTACTAATAGCTTGATCATAGAGTTTTCCTAGTTTAAGAATTTGTTGTTTAGTAAACTTATCGAGTGGGTCACTCAAATAATCTTTTTGAACTAAGTCCTCCAAACAATCCGGAAAATAACTCTTAGAGATTTTAACTAACTCTTTGTTAGTATTTGGACTATTCAACTCTTGTAACTCTATACAAGATTCGGCTAACTCCATCTTTTGATTTTCATTGAGTTGGGATAATAATTTATGAGTTTCAGCGTACTTATTAGTTTTAAAATAGATTAATGCTTTTAAAAATATTGCTTCAGAGTCGTTAGGGTTAAGTTTTAAGGACTTCTCTATCTCTAGTAGGCTTTCAACTAATTTTGAGTCTTTGTATAAAATTTGCGCAGTAAAAACACTTGCTTCAGGCTTAGAATCTTCATGATTTAATTTGGGTTTGATGGATGGGTCTGGCTTTGAAAAACATCCTGTTAAAAGGAACGTGGAGAGAATCAATAAGTATAGTGAAAATATTTTGTTCATGTGGTTTATTAGTTTTTTATAATGATGAAATTTTGTTTATAATATACCCAATAGCAGATTATTTGTCTTTTGTTTTTTTTAGAGAACACTTTATGTTTTGAGAAAAGGATAAAAAAAAACAAGCCTTACATAAGCAAGACCTGTTATTAACGCCTGAGATTTGAATCTAAAATACTTCGAATATTGCTGCAAAAATGGGTTTCAAATATCAAACTAGCAAATTATACAAATGTTCAATTTGCTTAAAGGGGTTATCGACAAATGCAAAGTCTTTGTAATGATTTTTGTAAAAATGTCATAAATTCAAAAATTAATCTTCAATTTTGATTTACATATTAGAAACAAATCTAACAGGATACAAAAATTTAAAAAAACCTTTGAATTTGTTAATCTTTTTTATTAAACTGCTCCCTCAAATAGCTTTTAGCATGCAGTAAACAGTATTTTGGTGACATCTCAGAAGCAGGCTAAAACAATTCAAATCTTAAACTATAAAGACTTGAAGATAAGTAGTAACTTTTCAAAAACTTTAAAATTACAAGCAAGGAGACTTTATGATTGAAGTACAGAATCTAGTAAAGGATTTTGGGGAAAATCGGGCAGTTGATCATGTTTCTTTTCACGTGTCAAAAGGTGAGGTTTTAGGATTTCTAGGACCAAACGGGGCCGGAAAATCGACTACCATGAAGATGATTACAGGTTTTTTAGCATCCAGTGAGGGAGATGTTTTAATCGATGGAAAATCAGTTAAAGAGCACCCACTAGATACAAAATCTTTAATAGGCTATTTACCAGAAACATCAGCATCTTATCATGATATGACAGTACGTGACTTTCTGGAATTTATTGCAGAAGTAAGAGGTTATGAGGGATCAAATCTAATCAATATTGTAAGTGATACTGTAAAAAAGTGTTATTTAGTAGAAGTAGAGCATCAAACTATTGATACTTTATCTAAAGGATATCGCCAAAGAGTAGGATTTGCTCAGGCTATATTACATGATCCTCCCATTTTAATTTTGGATGAGCCTACCGATGGTTTAGATCCTAATCAAAAGCATGAAATGCGGACATTAATCAGAGAAATGGGTAAAACAAAGTGCATCATTTTATCTACACATATCCTAGAAGAAGTAGACGAAGTGTGCTCTAGAGTAATAGTCATAGCTAAAGGTAAAGTAGTAGCAGACGGAAGTCCTGATGATTTACGTAAAAACTCAGAAAGTTACAACCGAATCCATTTAAGTGTACACAAAGCTCAAGAGCTCGGTGTTAGCGAAAAACTGAGTGCCTTAAGTAACGTAGAAAAGGTAGAACTAATTTCGACAAATGATAATGGTTTAAAAGAGTTTTATGTTTATCCTAGCTCTAAATTAAATATTTTGTCTGATGTATCAAAGTTAGCTCAATCAGAGTCTTGGGTATTAGACTCTTTATCTTTAGATGCAGTTAAGCTAGATACAGTGTTTAGACAATTGACTGATAAAGGAGATATTCAATGAAAAATTTCAAATCAGTATATAAAAGAGAGCTCAAGGGGTACTTTAATTCTCCGGTAGCTTACGTTTTTATTATAACTTTTTTAATCGCTACCGCGGGATGTACATTTTATTTAGGTTCATTCTATGAAAGAATGCAAGCAGATTTGTCGGCATTTTTTATGTGGCATCCTTGGTTATACTTGTTTCTAATTCCAGCCATCGGCATGAGAATCTGGGCAGAAGAAAGAAAGAGTGGCTCTATTGAGTTATTATTTACTTTACCAATTACAGTAACCGAAGCTGTCTTAGCAAAATTTACTGCTGCATGGTCATTTGTTGGGGTTGCATTAATTCTAACCTTTCCGATCGTTTTTACAGTAAATTATCTTGGTAGCCCAGACAACGGGATTATTTTAGCATCTTATTTAGGGTCATTTTTAATGGCAGGTGCATACATGGCTATAACTTGTGTTACAAGTGCCTTAACTAAAAATCAAGTGATTAGCTTTGTAATGAGTGTAATTATTTGTTTTATCTTAGTTTTAACAGGTCTTGGAGTATTTACTCAACATCTTGTTAATTATATGCCAGTAGCTGTAGCGGACTTTATTAGTATGTTTAGTTTCACTACTCACTTCAACTCTCTTCAAAGAGGGGTAATTGACTCACGAGACATCATCTTTTTTGTAAGTATGATCGCATCTTTGTTAGTTGCAAATGTATTAATTCTTGAACATAAAAAACACGAATAACAGGGGATTACAATGAATCGATTTTTTGACTCAATGAGTTCTTTAGGAATATTGTTAGTAGCGTTAATCGTTGTAAATTTGGTATCTAGTCAATTTTATCAAAAAGCTGACATCACCGAAGAAAAACTATATTCCTTATCTGAAGGAACAAAAACAATCTTAGGAAAATTAGAAAGTGAATTACATATTAAATATTATGTAAATAAAGACTCTGAATCTATTCCGTTATACTTGAAAAGTTATGGGCAACGAATAGCCGAGCTTTTTCAAGAGTATAAGGACCATTCTAAGGGTAAAATTACTCTTGAAGTTTTAGATCCAAAAGCGGATACAGAGGACGAAGAATGGGCAGGAAAATACGGAATTAAAGGACTTCCTTTACCTAATGGTGATTCATTTCGAATGGGCGCAGTATTTCTTTCGGGAAGTGGTGAAGAAGTGATCGAATTTTTCAATCCTCAAAAAGAGACCTTTTTGGAATATGAAATTACAGAAGCAATTTCAAAAACACAAAAATCTAATCGTAAGAAGATTGCTGTTTTGTCTAGTTATGATATGTTTCCATCAAAGTTTCAATTTCAAATGCCAAATCAACCACCTCCCAAAAAAGGTTGGATGATTATCAAAGAACTTCAAAAGCTTTATGATGTATCTGAGCTAAAGGCTGATTCCAAGACGATTCCTGATGTTGATTTATTGATGTTGATTCATCCAAAGCAAATGTCAGATGAAACTAGTTATGCTGTAGATCAATATGTAATGAACGGTGGAAACATGGTTGTTATGGTTGATCCTTCTTCTCAGTCAGAGCCAAATACGCAGCAAATGGGGATGCCACAGGGACCAAAGTCTTCTGATTTAAGAAAACTATTTGTTAAATGGGGAATCCAATACAACGTAAATTTAGTAACAGGAGATGTTGATAATTCTACAAGAATTCGATCAGCTCAAGGCGTTGTTGATTTTCCAATTTGGATGACACTTAAGGAGCCAAATACCAATAAAGATAACATTGCTGTATCAAACCTAGAAACTCTAATGATGATCGAAGCTGGTAGTTTATCTTTAAATGAAAAGGTAAAAGACGTTACTTATACTTCCTTAATTGATACGAGTGTTAATGCTGGGCAAATCCAGTCACGACAAATTAATCGCCAAGACCCTATGTCTATTGCCAAGGGTTTAAATGCTGTTAATAAAAAGTTGTCAGTTGCAGGGATTTTTAGTGGAAAGTTTCAATCAGCTTACTCAGAAAAGCCGAAAGACCATCCGTTACCAACAGATCATAAGGCAAGTTCTGATAATGGTTCAATTTTTGTAATTGCTGATACTGACTTTTTAGCAGATCAGTATGCGGTCCAGGTAATGAACTTTTTAGGGCAATCAATTCTTCAAAAATTAAATGATAACTTTAGTTTAGTGTCAAATACTGTAGAGTTCATGTGTGGAGATAAAGATTTAATTTCTATTCGTTCACGAGGAAAGTTCAGCAGACCTTTTGAAAGAGTTGTAAATATGCAAAAAGCTGCACAAGCTAGATATAAAACTCAAGAAGAAGAGCAAACTAAGCGTTTACAAGAAGTACAAGCTAAGATTAATCAACGTCAAAACGTGAAAAAAGAAGGAAACAAACTTGTTTTATCACGATCTGCAATCGAAGAAATTGAAAGATTTCGAGACGAAGAAAGACAAATCAAGAAAAAGCGTAGAGAAATTCGTAAAAACTTAAGAGAAGATGTTGAAAAATTGGGCCAGAAGCTGACTTTTGCTAATGTCTTTTTGGTTCCATTTTTGGTTGGAATTTACGGTGCGATGAGGGTTTTAAACTATGCAAAAGGGAGGAGATAAATGTCACTTAAAAATGCTTTAGTAGGAATTATAGCTATTGGTGGACTCATTTTAATGATGAATTCTCCAGAAAAGAAAATTACAAATAACATAAACAAATATGTATTTGAATCATTAGATACAGACGCTTTGAAAGAGTTTTCTATTCAATCTAAAGATAATACGGTTACACTAAGCAAAAGTGCTGAGGGTTGGCTCGTAGCCTCCTTGGATAACTTTAAAGCTGATGAAGAGGTTTTATTTGCTTTTTTGAATAAAGCCTTAGCTCTAAAAACAGGAGTTCGAGTGAGCTCTGGTAAATCTCATTTTGCTAAATTTGGTTTAGAAACGGGCACTTTACTAGAGTTTAAATCTGGTGATTCAAAAGTGATGAGTTCAGCTGTATTTGGTGACAATCGTATGTCTAAATCAGGTATGTTTGGGAGCTCTCCTAATGGACAATACATGAGGTCGCAAAATGATGAAGTAATCTACTTGTTAAAAGATGCCGTATCCTTGAAAACTTCTTCTGAGGATTGGATTTCTAAAAAACTACCTTCTGTAAAAGAGTCTGAGATTCAAGCTATGTTAGTTAAAGCAGATGGTATGAAATCTGTATCATTAACAAGACTTAGTACGACGGATCAGTTAGAAATACAGGGAGTAGAGCCAGAAGAAGAGGTTAAAACCCAAGAGTTGACACAGTTTACCAAAGTATTAGAGAACTTTTCTTTTGCTAGTGTTGCTAAGTTAAGTTCTGAAAAAGTTACTAAGTCTCAAACTGTGGTAGATAATTTTGAAGTAAGAACCTTCGATGGATTAGTTTATAACTTTACAATTGGTAAAAAAATTGGACAAGATCCACATCATTGGTCAACTTTAAAGTTAAGCCATGTGAATGGATCTAAAGAGATCCAAGATAAAGTAAACTTGTTTAACAAACAATGGGCAGATTGGGCTTTTGCTTTACCTGCGTATTCGGCTACATCTTTACTTAAAAAACGAAGTGACTTGATTAAAAAGAAAGAGTTACCAGTAGTAGAGAAACCTCAAGAGAGTGGTATTGAATATGGAGCAAAACATATTTTACTAGCGTACAAAGGAGCTACTCGATCTTCTCAAACTAGATCAAAAGAAGATGCTTTAAAGTTAGCAAATGAGCTAGTGGCTTCTTTGAAAAAGGGTGATGCATTTGAAGACTTAGCAAAGAAACACTCGGATGATGTTTCAAATAAGGCTAAGGGCGGAGATCTTGGTACATTTGGTCCTAAAATGATGGTTCCAGCATTTGAAACTGCTACATCATTATTAAA
This sequence comes from Candidatus Cloacimonadota bacterium, assembly GCA_023954715.1. Classification (GTDB taxonomy): domain Bacteria; phylum Muiribacteriota; class UBA6191; order UBA6191; family UBA6191. Next base: position 335,817 of record JAGSHD010000001.1, on the reverse strand, counting down.
AGTTGGGGATTACACTGCAAAACCAGTAGAAACTCCATTTGGTTATCATTTGATTAAAAGAACAAAATAAGTTTATCTATTAAAACTTAAGAAAAGCCCATTTTAAGCTAATTTGTTAGTGTTAAAATGGGTTTTTTACTTTTTAGTAAAAACAGATAAATCATTTTCATTTGAGGATAGAAGAAGGGTTACATGGATTTAAAAGAAGCACAAAGTATAGTTGATGAATATATTTTACAGTTTAAAGAAGGGTATTTCCCTCCAATGAACAATTTAGCGCGCCTAGTGGAAGAGGTTGGCGAGCTTTCAAGAGAGATGAATCACACTTATGGGCCCAAGAAAAAAAAGGCTAGTGAAGATCAAAGAGATAAATCTAAAGATGAGATGGGTGATATCTTGTTTACTTTGATTGTTTTAGCCAATCAAATGGATATTGATTTAGGTGAAAGCCTACAAGAAGTGGTCAATAAATATAATTTACGAGATAAAAAAAGGTGGACTCTAGAGTAAGGCTTGGAATTATTCTTAAATAGTTCGATAACAACAATATATCAATTATTAGTTAAACCAAGGTAGCTGTCAGTTTATGTTTCAAGAAATTAAAATACTTATTGTAGATGACGAAGAATATATAGGTGAAGTATTGAGTATGATGTTTGATCATTTTGGTTACTCTAGCCACTATGTTTCAAGTGGACAAGAAGCATTAGATTATATTGATCATAATATTGTCCATTTAATTGTTTGTGATATAAATATGCCTGAAATGACAGGCTTAGAGCTTTTAAAGATTCTCAAAGATGATAAAGCTTATCAGCAAATACCTGTAATTATGCTCACAGCAAACCAAAATGAGTCATTTTTGAAGGAGTCGTTAGAAGGTGGAGCGAATGACTTTTTGACAAAGCCAATTCAAACTGTTGTTTTGAAAGCTAGGCTAAACTCTGTCTTAGCAGCAAAAATAAATCGAGATATTCATGATGCATTGATGATGAATATTCTACCAGAAAAAGTTGCAAAAGAAATTTTAGAAATAGGCCATTCAGATCCAATTTATGTTGATAGTGCCACCGTTGTTTTTACTGATTTTGCTGGTTTTACTCAAGCCTCGAATGGTTGGAGTGCGCAAAAGTTGGTAGGGACTCTAAAAAAGTACTTTGATCAGTTTGATGATATTATCAAAAAGCATGGCTTAGAAAAACTTAAAACTATAGGTGATGGCTACATGTATGCTGGTGGAGTATCTAGTCCACTATTGGATCATACAGAAAAATGTATAAAGGCTGCGTTAGAGATAAGAGATTTTGTTATTAATCAAGATAATAGAGACTTTGATATACGAATTGGTGTAGATACAGGGTCTGTCATGGCAGGAGTCATTGGTAAAACTCGCATCTCATATGATATTTGGGGTAATACCGTAAACTTAGCATCTAGGATGGAAACTGTTGCTCCTGTAAATACCATTGCAATATCTTCATTCACTCAGTTTTTAGTGGCTGATAAGTTTAAATTTAAATCCCTAGGATTTAAAAAAGTTAAAGGTATGGGTGATTTAGAGGTGTTTGTGGTTAAAAGCTAAATTAATCTTTTTTCATTAAAAACAAAAAACCCTCACAAAGCTTATTTGTGAGGGTTTTTGACTGTGGGCCAGTGAATTTATTTAATTAAGCTCTAGCACTTCTACTAGCTTGTTTTCTACCATCTTCAGTTAAGATGGTCTTTCTTAGTCTCATATGATTTGGAGTGACTTCTAACATTTCATCATGTGCTAAAAACTCTAAGTTTTCTTCAAGAGAGAACAAGATTGGAGGAACAAGACCGATCTTCTTGTCAGTACCAGAAGATCTAACATTAGAGTGCTTTTTACCTTTAACAACATTAACTGTTAAATCTTGATATTTAGCATTTTCACCAATGATCATTCCTTCATAAACAGGTAATCCAGTTCCGACAAAAAGTCGTCCTCTACCTTGTACTGTTTCTAAGGAGTAAGCAGTCGTATCCGCTTGGCTATTAGAAATTAATGAACCAGTAGTTCTACCAGGTACTTTAGCTGTAGCTGGTTTGTAATCAGCAAACAATGAATTGATAACGGCTTCACCACGAGATGCAGTTAAGAGTTTTCCTCTCATACCGATCATACCTCTAGCAGGAATAGAAAACTCAAGAGATGATAACTCACGTTTAACCTGCATATTGGTCATTTCACCACAGTTTTTTGACATCAATTCGATGATTCCACCACTATAGCTCTCAGGAACCTCAATCAAAACAGTTAAATATGGCTCATGTTTTTTACCGTCTATTTCTTTGTATATAACTTTTGGTCTAGATACACATAGCTCATAGCCTTCTCGTCTCATGCTTTCTATCAAAATGGATAAATGTAGTAAACCTCTACCTGACACAGACCAAGTATCCGTATCATCAGTATCTTCAATCTTTAAAGAAACATTTCTTTCTAATTCTTTGTAAAGTCTAGACGCAATTTTTGTACTTGTGACAAACTTACCGTCTTTACCAACGAATGGGCCATTGTTTACAGAAAACTCCATAGATAGAGTTGGTTCATCAACAGGTACATGAGCTAATTTGAGAGGAGGATCTGCTAACGTATAAGTTTGACCAATTTGTACATCATTAATTCCTTGTACTGCAACTAAATCACCATGAGTAACTTCATCTACTTCAACTCTTTCAATACCAGAGAAAACAAATAATCCACGTATCGTTGCTTTTCGTACTTCGTCATTATCTTGACATAAAACACTAACGATTTCGTTTTTCTTAAGAGCTCCTTGTTCAACTCGACCAATAGCCAGCTGACCTAAGTAGTCATTATACTCTAATGAAGTTACTCTGATGGCTCCAGGAGCATCCTTATCACCTTTACAACTTGGAGAGTGCTCTAGAATAAAGTCTAACAAGGTTTCGAAATCTAAGTTTTCTCCTTCTGGCTCTGTACGAATTAACCCATCTCGGCCAGATGCGTATAAATATGGAAACTCTAAGTATTCATCAGGAGTATCTAATTCAAGAAACAAATCTAATACTTCATCATGTACTTCGTTTGCTCTTTGATGAGGTCTATCGATTTTGTTTACAATAACTAGAGGTTTAAGTCCAGCTTCAATTGCTTTTTTCAAAACAAATCGGGTTTGTGGCATTGGTCCTTCAACAGAATCAACTAAAAGCAAAACAGAGTCAGCTAAACAAAGAACTCTTTCTACTTCTCCGGCGAAATCAGCGTGACCTGGAGTATCAACGATGTTGATTTTTACACCTTTATGTTCTACAGAGACATTTTTAGATGTGATAGTGATACCACGTTCTTTTTCGATGTCTCCAGAGTCCATAAATCTTTCTTCAACTTCTGTTCGTTCACCAAGTGTATTACAATACTCAAGGATTTTATCAATCAAAGTAGTTTTCCCATGATCAACGTGGGCTACAATGGCAATGTTTTTAATATTTTTAGTCATGTTTTGTTCCGATTATGCATTGGTATAAAGCGTAAATTTGTATGAAGCTCTATAAGTAGAAATTGTTATTTTTTTAGATTTAAATCGATTATCAAATAGAAAATCTGTGGAAAAATAGTATGAATTTACAAAAATGTAAAGTGATTTCTAATAAATGACATTGATAAAGATATTGATAGAAAACTTTTCTAATAGTATATTGTTGAGAATGTCTTAAAAGTGAAATTTGAAATAGATCTACAACTCTTTAAGATATTTCTAATTTTTACTGGGCTAGAGTCTAACTTGAGGATAACTTTTAATGCTAATTTTTCTAGTAGTTATATTACTTATCATACTAGGAGTTTTTGTATCTACTTTATTAGGTGGAGAAAAATCTCAAAGTCCTAAAGATTTAGTAGTAGTTGCCCCCAAAGTTAAAACAGATTACTTTCAGTTGGGTTTAGAAGAATTTCGTAGATCTACATTTGATAAAGCACAAAGAAACTTCGAAGAGCACCTAAAAAAGCACCATGACCACATTCCGAGTCACCAATACTTAGCTCAGTGCTATAAAGCTCAACGTATGATCGAAGAAGAGATAGAAGTATATAACTCTTTGTTAGAGCTTGATTTGGAAAATGAAAAAGGTATTACAGAACACGCTGTACGTTTTGAACTTGCATCAGTTTGTTTTGATAATAAGATGTATCTGGAGGCTTTTGATAATTTTCTGCTTTTAATGCATGGATCTAAGTTTGACTCAGATGTAGTTAATCGATGCGCCTTTATTTATGCTTCACAGGGGCGTTTTGAGTTTGCTGAAAACTTGTATAAAAAGATTCTTGAAAAAGAAATGACATACATGGATGCTAAACATGGATTGGTGTTGTGTTATCTAGGACAAGATAAGCCTAATATGACCAAAAAAATGATTCGTGAGTTAGTTACTGATCGTCATGAAGAAGCAATACATTGGTATATTTTAGGTAAAGTTTGTACGGGACTAGAAGAAATAGACGAAAGGTTAAAAGCTTTTTATTATTTTTTACAAAAAGCTAATAAAGATCAGGGTATTATGATTATGGATGCCTTGCTAAATATTTGTAAAATTTATTATAGCGAGCAAGTATTACTTGAGCCAGAACAAATAGAGTATTGGATTGAAACCTTTGAAAATGTACATAAAAAAGTTACTTTATCTAAAAAACAAAACTTAGAGATTTTATTACAGCTTGGTTTTTTACATTTCTTTGCTGATGTAAAAGCAGAAAAATTTACACAGACTTTAAACTATTGGCAGCTTTGTCTTGAAATCGACCCAGATTATAGAAAAGTATCTTATTGGCATGGTTTTGTTAAGAGTTACAAACCTCATAAATACAAAGAGTTTACTATAGCTTACAAAAACAATCGAGTTGCCCCTTTAGATGTTTTTCCTCCTGAGTCTACACTTCAAGCAAAAGAGTTTTATACGATATTTCCTATCGATATTGATAATTGTGAAAACAATGCAAGAGTCAAGTTAGGTCAAGGTGGAGTTAAGGCACCAAAAGCAAAAGAGTCTAAATTAGATAAACTTTTAAATATGAGTGCTCAACAATTTGAAATTAAATTGTCAAAGCTACTTAAGTCAGAAGGATTTACGGTAGTAGAGTCCATTAGCACTGAAGTAGAAAAAACTTTTAATTATGTCTTAGAGGATAAAAAGAAAAAGAAATATTATTGTAGTGCTTATCAGAGTAATAAACCCATTGGCGAGCTTGAACTTCAAAACTTACTTTCTGGAGCAAAGATAAAAGATTTAGCAAAGTGTGTGGCCTTTAATGTGAACGGCTTTTCAAAAGAAGCAAAAGTGTTTGCTGAAAACTACTCTATTAAAATGCTGGATAAGATGTAGATTGCTATAAAAAACTGGATATTTACCTAGATTGATCGTAAAAACCTTTCTATCTCAATAGATTAAGTAAAAAAAAGACTTGCATAATAGGATCCATTTGATATAATCCTTTTCACATTGTCGGCTGTTGTCATTAGACAACAAATAAATCCTACCCCGATTTAATTATATAATTCGGATTTTTTCAGTAGGAAAGGTATAAAAATGAAAAAAACATATATGGCAAAATACGGCGAAATAACACCAGATTGGTTTGTTATTGACGCTGCAGGTCAAAACTTAGGAAGACTAGCTTCATTAGTAGCAAGTCGATTAAAAGGTAAGCATAAACCAGAATTCACACCAAACCAACTTTGCGGAGATGCAATTATTGTTATAAATGCAGAGCAAATTACAGTAACTGGTAACAAAGCTGAAGTTAAGATGTACCATCATCACACTGGTCATAGACTTAAGAGTAGAACTTACAAGAATGTATTAGCTGAACACCCAACTAGAATCCTTGAGCATGCTATTAAAGGTATGTTACCAAAGAGTAGAATTGGTGCAGATATGTACAGAAGATTAAAAGTTGTAGCTGGTAGTGAGCATGATTTCTCAGCTCAAAAACCTCAAGAGTTGAAATTAAGCTAAGGATCAGAAAATGGCAAAAGTAGAAAAATATTACGGAACAGGTAGAAGAAAATCTTCAAGCGCTAGAGTTTGGGTAAAACCAGCAACAGAAGCAAAATATACTGTAAATGAAAAAACAGTGGACGAGTACTTATGTGGTCCACTATGGATTAGAGAAGCTGGATTCCCTTTAGCTGTAACTGAAACTTTGGATCGTATCGAAGTTTGGGCTACTGTAAAAGGTGGAGGACCAAGAGGTCAAGCTGGAGCTTTAGCTTTAGGATTGTCTAGAGCACTTTTAAAGTATAACCCTAATCTTCGTCCTGCTCTTAAAGAAGCTGGACTTTTAACAAGAGATTCAAGAATTGTTGAAAGAAAGAAGCCTGGATTAAAGAAAGCTAGAAAAAAACCACAATTTTCAAAGCGTTAATTCCACGAAAAAAAATGGTCCTTCGGGGCCATTTTTTTTTGTCCATTTTTTTTTGAGACTAGCTTTAATTTATAGATATTTATGTGTTCTTCCCTGTAGCTTAAATAGAAGACATTGAGTATAATTGTTTTTACTCGTAATGTTATATGGGATCTTTGGCAGATCTATTAGGATAAATAAATGAAAAAAAGATTAGATCAACTCCTTGTTGAATTAAATTATTTTGACTCACGCGAAAAGGCGAAACGCATGATTTTAGCGGGGCAAGTACTAATTGACGATAAAGTCATAGATAAGCCAGGTATGTCTATTAAAGAAGATCAGACGATTCGAGTTAAGAGCCAGCAAAAGTATGTATCAAGAGGTGGGGATAAATTAGAAAGTGTCTTTAAAGTGGTTCAATTTGAGGTTAAAAACTTAAAATTTATGGATGTTGGATCATCTACGGGTGGCTTTACAGATTTTTTACTTCAAAATGGGGCGCATTCTGTTTATGCAGTGGATGTAGGGACCAATCAACTAGCCTGGAAACTTCGAAATGATGATAGAGTTCATTCTATTGAAAAAACTCATATTAAAAAATTAACTGTAGATCAAATTAGTAATGCAGTAGATGGATTTGTTATCGATGTGTCTTTTATTTCTCTGCAAACGGTTTTACCATTGTTACCAAAGTTTGCACGATCGAATCACTTTATTGTTCCTATGATGAAACCACAGTTTGAAGTAGGAAGAGAGTCAGTAGGAAAGCATGGTGTAGTTAAAGATGAAACAGCGATCTATCAATCCATATTAAAAACTTGGGACACTTTAGAGAGCCTTTCATATGGAGTTAAAAAATTAGACTTTTCTAAAGTAGCAGGGCCAAAAGGTAATGTGGAGTATTTTTTCTATGCAGAAATGAACCAAACTTCAGTGGATAGAGATTTGATCAACCAAGTAATCACAGCACGACAAGCACATTTTTCAAAATAGGACTTATGTTTTCTAATCTAGTTACAAAAATATCAAAAGCCTTTAAGGATCCAGATTCAGCTAAAGACTCCATCCAATATGAACTCAATGTAGGGTCACAAACATCAAATAGTAGGATGATGTTATGCCTATGTCCAAGTTGGGGGGTTGAAATGCCACCCATTGTACTAGGTACTCTAAAGACGGCTATGCAGCAGCATGGTATAGAGATTACAACTCGTGATCTAAATGTAGAGTGCTTTCACTTATTACAAGAGCCAAAATTTTGGGATAAGTCTTCAATTCATTACTGGGTGAACCCTAAACTTTTTGCAGAAAATATTTATCCTTTGCTGAATGACATCTTAGAAAGATTCAGTGATGATCTTGCCTATGGACCAGAAAAAGTTATTGGTTTTTCTATATTGTCTTCAAATTTAAACTTTACAAACCATTTAATCGAACGAATAAAACTTAAAGTTCCTGAAAAAATTATTGTAGTTGGTGGACCGTGTCTCTGTTTTAAAGAAGAGAGAGAGAGACTACGCTCAGATATTGATTATTTTGTAGTTGGAGAAGGCGAAGAGAGTTTAAAAGAGTTACTTTGTTATTTGGATGGCTCCGGCTTAGATTTACCTGAGTCTGTCTATCAAACCAAAGAGTTAGGTTTTGATTTACCCTTTAGAATGAGTGAAGATCTGAGTAGATATGGTGTACCAGATTATTCTGATTTAACATTAAAAAACTATGAGATGAAATCATTGCCTATGATTTTTACCAGATCATGCCTGTTTAATTGTCGATTTTGTGCAGATTATAAGTCTATGGGAAAATTTAGAAAGCTAACTTATGAGCGAATCTTTGAAATTTGGGATGAGTTTTATTCACAAGGGTTTCGTAACTTTTGGTTAAATGATTTATTGATTAACGGGATCATGAAAGAACTAGTAGAAGTTTGCTTAAAATTTGAAGGCCTAAATAGAAAAATCTCATGGATTGCCTTGGCTACTCCTAACTTGCAATTAAAAACAAGTGACTTAGAAGTCTTAGCTCGAAATGGTTTAAAAACTTTAAACTTTGGGGTTGAATCCGGTAGTAACGATGTCATGAGAATGATGAAAAAGGGCTTCAATCGAGAACAAGCAGAAAATGGACTTAGGCGAGTTGTTGAAGCAGGCATCAATACGCAGCTCAATATAATCGTAGGGTTTCCAGGTGAAACAGAGCAACATTTTTTGGAGACTCTAGAGTTTTTAGATAAAAATAGAGAGAGTATTTGTGGTTTTACTTCTGTTAATGCCTGTGTTTTGATGGCAGGTTCAGAGATCAGTCGCACACCAGAAAAGTACAATATCCAATGGGATGAAGGAACTGATATGCAGACGGATTGGTATATTGGTACTGAAAATACTCCCCATATCCGTAGAGATCGTTTACAGAGAGTTTTAAAGTGGATTGAAGATAATGGCTATAATCTTTATTCTTCTAATGAAGCAACCAACTAAATCTAACTTTAAAAAAAATTAAGATAATCTCATAAACTTTTGTAAACTTTATTGACAAAGCTTGCAGGATTCTTATCCTTAATAATGATGGGTAAAATGTTTATTTTATATAAAAACTCGTAAACCCTTATAAATACTGTATTTTGTATATTAAAATCAAAAGATTTGAGACAATTATGTTTAAAAATTATTTTAGACCATTACTTTTTTGTGGAGTATTTTTTGTTCAGCACTTAAGTGCGGGCGATGTTGTGTATTCAGGTAAAAATGGATTACAAACTCTATATGATACAAGAAGTAGTAACCCAGAGTTGGCTGCTTTATTAGATGGTAAGTGGGCAAATGCCATACGATTTTATCTAAGTACAAAATATCGAGGGATACCCACTGAGCTTAGTGCTGATTTACAAGCGTTAAATGTTAAGGTAAATCCTTTTAAAACAGAAAAAGAAGTAGAGTCAGATCTAGGTGTACCAGCATCACCGACAGGCTTTATAACAAAACAACAAGAAAGCACAACGACTCCAACTCCTTCTATTGCTCCATCCAATGTAGGGGGAGTAAATGGTGCAAATGTTACCCCATCAAATACAGGAGCCGGTACAAGCACTACACCAAGTACTACTACAGGGTCTTCGACGGGTACGAATAATTCAAGTACAACAGGTTCATCATCAACAGGAACAAGCTCAAATACAGGAGGCTCTACTAGTACAAGTAGTGTGAATTCTGGTGTTGGTGTCGTAGGTGGAACTTCAACAGGAAGTAGTTCATCAACGGATTTACCTGAAAAACCAGAAGAAGTTAGGCCAACAATCGTTATTTCTAGCAATTTTGGATCGGCTAGAGGATTGGGCGGAAGTTCATCAGGAGAGTCTTCACAAAGTGTAGGTAATTTTGGTTCTATTAATTCAGGTGGGGGACGTACAGACTCAGGGTCTGTCACTAACTCAGGTTCTTCGAGCACTGGATCAAATTCAGGTGGTTCTTCATCCACTGGTAATTCATCGGGTACAGGATCCAATGACTCTGGATCTACATCTGGATCAGGAGATAGTGGCTCTAATAATAATGATGATGGCATCACAATTGATTCGGGTGACGGTGGCTCTGTTGACACTAATGATGGAGGCACGACAGTTGACTCTGGAGATGGTACGTCTGTGGATACAGGCAGCGACGGCACCTCTGTAGGTACGGGTGATGGTACTTCTGTTAATACCGATGATAACAATACATTTACTTGTGTAGCTGGATTAACAGGTACTTCAACAACTGGTCAATGTGTATTTTATGTAAGACAACAATTTGGTGGAGATTATGGAAAGATGCCTGGCCTTGGGGCCGATGGCGGAGCTTTTTTAGCTTTTGATAAATGGGACCTCGGCTTTGGAAGTGGTTCAACACCTGATGATTCATCAATATTAATTTTAGATCAGTCTAGTACATTAAGTTATGGCCATATGGGAGTAGTTGTATCCTCAACATTACAAAATGATGGTACATATCTACTTTCAGTAAATGAGTCTAACTGGACGCCTTTGGCACAAAGCTGCGATGTTAGATATATCTACTATCCACAAACAAAAGAGGTAAGAAGAGAGTTTGGTTCTGATGGTGTTTTAGGTAGCACAAGATATTCAGTACTCGGCTTTATTTACGGAAAAGCATTTTCAACAAGTACAGGCTCAACTGGAGATACAGGCTCAACAGGAGATACTGGCTCAACAGGAGATACTGGTTCAACAGGAGATACAGGTTCAACAGGAGATACTGGTTCAACAGGAGATACTGGTTCAACGGGAGATACTGGTTCAACGGGAGATACTGGTTCAACTGGAGATACGGGTTCAACTGGTGATACCGGCTCAGCAGACCTCCCTTTAGGTGCATCTATATCTGAGTATGACTTTCGAGATTATTCTACATCTACTCCTACAAGTAGTATTATAGGTAAGGATATTAGTGAAGAGGAGTTTTTAAACTCAGCAGCCATTAGTAATCCAAACTTAAAGTTGTTATATGAAGGAATTAAAAGTAACTCAAAGTTTACAGAGGTGATACAAAAAGTCTTTACATTGGCTGGAGCGAATACTCCACCAAAAATTGTTTTAGCCGATGACCGAACTATAAATGACGGTGCTGGTATACATGCTGTATATGATCCTAATGAAAATGAGTTGGTTTTAGGTCAAGCTTATTTTGAAAATCAGAGAGGTTTTTATAAACCAGAGGATTTTGTTAATGGGATTCTATCTACCTTGATACACGAACTAACTCACTCTGAAGACAACTTACAAACTATCGATACAGGTCAAGATATTTATGGTCCGGATGGTCAGCATTATGGTACAGAGATATTAGATACTTCTATAGCTTATACAGAAGGGATAGCGGATTTTTATGAAGCATTTTTCTTTCCAGAGGCTTTTGGTGGGCAACAGTATATTATGGCTGCCTGCGGATTTAGAAAAGAAGATAGTAGCTCTACCCCTCAAAACCCATCTTATAATGGTAAAACTGGTAGTTTAGGTTGTGATGATTTTATTGAGTATGATAGTGATACCTTAAAGTCCGATGACTACTTTAAAATTGAAAATATCTTTGCATCCATGTTGCTTGAGTTTTCTTATCGAAATACGGGTGGTTTTGACATAGTGCATCAAGCAATTCAAGAGGTAAACCCAGATGTAGAAACAATTGGAACTGCTAGTACTTTGTCTGTCTTACAAAAGATGGTTGATATTATTGAAGCTAACCCTGATGAGGACACTGCAAATGAGCTAAAAGCAAACTTAATGGTAATTGTGGATTCACTATCCGCTTTTAAAATGACGGAAGCAGAAATGGCAGCTAACCTGGGTATTTCTCTATCAGAAGTTATTGCTTACTATGAGAAAAAGGTATCAGGAATGAAGGCTAGAGATATATTGATAGGTAAAGCTGATGTAAGTCAGGATTTTTCAAATCAAGTCGTAAAGTATAATGCTTTTCAATTGTTTGATGATCCTCAGTTAATAGGATTTGGATTTGATCTAACAAGAAAAGATGCCAGTGTTCAGGGACTAAAGGCAGGAATGGGTTATTCAGGAAGTGGCTCTACTGCCACCAATGCTGAAATTTTAGATGGTCTCGCTGCTGGAGAGCGTGAAGCTCTGCATAGCCATGATGAAGATCATGACCATGAAGATGAGGATCACAATGATGACTCTACTGACTCTGGGAGTGTATTAAGGTTTTAGATTAAACCTAAGGTATATAACTTAAAAGCCCCTAAATCAATTTATTGATTTAGGGGTTTTTACGTTATTAGGGTATCTTGACTTTAACTTATTGATTATATATAAAACAATAACTATAAGAGTATCGTTGATGTTATGGATTTCAATTACTGATATAAAATCGTATCATTTCATGTAATAGTTTATATACACAATAAGACAATAAGCCTACGAATATTTCTATATCGTGTATTGAGAATAATATGGCAAATTGGCAAACAACAAAGATAGGAATAGTTAGTTTCTGATAGAAAATATGAATAGCATGATCGGTATAGGTGACTTGATAAAACTCGCTTGGACATTCTTGAAGAAATTTTAATCTGTATTTTACAGTTGATACCAATACTAGGAAGTTGAGAATTGCAATGAATATTAGAAGAATGAATATAGAAATAATTGGTAACAGAAGCCAAGGGCTGTTTTGAATTACCTCGATTGTAAATAGACCAAAATCTTCTAGCGCAAATCGTATGATTACAAACATAAAACATACTGTCAATGGCCAAAAACCAAAAATTCGAGGTAAAGGAGTTAGAAATCTTATGTCTTTAGGATCAGGCTGATCGAAAAATAGTTTATAGTATTTATCAAACAATTTCATAGGGCTCAGTATCATATAGAAGGTTGAAACAAGTATCCATATAAATTAGTATTCTGATCAAATTGATTGGAAGTTACGGCTTAATCTACTCTGATATTATGGTCTCGACTCACCAAGCAAAAAACCCAGACTATAAAGTCTGGGTTATGTTATTTACACTACTTAAAGTGTTTAATATGTAATTTGGATGTTACGAATATTTAGTGAAATAATCTTTGGCATCACTCATTACTTGTTTATGTAAAAATAGTATGGCGATTAAGTTTGGCAGGGCCATCAGTGAGAGGGCAACGTCTCCTATTCTCCAGACTGTGTATAAAGGTAAAATGGCCCCTAAAAATACGAAAAACAAATAAGTTAGACGATATAAGATCAACTGTTTTGTACCAAACAAGTAAACGAAGGATCGATCTCCATAGTAACACCATGAAATGATAGTTGAGATAGCAAACAAAATAACACATAGGTCTACGATGACATCTCCATGTGCAAAGATACTCGACAAACCAACCTTAAAGGCCTTAGAAGTAAGAGGGGCCCCAGATAATAGAGAGTTACCTTTTAGGGATAATCCTTCAATATTAATCTTATTATTTTCATCGATGGTTAATGTACCTGAAAACTTTTTGTCCTTTTGAAAAATTACTACATTTTCAACCAATGCATGATTGTATACAAATTGTGCATCTCGAGCGATTCCTTCCGTCACTTGAAAACTTCCTACAAACATCTCTGTATTTGCGTGCTGATCAATTGATTTAACAATTTTTACATCAGTTAGCATGGTTTGGACTTCAAATTTTTGATTCCAGGTGCTTGTGATTAACAAAACAAAAGCAGTTAAGGAGCAGATAACTAAAGTATCGATAAAAGGCCCCATCATGGCAACTAATCCTTCACGGACAGGTTCGTTGGTCTTTGCAGAAGCATGAGCGATCGGTGCAGATCCTTGTCCAGCTTCATTGGAAAATAAACCACGCTTGATACCGATTAACATCGTCATAGTTAAGGTACCAGCGGCAGTACCACCAAAAGCAGATTGAGGATTAAAGGCTTGAGAAAAGATAGCTGATACAATATCGGGGAGTTTTTCCATGTTTAATATTATGATCACAAAGGCAGATAAGAAATATACTGCCGCCATAGAAGGAGCTAGTTTTTCAGTAACTTTGGCTATTCTTTTTACTCCACCTAAGATTACACTACCTACTAATAGTGCTAAAATGATACCGATAGCAATTTTACCGTTGTCTAATAATAAGAACCGTGAACTCAAGACACTAGCGATACTATTGGATTGGTTCATATTGCCGGTACAAAATGAACAAAGCACTGCACAAACAGCAAAGAAAATACCAAAGGATTTGTTGCCGAGGCCTTTTTCTATGTAGTACATAGGTCCACCACTAGCTTCTCCCATATCGTCAATGACTCGATACTTTAATGCTAAAGTACATTCAACAAACTTGAGAGCCATACCAAAAAATGCAGTTAACCACATCCAAAAGATTGCGCCAGGACCACCATAGTGAATCGCTAGAGCTACTCCAGCGATATTTCCAACTCCAACAGTTGCAGATAGAGCTACTGTTAATGCCTGAAAGTGACTTACGTCTCCAACATCGTTTGGATCATCGTATTTTCCCATAACGATTTCAAAAGAGTGCTTTAAACGAAAAAATTGAATAAAATGAAACTTTAGGGTAACAAAGAGTCCGGTTCCTAGGAGTAAGACTATAAAAATAGGTAATTCACTTGGAAAATTAAAAAGGTTTTCAATTGCAGTGATAATGGGATCAAGAGCACTCATATACTAATATCCAAACAAAAAATGTTTAATAGTTTCTACAAGTCCAGAAAAACTACTTTTGTAAGTATTTTCTTTCACTTGGGACTGTATTAAAGTAATTTTTTGATCATTTTCTAGTTTATGTGAATACATTTCTTTTGAAAATTCAATAATCTTCATTTCAAGATCTGATATTTGTTTTGATTGAGAGTTAATAACCTTCTCTTGTTGATTGGATTGCTTTTCAATTTCTTTGTAAGCAGATAAGGTTTTCATTAATCCACCAACTTGCTCCGTTAGTGCTCTAATTTTTTGATTTTGAATTTGATCTTGCTTATATCTTTTAGAAATAGCTTCGTTTTTGTTTTCTTTTGATAAAGTTAGAATCGTCTTTTTACTTACTTTTTGGGGTTGAATTAGAGTTGGGGTTACTGTCTCTTGTTTCAATGTGTTCATTGTGATCTCCAGTTATATGTTGATAATTTAATTTGACTAATCGAATGATTTTAAGGATCTAGCGACAAGGCCTAATCCTCCGAATAATAGAGTAAGCATCATGCCAAATATATAGAGGCTTGTTGTGGCAAAATATATTTGTAAATTGGCTACGATTCCTACAAAAATTGCTATAATGCTCCCTACGGTGAGTAACCAACCAATTTTAGAATCCCCGTTAAAAAACAGATAGAAGATTCCTATAGTTAGGGGGATAAGAGTAACCCCAAAAGCAGAGACTGAAGTTGAGCCAAATAGATTGTATCTCATTGCAAGATAGCTTGAACTAACTTTTACATTATTTGTAATCAGATATGCTCCACTTAGGCTCATAACTAAGCCAAGAAAGAAGTGAGTGAGACCACCTGATGTTCCGCCAGCACCTTTAACTGCCATTATTTCTCCTATTTTAGCCAGACAGGCTATTATGTAACATGAAAACTAGAACTGAGTACAATACTTTATAAGATAAGTGCAGCATTGAAGTAGATAAGAGTGTGCTCATTTATTTTCTAGGATACATTTAACCTTCGGTTATTAGGGAATGAAGGTGTAGAAAAAAGTTAAACTGAAACCTGATAGGGTTAAATTCAGAACAATAATAAACAATTTATGTGGACCTTTTGTAATAATTCACAAAAAGTTTTACAATATTTCTGGATTATATAGAACCATTCATAATTGCTTTGCCTGTAGTACGAAAAGAAAAAGCGAGATACTTTATCAAAACTATGATTTGAACTGGATGAGTATTGTAAAAAGCAAAAAGTCCATTAATTTGTGGTGATATTGTTTGGAAAAATAGTGAAGCCATTGGCATTTGGGTATAGACTTTATTGATAGAAAAATAGATGGGACAAAATGAAAACAATTATTTTTGATATGGACGGAACAATTATAGATAGTGAAGAGAAGTGGCTAGAGCATGAGGGCGAGTTACTTAGTAAGTATATCAAAAACTGGGATATAAAAGATTATGGTAAAATTACAGGGATGAGTGTACCTGAAATGTACTCAACTTTAGTAAACGATTTTGGTCTTGATATGCCATTAGATACATTTTTATCCATGAATGAAGAAATGGCAGTTGATATATATGCTAAAGAAGTAGGCTTAATGCCTGGATTTATGGATTTACTAAAGTATCTTAAATCTAAGGGTCATAAAATTGCTTTGGCTTCTTCTAGTCCTATGTTGTGTATAGATATCGTCGTTAAACGTTTTGGCTTAGATGAGTACTTTCAAGAGATAGTAAGTGCAGATCATGTTAATGGTGTAGGAAAACCAGATCCAGCAATTTATAATTACACAAGAGATTTATTAAAAGTTGAAGCCAAAGATTGTATCGTTTTTGAAGACTCTACCCATGGCATTAATGCTGCAAATGAAGCAGGAATGTATAGTGTAGCCTATTTAAATGGAGTTAATGGAGAACAAAACCTAACAGCAGCTAAATTAGTTATAAGCAATTTTAATGAAGTAGCTAATATGGATTTAGGATCATTAATAGTATAAGGTTTCGATTATGAGAATAAAATATAATGCACCGGTCGTGTTGACCTTTACTTTTATAAGTATTGCTGTAATGGCCCTAAGTCATTTTACCAATGGTATTTACACTAGGGCATTTTTTGTAGTTGGTGGACAAATGAACTTTTCAGATCCATTAGACTATTTTCGAATGATCTCTAATATTTTTGGTCATGCAAATTGGGCTCATCTGATCGGAAATTTCTCATTAATTTTGTTGATTGGCCCCCTGTTAGAAGAAAAATACGGTTCTTGGTCCTTAGGGCAAATGATTTTTGCTACAGCTATTTTTACGTCTATTTTAAATATAGCACTATTGGACACAGGAGCTTATGGTGCGAGTGGAATTGTATTTATGATGATTTTACTGGGGTCTTTATCTAATTTCAAAGATGGAGAGATTCCTTTAACTTTTTTATTGATCGCAGTTTTATATGTTGGTGAAGAAGTCGTAAATTCATTAAAACCTGACAACGTATCTCAATTTGCACATATCCTTGGAGGATTTTGTGGTGCCTGCTTTGGATTTTTTCTAAAATCTGAAAAATAAGTCTCCCAATATTTTATAAATTTATCTTAACTTAGCACACTATTTTGGATTATGAGGTCTGTTTAGTATAGTGAGCGGCTTTGTCAGTTAAAATTTTTAGTTTTGAACTATAAGATTGTTGTGGGTACACCGATTTTCATTTTGTGCGTTTAGTAAAAATCTAAATGACTGATAATTATTTCAATAAAATCTATAATAATGGGGGATTAAGTTGAAAATATTTTATGTTTTTCTATTTATTAGCTTAATACAATTAAATTATTCAGAAAATGAAGCAAGTGTTGATTACCACAAAGTAAATCCGATTAAAGTTGGCTTAGCCTTAAGTGGTGGTGCTGCTAAAGGGTTCGCTCATCTTGGAGTCTTAAAAGTCTTTGAAGAAGAAGGTATTCCAGTGGACCTTATCTCAGGAACGAGCATGGGATCTGTTATTGGGGGATTATACTCAGTAGGTTGTACAGCATTGGAGCTTGAAGAGAAACTTCTAAAGCAAAATTGGGACTATTTATTAGATGACAAACCAAAAAGAAATGCTGTTTCTATGGAGCAAAAAGATCAGCTAGATAGGTATGTAGTGAGTCTTCCTTTTAGGGATGGGCATATAAACTTACCAAGTGGTTTAGTAGCTGGACAACGAATGGAGTCCGTATTAGCAACAAGTGCATGGCCATATCATAATGTAAGAGACTTTTCTAAATTTAAAATACCATTTGCTGCTATTACAACAGATCTTGAGAGTGGTGATGCGGTAACAATTACTTCTGGTAATCTACCCGAGGCTATGAGAGCAAGTATTGGCTTGCCAAATGCATTTACACCAAAACGTTATAAAGGCAAATTATTAGCTGATGGAATGATGGTACGGAACTTTCCTGTAAAAGACGTTATCGAAATGGGTGCTGATATTGTAATTGGTGTTGACGTTGGATCTAAGCTACATAAGGCCGAAAAGCTTGATAATTTAGTAGCTATTATGGATCAAACGGTAAGTTTTACCAATACTAAAAATAATGATAAACAAAGAGCTCTTTGTGATGTATTGATTCGACCCAATGTACTTGAAATGTCAGCTAAAAACTTTGATCGTATTGAGGATTGGATAAAAATGGGAGAAGATGCTGCTAGAAAAGCTCTCCCTGAAATTAAATCACTTTTAAAAGCTGCTAAAGTCTCCTTGAGAAGAAGACCTAAATGTTTAGCAGATCATGATTTGAAAGCTAAAATTATAAGTATAAAGGTAGAAGGTAATGCAAAGGTTCCTACTTCATTTGTGATAAGAGAAGCTGGATTAAAATTACCCTCAGAGTTTTCTGAAAAAGATATTTCAGCAGCCATCTCTAAAATCTATCGGTCATTATTTTTTGAATTAGTATCTTATCAGATCGATGGTCAGACTCTTGTGGTAAAAGTTAAAGAAAAGGACAGCGGATCATTTAACTTTGGATTGAGATATGATCGTCATGGTAGAACAGAGGCCTTAATCAATACTACGGTAAATCAGTTTTCAAAAAATATTTCACAGTTGTTGTTTGATATGAAACTAGGAAATAAAAACAGCTTTAAAGCTCAAAGTATCGTTTATTTAAATAATCATAAAAAGCACTTATCTGCTTTACGAATACAAGCATTATACCAAGAAGAGCTATATTTTAATTTTGACAAACTTACTAAGCCTATCAATGAGTTAGATTATAAGAGACTTCAATTGGATGTTACTCTAGGATCGATCTTAGAAAATAACTTTTCGATTCGTTCTGGTTTAAAACTGGCAAATAATTGGCTAGATGAAAACAAAGCAATTGTAAAATTAAATAAAAAAGAACACGAAACTTTATTGTATAGTGCAGTTAATTATGACTCTTTAGATTCTACCTACTTTCCAAAATCAGGGGAGAAATATGATTTTGAAATTAGTTGGGCAGCAAGTGATTTAAATAATGATTCAGAGTATGTTAAGAAGATAATCTCATTGTTTAAAGTAACACCTTTAAATAGCCGTTTTAGTCTTCTCACTGCATACAAGAGAGGGCACTTAGATGGTAAGAAGCTGAGTGTACAGTCAGCTTTTGCTCAAGGTGGATACGGAAACTTCTATGATATGTCCACTTTGTATGGATTTGATAGACACTCTAATGGTGGAAACTACCTGCAAAGTGCTATGGTTGGTGCTCAATATGAACTATTAGCCAACACTTATGTATTATTGAGGTATAATGTTGGTAGTACAGGCTATACTAAGGCTGATGTAGACTCTTTTTCTGCCATGAATAAATCTGGTGGAATCACTCTAGCTAAATTAACTAAAGCTGGTCCACTTGAGTTTAGTGTGTTTCATAACGGTCATCATATGAGTAGTTTTGTATCTATAGGATATTCATTTTAAAAGAGTATAGTTTTATGGCAAAAAAAATATTTTCAATTTTAGTAACAGCATCTATAGTTTTATTGATTGTGGTTTATTTTATGGATGGTAAAGATCAATTTGTACTTAGTGTAGAGATAGATCAATCCAAAGTTAATGTTAATACCTTTATTGCTAAACCACCCTTAGAGTACAACTTGATCGATGGTTTTGTATCTTTGAAATTTGATGAAAAGTCTAAGCAAGGACAAGGCGTTTTAAGTCTTTTAGAGCGACAAGAGCAAATCGACTACTCCTATGATAGCGACAAACATTCGGGAGAGTTTTCGTTAAAAGGAATTCGGGGGTCTTTTAGTACAACTATCGTCGAAGCTAATAAAAAATCCATTGTAGAAACTCAAGTAGAGTATCAGGTAGACGGCATGTTTGCTAAACTTTTTCAATCCTTGATTACAAAAGTCATCGAACAAAAACTTGCTGAGGATCACTTAAGATTCAGTAAGCAGTTTCAAGTTCAGTCCAATCCAAAAATATAAAAACCTGTTTGAATCTTACGTTTGAATAATTAGAAACTTCTTTCTTGTCGATCATTACAAAAGATGATAGATAAACTGAAACTTGTACGAAGTCCAAATGCAGTTTTCTTCTGTGTATTAGCAATGTCTTATTATATTTTTTAGGCTAAAAGTATCTATATTACTGTAGATACTAACAAAGAGTCATATATAAGAATGAGATTTTTTGATATTCACTATTGACAATTATGTTAGTCCTTACTAACATCTATATATGACAAGAATAAAAACAGCAGATAGAAAAATTCAAATTGTAGCTAAAGCAACTGAGATTATAGCTCTGGGTGGAGTTTCCGCTTTGACGACAAAAGAGTTATCTCAACAACTTAATGTTAAAGAGATGATTTTATATCGTTGCTTCAAAAAAAAAGAAGATATTATACTAAGTTGTATAGAATCAGCTCGTGAAAAACAATTAGCCAAATGGTCAGACTTGATAAAGAGTACTAAAGACTCTAAATGTGCCTTGCAAATCATAACCAAAAACTTTACTTGTACTCCAAGTGATAAGAGTTCTGAGTTTATGTTATTGCAAAAATTGGTAGTTCAAAATAACTCAAGTCAGATCCAACATCAGTTATCGATCACTTTTGAAAAATTTGCTGAGCTACTTGAGCAACTATTATCCGACTTTCAATCTAATGCGCAGAGTTTATCTTGGGCACTAGTACATTGGGGCCTAGGTCTTGGTATCATGCAATTGCTTCCCATATCTTATTTGGCAAGCAATGGTTTTCAAAAAAATCAGATGGAGTTATTATTTGAATTGATCGGAATCAAAGAAGATCAGTCATAACACAATAAAGTGAACTAGAGTACTTAATACTCAATATCCTTATAGGAGTATATATGATGTTTTTTTATTTAATACTAGCTACATTTTTTGCTAGTTTTGGAATGGGCTTTATCAAGTTCTACATTGTAGGACATATTGCCTTTGTTGCTGGTAACGGAATACCAGAGCAGATCGCTGCGGAGAAAGAATGGATTATTCAATTTGTAGCGTCCATTTTTACTTTAGGACCCACTCTAATATTTTTTGTATCGGGACCTTTAGCGGCATCAACCAATAAACGAATCATTATGTTATCTACTGGATTAATGTCTGCCATTTTGTTTTTTGGTGGGCATTTGTCAGGGTGGGTTTTCACAGCATGGTTTTACGTAGGATTTGTAGGATTACTTATTGGAATTTATAATTCAGCTAAAATGGCTAGTGTACCTTTACTAGCTAAATTTAGTAACAAGTCTACAATTCAAATAAACAGTACCTTAACAGTAATAATGATTGTGGCTATGATTGCTGGTGTTACCTTTGGTGAAGAATATCAAAGAGTCAATCCTGAATTAGGAGCTCAAATTGCGGCTGGAGTTTTACTTTTAGCAGGGATTTTTGGCTCATTGGTAAAGTTTCCAGATGAAGATTTAATATCGTATAAAGAAAGTTCTTCTACTTTGGTTGAAGAGTCCTTTTATTTGTTTACTAGATATTGGGCCTATTTGATTTCTGCACCTATGCTTTGGGGTTGTTCAAGTGTAGTTAGTTTAGCTATTACAGCTTATTGTGAAAAATTAAATTTAGGTACGGCTGAACAATGTGTATATATGTCATTATGGGCAGCCATTGGTATAATTATTGGGTCAATACTTGCTCCAAGATTTCAATCTTTACGTTTTGTATCAGCTTTTGGGGCTGGATTCATATTTTTTGCAATCACTTTTGCTTTTCCATTTATTATACAAGCATGTGGTCCTACCTTAGTTTTAGAAGAAAACCATAATATATACATCATTGCTGCTGTACTTATGGGAGTTTTAGGTGCTGTATTTGGTATATGTGCAAACTTGATTGACTCCGAGTATTTGCGCTTAGTAGGAGAAGAGAAAAAAGAAGGTACTGGAGCAGCATTTCAAAGTGCCTGGGTTTCATTCTTTTGTTTTTCTATTGGTTTAGTAATTGGCGGCTTATTAAAATTTCAAGTATTGAATGAAACAACTCAATTTATCTTTATTGCAGCTGTAATCTTCGCATCAATTTTACCTTTAATCACTCTTCTTCCTAATAGTGAAAGGGGTTATAATTTATCTCTTAGAGCTTTGGCTTTTATTATTAAAAAACTCGTTAATTTACGTTATAAAGTGAGTATTAGTGGTCTTGAAAACTTAAAGGGTAAAAAAGGTATGTTGATCATGCCAAATCATCCAGCTGAGTTAGATCCTTTGATTATGGCTAGTGGTTTATTATCACACTTTAAGATACGCCCCTTAGTTACGGAGACATTTTATACTCTACCGGTGTTAAATCAATTACTCAATTTTGTAAATGCTATTCCCGTACCCGACATGGATCAAGGCACAAGCTATTTTAAATTAAAAAGAATGAATAAAGTCTTTAGTGATACTGCCCAAAGTCTTGAGGATGGAGAAAACGTATTATTATATCCTGCCGGTCGCTTAATGCGAAACGGAGTAGAGGATATGAAGGGGGCGTCAGCAGTAGATATTATTCTAAAGTCTAATCCCAATATCAATGTGGTTTTAGCAAGGACAACTGGTTTATGGGGATCATTATCCTCTACTGCTCATACAGCGGGTGTGACACCAGATCCTGGACCATTGCTTTTAAGAGTGCTTAAGATTTTGGCTAAAAACTTAATATTTTTTGTTCCTAAGCGTCCTGTTCATATTAACTTGGAGCTAGCACCAGCGGACTTTCCTTATAATGCTGATAAAAATGAAAGAAATGAATGGTTAGAAAATTACTATAATCAAGGCACTCGACAAGAGATTGCGCCTGTATCTCTTTGTAGGTGGTATAATGAGCTTCCAGAAACTCTAGAAAAAGCACAAAAAGAAGAGATTGATGTTTCAAATATCGATCAAGAGATCGTTGAAAAAGTCATCTTTGAATTTTCAAAAATGTTAAATAAGGATCCAAAGGATATTAATTTAGATGATCATATTAATGATGATCTAGGATTAGACTCATTGGATAGGTCTGAGATTTTAATATGGCTTGAGGACATTTTTGAAGTAAATAACTTTGACGCGACTACCATTACTACGGTGGCATCTGTTGTTGTAATTGCAGCAACTGGTGGTGAGTCAGAAGAAGAGTTTGAAACTAAAACACCAGAAGGTTGGGAGTCTACTCAAAAGCGGCCTGATGTTTTACCACCATTGGCTAAAACCATGGCTGAAGCAATGATGTTATCTTGTGATCGACTTGGTTCTCATGTTTGTATGGCTGATGACAACTCTGGAGTATTATCCAATAAAAAGTCTAAGTTGGCAGCATTATTAATAGCATCTTATCTAAGAAAGATCGAAGACAAACGTATTGGTGTGATGCTTCCTGCTAGTTGTGGGGCAGCATTAGTAACTATGGCTTGTTATTATGCAGGTAAAGTACCTGTAATGGTAAACTGGACCTTGGGTTCAAGAAACCTAGAGCATGTACAAAAAGTATCCGGAATCGAAGTGGTAATTTCATCCTTAAAGTTTGTTGATAAGCTTGGCTCAGTAGACTTAGGCTGCTTAGAAGATAGATTGGTATTTTTAGAAGATCTAAGAAAAGACGAGTTTACTCTTTTTGAAAAAATTAAAGCAGCATTAGAGTCAAAAAAACCGGCAAAAAGTCTGATTGCTAAATATCATTTAGATGAGATTAATGAAGATGATGAAGCTGTGGTATTGTTTACTTCAGGGTCAGAGACTGTGCCAAAAGGAGTATCTCTTACTCATAAAAATGTATTGTCAAATGTTGTTAGTGCTTTTGAAATTATGCCGTTTCAGCATGATGATGCCATGTATGGTTTTTTACCTCCATTTCATTCATTTGGCTTTACCATTACAACGATCCTTCCTTTAACCACTGGATGTAAAGTATCGTATTATGCAAATCCAACGGAGGCTAAGAGATTGGCTTATGGTATTAACACCTGGAAAAGCACTATAATTTGTGGAACCCCATCTTTTGCAGCAGCAATTTATAAAGCTGGAGAAAGAGAGCAGTTACAAAGTATCCGTTACATTGTAGCTGGAGCAGAAAAAGTACCAGATGCTTTGTTTAAAGTAGTATCAGATACTTGTGAAACTTCATCTTTGATAGAAGGATACGGAATCACAGAATGCTCTCCAATCATTAGTGCCAATCGAGTTGGAATAGATAGAGCTGGCGTGGGTAAACCTATTGATGCTGTTACAGTAAAAATTGTAGATATCGATAGTAAAGCAATTTTATCTCAAGGCGAGCGTGGTCTAATTATAGTAAAAGGGGATAATATCTTTAATGGCTATATCGGCGAAAACCCACCTAATCCATTTATAGAAGTAGAAGGGCAAACATATTACAATACAGGTGATTTAGGGTTTTTAGACGAAAATGGCAATATAATTTTGGCTGGTCGTTTAAAGAGGTTTGTTAAAATTGCCGGTGAGATGATTTCTATTCCAGCTATGGAGTCTGTAATTGTAAAACAATGGCCAGCAGGTGAAGAAGGGCCACTTGTGGCTATTGAGGCACTTGAAATTGATGGGGAACGACCCATTATGTGTTTGTTCTCTACTTTAGATATCAGCTTTGATGAAGCTAATAACTTATTAAAAGAAGCAGGGTTTTCTAATGTTGGTAGACTCAACAAGTTTATCAAGGTAGAAGAAATACCATTGTTAGGAACAGGTAAAACTGACTATAGGTCTTTAAAAGGGATGCTTAGTTAATTAAAAAATCCCCCACTGAAATTTATGTTTCAGTGGGGGATTTTTTTTTAGTTTGTTAATGATTTATTATAAAACTTATTTTTCTTGGCTTCTTTTGTTTTTGAATCAATAAACCATCGTTTAATTTCACTGATGTAATTGGCTATACGATGAAAGGGAGTCCAATTACCGAGTAATTCATGATCTAAAGTAACAGTAGACAGATATTTTTTAATCTCAATATATTCAGGTGATTTTATTGGCTCTTGAGAATGTTCATCAAGAAATTGTAACCATAATGCCAAAACCTCAGGTTTTTGTAGAGCGACAATATTATCGATAGTGTTTTCTTGGTTGTTATTGATGTACTCATAACCTTCACCATCTCTAAACTCTAATTTATCACCAAAATGTTGAAAGTCTGTAATCCATAGTGGTGGTAAGAAAGTGATTAAATCTCTCATTTCTCCAACTCGAACAACGGGTAAACCACTAATATACTTTGCACCTTTAATATCTGTAAAGCGAGGTTGTCCAAAGGTTACTACTTCTTGTACTTTATAAGAAGCTTTTTGAAGTTTCATACCGACTAATGCTGCTACAGCAGCACCTAGAGAATGACCAGTTAAGGTAGTTTGATACTTTGGATTTAGTTTTTGGATTCCTTCTTTAAAAAACTCTCTGGCAACTTTAAAAAAGCCCTTATGTACATTGACTCCGATAGTTTCGTCTTTATGAGGCCAAAAGGTTGCATCAATCAAGATATTGGTAAAACCGGCTGTTCCACGAAAGGCAATAAATTGAGTCTTTTTCTTGTGGTTTTTTACAACAAAAAATTTAACGTTAGTATCTTCTAAAAGGCCAATCTCAGCATCGGGATACTTTTCTAATATCTTATCATCGTCTTCATAGGCTAGTTCAGAGGCTGTTGCGTATTCAAGTAAACGATTATATAAAAAGCGAGTTTCATTAATGTCTTGCGGAGCTTTGGATTCACTAAATGAAATCTCTATACCTCCAAACTGTATATTTTCACAAAAGACAGTGTTAATCATTGATAAAATAAAGGTAGAAAAGACAAAGATTTTAAGCATATAAGTCCTAAATAGAATGATGAGAATAAATAATTTACTATATTATTACGGATGTATCAGAATATTATAGTAAGTATATGGATTTTGGCAAGTCGTTAGATTAAGGATAATTTGTAAATACTTAAAGTAAAAGCACTAGACAAGATTATAATTATACTTATAATTTAAATGTACATATTTGTAATAGCTAACACTTAGGACCAAAATGTTAAATAAATTTTTTAAATCTCTAGCAGTAGTATCCGTCTTGATTAATCCATTAGTAGCAGGGGATCATGTCTATGTAAATTGGGATAATAGTGAAGACTACACGTGGAAAGAAAGTAAAAACCAAAGTTCAAAAGATACTTTCGTTCACAAAGATAGCTTGTCTGGTGACATTTCTCACAAACTCTATGAAGTAGGATCCGGTGATGGTGGTTTTGTTTTAGTTACTAGTGGTACAGTAAAAGCAAAATTAGCTTTGGCAAAAGGTGGATCTGTCGGATCGAATTGTAAACTTGCTGAAGCTGGTGGAGACTACGCAGAGGTCAAAGAAGTAGGCTCTTGTGTTTCTGTACCGATCAAATTGGAGTTAATGCAAGACAATATGATTTCAGATGATGTGATTCAAACATTTTATGTTGATGTTAAGGCAAAAGTGGAGCAAGCTCAAAGTGCTGGTTACTTTGGTGCAGGGGCCTCTAAATTTGAAACAAAAATTAGACTTCGTCATGTAGTCTCTGAAGTAAGAAGTAATATTAAAGATTATTATGTAAGATTATCTGTACGAGGTGGAGAGATTGAAAGTGAAGACTCTAAACCAGAATACTCTTACGATGGTAACGGTAATGACGAAGAAGAAAACTACGAATTATTCAAAAAATAAGATTAAATCTTCGACCTAAAAAAAAGACCATGCCTTGCGGTGTGGTCTTTTTTTGGATTATAGGGTTTGACTCTACTTTTCTTCCATCAAAACACAACCCAAACGATCATTTTTAAATACTGCCAGGGCTTCTTCGTGGAGTCCGTGTGCTGTTATGGCTTTTTTATCTTCATCTATGTGATAGTCGCTTACCGAGATGATTTGTGATGAGTACCATTCACAGTGTTTTTGACTTTGTTTTTCAACATAATAGCAGGAGCAAAACTCGGTGACAAAAGATGCGGGTATGACTCTTTTAAAAGTACTATTGATATACGCATCCCAAGCAAAGTAGGATAAGATTAAAACTACAGCAAACAAAAGCTTGAATTTATTATTTTTTATCATGAATTGCCCCCATCAGATATTCAAGGATTTTATCTCTGTCCATTGCTCCCTCAGTATCAGAAGCATATCGAACCATTACCACATTTTTACTAGGAATAATCACTAAGAGTTGTCCATGATGACCAAGACCTAAAATAGTATCGTCAGGAGCAGAAGGGTATTTTTTACTGTCTTTTTTATTAGCTAAATCTTGATTTAGCCACCACTGAGCACCATAAGAGTCATTTTCATCGTCTTCAAAAGACTTGAGAGCTTTCATGGAGGGAGATAGGCTTGTCATATAATTTACGTAGTCTTCTGATAATACTCTTTTATTGTTCCACAAACCTTTTTGTAAAATAAGGGTCCCTATTTTAGCTAAATCTTTAGGACTCATAAAGAGGTATGATGAGCCTATGAAGGTTCCCGATAAATCTTGTTGCCAAGTTGCGGTTTTTATATCTAAAGGATCAAAAAGTTTTCTCCATGGATAGTCATCGTATTGAGCTTTAGTGAGTGTCTTTTTTAAGATACCCATGATTAAGTTTGTTTCACCACTAGAGTAATGAAATACCTTACCGGGAGGATGTAAAAAAGGACGACTTGCAGTATATGCAGCCATATCTTTGTGTTGATCTATGTAAAGCATTTTGATTACATCTGAGTTAAAAGGGTTTGATTCGTATCCTTCGCTCCAGTTAAATCCCGAGCTCATGTGCATAAGGTGTCTAAGTTTCAATTGCTTAGCATAGTTTGCTTGTACCTGAGGATAGTACTTTGAGACTAAATCATCTAAAGACAATAGTTTTTCTTTGATGGCTATACCAATCAACATAGCACTGATGCTTTTAGATATAGACCAGATACGATGTTTTTGATCAACTTTGTAGCCATTGGCAAACTTTTGGTAGACGATTTTTTTGTTTTGTATAACTAGTAGACTATCTGTATGAAAAGGTTCGTCATTAGAAAATGCGTATTGGTCTAGTTGTTGAAAACGCTTTGAATTTTCTTTTGAATAATCAGTTTTCCAATCAGTAATGGGATTATTTACTGCAAAGACTTGCCAAAAGCCACTAAAGCAGTAGAATACTAGAAGATTCTGTAAAATTGGGTTCATATGTGCCTACTTTTTATCTTATTTTAACCTAGAGCCAATTTAACACAGATTAATTCATAAAATTATTATTAAATAAATCTTTTGGAGATGTATACATGATGAAAGTTCTTTCAAAACCACTTTTATACGGTGCTATTAGTCTATTATTTACGACAGTTAATTTTTCAGCGGGATGGTCACAAGAGGTCATTGATCACTCTGAAAAATATAGTCATCCATTTCAAAATGGTTTTGTGGCAACTTTGAGCAGTATTTGTAACAAGCCAAAAACAAAAGAAAAAAATATGATTGTTCCTGTGGAGCAATGGGAAATGCCTGTAGAATCTCTTTTAAACGGGCCTCTGCCTTTAAGAGTAGGACTTCAGCAAGATGACCAAGGAAACAAAATAAAAGCACCAGTATTATTTTATATACCGGGTGCTTTTTCTAATTTAAAAAATGGGCAGTCTAGACAGTGGATGGATGAAGGAACTCGACTAGGTTATCACGTTATCTCTCCTCCCAACCCATGGGGGACAGACTATGTTGGTCTTAAACCTAAGGCTATGTTAGGTGATGTAGAAGAAGAGGCGAAATCAATTTATTCTGCATTTCGTCAAGCAATTACTAGACTAGATAAAGATGGCTTAGTAGATCATAGCAAAATCAGAATTGCTGGTGTGAGTGCAGGATCTTTTTTAACAGCAATTATTAGTGCATTAGATGCAAAAAATGACTCTCCAATTGGTTTTTACGATTCAACAATATTATCAGCACCATTTAATTTTGGACGAACCTTAGATCGCTTAGACCAAGTGGTTTTAGAGAGTAAAGAGCCTTTTATGGGAATGAGTTTAGTATCCGTATTGTTGAGATATAAAAGCTTTTGCAAGGCTGAAAAGAAAAATGAATTAACTGAAAAACATTACGAGACAGCTCAGGGCTTAACAGTCTATCAGGGGTTTCATAGTGAATTGATTAAATCTATCAAAGTTTTTGATAAAGTAAATAATTTGAATTCAATTCCTGGAGGAGTTTTAGGGTCATTATCTCCTAAATATAAAAAGTGGAAAAGATCTATGAACTTTCATAAATTTTTTGATGTTTATGCCCCAGAAACTAAAGTGAAATTGGTTGGAAAGTACGGAGACTTGCTGTATTGGATCAATCAGGCTAAAAAATCAGGTTATGATCATTTTCGAGTAATCAATTGTGAAGATGATTTTTTAAATGCAGATGCTTTATGGAATGCCTATGCTAAACGTGGAAAAGATATTATTCTGTTAGAAGATGGAGGACATTATGGTTTTCGACATTTACCTTGGTTTAAAGAGTTTTTTCAAGTTGCATACTCTCTAAACAGTAAAACAGAAAACTTTAATAGTTTGTATAAAAAGTAGGCTGTCAGCTATGAACCATTCATAGGATTGAATTTACATTGGTTTAGCTTTTGTGAATATTTCAAACAGACAAGTAAAGTAATTAAAAAGTCTCTATCCAATCAGTTGGAGACTTTTTTGTAGTATAAAATTTTGGTTCCGCTTAGTACAAAATCTAAAACTTTTGTAATGAATACCATTTGTTGGTAGTCACTAACAAAAATAACCGAGTTTTCTATGGATTAATCCTTGACGTTAACTATTTAGTTACTTATTATGTAACTGATTAGTTAATTAACTTAATTTATACTAGAAACAACATTGTATAAATTGTTTTAGACCCATAGGATATTGAGTGCTACAAGACCGACTTCAAAATTGCGATACAATGAAAGATTTACTAAACCAAGTAATTTTCAAACATGGCACAGATCGGTTAATTTCTTCTAGAGAAGGCAACAAATGGAAAACATACTCATCAGCAGACGTAGAACAAGAAGTTACACGTCTAAGTTGTGGTCTAGCAAAGCTTGGTATAAACTCAGGAGATAGGGTTGCTTTATTAATACCATCTTCGGCACATTGGGTATTTTTCGATCTAGCTCTGTTATCTATTGGTGCTATCAATATCCCAGTCTTTGTCAATGTATCTCAAGAAGTGTTTGAGCATCAAATGGAGCATGCGGAAGTTTCTCATTTAGTCGTAGAAGATGAAGCTTTTTTTGAAGAATTTACATTAGAAAATTGTACTTTAACTGATCTAATCACTTTAGAGTCAGCAAAGCCTCAATCTGGCTTAAATATTAATTCATATTCTGAAGTTATGACTCTTGGAGAGCGGTCTCTTTCTCAAGATCCAACAGCCTATTCTAAGTTGTTAGAAAACGGTAATGCTGAGGATTTGTTAACGATTATTTATACTAGTGGTTCAACAGGTTTACCAAAAGGTGTAGAACTAAGTCACAAAAATCTCTTGCACCAAGTAAAAGCAGTATCAAAACTTCTTCATGAAGATCTGGTTTTAAAGACTGCAATCTCTTGTTTACCGGTAGCACACACTTTTGAGCGGATGATTATATATTTCTATTTGGCTATGAATATTCATGTATATATAGCAGATGATGTAAAAAAGACTGCTGATTACGCCAAAGAGATTAAGCCAGATATGATGACTATGGTTCCTAGATTACTTGAAAAAATTTATGAGGCCATGGAGAAAAAAATACGATCTCAAAAAGGCTTTAAAGCAAGATTAGCTAGAATCGCTTTTTTATTAGCGTATCACCGAATCAATCCTTTTTATTATCTGTGTTTACCTATTTTTGATCGGTTAGTTTACTCAAAATTTAGAGCTGCTCTTGGCGGAGAGTTAAAGGCATTGATATTGGGTGGAGCAGCTTTAAATCCAAGGATTTGTAGCTTTTTTATAAAAATTGGGGTGCCAGTTTTTCAAGGATATGGTTTAACCGAGTCTTCACCTGTAATCACAAGCTCATCTCCACGCTCTAATAAGATTGGGTTTGTAGGTAAAGCCATAGAGGGTACAGAGATTAAACTGAGTGAGCGTGGCGAAGTATTGACTAAGTCTGACAGTGTGATGCGTGGGTATCATAAAAACCCAGAGGCTACTAGTGATGTAATTTTACCTGATGGGTGGTTACGCACTGGTGATAAAGGTGTAATTGATAATGATGGCTTTCTAAGAATCGTCGGACGGATTAAAGAGATTTTTAAAACCTCTAATGGGAAATATATAGCTCCCATATCCATTGAAAGACATTTAACAAAGAGTAAATACATCGAATCTGCGATGCTGGTTGCAGAAGGTCGTAAGTTTCCATCTTGTCTTTTATTTATGGATTTAGCAGAAATCGAAAAGTTAAAACGAAAAAAGAAAATGACGGATTTAGGAGTTGAAGAGTTTGTGGCGAGTAAGTACTTAAAAGCAAAAATTCAACAATATATCGAAAACATAAATAGAGGTTTGTCCCATTGGGAACAAATTAGAAAATTTCGATTAGTGGTTACTCCTTTAACCATAGAAAGTGGTGAGTTAACTCCCACAATGAAAATTAAAAGATTTGTAATAGAAGAAAAATATAATAAATTAATAGAATCAATGTATTCAGAGCCAAACTAGATTTAAACCAATTGGGTTTTGATGTTTGTGGATACATTTGGATCACAACTAAGCAGGAGAATGAAAATGGCAGAACGAATTGCAATTATTGATGGAGTAAGAACTCCATTTTGCAAATCAACGAACCCAAAAGTACCCGGTGTACTTGGTGAGATGCAAGCAGATGATTTAGGTGCCCACGTGGTAAAAGAGTTGTTAGCAAAAACCGGTTTTGACGCAAACGATTTAGATGAAATCATCTTTGGTAACGTTATACAACCACCTCAATCAACAAACCTTACAAGAATATTAGCGGTAAAAGCAGGAGTTCCTGAGCGAATCCCTTCATATACTGTAAATAGAAACTGTGCCTCTGGTATGGAGTCTGTTACTACTGGTATGAACAAAATTTTAGCAGGATATGCGGATGTAATTTTAGCTGGTGGATGCGAGTCTATGAGTAATGTTCCGATTTTGTTTGGTAAAAAGATGATCGATATTTTTATGGGACTTGGTAAAGCTAAATCTTTATCAGCAAAATTAGATGTTATCTCTAAATTTAGACCAGCTTTTCTAGCACCAGTTATTCCTGGTTTGTTAGATCCATTATGTAGTTTACAAATGGGACAAACAGCAGAGTTGATTTCAAAAGACTTTTCTATCTCAAGACTTGAGCAAGATGAGTTTGCTATGATGAGTCAAAACAGAGCAGAAGCAGCTCGAGCTAACGGAATCTTTGAAGATGAGATCGTACCGATTCCTGTTGGACCAAAGTATACAGCGGTTCAAACAGAAGATGACGGAATTAGAAACGGAACAGATTTAAAAGGTCTTCAAAAATTACGACCTTGTTTTGATCGTTTAGCTGGTACTGTAACTCCAGCAAATTGTTCACAAATTACAGATGGTGCAGCTGGACTGATCATTATGAGAGAGTCTAAAGCAAAAGCAATGGGATTAACTCCAATTGGTTATTTAACTGATTATGCTTATGCTGGGTTAGCTCCTGATAGAATGGGACTTGGACCTGTATATGCTACTTCACAAATTTTAGAGCGAACAGGCAAGCAACTTGGAGATTTCGATTTGATTGAAATTAACGAGGCATTTGCTGCTCAAGTAATCGGTTGCGAAAGAGCTATGGCTTCCAAAGAATATTGTCAAAAATATTTAGGTAGAGCTGATGCTATTGGTGTTGTTGATAGAGATAAGCTAAACGTGAATGGTGGAGCTATATCTTTAGGACATCCAGTTGGAGCAACAGGAACACGTCTAATTATCCATACTCTAAAAGAATTAAAGAGAAGAAAAAAGCAACATGGTTTAGTTACTCTTTGTATCGGTGGCGGTCAAGGAACAGCTCTAACTTTGGAGGCAGAATAATGTCAGCATTTAAAATAGAAGTAAATGACAATGGAGTTGCGAAATTAATTTTTGATCTTCCAGGTGAAAAAGTAAATAAATTCTCAAAAGATGTAATGATCGAATTAGGTGAGAAGATCGCTGAGTTAAAATCGAATACATCAATTAAAGTCTTATTAGTAATGAGTGCTAAAGAAGGTATCTTTATCGCAGGAGCAGATGTTGGAGAAATTCAAGAGATGCTAAATAAAGAGGGAGATCAATCTCAAGAAGCAAGAGATTTGATTACTCGTGGAGTAAATACTTTTACTGAGCTAGAAAACCTTCCTTTTCCTACTGTAGCTGTTATTAACGGAGCATGTATGGGTGGGGGACTAGAGATGTCTTTAGCTTGTACATATAGAGTTGTTACAGATCACAAGAAAACTTCACTTGGATTACCAGAGGTAATGCTTGGTATTTTACCAGGTTGGGGTGGTACGCAGAGACTTCCTAAATTGATTGGTTTAGTTAATGCTATGCCTTTGATTTTAACAGGTAAAAAGATTGATGCTAAAAAAGCTTTTAAGTTGAAGATTGCTGATGCAATTATCGCAGCAGAGTTTATCGATGAAAAAATTGCTGAGTTTGTAGATACAATTTTAGATGATAAAAAGAAGAAAAAGATCTTATCTAAAAGAAATACTACAAAAGGTTTTATGGGAGCAACACAAAACTTTTTATTAGAAGGAAACCCTCTTGGTAAAAATGTTGTTTTTAGTAAAGCTAGAGAAGGTGTAATGAAAGCTAGTAAAGGACACTACCCAGCTCCTTTAGCTATCTTAGATTTATTACAAGATACTTATGGTATGTCTTTAAAAGACGGCCTAAAACGAGAAACAGAAGCTTTTATTAAACTTGTGACTACACACAAAAGTGTTGTTAAGTCTTTAGTACATATCTTTTTCACTGATGATGCAGTAAAAAAAGATATTGGTGTTAAAATGCCTGATGACTACAAAGTGCCAGCTGTAAATCATTCTGCTGTATTAGGTGCAGGAGTTATGGGTGGAGGAATCGCTTGGTTGTTTTCTTACAAAGATATCCCTGTACGTTTAAAAGATGTTAATTGGGATGGTGTTTCTAAAGGATTTGAAGCAGCGCAAGATATCTATAAAGTATTACAAAAAAAGCGTAAACTAAAGCCAACACAAGTAAATATGAAAATGCACAAGATTTCTGGTGCGTTAGATTATTCAGGATTCAAGAGTTCAGATGTTGTTGTTGAAGCTATTGTTGAAAACATGGGAATCAAAAAAACTGTGCTTCAAGAGCTTGAAGGTGAAGTATCTAACGATGCATTAATCTGTTCAAATACTTCTGCATTGTCTATTTCTGAAATGCAATCAGTAATGAAACACCCAGAAAGATTCATCGGAATGCACTTTTTTAACCCAGTAAACAGAATGCCGTTGGTTGAAGTTATTCGTGGTGAAAAAACAAGTGATGAGTCCGTTGCTAAACTTGTATCTTTAGTTAAAAAATTAGGTAAAACACCAATCGTAGTTGGAGATTGTGCAGGGTTTTTAGTAAACCGAATCTTAATCCCTTCAATGAACGAAGGAATGTATCTTTTAGAAGAAGGTTGCGATCTTGAAGAAATCGATAAGACTATCTACAAGTTTGGTATGCCAATGGGTCCTTTTACTTTAGCTGATGAAGTTGGATTAGATGTTGGATATAAGGTAGCTAAGTTGCTAGAAGAAGCTTATGGTGATCGAATGAGAGTACCAGAGTTTTTAGGTAAAATCGTTGAAGGTGGCTTACTTGGTAAGAAAATGGGTAAAGGGATTTATATCCATAAAGGAAAATCTCGAACATTTAACGAAGGCGTACAAAAGTTTTTACCTGCTAAAAAATCGAATTCAATAACCAAAGAAGAAATGGTAGATCGTTTTGTATTTACTATGGTTAATGAAGCTGCTAGATGTCTAGAAGAAAAAGTTATCGAAAAGCCAGCATATTTAGATTTAGCTATGATTTACGGAACAGGGTTCCCTCCATTTCATGGTGGCTTATTGAAATATGCTGATAGTGTAGGAGTTACAAACGTTGTTGAAAAAATGAATGTTTTGGCTCAAAAATATGGTAAGAGATTCGAGCCATGTGAACTATTAAAGTCTTTAGCTAAAGACAATAAGTCGTTTTACGACCTATAAAACCAAGAGGGGTGAGTCAATCACCCCGCTTATTTAATTAATTAAATCAAAATATAAGGAAATATCATGAGTGAAGAAAATAAGAAAAATGAGGAAGATGTAGAACTAGTAATGGATACTAGTAAAATGACGGAAGAGCAAATTTCATCTATGGAAGTTGCTGAGTCAGCTAGAGAAACTGAATGGACTAAGCCTAGTTTTGCTAGTAAGTTGTTTATGGGAGACTTTGATACGTCTTTTCTATATCCTTTTCCTGAGCAAAATGAAGAAGATAAAAAAATTGGAGACGAATTTTTAGTAAAGCTTGAAGCTGTATTAAAAACGGTTGATCCTGAAGAAGTAGATAGAACAGGTGAGTTACCTGAAGAGTACAGAGCTAAATTATTTGAAGTAGGGGCTTTTGGAATGAAAGTACCTAAAGAATATGGTGGCCTTGGTTTTTCTCAGGTTAACTATAACAGAGCAGCTCAATTGATCGCATCTTATGATGGAGCGACAGCTACTTTGATTTCAGCTCACCAATCGATTGGTGTTCCAAACCCATTAAAGATGTTTGGTACTCCGGAGCAAAAGAAAAAATATTTTCCTAGATTAGCATCTAAATCAATTTCTGCATTTGCATTAACAGAGCCTGACGTAGGATCTGATCCTTCAAAAATGACTACTGTTGCTGATCCAATGGATGATGGAGAGCACTTTTTGATTAATGGTACTAAATTATGGTGTACTAATGGTCCTATTGCTGACTTGATTGTTGTAATGACTCAAACTAAGCCAAAAATTGTACGTGGTAGAGAGCGTAAGCAGATTACAGCTTTTATTGTAGAAGGTACAGCACCTGGTGTTGAGACTTTACACCGATGTGATTTCATGGGTCTTAGAGGAATCTATAACGGATTAATGAAGTTTACTGATGTTAAGGTTCATAAATCAGATATTCTATGGGCAGAAGGCCGTGGACTTGCTCTTGCACTTAGAACATTAAATGCTGGTCGATTAACATTACCTGCAGCTAGTGCTGGTTTAGCTAAGCAGTGTTTACACATGTGTACTAAATGGGGTAAAGAGAGAGAGCAATGGGGAAGACCAATTGGTGAGCACGAAGAAGGTCGTCAAAAGTTAGCATATATTGCTAGTATGACTTTTGCTTTAGATGCTGTAACTAAATCAACTTCTCACTGGACAGATCAAGGTGAAGCTGATCTTCGTATTGAAGCTGCTATGGCTAAATTATTTTCAACTGAAGTTGCTTGGAAAGTTATTGATACTACTATGCAATTTAGAGGTGGTAGAGGATATGAAAGAGCTGATTCACTAAGAACTCGTGGTGAAGATGTATTTCCTGTTGAAAGAGCTATGAGAGATTGTAGAATTAACATGATTTTAGAAGGTTCTTCTGAAATTATGAAACTATTTTTAGCAAGAGAAGCAATGGATCCGCATATTCAGATTGCAGGACCAATGATGAAAGCTAGTTCTTCTTTTGGAGATAAAATGGGTGCAGTTGGTAAAATCTTAGGATTCTATTCTACTTGGTTGCCAAAGCAGTATATCGCTCCTTTATTTGTAGGTGGACACTCAAAAATGGGTCCATTAGCAAGACATTATAAGTTTGTTGAGAAAGCATCTCACAAGTTAGCTAGATCATTTATCTATTACATGGGAATGTATCAAGATAAATTAGAGAAGAAGCAAATGATTCTTGGACGACTAGTTGATATTGGCACCGAGTTATTTGTAATGTCTGTTACTTGCGCTTATGCTAAAAGCATGATGGACAAAGACAAATCAAACAAAGAGCCATATAAGCTAGCAAACCACTTTTGTGAGTTAGCAAGAACAAGAATCAATGGTTACTTTAAGGATTTATCAAGCAATCATGATGAACTATCTAACAAGATGGCAGACTCAGTAATCGCTGGTAACTTAGAGTGGCTAGAAGAAGGAATCATCAAAGCTGGTAAAGCTGAGAGAGCTCCTTTAGGTTCTGAATAATTCAATAAAATATATTATTTGATATAGATTTTAAAAGCCCCAAGTCAATTTAGTTTGGCTTGAGGCTTTTTTGTTGTAGGTCTTATTTGCAGGTGGTTACTTTAATTGGGGTATTGTGGTAGTATTGATAGAGAATAAACCCTTTAAATACAATTATTTTTATGATTAAAATGCTCTACTTTATATTACTATTCGCTTCTTCTTGTATTTGCTGCTCAATGAGCTATGCACTGACAAGAGACCTTTCAGCTGGCTGGAACTTAATCTCTATGCCGGTACAGGTAGATTCAGAAGCATCGAGTTATATTCGCACACATATTGATGGTGTGTTTTATAAAATGTGGGCCTATGATGGGGAATGGAAGAAGTATAATCCATTTATAGATGGAAATGATCTACAGGTAATAAAAAAAAATAGTGCGTTTTGGATTCAGGTTGGTCCCAATGGAGCACAGTTAACTATCGATGATAGTTCAAAGATGAGTCCGCTATCAATTACAAAGAGTGGCTGGCATTTATCCTCATTTAATCAAAGTAGTGAAAAGAGCTTTAAAACAGATATTTTTAACAGTAAATCTATCAAAAGTAGCCATAGTTTAAGTAATATCTCTAAAATATGGGGTTTTGACCAATCATGGAGGAGCTTACGTCCCAATGATGGGGTAGGCTCATTACTAAGTTTAGAGCCTGGTATGGGTTATTGGATCAAGGCAGTTAATACTGAAAATTTGATATCTACCAATAATCCATTGATGATTGATCCTGTATCTACTGACTCTAGTGATGCAACTACTAACTCTACTTTTGATGTTAAAGTTTCAGGGAGTATCATCGACTCCTTGAGTTTAGCTCCTATTGGTTTGTTTACAACACGAGTTTTACAACTCAGCGTTCTAGGTGATGATCAAAATTTAGTGTATGACTCAGCTAACAGTCAAAGAAACCAATTTACAACTACAGATGGTCAGTTTGAGTTTTGGATCAAAGGTATCTCAGCATCACTTTCTAAAAAGAAAAACTTGAGATTAATCATTGAAGAAAATAAAGATTACTTATCTACAAGTGCTTCTTTCACCATTGCCACTTCACAAGAGATTCAATTAGACGTACCTATGGTAAATCTAAATTCAAACTTTCAAGCAAGTGGTATTGTAACCAATAAAGTGAGTTTAGATATCCCAATATCTGGAATATTAGGTTCAGCTGTAACGCTTGTGACTAGTAGTCCAAATGTAAATGGGCAAGTAGAGATTGTGGTACCAGCCGGTGTACAAATGAGTGATAATGAGGGCAATGTTTTAACGGGGAAGTTAAATTTACAAGCAACCTACTTTAGTCCTACAGAGACCAGCTCTTTAAATGCCTTTCCGGGTGGCTTAAACAATATAAATATTGAAGTTGATGGCGAAAAGAAACAAGGTTATTTTATTAGTGGTGGATTTACAGCCATTGAAATTCTTGATCAAAATAAGACCCATGTTAAAACTTTTTCTCAGCCGATTTCAGTAAAAATGGAAGTTCCTTCCTCTACCATCAATCCAGAAACAGGAGTACCACTAAAAGCAAATGATCAGTTTCCTATCTGGTCGTATAGTCCAGAGACAGGTCAATGGACATCAGAAGGTTTTGGCTTGGCTGTAGGGCCTAACGCTAAAAATAACTTTGAGATTACTTTTCAAACGGACCACTTGAGTTACTATAATTTAGATTGGTTTTCTGATGAAAAGTGCGATGGTAGCATTGAGTTTAATGTGATTGGAGATGAGCCGGATTTGGCAGGTACTAAAGAGCTTAAATGGCTTTTTTATATGAGTAATACTGCTTTTAAGAGAAAAAAAATCGAGATGATTGATGGTAGGATTGAACCTATCCTTTTTAGTAATGCCCCTAAAGGAAAGAGATTCGAATACTCTATAAACTATCTAGGATACGAAATCTTTAAAATTGAGAAGGATGATTTTTGTATAGATGAGGCTCATCAAATTACTATTCCTTTTACTAGTATTACTAAAGTAAAGCCGGTGAAGATATCTATAGCTAGTTCTTCTAGTCAAAATATAACTTACCATGTTTATGCAGGTAGAAGAGGGGGAGTTTTTTATAATCTTGGAAGTTTGAATGCTGCAAATAAATCGGAGATTTTAACTTTTGAAGGCCTCCAAAATCAAGAGTATTCGATATTTATAAGAAATGATAAGTTATTACACTTTTTGTTTAAAGAAATCAAAATAAATGAGGAAAATAGCGTTATTGAATTCAATGTAGATCAATTAGGGGTCAGTAAGTTGTATGTTCATTCGGTGCAATTGAATGAGAACATTTTGGACTATAGCTTAGAGCGAAGCGGGGAATACATAGTAAGTGACCATATAGTTAAAGAGGGTGGGAACTTACAAATAAAATTTAATTATAATTCTGAATTAGGAAAGAGCTCTAGACCAATTAATTTTTCTTTTCAGGTTATAAGTGATTCGTTTTTTGGTCGTATAAGTGTTAACAACATAAATATGAAATCTAGTGTAGGTAATAGACAATGCCAATTTGAGCCTAGTGAAGAAGGATTGTATTATGAGTTTAGCCACCCAGGAGGATTTACTAAAGTTAATGATCAAGTGGTAGTTTATGAAAACTGTTCAATTACTTTTGATCTAGTTAAATATTATAAATCTTTAAGTAGTGAAATCCCTAACTACTTACAAAGTGTAATGCCTGGATACATTTCAAATTTTCCTTTAGCAAAGAATTTTAATTACTCTTTAACATTTTATGACTTTCCCTTAGAACATAATGGAAAGCCTGTTACAAACATTAAAGGAAAGAGAACGTTAAAATAACTTTTGACTGCTATTTAGATTGATAAAGGTTTACATGACAAATTTACAAGAAAGCTGTTAGTTTTTAAAGCCTATTCCTAGATAAATATCCCACAGATTTAATAGCAAAACACCTATCAATTGTTATATAATGCCATCGCTTGAGACAAATAAACTTCTTTTGATGGTAAACACTTCTAAATTTATAGGTAACAATGAAAACAAAATTAGCCGTTAAGTCTGACGAAAATTACGATTATCCACTTCTTATAAAAAAAATTATATACAATGCTAGATACAATGCTCCAAATCAAACAATTCATCATCATGATGGAGGGTCATACACTTATTTAGAGTTTTATGACCGTGTAGCTCAAGTAGCTAACATGTTGACTAATTCAGGGGTTGGTGCGGGTGATGTGGTTGCCGTTTTAGATTGGGATACTCATAGATATTTAGAACTGTTTTTTGCAGTGCCAATGATTGGGGCAGTATTACATACTGTTAATGTAAGATTATCTCCACAACAAATCTTATACACTATGAATCACGCTGAAGATAAATTAGTGATTGTATCAGAAGACTTTTTACCTATTATCCAAGGAATCCAAGCTGGTTTTGAAACGGTTGAAAATGTAATCAGTATTTCTGACAGTGCAGATTGCAGTGCAATAAAAAATCATTCTGGTGACTATGACACACTTTTAAAAGATCAGTCAAAACAATATGAGTTTCCGGATTTTGATGAAAGAAGTGTAGCAACTTTATTTTATACAACAGGTACTACAGGGGATCCAAAGGGAGTTACTTTTACTCATAGACAATTAGTTTTACATAC
Organism: Candidatus Cloacimonadota bacterium; assembly: GCA_023954715.1. Classification (GTDB taxonomy): domain Bacteria; phylum Muiribacteriota; class UBA6191; order UBA6191; family UBA6191. The sequence continues at coordinate 294,934 of JAGSHD010000001.1, read as the reverse complement.
CTTTTCAATAATAGCTACTATGGGTGGTATCCAAATTGAGCAACGATTACGATCTGACTCAGTTTATATACCATTAACACCAATGTTTCATGTTCACGCATGGGGATTACCTTACATTACAACATTTTTAGGAACAAAACAGATATTTCCTGGACGATACGATCCTAAATCAATTTTGGAGTCCATAAAAAAACACAAAATCACCTTTTCCCATTGTGTACCTGCTATTATGAACATGCTTTTACAGCATCCAGATTCAGAAGACTATGATCTTAATGGATGGAGCGTAGTAATCGGAGGATCGGCCTTACCTTATGGTTTGGCTCATAAAGCCATGGAAAGGGGTATTGATATCTTTACTGGTTATGGTTTATCTGAAACTTGTCCAGTTTTAACTCTTACAAACATGACTCAAGAGCAACTTGGGCTTAGTGTTGAAGAGCAACTTCCTATTCGTATGAGAGCAGGTAAACCTCTAGGCTTAGTTGAAATTAAAATTTTAGGTGGTAATGGCGAAGACTATACAAATCAAAGTGATCAAACGGGTGAGATTGTAGTTAGAACTCCTTGGTTAACTCAGTCGTATTATAAAAATGAAGAGGCTAGTAAAAAGCTTTGGGATGGCGGTTGGTTGCATACTGGAGATATCGGATATTTCGATCAACACGGGTTTTTGAATATTACAGATCGATTGAAAGATGTTATAAAAACTGGTGGAGAGTGGATATCTTCTTTGGAGTTAGAGTCCATGATCAGTAAAATGTCAGGAATTGTAGAAGTAGCTATTGTGGGCTTACCCGATGAAAAATGGGGAGAAAGACCTTATGCTTTATTACATACTTCAGGAGCCAAAATATCGCCTGAGGATATTTCAAAGCATTTAACTCAATATGTAGAAGATGGCACTATAAATAAGTGGGCTATACCAGAGTCCGTCGAAATAGTAGATGCTATTCCAAAAACCAGCGTAGGAAAAATCAATAAAAAAGAAATTAGATCAAAAATATTAGAAACAGGCACATATAACTAAATTCAACGATACAGTCAATATTGGATGACTTGAATTTAGATTTAGGAGATGGCGATGGACATTACAAGCATATTATCAAAAGAATTATATAAAGATAAAGTAGTATTTATTACAGGTGGTGGAAGCGGAATCAACCTTGGTGTAGCAAAGGTCTTTGCTAAATTAGGTGCAAAACTAGCTCTGTGTGGTAGATCACTAGAGAGATTAGAAGGCGCAAAAAAAGAGTTAGAAGAGCTAGGGGCTGAGGTATTCATTGAGTCCTGTGATGTTCGTGATTACGATGGGCTAGCATCATTTTTGAAAAATATGAAAGAAGCCATTGGTAACTTAGATGTTTTAGTTTGTGGTGCAGCAGGCAACTTTATTTGTCCTGCAAATAAAATGAGCGAAAATGCATTTAAAACTGTGATTGATATAGATTTAATGGGTACTTTTAATGCAAGTACAGCTGCATTTGAGCAGTTAAAAGAATCTCAAGGTTCAATGATATATATATCTGCTGGGCAAGCATTTATTCCTTATTATGCACAATGTCACGTGGGTGCAGCTAAAGCAGGTATTGATAATTTAATGCAAAATTTAGCATTAGAGTGGGGTGCTTACGGGATTCGTGTGAATAGTATTGCACCAGGCCCAATTGAAGGTACTGAAGGAATGAAAAGGCTAGCACCAGGAGAAATAGGTAAAAAACTAAAAAGAATGATCCCTGCTGGACGAATGGGTACTAAAGATGATATCGGTGCAGCAGCAGCATTTTTATGCTCTCCTTTGGCATCCTATATAACTGGTACAGTTTTAAAAGTAGATGGTGGCATGAACTTAAACGGTTCAGGTATGTTTTCAGCTATGATCGGTGAACTAATGGCTAAAGGAAAATAAAGCTTAGTAAATTAGAAAGCCACACTATTAATAGTGTGGCTTTTTTTTAGGTCGTTAAAAAGTTTAGTATTTGATCAGACTCAAGTAAATTTGCATCACTGGAGCTATCTGTAAATACTTGAGAGCCGCTATCGGCTTGAGCCCAGTCACAAATCCTTTTACAAACTTGGATTACAGATGTTTTACCTTCAATATCTTGATTAAATTGAGACATTCGCTCAATTTCAGAGTCAGGAAACAAATCTCCATAGATCCCACCGTTTACGGCTGGCCCTAAAACAAACATACCGTTACCTCTACCGTGGTCTGTTCCATCATCGCCGTTGGATCGCAATTGGCGACCAAACTCTCCACCAATGACAATAGTAAGTTGAGATAACGCATTTGGCATATCTTCGCCTAAAGCCTTAAATAGGGTATGTAAGCCTTTGTCTACTCCAAATATGTCTTCTATTTTGGGGATAATACCTGAGTTAGAGTTATGTTCAAACTTGTGTGAATCCCAGCCTCCATAATTTGCTGAGATAACATTGCTAGCTAGGTTTGGTAAGTCATTACATGCTAGCCCATAATATGCATTTAACATTTGTCTTCCAAAACCGCGATTTCGTAATACTCCAGACTTTAGTAAGTTATCAAACAAAACTGGACGACGCTTTTGATAGCTAGAGTTATTTGTTACATACCCACTAGCCGGATCAATACCTGTGGTTAAATGTGAGTCAACAAGTTGTCCAAACTCTCTAAGGTTTTTTTCATGAACCATAAACTGATAATATGGTGAGCTAGGTGGTATAGACTCTCTTTTTGCTTCATAATAGTTTTTTACAGCTCTATACATAGCACCTTGATCTGATATGCCCCACTGGTTTTCGTTTTCAAACCAACTAGCATTATAGGCAAGGGCGATATTCTCCATGTTAGAAGCAGAGATTACATGGCTATTTTCGTGGTCTTGAGGGTTAGTAGCATGGGGTCCGTTTGCAAATAACTTCACACGACTTGAAACTGACAAAAGTTTTTTGTTACTAAGTACCGCAAGTCTTCCTCCCCATCCACTTACAGAGGCATCATGTGAGCCGGTAGATAAACTACCGCTTTCCCAGATGAGTTGGCTATGACTGTGATTTCTATTTTTACTTCCGATTACATTACAAATATAGGCTGCTTGGTTACTGGTCAATAGCTCTTTTAAAAATCCAGCAACCTTTAAAATTCCAAAAGTTTTACCACTGACAGTTATTTGATCATAATGCTGTGAAAAGTAGTTACGATATTGTGACCAGTTTCCTTCTTCTATCTCAATAAGAGAAGATCTAGACTTCCACCAAGCACTGGCATAATTATCCTCACTTCCTGGAGAAGGATCAGTACTAGGAGGCACTGGAACAATCAAATGTCTGAAGTCTGGTCCACCTTCAAGCATAATATGAAGTACAGTTTTGTTAAATTGTGTAGGAAAGGCAGCATGCGAAAAGTTACTTGCTCCGCTTAAATGATACAAGCCAAAGCCCAAAGTTGATTTAATAAATGTTCTTCTATTCATTATCTACCTTCTTGTACAAACATAAATGGAGTGATTGAAATAAAGTTTACAGCCAATTGGATTCTTCGATTGTCTGTCTCTTGCTCTTCATCTGAACTACAGCGGCTTTCGCAGTTGAATGGTAATGCAGGGTTACCGAGGGTGTTCATAGTAGAGTTTGATAGATCCGTATATATTTGGTGAACTAGGTCATTGTTTCGTATCTCGTCTAAGGAGTAAACCACATTAGTATTTTCAATATTGACAGCTCGTGAAAAATCATCACCAGTAGCTAAAAATGCATATACTTGTGCTCTTTCTAGTTCTCCAAAGTTTTTCAAATTATCAGCTACATACCGATTCCAGAGCCACTCTGCTACATCTTTAACGTAGTAGCGACCATCATCACGACGTGGGATAACTTTAGACCAGTCTTGAGTCCAATTTTGATTATTATATTCTCCGTGTACTCTTAGACTAGACCATGTTCTTGAGACATTATAATCATGAGCAGCTTGAAAGATTGCTCCACTAGACGCAGCTTCAATACTGGTTTGTCCTCCAAAGACATCATGAGACGGACGAAATACAGATACATCTTCGTTAGATAAGTTAGATGATATTATGGCTCCACGATCGTAATTACTTAGGTTGTTAAGATTTGATAAGTTGTTTATCATGATGTTTCTTTCAAAACTTGTCCAATATTTGACTCTCTTAGAATTATGAAACAATGTAGAAACAGCATAATTCCGTAAAAATTGAATCAAGCTTTTTTCATCCATCTTTTTCCATGCCTCAACGATAGTGTTTTGAGTTTCTTGATCCATATTGTCATCAGCCAAATGTCGTATGATCAAAAGAGGGAGATTCTTTTCACTTTCCTCATGATGAATTGCTTGCCTAGCGAGATTTAATAGCTTTTCATAAGCTTGGTTACCGTTAACACTTTGTCCGATAATTTCTAAGCTCGAGGTATGATGATTTGATTCTCCATACCTTATGGAGTAGTTGTCTCCATCTACCTCCATATCTGTTAAGGCTCGTGCCGTATTACGAATTGTCACATTTTCGTGATATTTTTGATAATCATCCTGATAGCTAGGGTAGCTAGGGTATGTGGCAAACTGTTGATCTTCTTTTCCTAAAATTCCAAAAAATAATTGATGAAACTCTCTTGCAAAATCCTCATTGCCAGAAAAAGTACCATTGAAGCGATTTCGTCTATGATTATATTGTACAGCGATGGCAGGGGATGCTGCCATATGTCCTAAAACATCTTGATATGGCTGAGCCGCTTGATGTTGTACCATAACATCGTCGTAGTATGAAATGAGCTGTTTTGTTGATACACCGACATTTTGGTTTACTGCCATGTGATAATTTGTTTCCATGAGCCCAATACGGTGGAAAAAGGGGTTTAAACCTCTTTTTGTGGCTGCAATTAAAAATAGGTTTTCAGGACCATTCCAGTTTGTAGTTTGATAGTAGGAGCGATTAGTGGATTTAATTGGGCCAAATTCAGTTTGTAGGAAAGCTGATAAACTTTGGAGACTTTGCGCTCTCTTATCCAAACCATCATAGTCATCGGCCGGCGATAATCTTGTATTAATTGGATCCATTCTCAAGATTTCTTCGGAAGCTTGTATGGGAGTCATCTTAGCCCATTCTTCTATTTGAGAGTCACTGGCAAATCCACCAAAACTAAATGTATGTAAAACTTTTCTTACTGCTGCTTGGTCCCATTGTTCAGCAGGAATCATAGGTATTTCTGAAAAACCATCGTAACTTTTCACTTTAAAGTGATATATAAGTCTTTGCTCTAAGGGTTGAAGTTGGTAGTCCATTAATCCTGTATCAAGCTGTATTCTGTAGTCAGAGTTATACGATAACTCGGTTAATACTTGTAGACTTACCGTTTTATTGTCATAGCTCATGCTGGTATTTACCAACTTATCATTATGGATTAATCTAATATTGTTTAATATTGATGCTTGGTCTAAATCCTCTTTGAAAACTATAGTGATTAGTGGCTTGCTACTAACATTACTCGAATTAGGAGTAGGTGATACCGATTGAACATTTGGTCCACTAGAAAAATTTGTCCCTTGAAAGTTTTGAATCTGAATTGGAGAAAAAAGTGCTTCATATTGTTTATTGTTATAAGAAGCAAGAATTTTAATAATGACATTATCTTCATTAGTTTGAATGTCAGAGCCAGAATGCCATGTAAGAGTACCACTACTATTATTAACTACATTAAGTATGTCTCCAGATATACTAGGAGATTGCTGATAGCTGAGTCCTCCATTGAGCGAGTATTGTAGTAATAGCTGAACATTAGAAGCTTTTAGATCATTTAGACTATATCTAATTTGGATATCATCTTTATAAGTGTCACCGGTGTGTTGGCTTACAATAAAAGATTGTGTAAATATAGATGAATGGACCCAATATGCTTTATTGACACTCATGTCATCAAGACTGAGTAGGTTTTGAAACTGTGGATGATTTATACTACTCCATACTATCCATTGATCCTGATAAAATTCAAAAATCCGATCGACCTCTGGATGAGCTGAAGTGAACTCAGTCATTGAGATACTTTGTCCTGGGATCATTGACCACCCAGGTTGATATGTATGTTTTGTCCCCACAAAAAAACAGATCAATGTGAAAAATACGAAAAGTCTAGAGACAGAGTTAGTCCTAAGCTTGTAAAATAATACCCCCATATTATTTCCCCCTTTTTAATAATGTTAATCGATTTTACTTAGAATATGCAAATTTTTAATGATACTTTTTTAGTGTGTGTAAGGTCTGTTACTTGTTGAAAGTTATACTCCAAAGTAAATTATATTTATACAGTAAAGATTTTGATATTAAATGTTAGTTTAAAATAAGCAAATGGGGCTATACAAAAAAATCTCTGATTTCTTCAAGTATAATTTGGGGTTGAAAAAATCAGAGATTTGTTAAATCAATAGAAAACAGAACTAGTAGCTATGACAGATGTTGTAGTAGTTTTATCATAACAATCAAATAATTATAACAAGTGTTTAAGTCTAGTATAAAAATCTTTTGAGTAACGTTGTCTACGCAGTATCAATAACAAGAGTCATGCCAAGTTTAAAAGGTAGTAAAATCGTTATAATTAGCGTTCGAGTGTATGGATTGAGTCATCTAATTTTAATTTTTGACTGATTAGGGACGATTTGATGTAGTAAATACTTGGAGATTCAAACACTAACCAAAAATAATGTAGTGGTTTAATCACGTGAAGTTTGTATTTATAAAAGAGTCTATTTTTATTGTGATCTTTTGAGACTATTACAACGACTTCTACTCCTTCTTGATGAAAGTCCTTAAGAGGTTTTAGCCATTTGACACAGTCTTCACAATCAGGGTTCATAAAAGCGAGGATGTATGGTTGTTGGGGAGGATTAAAATGCTCTTTGAATATGTGTGGTAAAGATCGTCCCACTTTCATGGGAGAAAAATCGAAAAAGGGTTGGGCTAATGACCTTGAAGTACAATAAACAAAAATAATCGAGACTACTCCAATGGATAGAATCAAATCATTATTTAATTTTAAATGAGGATCAAGCAAATTAAAACGATATATCATTAAAGTAATCATATAAGCTACGTTGAAGCGAATACTTTCATCAATGCTGAGAGGAAGCATAAGTCCATAACAAGAGCATGTATAAGTATAACCTCTGAACTTATTTAATAAAGAAGAAAGAGTGAAAATACTAAATAACAATAAGGCTATGCTCACACTATACAAATAGTGTGGAGCTAGTAGCAAAAGCAGAGCGCAGATAATCTCAATGAATACTATGAATAGTACTACAATTGAAGCAAGGTGGTTTGAAGTAATACCATATCTCAATAGATGCTGAAAAAAGGGTTTACTAAAATTTGCTTTTGAACAGGATGTATATAGCAATACACATCCTATGGTAAAAGGTATACCGTCCAATAGCGAAAAGTTCATAAAATTTATAATTTAAAATTGCTGAACAATACTTGTTTAAGGTAGTGGCCTTCAGAGAAGTTACCCGGAACAGAAAAATCAATATCTTCTTTGATTTCTACAACTATTTGAGTATTACCCTTACCTATAATCTCTTTTGAGGCTTGACCAATAACTTTAAGTAACTCTGCTTTAGGTACATGATGTGATCTACAGCAAGATAGCCAAAGTGACTCTGGGTTAAGATGTTTTAGAGCAAGTTTGTGATACACAGAGTGCTTTTGTAAGGCTTGATTGAGTCGATTTTTACTAGAAGTCATAGAAGTGGGATCAAAAATTATAAAATCGAACTTTTCTGAATCATCTAGTTTAGATAAATATTGATGAACATCAGCACAAACTATCTCTTGCCCTGCAGGATCTAAATCATTTAGCTTTATATTATTGTTATGAAGTTGAATCGCGGCTCGGTTGGATTCAACAGAAACGACCTCTCTAGCTCCAAGCTTTTGTAAAAGAACAGAAAAAGCACCAGTATAAGAAAACAAATTTAAGACTCTCATGCCATTGAAATCGTGTTTACTGAGCTCTCTTCTAGCTGCTCGAAGGTCCATAAAAAAGCCACTACTTTGTGGATTGTTTGGGTATACTTCAAATTTGTTTTTGGTTTCAAATATTTCAACTTTTTCTTGAGCTTGTCCTCTGACCCAACGAGCAGGCTTGAAATCAATTCTAGATCCATTACATGGCTTACCACGTACAAGTATATGTTTAGATAGATGCTCCGGTAAAACTTGAGGAAGTAAAAAAGCAATGAGCCTAGCCATACGGTAAAGTGAAGGAGAGGCATAAGATACAACAGCAACATCATTATAAAGATCAACAAATAAACCAGGTAATTGATCACATTCACCATTTACATATCGAATAGCATTTGTTTCGTCGCATAACTTTTCTTTTTTGCTCCAGATATCTCTAAGTTTTTTAAAGAAAAATCGGTTTTTTAGAGTTTCACCAAAGTGAAAAAGTCGAACGGCTATTTTTTCGTCTTTTGATAAAATCCCAAAAGCTAGTAAATTGTTTTCACCATCATATAATTTGAGATACTCTCCGTCTTGAAAACTCTCGGCAGCACTAGATAGGTTTCCAGAAAAAATCCATGGATGCTTTTTAGCAACTCCACGAGTAGCCTTTTTATTTATTTGATATCTTTTAAATCTTGTGTAACGCAAAATAGTCTCCAACTTTTAGTACAGCAAATCATAGGTTCTCATTCAAGAGAAAGTTTAAATGTTGTGTGAGCTTTTTATAAATAGACTTTTGATTATAGACTCCAAATTCAAAAGTGAAATTTGAAATAATTTTAGTCTTAGAATTGTTGCCTAGTATAACCATAAACGGTAAAATAATCCAAGTTATGACTGAAATGGTCGATACCTAAACGTAGATGATTCTAGTTTTAGGATAGATCGCTAAAATAGCCTTAAAGATCTGGATTAATTTATTAGTGAAAGAACTTTAAATACAGCCGATTGTATTGCTATTTTGGTCATCTATTAGATTAGTATGCATAGTTTGACAAGAAACAGGAAAGTAACGAATGTTTGTATTTTTAGACTTTATAAAATCGAAATCAAAAGACCGATCCTATCTGGTTTTTATCTGGCTAGTTTTATTGATAATATTATCTAGCGCAGGCTTTTATTATTTTGAGCATGGTAGTCATGAAAATTTGAGTGTTTGGGATTGTATATGGTGGTCTATTGTAACGATGACTACTGTTGGTTATGGTGACTTATATCCGCAATCGTTTTATGGGAGATTTCTAGTAGGTATTCCTACAATGTTATTAGGAATCGCATGTTTGGCTATATTTTTGGATAAAATTCAAGAAAACCTAACAAAGCGGTCTAAAAAAGAAAGAGGTTTATTAGTAATGAAAGAAGAAAATCATATCCTTATACTAGGTTATCCTGGTGAAAGTGCCATGCTTGAGATTATTACGGAGTTACAATTAGACTCTCATTTAAAGGGCCACAGTATATGTTTTGTTACTGCCATGATAGATTTGATTCCAGCAACTCTAAAAGCAAAAGGTGTACATTTCGTTCACGGAAACCCGTCCAAATTAGACTCATTAGAAAAAGCCAACATTGGTGAAGCACATAAAATTATTATCTTAGTTGATGATCATAGTAACACCGAGTCCGATGGAGTTAGTTTAATGCGTATTTTAAATGCAAAAAAAGCATTAGATATGAAATATGTTTATATTATTGCTGAATGTATGGATCCAACAAATGAAGCTAATTTTCACCAAGCTGGAGCAGATGAAGTTATTGTGACCGAAGCTCTCTTGGCTGGTTTAGTGGTTCAAGGTATGGCATCTAACGGTATTAATCCAATTATAAGAGATTTAATCACTAATAGTACCGGTGTACAATTTTATATGGATTTTGTGCCAGCGTCTCATCAAAAAAAGACTTTTGGAGACTTGGTAAGTAAGTTTTCTAAATCTTGTTCGCAGTTAACTATCATAGGACATTTGGTTGGCGGAAAAGGGATATCTGTAGACCATTCTTCTCTTTTAAATTCTGGAGATAAAATACTTTATGTAAGTGCCAATCGAAAAGAACTATGGATGTAGTATAAACATTTTCATGAAACTTACTTATATATTAAATATCCTGATAGCCTTTTTTTTGCTTAGAGTATCTTATGCAGAAGAGATTTTTTTTGATCAAGGAAATGTTTTTAATCAAGGTAAGCATGTTGCTGTTAAGGCATTTTTTTTAGATGAGTTTGAAGTTAGCAATAAAGACTATAGTACATTTTTAAATCTTTCGAAATTTAAGTCTCCCACTTATATGTATGTAGATGGCTATAATCAAGATGATCAAGCTGTAGTCGGAATAGATTGGTATGAAGCCAACTTGTATTGTCGATATAATGGCAAAAGATTACCAAGTTATCTAGAGTATATTTATGCTTCTCAGGGTCAAGAAGTGCAGAGTTTTCCGTTTGGTAATGAGTTTCCAGCCTATGAAAAGGCTCCTTTTGTAACTCAAGCTTATCGGCCAAAATTTCCTTTAAAAGTACATGAGTTTAAAGACTTATCAAGTTTAAATGGAGTGTTAAACTTGGCTGGAAATGCTGCTGAATGGACTTTTGATTGGGTTTCAGATAAAAGAAAAAAATTAAAGAAAGTATATGGCGGAAGTTATATTTCAGACATTGATGAGATTCGGGTTGGCTCATTTAAAGGAGTACCCCCTAATGAAAATACTTTAAAAACAGTTGGTTTTCGATGTGCTAGAACCCATTCTGATGAAATCGTTATTAGTTCAATAAAGCAAATGGCACCTGAAGATTTAAAGGCATTGGCATTTAAGGATAATATTTCTAATAATGATTTTATAAAGATCAAAAAAAAGAGCGTAGTTAAAAATATAAAAGTTCGTGAAAAAAAGAGAGATGAAGAAAAGCAAAAGCTTTACTTGAAAAAACTACTGCTAATGGAGATTGAAAAAAGACAAAAATTAGTATCAACGCCAATGATCTCTAGTGTTTCTGGGATGATTCATATTCCTTACGGTATGTTTTTGTTTTCAGCAAATAGCGAAGCTCGCTTAGATAAATCTAATTTAACTTATTTAGATGCTTATCAGATAGATAAAAATTTAGTTACTATTCAAGAAGTGATCTCTATTTTCAAAAGTAATAGCATTGATTTATTGATTCCATTTTCAAGAAAAGAGTTAAAAAACACATCCCAAGCAGCACGTTTATCGTTTGACGAAGCTAGGGAGTATTGTGAAGCGATACAAAAAGATTTACCAACAGAAGCCCAGTGGGAGAGGTCGATCAAGGCAAATCGATTTTCTAATGATTATGATAAAAAAGGAGAGTTAAGAGGCTCTTTTGGGATTTTATTCAAAGAAAACACTACAGAATGGATGAAAGATTATTTAGGTACTTATAGTAAAGATAAAGAAGGCTTTAAAAATCCTTCTATAGCTGAAGGTCTTTTTAGATATACTAAGGGGCCTTCGAGTATCTCGGATTATAAAAGCAAGGTATCGCGTAAGGTAACTGCTATGCCATGGACTCGGGCTAATTTTCGATGTGTAAAAGAGTCTAGTATTGGTCCTCCCTTTAAAATTGATTTAGTAGATAACTATTATTTCAAAGAGTATTTTCAATCTCTTAGAGTTAAAATTGAAAAAGGGCAAAATGTATTCAATTTAAATCCGAGCTCTAGTGAGTTTGAGGATAAAATTGAAGAGCTTGATCAAGAGTTAGAGTAATTATTGGTTTAGGGTGCTGTGTTAAACAAGTGTTCGATTGCTTGATTACCTAAGGATCCAAGTTTTAAAGAGTACTCATTAACATACAATTTTATATGTTGAAGCATTACATCTTTATCCATTTCTTGGGCATATTGCTGACAAAACTCAAGGACTTCATCTTGATTGTTCCAAGAGTACTCGATACTTTTTTCTATTGCTGTTTGCATTTCAAGGACCATATCTTGAGATATGGACTTTTTATAGAATATTCCACCAAGGGGTATTGGTAAGTTATACTTTTCTTCCCATAACTGTCCAAGGTCGGCAATCTTGTTTAAATTTTGTAAGTGATATGTAAAACGAGTTTCATGAATAACTAATCCTAGATCACTTTTGTTTTGTAGTAGCCGCTCGGTAATTTCAGAAAATAGGCAGACTGTTTTATTTGTCAAATTTGGATAGAAATGGTTTAGCAATAAATTGGCCGTAGTATATTTACCAGGAATATCCACTCGACTTTGATTATCGAAAACCGTCTTGTCACCCTTAGCTAACAGTAAAGGACCACAGCCATGTCCTAATGCCGATCCTGACTGTAGATAGTGATAGTTATCTTTAATATATGGGTAACATCCAAAGCTTAACTTAATAAAATCAAATTTTTGATCAATAGCCCACTGATTTAATGTGGCGATGTCTTCATACTGCACATTAATATCAAAATCTATTTTAATTTTTTGGTGTAATAGAGCATAAAAAATGAAGGTATCATTTGGACAAGGAGAAATCGCAAGCTTCATTATTTCAGCTGAGTCCAATACGATAGTAAATGCTTTGAAAAATTGGAGATTTCAGCTTTAGCTTGCTCCATCAACCAAGATTTTGTATCTCGATTAGCTACCATATTAGTAATGGCTCTAGCTTGTATACATGGAATATTATATAGGTTTGCAATTTGTGCACAGGCTGCACCTTCCATATTTTCAACAGAAACATCTGGATAGACTTTACTTAAAAAGTCTAAATCGGGCTCTGAGCTACTAAGTTCATCGCAAGTACCATAATGAAGAGACTCGTACATATCATGCATCCAAGGATGAGAATGAAATGTAAAAGGAGGCTTGTTATTGTGATCACATAAGAGATCATATTTAATACTTAAGTCTTCAAATCCGTTGTGAGATTTAGCACCAAATTTTAAGTACCTATCTGATGCCGCGATAGTCATTTTTCCAAGTAGATTACTTCTATCTTTTGTAATGCCACCAAATCCCATTAATACTAATTCTGAAACATGAAAATTTTGCATGGCATAACCCACAGCAAATGCTGTAGAAGCTACTCCCATACCACTAGCATAGATATTTACTTCCACATGATCATGTCTACATAAATGAATTGTAAATGGATGTTTTTTTAAACTCATATAGGGTTTAAAGACATCTAAGATAGCTTGAAGCTCCCATGGAGTTGGGGCGATGATAAGATATTTTTTTTTCATTGCTTTTAAAAAAGGGTATAAAAGTAAAGTGTCTTGTCCAATTAATTTAATAAATTAGACAAGACAGGACTTTTAGTTTTTGTTGTTTTCTGGTTCTACGTAAACAAACTCTTTATTTTCGTAGTTTCTTAGGGTGTACTCTCTACCTTCTTTTTTGACTAGGTACTCAGGTAGTAGAGGGATTTTACCACCACCACCAGGAGCATCTACAACAAAAGTAGGGTTAGCCAAACCAGAAGTATGACCTCTCAAGTGCTCGATAATATTAATACCATCTTCAATTGTGGTTCGAAAGTGAGAAATTCCTTCAGAAAGATCACATTGGTAAATATAATAAGGACGAACTCTCATGGCCAATAGTTTATGAGAAAGCTCTTTCATTACTTCAGGGTCATCGTTTACACCCTTTAGTAACACAGATTGATTACCAATAACACATCCTGCATCAGCAAGCTTCTTACAAGCAATATAAGCTTCATAAGTACACTCCTTTGGATGGTTAAAGTGAGTGTTTACATAAACAGGCTGATGTTTTTTTAGCATTTCACAAAATTCATCAGTTACTCTTTGAGGTAGAGTTACTAAGTTTCTAGTACCTAATCTAAACATTTCAATATGAGGTATAGATCGTAATCGAGTAAGGATCATATCCAATTTTTTGTCACTTAAACTAAGTGGATCCCCACCAGAAATAACAATATCTCTAATTTCAGGGTGGGACTCAATATATTGAAAAGCATCTTCAAGCTGCTTGTTCATAGTTGCTGAACTAGGATCAGCTACTTTTCTTTTTCTAGTACAGTGTCTACAATAAACAGGGCAGTTATGAGTTACATAAAATAATACTCGATCAGGGTATCTGTGAGTAATACAAGGAGTTGGCATATCTCCTTCTTCGTTTAGTGGATCTGCTAAATCTTCTGGTAAAGTTAATAGCTCTCCAACTTGTGGCACAGATTGTTGTCTAATTGGACAGTTAGCATCATCTTTATCCATTAAACTTGCATAATAAGGAGTGATCCCTACATTAAATTTATCGGATGACTCTTTAAATGCTTTTATTTCACCTTCTGAAAGGTTGATAACTTTTTCACATGCTTGAATAGTCTTAACTCGTTTACTTTGTTGCCACATCCAGTTGTTCCAGTCTTCTTCTGGCGTTTCATCCCAGATGTTTCTGTGATGTGATTCAAATTTTAGTCGGCCTACTTGTGCTGAGTTTTCTGTTTCTTTTTTCATATAATCATAATCTCCGTTTAGCAAAATATTATTATAGCGTAGAGTTGTTTGATGTGACTCTACATGATAAGAGGGTGATTATTTATAAAATATTGATTGTGTCGATCAAGATCCTATATAAATCGTGTTTGTGTCTAACTTTTATACAGAAAAACAGATTTTTTTACAAGAGATAGTGTGCTTTTGGAAGAAAGTAGAACTATTCTAACTATAGAAAGTAAATTAAATTATAATTACTATTGATAATTGAATCAATAGCATATAATATGTATCTCATCTTGCACTGAAGGAGTTATTTTAAATAACTCTTAACAATAACTAGCTATTTTGTTAGATTTTTAGTTGATATTGTAAGATATATTATTACATATTATTACTAGTCAAAGGTAAAAATACTGGAGACGTTAAATTAAAATAAGGAGATGGCAATGCCACAAGTTACTTCACAAGCACCTGAGTTTAGAGCACAAGCAGTTGTTGATGGTCAAATCAAAGAAATCGGTTTAAATGATTATGATGGTAAATGGAAAATCTTATTTTTCTACCCATTGGATTTTACTTTTGTTTGCCCAACAGAAATTATCGCATTCTCTGAAAGAGCAAAAGACTTCACTGATGCTAACGCTCAATTAATTGGTGTTTCAGTTGATTCTCACTTTACTCACTTGGCATGGGTAAATACAGCTAGAAAAGATGGTGGATTGGGTGGAATTAACTTTCCATTGGTAGCTGATTTAGACAAATCAATCGCTAGAGATTACGGTGTATTGTTAGATGCAGGAATCGCACTTAGAGGATTATTTTTAATCGATCCTAGTGGAGTTATCCGACATTCAACTATCAATGATCTACCTGTTGGAAGAAACGTTGATGAAGCTTTAAGAGTATTAGAAGCTTTCCAATTTACTGATGAGCATGGAGAAGTTTGTCCAGCTAACTGGGTAAAGGGTGCTGATACAATGAAACCAGATCCAGAAGGATCAAAAGAGTATTTCTCAAAATTAGATTAATTTGATGAGATAAAAAAAAAGAGGCCGAAAGGCCTCTTTTTTTTGTCCAAAAACTTTGTTAGTTGTCTTTTTGCTCTCTAGTGGCAGTGACAAGTTCTTTTTGAACTGCAATCAATCTCTCTAGTTTATCATTGATTTCATCCATACTCTGCCGCATGGCTTTTAAGTTACCAGAGTCTGAGTAGGGTGCACTTGAGTTAAACCATTCTGCATGACTGGTATGGTTGATAACAAAACTAAAAATTACTGTAATTGCTACTCCAAGAAGGGTTCCTTTAAACATTTGTTGCATTGTATATCCTTTTATTTGAGATGGTTTATCCCTTTTTTACTAACTTGTGTACTACTTTTAAACTGTTTAAAAACTCTCGCTCAGTAAATTTAGCTGAAGGTAATGTGATGTGTTGTTCAGCCATCTTTTTGAGTAAGTCTAAAAGACTGATTTTTAAATCTTCTTCGTTAACTGTGGACCTATTTTCTAGTTCGATAAAATCTTCGCAAGATTGAGTGAAAACTTCATCAAACTCCTTGAGAAGTTTGGACTTTAGAGACTTTGCTCCAAGGCTCCATTGTTTTTTAGGATAAGAGGACATGTTTTAAACTCTCCTTACTCGGAATCTCTCCCAAAGCGATAATGTTTCCGTCTAAGAGGATCGTTGGAGTACATAGTACACCTAATTCTTCGGCTTCTTTTGAATCTAAATGGAGTTTTCTGTAATCAAAATCTTGTTCGCGTCCTTGAATTATTTCTTCGATAAGGGCTTCTGCTTTTCGACAATTTTTACAAGTTGTTTTTTGGCTTCCGAAAGTATAGAGTTGTTTCATGGGTTTCCTTTTTATGAGGACTAGGGTTGAGTAAACAAAGTTTACCGTATTTATTTGTTTCAATGCAAGGGGAGACTGGACTTTTGCCACATAAGATTTATTGATCTTGTGAGTTCCAATACATTTCGTCTAGTTGTTTAAAGATTGTTTCTTTTTGCACGTTATATTCATCAAGGCCCATATTTTGCAATTTAGAAAACTTTGTATCTAAATTTAAGAGTATTTTGTCCTTGGTAGAAAAATAGTTAACTAGCTCATTCCACTCTATGTGGAGTCTATCTTTTATCAATTTGGCATCCTCTTCTAACTCTTCAAGTTTAGACTTTTTGTGTAGATGAAAGAGGTGTTGAATCATTTTACTTTTAGCGAAAAAGCTTTTGTTTTGTGATCCATCATAAATGGAGACCAATGTTGTTTGAATTTTTAAGATATCAGTATGAGTAGTTTCGAAGTCTGAAGTTGAGGCACCTAAACTAATCGATTTTATCAGTTTAGCTATCTTATCAATCGACTGAGTCCAATGTTTATGATTGATGGTATCTGGTGGATACAAATAATACTTTTCATAGACCTTTAACCAGACTAATTTAGTGTTTACTAAAGTATCCATATCAATTTTACTGTTTCGAGCCTCTCTACCTAATTGACCTAATTTTGTGCTAAACTCTCGAAACAACATGTCTATAGAGTTAATAGAGCTTTTAGACAAAATTAATGACTCTAATATGGGGTCACATGAAAATACAAGTGAACCATTAAATATTGTAAAAACCATCATACAAGATAAAAGTTTATGAATAATCTGGAAACTATTTGGAAGCAACATGCTTATCATGAAAAATCTTTTCTACTTAGTTTAATTTGTTGGCCCTTGAGTTTATTGTACAGGATTGGCAGTTATCTAAAAAGGGGCTTTTTTGAAAGATGGACCTTTAAGCAAATAATTGTTGATGATCCTGTTATAACCATAGGTAATTTAACTGTAGGTGGATCTGGTAAAACTCCATTAACAATGTATATAGCGGAGTATCTTCAAAGCCTAGAGTTTAATTGCCATATTGTTTCTAGAGGTTATGGCTCAGATTATCATGGTCAGTTTGCTCACTACGATGGACAATGGGATAAACCAGGCTTTTTTGGGGATGAAGTTGAATCCTATATTTCACGTCTTCCTGATGCGCGTTTATCTGTTGGTAAGCAAAGAGGATTATTGATCCACAAGTATTCTAAGTCAGTGTATAGACAAGTTTATATTTTAGATGATGCATTGCAGTATTGGAGATTAAAAAAAGACTTTCAAATCATTTTGGTACATGGTAAATATTTGTTTGGAAACAAAGAGAGATTTCCGCATGGCCCATTAAGAGAAGACATTGAAGAGTTAAAACGAGCTTCCATTGTTATTGTTTACTCTCCTGAGCACTCTCAAGAGTATTATGAAGACTATTTAGGGACTACAAATCTATTTTTTGCTTTTCAAAAGATCATGAGTTTTGAGGATAAATCAGGAGAGCTGATTAGGATTTCTGAGCTGAAAAAAATGAAGTGTATTTCAGTTTGTAGTATTGCTCATCCAGAGTCTTTTAAAAATAGTATAGAAGCACTAGGAATAGAGTTAGTCCATAGTTTTGATTTTCCTGACCATCATTTATACACCGCTGAGGATAAAAATCAGATTCAAGAATATGTTGAGAAAAACGAGATTGATTATCTATTGATTACTGAGAAAGATAGACCTAAGTTTAAAAGTGAGAGTAATCAAGTTTTGACTTCAAGATTAGATTTAAAAATTAATGACTCTAAGCGTTTTACTGATATTATAGATCAATATATAGCTTCAAAAACTAAGATTGTCCTTGAATAAAGCTAACAGTAGATTTAATCCACTCTAATCATATAAAAAAGTTTTGTAATTATTCAGGTGATCTCTTTGATAAAATGCGAGGAGCATACAAGCTTTTCGCATTTTTAGCTTTATTGATGCGGTTTAGCTCATCATCATCCTTTGTATCTAAAGTTTTTTTTCGAGTAGTTCACTACACTTCAAAAGCTGTAAATACAAAATATAACAAAGATCAAAAACCTATGGGTAATCAGCCTTTGTGAATAAAATGAAAAATTATAGCTGAATAGTTACAAAGTTTTAAGCTTTGATTTTGGTTTTAGGTAGTAAGGAACTGAACTCTTATAGTAAGGATTTTATACTGACCCTTGCAATTTTGAAAAAATCAAGTAATATGTATATGAATTGAATGGTTAGGGAGGCTTACTTACGGAGTATGTCTTACTATCCAGTCAAAACAAAGAAGAGGAGCGACAATTAGATAGTCACTGTTAGGATCTCAATATCCAAGGACCAGTGATAACGGAATTGCCGCCGAAGCGATAAATAATTGAAGTATTTATTAGCTGGTTTGTATGTTTGAACGCTATAAACTGTCACAATTCATGTGGGGAGCTTCTTAAGATGGGTTTATAAAACTCAAATTCTTAAAACTTTCCTCCTCTTCTTATTATATAGAGGAAAGATCTTGAAAAATTATATAGTTTGTAAATTTGGTGGAACATCCGTTGGAGATGCTGAGTGTATTACTCGATGCGCTGACATAGTTTTGTCTGACCCTCTCCATAAAGTTGTTTTGGTATCGGCAACAAGCGGCACTACTAATGATCTAGTTCAGATTTGTCAGGATTTTTCTCAATCTGTTGCTATAGTCACTAAATTAAAAGAAAAGCATTATCAAATCGCTTCTGATTTAAGCTGTTCTAGAGATGTGTTTTATGCCATCGATACCTTAATCAATGAGCTACATACTTTGGCCCTTGGGATTTCATATTTGCATGATTGCTCTAGTAGAACCAAAGATCGGATTCTTTCGATTGGAGAGAGGCTTTCTTCATTACTACTTAGCTATGTGATTCAGCAAAGAGACCGCTTGTGTAAAAACTTTGATATTCGAAATGTTATGATGACTGACTCAAATCATTGTAGTGCAAAACCTCAGATTGATGAGATCAAAAATAAAGTGAATGACTTGATGTATCCTCTATTAAATGAGGATTACATAATTGTTTCGCAAGGTTTCATTGGGAGCAATGCCAAAGGGGTGACAACTACCTTAGGCCGCGGTGGAAGTGACTTGAGCGCAGCATTAATGGCACAAGCCTTACAAGCAAAAGAACTTAAAATTTATACTGATGTGGCGGGAATGAAAACTACAGATCCTAGGATTGTAGAAAATGTCTTATCAATTAATGAGTTAAGCTTTGACGAAGCTGCTGAGTTAGCTACGTTTGGGGCAAAAATATTACATCCTAGTACTTTGATTCCGGCAATTCAATGTGATATTCCGGTTTATTTAGCATCAAGTTTTGAACCAGACACTTTAGGGACATATATAAAAAGTCATGTGGATCAAAAACCCATAGTTAGAGCCATTGCTTTAAAACAAGATCAATATTTACTTACCATAAAAAACCCTAGAATGCTAGAAGCGTGTGGTTTCTTGGCTAGTGTTTTTGAAGTTTTTTCTAACTTTAAAATTAGTGTTGATCTTATTACTACGAGTGAAATTTCTATAGCTGTTAGTATTGATAAGGATATAAAAGAAAATGAAGAGTTTATTAAAGAGTTAGCTAAGTTTGGACAAATCGACTTCGAAGAAAACCTTAGTATTATAGCTTTGGTTGGAAACAACATTACTCACACTAAAGGTATAGCCCAAAAGCTATTTTTAAACTTAACAAATCATAATATTAGAATGTTGTGTATGGGGGCTAGCTCTCATAATGTATGCTTTTTAGTAGATAGTTCAAATAGTAAAGAAGTCGTTAAAATTCTACATAAAGAATTTTTAGAAGAGGCAGAGCAATGAAAAAAATTGCTCTGATAGGTAATGGTAAAACTGGCTCTAAAGTAGCTGAGTTATCAAAAGATTACGAAGTTGTAGTTTTTGATTCAAAAAATAAGGTTAGTGTTGAACGCTTACTGCTGTGTGATGTTGCTATTGTGTTTGTGTCAGGGGACGTGTTTGTGTCAATCATCCCCATTTTACTTGATAGTAAAATACCAGTAGTAAGCGGTTCGACAGGCTTTGATTTACCAGATGATTTGGAGGCTAATATTATAGCTAGCCAATCCAAATGGGTTTTAGCAGCCAATTTTAGTTTAGTTATGAATGTGGTCCAGTCAATACTAGAGTCTTTAAATGGATTTTCGGATCTATTTGAAAACTCTAATTATAGTATTCACGAAGTACATCATACTAAAAAACTTGATGCTCCGAGTGGTACGGCGCTTAAATGGCAGGATTGGGTGTCTCAGGACTGTGAGATATCTTCTGCAAGAGAAGGTGATGTAATAGGGTTTCATGAGCTAAAAGTTGAAACACCTTATGAAACCTTGAAAATAAGTCATGATGCACAGGATAGGGCATTGTTTGCTAGTGGTGCAATATGGGCAGCAAATCAACTGCTTAAAAAAAGACAACCAGGTTTATATGAGTTTAGAGATTTGGTTTTGGAAGGAATGAGATGAAATTGAATGAAGTTAAATGCTGGACAGCATTAGTAACCCCTTTGAATGACAATGGTTCTATTGATTTTATAAGTTTGTCTACTTTGGTAGAGGAGCAATCAAGAGCTAAAAATGGAATACTGTTACTAGGTTCAACGGGTGAATCTCTTTGCTTATCTTTAGAAGAAAAAAAGTCTATTTTAAGTTATGTTATTAATTTAGCTCCAGATACTCCTTTAATGGTAGGAGTTGGTGGTATAAATATAGAAAATACTACAAATTGGGTAGAGTATATTAATACTTTAAATTTGGATGCTTATCTATTAGTGACTCCCTTATACATGAAACCTTCTAGACATGGTCAGACAGCGTGGTTTCAACAACTTTTGGATTTAGCAATAAAACCATGTATGCTTTACAATGTCCCATCAAGAACCGGTATATCTTTACACATAGAGACGGTTAAAGATTTACAAAACCATGAAAACTTTTGGGCTATAAAAGAAGCAAGCGGATCTGTTGAGAGTTTTGCAGAGTTCGTAGAAGCAGCGCCAAAGATTAGAGTGTATTCAGGCGATGATGGACTTTTACCCCAATTTGCAAAACATGGCGCAAAAGGTCTTGTTTCTGTTTCTTCAAACGTTTGGCCCCAC
The DNA here is from genome assembly GCA_023954715.1 of Candidatus Cloacimonadota bacterium. Taxonomy (GTDB): domain Bacteria; phylum Muiribacteriota; class UBA6191; order UBA6191; family UBA6191. The sequence goes on along the minus strand of JAGSHD010000001.1, from coordinate 273,485 downwards.
GAGACAAACCTTTACGTAAAGCAGTGTTTAGAGGGAAGTTTCTCATCAGAAGAAACCTGGGACTTTTGTTCTGCTGCCATGTTTTGTTCGACTAACCCAATTCCTGTTAAAGCGTTGCTGGACTCTTTGAATAAAATTTCGACTCCTAATTTAAAAGCTCCGTTAACAATTTTAGATTTTGATAACCATGTATTAGTGGCAAAAGCTCATGCTAAAATGATGGCATGGTACGACACTGAAATGCAAAAATTTAGTGCGCCTTTAGTTTTTGAGAGATAGTTAGATACAAACATTATTTACAAACGGATATTATATGACTTTTGATGAAGTATTAGATAAATTAGAGAGTGGTGAGCTGAGATCAGCCAATAAAAATGAAAAAGGGCAATGGGAAGCAGATATACGAGTAAAACACTCTATTTTAGAAGCATTCAAAGCAGGAGCTAGTGTAGCTTTTAATGGTTTTGTAGATAAAGATACTTTAATGCCTAGAGAGTTTACTGTAGATGATGGTGTTCGTTTAGTACCAGGAGGGTCTTCTGTACGACGAGGTGCTTATGTTGCTAAGGGTGTAATTATCATGCCTCCAGCCTATATCAATGTGGGAGCTTATGTAGATGAAGGCTCTATGGTGGACTCTCACGCATTAGTTGGATCATGTGCCCAAATAGGGAAACATGTTCATCTATCGGCTGGAGTGCAAATCGGTGGAGTTTTAGAGCCTATTGGAATGGCTCCTGTAGTACTAGAAGATAATGTATTTGTGGGAGCTGGTAGTGTTATCGTTGAAGGAATCGTTGTGAGAGAAAGAGCTGTGATTGCTCCTGGAGTAACTTTGTCTAGAGGCGTATCTATCTATGATGCAGTAAATAATGAAATTTTAGAAAGAGGGGCTGATGTTCCAACGGGAGCTGTTGTAGTCTCAGGGACACGACCATTTAATCCAAGTAATAAATGGGCAAATGTTCAGGGTCTTCAGTTAAATTGTCCTATCATTATTAAATATAGAGATGATAAAAGTGATGCATCATTAACCCTTGAAGAAGCTCTAAGATGATTCAAGAGGATCAGTTTAGAGAGATTTATTCTCAGCAACAGGGTTCAACATTTGTTTATGATATTGATAGTTTTGATATCCACTTAAATGATCTAGTCCAATCGTTACCAACACAGGTGAAAGCTTATTATGCAACAAAAGCAAACCCTTTATCCTCTGTTATAAAATGTGTAAATAAAAATAAAATTGGGATTGATGTAGCTAGTATTGGAGAGTTTAAACAAGCTTTGTCTTGCGGGGTAAATCCACAAGATATTATTGTAACAGGACCAGCAAAAAGTAAAAAACATTTAGAAATTTATTTAAAAAAAGGTGTTAATCTATTTGTTATTGAGAGTAAAACTCAATTATATGACTTGAATGAGTTATCAGAGTCTCTAGATCTAACCCCAAGAGTATTATTGCGAGTTCAGCTAGTCTGGCCTGAGTCTGGAGAGTCAGTGCTTGGAGGCAATAATATTACAGCTTTTGGTTTGGATATAGATCAATGGCAAGAGGTTGCTGTAGATAAATACTCTTTTTTAAGATTTGAAGGGTTTCATGTTTTTCAGTGGGGAAACATCCTAGATGCTCAAGAGTTATACACTATATGGAAAAGCATAATTCATGAGTGTCAAAATTTGGCTACACAAATCAATGTAGCTTGTAAAGTGATTGATTTTGGAGGAGGATGGGGGATTCCTTATGCCAATGGGAGTCCTCTTGATATGACTCAAGTCTGCACCTACTTATCAAAAGTTTTAAGTGAAAATATTTTTGAAGAGATCTACATTGAATTAGGGCGTTTTGCTATTGGTGAATTTGGTTATTACATGAGTCATGTAATTGATAGAAAGATAGTTCGAGGTAAAGATATTTTGGTTTTAGAAGGGGGAATGAATCATTTGATTCGACCTGTTTTAACAAATCAATCTTTTCCTATAAAATCTTTATCTAGTTCGAAAGACGAATTGAGAGAGTTTCAATTACATGGACCTTTGTGTAGCTCTTTAGATACTGTAGGACTACACAACTTGCCAGACGATACAAAAATAGGGGATGTGTTGTTATTTTCTCAATGCGGAGCTTATGGCTTTACTGAAAGCATGCCATTTTTTTTATGTCATGATTTACCAGCAGAAGTAATCGTAAAAGATAAAAAAACAAAGATATTAAGAGATAGTGTTGATGCCTCATGGTGGCTTAGATAGGAGAAATAATGAAAGTAACCAAAAGAACGGTTCCTTTAAAAGAACGAACTAATGGAGAAAATCATAAATTAACGGTGTTTGATATAGAGAGTGATCAAGAAGGTCCTCACGTCTATGTACAATCTTCGCTTCATGGAGCGGAGCTACAAGGAAACGCTCTAATCTATCATTTGTTAGCCTATTTAAAGTCCCACTCTTTTTGTGGTTCTATCACTATCAACCCTATGGCTAATCCAGTTGGTGTAAACTTAAAATCAGGGGACTATACGGTTGGTAGATATAATCCAAATTCGGGTAATAACTGGAACCGAAATTATCTAAATTTTAGTGAGTTGAAAGATGAATACTCTAAAGATGATTTTAACTTACCCGATTTTATAAAAAAGAACTTATCTCTATCAGATAAAGAGATTGTTATTGCCTACAAATCTTTTATGAAAAAGCATCTTGAAGGTTGTTTACACTCTTCATATGGAGTTAGTGATGATGATCTACTAGCTATTCATTTACAGCTAATGTCAACTCAAGCTGATTATGTTTTGGACTTACATACTGGGGGAGTGGCAACTCGATGGTTATACGCGCCTGAGTATTCTAAAGATTCTGCTAAAGATTTACTTTTTAAACATACTTTACTCATACCACATGATTTTTCGGGGGCCTTAGATGAAGCTTCTTTTATGCCTTGGCTAAATTTGGCTAGTGAGTTGAAAAAGCAAAATAGAGACTTTAAAGTTGATCAAGAAGCTTATACTCTGGAGTTAGGTTCACAAGAAAAAATTGATTTAGATAAAGCGCAGCAAGATTTACAAGGTGTTTTAAATTATCTCTATAAAAAGGGGTTTTTGTTAGAGGACCCAAAAGTAGACACGCAAATCCATCAATATTACTGCAATCTGGATGATTTTAAGACCTATTATGCTCCATCTGGAGGTTTTTTACACTACGATACCCTACCGGGAGAGTTTTCTAAAAAAGGGGACTCTATAGTTAGATTATTAAATCTATCTCATTTGAATGAGGACTTAAATCTAAATCAAGCTTTGACTCCTGTTGTTTGTAATGATGATTGTATTATGATTAATATGACTTCCTCGAGTGCTGTACAAGAGGGACAACATATCTTTGATGTTATGGAGAACTATTCACTATATTAAATCATTATAGTTTTGTAATTATTTAAGTTGTCACTCCGATAAAAGGAGAGGAAGTTACAAGTTTTTCGCAGTTTCTACTTTGTTGATGTATCTAAATGGTATATACCATTGTGGACAAATTGAAAAATTGTAGCTTAATAGTTACATAGTTTTTATGTAAGCTTTAAGTTAGTTTAAGGCTTATTTTTTTACAACTAACATTTACGTTGATTTGAAAGTATAAAAAAAAGCCCTCTACTCAAAAGAATAGAGGGCTTTTTGTGTTTAACTTAGAATGTTAAAGCAAATCCAGTTCGTAAGAATCCAGACTTATCTGTGCTTACACCATGTACTGGCTCAAACAAGAAATATGTTGTAACCCAGTCAATGTTGTCACGTAGTCTATTTTGTACATAAACTGCAGAACCTTTAACGTTTGTTCCTAGTTGATCTTCGTTCATCCAAGCAAGAGTAGCGTCAGCTTCAACACGCTTGTACTGGTAACCGTATCTTACGTCACCTTTTTGAGATAATCGACCTCTGTAGATTTCGAACCAAAGTCCAGAATCATCGCCATTCCATGCTGAGTTGTTTACAACGTAATCCAACTTAACACCCCATGGGTCATTCGCATTAGCTTGATTTTCCCATCCGATGAAGATGTTGAACAAGTTGAAATCAGATAATAATCTATTTGCTCTGTTTGCAGTAGTTGCATTTCGAGTATGAGCAGCACCTGTTGCATCTTGGTTATAATAGTTACCAGATCTTGCAGAGTTAGAATCAGCAAAAGTAGTTCCTGTTGCAGAAGCGATTCTATTAATTACGCCTTCACCACCGGTTTGAGCTGGATGTAAGTATTGCTCTCCAGTAAAGTTTAAGTTACTAGCATTAACTGTCCATGCGCTGTTTCCACGCTTATCGTTAAAGCTAACACCGTGAGCAAATAAACCAACGTCTTCTTGTCCTAGTTTTGCTCCAGCAGCTGCAGCAACACCAGTTCCACCAGTACCATTAGCATAACCTTCTTTTACAAAGTATTGTCCAGCAGATACAGACCACTTATCATTGATTTTGTAGCTTTCACTGATACCAGCAGGCTTAACGTCTGCATCAAATACAAGTTCAGTGTTTTTGAAAGGATTATCTTGCTTTCCAACTACAAATTTTAAATCATCTGTTGCTTGGTAATCAAAAAAGAATTTAGTTAGGTTGAAATCAGTCTTACCAAAAGCAGATGATCCACCAAATGTAGTCCATGATGAGTTAGGCTTTTGAGTAGATCCAGTTCCGAAGTTGATACCCCAGTTAGATTTATCGTTTAACTTTCCAGAGAAACCTAAATCAATTTTAGCTTGAGGATCACTGCTTACTACATCTGACATTCCATCAGCAAAATGACCTTGCCATCTTAAGCCCATGTAACCTTTCATTTTGATTCCACCAACACCAATATTTGATGATGAAGACTCAAGTGCTTCGATTCTTTTTTCGTTTTTGTCAGCTTTTGCAGCAACTACATCAACTTTAGCGCCCATTAAAGCAAGTTCGTTACCAAACTCTTGAACTAACTCTACTAAGTCAGCGTTTGCTCCAGCAGGAACTGTTGCTCCCTTTGATACTGCATTCAATAATCTAGAAACGATTAATGCCATTTCGTATCGAGAAACGTTTCGTTCTCCACCAAATTTTTCTTTGTATCCTTTGATGATACCTTTAGCTGATACTTCTTCAACAGCTTTGTAAGACCAATGTCCTTGAGGAACGTCAGAAAATGTTCCTGCGTATATATTTGTGGATAGACCTGCGATACAAGCTGATACTGCTAAACCTTTTAATAAGTTTTTCATTTGTTAGCTCCAGACATTCAAGTGAATGTTTTAATTGTTGTTAAATTATTTATTTATTATTTATATTGTTATATTTTTTGAATCGGGAAGTGTAACAAAGCACTTAATAGCCGTCAATCGAATTTCTTTTTATGGATTAATTTGATACCATTTTGAACTACTTATCTTTATCACAAGATTTTTGATTCCAGAATTTAGCAAGTTTAGTTTCTGTATCTGCTAAATGTGTGTTTAGGTAAGACCGATAATGAATCAAAAGGAGAGAGATATGGCTATCAGTTTGCCCAGACTCGGAAAAAGTAAACCAAATCCAAATGCAGAGCAAAATCAGCAAAGACAGGCTCGTCCAGAGCAAAGAGTTGCCAGACCGACCGGTACAGCAGCACCACAAGCTCAAAGACCTCAGCAAACTCAACGGCCTCAAGCTGCAGCACCAACAAGTGCTCCACCACAAGCAGTATCTTCTCAAAGTTCAGGCAACCCTCAACAAGAAGTATCTAAGAGCCCACAAGGGTTCGGAACCTCTCAAGAAGAAATGTTTAAATGTCTTGCAAGAAGTAAAGACAGAGGAAGTTCTGATATTATCTTTTCAGTTGGTTTACCTCCAATGTTTAGAGTTAACGGTAAGATTGAAAGAGATAAGTTCCCAATTTTAAACAGTGATATGGTTAAAAAGATGGTTTATTCCATCTTGCGGCAGGACCAAATAGCAGAGTACGAAGCAACCCATGAGTTAGATTTATCTTTATCTGTACCTGGTATTGCTAGATACAGAGTTAATGTTTATCGTCAAAAAAGATGTGTAAGTGCTGCATTTAGAGCAATTACAGAGAGCATCCCTACTTTTAAAGAGCTTGGTTTAAGTAAGCCGATCGAATCTTTAGCTTTATTGCCTAGAGGATTAGTTTTGGTTACAGGTCCAACTGGTTCAGGTAAATCCTCAACTTTGGCGGCGATGGTTGATTTGATTAACGAAAAGAAACATGGTCATATTATTACCGTTGAAGACCCTATTGAGTACGTGCACAAACATAAAAACTGTATCGTTGATCAACGAGAGTTAAAAACTGATACAGAGTCTTTTACTGTAGCTCTAAGATATGTTTTGAGACAAGATCCAGATACAATTTTAGTGGGAGAGATGAGAGATTTAGAGACCATTAGTGCTGCTATATCAGCTGCTGAGACGGGTCACATGGTTTTATCAACATTACATACACAAGATGCGGCACAAACTGTAGATAGAATTGTAGATGTTTTTCCTTCTTTCCAGCAAGATCAGATTCGAGCTCAACTCTCAACGACTTTACGGGGGATTATTTCTCAGCAATTGATCCCTAAAATTGGTGGTGGCCGAGTGGCAGCTAGAGAGATTTTACTTGTAACAAGTGCTATTGCCAACTTGATTCGGGAAGGTAAAACTTATCAAATAAATTCAGCGATTCAAACAGGGACTAAACTAGGAATGATTTCTATGGATGCTTGTTTAAATAGTTTATATCATCAAAATATCATTACTTATGAAGATGCTATCGCTAAAGCTATATATCGTGAAAATATTAAACCTAATATTTAATTAATGGAGAAATGATGCAAATCACCCTAAGAGATGTTTTAAAAATACCTGTTTTTCATGCCTTTGAAGAGTTTCCTCATAAATTAGCTTCTTTGATGAATCGTGCTCAGATTGAGCATTTTGTTGAAGGAGATGTCATTATCAATGAAGGTGATGATGATGGCGGGGCTTTATATATTGTAGTTTCTGGATCAGTTATGATTGCAAAAATAATTGATGAAGAAACCAAGCGTGCTAAACCTCTAGCAACTTTACACTCCCACGAATACTTTGGAGAAATGTCATTATTTGATAATGCTCCTAGATCTGCGGCTGTTATTGCTCAAGATGATTGCTATTTGATTAAAATTTCACGAGAAGTTTTTCAAGAGTTGGTTTTGACAGACGTAGAAGTAGCTTCAAGATTGTTGTTTTCTGTTATCAATGTTATATCTGGTCGTTTACGTAAAACGAATATGGAGCTAGTTGTTTTATACGATACAGGGAAAATCATTTCTCAATCTGCATCTCTCGTATCCTTATCCGATCAAATCATGAACCGTCTTTGTAATAATTTAGGCGTAACTCATGGTAGTTTAATTGTTTATAATGATTTATCTGGCTCTTACGAAGAAGTAATCAGCAATGATGGAAACTCCATTGACTTTACTTTAGGTCTAGATTTGATATCTAAACTAGAAGAAGATCAAACAATCATATCTTATAAAGATTTATTTGATGAAACCGATGCTTCAAAAGATACGATCAGTGAGGACATGTCTGTATTAATGTCCGTACCACTGATGAAAAATGGAAAAGTATACGGTGCAATAATCCTTGCCCGTAAAGAAGTCCCTTTTTCTGATGCTGATATCAACTTAGTTAGTGGTGTTTCTACTCAAGTATCTAGTGCTATTGAAAATGCTAGACACCGAGAAGAAGCTGAAGCTATGGCTAAATATAAGCGTCGCAGAGTATAACTATATAAGTTACTAGAAGAGCTCGTCTTTCGGATTGGGCTCTTTTTTTTTGGGTATTGTAATGTTAACTTTAAAAGGAAAACGACATATTTTGAATGAAGATCGATTTGAGCAAATCAAGGATATTCTGGTAACACGGGGACTAATAAACTTCTCATATAACTATAATGTGATTGTTGTTCAACAAGATTATATACCAGCTATTGATATAAGTGACTCGAGATTAAGCATCTTTTGTAACTGGAAAAACCGCAACGACATGGTAACTTGTTGGAATCCACTAAAAAAAGAAAGTGTTGTAGATCCTACCGCATATTTTCATTGGATCGGCGGACATAGCAGAAAAGTTGTTAATCCCAAAAATGCTCTTAATATGTTAGAGCTACATTTTTTTGATGAATTTAGTCATGAGGATCAGTTTGTTTTGTGTGACTTTTTTATCTTGATTTGTTCGGATTATTGCACAAATAAATGGGTTGATCGTTTTCTTGAAACGGACAATAAAAAACAAGTCCTAGCAAATTACACACAAGCTTCTCTTTTAATTAGTATGTTTAATGACTTAGGAATGTCTTATGAACTACAATCTACGCCAAATTTCCAGAGTAAAGATCTTGTTATACAGATTCAAAATGATAGGTTGAAAGTTGAGACTAACAAAGGGCAAGTGATATTATTTTCTATGTTATTAAACAAGGATTATCACGATGACTTTTTAATGAAAATATGTTCTTGTGCTTTTATTATAATTGATTATGCAGCGAAAAAATTAAAACTTCACAATAAAATTATGATCTACGTCAAAGAGTAGTTATAGCCCTCTCATCCAATCAGCTTTGAGTACCTCAGGATGATCTAAGGCATAATCTATTTGTCTTAACAGATCATTTTTGTTTTTGGATAAGTCGTTACTTTGTAAGTTTAAATAGTTGGATGCATGGTTTGATCTAAATATTAGACCGTGTAAGTCATCCTTTAAAAACATAAAGAGGGTCTTTAACTCTTGTAAGACCTCAATAGTGTTTTGCAATTTAAAACTTAAGTCTTTTTCAAGCTTTGTATCTGGAGCGATCATGGTAGTTAATGCAGAAATATACCAAGGTTTTTTAATACTAGGTTTCATTTGATTGATCAAATCAGCAGTTTCTTTGGCATGTTGAAAAGACTTTTTAGGATCATTTCCTGCTATACCTAGCATGATAGTACCCGACATTTTGATATCTGCTTGGTGTAACTTTTGAGCAGCTTCTATTAATTGTTCTTTATCAGTTTCTTTATTTATTTTATGAAGTAGGTCAGAGTCTCCCGTTTCTATTCCGAGATACAACATATTCATTTTGTGATCGGATAATTTTTTTAAGTCCTCTGGGCTTCGTCGGAGTACATCAGAGGCGTGTGTATAGGCGCTGATTCGGTTTAAATTTGGAAATATCTTATTAGCGTGCTCAGCGACTTGTAGTAATACTTTAGGATGACAGACAAATGCATTTCCATCTAAAAGAAAAATTCTTCTGACGGAGGACCCGTAGTTAAGTTTTGCAGCATCTAAGTCTTTTATAATCTCTTTAACAGGTCGGACTTGAAATCTTTTTGAAGTATACATTCCACAAAAATCGCAGTCATATTGACAGCCAAGTGTTGCATGGATTAATAGAGAGTTGGCCTCAGAAGGAGGTCGATATATTGGTTCTTTATAAAATATGTTCATTGTTGATTATGGTATGCGTTATAGATACAAGCGAGCTTTACTTAGACAAGTAGAGCTCGCAGTATACTATTTAATTCTTGAGTTATCACCGATTTTTCTAAAGTGTAGGTCTTGTGGCATAATTTCAATTGGAAATCGAATCATACGAGTATTACCTTGCTCATCTGAAACAGTGATTTTAATTACATCATATCTACCAGGTCTAGGGTACTGCCAAAAGTTAGATGTAAACCCTTGAAATTGATAATCTCTAACCGTAGTAACTTTTGCTTCAAAGGGATCTTCTGTAGGTACTAAAGCACCTTGAGAAGTATTAAGGCTAAATCCAGTCATATCACTTTCGACAGTGATATTGAGATTGGCCGGTAAAGTCACATTGTCTACAGCTTCTGCTTTAATTCTAAACCGTACATCTTCAGGAATCTTTACAAGAAAGTTACCCAAACCAGAAGCATCTGTCCCATAAGCGGCAAGACCAGTAACAGAGCTTGGATTTGCTAGATCATAGTCACTAGTAACTGTTAATTTACCAGATGAAATCGTTGCTTGTGCTTGATCTCCAGCTTTTAAATAATAGCTATCTCGAGGATCTTTTGATTTAAGTAAAATACTGTGTTTACTAAATAGTCCAGCTTGTGACTGTTGATGATGGTGGCTAGCATCATTTAAAATGATAAATTTGAATAATGAGTTCATTTTGTAATCGAAAAATGTAACTTTAATGTTGGGTTCTCTATTGTCATGGATAGTATAGTCCCCAATTTCAGTAGCCTTTAAGTTTGGTCTTTGATCGAGTGTGCCTAAAGAAGTACCCACGTCTTCACGTGCTAAACCTTGATGAGCTAAGCTACCATGTTTTCTAGAGATATCATAAGCTCTAGCATAGGCCTTATATGTTTCTTGTCCTCCAGAGTTAGCACCAAAGAAATATGGAGATATAAGTGCATCTTTTGGCACCCAATAAAAAGCTGTACGATATGCTTGATCTCTAAAGGTCTCTTGAGGTGTTAAAACTCCCGTGTCTCCTGTAGCATCAAAGTTTCCAGCAAAAAACGAAGTAGTTTGAAATGATATATTTACTGAGCTGCCATCCATGGCTTGATAATTACCAGGATTGTCGATAAACTTGATTTCTCCTCCCGCTTCAGCACCATACTCGGTTGGGATAGGGATTCCAGATACATTATCAACTTTAGTTTTAAATTGTATTGAGTAATAGCTATTATTTACGGGAGCGACCACTCCTTCATCGTAGATTGATCCACTTAAAAGAGTAGCTGGTGGAGTAAACTTTACTGTACCACTATCTAAAATATTGGCAAGATTAAATGTACCAGTATCATGCCGTACGAAGCTTTGATCACTAAAGGCCATAGAAGTAAATGGGTGCTGATAACTACATCCTGGTTGCTGGTGCGTCACGATATTGGTGTTAAAGTGATTTTCTTCTTGTCCAAAAGGATTAAGCCACCCAGCTCCATTGCCAGCTTCTGCTTTAAGTGGAGATAGGGGATTAGAGATGGAATACCCCCAAACACATGGTTGTGCTGTTGAGCCATTATCTTTTGCTCCTAAACCGAGAAGGTTTCTAGGATCTGGTCCTAGATCATAGTAAAATTGTTGAAGATATGGACTATAAGGCTCAATCTCTGGAGAAGCAGCATCAAATGCTTTGTAGTTTAACCAGTGCTGGTAGGGGTTGTTATCCATTACAGAAATTACAACTCCATCATTACTATCCCACATACCTCCGACTTTTGATTCAAAACTAAATGTGGAGAAAGCTCCTGTCATTGAAGGTTCATCTCCAAGATTGTTTACATAAGATATGGAAGGAGGGGTATTATCCAATACGATTACATCAAACCAATGATCGTTTTCGGTGCCATCATCTTTGGAGTAGCTACCATCAGCATTCATTCCTCCACTGCTAGCTTCGGTAGCTGTGTAGAGTCCACCTTTGGTACGATATGCACCGATGTTTCCCCAACCAGATACAGAGTTTGCCAAAAGTCTAGGATCATTACTGTTATAAGATCGGATAGAATCGTTCATATCAGAGTTGTTTCCACCAAGAGCATCAGAACGTGGTCCCCAAGGAACCAAATCATAATAAGTTGCATCTAGGTCCATATTAGCTAAAAGTGTTGCTTTGTCGGTTGTACCTTGTTCAGCTGCTATATCAGAAGAAACGGTTTCGTTTACATGATCAGCATCTAAAGTATGTCCTTGCTGGTTTCGCTTTGACCATTTAACAATAGGGTAGTCAATATAAAAGCTAAACTCGATAGAGCTAGGCTCACTTGGAACTTTAAAATCATATAAACCTAAGTTTGCATCCACTCGATTGACGCCACCTGCTACTACATTGGCAGGAGTAAGAGCAGAAAAGTCTGGATTACCTAATTTAGTCCAATCCATAACTCGGTCTTCAACAGGAGAGCCATCATCCAGTAGTAACTGGTTTTTAAACAGCGGAATACGAACTTTATAGGTACGACGATCTGGGTCAAGGACTTTAATCAACTCACCATCGTTCCAGAAGTTGGATGAATCTTGGATATCATTTGGCATGATGGAGTCTTTACCAGCTACTGATGCTAAATTATGTATTGCCCATATTTCAGATAAGTTTCCTTTTCTAAATAATTTTGGAGCAGTTTTTTGACCGGACACTGGGTCTTTGTATCTGTAAAACCAATAGTATTTTATTTCATACCAATCAAACATAGACTCATAAGTATTTTCTAGGCCGTTAGGTGTTGCTCCTCCTACACCATGGGAGTAGTAACGATCTAAACTATAGGTGCCTTGAATATGGTTTAATTTAGTAGATAGAGATATATCATTGGGGTCATAAAAGATAGGGGTAAGAACTGTTCCTGCTTGAGAAAGTACGGGACTTGTATCATAATTTGCTGTGGCATCATTTCCGGCATCTTGGTCTACTTCTCCAACTTCACCAGGTAATCCAGTAGGGCCACTAGCGAAGTTCATAGGATGGACCATTGTTTTGTCATGAACTGTTCCTGGATAAGTGTAATCCCAGACTCCAACACCATCATACTTTTTCATGGTTTTGTCCGTTGAGTCACTCGCATACTCTTTATCTGGAGCTCTAAAAAAATCAATGGTAACTTCTGCAACCATAGGAAAAGGAGACCCTTCTACTACTTCAAGGTGGGCTGCATTACCAGTAACGCTATTTTCAACTAAAGGAGTACCATCCCAAGTAGAGTCAGGAGAGGTATATGATCCGTAGTTGTTCATGATGTGTACATCACTTACAGAACCATCTAGCTGGGCTTGCATTGGATGAACATTTACAATGTAGCTAGCTACAGCTTTTGTAACTTCATAAGATACACCAGTGGAGTCATCCGCAAAGGTTAGCCCATCTGCATCCCATCTTAATCCAACTAACTCTAAGATTACTTCATAAGATCCAGGATCTGGAAACTCGATATCTGGAGATTTGACTTCTGTTTGATCAAGTGCTGCCATTGCAGGATCAGAGTGAAGAGGGACATCCTCAAAACAACTGGCGAAAATAAGACCAGGAATTTCTTTTAACTTTGGCTCAACATAAGCTGGGTCAGTTGTTGGGTTATCACATTGGTTAGGTAAACCAAGCTCGGTTAACTTTGGATGATTTGTTTTTTTACTCATGGGAGGAGTCAAAGCTTTTACCATCCATCTATATCTAAGTGTTTTATTATTAACTCCCAGTTTTTTTACAGGAAATCCTCCAGCACAAGGACCAGAGCTTGAGATCAGAGGGCTTGGAATATCTTCATAAACAAAAGCAGGAAGGTTTTGTCCAATGACTACATCAGAGTCTTCATAAGTCCAAGCAGTACCTGATTTTGTTTGAACACCAGTGTTTCGCACTTCAGTTAAAAGCTTTAACTCGTCTAATACAGGTCTTGACCCTGTAGCATTTTCGTTAGATACCATACGAACATAACCATCAAAGGCACCTGGACTTTCTGAGAAAGATCGTAGTACAGCATCCGGAGCGCAATTGTATGGAGCAAAAGCAGTGTTGCTTCCTGCTCCGGCTAGTTGAGCTTTTTGCCCATTAAATCTAGGAGGGTTTTCCATGTAAAAAGTTACTTTTTGTCCCTCTAAAATGTCAGGTACATCAACAATATCTAAAACAAAATCCCCTTCAGATAATGGAGGGTTAGCCACGTTGATTACAGCCATTTCTACATCAACAGCTAAAGTGTTGTCTGGTGTATCACAAAATTGACCACTCCACGCAGCTTCAGACCAATATCCTGCTTTAGTAGGATCACCAGAAACAGAGATGAAAGTTCGCTCACATATTACGCCACCAGTTGGTAAGGTACCAATAAAAAATGGAGTAGTTACACCGATGGCTGATTTAAAGAGACCAAGCCCACTATCTCTTGAGATTTTTACTAAAATGGGTACACCAGATTCGCCGGCACTCGGAGTTAACACAGGAGTAACAGTAGGAGCTACTAATTTACCAGAATTAGAGATTTTCTCCCATGTAGGAGAGGTTCCACCTAGAGTGTCTGTAAGTTGGACAAGACTTTCTTGGAAAGATTTTTCTAGCCAATAAACCTTACCGTCACCATCCACCCCAAAAGCTACAATAGGATTGGCATTGTTAACATCCATACTATCTTTAGAAATTTCAATACCGGTTTCGTGGTTGACTTGTAACCACTCGATAGTAGCATTATTTGGGTTTTTTAAGATCCACTGGATTCCGCCTGTTCCCCAAAAGCTTTCAGATACTCTGAAAAATTGAGGGTTAGCTGGGTTAGAAGTATATACCCAATCCTTTGTATCATCTCTTTTAGAAACTTGAATTGTTGAAATGTGACCAATTCCTGACCCAGTATCTCTAAAACCAATATACTCGCTGGCTGCAAATCTAGATCCAAGTGCACTTGTTTCTGGGTCAAAGTCTATACCAGTAGCTCCATTAAAATCAAAAACACCACCGTCTCTTTTTACTAATGGAGTACGACCTAAGGTACCTGTAGAACCATTTCCATCAATTTGCATCACCCAAGTCTCGGGGTTTCCACCAGAGCTAGATGATTTTAAAACGTATTTTCGCTGTTCACTATCTTTAGTACCAAAGGATGACATAGCTCCAACTGCTTTACCTGGAGTTGTTGGAATAGGAGGTGAACTTTGACCTGGTGCTCCACACATATCTCCACAATGATTGAATCGGGCATATCGAGTGAGTGAACCTACTGATACAGAAACAGGGATTGTCCCTGATATTAGTTTACCGTCCCCAACTCCACTTGGTGGACCAGAAAAAAGATCATCATTGGTCAAGCCCAAAAAAGGTTTAGAGTCTTTTAAAATATCGTGATCTGTACCTTCGATATATCTATCAAAGAATAACTTACGTACTTCTTTACTTACAGAACAAACTCGAACGGCTGCAACATTAGTCCCCTTACCACCATCAGCGGCATGAGTAGACTTAGCAGGAGTCATAAAAAAGGCTCCAAGACTTGGATATAATTTAGATCCACAAGGAGATCCAGGCCATTTATTATATCCCCATTCAGGATATCTTGGATCACCATTGGCTTTACCAGGATTTCCACAAAAGGTTGGGTTTGGAGCAGGTCTTCCTGGGCTACCAGTAGCACCAGCGATTTCTATTCCGTGGGTAGGGTTTGATGCACTACCCGTCCAAAAGCCTCCGTGAGCTGTATAATAAAAGTTTGCAGCCGAAGATTTAAAAGCAGGAGGTAAAATCGTTCCGCCTAGCCCATCAATAGCATTTTTAACTCCTGGTTTTTCAGTGAGTGTTTCCACCATTCCTAGGCTACCATGAGTTGTTGTATCGTAGTACTTTACCCAACCTTCATTTCCGTCATCTGTGATGACATAAACCCAACCAGGAGGGGATCCTTTTACAGCTCTTTCTGATGCGCAATCGGTTCCTACTTTCATCTTTGAATTATCTGTATCTACAAAACCAGGAAAAGTGCCAGTTTCTAAAATAGGGTGAGTGTTACCAAGAGTAACCAAGGAAGTCTGACCCGCGTCTGGAATTTCTTTAAAGACGTAAACCTTAGCAAACTTATCTACTGTTAAACCAGAATATTTATTGGTGTTGTTTGGTACAGGAAACTTAGACATTTTTTGTCGTTTATATTTTGTATCATCAGGATAGTCATTCCCACGATAAAATCTCCAAAGTCCATAAGCACTCGAGGTAGGTACGCCTGAAGCAAGGTTGGGATTTACTAAAACATAAACGTCACCGTTTCTGATTTTAATTTGGTTGATGGCATCGTCTTTATTGCCAATGACTGCATAACTACATTGTATTGCGAGATAAAAAAATACAGTGATAAATAGGATATGTTTATTCATGTTGATTCTCTTTTATTTTTTGAACGAAACTTAAAATGTCTTTGATTAGATTTAATTTGTTATATTTTTGATATAAAACTTGAAGGGTTGCTTTTGTTATGTTTTTTCCACCAAGTAAAATAAATTGATCATTATAATTTTTACCGAAAATCGCAGGGATTTTATTTAGGTTTTTGTAATAAGGATCAAACAAGTCAGCTCCGATCTGTTCTGAGTACGATTGTATTTCGTCATCTATAACTTGATGTTGGCGTTGAAAGTAAAAACTTAAAGCATTCACCCCAGTAAAATTTTTATCTACCCATGCTAATTTGGAGATTGTTTGAGGAGCTACATCTTCTAGATAGTTACCATTTAGAAGTACAGATAAGTTTTGAGAATTAAGTACTTTTTTAGCAGCAAGTAAGACCTCTTTCTCTATCTTTTTCAATAGTCGATCACGGTCGGTTCGGGTCATGTAATGGATACCATAAGAAGTATCAAAAGTATTTACAATGTCTTTGGTGATACTTAACTTTTGTAATTGGTATCTTTTGAGCTTTTTTTGATAGTCACTACGAAACTTTTCTAGTTGGCTTTCTGTGTCACCTCGATTACTGGACATAATCTTACGGATATTACTGGACTTATTATATATCAATGAAGAGATTTTTTGCTGTACTTCGAGTTGTTTAAGTCGTAAATCTTTATATGTTTTTTTGGATTTCAGTACCATTTCACTAGACTCTTTGATCCTATTTTTTAGGTAGAAGTTGATTGGTACATTTAAATTTTTAGGTATGGGTTTGATGAAACTATGAATAGTAAAGTTATAATCTTTCATTGCGGGATGTAAAAGAAGGGCCAATTTCAAATCTAAGACGGCTATTCCATTACTTGTTGGGATTTGTACATTTTTTTGAACAGGTTCATTGGTGATTTCTTGATATCGATTATCAAAACTGGTGAAAATGTCAGACTCAGCAATAGATTGATTGACTAGAATTAGTAGGGTGAATAAGAAAAGAGTGTATAGTCGTGTCATGGTTCTCCAAAATAAAAAAATTAGTCCACTATAAGTATAATGATGAATATGTAAAATGCCAAAGTTATTTAACAAATAATTTAATTTAGATATTGACGGAAAAAACAAATGTAAATCTTAAAGATATAGCTTTTGAGTTTTTAAGGTGAAGTAAGTGGGGTAATTTTAATTTTAGTGCTTAGTCGTAATCTTTTTAGAATAATTACAATTTTTTTAACTGAGGATTAAATCAAAAGATATTTTTTAAGATCTGGATTTTTGTTTTCATCCATTTTCCAAATAAACATATCAAGCCAATAATGAATAATTTGTGGAAGTGATAATAATGCAATAACAAGTGCTTTTAACTGAAAGCCAAGATCAATAAAACTAGTGTTTGGTAAATAAATATGCCAAATTAACTGATCCCATAAAAACTCTTCTATCAATGCCGGAATAAAAACAATCGCTATAAAGAGAAAAATCGTTTTTCTTTGAAAAATAAAAGATAGTTTAGGGTAGATTGAATCTTGGTCTATATATTTGTTTTTAGAGTATATCCAGATGATTGCAAAAAATGGCACTCCATGAAACAAATTTAGAAAAGCGGCTGAGATAATGGGGTTTGTCATGTAGATTCCTACGGCCCAAGTGATATATATGGCAGTCATTAAAATCAATTTAGGTAAATTAATCTTTGATGTTTTTTTATATAAATAGATTTGTCGACTGATATATACGATGATCCCTGCCACATAGAAAAACATCAAATAGGGGATGATTTGATAGGGCAGTTTAACGATGAAACTCTCTCCTGCGTTAAACCAATCAAAAACTCTAGCGGGACTACTATGCCATATAAACACAGGATATAGACCAGCTGCCCACACCATGTATTTATCAAAATGTAGATCAAATTTTGAGTTTTCTTTGAACTTTCTTTTGTAGATGGATACAAAACCCCAAGGTTGCTTGATAAAGTGAAACACGGCTACATAAGCCAAAATTGTCCAATAGAGGTTTTCTGAATATAAAAGAAGTACAAAAGATAGGCTAAAGAAGATAGGTATAGGCAAGAGATAAAACCATGGTCTTCTTTTAATCTCAACAGAGTCAAAATATACTTTATAATTGGTAGCCCATACGTGAGCTACGTCAAACAAGATAATAATGGAGACAAAAGCCCAAAGAGGGATGCTATCTGGATAGTAGGCATATGCGATTGGGCTAATAAGTGTAGCAAAAAATACCGGACCTAGAAATATACATAGGTCAAATTTTGGACTAACCATCCATTGGTATTTATTGAGACAACTTTCTTTCATTGTGGATTCTTTCAATGGTTATGTTCATGGATCCTAAAAAGAGTGAGATTAAAGGACTTAATATATTAAAAAAACAATATATTTGATAGCTATAAATCATATCTGGACCAACTCCTAATATTTTAGTGTTGTATGCACCACCGGAGTTCCATGGGATGAGTACCGAAGTTACAGTACCAGAGTCTTCTAGTGCTCTTGATAGGTTTTTGGGATGTAAACCCATATCTTCATAAGCCCCTTTGAACATTTTACCTGGAACTACAATTGCCAAATATTGATCACTAGCTGTCATATTTAAAAATAAACATGTACCTAAGGTAGCTCCAATTAAACTTCCGGCACCAGAGACAAATTGTAAAACAGAACTGGCTATTTTTTGTAACATCCCTGTGCCTTCTAATGCTCCCCCAAAGACCATGGCCATCATAATGAGCCACACTGTGTCTAGCATATTTTGCATTCCACCACGATTAAAAAGTTTGTTTACCACAGCATTGGAAAAATCATAATTAAATCCAGAAAAAGCTACTTTAATGACCTCTTTATATACATTTGCCATGTCTAAAGCGTGCCCCGTGATTTTAGCTAAAAGCTCTGACTGAAATAGTATTGCTCCTAATGCACCTAAAACTGCTCCAAGTACAAGTGCCGGAAAAGCTGGCATTTTTTTGGCAATCAATACCAGTAAAATAGTTGGAACAATAAACAGATGAAGTCCGATATTGTAATTACTTTGAATCACATTGAGGATAGCTTGTACATTATCTGAATTTGCTCCAGACCCTTTGTAAAACATTCCAAGTATAAAAAAACCGATGATTGAAATTACTATTGCCGGCCCAGAGGTATATAACATGTGTCGTATATGGGTAAACAAATCTGTTCCAGCCATAGCAGGAGCAAGATTAGTTGTGTCAGATAAGGGAGACATTTTATCTCCGAAATAAGCTCCCGAGATGATAGCTCCAGCACACATAGGTACTGGAATCCCGAGTGCTTGGCCGATCCCCATGAGTGCTACTCCTATGGTACCGGTTGTTGACCAAGACGATCCTGTTGATAGTGCAACCATGGCACAAGAGATACAAGCAACTGGTAAAAAGTAACTAGGGTTAATAATCTTTAATCCATAAAAAATCATTGTAGGGACAATACCAGATAAAATCCAAGTTGCTATTAATGAGCCAACAACTAAAAGTATTAAGCAAGCTTGAAGAGATAAACTGATGGACTCAATAATATTTTTTTCTACTTGTTTATACGGAACCTTCAAGTGTAAAAAGCCAATGGCTAAAGTGAGCATGCCAGATAATAAAAGAGCTAGTTGATTGGGGCCGTAGGTGGCATCACCTTCAAATATACGCTGATTAAAGACTAAGAGTATTATCAAAAAACAGACGGGTGTCAGGGAGATAAGTAGGCTAGGTTGTTTGGTTTCGTTCATAGAGTGTCCTTATTGGATGGCACCTAGATCACTTAACAGCTCTCGTCGCATTGTGCTCCATAAAGAGATTAAGTGATAGACTTGTTCACCTTGGAGTTGCACGCAAGAAAACTCTTTTAAATCATCAATGTTTTTTTGAAGTTTTGTTTGAATCTTTGGGTCTGAAACATCTTCGACAAATTCTGATAAGTTGGTCACGATGAGGTATGTTATCGATTGAACTAAGTGCGTACTGAGTCGATTGAAGTCTTTGTCGTTTAAATCATTAATTTGAGAGTGTACTTTTGCGCTTTCATTGATCCAATCAACAAGATGTTGATAGTCCATCATATTCAATATAGCTACGATTTCGGGGTGATTGCTTTGGTTAACGTCAGTCATGGTAGATTTGAGTGTAAAAATAATTAATTTAGAGAATTTGGGCCAAACAGTGGATGTAGCAAGAGTATACCAAAAAGAAAAACGATTTGCAGAAATTTACTCAAGTGGTTTTAATATCTGATATAACTTTGTTGAGATCACTGTAGCGATAGGGTTTACTAATAAACCCACTGAGTCCGTCTTTGAGTAAAGTCTTCAGTTTATCGTCTTTTACATAGCCAGAAGATAAAATAACTTGGCAATCAGCATTTATGCCTTTAAGTTCATAGAATGTATCCTTACCATTTAACTTAGGCATAATCATATCTAGTATACATAGGTCGATCTCATGGCTTTGTTTTTTGTAGATTTCAATAGCTTCTGCGCCGTTTGCTGCGTTTATAACTTTAAATCCCATATTTTCTAGCATAGATGTAGCTGTCATACGAATAATTTCTTCATCATCAACTAGTAGTATAAGTCCGCTAAAAGTTTGTAAGGCGTGAGGCTCTGGTTTTTTAAAGGGTGTATCTTGTGTACATGCTAAAAGAATCCTAAACTCAGTACCTACTTCTAATTTGCTATCCACTTGAATTACTCCAAGATGTTCGAAAATTGTACCATAAGCAGAAGATAGACCTAGTCCGGTACCTTCAACTTGAGGTTTGGTAGTGAAAAAAGGTTCAAACACTTTAGAAATATTTTCAGGTGATATACCTTCTCCAGAGTCTTTGATCAGTAGTTCCAAGTAGTTTCCAGGTGTAACATCAAAAGTAGACTCATCACAATATCTATCATCAAGATAAACATTTTTGGTTTGAATTAATATTTCACCATTGCCTTTGATTGCATAACTTGCGTTTAAAATTAGATTAAGTAAGACGTTTTGCAATGCTGAAAAATCTCCAATTACAACTGAGTTAGTCGCATTGAGTTTACTGCAAAAATTAACAATTCGATCCGTAGTTCATTGAGTAATAAGAAGTGTATCATCGATAACCTCATGAAAGTCAATTACTGTCTTGTGGAGCTGTTTCTTTCTACTAAAGCTAAGTAATTTTGAGGTTAGACCAGTGGCTTTTTGTACTGTATTTATTATAATTTCTAAATAGATAGATCTATCTGAATCAGTCTTATCATTTTTTAAAGATAAAAGCTCAGCAGCCCCTAGAATAGCACCTAGCATGTTGTTAAAATCATGTGCAATACCACCACTGAGTTGCCCTATGGTTTCCATTTTTTTAGCCATATCGAACTGTTCTTTTAATTTGAACTGAGTGCTTACATCATCAATAATGATTAATGATTCCACCATTGTATCAACTACAAGTGGAAAGATTATGATATCAAAATATTTTATATCGGTAGATTTGGTCCATTGGCGATTATTGATTATTTTAGTTTGTTTCTTATCTATACAGGTTAGTATGGTATCTATATCTTCTTTAAGAAAAGGAAAAACTTTTTCAAGAGGCTGGTGTTGCACTGACTTAAATTCACGGTTAATGGTTTCTTGCGCTTTTAAATTCCATTGAGTAATTAGACATTTGGTATCTACTGCAACTAACATTGATGGTATTGAATCAAAGATACTGGCTAAATATTTTTGCAAATTTTGAGTTTTGGTTATGGCGCTTGTTTTTTCTTTGGTTTCTTTTTCTAGTTTATCATTGGATGCTATGAGTTCTGATATATCAGTGAGAGTTTGCACCATGCCTTCAACTTTATCTAGAAGCTTTAGAGGTGTTAGGGATAGCAGGTACCATTTATCGTATTGAGGAAAATAAACCGTTTCTTGACTAAGGGTAGTGCCAGTTATGATAGATTGACAAAAACTACATTGGCTTTCGATAAAAGTATTGGGGTGGAAGTGCTGATGGATGT
Organism: Candidatus Cloacimonadota bacterium; assembly: GCA_023954715.1. Classification (GTDB taxonomy): domain Bacteria; phylum Muiribacteriota; class UBA6191; order UBA6191; family UBA6191. Next base: position 251,606 of record JAGSHD010000001.1, on the reverse strand, counting down.
GATCATTGTTAATATTATCGTGGGATATTTTTATTAATTGTAAAGCGGAGTTGTTTACCTGAGAAATCTTACATTCTTTACTAACAATTATAGATGGATGTGGAATCGCATCATGACTGTTACTGACTTGAGCTAAGCTTTCAAATGGACTTCGGAGCGTGGTTCTGACCACTGCTTGATAAATTAGCGAAAAACTTAAAAACTTGAGAACATGACCAATGATAACTGAAACATGATAGACATCTTCATATAGGGTAAGAAAGTATTCAGATGCAATGGTCAAACAAAGTGAACTGAAAATATACCAAAACACGGAGGGATTAAAACTTGTCCTAAGTCTCAGAAAGTTCAAAAGCGCCAGCAATAGTATAAACATGATTAAATATTCTGAATAAATTTTAAAAGGGGTTAAGCCTTCTTCTGTAATCATCTGTGGATTTTTAAGGTTTAAAGAACCCCAAACTATGATACAGCACACGATACAGCTTATTGAAAAATAGAGTTTTCCATTGATGTGTTTTTTTAAAAAGACTGGACAAATTAATAACACAAGACTTTCAATGAACCTTGCATACACCCAAAATTGCAGGGTAAGTTGTCCATGAGTGTTATCAGATAAAATCATGCCAGGAAACGTAAAAGTATGAAAAACGTCTAAAATCGCTAGCCAAAAGTATGAAATGGACAAATATAATAAAAAACTATTTTTTATGAAGGTACTCGTGTTAGCAATAACTACTAACATTAGTACTCCTACAAATACTGAAAATAGCTCTGCTATGGCGTGAAAGAAAAGATGGCCAAAACAGATGTGTATTATAACTAAAAGTGTAGTTAACAAAAATAAACTAAAAGTGCTGGAGAGAATTTCGGGACTAAGTTTAAAGTTAGAATTAGTATTATTTACATTTACCTTCATTCTATCTCCTTGTATAGCTAAGGTATTGAATTTCTATGGAAGTGACTGTATAAGTTTGCGACTACTTTCTTAGGGTTGCCAGATTCTATCATAGTACAGGAAAAAGAAAAGAGCTAATCGTTTGTGTAAAGCACAATACGTGCCTTTAACCCTAAAAGACTATTTTGCTTGTTAACTAAGTCTTTAAGATGTTCACCTAGATGTTTGGTTTTAGAGTTTTGAGAACTAGTAAAATTGTTTACGCTGGTCCAAGACCCATTGTTTACTATTAACTTTTGTGAGCTATAGAGTGTTTTATCATGTAGTGCGGATGATCGAATACTAAGATCTACTTCAAAATGATCACCAATTTTTACAGGAATAAGATTTAGATAGAGTCCGCTATTTGTGATTTGATACAAGTTTTCAAGTTTTTTTACAGTTTGTTCACCCAGTTGAATCTTAATGTTTGTTCCGCTTAAACCTTTAAATGCAGCAGTTTGCCATTGGGATTGATTTTGATTTGAATACTCTGTTAAAGTTAATTTGGAATTTAGATACTGAGTAGATAGTTGAACCTGTCCTGAAATCATTATGGGTTTAATATCAAAACTACTAGCGAATTTCTTGAAGAATTGAAAACCTAATTTATCTCCAAAATAAATAATGGTTGAATGATTACTTGGAGTGAACTTTCCTTTAATTCTAAATATAGAAATTTTTTGTACTAGGGCCTTTGCAGAAACATATTTACAGTGATACACAAAAAAATCATTACAAATATAGGATTGTATAGTAAATATAAAAAAAAGTAGAAATTTCATAGGATGAGTCTTTTGTATAAATTAGGGTTTATACTCATTATAATCAAAAACTATGTCTATTAGATACGATATAACAGCATAATTTTAATTAAACAAAAGGGTTTTTGGAAGACGAAATTGATTTAAATGTAAATTATATTTTTTCACGCTAGTGAATTTATAGCTTTCTAGCTATAATAGAAAATATAAATGTATAAAAAATAATCTGCACAAAATTTAAACTAACTATGAAAAGAATTATCATCATAAATGGCACCTTGGGTATCGGAAAATCCACTGTTGCAAAAGATTTAGCACAGAGTATCGATCGAAGTTGCTACTTAGAAGGGGATTCGGTTACTCATTCTATACCAGACTGGGATGTTCGATGTGAGTCTAAAATTAAAAAAGCTATCGAAGAAATAGCTACTATTGCCAAATATTCTTTGAAGCATGGTTTATCGACTGTTGTGATTGATTTTGTTTTTGAAAAACCAGAGCATATTAAATACATGCAAGACTTGTTTCATGGTTTAGTCGGTGAGTTGAGAGTTTTTTACTTAAAAGCAGATACTCAAGAGATAGAAAATCGGATATCAAGCAGAGCCAGAGAAAACTTTCAGTTAGAGCAAACTAGAACTCATGAAATTTTAGCTCAACAGAGTAATTATTTAGATGATATTTCTCTCGGAATTAGTGTAGAGAGCTCCGGGAAATCTGTATCAGAAATTACAGAGCATATACTTTTTCAGCTAAAACATCGCTTAAATGCGGCAGCGTTCATCAAAGACTCAAGTGGTAACTTTTTGTTTTGTCATAGAAGAGATATTCCCAATAAAAATAAGGGCTTTCAGTTACCCCAAGGTGGAATCGAACCCTTTGAAATACCTGTAGAAACAATCAAACGGGAGCTTTTAGAAGAGTTGTTTTTAGAAGATTATCAAACTCTTGCACAAACCAAACAAGCAAGACCATATTATTGGAAAAAGGGTCAGATCTACGATCATTATATCGGTCAATTACAGTATTATTTTTTGATTGAAGTAAATGACGAGCAAAAAAAGCAGATTACTAAATCAAATGATTTTGATTTTTATATTTGGGAGCCAATCGATACAATTTTGGGTAATGCTGTTTCTTACAAAAGAGATGTTTATCAAAATGCTTGGCAGGAGCTCAAAGACTATAATCAGTAGGGTTATCTATTAATTATTGAAAAGAACTTTTGTGATTGTTTGATACTTCAAGGTATAGTACTTACTAAGAGTTATATTGTTAAAAAATGGTAGGGCGTATGTTGCGGTTTTTAATAGTTTTTTTTGCACTTTGTAGCATGAACGCTGCTAATGAAATAGATATTAACGATTTATCAAAAAATGTATCTAACTACCAAGACTTACTTAAAGATAAATTAGCCGAACTAGAAAAGGCGCAATCTTCGGAGCCCGTTGCAAAGCCAACAAGCTCTGGGATTAACACAGCATTTTTATTTGCATCTTTGATTTGGGGATCTATAGGTACGGGATACTTTATTTATGGAAAAAAGTCTCAAAAGCCTTTGGCATTGGTAGGTGGTCTTGTCTTGATAGCAGCATCCTATTTTTGTGGTCCTTTAATGATGTCTGTTGTGGGTGTCGGGGTTATGGTAGGCGTATATAAAACACATTAGTCGTTGGATATCTCATGAACTCTCAAGAAAGCCAGTTAATAGAAAGTTTCGTCGAATCATCAGAGAAGGACTTTGAAAATATTTTCGTAGATTATTATTTTTGTGGAAGTCGTTTAGACGATTCTTCTAATCAAAATAGTGACTTAGATTTGATTTTGGTGGTTGATAAGGATGTAGATATTGAGATTCAAAAGGCTTTTGGTGACTTTTTGAATGACTTTAACACATATCCTATTATTGAAACATGTACTTTTGATTTGCGAGACTTAGAGACTTTACCTGCTTGGGCAAAAAATGCGAAACATATTCATGGAGTTGATAGTTTTCAAAATATTCCCCTAGAGTCGATAGAGCAAAGTCGTCATAGATTTATCCATGGTGTGTATCGTTTTTTATATATTTTTTTAAGAGACTCTGCTGAGCAACTACAGTATCCTTTACCTTTGCCGGATAAAAACTCAGAATTTTATGGATATACAATACAACAAACAGACTTTGGTTTTAGTTTAAAGAGGTTTGTAAGTGCTACTGCTAGGATTTGTGGAGCATTATTGGCGCTACATCATGACTATCAAGCTGTGAGTAAAAAGGATAGTATTTTACAATATGCAGAAAAATCTGAGGATGGGTTTAGTGAATTTGTTCTTCACTGTTATAGCACGATCTCTAAAAAGTGGGATTATAACCTGCCAACTGACAGAAGTGATTTGACAAAACTACATTTACTCTTAAGAGACTTCAATCTGTTTGAAAACTATTTTTTAGTTCAAGTTTCACAATACATGCAAAGCCAAAGAGATTTAAAATTACAAGACTCTTGGTTTATTAAATGTGAAGAGATGATTAAGCTATCTTAGATTGGATGATTTGTAATTTCATTCTTTCTTGATAGAGCTATGATACAAAAGAAGTCACAAGATTGTTATCTAGCTTTGAAACAATTGCATAGTATTACTTGAAACTGTTAGATAGTCATGCCATGTGAAAATTTATAGATAAGTTTACTTTGAAAAATATAGATTGCTATCTCTCAAATGTTGAGACTTACGAAATAGGGAAAATAGCTTAGGCAAAATTAAAAAACTATTACTAACAAAATTGTCTTTGTAAAAATGGTTTACTATATTGTTTGTCATGAAAGAGTATTGGATTATTGACGATATTAAAATTTACATATCATATAAAAACTCACTATACACCAAAGCACTTTATGATTATTAAACTACTCTTATTATTAAACTTAATTTCATTAACTCACTCCAAAGCTAAATTTGAATGGATCAACATTCAGAGTATTTCAGGAGAGGGGTATAATAGTAGTTTTGGGAATCGTTTCTTACTAAAAAATAAGAGGAGAAAAAGTCTACAATATTACTTTGGCCTTGGAGTTAGCCCAATTGCTTTAATCAATCCTTTTGATAATTTTAAGATAGCTTCTTTTACATTAGATGTAGGTGTCGATCGTAAAATTAATCCTCGTCAAAGTATAGGAATTGGATTTGGTTTAAATTCAACTCACTTAAATAATAATTTTAAAACATATTATAAAACCTTAGGTTATAAAGTAGATTCTGATTTGTTACCATATTTATCATTGAACACTAAATATAAATTATTAGATAATGTTCGTTTTATTCAAAAGCTAAGAAACAAAAAAACACCATTAGTCGTAGAGCTTGAATATACCTTTGCAGAGCATATATCTTTGCCAACAAAGGACCCTATGAATCACTCCTTTATTAATCCTAAAGCCCATGGTTTTAGAAACTTTAATATCGGTGGATCTATAGATTGGGATTTTTAGAGCATATTATGTTAACTTATTTTGCTTTAAAAAATTTAGAGCAATTTCAATTGTAGAAGAAGGGTCGATACTATTGTCAATTTTAATGGAATATGGACTGATCTCTAACGGGCGGTAAATACATTGATTTAAGTGCTGTCTTAACTCTTCTCCTCTTTTACTTTCGGCTCCATGGGCATTGTGTCTCTTTATTGACTTACTACGATTTAGATAGCGATTAATTAATGTATCTTGATCTGCTGATACAAAAATTTCGACTAGATCTTGCGGGCTATCTTTGATTAATTTTAAAATCCGTTCGCTAGAAGAGTCTGGATTTATACAACCTTCGATTATAAAACTACCTAATCCTTTAGATAGTTCCCCAAGAAGTTTGAACATTAAATCATATCCTATGTGGGTGAGTTCTTGTGCAGTTTTTGAATCAGGGTTATTTAAAAAATCATTCATCCACTCGCACAAGTTGTCTCTACTGATGTGTGGTAACTTGAGTGACTTACTGAGTTGAGATGCTAGAGTGCTTTTTCCGGATGCTGGAGGCCCGTGTATAAGTAATATCATTTATAATCCAATGTTAAAAGCTAGAACCAGGTTTTGACAAATAAACAATCTCTTCAGTGGTGGATTCTCTATTAAGCGCCTTGTTTCGATGAGGATAGCGACCAAATTGTTCTATAATGTCCTTATGTCTTTTTTCATATTCAAAATTCATCTCTAATCCTTTTTGAGAGAATAAATTCATAGCTTGTTCATGTATGATTAAAGATTCGCTATGCATATATGGCATATATAGAAATGTACGTTTTTCTAGACTAAGTTGTTGATCTAAGCCTAGTGAGACGGAATTTTGAGCTAAGGCCAATGCCAATGAATCAAATTGAAAGGCCTTGGGACTATCTCGAAACATATTTCTAGCGAATTGATCTAGAATAATAATTTCAGCCAAACATCCAGTCGCCGTGGATCTCCAAGTATATAATTCATTTAATGTAGCCTGTATATAGAGTTGATGAAACCTTCTTCTGATAGTTTCATCTAAATCGTTACTTTTCATAAAACGATTTTTAGGTGATAGGTCTTCGAACCAAAATTGAATAACAGCTTCAATGGTCATATTATACTCCAAAAATATCTTTTAATTTCAAACAGTTGATTTTGTGTTAAATGATAGCGAATAAAGTTATAAGTAACCATGGTGAGTAAATCATATTTTAGAAGTGAGTCTGGAATTATCCTCTGAATCATCTCCACTCGATGCAATTCCTTTTTACTCATAGCTATAATATCCTGCATGTTTTCGGTCCTCCAAACTTATGGAAAACTAGTATAATTTATTTACAATAGGACATTTCTAAATTGGAGAAAGAGGACATTAACATGTTGGACTTACAAATAAACTGTGCATAATGTATCTTATGTTAACTTTATGATATTAACTCTTTGCTGTTATATACCTAGTTATAGTGCTTTACAAAGATATAGTTCTGTACAATAAGTTTAAAACCCTATTGGTTAGCATTGGTTTTGTAAGATAAATTATTCACTAGAGTTTTTATAGAAATTTATGTTTTTGAATCACTTCAAATGATTTGCTGGATTCGATGATGTTGATAAAGGTTAGCTTTTTGTTTCTGAATATTATTTTTGAGATTTCGATGTGATTACTTAATATATTTCAGTGTCTACTTTTGTATCGAGTAAACTTGATAGATTGTATATTAAAAAACTAACACAAACTATACTTATCTCCAAACTCACAATATCATTTTAAAGATTTAATCATGATCGAAACCTTGGATTGGTGATTCAGGTAGGCTTTGTTTTCAATGACAAAAGTTAGTTAAGTTACTTATTCAGACAATGTGATAAAAAGTTTACAAAACACCCTATTTTAAATTTGATGTTTTTTAATGTTTTAGACTTATACCATCAAAAACCCTTAAAAACGGCTTAAAATCGATATTTTCTGAAGAGCCTTTATTGATGAGGGTTTCAAAGATTTCTAAGTGAATTTGGGCTGATCGCATATCAATTTGAATTTTTCAGGCTAAAAACTAAACTGCTCAAAGACTCAAGTTGAGGTTTGAAATTAAAAGACTCTAGCAAAATCATGAAGTCGTTAGGAAAGTTGTACTTTTGGAATGATTGGATCGCTTGATCCAACCTTATTAAAACACTTTTGTAGTCATCTAAATCCGAGGTGCTAGACAAATCTTTTTGAATGATATATAAAGCAGTTAAGCTACTATTCATTTGAAAGATATAGTTTTGAATTTCTGATAAATGTACCTTTGAAAGTTGAAGCTCATATTGATTGATAGTAGTAAACAAGGTGGATTCAATGCTTGATACTTGTTGATCAATTTCATCTAGATTATCTTTGCTGGATATAAGTAACGATGGTTTTGGTCCACTACTAAGTAAATTAAACTTAGGGCTGTTGGTTGTAATGTTAATTTGTGTAAAAGCTATATGTTGTAAAAGGCTATGGTTCATTTGAAGTAAATTGATTGGCTGAGTCTTAGATGAGTTAATCTTTTTTTTGCTATGATTGTTGTGTATATCAATTTTTGAGACTTGATTATCAAATTGCATAGCTAAGATGAAATAACTAAATGTGATCAAAAAAGCAGCTACAGCAGCATAATAATTGTACTTCATGGGTCTCCATATATTATGTTAACTTTGTTAAGGTATATTATATAAAGGTTTGTCCCAATTTGTACATGGAACGTCAAAATATTTCTTATAGTAATCTTAATTAAAAGTATATTTATAAGTTGTTTTTAGATGCCTCCGCATAAATCGGAATAATGCTACAATAATGGTTATAGTATACAAGTTGGTAATATTGAGCGAAGTCGATAGATCTTTAAGAGTTATGTCTTCAATTGATATTGGTATTAACCTATCACAAATTAATAAATGGAGTATAAAAAATCAACCCTCTTTAGTATGAGAAATTTGTATTTTTAGAAGTTACAGTATGATTTGAGTTAAGCAAATATGGCTTTGACCTCAGCAAGTAAATCCTTAATTTTAGCAGGCTTTAAAAAGATGTTTTTAACCACAGCAAACTCCCCAACCATTTGTTCTACATCCTCTTTTTGCGAAGAGACTGCAGTAATAACAAATACAGGTAGATGGCTATAATGAGCATTTACTTCTTTTATAACATCAATCCCGTTTCGTACAGGCATAAACAAATCTGTTAGGACCATATCAATTTTATCATTAGATGCGAGGATATTTATAGCCTCTTCTCCATCATTTGCAGGAACAACTTCAAATCCGCTCATTTCAAATAATTCTTGTAGCATGAATACAAAGTCTTCTTCATCATCGATAATTAATAGCTTTTTCATAGTGCCTTCGTATTGTAGTTTAAATAAATAAGTTGCATTCTATTTTTCAAAAGAGTCCCATAAATAGTCTAATTGATTTGGAGAATATTTTCCATCAAATATGGTCTTTCCGTTTATAATCACTCTTTTAACTGTAGCTTGGGTTTCTAGAATTGGATGTTTATGCCAAACAACAAGATCAGCATCTTTCCCGGCCTCTAGGCTGCCTATTCTATCCTCTAAGCATATAATCTTAGCTGCATTGATAGTAATTGACTGAATTGCATCTTGTAGACTAAGACCAGCTTTCATGGAAAGAGCAGCATCAAATGGCAACAAGTCTATAGGATATACAGGGTGATCCGTTGAAATTGCAAATAAAAGTCCAGCATCAGCCATTAATTTAGGTCCTCGAAGATTTTTAGTTCGGTTTTCTTTTTTACTAGCAACACTAAGTTGGGGTGAAAATGTGATTGCCATGTCATCTGCTTTTAATTGATCGATTATCTTAAATGCTTCTGAACCATGAACTATATGAAGTCTTAAATTATACTCTTTCTTTAAACGAATTCCAGCTATCATATCTTCATAATTATGTGCATGTAGTTCGACAGTGATCTCTCGATTTAAGGCTTTGCATAGTACTTCTAAATCACGTTTGATTTCAAACTCTTTTGGGTCTTTAGAGTTGTCATTAAAATGTTTTTCTTTTTTGTAAGCATAAAGTTTTGCTTGTTCATATTTTTGGCGAGCATATTCAATAACTCCCATTTTTGAGGCAGGCATCCCTTTTCCACCATGGACTCGAACAGGATTCTCACCAAATGCCATTTTTAAATGTACAGGATTTTTTAAAACGATTTCATTTACATCGACAGTTGGTATGCACTTAATTGCCGTAGAAGTTCCTCCAAAAACATTGGCTGAACCAGGTGTAACTAATGCTGTTGTAATTCCTGCTCGTTGATGAGCACGGTACATATATTCTTCATCTGGTACAATTGAATCTAATGCATTGACTTGGGCAGTACAGGGAGAACTCATTTCATTACCATGACTGCCACCTCCGCCATGCTCGGACATGGCTAAGTGACAATGTGAGTCGATAAATCCAGGGAACAAATAGTCCCCTTTTACATCAAATTCTTGTCCATTGATTTTATAATCTTTCATGGTCCCAAGTGCTACAATTTTATCATCTTTAATTGTGATAAAGCCATTTTTGATTTCAGGAGATGTAACAGGTACAAGATGAGCATTAATAAAAGTTTGAGTCATTTTTTAATCCTTGCAAAGAAAAAGGGATTTAGTCCCATGAATATAGTTAGTTTTGAAGTCATTAACAATTTTTTTATGGTCAAATACGAGAGAAGGTAAATCACTAAGTGAGAACCATTGTGCACTTTTAGCATCATCTAATGCTTTTAATTCTCCAACTCCCGTTGCTATAAATACTGTGGATATTGTATGGCATCGATTATCACGAGTAGGATCAGAATAAGTATAGAGTTGGCACAGAAGTGAACAGTCTAAATTGGTCTCTTCTTTGGCTTCACGAACACAAGCCTGTTCAAGGCTTTCTCCTACATCTACAAATCCTCCAGGCAGAGCCCAACCGAAGGGTTCATTTAGCCTTTCAATCAAAACAATTTGATGTTGATCCTGATCGTAGATAATAATATCAACGGTAGGATAAGGATTTTTTTGTGAGCTATCAAGATAAGTCAATGCCATGTTTTTCCATTCGAGAGTATAATTTTCGTCGTGTGATTTTTAGTAACTTAGCTGCATTTGTCTTATTACCTTGTGACTCTTCTAGCGCTTTAAGAATTATTTTCTTCTCAAGATCGATTAAACTAAGCCCTTCTTTAATCTGTTGAAAACTAATGTCAGTTAAAGGAGTTTCTTGCTTTGGAGTCAACCCAGAAATATGCTTAGGTAAATCATGAATATCTAGTGTGTTTCCTTCAACAAGAACGATACATCGATGAATAATGTTTTCGAGTTCTCGAACATTTCCGGGCCAATGATATGCGCGTAATAAATCTAAAAACTCTTGTGGAATTTTAATCTCTTGGGTCCCGTGTTTGACTGCAAAATGGGTTACAAGCTGCTTAATATCCTCAAGTCGATCTCTTAAAGGAGGTAGCTTTAGCTCTATAATGTTGAGTCGGTAATATAAGTCTTCACGAAATTTGTTTTCTTGAGTAAGTTTATATAGATCTTGATTGGTAGCAGCAATAAATCGTGAGTTTATTTTTACAGTTTCAGAGCTCCCTACTGCTTGAAAGCTAGACTCTTGCAAAACTCTAAGTAGTTTAGCCTGCAAATCAAGTGGTATTTCGCCCACCTCATCCATAAATAAACTACCTTCATTAGATGCTAAAAACTTTCCTTGATAGTCTTTTTCAGCTCCAGTAAAACTACCCTTTTTATATCCGAAAAACTCGGACTCAATCAAGTTTAAAGGAATAGCCGCCATGTTGATTGGAATAAAGGCTTGTTCAGCCCTCCTGCTAGAATTATGGATTTGTTGAGCTACTAGCTCTTTACCTGTTCCACTTTCACCTGTAATTAAAACAGTAGCATCACTTTGAGCGATTTTTTTAATTTTAGATTTAAGATGAAGCATGGGTGCAGAATTACCAAGTAACTCAACTTGAACTTGTTTTGATTTTTTCTTTTTTTGGAGAGCTCCCCCTAAAATTTGTAGCTTTTGCTCAAGGTCTTCGATTTCAAAAGGTTTAGCGATATACTCGTCCGCTCCCTTTTTCATGGCTTCAACTGCGTTGGATATACTGGAATAGGCAGTCATTAAAATAATTTTGGATTCGGGACGGATGTCTTTGATTCGTTCGATCATTTCAAGGCCATCAATATTAGGCATCTTAAAGTCAGTTAAAACAATATCAAAATGCTCTTTTTGCAAAACATTGAGTGCAGTTATAGGATTGAAAAAGCACTCTGCACTATATCCTCTGTTTATGAGTAAATTTTTAATGGATCCAGCCATTATTTTTTCATCGTCTATTACTAAAACTTTAGTCATTTATAGATCCTTTATCTACAGATTCAAGAGATTTATTTCAAAACAGTTTGATCACATCTATTGGAAACTTATCGATCATAAATGCTTTTAAACATTTAGCATAAATACTTTGTGATTTTGTGTTTTATTTTTAACTTGTTCAAGGTAAAATACGCGTTGAAAATAATGTAGTATATTTATGAAAGTAATTCACTGTAGATTTTTATTTATAGTATATACTAATTTACAATAGAAATCATAGAAATGAATTGAAACTTTTGAGTCGTGCTTTATATCACAGATGTAAATTGAAAATGTATTGACTCTCTTTTATCCACAAACTTTAAGGACAAATTATGAACCCTTTTATGGTCAATTTAATGAATAAAGCTAAATCAAATACTAAAAATATTATTCTACCCGAATCTCAAGATGAAAGGATTTTAAAAGCTGCTGAATATCTCTTAGCTAATAATATTTGTGAGGTTTCATTGGTTGGAAAAAAAGCTGATTTATGTTCAAAAGGTTTTGATGTGTCTAAAGCGCATTTTTTTGATCCAGAAGACGAAAATCTTACCAAAGATTTAGTGGAGGTCTATTATGACCTTAGAAAAAAGAAAGGCATTTCTTGGATTGAAGCAAAACGACAATTAAAGACTCCTATCAATTTCGCATCTTTATTGCTTAAGGTCGGAAAAGTCGATGGATTAGTATCAGGAGCGGTTTCACCTACAGCAGATGTTTTAAGAGCTGGAATTCAAATAATAAAGCCTACACCTGGTAACAAAACTGTTTCTTCATTTTTTATTATGATAGTACCAGATAAATCTTTTGGTGAAGAAGGAGTATTATTTTTTGCGGATTGTGGGGTGATTCCTAACCCTGATGCAAATCAATTATCTGATATCGCTTTGGCTACAGCTCAAAATTATGAAAAACTAGTAGGCCAAGCTCCTAAGGTAGCCATGTTGAGTTTTTCAACTAAGGGTTCCGCTAAGCATCCTGATGTTGATAAAGTAACCGATGCTTATAAAATTTTGCAAAGCAAAAATACTAACTCCTATCAAGTAGATGCAGAGTTGCAATTGGATGCGGCTATTGTTCCTTCTGTTGGATCTAAAAAGGCCCCAGACTCTAAAGTAGCAGGTAGTGCTAATGTTTTGGTATTTCCTACACTTGATGCTGGTAACATTGGATATAAATTAGTTCAAAGATTGGCAAAAGCAGAGGCTTATGGCCCGATTATTCAAGGTTTAAATAAACCGATGAACGATTTGTCTCGTGGATGCTCATTTGAAGATGTGGTAAATGTAGCTATTTTAACTTCGATTCAAGCTTAATTTTATAGTTCCTGATTGTTATCACAAAGGTAAGTATGTCTAAAATAGTCAATTTAAATCGTTTAGAAAAAAAAATATTTGGCTATTATTCTTTTGATGAAGAGTTTCAAAAGTACAAACAAAAGACGGTGATGTATAAATCAGAACAGCATTATCAATATGCTCTGGTTATGGCTCGTAATGATATAAAAGCCTATGAAGCATTTTTACCGGTAGTGTTTCGTTGGCTTGATGAGGCCTATATACATTATGGAAAATCAATAGCTCAAGAAGTTATTGATTTTGAGCCCATATCCCAAGAGTGCTTTGATGCTCCCATGAACGCTTGGAGGCGTAAAGACATCTCTTATTTAGGTAGTTTTACATTTACCAAGTCGGACTTTAAAGAAGGCTTGTATCGAATTTTTCACTATTATCTTAAATTTGAAAAACATGGAGATAGTTTTAAGTACTCTTGCCCTGCCATGCCACCATCCTTAAACTACTTGGTTCAGCATTATTTGAGCCATCATTATTTAGGTGAATTTAAATATAAAGAGCAAATTATAAGGTAGAGTGCTGACAATGCTTGTAAGTATCTCAAGAGGCGTAGTATTACCTTGTCTTAATAATAAATTTAGAAATTGTTCAGGTTGATTTACTTGAAATTTTAGATTTCATTTAATGATTAGCTATCAGCATATAAAGACCCTATGATAGCTAATACAATAAGTGCAAAAATGAAAATCATATTAAAAATAGGTACTAGGATATTGAAAACAAGATCTCCTACAGAAAAGAAGGAACAGTAAAAAATGGTTATTAGAAGGATACTTAATCTTCGAATGCAAAAATGCGATAAAATACTTTTTAGATCTTGGCCAATCATATTGAGCTCTGACACTGGAGTATGCTTTGCTTTAAGTGTACCGTATACAGCCGTAAAGAGAAAAAAGAAAAGTGCCAAAATAGGCACGAAAACTATAACATCGTATTCATAATAAGAACCATCTTTCAAACGAGAAAGCTTTGGATTTGTTATGTTTACCATGACAGTGACTTTGCTATCAGCTCTTTTGTAGGTATCTAGTGTATAGGAGTAGCCTGTAAAGTTCTTTCCGTCTTTTATATAATGATAATGAACCTCAACGATTTCAAGGTCAAACAATGCATTTCTGGCAAACATACTGCCAAGTACTGTCCCTACCACCTTTGTGGTGGTTTTCTTTAGGTATCTATGTTGTGTATATAGTTCATGGACATTTAGATTAATTAGTATAGCCATTAAAGAAAAGACACAAATCCATGATAAAGATCCGTTGCCAAGTAAATAGCAAGCTAATCCATAGTTTGGACTAGAAACCTTTAGAGTTCCTTGATCGTTAGGAATATTTTTCTTCTTTTTCGCTCCGATGGACTTTTTGGGTTGAGTTAATTTTTGTCTTGATTTTGTAGTAATTTTTGGAGATTCCAGAGCAATGTCTGGAGTACCAAAAGAGCTGGGCACTATTTCTCTTTCGCTAGTTTCAAAGGTACTTATCTTGGGTGATTGATCATTGGAGTTATCTTCTGAGGGTAAACTACTTTGTTCAGTGATATCACTTGTATTTTTATTTGGCTCAGTGTCTGTTTGGGTAGGAATGTCGAGTTGAAACTCCTCAGCTAATAGGGAGATGATCTCCTGTGCAATTTCTGAGGTGGTAGACTCTGTCAAGCGATCACAGACTCTCATCAAAAATCCACCTTGATCATCTAACTTTGGCTCTAAACTCTTCTTTTTAGCCTCAATTGCTATTTTTTTATGAATGTTTTGAAAAACATCTCGGTTTATACCAACCTTTTTTAATACTTTTTTAAGTGCTTCTCTTTCATAGGCTTCAATGAATCCATCAGCATAAACTTCTTCCAAAACGATGGTAACAATAGTAGTTTCAAATTTTTTGTACATGGTGTTCCTTGGTATATCAGCGCTCTTCGGAGCTCGCCCAGACAACGACAATGATTATCCCTAACAAAAATAGAGCAGAGGTTATCGGAAGTAAAATATTAAATATTAGATCGGGTAGGTATGTAAAGTAACAAATCAATAAAGTAAAGATGAGGATACTCGCTCGACGAATGATAAAATGGCTGAATATACTCAATTTAGAATCATCTAGCATGCCAATATCTGAAACATTGGTATTTTTAGCTGTTCGACTTTTAAGAAGTCCTAAGACAAAGGAGCTTACGAGCAATAAAATGGGTATATATATTATCACACTGTTTTCGGCAAAGGATCCACCAACTATCCTTGAAATATTTGGTGCAGTTTCACCTACTGTGATTACTAATGGATGATCTTGTTTTGGATAGAAATCAGTTAAATAAGAGTAGCCAGTAAAATTTTTATGATTTACTGTATAGCGGTAGTGAACCTCGGTAACCTCTGACTCCAAACCTTGCATTCGTGCATAGCCAGAATGAATTACGTGTGCTTGTACTTTTTTAGAAGAAAATGCCAGATGTTTATATTCTATATATACATCACCAATATTCAAATTAATTAGTACAGGAATCATAGAAAAAAAGATAACCCAAAAAATACTACCACTACCTAGTAAGTAACAGGCTAGTGAATAATTAGGGCTTTGTTCACATAGGATATTTAACTTATTACTTTTTGGTAATGAGAGAGTAGTTATTATAGACTGTTGCTGTATATCTTTACTAGTTTCATGGAGTTGTGGAATCACTTTGCTTTCTAGGATTGGATTTTTTTCAATAGAAAACTCTTTTCTAAAAAGATCAATAATCTCTTTGCAAACCTTGGGGGTGACTTCCATCCTAAGTCTTTGATTGAGTCGTTGGAGGAGCACTTTGTGGTCTAGTGGCTCCTCTACAATTTTCATCTTTTTAGCAGATATAGAAACTTCTTTATGAATGGTACGAAACACTTTGTCTTCAATCCCTACTTGATCAAGAACTTTTTTTAGTGTTTCTCTTTCGTATGCCTCTACTTTGCCATCTTTGTATATCTCTTGAAGTACAATTCTAACAATGGTTTCAGCAATACGTTGGTCCATTATATTTCCATGAATTTTTTGAACTCAGCTAAGGAGTCAGCCCGATCAAGGGCATATCGATCAGATAAAGTTTTAAAGTTACAGCTTTGAAAACAAGTTGTCAGTTTTGTTCGAACACTTTCAAAGGAGTCATGCATTTCACATGGATGTCTTTCATCACAATCCATATCACCTAATAAACAGCCATTGAAGATTTTACAGCCATCGATGATTTCTACGACCTCTTTTAGAGTAATATCTTGAGGAGGTTTAGAAAGGCAAAAGCCCCCTGCTGGCCCTCTAACTGAAGTTAACAAGCCAGCTTTAGTCAAATCTCGTAAAATTTTGGATAAATAAGTAGGAGATATGTCTTCCATACGAGTTATCTGTTTTACTTGGAAGTACTTTCCTTCAAAGAAAGTGCTCATAAGTGTTAAGGCTCGGATTGCATATTCAGCAGATCTAGAATAGTACATTTTGGTCTCCAGGTTCAAAAATTAGTAAAGAGAGTTCTTGTAAATAATTTGTTAATGAATAATAACAAATTAAAATTACTAAAGTACAGTAATTTATTACAAGAGTTTAAGATTTCAATAGATGAATCATATTTATTTGAAAATAAAACCTTTTTTTGCTATTAGATTGGAGAGTTTAATCAATTCATTACTATTCTTGCATATCTCTTTAGTAAAATTATTGTCAATCTCTTTTAATTAGATTATTCTATTGAAAAATCGCTTAAAACTAATGTATCTGATTAAACACTTTGGATAGAGTCTACTCTTAACTTTTAGTTTTTAGAATTGATTAACTAATAATATATTAAATTGATCAAGATTTATAGAGACTGTTCTACTAATCAAACAAATTGGAGTATATCAATGAAAACTGTGATCGAACCTTTCAGAATAAAGTCTGTAGAAACTATTCGGATGACAACCAAAGAGCAAAGAATAAAAGCATTGGAAGATGCTCACCATAACGTATTTTTGGTAAAGGGTGAAGACGTTTTAATCGATTTACTCACAGACTCAGGTACTGGAGCAATGAGTTCTGCTCAATGGGCTGGAATCATGATTGGTGATGAGAGTTATGCTGGATCAAAAAGCTTTTTTAACTTTCAAGATGCTGTTACAGAAATCTTTAGCTTCAAGCATGTAATCCCTACTCATCAAGGGCGTGCAGCTGAAAAAATACTATTTTCGTGCGTTGGTGGTGAAGGAAAATCCATTCCAAACAATACTCACTTTGATACTACAAGAGCTAATGTAGAAGCATCTGGTGCAAAAGCAGTCGATTTAGTGATTCCTGAAGGGCTAGAGCCAATGAAGCCATATCCATTCAAAGGAAATATGGATATTGAAGCGTTAGATAAGTTTATTCAAGATACTGGAGTAGAAAATGTTCCCATTTGTATGTTGACTATAACTAATAACTCTGGTGGTGGCCAACCAGTATCTATGGCCAATGTAAAAGCTGTAAAAGCTATTTGTGACAAATATAAAATCCCATTAATTATTGATGCTTGTCGATTTGCTGAAAATGCTTGGTTTATCAAATCAAGAGAAGAAGGTTACGCTGATAAAACCCCTCTTGAAATCACAAAAGAGTTCTTTTCTTATGCTGATGGCTGTACTATGTCTGCCAAAAAAGATGGATTAGTAAACATCGGTGGGTTTTTATGTTTAAACGATGATACTTTAGCAGAGCATTCTCGTAACTTATTAATCCTAACCGAGGGGTTTCCTACTTATGGTGGATTAGCGGGTCGCGATTTAGAGGCTATTGCTATTGGTTTAAAAGAGGTACTTGAAGAGGACTATTTAGAGTACCGAATCCGCTCCACAGCTTTTTTAGGAGACCGAATTAAAAAGATTGGTATCCCGATTATCGACCCACCGGGTGGACATGCTGTATATATCGATGCGAAAGCATTGTATCCCCATATTGATCCCTTAGAATATCCAGGTCAAGCACTCGCTTGTGAGTTATATCTTGAAGCAGGTATCCGTGGTGTAGAGATTGGCACAGTAATGTTTGGTCATATTGACAAAGAAACAGGCGAAGAGATCCCATCAAAAATGGAGCTAGTGAGACTTGCAATCCCTAGACGTACTTATACACAATCTCAAATAGAGTATGTTATTGAGGCAATTGAAAACGTTTACCATCGTAGATCAGAGGCTAGAGGTTTAAAAATGACTTATCAGGCCCCTGCATTGAGGCATTTTACTGCTCACTTTGAGCCTTTAGATAAGTAAAAAGTATTTCAAAAAGGGCTTACTTTAAAGCCCTTTTACTATACTGTTTTCTGTTAATGCCCCTGCCTTACACATAAAAATACAGTCACCACATTGGATGCACGAGGTTTTTATAGAGTCATTTTTTAATGAAATATCTCTGGTCTTATGAACAACTTCTAGCGACTTTTGTTGAGTACAGCTATTTACACATCTTTCACAATGAACACATAAATCTTTATTGTATAATAGATAAGATGAAAGTTCTTTTAGAGGCGATGCTTTACTCTGTATAACTTGGGGTTTGATATCTAGTTTTATTGCTAAATTTTCTAATTCACAATTTAAATCTTTACAATTTTTATGTGACTTTAGGAGTAGTTTCAACAATGTTTTTCTAGTTTTGTTCAAGGCTAAACTATTTACAGTAATTTTCATTCCATCTTTTACAGTAATCCCACAAGAGTTAACGGCCCCTTTGAACCCATCAATTTCAACAATGCATAGACGACAAACTTGTGAACCAGCTTGGTGTTTAATGGCACACCACGATGGGATAAATATATTGTTTAAAGAAGCGGCCTTTAAAACTGTTATATTATTTGGTGATGTATATATTTTATTGTCAAATGTTACCTTAATTGTACTCATGGCTACAAACCTCACAATCTTCTTTATTAATATGATCATTTATTTGATTATTTGAAAACTGCATTAAACTATGAATTTGATTTGCAGCAGATTTTCCTAGGCCACACATGGATGCACTTGAAATCATTTTCGCTGACTCTTTTAGAGAGATCATTTCGTTATTTTCAATTATCCCTAGAGTAAGTTTTCTCCATAAGTGACTTAGCTCTTTAGTTCCTAAGCGACAAGGAGAGCATTTTCCACATGATTCCTTTTCAAAAAATTGGATACTTTTATAGACTTCGTAGATTAAACAAGACTCCTTAGAAATGACTCGTATTGCTCCTGATGAAAAGTTTAGTCCTAGTTTTTTAAATTCATCGGATAAGATAGCTATGTTTGACATTTTAGCTGGCAAAATAACTCCAGATGGTCCACCTAACTCAAAAGCTTTGTATGGCTTTGAATTAGGTAGAGTAAACCCCCTATCAATAATATCTTGAATGGTATCTCCTACTTTAACTTCGTATACGCCAGCTTGATCCACATCACCAGATAAGCTTACAAGAAAATTTGGCTTTTGTTGTAAATCTATGATCATTGGTAACCATGTTAGAGTTTCAGCGTTATGGATTAAAGTTTCTTTACCGTTTAGTCCAACTTGAAAAGGAAAAGGTGGTTTTATTCTTGGGATAGGTAATTTTCCTTCTAAGTGTTCTAAAAGTGCTGTTTCTTCTCCCCCAAGATAAGTATTAGATGAAGCTTTTATCTCAATGTTTAATGGATGATCTAAAAAAAATTGATTTTTTAATGCTTCTTTTAATCGAGATGACCCTAGGGTGAAGTCTTCTTCCATTACAATAATGACATCTTTTATGTTAAGTGCTTTAGCACAAATATGTATGCCAAACAGTAAGATGTGAGGATACATTTTTAGAATATATTTATCTTTAAAAGTACTTGGCTCTCCTTCTGAGGCATTAACTATCAATACAGGTGGATTTTTTTGGTTTAATGCAGTTTCCCACTTTTTATGCACACTGAAATGTGCTCCTCCTCTTCCTGTATGAGCAGTTTGTTTTAATAATTCAATTATTTCCATATCTGTCATAAGACATGAACGTTTATATATTTCCTCAAGAGACGAAATGGAGTATTTTCTAAAACTTGGACAGGTACCATGATTAAGCAAAGATGTGTTAAAGGATCTTTTTTTAAAGTACGATTTTTGGTTAATAATGAAGTTTGATGTAGCTCCATTTACACTGGGAATAGCTTGAGGAAAGACGTTAGTAAAATAACTTTGTATCTTAAAAAACATTTGTATCCAATCTTTATCCTGAAAGTGAGATCTATTTATCACTAATTCATCAATAAACGGTGTTAAAAGGTTCATGATTAATACAGCAAACATTTCAAATCCCGGAATTGAAGTATGTACTCTTCCAAAAACACTGATAAAAGCAGCTCCTATTCCAAAAATTGTTCCTCCAATTTTAGTTTTAGGAATCGTCTTTGGGTCAGTTGCAAAAAATACCGCAGTGAGTAAAGTAGAGCTACCTAATAAAAAGAGAGCTGGGTTAGACACCCAAGGAGCATGCCCTACAATTGATGTACTACTTGGTATTAAAAGTACAAACAGTGGAACCCATAATATAAAGTTTATGCATGCCTCTCTTTTAATTATTAGGTAACGGAGTAAAAAAAAGGCGGTAATTAAAATGATCAGACTTGAACACTCTCCAAGTGCCCCTGTCCTACGAAATACTAGGGCCTCATATAGTTCTGGACGTAATATTCCTCCAGAATCTTTAAACAAAATACTAGCTCCACTGACTAAATCTACAAAATCAGATCCTTGTT
The DNA here is from genome assembly GCA_023954715.1 of Candidatus Cloacimonadota bacterium. Classification (GTDB taxonomy): domain Bacteria; phylum Muiribacteriota; class UBA6191; order UBA6191; family UBA6191. The sequence continues at coordinate 230,964 of JAGSHD010000001.1, read as the reverse complement.
GATTGTTTGTTTGGTAAGGAATAAAAGTTTCAAATAGAGCAATTAGAGTTCGACCAAGTATAGCAGGGTTAATTATATTCTTAGCTAGGTGATTGACAGGATACTTACCAATTACTTCCCCAAAAAATGCACCTAAAATAATCATATATAATGGTAAATTTGGTCCACATGTTAATGCGATTAATAACCCTGTGATTATAGACCCGGGATTAAACAAATGAAAATCTTGATTGGATAATTTTCTAAGCATTATAGAAGAAACCATACACACTAATATAGCCGTAAAAATAAGGTTAAATGCTAAAACTCCATGAGTTACAATTGATGTTATTGTTAAGGGAGTTAATAAGATTAAAAAAGACCATTTAGCTCCTAAATTTGCACGAACATTTTTGATTCTATTTTCTATTGATTCAATTTGTTTTAACATGGTTTTCCTTGATTTAATTTTCAAATAGATATGACCAAGTATTTTTGGTGCTTTCAAATTGCTTTCGCCATTGTTGTAGCTCTTTAATTTCATGACAATTAGAGCATTGTGCTACATAATTTTGATGGCAGGACAAACAAGACTGCTTGTTCATTCTTCCTAATAAAATGTGTTGATTTGAAGCAAAGTGATTGAGTTGTGGAGACTTAAAAAGTTGAGTATGATTTTTAGGAGCTGTGGAATGACAATCTTTACATGATTGGGCTTTATGACAATTTAAACATTTTTGGGGAGAGTTTGTTTCAAGCTTTCCGTGAGTATATTCAACAAACAAATCACTATGAAACTTGGGATGCTCTTTTTTATTAAAATTGTTTAAACTTGTTTTATCTTGATGACATTCCATACATTGGCTATTGTTCCAGTAGTTTTGAGCTTGACTAAGCTCTAAAGAGCTCATACCAGTATTTATACCCCATAAATAAAGGGAGATGAGCAAACAACAGAGACTAATTGGTATAATAGATTTATAGTAGTTGATCATAATGACCTCTTTAGATTAATGACGGTTCGAAAACCTATATCAAATGCCCTAAAGTCAGGATTTCTAACTGTTTTAGACCAACAAGCTACCTCGCTAGGATTACTTTTAGAACTTCCCCCAGCCACATATCCATCTCGAGTCCACTCTGATACATTACCTGATAAATGATAACAGCCATAAATTGATTTACCTGTTTCAAATGACCTAACGGGTGCAGAGTATATGTGTCCATCATTTTCTCCCCATTTTTCTCCTCCACTATTGACATTTTTGTATTTCCATTTGTTTCCAAAGGGCCAATTTCTCCCATCAGTTCCCCTAGAAGATTTTTCAAATTGCATAGCACTAGGTAATGATTTTCTTTTGAAATTGGCATAAGCATAAGCATCCCACCAATCAACTCCTACTACGGGATAAGATAACTTAGAAAAAGTTTCTTTTTGAAAGGGAGCTATCTTTTTGGCTGAGGTTTTTAAAAAAAGTGGGCTTCTAAACTCCTTAGAGTATCGTGATTGATGATTTTTATTTTCTGGTTCTTGAGGGTGACAATAAATATGGTTCTTTGATGCATCATTTTGTAAAAATTGATTGTAATCTCGATTACTAACTTCTGTTTTATCTATGTAAAAACTATCTTCAAAAACAAGAGTATTGTTTTTTCCAGATAAAAATTTACCTTTTGGAATGAAGGCCATATTACTTAATTCAGAGGTTTTTATTTCACTCTGAGATCGACTGACAAAGTTTGATAGGTGCTGATGTTTATTTTTTACAATTTTTTTAACTATTTTTGTTGGAGTAAGTGTTTGTATTTCGCTTTTAGTATATTTAACCCATCCTTTAGAGTGATAATGATTACCCTGAGCATCGATAATAAATCCTTCTGTGTTAGTTATTGAATTAATCCATTCAATAGCTTCAGAAGGTCCCATAATATATGCAGCAGTAGCATAGGCATCTGCTTTACTTGGGTTTGGATGAATAATACTGACAAGTTTTGTTTTTGTTACTGGATATCCATTACGGGGATCAATAATATGACCATATTTTTTTTTATTTCTAACAATAAATCTTTCACTGTCACCAGAGCTAGCTATTGACATTCCACTCAAATACACACTTTGAATTGATTGATTTTTTTGATTAGGATTTTCAATATTTACTTTCCATTTTTTACCTTTTTCTAATCCAAAGACAAATAGGTCGCCCCCAGCGCTAACAGCACCATTGATTACCCCATTTAACCGATAAAAATCAGATAAGACTTTACTAGAATATCCCTTTCCAATAGCTCCTAAATTTATTTTCATTCCAACTTTACTTAGATATGCGCTTTGATTGAGTGTATCAAGTATTATTTGACTACCATTTACTAAAGGTAGAGCTTCTTTAATTTGTTTCGCACTAGGAAGAGTTTTATTGTGATTTCGAAATGGCCATAAATCCCAAATAGGACCAATAGTAATATCAAAAGTACCATTTGTATCTTTGTATAATGTATTCGATAATTGCAATAAATTAAATGTGCTAGAACTAACTTTAACTGGCTTTACGCCAGCAAAATGATTGATGACTGATACGTCACTATTCATTTTCCATGAACTAAGTTGATCTTCCAAATTACTTAAAATTTCAATTGATTTTGTAAATAATTTATTGGCTTGATTTAAGTTGGTGTCCAATTTGATGGTAAATGAACTACCCATAGCATTGAAATGAGTTACTGCAAGTTGGTTGGAGTCTAAAAAGCTGGTAAACAGGACTTCTTTTTGATCAAGTTTTTCATTAATTGTATCTATGTTTTGTGTTTTATGAATAGGGCTAAAGTAAAAAACTAAGGCAGACATAGTGATAAAGAATACTGCTAGTATAAATATATTTTTCATATCTTTCATTTTAGTTATCCTCCACATTAATAACGCAACGAAACCCTACATCGTTAAACCATTGTTTGGGATTATGAGCAGCTCTTTTACTTGCTTGTACTTGATAATTGTATTTTGACATCCAAGATCCCCCTTTAACGACTTTAAGAGTTGATCTTTCATTACCTGCTTCTGCATTGATCTCTGAGAATTTTAGCTCAGGAGCAGTGTTGTCTTGGGGGCCTTGTGGATTAAATAAGTCATTTTTTTTTAGCTGATTTAATCTGTAATACCTATCATACCAATCGTTGACCCATTCTCTTACGTTTCCAGATAGGTTGTAAACTCCATAATCAGATACTTCTGCAAAGTTTACCTCTTGTGGTCCGATAGATAATTTTTTTCTTTTTAAAGTAAATTTTTTAGTGCCACACGCTACCTCCCACTGTGCTTCTGTTGGTAGATCTTTTTTAGCCCATTTGGCATAATTTTTAGCATCGGTATAAGTTATAAATCGTACGGGTAAGTTATCGTTGTTTTGATGAAGTGATCGTTGCCAAGGACCTTCGCTTATATAGTTTGTGTCTTGTAAAAACTGTTTGTATTTTTTAATACTGACTTCATAGCGATCTATCAAATAAGATGATAATTGTATTTTAACTCTAGGATTTTGATCGTATTTCCCAATATTGCTTCCAATGTGATATGTTCCAGCTGGTATTAAAATCATATCTTTATGTACTTTCAATTGATGAACACTCACCTCACTACAAAAAATAAACTGTTTCAAAAATAAAAATAGAAATAATTTCATAAAATTCTCAATGGATTGATTGCATAAAATGAATCAGATCATTCATTTGTTGAACGGTTAAATGTGATGTTCCACCATGAGTATCAAATATTTGATCATGTACATTTAAAGTACCCTTTTTGCTTCTACTAGTAATTTCATTAAATCCTTGCTCTTGTCTATTGGCTCGAACATTTTCAGATCCTTGCAACACTGGAAAAACGAACTTTCTGAGTGATTGATGTTTTGGTGTAGCTATGGCCTCTCTTAAACTCCTAGCTCGCCCATGATGCAAAAATACCGGTGGTCGATCAAAAATTCCTCTCAGCTGCATAGTAGTAAAAGTCCCTTCTTGATCTTCAGTTCTCCCTAGATCTGTTGGCTCCATATCAAACTTTTTAGAATTAGCATAGTCTACTGCATGGACTCCTGCTAAGGTATATGAAGCATCTCGTCTAGTAATAGTGGTCAAGCTAGGAAGTGCTCTACGGTCATTGTTAGCCAATATTTTATCTTTGTTGGTGAAATTAGGAGCAACGTGGCATACTCCACACATTACATTTGCTGAGTTAAATAATCTTTCTCCACGTTTTACAGATGGATGTTGTTGATCGAATGGATTTGGAAACAAATGAGGTTCGTTACCCATCCATGTTGCTACAGCGCGATAGAGGTCACTAAGGCTTTTGCTTTCTCCTAAGTATTTCATAGATTGTGTTCGTAAAAATTCTTCTCGTTTTTCTTCTAAGTCATACCATAACTTGCCTAGTTTTCTAACTTCTACTCGTTCTTTTAGTTCTTCATGCATTTCTTTTCTTTTGTGGTCAGGTATAGGAGATTTAATATTAGAAAAATCTCCTGCCCAAATTTCATTGACAAAATCAATGGAACTAGCAGGCTCATTTATATCAGCTCCTTGACCTTCTGAAATTCTATGGGTACCTTCAAAGTAAAAAGGCTGATTATGTAAAAGGTTTTTCATTTGAGGAATACCAAGGGTTCCACCAGCAGTAATATGTCCAAATCGATCTTGTCCAATGCTTTCTGCTGCTCCCCAAGCTCGTCCATCCCCAGCATCTCTATAATGACAATGCAAACAAGAAGTATCTCCATCGGATGTAAAAATAGAAGTATGTGTTATCAACTCACCTAGTTCAGCATCTGTTACGGGATAAGGTAAGTTATCACTTAAAGAAATGGTTTCAGATACCTTAGATTTTCGATTGATGATAGTTAAAGATTCACTGAGTTGATTTACTACAAACAAAAGGTCTTGAGATAGAGTGTTTTTTTTACCAAACTCTAATCCCATCGGTCTTATGCCTGTATCGTATTTTTCAATTGGTGAAAGATAAAAAGATGAATCGTTTGCATCTATGTTAATTTGATATTCTACAACTTCAAAACTACCTGCCATAGATACATATAATTTGTCTTTGTCGATGATACTCCATTCAGCAAATGAGCCATGCACTCTTTGTAATTCAGGAGCTATATCACCCTTCACATCACCCAAAGTAGACTCCGCTGTATCTGATGTGTAGCGAACCCAATTTTGGTGTGCTTCGTACTTGTTAGCTTTTAATAAATATTCTGATTGTAAAGATTCAAATTGTTTTGGATATTTCAAAGAAGAAGTATTTATCAAAACTAGGTCATTTTGAATATCTTTCATTTTGATATTCCAAGTTCCATCCACTGCATCAAAGGGACCCATAACATCTTGTTGACTAAGAGGTAGAGAGTCCGTTGTTATAGGGTCTCTTAAAAGAGTATATTGGGCAGCTTCATTGTCTCGACTCCAAGTTTCTGCTCCTAAGGGGTCTCTTGATTTTGTTGCTCCAAATCCGATTCCCATAGAGAGGATTAATAACCAATCTTTATTATCTTTTTGAAACAAATTAAGATGGTTTGTCACATTTTGAATATAAATACCACCAAGCAATTCGTGTTTGTCTGTATCTATAATACTTACATCCATTGTACCTGTGTTTCCTACAAACAACTGCTTTTCATCACTACTTAAGACAAGATCTTTAGGGTGAGACATTTCATTTCCCACACGTATTCCTGGCCCCTGTTTAGCCTGCTTTATCCAGTGGTATATTTTTTCATATTCGATTTCATTAGGTTCAAATAGTACCCCCCCACTATGAAAATTTGGTGATATTTTGTCATCACCATATCCACCCTCATGTTTTGCAGTTACAGCTTTTAACAATGGGCTATTTTTGGGATCACCACCAATGGAGTGTTCAATGGCTGATAAATAGTTTTTAATTTGGTCTGCACCTGCATAGTAACCCCCCATAGTGTGCTGATGGCATTTTGCACAGCGAGATTTTAATATGGAGCTTATGCCTCCAATTTTTGTGGAGAGTGCTTTTTGGATTTCTTGCTCAGAATACCCTCTAGAGAGATAAAATTGTCTTTCATTATGACTTATAGAGTTTAAGCCAAAAAATTCTGATTCATTAAAACCACCGATATTTTTAACTTTTCCTTGTAAAGTATTTTGAGTGATACTTAAATCAAAAACAAGAACTTGATCTAAGTACCGATTGGCAACATAGGCTTTCTTACCATCTTTAGTGATGACAATTCCTTGACAGTAATAATCTGCTGGTATATAACCACTAACTCTGTCTGATTTTATATCAATTATACTAATGTAATTTGAAAGTTCGTTAGTGACCAACATAAATCGTTTGGATGGGTGTATGATCACATTGTAGGGGCGTAAGCCCACTTTTAGAGTTTTGACTATTTTTCTAGAAGCTATATCAAATATTATTACTTCATTTTTGGGATTACCTTCACTACCTGCTACAGTTATGTATAGCTTTTTACCCAAAGGTCCAATAGTGACTCTTTCGGGTTTCATTCGATTGATAATAGGTTCTGGATGAGGATTATTATTTGCTATTGGTTTTAGGTCATTTTTTTTAAAAGAACTCTTATACCTCCAAACACTACTTGTGAGTTTAGAAAACTTGCTTCTAAAGTATTGTTTACTATTATCACTACAAAATAAAAAATTTGTAGTGTTAAATATAAAAATCAAAAGTATAAAAACTTTCATAACTTTTCCTCTTTGGCACCTTTGAAAGTAGCACCAGAGTCAATCCATCGAATCATTGTTAAAAGTTCAGATGGGCTCAATGGATTATTTTTTGGATGAGGAACTCTCACTTTGTTAAGTTCGTTTGGATTGGAATAGTTTACTCCCGTGAGTTTTTCAATTAATGGGCTTTGGCTAGACAATGCCTCTCTTTCATTTATATACTTTCTATGATGAAAAGCTTTACTATTTTTGTCTTTTAATTGTAGTAATGATTTATAAGAAATTGAAAAATTGCCAGACTTTTTTGAGCTAAGATTTAAGTCATCAGAGCCACCATGACAACGAACACATTTATCATTTAATATTTTTTGTACATCTGTAGAAAAATCAACTGAAATGTTTAATTTTTCGTGATTATTTGGGAGCTTTTTACTTTTAGTTGAATGATCCCAAGTAGCTAAGACTTTGGAGGCTCCACTTACTAAATCAGGAGGACCTAAACCATCCACTTTGTTGCCTGTTAAACTGCCATGGCATCCAGCACATCTTAAAGGAAATATGGAACGTGGAATCGCAAATGTTAGTTTTTCGCCAGGTTGTACATAAAAAAAACGATTCATAGAATGCAGAGCCATTTTTTGGGAGTTTAACCCCTGTACCATTAAAGGAACATTGCTTGGTACCTTTGCATAAAATGAACCATCATTTGCAAGTGGTATTTCTGCAATAATTTTCTTTTGTGTATGAATACCAGCACTAATTGTTGTTGCAAATGGATCATCTTGTTTTGGATGAAGACTTAACTTTTCTTTAGTTAAAGGTATTTGTTGCAATATACGAACATATTTTAGTTTTTCATTAAATTTTTTGGCTCCAGAAGGAGCGAAATTTGTTAGAAAGGACTCAAGTAATGGATAATCATAGCATTCTACTTCGCCATCTAAATGATCAGGCATTGTAAGAATCCCATTTACCCTTTTTTCTTTTATTTTATCTAGTCGTTTAACAAATTTTTGATGGGTTTGAGTTGTTTGTTTTAAACGAACTGTTAATGGTCTAGCATTGTACTCCGAATAATCAGAGTCATAAATTTTAGCTAACTTATGCAATTTATAGTCTCCAATCTTTTTACCATCATCAGACATCAATCCCTCATTAAACTTTAAAAGATAAATGTTCCAATCCACTGAAGAGTTAGGATCTAAATGGTCTATGCTCTCTTTACAATATGATACTAATATATCTCCATTGGATAATGGGTAAGGATCACGAAAACTTCCTCCAGGAGATAGTCCAGTATGAGTAATTGCATGAGGGCCAATCTCTTCTTTAAAGCTATATTGTGCTTTTATAAAACGAGGAGGAGATGAAGATGTATCTGTAGTGTAATCAATAACATTATCATAAGGATTATTTTCTTCAATGTTGATACCTAAACCATGATCAGCCAAAACTAGCTGACCACCACCAGACAAGTTTCTAGGATCCATTAATAGTCTTATTTCTAAACCTTGAGGTAGCTCTCTTGAGTCGGAGTGAATAGGATATCTGGAGCGATTTCCTCCTTGAATATGATAATCAAATCCTCCATTATGAACTCTATATATAGCACTGTTAAAAACAGGTAGACCACCTTGAAAACCAATATTTCTTAAACTACTAAACATGATCTCACCTGTGCTTCTGATAGTTGGTTTTCTTTCTTGGGAGGAACTAAAGGTAATTTGCTTTTTGCTGTTTAAATAACTATTTATATCGTGATTAACTTTACTGGGAGTGAACTGAAAAATATCATAACTTGGTAAAATATCAGACTCGGAGTTTTCAATCATATAGCTATCCCCTAATTGTGGTTTGTAAGTTAGGGGTTTATTGAGATATAACTTTGATCCAACCGTAGATGAGTCATCTTGTATATGTTTTATTATTGATCTAGTTTGGCCTTTGTTCTTACCGGATAAAAAATGAATTTTTTTGGAGTTGAATGTTCCTTGTTTTTCTGTGCGTTGGTGATCAATGATACAATCTGTTTTTCCCGTACTCACTTCACTTAAAAATCCAAATGGCATAGAAGCACTATATTGTAGATTTTCATTGCTAGCATATGCAATAGATACTCGATCCAGATTATATGAGTTTTTATCTTGAGGATCAGGCATAAATATAGGATCAATGTGATGAATTTTTGGATTGCTATCAAGATTATCAAAACTCAATTGTTTAAAAGACTCTTGGATTGTTTGATAGTTATCATCTAAGTCAATCTGATACAGACGAAAAGAGTCTTTTATAGACTTTCTCATAGAAAACACAATACTTTTTGAATCATAACTTATATCAAATGACTGTATATGTACTTTATAATTAGGATGAATAAATTTTGTTATATTGTAGGCTTTAGAGTTGGTATCTACTAAACTATCTCCATGATGAGTTTTTAAAATATAGATATCAGATCCCGGATAAAAAACATCTGGATTAAAAAATTTTACTTTTTGATCCTTTGAACCTTTTATAAATGCTAATCCATTGATTTCACCAAGTTGGTCGGCTCTAAGTGATTCATCTTTTGACACAAGTTTCTTTGATAATTGTTCTTTTTCAAGTTTAAGCCATTGCATTATCGTTTGTACGTCATTATCTTGATATGATTCAAAAAATTGAGTGTTTCCACCTCGATGTATAACTCCTCCTTTGTCTAAAGGTAGATTTTTAACGATAAGTCTTGATAGTTTTACATCACCTTGTAAGTTGGCAAGTTTTGTAACATCACCTAAAGATACTTTGTGATTATGTTTAGTCATTCGGTCAGAAAATCCTTGATCATTTTTTAAAGCAGGATTTGTGATAGGAAGAGGAGACTGTAACTTAAAATCATTAAATGTATTTTCACTATGACAAGAGCTAACAAAGCACCCATTTCTAGTGTAAACTCCTAACACATTTTGTTTAAAATACTCTTGAGATTTACTGAGTTGACTATTTTGTTTATTATCATCTATTTCATTTTGTATCCAGTGTTTAAAAACTATGTAATCTGGATCCGATTCATTAGAAAATACATTAATACCAAGGTGTGATAGCCCTCCTAAATCCTCACTTAATGGTTTTCTCAATAATGGGCTATATCTTGCACTTTGAGAATAATCAATTCTAGAGTGAGATGAGTCATGTCCATTTTTATGGAGAGTTCCTTTGGTAATTTTATAGATGTTTTTTAAGTTTTCACTTGTTCTGTTAATATTTGAAAACTTCTTATTTATAGGGAAATAAAAGTAATTTCTAGTCTCGCTGTCATCCATTATACTTTTAAATTCTGACTCTGAGACACCATGACAATTTAATGAGCACCTTTGCTCTATGATTGGAATTATCTTTTGTGTGAAGTATACAAAGTTTTTATTGTTGAATGTTTTAGGGGAGACTGTTGTATGAGAAGTGAGCTCACAAAAAATTAAAACAGATAACACAAGAAATAATATAAAATATAGTTTTTTCATAATTTTTCAGATGACTAAATATTTACCCGTACACAATTGCTTTTTGTATTATAAGAAAAGCTAAAAAGATTGTGGATATTTGTCAAAACTAAGGTTAGAACTAAGTCTTTGTAACCTCGAAATAGGAGAATATCTTTCATTTGTAAATAAGTGCTTAATAAACCATTTTTTAAGGAAGCGTTTAAGCTTACTGTAATCGTGTACAAAGTAATTCACTGTAAAGATTTTCTCAATCAGGAGATATCCCACAACTTTGTAGGGGATTACCCTACTTCCAAAGTGGTTCTCTATTTATAAATGAAAAATATCCTGTAAACTACTATTTAGGATACAGACATCTCCTTTAAAAAGATTGATAAATATGCAAAGTTTAAATGAATATCAAAGCCAGTGTTTAATTGAAACATTAAATGAACATGCCACAGTAGCCATTACAAATTTCGATGGTGAAATGCTGTATGTAAACCAAAAGTTTTGTAATATCTCTGGGTATTCTGAGTCAGAGTTGTTGGGTAAAAATCCACGAATTTTGAATTCTTCTTATCATCAACCAAGCTATTTTAAAAATTTGTGGCTTAGTATTAAGTCAGGAAAAACATGGCAAGGCGAAATCAGAAACAAAAAGAAAGATGGTAGTATCTATTTCACATTTACTACCATTGTACCTTTTCTATCTACTGAACAAAAAGAAACAAGATTTATTGCCATATTAAATGATATTTCTGATAGAGTTTTTGCTGAAAAATCAACAAAACACATTAATGGTATCTTACAAACAATTATAGAGGCTTCTCCTTTTGCAATCATCGGGCTTGAGACCAGTTGGAAAGTTAAAATTTGGAATGAGTCAGCTAGGAAGATTTTCGGGGTAGATAGACACGAGATACTCGGAAGAAATTTTTTGGAATATTTCAAAGATTATCCAGCTTTAAAAAACATGTTGGACCAAGGTATTTCGAAAATGTTTGATTCTAACTTTGAATGCGATATTCACATGATGAGTAAGGATTTGAATTTCTCGTTTGCTAGTTTAGATTATTCTATGATTGAAGAAGATCAAGGGATATTGTTGATGATTAAAGATGTAAGTAGTCAAAGAAATATGGAGCGTGAAATTTTATCAATTAGTGATCATGAGCAACTTCGAATAGGTCATGATCTACACGATACTTTAGGACAAGATCTAACAGCGATTCAATTGAAGTTAAAGCTAGTTCAAAATCAAATAAAAACTCAAGCTCCTAACTTAGTTAAAGAGATTGAAAGTCTTGCTTTAGACTTTAAAAAGGCAAACCGTTTCGTGAGCGATTTTGCAGAAACTCTAGGACCAGTGAAAATTGAAAATTTAGGATTAATTTATGTTCTAAATAATTTTACAGAATCAATACTCTTGAGTTTTAAAATCCCCTGTAAGTTTGAATGCAATTTTACTCCTGTATTTTCTCAAGAAGTTTCTATTCAATTGTATAGGATTGTTACAGAGGCATGTATGAATGCTGTTAAGTATTCTAAGGCTAGTAAAATTTTGGTGCAATTAACTAAAAATCAAGGCTTGATTTTATTGAAAATTAAAGATAACGGTGTGGGTTTTGATCATCAAAAATCAAATGGTATGGGATTGCATATAATGAAGTATAGAGCAAATGCAATTCAAGCATCATTGACTATAAGTAGTAGCGAGTCTGGATCTACGGTAGCGGTGAGTATGGCGATTTTATGACAAATAAATTTAATGTTTATATTGTAGATGACCATCCTATTGTACGAATTGGATTGGTAGAGTTAATTAATGGACAAGCTGACTTATGTGTTTGTGGACAAGCTGAGGATGGGATTACAACGTTGAGGGACTTGAGATCCTTGAAGGTTGATGTAATTTTATTAGATTTGTCCTTAAAAGGAATCCATGGATTAGACTTAATTAAAGAAATTGTAAGTCGTTATGAAAACATGAAAATTATTGTATTGTCCATGTATTCAGAAAGCTTGTATGCAGAAAAAGTTATGGAGCTAGGTGCTCATGGATATATCACAAAAGATGAAGTAGCGGATAAATTGTTAGTTGGGATGCGTACTGTTATAAATGGCTCACCATTTTTAAGTGAGTCTTTGTTAAAAAAATTAGCATACCAAAAGTTTAATCCTTCTTCTCCACTAAAAGGCTGTAGTACGCAAAAACTATCTAAAAGAGAGTTTGAAGTAATGTCCTTTGTAGGTGATGGATTAACTACAAAAGAAATCTCTGTAAAAATGGGTATAAAACCAAAAACGATCGAAACTTATAAAGAGCGCTTAAAAGCAAAATTAAAATTAAAATCAGTATCAGAGCTCATCAAAACAGCAATTCTAATGAAAAAATTTGATTGATCTATATGAAAATGGCTTTCTTATTTTTACTGATGAAAATCCTATGTGAATAGGCGATGTATTTTTCATGTTACTCAAAGCGTATTTTTGATAAAGCTTTCCAAGCTTTTTGGTTTCCCGGATTATGTGGAAACCAATGATGGATGAGTATATTACAGCAAACTAACTTAGACTGTCCTCATGATGCTCCGGAGTCATCTTTTGAATATCTTTTGTACTCAGCTTTTTTAACTTTGATTTACGACGCTTTTTGGTCTTTTCAGGAATCAAGTCTTTCATAGAATCAATTTTACCAAAACAAAGGATTCTATCGTCGGCTTCAAGAACCTTTTGATCTTTAGGGTTAGGAAATACTTTTCCGTCACGATGTAGTGATAAAGCATTAATGTCTTTCTCTCTAAGTCCTGACTCTATGATAGTCTGTCCAACGTATTCTGATTTACTTGGAATCAAAATCTCGGCAACTCCGTAGCCTTTACTCACAGATAACTTTTCTTTTAGATCAAGCTCGGGGTAATCAACTTTGGAAGCGATATAATCAATAAAAGCACCGGCAATATCAAGTTTTGTACACCCTTCTATGCCCTGTAATCCAGGAGAGGAGTTGACTTCCATGATTTGTGGACCATCATTACTTTCAAGCATATCGACACCTGATATACCTAGTCCCATTAATTTTGAGGCTCTTATGGCAGTTTGTTTGTACTCATCGGAGAGTTCAACCATTTCCGTTCGGCCTCCTCTATGAACATTGCTTCTAAACTCTTGTCCTTGAGCTACTCTTCTCATGGCGGCAACCACTTGATCTCCAATAACAATAGCTCTAATGTCCTTACCCTTGCTTTCAGCCACAAATTTTTGGATCAGTATATTTTGCTTTTGACTTTGTAAAAGCTCGATGATGGAGGTCGCCATTTCAAGAGTATGCGCTAAAAGAACCCCTATACCTTGGGTACCCTCTAATAATTTAATTACAATAGGTGCTCCTCCTACACGTTGAATAGCAGGTAAAATATCTTTTTTATCTCTAACAAAGGTAGTAGCTGGTATCCCGATTTTATGTTTGGCTAATATCTGAAAACTTCGTAATTTATCTCGTGAGTTTAAGATACCGTCGGCTGAATTTGGAGAGTAAATATCCATTTGTTGACATTGTCTTACAACAGCAGTCCCAAAATAGGTAATAGATGCGCCTATACGGGGTAAAATAGCATCATAGTCACCAAAAAGCTTTTGTCGATAATAAAGCTCGGGTGATTCTTCTTCAAGGTCAAGAGCAAACTTTACAGTGTTAAATACTTTAACTTTGTAACCTCTATTTTTGGCCGCTTCGACTAACCTTTTGGTACTATAATTATTAGGTTCTTTAGATAAAATTGCTAACTTCATTTGCTTATTCCTCTTTTAACTTTAGTTGAGTAAAAAGAATTACCTGTATCAATCAAAAATCTCTTTCTTATGCTTTGTCTACCTAAAAGCATACGAAAGGTCATTTCATCTCTATTTGTTAAAGTGAGCTCAATAGACCAGTGTTCGTCTAACAAACTAATACGAGTTAAAATTACAGGTCTTCTTTCGGTTTGCCCATTGGAGCTTTTGATTTTTCTGTATTCGAGGATTTTTGCATGACACTCTATGGGTTTAGTTTTATGTCTTTGCTCGGGGTGTATAAAAAACTTAACATATTGATCTTGACCTTTTTCATAGGTGGTCATATCAAAGGCGTGTAAGGATGAGGTTGCTGCCCCCGAATCTACTTTTACATTAATTTTTTCGATGCCAAAATCAGGTAATGATACTGATTCTCTCCATCCAATGACCTTCAATTGTTTTTTTTTCATATTTTTCCTTGAATTGAATACTTTACTTCAATCATAAGCTGATTTTTGCCTTAAATAATAATACTAACTTTTAGCATTACTACTACAAAAAGTGTTACAACTAACTTAAAAAAGAATACTCTTTAATTATTTGAAAGTCACTATGAATAGAACTATTTATTCGATTAAAAAAAATAAGTACATACCAATAACAAATTACTCAGATTTTTTGGCAGAGAAAAACTCTATAAGCGACGAGGGTTCATGTGACTTGAGGCTTAAATTGTTAAATCCTATACCCACAAGTCGTATCAATTTATTGGGGTACTCTTGATCCACTATTTGTCGAATCATGTTTAAGAAGATTTCTAGAGCTTGGTCCTCATTTAGTTGGCTAGTATTACAACTAAGGGATCGAGTGATTTGCTCAAAGTCAAAAAACTTGATCTTTAAAACGAGAGTTTTACCAATTGTTTGTTTTTGTTTAGTGCGTTGAAACAATCTTGATACAAGTCTTTTTAGGACTAGGCGAAGATCTTCAATGTTATTAGTATTTGTAGAAAAGGTACTTTCTACACTGATGGACTTTGATTTACTAGAAATCTTTACTTCACTATGATCAACCCCTCTAGAGCGATTGTATAGTGATTTGCCTAATCTACCAAATCGAAGGTATAACTCCTCACGACTCAACTTTTGTATATCTCCTACTGTTTTGAGATTTTCACGTATTAATTGCTTTTCAGTAACTTTTCCAACTCCAGGTATTTTTCTGATAGGTAGGTCGGATAAAAAGTTGATCGCATAATTAGGTGGGACGACATATATGCCATTTGGTTTATTATAGTCAGATGCAATTTTAGCTAAAAACTTGTTATACGAAACTCCAATAGAACAAGTTAATCCAGTAGCTTCAAAGACATCCTTTTTTATAGCCTGAGCAATCCAAGTCGCTGAAGGAATGTTATGGTTATTGTTAGTAACATCTATCCATGCTTCGTCCAGACTCAATGGCTGTACATTTGAGCTATAGGATTTAAATATGTCTTGCACAATATTGGATATCTCTTTGTAGCGGTTCATCCGGATGGGTAAAAAGATAGCTTTTGGACATAGGTTTAACGCTTGGCTCAATGGCATGGCTGAGTGGACTCCATACTCTCGAGCAATGTAATTGGCAGCACAAACAACTCCTCTAGACTTAGGGTTTCCACCCACAATAACTGGTAAGTCCTTAAGATGAGGTTTATCTAGTATCTCAACAGATGCAAAAAATGCATCCATGTCCACATGCAGTATTTTTCTTTCTTGGTCACTCATAATTATTAAATTATAAACAAAAGGCGAAAATATAGCAAAAACTTTTGCTTGAGTAGTTTAAGCTTGGAACCTAATTGATAAATAAAAACAGATTGTATATAACTAAAACTCTAGCTTATTTATGTGAGTTGAGAGGATTGATTATGGTAAATCAGTTGAATACTTGTTGAAGCTTAAAGGACACGAAAAACATGTTTGTTCAAAGAGAAGAAAATCAAAAAATTGGATATTTTGGAAGTAATGAAAAAAATCAGACTATCGAATTAGGTGATCAAGTTTGTTTGAGTTTAGAAGATATGCCTGAAGTTGAAGTCGTAGCTGAAGTAACACAAATCAATATGGACAAGTACCATGTTAAAATCGTTGAGTTTGAAAGTGATGATTCAACAGAGAAACTCCCTTTAAAGCTGGGACAAGCATTGGATATCGAGTCTAACCTTATTCAATATTGTTATAAAAAAGAAGCTTAGAGTACTATCAAGTTTTTGCTCGATTAAGTTGTAAAAAAGTCAAACACGTTATTCCATGGACTAGAGTCTACGTCTTTATAAAGTTCTGTGTAGCCACAGTTTGAGCAAGAAACTGTATGAAAATTTCGATTCTGAATATCTAATATTTTTGTAAGTCCAGATCCAGCAGTAGCGATTTGATCTGTTTCAAACTCTTTATGTTGGCACTTAAAGCATTCCCAATTTTTTTTATCCATGATAGAACCTTTTAATGTAATTATGTTAAGTGTAAATAGTATCACTTTATATCTAAAATTACTTTGATTCTTAAACTATTATTGTGATGTCTCAAGTTTATTTTAAAAAGTTGAAAGTGAAAAGTTGATTTCTAAATGATAGGGCGAGCTATTTTTTATAGTCAAAATATAATTAAAAACCCTCATACAAAATATATTGTAAGAGGGTTAATAATTATTAAGGAAACTGATGTAGTCTGTTTAACTTATAAAACAGACTTTACTCAAAATACTCTGAATAGATTAAATTGTATTGAATATCTCTAAATTACTTTGACCTAGTGGGTTAATAGTAATTTGCTTAAGTGCATTTGCTTGTACAAATACTAAATATTCAATGTTATTAGTGGTATCAATCCATTTATAAAAATCCTTACTTACTTTTGTAAGGGTCGTAGCAATAATCGTTTCTGTTAGTGTAGTTCTTGTAGTAAGTTTACGAGTTAACTTGCCTTGATTATCAAATATGAAATCAAATACATCACCTGTTTCAAAAGGAGAGCTAGTGCCTTGTTTAGTAAAACTTAATCTAACAGTTTTACCAGATAAAGCGCTTGGAACCACTACTTGAACTACGCTTGCAGACTCTTCAAATTGCCCTAAAAGCTAACTCTTATACCTGGGTATACAAAGGGTTACTATCTTTGATTGAAAACCAGCCCAGGATTACTTGAAACCGATTTGTTAGTTTTGTTTACACAATTTTTTGTAAAAATAGCTTTAATGAGCCGTTGATTTATACGGATAAATTATGATTTAATCTCTAAATGGATTTACGAAATTATGGTGGTAGAAAATGAAAGACTATCCAGTTATAGATTTAGACTATTTATTGAGGGCGTCTAATGATCGCTCTCATAAAAAAATGGTGACATTACAAGTTAAAACTTTAAGGCAATTTTTGATAGATAATGATCTGCTTAACGCTGATGGTCAGCAAAATTTATCGACCTTTGACAAAACAACTAGAGTTCTTAAATCTGATTTAACTGAAGTTGGTTATATCTTAATGGATAGATCATTATTTAAGTGGTTAAATGCCCATGATAGTGGCAAAGATGTTGAAGATGTTCGATATCTAGAAAAAAACTTAGCAAAAATTTTACGAAGACGTCAATCCAATACTAGTAGCATTTATTTAAACCAATAGAGTAAGGTTTTAGAGTATCTAATAAAGAACCTCGTCTTCTCGAGCTACAACCGAGAGATCTAAAAAGTTGAGTTTTTAACTGTGATTGGTAAAACTTTTCTAAATCATCACAAAATATTGTATTGTTATCTTTTTAATTTAAAACAAAAAAAGCTGTGAGAAAAAATCTCACAGCTTAAAATACTTAAATTAATTTACTAGTGTCGATGCTAATAAATTATTTTTTTTCTTTAAATTGTCCTAAAAAATTACCAGATGTAGTATGTGGTGTAGTAAAGACGTTTATTTCGTTTATCGTACCATCTGTTTTCATAGATAACATGTAAGATAAATTGGAAGAACTATCTGTCCATAAGTACTCATTTCCTACTTTTGTGAAGTTACCGATATTTGTATCAGTTCCATTAGGAAGTTTTTTTACAAACATCAAACCACTACTACTAAAAGTACAACGGATCTCATCGTTCGTAGCATAAACTGTACTAGTTTGAATACTCTCATAAACAAAGTCGATTACCTTGCCTTTTACAGCAGCCGGTAACTCTCCACTAGATCCACCTGTACTTGGTGTAGTAGTTGGCATTTCTGCGAAGTTAAAATATCGAATTTGCATATATAGACTATTATTAGAAAATAGGAAAGTTTCGTATCTTCCAGATGCAGAGTCTAAACTTAACAAAACATGAGTATCAATCAAAAGGTGACCACTATGAGACTTTTGAGTAATAAATTTATTATTACTCACAGACCAAGTACCAGTTAAACTTGTATTAACATTTGATGCTAAAGTTTTATCAGATTTGTAAGTATAAGATGACTCAAGAGTGTTAGTTGGTGTAGTTGATCTTGTCACAACTTTATTGCTAAAAGTCGCATCGGTGATAGCTACTGCACTGCTTAAAGTGATAAAGTCACTAACAAGGGCTGTTCTGTCTGTTTCACTTCTATACCATACTTTGTTTACACCATTGATAGCCATAACTACTATAGGGCTAGTAGGAGTTCCACGATCACCAGTGTTTGTACCATAATACACTTCAATGGTGCTGCTACCGTTAACTAATGTCACTTTACCACCAGCAAGAGTCCAATTGAAGGTTCTTACGATATCAAAGTCTTCTAAAGTGTAAGTAGCTGTACCATCAGCATTAAACATCCACTTTGCTTTTACATTTCTTAAGCCAGCTTGTGCTACTTCATAATAAGTTTGACCACTAATTAGCTCAGGAGTTAACTCTTTAGCATTAGGATCAAACTCCCATAGTGTTGAAAAAGCTTCGTTTTCTTCGGAGTTCCAGGCAGTTAATCTTAAGATATACTTTGTAGTAAAATCTGTAAGTGTTGTAAATCTCATTTGAGCAGAGCTAGCAGTAAGACTTAAATCAGCCATAGTAACTGAAGTAGCTCCTACAATAGAGTCTCCTTTTAACAATTCTGCCTCTAGAAAAGCAGGAGTAAAAGAAGTTGGTACTGCGTAAGCAAAGCTTAAAGCTCCATTTTTGATATATGAAGTTGAGTGCCCAGAAATAGTTACAGAAGGAAAATATGTATCAGCAGGCTGAGCAGAGCTTGCAACACGCTTTGGTATAGTAACCCATCGAGTAGAAGAAGTATTATCTGCAAATGTAAGAGATACTGTAGATACTAATGTTTGAGAACTTGAAGCTAACAATGCATTGTAGTGTGTACCATCAGTACTACTAACCATAGCTTTAAACTTTTCATTTGGAGTAGAAGCTGTTTGAGATGAACCAGTTAATGCTGTTGCAAGACCTGGTACAGCAACAGATAAAGCACTAATTTGTCCATCGGTACTTTTGTTTTCTGCTTTAAATACTAATTCAAAACTTTTTGCAGTTTCGTTTTTAGTGTATTTAAAATATGATGAAAGAGACGCTTTTTGGTTGTTTGGTACAAATTTCCATGTTCCGTCAGCAACTTTTTGAACTAAGTTCATATCATTATCATTTAATACTAAGTTTGCAGCAACTCCACCATCTTTTAACTCAGTAAAAAACTTTACTTGAAAAGCTGGTAAAGCATTTACAGTAGTTGTTGAAACTAATGCGATACCTTCAGATAAGTTATTTACTTTTGTTTTTAAAGACAATGCTTTAGCAATCAAGTTAGCTTTAGTCGTACCACTAAATGTTTTACCACTCACTTCAGCAAAATATGTACTTAATGATCCAGCAGTAACACTGCTTGAAGAGATAGCAGATACAAAACTTGTTAACATTGCTTTAATTGGAGCAATTTTGTTAACGATACCAGTTACAGCATCAATTTTAGCACTAGAAATCATCGAGCTATTATCTAAAGCTGTACCGATGTTAGTTAATGCTGCTGTCCCTGACAATGATGCTAAACTCACTGTGTTATCTACAGCTGATTGGATATTGGCTGTAGTTGAGTTTGCAGAAAAGTTGATAGATACAGAGTCTAAGACTTGATCAAATCCACTGTTAAATGTTGTGATCGGAGTAGTAATTGGATCTACTGTACCGGCAACATTAGCATTTTTGTAAAACTTGTCCATTACTCGTCGGATAGCACTTTTTGCTTCGTTTAAGTTACTTTCGATACTTGTCTTTAAAGCACCTGTAAACCTTGAAGATCCTGAGGCATTAAAAATGTCTGCTGGTTTTGTTTTAGAAGCAAGCATCAAAGCAAGAGAAGACAATTGATTTACGTTTGCTGTACCAACATTTTTAACAAAAGAGAAGTTCTCTTTACCTTTATTATCTACAGATTTGATAAGATATGGGGCTTTATCTAATGCTACGTTTGCATTGTATTTACCTAATTTATCTGCAATAGCACTGCCTAAATTAGAGCTATCTTTCATTGATCGGATACTGACTCTAGCAAATCTAGATGGAGCACCTGTTGATACGGTACCTGTAATTTGGCCTGTTGAAGCAGCTACAGCAGTACTGCTGTAATCTTCACTATTTGATGTTAAGCTACAACCAACAAGCGATAATGCTCCGATGGCTAAGACTGAGCTTAAAAATAATTTTTTTTGAATTGTCATGCAATCTCCATTGTAAAATTAAAACCCTAGTTGTTTAAATATTATTATTAGTTGATACTCGCATATCAACTTTAGGGGATTATATCAAATGGAAATAGGTTTTTCACTAAAAATTTAGGGAGTGCTCACAAGAAAAATAAATCTATGCGAAGAGTTAGCAAAAACATGCTCTATTACTCTTTAAAAAAAGAGACTGGTCTCAGTTTAATGGGCTTACAATCAATCATGTTCCGGTTCAAGATGAATAATCACATCGACAACTTCATCAAATCGATTTAAAATTCGAGCCTTTGCTGCTCCAGATATATCATGGCCTTCAGTAACTGTTAACTCGCCTTCAACTTGAATGTGAAGATCAACCGATACCGTTGAGGGGCCTAAATATCGAGTACGTATTTTGTGAGTACTGATGACACCTTCAGTTTGTACGATAGTGTCATATATCTGATCTACAAGCTCTTTAGGGGCCGATCGATCTAAGACATTCTCTAGGCTAGGTCTTACTAACTCCCATGCCACATGGATAATAAATCCACTTACAATTAAAGCCGCAAATGAGTCAATATAATAATAGGTAGGAAAATAATGGGCGATCAATACACCTATAAAGGCAGGAATTGAACTTAGTGCATCGGATCTATGATGCCAAGCATTGGCAACAAGTGCTGTCGACTTTATAGTTTTGGCTTGAACTACCGTATAATGATAGAGAGCTTCTTTGAAAATAATAGATATTAAAGCAGCTATTGCTGCAATTTTATCAGGTATGACTACTTTATGTGATACAAGGTTTAAAACTCCTTGGTAGGCCACTCCAATTCCTACTAAAAAAAGCAAAAAGCCAATCATAAAAATGACCATGACTTCTACTTTATGGTAGCCATGTTGAAAGGATTCATCTGCCGGTTTAGTAAAAAATTTAGCTGAAAACAACAAAACAACATCAGAGATCATATCAGAGAGCGAATGGATTCCGTCAGCAATAATCGCTTGTGATTGACCCAATGTACCAAGAGCAATTTTTAAGATTGCTATGATTAGGTTAACTATGATACTAACTAGAGTAACTTTTTTGATTACTTTTAAAGATTTTGTTTGTGACACTCGATCTCACTTTTATATCTATCAAGAACTGCTTGTCTCGTAATACGGAAAACCAAAGGGCTTTATCAAAACTAGGTTTTGAACCAAATAATCATGAATCCAAAACAGGATAACTAATTGCATTTGGACATAGTTTTTTATACAAACATTACCCTACTTTCGTCTAAACCGTATACTATCATGTTTCAAAGTTTAGATAAAATGGATTTGCTAAAGGTTTTATAAAACTAGCTCGTAAAACGTGCCAAAACTTTTGTCTTCAACTTCAAAAGGAGCAAAGTCATATTGGTAGTTAACTTGGTCTTTAATATATGGATCTAAGATAATATGACTATGATTGCTATATCGCGATTGCCCTTCTAGATATTCAGATAATGCCACCGGTTTGCCTTGTATCAAAAACTCCATTTTATTTTGATCTCCAACCATTGAAAAGTAAACTTCGCCATAACAAAGACCCACACCATTTTCAATAATAAACTCGCCAGCTTCTTTTCGCTGTTCATTGAACTTCTCTAGTGCTTCCATGACTTCGACAGATGTTTGTATGGCTTGTTGTACAAAATGTGGAGAAGACTTTTCAAAATAAACGACACTAATTGCATCACCAATAAAACGATCAACGATACCACCATTTCGTTCAATCTTTTCTTGCCAAATAGTAAAATACTCATTGAGCATATCTACTACTTCTTGTGGGTCTCGTGTTTCAGAAATGCTAGTAAAAGATTTAATATCTGAAAATAATACCACAGCATTTCCAGAATATTCAGTTTCAATAGTGCCTTGATCATCCGTTAATATTTCAAATACAGCATTAGATACAAAAGGTAGCATTTCTCTTTTACGTTGTAATTCAGTTACCATAGAATTAAAGTTATGCAATAAATCAGCGGACTCATCTTTTCCTTTAATATTTTTCATGGGAGATAAAACATCTCGCTTAACTTTTAATAGTCCTCGTTTCAATTGATGAATCGGCTTTAATATTAACCTGCTCAAAAGTACTGGAATAATTAAGATTACAAAATAAAATACCCATAGAAAGCTTTTAAAATCCGAATGCATTTGAGAAATTGATTTGTATACTTCTAGTTCGGGTTTAATGAAAAAAATATCGTAGTTTTCGAAAACATCAGATTTTAAAAACATAGCAAAATAGTTGATATTTTCTCTTTTAAACTTATTTAAACCACCCATCCGGTTTAAAAATCTAGATTGAATTCCTTGAAATTCTTGGGAAGAAATAGACTTTTTGAAATTGAATGAGTTGAAGGATCTAGATGATTTAGATTTGATTAGTATACTGGCTGATATATCACTTTGATCAAATTGTTTAAAGAATATATTTTGAAGATCTCTTACAGTGGATTTCACAAGTAGAGCCTCAAAGCTGTCTTGTACACCTTTGTAATCGAATAATACTTCTAAAGTATCTCCAACAATAGGAATTTTTATAAATTCACCGTTTGTTTGATTTACAAATACTTCTTTATTTTTTACCACTAGATCTTTCTCAGATGATAGAGTTGCTAAGATTCCATTATTTATATTTCTTTTAATATTGAAATAGTTAGCTAATTCGTTTAAATCTGTACTTTTCAGAGGAAAACTTTTCGATTGACTTGAAAGATAGCTTATAAAACTGTTAATTATGTGTTTATTTAATGGATCGATTTGTTTTGATGACAATCGATTGTACCCTTTTTTACCAACAATCCCATAAATTCGATGATTCCAAACTTTGCTGTTAAATACATTGTTATTGTGAAAATTAAACAATATTTCTTTAGTGAGATTCTCTTTATATCTATAATAGTCTTGTTCTAGGTTTCTAAGAGATTTAGTCCAATGCTTTTCGAGTTGCTGTTTAGATAAGGTACGTCGATTTTCTTTCAAATCAGTAAATACTTGTACAAACAATAAAAAAAGTAAATAGATGAAAAAGAGATAAATGAGTATAAATTTAAACTCAAAGTATGATGTTATAACGCGGTATCCTCCCTTATAATATAAAAGTGCTACCAACAATACAAAAACATAGTTAGCTATAGAAAGAGTTTTAAGGTAGTCCACATATCCAATCGATTTTGGAGTGTACTTTAAACCAGTTAGATTTTTGTTGATTATTAAAGGGTTGTTGTTCCAGATGATAGAGTCGTCACCTGAAATCGAGAGCCTTTGATCTGAATCAATAAAAAAACTTTGGATGATATGTTTTAAATGTACATTTTGTATCTTGTTTAGTTTTAAAAAGTAGAAGACATCGATGTTGTTTATCTTGGTATAATATTTGTAAACATATTGTTTATCCTTATGATAGAGTAATTGAAACTTTTGAAAATAAAGTTTAAAATCTCTTATATCAACTGGGTGATGATAAATGGCGTTCATTCGGCTAAACATAGTCTTTTGATACTTTAGTGCTATAAAGATGCTTTTATCCCAACCAGAAGTAAAGATATCGTCCATAGATACTCCACTTTTAAAACTTTTTCGACCGTTTTTTCCGATGACTAAACAAGATTGATCTTTAAATGGTATTTCTAAAGATGAGACTTTGGATTTCCAGTTTTTTTGTTTGGTAAGTTCACTTACTTTTAACAAAAATGGGTTTGTAGTAGTTTCAATAATTTTTAGCTTGTTGGGATAGTGAGCAAACTCTTCATCATTCCGTAAGCCTTGCAACATTTCTTCTTTTTCTTGAACTATATTTTTAAAGTAGTTAGATGCTTTAGTAAAACTTTGATGATCATAAACTCGATATGAGATTTGAGTGATAATTAAATACACACTAAAAAGAGTTAAAAAGAATATGGATTGTAATTTATAATAACTCATAGACTTCTTGTTTTTTTTCGTAACCTTTTAATGTCAAGGTCTGACCAGACCTATATTGTATTGAGGTATCCGTGAGTTTATTTAGGGACTCTTGATCAAAATATATATTTACAAAATCTTTTGTGGAAGATGCAAGTGCTTCTAATCGAGCGGCTTTATTTACGGTACTTCCAATTGCTGTGTAGTCCTTTCTTTGCTTAGACCCAACATGACCAAGAACAACCGATCCATAAGCTAAACCCACACCAAATTTTGGTTGGATTGTAGTATTGCTTTTAGCCTCAAAACTGGATAGTGATTTATGCAGTCGTTGGAGTAATTGACTTATAGTTTTTGGGGGAAGTTTTGCTGAAAAAACACTCAGCGAAGATTTACCAGTAAATTTATCAATTCTTCCTTGATGCTCAGTTATAATTGACTGTACTTGTTTTAAAAATTCATCAATTAACTGTGCTAATTGCTTATAATTCAAAGACTTCTCGAGCTCTTTTAGGTTTTGAATCCCACAGAATAAGATATACTGATCTTGTCTGGTTGATTGCTCGGCTGATTGGTTGATAGAAGTTTTAACCATATTAGATAAAAATTTAGATATATATTGTTTTTCTCTAAGTGATTTGAGAACAAAATTTAGCAAATATGTAACCTCTGCAAATTGATCTTTACTAGTACTCTTAATATCTTGACCAATTTGAGATTTAGATATTTCTTTCATAGACTTGGATAATTGTATAAAGGGTTTGAGTACAATATATGAAAGTATCTTAGAGCTTGTATAAATTAATATCACGAGCAAATATATTGAATAATATAAATAGTTTTTATTTGTCTGTACAGTTTTTAAAAAAGCTTCTCCAGACCTTTTTAGCACAAATGAATACTCATCGTTTGGACTAAAAATGTTATAGGTATAAAAGTTTAAACTATTATTGCTAAACTTAGGAAAAAATGACAATGTGCGGTTTTTTTTAGCTAATGTAGCTATTTCAAGCATCTCATTGCTGGGGTATTTTTGACTTGAAAAATTATTGATTAAGTTACTGCCATGAAAAAGATATTCATCTAATATAGAATCAGGATGTTTTAATACTTTGTTCACTTCTTTTTGGATACTTTGTAACAGACCTATTTTTCGAACCCCACCAAAGATTACCCATAATTTATCTTTATGGGTAAAATGAGTCCAAAAAACTTTCGATAAGGATCTATTGGATTCAACTTCCATCTTTTGGAAACGAACGAGACTTGTTGGTTGATTCATAAACTTTCCAAAAACTGCAGAATTAGTTAAATGTTGAGTCATAACTTCTTTGATCAGTCGGAGCTGTACTCGGTTATTATTTTTATGTCTACTATTTTGTGTTTCATTTGAAATATGTTTGTGAAACATAGTTGTAATATGTTTCATAGTTTTTCCAACAAAGTGATTATTTGAGAAATAGATGGTCGATCCGTTACTTAACATAATAGAATAGTTATATGGGTCTACAATTTCTTGCAATTGCATATCGAAGGTGTTTTCGTAGGTAAATCTAGGGTGTTTGGGTAAAAGTACGGGATTGCTTATATTTAATCTATCTTTAAACTTTTCAATTTTTGCTTTAGCAAAAAGATTTTCATCTAGTTGGATACCTTTTGCATCAAAAGAATCGATCAAATTTTTAAGTTTTGGAATGAGTGTTACTTCTAATTTTTCCACGAAACTCTGGCTTAAAATTGATCCAGTCTGATTGAGTTTTATTGCCTTACTATTTAAACTTGTTTGTATTTTGTACAACTCACTATCTTCTATAGAGGACATCAAATCATTGATTCCTTGAACACTAAGAAACAATACTGATAAAGTGATAGGAACCAAAAAACCCATAAGAATTTTCGCACCAATTTGACTACGAATTTTCAAGAATAAATAACAAAATGAGATAATTAAAAAAAATCCGAGAAGGAATTGAGTGATAGGTCGATCAAAGTGGGACGGGTGCGTTTGAATGGCCGTTTTAATAATCGCTTTTTCATTGGCAACAATAGATTCAAGATTAGATTTTTTGATTGATATGGAATGTAGATAAACGCCTTTATATTCACTTAAAGTTTTGACGGTGCTCAGAACTTTTCGTGCTTCGCCCTTCAAAGGTGAACCAATGTCGAATGTTCTTAATCTGTAAGGGTTTGTAATTTGTAAATCAGGAAACTCCCCTTTACTCGAAGCAAAGTCAGGTACCCATAATTGAAATCTCAACCAAACATCTCTTTTTAGATTTTTCAAATTGAATACAAGTGGTGTATCTCTTTCTGTTAAGTTACTCGAAGCATACAAGAACAGAACGTCTTCAATATCGCTATCTTGCTTAATATAGAGCTCTAATTCAATTGCGATATGCCCAGAATATTTAGTAGTGAGTATTTCTAAACCACTTATTTCTTGAAGTAAGGAAGTTTCAATTGCTGCTTTTTCACCAACGACTTGAATTGTTTTGTTGTTAAAGTGCTTTTTGGTATTGATGCTTTGTAGATCAAAGTTTTTTTGATTTTTTAATTCAGAGTATTGTAGTAGTTGACTATTAGAGAGTGTGATTTTGGATTGTTCGACTTTAAGGAGTTCTTCTTGAGTGTAGGCACTAAAGACAAAAAGAAGATATAAACATATAAATCGATAAAACATCTCTAAGTTCACCCTTATAAAACTAGCTCGTAAAAAGTGCCAAGGTCTTTGTCTTCAACTTCAAAAGGAGCAAAGTCATATTGATAGTTAACTTGGTCTTTGATATATGGATCTAAGATAATATGGCTATGATTGCTATAACGGGATTGCCCTTCTAGATATTCAGATAATGCGACGGGTGTGCCTTGTATCAAAAACTCCATTTTATTTTGATCTCCAACCATTGAAAAGTAAACTTCGCCATAACAAAGCCCTACTCCATTTTCAATAATAAACTCGCCAGCTGCTTTTCGCTTTTCATTGAACTTCTCTAGTGCTTCCATGACTTCGACAGATGTTTGTATGGCTTGTTGTACAAAATGTGGAGAAGACTTTTCAAAATAAACGACACTAATTGCATCACCAATAAAACGATCAACAATACCTCCATTGCGCTCGATCTTTTCTTGCCATATAGAGAAATAATCATTGAGCATATCCACAACTTCTTGAGGGTCTCTAGTTTCAGAAATACTAGTAAAAGATTTGATGTCAGAAAATAGTACCACAGCCTTACCTGTGTATTTCGTTTCAATTTTACCAGAACCAGTGGTTAACAATTTAAAAACAGCATTAGATATAAAGGGTAGCATTTTCTCTTTACGTTGGAGTTCAGTGACCATGGAGTTAAATCTGTGTAAAATCTGGCCCCGTTCATCTTTTGTCTGTACATCAAGTTTTATATTTAGATTGTTGTTGTTGATTTGGAGTAATCCTTCTTTTAACGAAGCTATAGGTTTTAAAATAATGCGAGTTAGAATATAGCTAATAAGTAGGACAGACAGATAAAAAAACCATAGAAAATAATGCAACTTTTGTTGCATTTGATCGATGACAGTGTACACATTTGATTTAGGAGTAATAAACAAGAGGTCATAATATTGAAAAATATTAGATTTAATATGCTTACCAAAGTATTTTTGATTGTCTCTACGAAATTCAAAAAGACTTCCTTTAACATTGATAAAACGATTTTTATAGCCTTCGAACTCTTGCGTAGATATATCATTGTCCTCAGCAAGTTTATAAAAGTCTTCTACGTTTCTTTGGGATTTAATTACAAGTTTTTGGGTAAAATCACTTGGGTTTATTTGTTTAAAAAATGTGGATTGCATTGTATCTAAAGATGTTTTAACGATGATGGCTTCAAAACTTTCGTTTTTACCTTTAGTAGCAAAGAGTAACTCTACTGACTCTTTCATTATGGTAATGGATTTAAAAACCCTTTGAGATAGTTTTGAAAATATCCTTCCGCCATCTTCAATGCTATGATGGTTATTATTACTAGTAAACATATCTGAGATTACAATCTTATGGGATTGTTGATTGATATTTAGATATTTGACAATATCTTTAATTTTTTTAGTTTTAACTTCAAACTCGGGTTGTTTACCTGCTAGATAAGGCATGTATCTAGTCAATACAGTATAGTTGTTATGGTCCATTTTTTTATGTGAAAGTTTACTATAGCCCCTTTTAGAGTGCAGCCCAAAAATATCTTGGCTCCAATATTTACTTTTGAATAATTGATTTTTATCAAAATCGTCTAAGAGCTCTTTAGCAAGTTGCATTTTAAATAGCAGAAACTCTTTTTCTAACTTTTTTAGTTCATTATTCCATTGAGAGCTCAATTCCCTTTTTAATATCTCTTGTTTTTTAACCTTTAATACTTCAAATGATTGAACAAAAGTGAGAGATAAAATATAAATAAACAAGAGGTATAGAAATAGAAATTTGAACTGAAAATTTAAAGCAATAATGCGATAGCCACCAAAATAGTAAAGAAGAAAAAAACTAATTAAAAATAAGAGGTTGAAATACTTTAAGCTTTGTAAATACTCTAAGAAAGTATCTTTTATTGCAAGATAAGACAATCCAGTAAGACCAGTTAGAGTGTTAGGAGAAGGTAAGTCTGTATTCCAGACAATCTGGTCTTTCACACTTGGAATAATACTGGGGTCATTGTTTGAAAAAAACTTTAAGATAGCTTCATGTAGATCAGGGGCATGGATATTATTTAACCTGAGAAAGTAAAAAACTTGGTATTTTCCGATCTTGGTGTAATAGCGATAGACAAATTGATTGTTTTTTTGGTGAGTCACTTGAAACTTTTGGAAATAGTTTTTAAAATTTTTGATGGTCATTTTATAGGGATAGATTGCCTCTATTCGATGAAACATAGTATTTTTATTTTTAAGAGCTATAAAAGTGCTTTTTTCCCAGTTTTTATCGAACACATCATTCATAGAGTGACCGGTTTTAAATTGTTGTTTTCCATTTTTACCGATGATGAGGCAGGATTGGTTATCAAATGGAATTGAAATGTTTTTAAGAGTGTCCTTCCAGTGCTTTTTCGAGAGTATTTTATCTAGATTTTGTATGAATGGATTTGTTACAATATTGATAACTGTCAGCTTTTTGGGATAGTTTGCAAAAACCTCTTCACTTGGAGCTTTAATACCGGATAAAAGTAATTTTTTCTCTTTTACGATGGACGAAAATAGTTGCTCTTGTTGTTGAATTTGGACTTTGTTTTGTACATTAAAGGAGATTCCTGTAACTAGAAAGTATGCGGAACAAAGTACAATACAAAAAACTGCTTGAAGTTTATAATAACTCATAGACAGATTGCTCCTTTTGATAGCCTTTTAAATGTACGGATTCACAAAGCTTATAATCAAAGTGATCAAACTTTTGAAAGATATCAAAACATACTTGATCAAAATATATATTTGTTTGATCTGTTGTTTTACTAGCTAAGGCTTCTAATCGAGCTGCTTTATTCACGGTGGAACCTATAGCAGTAAAATCCTTTCTTTGTTTAGCCCCAACATGGCCAAGAACTACAGAACCTTTTGCTAGTCCCACACCAAAGTCAATTTTAACGGAGTGTATTTTTGCAAAAGTCGTTAATTTGCCCTTTAGATCAATCAAGACCTGAATAATATCGTTAGGGTCTGATTTTGAGTCAAAGATACTTAGTGATGATTTTCCCGTAAATTTATCGATTCTACCGTTATACTTTACGATGATTTCTTGTACGTCTTGCAAAAATAAATCAATCAAAGAAACGACTTTTTCTAGACCAAACTCTTGTTCTAGGGATTTTAAGTTTTGTATTCCGCAAAACATTATATATTGATCTTGCCTAGAAGAAGTAAATTGTTCAGAGTCTAGTGAATTTAAAACCATATTTGATAAAAACTTTGAAAGGTGCTCTTTTTCTCGTAAAGATATGAGTACCTGATTTAATAAACGAGATACTTCACTAAACTGATCTTTACCTGTACTTTTAAGATCATCATTTAAGTCTTCTTGCTCTATCTTTAACATCCCCTGTGATAACTGAGACATAGGTTGGATTACAAGTAAGGATAATACATAAGAGCATAGGAGTATTGAGGCAAATAGCGCAAATATTGAATAGTATATATAGTTCTTTGTAGATTGAAGATTTTTAAGATATTCATCGCCAGATTTTCTAAGTACAAAAGAGTATAAAAGAGATGGTTCATACATGTGGTAATTGTAAAAATATAGCTTTTTGTTTGTTATTTTCGGAAAAAAAGTTAAGCTTCGATTATTTTTAGCGTATGAACTTACCTCAAGGAGTTCACTATCTAGTGTTTTATTGTTTGAAATGATACCTAGGAGGTTATCTCCTAAAAATAAGAATTCATCAAATGAGTGTTGTTTTGCTTTATAGAGTTTATCTAAATGCCGGGATAGAGTTGATTGTAAAGCTTGCTTTTCGATGCCCCCAAAAATTAACCAAACTATGTTTCTGCCTTCATGTTCTTCTAAAAAATAAGTCCAAAATACTTTGTTGGCGGAAGTTGCACCTTCGATGGAGTGCTTTTGTAAACGAACAGGAAGAGATGGCGTGTTAATGAATTTATCGAAGGTTTTACTACTGTTTAAAGCATTTGTAATGATTTCCCGAATAGCCTCGATTTGTTGGCGACCATTCTTATTTGGTTTGTCTTTAAGCTCATTTTGGATATACTTTTGAAAGATTGTGGCAATATGTCGAACTCCTTTTTCTACATAATAATCATTTGAAAAGAATAATACATCTTCGTTTGCTAAAATTATGTTGAGTTTATGTGGACTGACCACTGAGTTTAGTTGCAGATCTAAAGTGTCTTTAATCTTAAAGTGTGCCAATTTTTTATGTTTGTTTTTGTCGTAGATGTATTTTGAATTGGCTTTCCCATATTGGTTAACTTTTAAAGAAACATTATTGGTTCTTAAAGTAGAGATGAGTTTTTTTATTTGTGGAATGATTGTTTTTTCAAGGCGTTGGCTGAAATCAATTTGTATTGTTTCTCCAAGATTATTGACCTTGAAAATATCAGCTTGTAAGTCTTGTTGAACTTTATACAACTCACTAGTCTCTACTGAAGATAAGATATCTTCCATACCTAAACTCAATAAAAATATAGTTACAAAGATGATGGGAATAATAAATCCAAGTAAGATTTTATGTCCTAGTTTTTGTTGGAGCTTCCATATAAAGAGCACGGTAAAAGTACAGAAAAAGAGGATTAAAAAATATATTGAGCTTGGAGTCTCAAAGTGCGAAGGGTAAAAATATAATGCCTCTTTAATTGTATTTTGTTCATCATGATTTAAGAGGTTTAATTTTGATTTTTTAAGACTTATAGAGTGTATAAAAACCCCTGTAGTAGTAGTTAAGTCCCCTAGACCTCGCATCGCCCTCAAAGCTCTTGGTGATAAAGGAGAGTTTACATCCTCTAGTTTGAAACGAGTGGGATTAGATATTTGAAAATCAGGTTCATTGCCGACACGGGGAAGATATTGAGGCATCCAAATATCGAGTTTCACCCATTTATCACGTTCAATATTGTCAAGGTTAATGAAAAAAGGTGTATCTCTTTCATGTACGTCTTGGGAGGAGTATAAAAATAAGGTGTCTCCCATTTGAGCAGATTTTTCAACAAATAGATCTAACTCAAAAGCACATAGGCCTGAGCAAAGTTCTTCTTGTATAGAAATTCCCCAGAGGTCTTTAAACTTCGTAGTGGCTACAGCATACTTGTTGGCTATTTTTTTAATATGCTTTGCTTTAACATAGCTACTTGGGTCAACGATATTATAAGCAATATTTTTATCATCTTGAAGTGATTCATATTGTAGAAACTGGGAACTTGTGAGACGAACCTGATTCTGTTCTACTTGTAGGAATGTTTTGTGACCAAAGTTTATGGTCGTGAGCAATAACAGAATGTATATGTATATTAACTTATTTATCACTGGCCGTTACCCTTGGCATCGATGGAAAGTTTTCTAGGTTGGCATATATCCGGTCTCTAAATGCAATGTTTTTTTGGTCTTTGGATAAATCAAGTAATTGTTGTGAATTAAGCTTTATAACTCCATTATTTTTAGTATAATTCTCTTTATACATGAGTGTAGCTAGAGGGTAGAGTTTATGAAGTTGCTTTATATCCTGATTGATATTGCTTGCAAGTTGTTCATCAAGACCTTTAGCAAGAGTCATGTAGCCTGCATTTTGTCCATTGAGTCGAGTGTTCCAGATTTCGTATGAATATGAAATAATTGAACCTTTAAGTGGTAGTTCAAACTCCCGTGCTTCATGAGGCTTTAAACGATTATCTCCGATTTTTTTTGCAGGATCCCATTGCCAAGTTTGCCCGATTCGAGCAACGTGTGTGCTTGTCTTATTTTTATTGTCTTGTGTAGTAAGAATCAAAGCAAAGTAGCGCTCAGGATCTCCGCTTGGTAAATGATGACCACTATCCTTATTTTGGATATTAACTGTAATCTTATTTGTTGTAATATTAGAGCTAGCAGTGATCGATGGAGTAAACCCTCTTTTTAGTATCGTATCGTATCCTTTGTAGGTTTTAGGAATGGCACTACCAAGCCAGTGATGGGCACTCGATGATGTAGTCTTTAGAGAAGCAATTGATATCTTTTTGGAATTTTTTGGCATGTGGCAATCTACACAGGAGTCTTTACTTTGATTCGATTTAAGCTCATCTAAAGGATGAAACCAACAGAGTAAATTAGGCGTTAATTGATCACCACTGGGTTGATGGCATCGAATACATACATTTTGTAGACGTTTTTGATCTTTAACTACAGGATGCGGAGATAGCTTGCTTCCTTTTGGGCCTAAAATAGCGGCTTGATTGTTTTTGTCCTTTACCAAGTGGCATACAGCACAAGTTATAGCTTCTTGCTGAAGGGCTTTATCAAAATGAGGGTTTGGCTTAGATATAGGTTTTAAAATATCATTGTTTTTTAGAGCGACTGTTATATTTTTTCGTTGACTTTTAAGAGGAATATGACAATTTAGACAAAGCCATTTTGGGTTGTCCTTTTTTGAGATCTCAGCTTGAAATTGCAAATCAGAGAGTGCGTGAGCATGGGTTGTTTGAGACCATTCATCATATATCTCCTTATGGCAAACACTGCAATCTTTTGCTTTAACACCAGTTAAGCCTTTAGGTATCTTATTAGACTCGATTAAAAATGCATATTGTTGTGTAGATGGATTAAACTTTTTGTGGAGTGGTGTGGATGAAATACTATCTAAGTTGAGTAAGTTCGTCATAAACCATTGGGGATAAATGCATAAATAGGCGAAAATTATTATCAGTGTGATTTGTATCAGTTTTTTCATAGTACTAACTCATAAAACTTACCAAGGCTTTTATCTTCTACTTCAAATTCAGCAAAATCATATTGATACTCCGCGGCTTTTTTAATATAAGGGTCTAGTATTATATGGCTATGGTTGCTGTATCGAGATTGCCCTTCTAAATATTCAGATAGGGCTACAGGGATTCCTTGAATCAAAAACTCCATTTTGTTTTCATCACCAACCATTGAAAAATAAACCTCACCAAATACTAGGCCTACTCCATTTTCAATGACAAACTCGCCATTTTCTTTTCTTGTTTTATTTAACTTTTGTAAAGCCTCCATTACTTCAACAGAGGTTTGAATAGCTTGTTGAATAAAGTTATGAGAGGATTTTTCAAAATAAACGACACTAATTGCATCACCGATAAAGCGATCAACTATACCGCCATTTCGCTCGATCTTTTCTTGCCAGATAGAAAAGTAGTCGTTGAGCATGTCTACTACTTCTTGAGGATCCCTAGTCTCAGAGATTTTAGTGAAGGATTTAATATCAGAAAATAAAACGACTGCATTACCAGAGTATTTGGTATCAATTTTACCGGATCCACTTCGAAGTAATTCAAAAACAGCACTTGAAATAAAAGGAAGCATTTTTTCTTTTCTTTGTAGCTCTAAAACCATGCTATTAAATTGAGTAATAACTTGAGCGCTTTCATCTTGGCCTTTAACTTCTAATTGAACATCTAAGTCATTATGTTTTACTTTTATAAGACCTTTTTTTAGCTTGCGTATAGGTTTTAGAATAACTTTTGTTAGTAAATAAGATATGAGTAACACAGCGATATAAAAAAACCAGACAAAGCGATAAAGATCAGTTTGCATTTTATCTAAACTTGCATATAGAACATCTTTTTCAATAAGAAATAAAAGATCATAATATTTAAATACATTGGACTTTAAAAACATAGCAAAATAATCTTGATCATTTTTACGAAACTCAATCATACTGCCTTTTTGGTTTAAAAATCGAGTATAGAGGGAGTCAAACTCCTGCACAGAAATAGGCTTATCATAGGAGTGTTTGAAGAAGTCTTCACGACTTCTTTGAGACTTGATTATTAGACTTGGCGAATCTGGACCGATTTTATGACTTTTAAAAAACTGTGATTGTAAGCTTGCCATTGTAGTCTTGGTTAACATTAACTGATAGTCTTCACCTACCCCTTTTTTGGCAAAGAGTATTTCAATAGACTGCCCCATAATAGGAATCGATTTAAAGATACGAAAAGAGTGAGTTGAAAATATTTTGCCTCCATCAAAGATAGTTTTACGTTTATTGTTACCAACAAAAAAATCTGTAAACATAGCTTTTTCAGGGTCTTCTTGTATTCCTAGGTAACTTGAAATATCTGCTAGTTTATCTGTTTGTATAGGAAGTTCTGGCTGTTTTCCGGCTAGGTAAGGCATGTATCTAGTTAACCAAGAGTAGTTAAAACTATCTAAATTTTGATGAGATAATATACTCTTACCTTTTGTTGACCAAATGCCATAAATATCACCATTCCATAGATCTCCTTTAAACATGGTATCTGTGTCAAACTCCTTCAAGATCTTAACTCGTAGCTCCTCTCGATAAGAAAAATATTGGTCTTCAATGAGTTTAATATGGCTTAACCATTTACTTTCGTATTCTCGCTTTAACAAATCTCGTTTGTTATTTTTTAAATACTCAAAACTCTGCAAGAAAACTAGAGATAACATATAGATAAAAAATAAATAAATGATTAAAAACTTAAACTCAAAGTGTATTGCAATTACCCGATAGCCTCCAAAGGCATATAGGATCGCTAGAATTAAAACAAAAAAGCAATTAAAGTATACAAACTTAGAGATATAATCAAAATAGCTAATATAATTTGCTTTGTACCATAGGCCGTCCTTTGTACTATTTAATACTTCAGAGTTTTCACCAAGAATAATCGTATCATTGTGACCACTTTTTATATTGGGGTACGAAGACTCAAAAAAGTCTAAAGTGGAGTTGATAAGCTCTTTTTTATTAACCATGTTAAGACGCACTAAATAAAACACATCCAGCTTTTTAACTTTGGTATAATAACGAAAAACAAATTGATTATTTTTATGGTATAAAACCTGAAAGCTTTGAAAATAGTTTTGAAACTCTTCTGGTGTGACAGGATAGCGATAGATAGCCTGTAGTCGAGAGTACATAGTTTTTGGATTATTTAAAGCCAAAAAAATACTCTTATCCCATCCCTTATCAAAGATGTCATCCATCTTATGGCCAATTTGAACTTTTGTACTTCCATTTTTCCCGATGATTAAACAAGACTGCTGTGCAAATGGAATTTTTTCTTTTCTGAGGGCCTTTTTCCAGCCTTTGTTGGATAGTATTTTTGATAATTTTTGTAAAAATGGGCTACTTGTAATCTCAATGATCTTTAGCTTTTTTGGATAATTCGAGAAAATCTCTTCGTCTTTTGATTTGATACCAGTTAACAGTTGATTTTTTTCACTTAATATATTTTGAAAATGGCTTCGTTCTCTATCTACATTTAAACTACTATCCAATTGATAAGATACTTGTGTGACTAGGATGTAAATACTACAAATCACCATAAAAAAGATACTCTGTAACTTATAGTAACTCATATACTGATTGCTCCTTTTGATAGCCTTTGAGTTGAACAGAGTCACACTTTTGGTAGTTGATTTTATCCGTATTACTAAAGGAGTCTAAGCATTGTTGATCAAAGTAGATATTAACTAAATCACTGGTTTTTGCAGCTAGAGCCTCTAATCGGGCAGCTTTATTGACAGTGCTCCCAATGGCTGTAAAATCCTTTCGATGTTTTGAGCCTACATTACCCAATACAACGGGGCCTTTTGCGATACCGATTCCAAATTTTATCTGGATTTGAGATGGATTCGATATATTAAACTCAGATAGCTTTTGTCTTAATTCTAGCAATAAATGAATCATTCTCTCTGTACTCAAGTTGGCATCAAATACACTAAGAGAGGATTTACCTGTAAACTTATCGATACGTCCGTTGTGGCTGACTATAGAGCTTTGTACTTTTTGTAAAAACTGATCAATGATATCAACGACTTTCTCTAAGCCTATGATTTCTTCTAGCGACTTGAGATTTTGAATTCCGCAAAACATGATATATTGATCCTGTCTAGTAGATGCTAGCTCTTTTGAGTCCAAAGAGTTTAAAACCATATTAGACAGAAATTTTGATAAGTGCTCTTTTTCTCTTAAGGAAGAAAGAACTAAATTAAGATGATGAGTTACATCACTAAATTGGTCTTTACCTCGACTGATGAGATCGTTTTGAATATCTCCTTCTTTGATTTTGATCATACCTTGGGTTAGTTTATGTAATGGGTTTGTAACGATACGAGACAATATGTAAGCGGCTAGATAGATGACTGCAAACAAAAAGTAAATACTGTAATAGATCCTGTTTTTTTGTTGTTGAATAGACTTAAGGTAGTCTTCACCAGATTTTTTAAGTACAAAAGAGTAACCCGGAGATGGCTCATAAATGTGGTAAGAGTAAAAATATAGTTTTTCATGATCTAGTTTTGGTAAAAAAGATAAAGTAAGGTTTTTCTTAGCTAAAGAGGCTATCTCTAGCATAGTGCTATTTACTCGTTTTTCTGAGGTGAAAGTACCTAATAAATTGTCTCCAAAAAATAAATAGTCATCAGAGTAGTGCTGTGGAGAGTTGAAAAGTTCATTTAGATAGCTTTTCAAACTATTAACAAGGGTAGTTCGCCCAACTCCACCAAAAATAAACCAAGCGATTTGCTTGTCATTATGCTCTTCTACTAAATAACTCCAAAATGTCTTTGAAACAGATTTATTCGATGCCATACTTCTGACTTTTAAATGAAATAATTGAGAGGGGTTGTTCATAAATCGATCAAGTATTTTTGTGTCATCAAATCCTTTGGACATTAGATCTTTTAGCATTTTGATGGAGTCCCTACTGCTTTTACTATTGGCAGAAAGTCCATTCACTTCATTTTGTATGTATTTTTGAAAGACAGATGAGATATATCGAATAGATTTTGTCGTGTAATAGTCATCGGAGTGATAGATCGTGGAGCTATTGGCTAACATGATATTTAAATCATAAGGCTCGCAGATACTCTGCAATTGTAAATCTAAAGTACTTTCTAACGGATATGGAGTCGTATCTCCTTGAAATACCACATTGGGGTGAGATGTGTTAAACAGATATCTTTCTGATCGGTAGTCTGCATAATGGTTAGTGCTTAGGTCTATCTTGTTTTGTCTAAGTTTTTTTAGTTTGACTTTAATCTCAGGAATCACAGATTTTTCGATAATTTTCATGAATCCATTTTCAATTTTTTCACCAAGACTATTTACCTGAAGCACTTCTTTTTGCATCTTTTTTTGTATTTTGTATAGTTGAGAAGTTTCGATAGAATATAAAAAGTCATTCAAGCCTTGTACACTCAAAAATGCAATTGCAAAAGCCATGGGAATAAAAAAACCAAGTAATATTTTTAAACCAATTTTTTTACGAACTCGTATAGAAAAAAAGATAACAAAAAACAAAAAAGTAATCCCTAAAACTCTCATGGAAGTAGTCTTTTCAAAATGAGATGGAAATAATAAAAAAGCTTTTTGAATGGTATCTTGTTCTTGCTCTATATTATCAGTTAGATTAGACTTTTTAATGGAAATAGAATGTACATAAATATCATTTTGACTGCTTAAATCAGGGATTCCAATAAATGCATTTCGTGAGTTATGAGAGAGGGCTGATGATAAATCAACTTCCTTAAACCTTGTAGGGTTTGAAAACTGTAAATCTAAGCCTTTTCCATTTAAGGGAGAGTAATCAGGGACCCATAAGTTTAAGTTTGTCCAAGAGTTACGTTTTGCTTTTTCTAAACTTAAAAAATATGCTGTGTCGCGTTCTTCTACTTTTGTTGATGAGTATAAAAATACAATATCTTTTATGGCGCTAGTATCTTTTATAAAAAGTTCAAATTGAAATGAGCAGATACCAGAGCAAAACTCTTTTAATACCGATAGTCCTAAAAGGTTTTTAAAGTCTGAGACAGGTACAGCAAACTTTCCGTTGATTAGCTGTATATTTTTATTTGGAAAGAGTTGATCTAAGGGGACAGAGGTTTTTTCAAAAACGTTGGGGTCATTTAAGTCTTTATATTGAAGTAGCTTAGCATCATGTAAAGAAACATTATTACTATGTACTTTAAACAGAGTAT
This sequence comes from Candidatus Cloacimonadota bacterium, assembly GCA_023954715.1. Lineage (GTDB taxonomy): Bacteria > Muiribacteriota > UBA6191 > UBA6191 > UBA6191. The sequence continues at coordinate 191,752 of JAGSHD010000001.1, read as the reverse complement.
TTGCGCAAAGTGGGGCTTGTATAATGAATATAAAAACTAAAAAAAACTTCAATTGACTACCGGTTTAAAATCCCCTTCTGTTGTTATAGAAAGAATAACATCTAAAGGCTCTGATGTGATCGACTCTATATAACATTTATAGATGGCTTTATTTTTTGTAAATAGTTTGTCAAATGCATTGAGTGAGTCCGTATCCATCCACATAGAAAATAAATAGACAGAGTCTTCATGGGTTTTAGAGTCTAATAGTATTGCTGAAATGAAACCATTGGCTACTCTCATGGTGTCATTTAGTTTTATGATACTATTAACAAAGTTATCTTTATTACCTTTTTTTGTGACGACTTTTTTAATCATCATTTCCATATTAAAATCCTAGACAATTTTTATAAATAATTTTCTGTTACTTTTGCTTTGGGCCAGTAAAATTAAAATCTTTTCATCAAAAAAGTGGTTTTAAACTACCGCCGACAAGATAAATATCATTATACCTAAAGTCTACTAATTTGTCCTTTTCAATTTATAGACATACGATTTTGGTGCTAGTGGCTGTTACAGCCTAGAGATTTAAGATCAAAGATATAAAGTTTTTCTTGATTATTTGTGAATCTTTGATAAAGTACCAAGTATTATGAGTACATTACCACAAAATTATATCGATACCTTTGAAAATCCAAACCCAGAAAGAAACTATGAAATCATCATAGATACTCCTGAGTTTACTTGTCTTTGTCCTTTAACTTCTCAACCGGATTTCGCAGAAATTTCTATTTCGTATATCCCTGATAAACTTTGCGTAGAGCTAAAAAGTCTAAAAATGTACTTTTGGAGCTTTAGAGATCGTGGTGTTTTTCATGAGGCAGTAACAAATGAAATTTGTGATCATATCGTTGACAAAATTCAACCAAGATATTTAGAAGTAAAAGCAAAGTTCTTAGTCCGTGGAGGATTGACTACAACTGTTGTTGCTACTCACGGTAAAAAGTAAATTATTTAGTAAGTGATTCGGTGATTGTTTGATTCGATTTTGTAAAAAAATAATCACTTTTACATCAAATCATTTAAAAACTCTATTTGTATCTCTCTTTATTTTACTTTTTTTAGGATATCAATCCATACAGTTTTTAAAAGTAAAAAGAATAGAAGACTACTCTCATATTTTATATAAGGCTTCATCCACAAAGGATAAAGCCTTTTCTATTTTATTGGGTGACTACATAAGCAGAAACAAATACAACTATAATTGGGATCAGTTTGGTAATATGGAAGAGTACTTTTTATATTTAGAGCTGAAACCAGAAAATCCAGACTATAATAAAATAAAAGAAATCTCTTATTTAGAGTCCGATAGTAGATACCCTGATTTACTTCTTCCTTCCTTAGATTCTGTTTCTAAAACAAAGAGTTTGAGTTTGTCGATTTAGTCGTAAAAAACTGGAAATTTAAAACGAAATATCATATACTTGTCCTAATTACTTTCAGGCTATATTTTATCTAGTTTTACTTGCCATATTCAACAAAAATAAAGAAAGTAAAGGATACAAAACATTGGGTTGTTTGTTACCGTTATAGAGCATCCCGTACAATTTTGAGATTCCATGTATTCATCTCATTCAACTAAGAGTATTCACTCTTAAATGGAGTTAAAATGCACATTGACTACACTTTAAAATCAGATCGCCGAACCGAGCAATTTGTTCCTACCGAGCAATTGATATTTGGTAAAACACGAACAGATCACATGTTTCTTATGGACTATGATGGAGAGCAATGGACGAACGCTCGAGTTGTACCTTACGGAGATATTGCAGTTGCTCCAGGAGCCGTTGTTTTACATTATGGACAAGAGATATTTGAAGGATGTAAATCATTTAAGCATGAAGATGGTGAGATTTATGGATTTCGATGGGATGAAAACGCTAAAAGATTAAATGAGTCGGCTAAAATCATGATTATGCCTGAAATCGATGTAGAAATACAGCTAGAGGCTATGCATGCTTTGATGGATGTTGAGAGATTGTGGTTTCCGGAGCAAGACGGAGCATCCATGTACTTGAGACCATTTATGTTTGGTACAAGTGACTCTTTAGGTGTTAAGCCAAGTAAGACGTATACTTATTGTGTATTTTTATCGCCTAGTGGACCATATTACAAGGCCGGTTTTTCTGATCCCATTAAGCTTTTAATTACAAGTCGGTTTCACCGTGCTGCACCTGGTGGTAGTGGAGCGGCTAAAGCTGGTGGTAACTACGGATGTTCAATGAGATCGATTCAATTTGCTCAAAAATTTGACGCATCTCAAGTTTTGTATTTAGATGCTACCAATCAATTCATTGAAGAAGCCGGAGCAATGAACCACTATCATGTAACTAAAGATAACGAGGTGATTATTCCTCATTTTACAGATACTATCTTAAAATCAATTACTTCTTGCTCCATGTTAGAGTTAGAGCTTGAGGGATTGACTATTCGACAAGAGTTTATTGGTTTTCAAAAATTTATGGCAGATATACAAAGTGGTCATATCACTGAATGTGGTGGTTTTGGTACAGCAGCTGGAGTTAGTCCTGTTGGATCTTACATTCTAGAAAATGAGACAACTTATACTGTTGGTGAAGGCAAAATTGGTCCAGTAACGCAAAGACTATATGATACTTTGACTGGGATTCAAAAAGGTAGCATCAAAGCACCAGATGGTTGGCTACAAAAAGTAGAGCGCAAGCACTAAATATTTATTGAAAGTCTCCTATCGTTGCAGATAAGGAGACTTTATAAATCAATCTTCTATTTCTTCGTCAAGCCAATCAAAATCCTCTTCTTCACCCCACCAGTTAAAATCTTCTTCTTCACTTGATATATAGAATTCATCTATCTCGTAAAAAAAATCCTCCGCATTTTCGCAAATTACTTTTCCATCCAAATCTATAATTGTAATCTCTTCTTCATCTTGCAGAGTTAAAATTATTCGACCAACTGCAACTTCAACTTCAATCAATTCATTTATTGCAATTTTACAAATCGGGTTTCCCAATCTATTGATCAAAAAATAGTTTCCTTTTTTATTGCAAACAACCGCTACACCTGATGAAAATGGCCAAGCTAGACTCATATATTTTTCGAGTAAAAACTCACCTCTTTGATTAATATAGTTATAGCCTTGATTTGTTTTTACCACAGCAAATCCTTGGCTAAATTTGAATATTTCAGATGATTCATGATAGATATTAGAACCACTCAATTCAAAAGGGATTGAATTGAGTAAAGTGCCCTCTAAGTTGATATGTATAACTCCAATGTCATCAATAACTCTAGTTATTATTCCACTTGAAAACTCTGTGTGGCTAGCTTGAGAATTATTAAATGAACTTAGTTTTTTAGATAGCTCTTGATTTATATGTCTTTGTCCATTCGAATCTAAGAAGAATACCTTTGTATCACTAGAGTCACTACCATATTCTACGAAAGCCAATTCATGATTGTTAGTGAAAATAAGTGTCGTGCAAGTATCTGTAAATTGTTGATCAAGTTCATTCACTAAAAGAAAGTTCTTATCAATAAAAAAACCATGGATACTAGACTCAAAGTCATAGGGTTGTTGATAATGTAGCTTCTCTTGATTAATCTTTAGCAAATAGTATTCTCTATCACTAGCAGACTGAATTGGAAAGACCTTTCCGGTAAAGTTCTTTGCTTCTAAAAACCCCTTTTTGAAGAGAAGTTTTCCGTTAACATCAATGTAGTTATACTCATTCGTGCTAGCCATGATATTTGCTCTATCTTGAGCACCTACATTACTAAAAGCATTTATTACTCTAACTACGGCATAGCCAAAATAAAATGGTTGAATGTCTGTATATTCAGTGTTCAAAGATAAAGTTTTAAGTACATCGGCATAAGGCTGTTCTTGTTTTTCTAAATATTGAGCCTTCTCGTATCTATTTAAGAACGAATCAGATTGGTATAAAAGTTCACCTTGTAGGTTAATTACACATTGTGTTTTATAAGAATTGTTTGGATGTTTTTTCCAACAAAGGGCCCTTCCATACTGATTAAAACCAGTTTCAAACAGTATATCAAGATCTTTTTCTAAACTTAACTCTAACTCAATTAGATCAATTTCACGTTGAGTGCTATAGGAATAACTATTCAAAGTTTTCTCCTTGTTTTTTGTTAAATGATTAACTGAGTTAACATGATATTTGTATTCAGTTTATAACTCAATCATTGAATGAACTATTTGTAGAATTTAGCGATACTATTGTAATAATAAGTGATAAAGTTTGTTAGGCATCACCACGGATTTTGGATTTTTAAATCAATGGAGTTTTCAAAACTACATAAAGCAGCTACTATTTTAATTAGGTCGTTTTTACATATTCTTGTTATTGTCTAACTCCTCGATGGTACTGTACCTTGTTACCCCACCAATCTAGATAATCCTCTTTTAAAAACATACTAAACTGGTCATCTAAATTTGATAATGAACTGGTAGTTTCACACATAAAATTCCCATCCAAATCGAAAATTGATACTTGCTCAAATTTTATCTGATCGTTTTCTATTGGAGTAACTTGAACTCGACCCAACAATACTATAGATCTATATACATCTGGTATAGATATATTAAATCTTTTTTTACCCCTTCTATCAATGAAATAGTAATCACCTTGCTCATTTTTAACTAAAGCCAAACCTGATGAAAAAGGACCCGCAAAATTTTTAAACTCCTTCAGTAATAACTCACCTCTTTGATTAATATAATTGAAACCCTTTGGTGTTTTTACAACAGCAAATCCTTGTGAAAATTTATGCAAGTCTACGGAACTATGATAACTCAATAAATCACTTATAGAAAAATGAACTTTCGATAGTAGCTGACCCTCAAGATTTATATGCTTAATACCGTAACCCTCAATAACAATTGATATAATACCGTTTGAAAAAGCGCTATCTCGACGAATTCCATCTTTATGAGATTTTTCATACTCTGCTTTTATATCTAAATATGGTACCTTCTGTCCATTAGGAAAAATGAAACAACATTTTTTATCATATGTGTACGGACCATATTCTACTAGCGCGATTTGATGGTTATCTGTATAAGTAATTGTTGTACATTTGTTTGTCAATTGCTTATCAAATGAATTTATAAGATGGTAATTACTATCTATAAACAGCCCATACATTGAAGAAATTACAACAGGTTGAGGTCTATGTAACAATGAAGTTTTATCGATTCTTAAATAGTAGCATTCTCTATCTTTAAAACTCCTAACTGGAAACAAACCATCAGAATAATTTGCAGCATCAGCGAAGTTTTCCGAAAAAATTATATCTCCGTTAAAGTTGATATAATTATATTCACTAGTACCATATACAACATCACTTTTTGGACTAGGTACATGATCAGGAAAAGGAACTACAATTTTTATTCTAGCAATACCTTGATTGAAGGGATCAATATCTTCACAAATAGCAGAACCTTCTAACTTATAGCTGAGATCTTCTTTTAACTCTGAAAGTTTTACTAATGTTAACTGCTTCTCTTTGTAATAATACTCCGCCCTATCATATTTGTTTAGATAAGAGTTAGCCTGTACGAGAATCGTACCCTGCAGATTAATAACGCATTGAGTACGATATGGAAAACCCGGATGCTTTTTCCAACAAAGGGCTCTTCCATACTGATTAAAACCAGTTTCAAACAGTATATCAAGGTCTTTTTCTAAACTTAACTCTAACTCAATTAGATCTATCTCACGTTGAGTGTTATAGGAATTGCTGCCCAAAGTTTCCTCCTTGACTTTTGTTAAACAATTAACTTGATTAATATGATATTTGTATTCTGTTTATAACTCAAGTAGTGGGTGGTATATTTAGTAGTTATCTATCAACGCAATTTAGGAGACTTATGTTAGTAAATGATTGTAATTTAGTTTCATCAGATTGGCTTTTAGAGCATCTGAATAATGAAAATCTTGTAGTGTTAAATGGCTCACAGATTAAAGACTCAGAAAAAACATTACCTAGATCAGTAATTAAGGGATCACTTCATTTTGATTTTTCAAATGTAATATGTGATTTATCTAGTGGTCTACCAAATACTATGCCTAATGCTGATAAATTTAGTAAAGAGCTTTCAGCTTTAGGAATTAAGATGACAGACTTTATTGTAGTCTATGATGATAAAGGTATCTACTCGGCTCCTAGAGTCTGGTGGATGTTTAAAGCTATGGGTTTTGATAAAGTGGCTGTCTTAGATGGTGGTTTACCAAGATGGCTAGAGTTAGGGTACCCATGTGTTCAACAATTCGAGCAAAAGACTAAATCAAATTTTCAAGCCACTTACCAAGATCATCTGATTTGTGATAAAAATAGTGTTTTGGAGTCCATAGCGAGTAAAAGTAGTTTTATATTGGATGCTCGATCAAATTCAAGATTTACCGGTACAGAGTCCGAGACTAGAGCAGGCTTACGATCAGGACACATTCCTGCTTCAATCAACCTTCACTTTCGAAGTCTAGTACCTAAATTTGAAATGTTACCTCAAAAAGACTTATTGCAGGTTTTCAACAAAATCATACCAGATTTAAATGAGCCGATAACTTTTACCTGTGGATCCGGTGTTACTGCCTGTATTTTAGCTCTAGCAGCCACTATTTGTGGATATAAAAATATTTGCGTATACGATGGCTCGTGGACCGAATGGGGCGCTGATGAGAGTTTGGATATTGAGGTTGGTTAGTTCATTTAGATACCCAAAGGAGTCAAAATGAGAGTAGATGATGTTGTAGGTTATGCAATTTTATTGTTTGGGCTATTGTGTACTCAGCGAGCAAGCTCGATTATGAAAAATAAAGAGTATGCTCAAGAGGATTATTTGGTTAGGCTTTGTTTTGGGTCAGAGATTTTAGCTGTAATTATATATCTTTTTGGTGGTGCGGCTATCGCTATGTCAGGTATTTTGTATATGGTAAGAGAGCAATGATATCTCTTAAAAATTTTACATTGTAATTTATTGTTGTGTAGAGTAAATTAAGGTATAGGTAAACGAAGTTGCCTGCGTCTGCAAAAGATTTTCTCACTTCCCTCAAAAAATATATTTAATTGATCTCATGGCATTGCAGACTATATTGTCATACTGGAGAAAGATTATGATATCCCTAAACAAAGTAAAAACCCAAGCCAAGCTCTTAGCTAAACAAGATGGTATAAAACTAAAAGAAGCATTTGAGCTACTTGCACAACAAGCAAATCACAAAGACTGGAAGTCATATAAAGACTCTTTGGACATTGATTGGTATGCTAAACACTCCCCTTTTTTAAATCAGTGGTTTGCCCATTATGATGAGGCTTCTAAATATTTACAGGAGTCTGGTGGGTACTTATTAAGCTATAAAGGACAGTACTTTATAGCCCAAAAAGAGTATATTACTCATTTAGGCTTTGATCCAGAAAACCATGTATGGCAAAGGATCAATTATGATGCTACTAGCAGTAAAGCTCTTAATTTATTGAAGAAATACTTATGAGCAATAGATTTAGCTAATAATTTTGAAAAATAGGCTTTAAAACTTATTAATTTTTGCATAGATATAATTTGGATTCATTGCTATGTCTTTGTATAATTACAATTATATTCTATGCAAAAAGATGAGCTTTTACAATTGTTAAACCGTTATAAACAAGGCCCCATGAGTCCTGTTTTAATTCGCGATCTATTTAATGGGTCGAGAAAGTTTAATTATCCGATACCGAGATATAATTATATTGATCAATTAGGGATTATCCACTTTACAGATTATGTGATATATAACGTAACTATTCCTGTATTTGATGACTCTATATTGATTGACTCTAAGATAGTAGACTCTAGTGGAGAGTTGGTTCGAGGATGGGCTATTAGAGTGGTTCAGATCTTTAAGGAGTGTAATTTCAATTATCAAACCCCTTCTGTGTTAGTGGCGATTCATAACTATGAAAGCAATGATATGGCTCATCACCTTACTGGCTATCAATTATGCTTTTCTCCAAACATAAAACTATTGATCAATGAAAGTGGTGGTTTTAGAATTGAGATATCTAGGTCAAACTCTCCAGTAGCTGTTAATTTTGACTTTCCAATAGAGTATTTTAATGATATTGCACCACGACACGAAAAAATTATTAAGTTCTTTTTTGAGTATTGGCTAAGAGATATTAACCACCAAAAAGACTCTCCGTTTGTAAAAAGTAATCGCAGTCGACTTTACAGTTTACTTAGTAAGTTTACACCGGAGTTTCGTTGGATGGATCGGCGTAAACCTAGTAGTAAATATTATGGTAGAGTCATAGAACAACTCACTCAAAAACAAGACAAAAAAAATCAAGAAATTTTTCAGTACTACTATGATCATGCGGTTTACTTTAAATCCTGCCTAATGGATTGGGGGTTTGCTCCATCAAAAATCTCCTATTTTGAGACCATGACTGGCCAAAATTGTAAAGTCATATTTTGTAGTGGAAACCATGCCACAATTATAGAGTTAGACTATCATATCTCTTCAAGCAATCCATATTGTAAAATAAGAGTTGGTAATGCTTCACTATCATTAAATTTTATAGATTTTTATAATAAAATCTATTTAGATATTATACGAATCTGGCTTGGATACTTCATAAAAGTCCCAACAACAGATTTTTTAGATCACAACTCTTATGGCAACTTCAGATTAGAGATCTTTTTATTAGTGTTGCATTATTGTATGAGTTTTAAATCACCTCAAATTACAGACAATACAAAATCTAATGATTTTGATAAAACGTATCAAGATATATTTGATCCAGAAGTATTTGAGTGTTTATTGGATCTTAAACGATATCTAAATGTTACTGAAATGGCACACGTTTATGGTAAAGATGATGATAACATTTTAGCTAGTAAACAAAATGACCTAACTACTTCACAGGTTAAACTATTGTTTTTAGCTTATGATGTTAAAACAGCCGACTTAATCCTAGAAAAGGTTTGCTATCTATTAGACAAAGAAGTTGTTACTGATTAGTTTTATCCTCTTAACAATCTTAAATAGTCTCGTTGTGTTTCAAGAATTCTTTCAGCAATAAATTTACTAAAAGGTTTTGGATCTTGGTGTGATAGCTCTAACAAGATAGTCTTTGGTAGTTATGATAGCTAATGTTTATTAATTTTGATAAACTGCTAAAGTTATACAATAGCACTAATGCTAAATACTATGATCCAAGTTAAGAAAGGGTGTATTTGATGGAAAGATCAGATTTTGAGTCTTTACTCACTAGATACAAACAGGGACCAATGTCTCCATTTAAAATCTCCGAATTGTTCGCAAATTCTAGAAAATTTAAAATTGCAGTTCCTCGTTTTAATATTGTAAACGATCAAGGAGAGTTACTTTTAAATGATTCGGTTACTTCTAACATCAATCGCCCTTTGTATGATGATTCATTTAAAATAAACAATAAACTCAGAGACTCTCAAGGAGAAGTGATTCGAGGTTTATCATTGAAAATTCTAGAAGGATTAAAAAACTGTAAAATTGGAATAAAAATCCCCAAAATCATTGAAGCAACTCATAACTACTCTAGTAGAAAATGTGATTGGCACACAACGGGTTATTTAATTCATGAGAAGCCAGATATTAGCTTGAATATTGATAATGCTGGCGGACTTTCTATAAAGTTAATCCGTGAAACATCACCCACTAATTTATGCTTAGATTTTCCAATTGAATATTTCGAGCAGTGGAACGAGTCACATACAAAGGCAGTAGAGTGTTTTTTTGAGTATTGGCTAACGAATGAGTTTCCATCAATTGGCTCTAGCATTCTTTTAACAAGTCAACATACTTTAAAAGAATTTATCAGTTTATTTACACAGGATTTTTCACTCAGTAAAGCAAGAAAATCCCAAAAAAACTCATTTGGGGGGAGCTCTAAAACGTTTAGTAAAAAAAAGCACTCTCCAATTAGCGTCAAGCACCTTGAGACTTTTAGGCAACATCTTATTAGTTGGCAATACAATCTAGCGAATATCTCTTACTATCAAGATAGAACATCAGACGAATGTAAAGTGATTTTTTGTTTTATTGATAATGTCACGATACTTGAATTGGAATACATAGAGTCCAATGGTGGTAGTTTGTGTAAACTGACAATAGATGGATCTTCGGTTAGTGTAGATTTTGCAAGTTTTTACGATACAGTCTATATGAACTTTGTACAGTTTTGGGTAGGTTGCTTTGTCAAGAATACAAGAGGTCGTAGTTTAATTGAAGATTCAGATCGTGATTTTCGTTTGGATTTGTTTCGTGACAGTTTGGTGTATTGTTTGAGCTCTAAATTAGATAGGTTATCCTCGCGCTCACGAACCAATGATTTTGTTGAGAGCTATCAAAATATCTTAACTACAAATCAATTAAAAAACTTATTGAAGTTGAGAGAGTATCTAGGAGTTTCTAATACTGCCCACGTATATGGAGATGAACAAGAAAATATATCTGATAGTGAATATATTGATTTATCGTCTTCACATATTAAACAAATATACTTAACTTATGATGAAGTGATTGCTGACAAGATACTAAAAATACTTTGTTCTTTATTAGAAAAGGATTTAGCGTAAGATATTGTTACCATTTTTTTATTACTACAGCATTAAAAAATGAAAAATATTAAACATACAGTCTCAATTACTATTCAAAAACCTTGAACTTAAGTTTTTTGTATTATTTCTTTTAAAAGATCTCCAAAACAACTATATACTCACCAATCATTGTTGTACAATGGTTTTAAGGAAGATGGTATTGTGGATTTGATACAAGAGCTAAATAAAAAATTGGGGCCGACTCCAAGAAAATTTTCATTTTTAGATAAGTTGATTTATTTAAAGGTGTCAAAACCTCTGTGGGCTTATGATGAAGATAGTAAGTCGGATAAACTCAATCTGCTTTTTGAAAACTATAAAGATGTTTTTATCAATGGGATCATCGTTTGGGCTAAAGTTATTCAAGCCAACCAGCTTGTGTGGGAGCCTGGTGATGATGATGTCCCCGGTGAAATCGTATATAGTTTTGATGAAGCGATTAATAAAAATCCAAAATACTTAATACCAGTTGCTAAAAAGCTGTTTGCTTTAAAAGAAACAAAACCAGAGGATAGAAAACTAAGAGAAATAGCTGATTATTTAACTAATGAAAGGACTAGAGTCTTTGGATTACTTGTGCCTTCATCACTAAGCGAGCAACATACTTGCCGTATATCCACTACATTTTTTGTTACAAAACACTTACATGAAAGCTATCTAAAAAGCTCCCTGATACCAGTTTTTGTATCGCCTGGTAAACCCTACTTAGCCATGCCTGTTCCTTGTAAATATTGGGAGCCACATCATTTTAACGATAGTGAAGATCAGTGGGTTACTTATCCTGTTCAAGTAGAAGAAGTACAAACATGGATTACCACAAACTTATCTTATAAAAAAGAGTGTGAAGACGATGAGTTAAATATATGTTGTATGGTTCGAGTTAAATATGCTGAGGATGGAATGCCTTCGAGCGATGACTACGAAATACTCAATAAAGTAGACGATTTATTGGTAAAACACTTAAATAAATTGGGAAATGTACAAGTAGCTATCGTGACAGCAGAAGGACACAGAACATTTGTATATCATATCTTAGAGTACACCCAAGAAATAGTTCAGTTTATAAGTGAGATATCCTACTCTTTTGGGGTAGAAGTGGAGATTATACACAGAGAAGACAAAGCTAAGGCTTACTATTTAGAGTTTTTATACCCACAAAAAAATGACTGGCAAATCATCAGAGATTTACAAGTTTTAGATCAACTACACCAATCCAACGATGATCCTTCAATTGTCAGAAAAGTAGAGCACTTCGCCTACTTCAACAGCAAGTCCGACTCACATAACTTCAGACAATGGCTAATCGATGCAGATTACATATTAAACAAAACAGAGCAAGATGAAGACGGTAAGTTTATGATTGTCTTTAGTCATGAGGGTACAACTTATTTAGATGATATAGCAGGTCATACAGTTGAGATCAACAACCAATGCCTTGCTAACAATGGCGACTATGACGGATGGGAAACCTCCGTTGAAGAGAAGTCTGAAGTTAGTTTAGATGATGATACTGAGTAATGTTAAGTTTTAGACAAAGTCTTTTTAAAAGTCCAATAGTTTCAATTTTGTGGATTATATTACTTTTGTATCCTATCAGAAATACTGCAATACGCTTGGCTTTGATATTCGGCTTTATCGTTGTTGCTACACAGTTTTTTGTAAAAATTAAGGATGTTAACACTAAGCTTTTTAAGTGGCTTGTTTCATTTTTAGTATTTATCTTTATTTTAGGAGTTTTAAACTCAACTAAATTGAATGATATCAGTGACTTTTCTACCACATATATTTCAAAATTAACTTCTTATCATGATATTAAATATGTATGGGGCGGAGAAAACAAGCGAGGTATTGATTGCTCTGGTTTAATGAGAATGGCTTTAGTCGATACATTGATCACTCATGGCTTATTAGACAGAAACTTATATTTGATCTGGAAAGCCTTTAACCTTTGGTATTATGATTTAAGTGCTAAAGCTATTATGCATGGATATGATGGCAAAACTTTCAAGGTGTTTGATTCATTGTCTATCAAAGATATTGATCATTCAAAATTAAGTATTGGTGATATGGCTGCAACCGATAACGGTGTTCACGTCTTAGCTTATATTGGTGATAAAAAATGGATACAAGCTGATCCTACTAGGGGTAAGGTGACTATTGATCATAGTAGTTCAAAAGCCCCATGGTTGGATACCAAAGTATGCATAGTTCGCTGGAAGCTGATAAGTGATAAAATTTCCAAATTGAAGGATAAGTAATGTTAAGTTTTAGACTATTTATAACCATATATATCATTATGCATGTTTGTGTATCCGTGAGTTTTGCAAATGATAAAAAACTGGATAGCATTATAAAACAAGCGACTCAAATTCTTCAAAAAAAAGTAAAGTTTCATGGGAGTAGAGACTTTATAAGTTTAATAAAAACTATAAAGAGAAATGATCGAAAATATGTTTGTCAAAAAATTATGAATGATTTAAAAAAAGTAGATCCAGTGAGCTCTTTTACAGCTGCAAACTGTCTTTTGTACAATGGTTTTGGCAACAGTGCAATCCCCTTTTTCACTGAGTTCTCTTCAAATGGCAATAATGAAAAGTACCTACATGGTCGTATGGGTTATGGGTGGCTTCATTCAGGTGATTGGTATGAAGTCGGGGAAGATGTTTTGAAAAATATGACCCAAGGATTAGATTTATTCACTTGGATACAAAACAAAATCCGACAAGAGACTTTAAATCACCCCAAAAAGTATGGCCCAATAGCAATGTCTAACGCCATGAGACAGTTGCTACGCTTAAGAGTCAGAAAAACTACACTAACTGTAGAACAAAAAGCCCTTCAAAATAAGTGTAAGTCCCCCATTATTAATTTGGCTGGATATACTTGTAAATTTGATAAAACAACACGGCGGTTTGTTGATTGTGTGGCAAAAGATGTTAGTGGTTTGGACTTGATTGGGTGTGGGGAATTAAAAAAGTAACTTGTTATACTTAGTTGTTGATAACTATTATAAGCAAAATGGTTGATGGCCACGATCGTTTATAAGATAGTCACTTTTCTTGCATAATGATTCTATAGCTTTATCAAAAACATTGGCATCATTGCTATAGTTTCCTAACAACGAAGATTTTAATTGGGACATAAAAAGATTAGGATATCTTGCACTATAGAGAGACCAATACGACATTATACTTTCTGAACTTTTCATAATTTGTAGTCTTGAAGGGATATAGTCCTTTTTTGTTTGTTGGTTGATTGTTCTATCTGATGGAAGTAAATTCCACAAGTCATTGTTGAGCCAAATTGAGAATGGCAAAACATGATCTATATCAAGCCCTTTTATACTAAGGTTTTTGTTAGACCAAACACAGGTACATTTGTCATCCTTAATAATGTTTCGCACTATCGTAGTATCCCTATTTTCTAAGCAATCTGATGTCAAATGATCAATAATATCGATAGGAATACTTTGGTCTTTGTTAAGGTATGAAGTTTTATTTTTCCATTTTGAAATAATTGTTGAAGTGCCAAACAAACTTTGTCCCATATATCTAAAAATATAAAAGTGATCCATTTTTATCGAAAAATAATTAAATTTATCAACCAATAAGTTTAGATCAAATGTATCTTCGTTAGATATAGTGACTTTACCGAATGAAGTTATATGAGGCTCACAAATTGTATAATAATTATCTTTTTTTCCTAAATGTTTCATAGGCATATCAACTAGTTTTTTAGCGATCAATTTGGATAAAGTTAAAAATAAACTGGATAATTGAGGACTTTTATTTGGGTTTCTGTACTCTTTTTTAAACTGGTTATATGAGTACATCCAATCAGAGCGATCTATTAAGTTTAATTCTGTAAAAATAGCATCGTAGGCAAGTTGGATAGGATTATCTAATACCATACGATTATTTTGTTGTGCGATATCATTAAAAACAAAAACCATATAGTCAATGATCCACTGATCGACTATAAGCCCGATCGGAATATTGACCTTATTGTTATCTGGCACAATAAGGTGCTCATACTTTTCACATGCGATTATGATGCTTCTCAAAAGTACATACTTGTAAGTGCTGGAAGTTGCATCATGCTCTATAATCTTACTTATCTCGCTAAGTGCATTAATGTTAATTAAGTTATCATTCATAATTTTAGAAGTCTATTTGGAGCTGCTATATCTTTGTTACTTTCACAACAGTTTTAGTATATACTATTGTACAATTTTTTTGATTAGACTGGGTTAAAAAATATGATAGACAGCACATTAAATTATTACAAAGAAAATAATACTAAATATGTAGAAGATACATATAAGCTTAAAATGAAAGAAGCTTGGACCAAGTTCACTTCAATTTTACCTTCGAATGCAAAGATTTTAGATGCTGGCTGTGGTTCAGGTAGAGACTCAAATTACTTTGTTAATCAAGGGTTTGAGGTTACTAGTATTGATCCTGTAGAAGAGTTCAATCCTATAGCTAAAAAGTATTTTAACATAGATATTTCTAATCTATCTTTTCAGGAGTTAGATTTTGTAAATGAATTTCATGCAATTTGGGCTTGTGCATCCCTCCTTCATGTTCCCAAATCTGAAATGTATGATGTATTTGACAGATTACATACTTCTTTAAAGCCATTAGGATTTATGTATTGTTCGTTTAAATATGGAGTAAATGAGCAGAAAATTGGCGGTAGACACTTTACTTCTTTCAACGAAGACTCTTTTCCTCTTTTTTTGGAAGAAAGGAAACTATTTTCCATCGAAGAGATTTGGATAACCAACGATGTTAGGACAAATAGGAAGTCCGAAAAATGGTTAAATGTTCTTTTATCTAAATGCTAAAAATCTTACAGGTGTATCACTTAAAATGTCTATTTCCTTTTTTTCAACTCTAATCTATTAACCCCATGCACCTCCAATTGCTCCGTCGTCAGATCAAGTGGTTTATCATGTATGATGGAGTTTAGATAACCTTTGGTAAACTCAATAGTTTCAAAGTCAACAACGCCACTATGAGTACAAACTAAAGTTTCAAAGTTTAGGGTATGGTAATAGTTAAGAGTATTAACATACAATTGAAGTCGATGATCTTGAAGATATGGTAAAGGTTTTTCTAGGTTGTCAGCTACAAATAGTACTTTGTCTTGGTTATCATAAACAGAGATGGAGTCGTGGGTATGTCCCGGACTATGAAACAATCTAACCCCTTCATCCAAAAAGTCTAAATCCCCTACAAAGGTTTTGTTTGGAAGGCATTTACTGGTATCGCCATCACAAGAGTCTTTATTGGCTATCTCCATGCTCTCCCAATGTTGATCTAGCATATCGTATGTTTCTTGATGAGATATAATTGTATGTTTTGAAAATGCCATATTGCCAAAGACATGATCCCAGTCATAATGGGTATTGACCACTACGATCTCGTGATCCTTACACTTGTGATTGATAAAATCATGAACATACATCATAGAGTCAGCCCCACAATGAGTATCAATAACAAAGACCTTTTTGTCTCCGATGATTATATAGATAGAAGTTTCTACTTCAAAGTTAGAGTTTTTGCTATCAAAAGTGAAAAGATAGCCTCGTTTAGATATTTGTTTTGCTTTCATATTAATTAGTATATTTTAGCATTGAATAAAGTGATGTCAATCGCACAATAATATTTCATAACTTGTATTTCTTCCCGCAGTGCCTTTGCATTGAATGATACAGTTTTTGTCCACCAAGTCTTTTAATTCTCTACTAGCAGTGATTTTACTTGTTTTAGTAATAGCTGCGTACTTTCTTGTGTTTATACTGCCTTCAAAATTGTCTACTCCCATATCTAATAATTTATTTAATAGTTTTTTTTGTCTAGCATTAAGTACGGTGTTTTTATGCAAGTTCCAAAATGCTGTTTTGTCGATCACGTATTGCACACTTTTGAGTGACTCTTTTAGTGATTTAAGCATGGTATTCAAAAACCACTGTAACCATAAAGTTATATCAAGAGACTCACTAGCCGTTGTTTTTTCTAAAATAGAATAATAGTTTTTGATGTCATGTTTGATAGCACTAGATACAGAGTATAGCTTTATAACAGCTTTTGCTTCTTTGGTTAATATCAAATCACTAAGTGCTCTTGCAATTCGGCCATTTCCGTCATCGAGAGGATGAATGATTACAAACCAAAGATGAGCTATTCCAGCTTTGATAATACTTAA
The DNA here is from genome assembly GCA_023954715.1 of Candidatus Cloacimonadota bacterium. Classification (GTDB taxonomy): domain Bacteria; phylum Muiribacteriota; class UBA6191; order UBA6191; family UBA6191. The sequence continues at coordinate 174,879 of JAGSHD010000001.1, read as the reverse complement.
ATCGCTGTCGTTATTAATCCAGTCAATAAAACGCGTCATCTCTTCGTCTAAACGACTACGAGGTGGAGCAATATAATGAACGGATTCTTTTATATAAGATCCAGAGACTATTTGCATTTCATCGGGGCCGCGTAGTTGTGCAACATCAATTTTTTGTAGACCGCTATACCCAGTCGGAAACAAACAGTTGTGCCACCCAAAGATTCTTTCTAGGGTAACTTGTTTTTGGTTGTTGATTATTGCATCCAATAAAAATTCAATCAGTCCATTGGTATGTATAGTCGATGAGTCATTACCTTCTATTGAAATAGCAAGTTTTTTAGCTATTGAAGATCGAACACTATCTCTGTTTAATATGTTTCCTTCAATAGCCGAAGTGTCTATAGCATCAATTGCTAACAAGTTGAGATTAATTTGATCAATATCTTCACTGCTAATATTACGAAAGATTCCATCCAAAAGTCCTTGATGATATTTTATATCTAATAAGATTGGATTTAATATATGTATATCATAGAAGAATTCTGGGTATCTTTTGTTAGTCCATATCCACTTTTTGTTTATCATAAAAACTCCTATGATACGATTACCTGTCTTAATTGCATCGTATTTTGATGCTATTATCCCCAATAATCATATCACACTGTGATGCGATTATGGTGGTTAATCATATCATAAGTCAAATTTTTGATGGTGAAAATCAAAAGAAGTTTATGATTAAATGTCTATGAAGTTATGCCCCCTTTTAGAATAAAAATAGCCAATTTGTTTTTTACATGACTTACGAAAAAAATGTAACAACAAACAAAACTTCAAATTAATACACGCAATCAGACAGTAAGAAGCAAAAACAAACAAGATCACACAAAAAAGCTCAAGAAATCGTGTAAAAATGTCGATTTATGTAAGATAACTTACATTTAAAATTGATTAAAATTATGAAACTATATATTACGCTTTTTTGTTTACTTGCCTTTGGACCAGTATTTGCCGACGAGTTTAGATCTTTAAATCAAGGCTGGAACCTCGTCTCACTCCCAATTAGAGAGGATATTGCCGTCACGGATTACCTATCTACACACGTTACAGGATCCGTTAGTATGATTTTTGCAGCGGATAAAGATTGGTTAATTTATACAGAAAGTGAGCCAGCACAAGAGTTTAGTACTTATGAGCAATTTGACACTTTCAAACCAGGTTTTGCTTATTGGCTTCGAATGAATGAGTCAGGAAAGCTATATTTTAACTCTTTGGCCCCAGAGGTTCCGACTACTTCTGATCCTGGTAGTGCTCCAAGCTATGTAGATGTTGTTTCAAGCTCTAACTCACCTGTTGTAAGTTTTTATGCTGTAGCAGAGGCTCAGTCCTATAATCTTTACTACCATAGCGAAGATGAGATGATTGTTGAAAAAGGAAATCGAGTTTCGAATATTCATTCCCCTTTTCAGTTTAATCTACCAAATCGAGATACAAAGTATTTTGCGGTAGTAACTTCACTGAAAGATGGAGTAGAGAGTCCTGCAAGTGAAGTGATGGTAATCGATCCACTAGTTGAAACAAGTATTACAAGCCCGTCTATTGTCGCTCATTCCTCAACTACTACTACTATATCAGTGGTTTTAAACAAAGTAAGCGCAGTAGATCAATATAATTTGTATTACTCTAAAGATTCCAAACTTACAAAAAACACAGCAAATCGTTTAACTGGGTCTACGGAGTTTTTGGAGTTACTAAATTTAGAGCCAAATACTAACTATTATTTAGCGGCGACCTCTATTCAAGATAATAAAGAGTCAGACTTTAGTACAATCGTGACCCGATTAACTAAACAATCTCAAAATTCTTCAAACCCTTCTACTTCTACTAGTTCAAGCGAAACATCAATTGATCTTAGTGATTATACAAGTTCAGAAGAGATCTTTACTTTAGACACGGGAGGTCCAATACACTCCAATCCAATGATAGGGCCAAACGGGGTTTTATATGTTGGTTCAACAGATGGATATTTATATGCCATGTCAAAAAATGGATCTTTAAAATGGAAAGTAAAAACAAACGGTTTTATTAATACATCTATTGTTGGTGATATGATTACTACTCCAAATGGTGAAGAGTTTCGTATTTATGCTTATTCAGAGGATAAAAACTTATATAGCATAGACGAGTCAGGCAACATTGTATGGAAGGTTTTTGTTGGCAATTGTAATCTCTCAGCCCCAGCAATCGCAGCGGATCATACAATCTATATTGCTTCTCAAGCTACAAATACACACAATGCTCAAGTTACTGCCATATCTCCTGATGGCGAAGAGTTATGGGCTTTTAGAAACTGGCATACCATTTTTTCTGCTCCAACTATTGATGAAATGGGGATCCTCTATATTTCATCAGGATTTGAGTCTACATCTAACGAAGATACATATTTTATATCAGCAATATATCCAGATGGGTCTTTGAAGTGGTCTAAAGAGATTGATGGAATCGAATATTTGCCATCAGATCCAGTGATCAATCATATCGGTGAAATCCTCATTGGTGTAGATGATAAAGTAAATGCTTATGATATGAGTAATGGAGACAAACTGTGGGATTATCAAGGTGCGAGTGCTTTTTCATCAATCGTGATGGATTCTAATAATAATTATTATCTTTTAAGTGAATCAAAATTAACAGCACTAGGGACAGATCACAGTTTAAGATGGGAGATTGAATTAGAAGGAAGTAGTTTTTCTCCTCCAAGTATTGGAGATCAAAATATCGTATATTTGAGTAGTGCTACACATAAGCTACAGGCTATTGATTCAGAGGGTAAAATCTTATGGACAAATAATACAAAATCTACAGCTAGTCCAGTGATTGATGATGATGGTGTTTTGTATTTGGGTGGAATTGACGGATTTATTCATACAATTAAAACAGATAGCTTAGGTCTTTCTGACTCTTGGTCTAAAAGAGGTGGAAACCTTTTAAATAATCGCCGGACTAAAAATGCTAAAGCTGCTGGTGATATTTTTGAAACTTCTAGCGGAATGAAAATGAGTTGGATCCCACCAGGAAGCGTCTCCATCGGATCGACAAGTACCAACAGTTATTTTGACGAGGGGCCTGCTCATAAAGTGAGTTTGACAAAAGGTTTTTGGTTGGGTCAAGTTGAGGTTACACTACAACAGTGGCAAACCATGATGGGTACAACTCCAGATGGACTAGTAAACCATAATCCAAACAGTCCAATCACTGGTGTGTCATGGTCAGAAGCAAAAGTTTTTATTGAGCTTTTAAATGAAATGGAAGGACGACATAGCTATCGTCTACCAACTGAAGTAGAGTTTGAGTATTCTAGTAAAGCAGGTAGAACATCGGATAAACCTTGGCTAGATGTTGACTCTACATTAGATCAAGAGGCATGGTTTACTTCTAACTCTGTCAATACAACTCAAAATGTAGGATTAAAAAATGCAAATGCGTTTGGATTGTCTGATATGAGTGGAAATGTTTCTGAATGGACTGAAGATTGGTACGGCAGTGATGTTTATAAAGACCATGCAACAAGTGATGCAGTTGGTCCAAATACTGGATCTAGAAAAGTGGTTCGAGGATGCTCTTATCAAGACTCTTTAGAAGACTGTAGAGTATCTAGAAGAGATCATTACTCAGTTGATACAAAAAGTAATAAAATTGGTTTTAGAGTATTAAAAGAGTTTACCAATGATACTTATACTCCAGAGCAAGTAAGTGATGTTGTAGTAACAGAAGAAGATCATAGTTTAAAAGTTACCTTTGCATCAAATGCTAAAGCCCAATGGTATAACGTATATTTTAGATTACAAACACAAGAGCTATCAGCGTTTACTGTAGTTAAAACAAATGAAAACTTAACTAAACTTTACAATCTTCAAAATGATGTGCCTTATGAGATCAAGGTTTCTGCAGGTAACTTTACTGGTGGTGAAGGTGCATATTCTGATTTGGTCGTAGCAAGCCCTAAAAGTCCAGAGATTTTACTTGCTAGCCAAACTTTGACTACCAATACTTCAGATGTAACTCACCTTGTTATCGGTACAGATTCGACGATCTACACCGTGTATACTTCAAACCAATTGCATGTGTATGGGTCTGATTTACAAGAAAAATGGATCGCTGATTTAGTTGGTGACTCCTTAAAACCAATTCCAGCTGAATCTGGTACATTATACCTAGCTACTCAAGGCTTAACTAGAGACAACAATATGTTGTACCACTTTGATGATGAAGGTAATGTAAAATGGAAAAGACAAACTGGTGGTAAATTTTCTTCTCCAAAGTTATCTCAAGATGGTTTCTTATATATAGCGTCTAATAAAATTACAGATAATTATTCAAACTATGTTTACAAGTTTGATAATCAAGGTACACCAGTCTGGAAGTTTAAAGTCGAAACCAGTATCTCATCGATTGATGTAACTACTAGTGGATTGATTTATATTCATGCAGCAGATAGAGTATCTTGTATCACAAACGGTGGTACTTTGTTATGGAATTACTATACATCAACTATTATTGAAGGAGACATCTTTGCAGATAGCTTTGACAATATCTATCTAAACGGAGATGAGCGTATTTCTATAAACAAATTAGGTAAAGACAGCTTTTCATTAGATGAATACAACAAAATCATTTTTGGTGAAAACAAGGTAGCATTTGGGCTAAGCGATCAAAGATTAACTCAAATATCTAAAGACGGAGAAAAGATCTGGACTCATGACTTTGAAGTAAATGTAGATCAGTTAAAAGTATCTGAAAACGGTACAATCTTCGTTAACTATGGTAACAGATTAATGAAACTTGATTCTAACGGAACAATTCAGTGGGTAAGTAGCGAAGATCAAGTATATGATCGTCTCCCAGTTGAAGGAGCAGACAATAAGTCTTATGTTGTAGATCAAGATAACAATATTAGTATTTTTACTAATTAAAAAGTTTGCCTGTTGATGATAACTTGTAGTTAAATCAACAGGCAATTTTATTAATCCCCCCAAACAGCAAACTCATTGCCATTAGGGTCTTCAAAATGAAATCTTCTTCCGCCTGGAAATGAAAAGATCTCTTTGATGATAGTGCCTTTGAATTGAGTGACCTTGGATAATGTGGCCTCTAGGTCGTTGCTGTAAAATACAATTAAACTTGATCCATTAGAGGTGCTGCTGTTTAGATCGGACTGGTAAAAGCCCCCATCGATTCCGGCATTATCAAAGGCTGTGTATCCTGGACCGTAATCGGTAAAAGTAAAACCAAAGATCTGCTTAAAAAACGTTTTTGTTTTTTCTAGATCTTTGGCTGGTATTTCAAGATAGTTTATTTTTTCGTGTTGGTTCAAAATGTCTCCTTCAATGGACTAATCAAAATTGGATTGAATCAGCTTTGATATCATTATATTGTCATGATTTAGGCTAGTTTTTTGAATTTGTAAATATACACCTTTATTACCTACTTCACATCCTGTAAACCTAATTTTGTTAAATAGTTTGGAGTTGGGTATTTCAAATTGAAGTTCATGTACTTTTTTAATAAGCATCTCTTTAAACGAGTTATGCTTCATTTTTGCTAGTCCGTAAGTATGTATCTTTTGATCAAGAATTTGTATTCCTACTTTATTGTACCTCATAAATGCTTGTGATTGTACAAAAAATCGTACTCCACCAAATCGACCTCCTCCTTTGGCGTGTAAGATAAATTGCTTATCTTTTATATCAAATACAAAGACATTTAGTTTTTTTTCAGAGTCAATATGTTGGGCGATCAAATCATTTAATGAGTTTTTCGAAACAAATAACTTTGCTTGAATATTTGTATCTGCTGCTAGTAGATCGTGACTATAGATTTTACCGTGACGATAAATAACCTTCATGTGGGAGATATCTAATTCCGCATCAAATAAAAAATCTTTATTTGTACTATCCACTAATTGCGAGAGTCGTATCCCATTGATATTGATAGCACCAGACCAAGAGGCATGATCAGTTTTTATATTAAGATCTCGTGTTTTAATTGATACTTGATGTCCTTTTAATTGAAAAGTATTTTTAATATGACGTCTAAATTGATATTTAAACTGATAAGGATTGATTTCTTGGCTATGGCTTGGATGAATTAGACAAAAAATAAAAATGATAAAATACATAGTTTTCTCCATGGTTGAGACAGCTCAAAAGCTCTTTGTTTTTTAGTTGGTATTCTCACTAAAGATTGGACTTTAAATTATGGATTGAAAACTAAGTGAGATGAGATAAAAAGGTGGTTTTGATCGAAAGGATAAAAGATCTATTAGATTGTAGAATCTACTGAGTTTTTATCATTAGAATCAAAACCACATAAGATGAAACTACATCTTATTTTGACGCTTGATTGATTTAATAGTCATTTCTTTGAGTTTATTGATTCGCTCAAGGTCTGCGATTTTCTTTTCAAGGTCGCTATTGTCTTTGATAACATTGCCGTTTTCATCTTTATGAAACAACCAATCTGGTGCTTCATCGTCATCAGCAGTATTATCTACTATGTGTGCTGGTGCGACAGCTTTTGGTTGTGTGTATACAGGACTTTGAGTTTGATATGCTTGGTAAGTGTTTTGCTGATTTACACCATTAGGAGAGATATCCATAGACACTTCTTCTTGTGCTTGGCTGTGATCAATACTTACATAGTTAATATCTTGTGGGTTTATTGATGCTTGTTGTAATGGCGTAGAAGATCGATCGATTTGCTCAATTTGCATTACAACTTCATAGGCTTTATTTCCAATTTGTCTTTCACTAACAATTAAAGCACCACGGATCAAGCCTTCACTGCGCTTTGTTATAGTTTCATCAAAAAGGGCTGTGTCTTTTCTAGTGGAAGCTGTTTGTAAAGTAGTACCGATAACTTGCTCAAGTAAGTTTTTTTGAGCATCCATGATAGCAGACTCACGAGCCATTAACATTTTTTGAGTAGCGTGTAAATTACTTTGGTTTCCGATTGCTCCAACCCCTCTAGCTTGTAAAGTTGTAGCATACACCATACTAGAAATACCAAATGCACCAAGTGTTAACTGTAGCAATAATTTTTTCATGACCGTCTCCTAAGTTTAGAACTGTTTAATTAGAATATAGATTTATTCTTACAACGTTCTATATAGAAAAGCATGCCAAAGTGTGACTACCGGCGTCTACCTCCACCGCCATGACCACGACCTCCACCACCGCCATGAAAACCACGTTGACCGCCACCCCCACTTGCTCCACCGCCGCCAAAACCATGACTTGGGCGTCCTCTGTTTGTGGAGTCATTGCCTCTTTGACCATCGGATCCCATCAATTGAAAACCACCACGGCTACGAGAAGGGTTCATTTCACGAAGATTCATTTTAAAACCATTGTTGGCTTTAAACGCTGGCATTTTATAGCGAGTAGAACTACTGCTACGAGATGACCTAGAATGTATAGGTGGTGAACCGTTGCTTGGTCCTACATTGCTGAAAGACCTTTGCGATCTAGAGTTATTGCTAGATGAGTTGTGATAATTTTTAAATTGTTGATTAAAGTCAGTTTTACTATGTTTTGCATTTTGTGAAATGAAATTGTTATTTGAATTAGCGCTGTACCCTTGTGTTGGAGAGGCATTGGTGATAGGAGGTGCTTGAGGAGCGGTAAATGCTGTTTGACCCAGTGGATTAGCTTGTTGAGGCTCTACTGGTGAGATAGGATTTTGGTGAACAACATTTGATGGTACTTGCGGATTTTGAACAACATTTTGAGAGCTAGTGCTACTTGACGATGAGTCATCAAAACTAAAGCTAAACTGGATTTTATCAAAAATTGACTGACGTTGCGTTGGCTCATTGTTTGATTTACTTTCTGAAGTCGGCTCAGAGTCGTGATCGTTTGACTCGACTTCTTTATCAGTCTCAGGCTCTTGATTAGAGTTGGACTCGATACTGCTAATCATACCCGGTTCTTTTGCAGGATTTGTTTGAAAGATAAACTCGCCTTTAGATAACTCTCTAATTTTAATTGGACCATGTTGGGGATGTTGATAGTTTTTAAACTGTCCCATTTCGTTTTGAATATATAGGCCAAGTTCACTTGCTGTTATATATCCATCTTTATATAGATCTGCTTTTGATTGGATTCCTTCTAAAAATATTTTTCGAAAATCTCCGCTATCATCCACTAACTCCCCTTCATCACCTGAGGTAATAAAATATCTAACAGGGTGTCTTAGCTTGTCTATAATATGATTTTGATTATCTCCTCTAGCTTGAACAAAGATATTTCCAGAAAAACAACTATCAAAAACAAATAAGGCGTGCTTTGTATCTATGGCTTTGGCTAAGGGTAAAAAAGTGTCCATGGAGAGAGATCTTGTTTTTAAAAGCTTACGATTAAATTTTGTATTTGATTTAGGTGCAGTAACACCAACTAGATAACTTTGTGGGTCACCACCATATAAAGGTGAAATGGTAGTCCCATGTCCAGCATAATAGTATAGAAGTCGATTATCTAAGTTATCACTATGGGCCTCACCAAAACTTTTATAGTCCTCTCTGAGTTGTTTTCCGGTTCTGTTCCATTTGATGGTTACTAAAAACCCGATAGTTTTTAAATAGTCGGCAACTGCTTCAATATCTTCTTTGACAGATTTTAAATTAGTCCATCGGTCGTGCCTACCGTCGGTGTTGTATTGATAGTTTCCAATTAAAAGAGCATAGTCTTTGGCATAAAGAGATGGTGTTACATTATTATCTAGATGTTTTTTATCTTCAAAACTGCTGTTCATAGATACTAAACTAAGTGAAAAGTTACAGCTAACAAAAAATAGGTATATAAGACAAAAGCCAAAACACTTCATAATTTTCTCCATGAGTTTAATCTAAATCACTAATAGATGATAATTTAAGACCCCCTCTTAAACTATCTAGCTCTGGTAGAATTAGGCCAGATTTGATTCTCAAAGCAAAGTAAATTGCTATACGATTGAGAGTTATATTATAACAAATAAACAGCCTTAACAATCATTAATTGGTAAGCTATTTTATATAAAGAAAATCTTTTTTTTATTCTGTTAAAAAGCTAGACAATATATGCAATTGTTTCTAGATTTTTTGAAACAATTGTCAAGTTTGCTTTAAAATTATTCAAAGAGATTATCATCAAACAAAATTTGGGCAAAGTTAGGGATATCACTGAGTCTTAACTCGCTACTTTCTTGTTTTAATGAAAGCATAGACTCTAAGATTCCTTCAATAGATCTTATATTACCTTGGATTTTATTTGTGGATAAATAGTCTAACAGGTCTTGTGATATTGTATAATTAGATTTATCTAACTTTGAAGCTACTTTAGAAAATATTCGCTGTATAATCTGACAAGAGATATCTTGGTTTCGTTGATGTAATGGTTTTAGTTCAATACGAATATTTGTGATTAAACGAAAAAATAGATCCTCTCTAAAGCGCCCTTCTTTTACTTCTAAGACAAGATCTTTATTTGTTGCTGCTATCAATCGAAAATCAGCAGATCGTGACTCTTGAATCTCACCAACTCTTCTCACCTGTCTTTCTTGTAATACTCTTAAAAGCTTGGCTTGTGTTGATAGCTCTAATTCAGCAATTTCATCTAAAAATAAGACCCCACCATCAGCGGATTCACAAAATCCCATACGATCACTATCCGCTCCTGTAAATGAGCCTTTACTATATCCAAAAAATTCAATTTCAAAGAGTTCTTTATTAATACCAGCACAATTTACTTTTACCACTTTTTCTTTGGGATAATGTTCAGCGATTTTGTTGAAGACTTGCTCTTTGCCAGTACCAGACTGTCCTGTAATGATTACATCGATAGCTTGGTCTTGGATTCGTTGAATATATGAATCAACTTCATCTCCATCGATTAATATACTGTCTAAACTATGTAACCAGAGGTTATATTTTTGTTGTACTTTATCCTTAAAAACCTTTTGTAATTGGGTTACATCCCAAAGGTGGCGCGTCAAAATATCTTTTTTAGACTGTTTAGAATGGAGATAAGCTAAAATGGAGTTTTTATTGATCAATTGCAATAAAGTACCATCCTCGATGAGATTTTCGCTTCCTTGTGGGATAGCAGCACTATCAATATTAGCTAACAATACAATAGGAGCAGTCCATTTAAGTCTCTTTTTTTGCTTGTTGTCCAAGGCTTTGAGCAAATCTAAACCTAGAGTTTCTCGACCTTCTCCAAAGTTAACATCAAGTAAAATCAAATCAAACTTTGAGATAGAGATACCATTTACTTGAAAACTAGGATTGAGACCTTTTGATGTAAGTAAATCGATTTTTCTCTTCGAGATTTCTATGCTTGCATCATTGCAAAATAAAGACTGCTGATCCTCTTTAACTCCAGTAACTTTGTATTTGATAGCTTCAATTTGTTCTAATAAAAACTCTCTTAATTGAGTATTTCTATCATCTTCTTTGTAAGCTTCATCATCGAGCCATAGTACATTAAATTGGAATTGATTTGTTTTAGACATTTCGTGCTGACCTATAATAAATGATGGATAGACTATCGAGCTTTTCAATGATTAAAGAGCGATCTTCGGGAGCTAATTCTACTAAACTACTTAGGATTGTACAAACCCCTTGAAAGTAGGATAAATTACTTTCAGATATTTGATCTTCAAACTCTTGGCAGGAGCCAATTAAATCTTTAAGCTGCTTATCGTCGCAACCAAAAGCGAGTTCTTTTTGTTTTTGGTGTATAAAATTTAAAAAAGTTTTCATCTCAATGACTCTCCATGTTTTTGTTAATCTTATTTATGGTAGATACTAAATTTCGAACACTTAATATATGATTTTCTTGAAAAAGATCGGAGCAATCACTAGAGTCTGTACTCACTAAAAATGTATTGTTTGGATCAAACTTTGCACATAAAAATTGGATTTCTTTATAGCTCACAAAGTCACCATCAATCTCATCAATCGGAAAGTTTCTATCCATCAATATCAAATCATAATCGTCTTGTAAATCTTTACAGCACACAAAAGTTTTTTTGATAGTAAGTTGATGTTGTTTTAAGCATTTATCAATTGGACTATGTTGAAAATATTTAGATTGAGCATCATCGTCTATAATTAAGATATTTAGTCCTTGTGAGTGCTTTAATTTTGATTGAAAAGATAAGGAGGCAGTAACCATATCTTTGTTTTGCATTAGATCAAGTTGCAAACTTAAACTTTGGCGTGATCTTTTTAAAGTGTCGTTGTACTTTTCAATGTCCGAGAGTAATTTTGGATAACCAGTACTACGTTTCTTAAGTCTAGATAACTCTTGTATATTTCGCTGTTGGATCAACTCTGACTTGTTTAAATCTAAGCTAGCAGGATTACAAATTGAAATTGTAGGGTATGTATCGTTTGAGGCTACAAAAGATGCTTTATGATTTTTAGAATACTTTGTAGCATTATCATAAGTAATGTCCATCCAATCATTTATGATATTTTGTAACTGTTGCTCGTGATAATCCCAATTGGTGTTTGGTGTATAAAAAAAGCTTAACTCGTTTTGTATTAAATCCCCTTCAATTTTATATGTTTTATTTGTAAGTAAAGAGGCAAAATTTAAGTAACAATAGGAGCTATATTTACTGAGTGTTTTTAGATAAAGTTTTCGAGTAGATGACTCTAAGGTGGTATTTACAAGGCACTCTTTAACAATTGTACTCACTTCGCTTTTTAGTGTTTGAAACTTAATTTGTTGATCATCTACCTTGAAGTAAAATTTGCTTTGGATTGGTGAATCTAACTGATTACTTAACACTTTTAGTTTTTTTATGTTTTGTGGAGTTAATATCAAATCTTGATTTTGTTGATTATGTAGTAAATGAATCAAGTCATTTACCGAGTCGATGATATGCGCAAAGCTTACTTTTTTAGTGCGTCTATTATTAATAATCAAAAGCAGCAAACACAATAACAAAGCCAAATAATGATATCTTTTAGTTTGTAGAATTTTAATCTGGAGTCCATCAGTTTTACTCTGAAAAATTAGACTTGTGCGGTCACTATTTAGTTGGATCCAAAGATCTCTACTTTGATTATCTTGTACAATTTGACTCTTGTCTAGCCATGCTAAAATGCACTCTGTATAAGCTTGTGCATTATTAGTAAAATTTAACTTTACCCTATGACCATTGAATGTACTTTTGAACTGCTTTGACGCATAGTTTTGATCTAAAGGTTTTATCCAAGAGCATTGCTTAGCAGAGATGGTAGAAGTAATCAAAATTAATAAAATCACTCTAAAAATCATTGTGCTACACTTTCTAAAACGATTTGATTTCGGGTTACAGAGCTAACTTTGACTTGTAACTTGTTGAGTTTACTATGAAGACTTTGTGCCAAAAATGAAGAGTCCACTAAAGAGCTTATATGTAGTTCAGCATAGGGATTCATTTTAATAGTAGCTTCTTCAATTCCGTAAAAATCTTTTACCAGTTTATGCAATTGATCGGCTAAGGCAAAATCAGCTATAGAGCTTTTGATTTCAATTTGTGATGCATTATTTAATTTAAATAGTTGCGTAGAAACAAAATCATCCACAAAGTCATATGTTTTACCATGGATGAACTTTATAAATAACTCACTTGGTTTGCTTTTAAACAATTGAGTTGAGATGTTAGATTTTTCAAAGGCAATCTCTGATTTATGCAACAATTTGCTGCTATTTTTTTGGATCATGGAGGGATAGACATTCATGGCAACTGACATACACTCTAATGCTCTTGTTTGCTGGTCACATTCACTCAAAAATGCATTAAAATGACCATCTACTTGTAAAGTATAATCGCTGTCTTCTTTTGTCTTTAATTCAAAGTAGGAGTCTTGCAGGGCCTTTTCAAGTTGAAATACAATTCTGTTTTTCATCATTACTTTGTCATAGTGGTCTCCATAAAAGTGTAGAGCTTTTGTATCAAGATAAATGCTTGGATGCTTTAATCTTTGTTGTGAAAAATATTTTTCATCTTTTGTACTTTTTGCAGATTGACCGATTGTTGCTTCTAGTTCGACAAAATAGAGTCCATCAGGTCGTTGAAAATCCCGAATGATATTCACATGGCTCACAACCCCTCTAGCTACTTTATTTACTCTTGAGTACAATAACTCCTTGTTTTTGCTTTTTGAAACTTGTTTGATATTACTATTGAGACAGTTTCTAATGGCGGCTTGCTTTGCTTGATACAAACTAACTCCAATACCAGAGGATATTACTACCCTTTTGCTTGCTTTAGGAGTTTTAGGAAGTTGAGGTTTTAAATCTACTGGGGTTTTAAGTTGAGTTATTTTTGGTGGATAGATTTGTATGTTTTTATCTTGACCGAGTTGTGCATAATCCCAAGTAATTAGCCCAATAAAGCCTAAAATGATGATATTAATTATAGTTTTCATTATTTCTCCCTAATTGATTTACGGGATTTAATAGAAAACCATGCCAGTATGATTAAAAAAAGTGTAAGAAGGATAATTATAAGCTTTTTATCATTGTTTTTTTTTTCTTGAAAGCCAAATTGACTCTGCAATTGCGAACCTTTGTAAAAGCTTTGCGTGTAAGTCAATTGTTTATCAATTAATTGTAAATCGATACCAATAGTAAGGTTGTCATTGATAATTTGAGAGCTACTTGTAAGAGATTGGCTTTCTAGATAGCTAATGTATGCAGACTTTTTGCTTAAGATCGGAGTGATTAAAGCTTGGTTGTATTTATCCATGATCAAGTTAGCTATATATTTACGTAAAGGATCACTACTCTTTTTATCAATATGAGAGATATTCAAAAATAGATTAACTTTGGTGTTTTTTTGAAGCTCCTTTTGGAATTCATGATGGACTCTTTCATGATTGAAAAAGCGATCTTGCAGGGACTTTTTTACAAATGTTTTTAAGTGTGAATGATTTAAAACAAGGAGCTCTTTATCAACAGTTAGGCTATAACTATCTGTAAAGTAGCTAGGTTTGTCTTGGCTTAATCTTATAGTATACCCCGGGAGTGTTGAGGATTTAGCTTTTATTTGATCACATACATAGAGATAGTATTTAGCAATTTTTTTACAGTGCTTTGTGTGTAAAATCGGAGATAAAATGGGCTCAAGAGATAGCTTATCTAAAGTATTTGTAGTTACTTTTAAAGTGTTTATTTTAGTACTTATTGGCTCTAATTTGTATGTAAAACCAGATAGTTGAATGACTCCATTAGTAGGATTTATCCAGTTGGATTGACTGATGACTTTTACTTGTTTATTTAAATTGAGGTTTTGATTAACTATCTCTATGCTCATAGACAATATGGCTTGAAAGTTATTTGATAAGGTTACTTGTTGTTTAGAGATATTTACTAAGATGGTATCAGAGCCATTTGAGACTTGCTTTTTGATAGATTGGTAAAAAGGACCTAAATCAATAGAAAACTTGTTTTTATTCCATGCAAATTGACTTAACAACAAACTAGGATCATCTCTTAGATCTTTGTTGATGGTGTAGGATGAGTCAGAAGACTCCAACACCCAATGCTGACTTTCGACCAACATGAGTCGGGGTTCTACTGTAATATTTATTTCACAGTAGTTGATCTGTAAAAACAAACTTAGATAAAGTATAAAACAAAGTCTCATAAATCTTCCTTGATATGAATTGTATGATCAAAAAAGACTATGCCTAAACCACTGAGATGGATTTGCTTGATATGATTTTTTAGAGTTTTATTAGATAAGTCCCCTTTTTTTATCATAGATTTAGCAGTGGATTGAATGAAATAATCAAGAGGAGACAGTTTAATTTTTTGTAGTAATTGAGCAAAGTTGAAATTATTGACTGAGTTTTGAGTATTGGACTTGCTACTATCAATAATTAGTTGCTTCAAATGTAGGTTTTTCTCTTTAAATAATAATTGCTCTACGATTTTAGGAGAAGCATCAGCATATTTAAGAAAGTCCATTTCTTTGTTAGAGATACAAAAAACAAGATTTTTACTTTGATGGAATTTACTTTTTGAAGACAATGTAACATCAAAAAACTGTGTTTTTTTGTCAATAATTACACTTCTTTGATTTTGTATGGGGATGACTTTGTTGGATGACATATCTAAAATAGCTAAGTGTAGTTGGTTGGAGATGTTTCCTGTAAAATTTACAGTTTTAACTCTAAGATTTAGCTTTAAATCTTTATTACCTCTAGGCATCAAGATTAAACTTTGGTCATCATTTCGGTTGTCTATATTATCCCCTGAATTTAGCTCCATATCTTTTGCAACATATTCATTGGTAGATATTGTTAACTCTGTATTGATTTGAAAATTTTTGTAGATATAATTGATTAACTGGGAGTGATTTGGAGACAATATCTCTTTGGCTTTTACAGAGATATAGGATTGGTTTTTAATAAAGCTAAAGTCTAAAGTTTTATCATCATTTGGTTTAGCCTTGTTGTGAGCACGATGATAGTTTAATACAAATTCACTTTGTTTTTTATAATCTAAACTAGCTTGCTTTGGGTACCACCTTAGAGTAGCTATATGACTGACATTTTGATAGTTGTTTGACTGACTGCTTTTTTGAGTAATTGTTAAAAGGTCTTGGTTAATAGCTGATGTATACTCTTGTATATTTTTTTGTAATTTTCTATCAATGTGAAGCATAGCTTCTTTTAGCGGATCCGTGTTATTACTGTTTAATTTGTTGACTGGTACTACTAATTTAACTTGAATAATCGGGTTTTTATGTGTACTTGATTGTTTCATTTTTTGAAGGACTGCACAATGTAAAATTGTAGCATCACTCATGGTTTGCTTTGTCCAATGAGAGTTTTGTATTAAGTTGGAGTTAAAAAAGCAAGCATTGTCATGGACTTGTGAAAAGACCAAGCAGTTTGATAGTAAGAGACAAATAATTATAAGAGTTTTTACAATCATAGTTTACCCCGTTTGATACTCCAATCATTGGATCTGGATTTTCTTTTTAAGTAGGCCTCTTGTCTTTGGTTAAATAGAATAGAAAAACAAGTGTCATTAATATCTTGGTCTCCTCTTTTGATTTGTTTTGCAATATAGACATTGATGTTATCCAAACTTTCAGATTGATCTAATTCAAAGATATTGTCCTTCGGAAACCAATATTTGTAGGTTGATTTTGGATGAAATGACTCAAACTTTTTAAATTGTTGGACTAAATCTTGAGTGTTTTGTTTGGAGCGTAAATTAAATGCTTGTTTAAAGTCTTCTTGCTTTTTTACCCCATAGTTAAAGTGCCAAGTATCGTAGATTTCAAGGCTCTTGTTTAATTGATCTTTTTTACAAAACTTTTTAGCATCTAAATAAAAGCGAAAATGTGTGTCGTTGACTGTGTAGAGTTTACCTACTTCAAATCCTCCGTAATAGACTTTATTGATTTGATTTTGAGAATACAGTGTAGAAATTGATAAAAATAACGAAAGTAAAAGTTTCATAACTTAGGCCTTTAGAAGTTTATAGTCTTGAAGTAGATAGTGTTTTAATTGCTCGATGCTTTTATTATCATAAATAGACAGTTGATTTACAAGTTTAGCTTTATCCTTATATTCTATAATATGAGTTAAGATTGGCTCTAGAAATTTTGATTCAATGTTAGTGTAGTTTGATTTTTTTACAGGAATTTTTAGTACTTTAGAGATGGTTTGTTTCAACTTTTTAATACTAACTTGTCTGCTTAAACTCTCGTCTTGGCTTATCTGTTGGCTCAATGATCGTAACACCACTAATATTTTTCTTGTATCTTCGTTAAGTATCAGGTGTCTTTGTAAAAGTAACTTTGCTTTATTTGAGTCGAGCTTGTTTTTGAGATAAAGCGGTGATAATTCCCTAATTTTTTGGATTAGCTTTGCTTGTGAAACAATTTGATTTGAACTGTTAAAATCGAGTAATGGTCTGATAGCATCAATAATTATTTCTTCTCGTAAGGAAACCATTAGTTTGTTACTGACTCTAATCTGACCCTGCTTTTTTATGGTCTTGAAAAGAGTTTGATCGTTTACAAAAGATTTGGCTTGTTTGGTTAAATATAAAAGAGCTTCTTTTAATAAAAACTCTTTAAACTGATGTATATTGGATGGGTTTGGATATAAGTTAACTAAGTAAGAGGTTATTTTGTAGTCACTACTCTCTATATCTAGGCTATGAAGACTTTGTTGTAAGTTATATTGTAGCTTTCTGATAACTTTTGATGGAATTAAAAGTAGATTACGATATTTTTCGATCGTCTTTCTAGCAATTGATAAATCCATTACAGATTGAATATTTTGAACCAACTCTTGATCACTATACGGGTTATTAGCTTGCTCATGGGAGATGATGGATTGAATCACATCCATAACATGATCTCGTGATACCTCGTTAGCTTGCTCATTTAATTTTTTGGTAAAAAAATGAGATACTTTATAATAATCACCATTACTTGTTGATAATATTTTGTCTTGCAAGATCAAGCACATGGTCGAATACGGCAAGGTTTCTTTAAAGATGCTTTTTGTGTGTAAGTCTTGATAAAACTGGGTTCTAGTTAGGGGCTTTAGTTCGTATGGTTCTGGGTTAAATAGATAGTCTTTTTGATAGTTTAATAAGTGTTCAATCAATAAAGGCCCTAGTTGAATACGTTTTTCTATTTGTTTAAGATAAATTTGATCCGTAGTCAATTGATCAGGAACAGTAATATCAGACAGATAACTACTTACTTCAAAACTCTGGTCGTGATTTAACTTTATCTTAAAGTCTGCCAATCGAGTTGGTTTAGCTTGGGAGGCGAAGTTTAAATTATGAGCTGGGTATTGTCTTTTTTCACTTAATTGATATACAAAAGCGATCTCTTTTTGTAGTTCAAGTGAGTTTGTATATTTGTACTTTTCAATAATATGATCTGTTTGCTTTGCTATATTCAAAAAGTCGTTATTTTCAAGGACTTGTCTAAGCTTAAGTGTTTGATGAGTATCATTCATACACAACAAAAAGAAGTCTTTTAAGCCTCTACACCCAAACCCCTTGGGTTCATAGTTTTTTAGTCGATTTATCAAGACATTCACTTGGGCTGAGTTTAGCGAAAAGTCTATACAAAAAACACCAAAGATATCAGCTGTCATGTAGCCTTTAGGGTCTAAATACTCAATGAGATTTGCTAACATTTTTTGATCATTCATACTATTTTTTGGGTCTAACCTAGATTGCTCTAGCAGATCACTTTTTATACAATCTTGATTGGGGTCTAAGTTTTGGGGTTTAAAGTTATCTAGGTGCTCTATAGCATTACTTTGTTGGGCTAGAAGCTCTGCAAAATATGGGTTGACTTTAAACTTTATGTTGGATTGTTCACTTTGCTCTTTGAGGTGTTGACTTAGACGAAACCAATCCATCAATAAAAATTGAGGTTTAAACCATGAAGCAGACTTACTAGTGGCACTAGCTTTGGCTTTTACATTAGCTTTGGTTTGAACACTGCTCATTATTTTTTCCTTTCTAATCCAACAAAATAAACTTTACATAATCACTGAAGTTACCGGAGTACGACTTGTCGTAAGAAACCCCTAATTCAACCCAAGCAGGGTAAGACAAATCGATACCAGCTCGATTTGTTTTTCTCCCCCTATTATCTTTACCACTTTCTGATTGTGGCCTTTGTGCTGTGTGTAGCCATGGGTCGTCTATGTTCCAGGGTCCCACATCGTTCACAATCGTTGTTATATATTTATTAGTAGGTGGATAATAAATAAGAACTGTTTTACCAAGATATTTTCTAGATGGTAGTGCTACACCCATATCCCAGCGATTCATTTTAAAGTCCCCTCGACTTCCCTTAGAGGCAATCACTTGTGGTTCAAAAGATGTAGCCTTTACCGCTATTCCTGAAAACCCTTTTAAAGAAAAGTTTTTAATATAGATTTTTCGTTTTTTAAAACTAAGGCTCAATCGATTAGAAAAATAGCGATGACTCAACGATCGATGAATAAATAATTCATTTTTAACCAATTCAGCATAACTTTTATTATGCTTTATTAGATGTAAGAGCTCTTTGTATTGACCTTGATTGAGTAAAATTTCAAATAATTTGGCAGAAAAATAGACGTTTTTGTTAACAAACAATACCTTAAGCGGAATATCATGCATAGAAAATGAAACGATATTGGCCTGTAATTTACCCCCATAAACTGACCACATCACCATACATAAAAACAGTAGGTTTTTCATAACGATCCCCTTATCCTAACACAAAATTCTAAAGTAATTAAAGCTATCAAGCTTGCTTTTGTTACTTCATTTAGAATTTAATGCCAGTTTGTATTCTAAGAAGATAAAAAAGCCATCAAACTTTTGGAGTTGATGGCTGTAAAGTATGTAGACAGTCTATTTATTGGCTTCTAGATCTATTATAAACTCAAGGTATGTAGACTAAACGTAGCCCTAAAAAGCTTACTGAGTGTTGTAAATATTCTCCTATGTGCTCTTCATAGCTAGGGGTAATTTCGTTAGGATGAATACTATATATTGAACCTCCTTTAACGATTGTAGGGTTACTCTCATAGACCATTTCACTTACATTACCAAACATGTTATATATCCCCCATTTATTGGGTATATTGCTGTCAACTACTTGTAAAAGTTGGGAATTATTTTTGTGCCAAATAGAGTTTTCAAACATAATTTTAGTTTTGAAATTTCCGTACGGTGAGCTTTCAGAGTTTCCTGCATAACTTACAAATTCCCACTCTTCTGGTGTTGGTAAGCGATAACAGCCTGAAGGTATGTTAACAGGATCATACCTATCAGCGTGCGGAGAAAAACCGGAGGTGTCACAACCGACTAAATTATTTAATCGATCAAGAAATCCATCAATTGCTGTAACCTCGTATAGATCCATACCAAATGCTGGTAAATCTGGATAAATGTATTGATCTCTAGAGAGTTCATAATCACCATAAGGCCAAGTATGGCCTGTCATTACAAATTGCCACTGGTCTTGAGTCACTTCTTGGGTACCTATCCAAATATCTTGAGGCAGAACAACCGATGAAGGTGTATAGTGGATGGGAGTTTCTGAATCTGATGAAAAGGTTTGAATCATCACTGAGTGGGAATTTTGAGGAACCATAGTTAAATGGTAGTTTATAGCAGGTCCATACATTACAGGTAATGGACTTATTTCAAAAACTGGTGAAGGATCTGATTGCATTTCTTGATTCTTAGCTACGATAAAAAACTGATAATCTTGAAAAGTGTTTAATGAAGTGAGGGTTGCAGTGGTTACGTCAGTGGTGGAGGTTAAAGTAGGAGTAGCGCTAGGAAATGGTATTTCGTATATTTCATATTCTGTAGCTGATGGAATTGGGTCCCAGTTTAATGTAACAGAATTACCTTCAAGTCTATAGTATGTGAAAGGTATAGCTTGGATATTTGGTGATGCACTTACTTCTGTTGATAACTGAGTCGAGTGACTTGAAATGATTGGTTTCACTTTATAGTAATAATCTAAGTTATGATCAAGATTATCAAACTTAAAGTCGTTTAGAGTCGTAGTGATACTTTGATCACTTTCAGAAACGTTCCCCGTTGTATTAAAATATACCATGTAAGAACTTGCCCCAACAAATGTTTCCCAGTGCAAATGATTGAAATCGTACCCTGAGTTTATAGTTAGATGAGAGATTTCTTGAGTTGGTGCTTGAGGATTGATTATTAGTCTCAATCCTACATCAAAAAGTTGGTTGTACTGTCTAGATGAGATACCATTTCTGTAGTGGGAGTTTGGTTTACCTTTGGAGATATAAAATTGATCTTGTTGGTTGGATTGACTAAGAAAAACAGGATCAGAAGTGGTACCAAATAGCGCCTTAGTTGATAACACTTTGGATTGCGTATCATGTCGATCATATACAAACTCTAGAGCGTTACCACTTACATGGGATAGACCCCATGGATTTGGACTTAGGTCGTGTACTGATGTAATATATGACTCTTGCCATATATAGTTTTCATTAGTCACCTCCGGTTGCCACTGAATTTCAAATTGATTACCATAAGTAGCCATATACTCCCACTCTGCTTCAGTTGGAAGCCGAAAACATCCAGATGGTACATTATTTGGATGATATCGTGTTTCGTTATTAATGAAACTAGACATATCACAATTTATACTTTCATTTAACTGATCCAAAAACCCGTCTTTTTGAACAAGTTGAGTGTACGTGACATCAGTTACTGGTAAATCGGATAAATCTTGATTGGGATCTAAATTTGCTGTTGAAAGAGGATTGCTTGTAATTGACTCCCACTGTGTACGAGTTAACTCGTATTTTGCTACGTACAAATCTTGGCTAATGGTAACATCATGAAGGTTTCTATCAGGTATCGAGTCGTTAGGATCTACTGAACCCATTTGAAAAGTTCCACTTGAAAGTTTAACCATTTCGATACTAAAGTTGGGCTCAATCCATCGACTTAATGGAAGAGCTACACCGATATTGGAAAGACTGATTTTATTGTTAGCTCCATTTGCTTGAATTTTAAAGTAATAGGCTTGATGATTGGACAAGTTGGTAAGGGTAATACTTGCTAAAGACGATTGTAGCTGTAAAGGATTAGAGTCAACATCTGGGGTGTCGTTATAAAATACAGTATAAGAGGTGGTCAGAGGAATGGCTGTCCAGCTTAAATACACCTCGTTGTTATATGGCTCTACTTTTAAGTTTTCTATGGAGGGTATAATGTTTATGCTATTGGTTTTAGAAACAGCACTTTCGTTGTTGTTATAAATAGTTTCTATTGTAATATAGTATTGTTCCCAGGCTAGTAATTGATCTAGGTTAACTTGGTTAGCTGTGGTTTCAATATAGCTATCTTGAGTAGACCACTCGGGGTTCTGTGAGTAATATAGACGATAGTTTTTAACATTTTCTCTTTCAAGCCACGTAAAATCTACTGTTGCATTGTTTGTTGTGATATTTGATATATTTGTACCTTTATCCGAGTTGATCCCTCGATAAAACAACCCATCACAAAACTCTACAGTTTTGCTAATAAAATTATACCTCATTATACCTTCATTGCTAGGTACACAATCACTATCGTTAGTACCTAATTTTATAGATTTAGTTACGATGGACTCGTTTACAATATGATTTGTTATGAGTTGGTTCTGTACTTCAAAATTGCTTGCAAGCTCTTGGGGCTCCGGAGTTACGTGGATGCTGTTTGCAATGGAGTTCATTTGATTTAGAAGGTCTTCTGCGGTATAGCCACCCAATTTTGAAGACTCTAATGCTTTCGCTTGACTATTTATTTCTATTCTTGGTGTTAAAGGTACAGAGCTGCCATTTATATATAATTCTAGAAATTTATATACGGATAAATCTGGTAAGTTAGGGCCGATTTTCAACTCGAACATACCATTTGTAACAACAACTTCTGAAAATACTTGAGAATACTGGGAGATTCCACCAATGGATGTTCTATTGAGAGTTATGACTACACTATTAGTAGAGACTCCGATGACTGGCTGACTGTTATCATCAACAAAAAGGCCATGATAACTAAAAAAGTCATCTTGATTTGCATGTAGATTTGTGAACAAAAATGTTGAAAGTATGAGTATCTTTATAATTGGTGACATAAGTTTACCTTAGGTTACTAGTAATTGATGTATGGATAGTGCTGTTTGGTCTTTTCAGGGTTATTACATTGTAGTTAATATTTTTAGATATAGTTGCAGTAGATAACAGAAGTCTTTTTATCCCTAATGTGGGTTTAGTGATTTTGGTGAAAACGGAGTCCAAGCTTTCAAGGGTATCTTGTGCACTAAAAGCCAATATGTAATTTGCTTCACGTGGAATCACTATATTATTTAACTGTACTATCAAGTTTTGGTCTAGTTTGTCTATTTTGCTGATTAGAGCAGAATTATCAATTTTGGATGTTGGAGATTTACCCCAATATAGATTATATGTTTGAATATCCCCTTCGATTAAAGACCTAGAAACTAAAATAGATCCACTAACGCTTCGCTGGTTTACTAAAGTAAGAGTTAAGTTAACTCCTTGAGGAATATTGATAGGTCGAACAAGGATTGGAGTATCATTGTCCGTTGCGTTGTTAGTTATTAGTAGTTCAAATGTCTCTGGGACAGTAGGTTTTATGGAGTCTACTAATAGAGGGTTGTCTACTAACTCTTGTCTTTTACTTTGGGTTAGGCTAGCTAAATCTTGTGATGCCTTTGTATTGAGAGCCGAAGAGATGCTATCAGGGTTAAGAGTGATTTCTTGGGTTAATATAACTTGAGTTTGATTCATGATGTCATCAGATAGTGACTTACCTACAGTTAAAACATCATTAGATAGCGGAGTACTGATATTTAATTGAGAGGCTATATTGCTACTTTGAATCAACGCATTAGCAAAGACAACTTCTTTTGCTTGAGGACTAATGTTGGTGTTGTTTACCCTGTTTTTGACTAAGTCGATACTTTCGTTGATTAATAGATATAGATTTTTAACTAGATTTTCTAAAGAGTTAGGGTTTAACTCACTAAGTGAGCAAACATTTTGAACTTTGATCTCATCGTCAATAACTTTAAATATCGATTTTTTAAAACTATCTAAGATAACTGCCTTAGAAATAGTACTGTTTTCTTCAGAAAATTGGTCAGATAGTGTAGTAAATACTTTTATAATGACGTTGTCTTCTGTAACCGAAAAAGAAGCCAAGCTGTTTTTTAATTTTGATTGACTGATCTGATTGGAGTTAAGTTTATTGTCAGCGATATTAGCTAATAGACTTGTTTCGAAGATATCATCGTTGAGTAATCCTTTTTGATCACAAGTATTTGTGCTAGTAGTTTGGTGTTCGATGAGTTCAAACTGAGTTAAGTTTTTAGAGTTAGCCTTTTCTTGGATACCATCTAACATCATATCAGCTATGGATGGTTGGCTGGTATTTTGCTCGTTAGCAGCAACAAATGCTTCATCACTACTAAAAGATTCAAAGGTAGCTGTGGGTCCTAACACTTTGGTAACTAGAGCTTGACCTGCAGATTCAAAGCTGTTTTTGTTTCGTTGGATAACAGGAAGTTTTAAAACCTCATTTGCTGAAAATGTCGTAATAGGATTGACATGAACTACTGCATCATTAGTGTTTGAGTCTTTTGGGATAAACGACATTAGGTCTTCTGACTTAATGTAAAAGTTGGACGAGTTTGATGGTAAGGTAAATGTGTATTTACCTAGGCTATCAGTTTGTGAAGTAGTTATTACGTTTAGATTATCGTCTAACAAACTGATTACTTTATTGTTGAGTGCTTTGCCTCGAGCCACTACTCCTGAAACAGATTTTTGTATGCTCGTATTATACGCTTCACTTTCTGTTTGAAGCCCACAGCCACTTAAAAGTGTGAATAGTATTAAAAAAAGTGCTTGTAGAGTTGTTTTTAATCTCATATCAATCTTAACTAAAGTTTATATATTTATACCTATATCGATCTATCAACGTAAGCTTATCACCAAGGTGAACGAATGTAAATAAATTTTAATAGACACTAAGGTATGGTTAAATTACTAAATAGCCGGCTAAGCTATATTTACCAAGAAGATAAGCCTTTACAAGTCAGAAAATAATTGAAGAAAGCTACGATCATAAGAACGACTTGCTTTTATAAATAAAAGTTAAAAGTCGAGTTTAAGGCTCAAGATTTTGTATTGTTCTTTTTGTGTGAGAAACTAATGTATATTGTTAACAAGAAAAGCCATATAGGTATTGCAACAGCCTTGCCACCATATTTTTCCCAAAATGAAATTGGTGCACGCCTAGGGAGAGATTTACCCGTTTTGTCTAAGATATCTTGTAACAGGTCTGCTCTCAAATTAAGTACTTTACCTTTACCAGTATCTACCCAAGCTTTGTAGGTTCCTGTGGTATTCCAAACGGGGATGAACAGAAATGAAACTTGCTCCCATTCATAACCTATATGAAGATACTCTAAGTTTGCAGACTTCCAGTTATACTTTTTTGGAATATCGATCGCTTTAACTCCCTTTTTATCAATCTGTAGTAAAAATGGGATGCCTTTAGCATAGTTAGTAGAAAGACCAAGTGTTAAAAATAACACAATAAGAGATATAAGGTTTTTCATAATTTTCCAATTTTAACAACTAAGTATGCCATGGGTAATTTAAGGTGCAACAAATACGAGTCGAATACCTGACATATTAGATTTAGTCGTGGCTGCTATGTCTTTTATGTAAGTTGGGAGAAGTTGATAAGCCTCTGTCGAATAGATACTCCCACCTTTAATAGCATTACTGTAACTATCAAAATATAGAAACGGGTCACGTACAAACTCACTAATATTGCCGATAACATCATAAACACCCCAATTATTTGGGAGTTTATTTCCCACTGGATGTAACGCTTGAGAGCTGTTTTGCAAGTACCATGCAGAGTCAGAGAAATTGCTATTAGAGTTAAAAAGGCCTAAATAGGGTTTATCACTTTGATTAGTATACGCCATGTACTCCCATTCTTGAGTGGTTGGTAACCTATAACATCCTGGTGGTACGAACCTAGGATGATATCGATCATACGTTCTGCCAGTTTGGGGATCCCGACGGCGGGAGAGATTACAACCGATAGCAGTATTTACTTTATCTAAAAATCCACCTAATCCCACAACTTCAGCTATACTAACACCAAATGCGGGTAGGTCATTGCCTACATAGTTACTATTTGTAGTTGGTGGATTTTGTGGGTCTTGCCAATTTATAGTAGAAATTACAGATGCCCATTGTGATTGAGTTAACTCAAATTTACCGATGTAAACAGACTTGGTAAGTGTAAGCGTTTTAATCATGCTTTTTAGGTGTGGGTTAGCTGTGGTCGCATAGCTAATTCTAGTTGAGCCTGCCGGTAACAATACTAATTGATAATTTAATACGGGCTCGATAAAATTAGGTAATAGGCCTACTGATATAGTTTTAGAAAAATGTGACTGAGTTAAGTTGGTTTTGGCTTGAACTATGAATTTATAATTTTTACTATCAGTAAGGTTAGTTATTAAAACATGGTTAAGACTAGTTGATGCCACCAAATTAGGTATAGAACTTGAGTCAATAACTCTATATATATCATAAGCAGATGCATGAGGGTTGTGATCCCATTGTAGATTTATTTGACCATCAATAATTTGACCAGAAATATTTTGGACTATTTCAAGTTTGGGACTTGCACTTACTACCTTAGATGGAAGAGATGCTAAGTTTCCTTGTAAACTCCTTATTTTAAAGTAATAATTTGTATCATTTATTAGTTGATCGATATAGATTTGAGTAGAAGTCGTTGTTAATACTATAGGATTTTTCGAAAATGAGCTGTTAGTGTCAAAAGTGATTTCATATTTATCAGCTGCTACGCTTGTACTCCAAGATAAATTCAATGCTTTATATGTTGGTGTGATTTCTTTTATGGTTACTTTTGTGGGAGAGCTTGGTAAAGTAGCTAACAAACGGAA
This sequence comes from Candidatus Cloacimonadota bacterium, assembly GCA_023954715.1. Taxonomy (GTDB): domain Bacteria; phylum Muiribacteriota; class UBA6191; order UBA6191; family UBA6191. The sequence continues at coordinate 148,323 of JAGSHD010000001.1, read as the reverse complement.
TCCAGCTTTGGATGATCTAGATCTCTCCGTGTACATGCTATATGGTTGTACTCCCCGTATTATATTGTAGTTTAGATACTCATTTGGTGAATGATAGTTCAGCACCGGATCAATAGGAGATGTATATAGCTTAGCTAGATCAAAATTTCGCTCTGTATTTGTTAAAGTATCATAAATAAACTCGTTACTATTGCCAAATAGATGATACAAACCTCCAGGTGTAGGTAGCAAGTTGTATACTGATGTAAACTTGATATCATGAGATACTTGCCACTGATATTTTGGTCCCATATATTGATTCAGAGGAAAATCGCGATCATCTTTCGGTAAGGCATAAGTAGCCATATATTCCCATTCAGCGTTAGTAGGAAGTCTAAAACATCCTGGGCCTATATTGGCTGGGTGATATCTGGTATGGTCAGTTTCAAAGTTGGATGTTTGACATCCTATTCGTTGGTTGAATAAGTCTAAGAAACCTCCTACTTTAACGATTTGATCTCTAGTTATGTTAGAAATTGGATGATTGTCATTAATTTCGACACTATATTCAGAAGTAATTTGGTTACCTGTTACAGACTTCCATAGTTTTTGGGTTACTTCATAGGTGCTGATGTAAAAATCTTTTGAAATGGTTATTTTAGAATTGTTTTGGTTATTGCCTTGATAAAAAGATCCATTGGGAATCTTAATCATTTTTACATCAAAAGTTGGTTCAATCCACCTAGGTAACTGGATAGCATGAAAAGTAGTAGAAAGACTGCTAGTCTTACTATTTTTGTTGGCTTGTACCTTAAAGTAATACATTGTAGATTGCTCTAATGATGAGATGCTTATTGTTGGTAGAACAGTTACAATATTTGTGCTATTAGTTGAAACTTCAGGTGACTTTTCATAAAATACCGTATAGGAAGTTGCTTGATCGGTGGGCTCCCAGTTAAGTTTTACTGCTTTTTGAGTAGGTATGATTGCCACATGATCTATTACTTTACCGATTTGAATAGACTCAATTGGAGATAATTGACTTTTACCATTTTGATCAAAGCTTTGGACAGCAAAATGATACTGTGACCAGTTTTGGAGATTTTCTATATAATACCCGTTGTTATGAGTTTCAATAAAATTACTCGATTCAGTAACAGTTTCATCTAAGTCATAATATAGTCTGTATTTAGTAGTTCCAGCAACATGATGCCAACCGATACTAACCCTTGATTCGAAAGGTGTAATGCTTACTATTTTTGTTGATTGAGGAGCATTAATACTTCGAAATGAAAAACCATCACAAAACTCTACATTTTTAGATACAAAGTTGTACCGGATTGTTCCTTCTGTATCAGTTGAGCAAGTCTGATTATTTGCTTCTAATTTAATAGATTTAGTAACAATAGACTCGTTAACAATATGATTAGCGGTTAGTTGATTGGAAACTTGAAAGTTTTGTACTATTTTTTGAACATTTTGAGTAGAATTTGGGGAGTTAGAAGCTGATTGAAGTTGGTTGATTAACTCTTGTACTGTAAAGCCCCCTACTTTGTTACTTTCGAGTACTTTTGCTTGGGTCTGGATCTCAATTCTGGGGCTAAGGGGTAGAGCAGAATTGTTTATGTTTAACTCTAAATATTTATATTCATTAAGATTAGGTAGACTAGGCCCAATTTTGAGTTGAAAGGCTCCATTGATAACCTTAACTGCACTAAACACTTGAGAGTATTGCGCAACTCCGTTGGTAGGCGTTGAATAAAGAGATACAGTAATACTATCAGTTGATGTACCTAATAAGGCTTGTTGATTTTGATCGACAAAGAGCCCATTGTAATGAAAGAAATCATCATTAGTGGCAAAAGCAGTATTAACTAGCAAAATACTGAGAGTTAAGATTTTTTTTAGTAAGTTCATGTTTGGTCCTTGTAGAGATAGTTTAGTTAACTTGTATTGTCGAGTGAGGTGTATTTAGTGTGATGACTTGTACAGATGTACTAGGTGAATTATGTATAGAAGTTGGTACCAAATGTAGTTTATGAGAGTTAGCCAACTTTAGGATCTTATCAAAAGCAATCGCCCTACTTGTTTGTAAGTTTTTTTCAGTGTGTACAAGGATGTACTTTGCTCTAAGGGGTATAATTACACCTGTCAAATTGTAAATTAGCGAGTCTGAAGTTTTATCAATTTTGGCGATTACTGGATGATTTGATAATTTGATGGTTGGACTTGCTCCCCAATATAGATTATAGGTATCAAAGTCATCTTCAATAGATGCTCTACTGATGTTAACTGAGCCAGACACCCTTCTGTTAGAGACCTTTGAAAAAGAAAGTTCAACTTTTTTGGCCGTAAGTTCAGGACGTGATTGACTTGAGTCACTACTTAAGTTTTTAACATCGATTTGTAAAAGGCTCGAAGTTTCAGGTATTTTAGATTTTACTGAGTCTTTAACAATTGGATTTTTGACAAGTTCACTTCTTTTGTTTTTAGTAAACCCAGCTAGGTTTTTAACGGCACTGGAGTTTAAGACGCTAGTAAAATCATTTGGAGTATTGCTTAGCTGTTGATTCAAGACTGTTTCTGATTGAGTTAAGATATCAGAAGATAAGTTTTTACCCACAGTCATAACAGTATCAGATAGAGGAGAGCTTATATTTAGCTGAGAAGCAATGTTTGAACTCTGTATTACTGCATTTAGCAAAACTAAATCTTTTGCTTGTTGCCCGATATCAGACATAGAGAGTCTTTTTGAAATATTTACTATATTTTCAGATAGCAGACCCTCTAAATTAGATACAAGGTTAGTAAGAGCATTTGGATTTAATTCAGACAGACTACATACATTTTGATTTGAGAGTTCATCTTGAATAACTTTGTATATAGATTTTTTGAATGCAGTTAATGCTATCTGCTTGATGTTTATTGGAATGTCATCGGAGAAACGCTTTGAAAATTTACTAAAGATTCTAACAACAGCATTATCAGAAGAATAAGAGATAGATTGCGATGTTTTACTGTGAATCGCTTGTTGAATTTGTGAGGCTGGCACCTTATTTTTGGATATGTTTGCTAATAGACTTGTACCGAAGATGTCATCACTTAACAAACCGTTTTGGTCACAGGCATTGGTACTATATTTATATTCTTGGATGAGTTCGAGTTGACTCAGATTTTTGGTTTCGGCCTTTTCTTGTAAACCATCTAAGATCATGTCTGCCACTGACGGCTCAGTGTTGGACACGTCCGTTGCAGCAACGAATGACAGATCATTGTTGAAAGATTCGAAACTAGTATTAGACCCTAGTACTTTATTGACTACTTCTTGCCCTTTTGATTCAAAGCTAGCTTTTGTTCTTTGGCCTAATGGCAACTTAAGGACCTCGTTGGTAGCAAAGGTTGTAATTGGGTTGAGATGAACCACTAGATTAGAATTATCAGACTTACTCTCCACAAATGACATTAACTCCTCTGATTTTACAAAAAAGCTAGTTTGATCGTCTGGTAGGACTAGAGTATAGTTTCCACTGGTATCTGTCTTGCTAGTAGTTAGCTCATTTAAATTAGAATCCAACAAAAATACGGTTTTGTTGTTTACTGCTCTACCTCTAGCAATTATTCCGGATATAGAGTTTGATGAAGCGACTTGTGCGCTCCCTGACCCTGATGACGATCCACATCCATGAAGAGATAGTAGTGTTAATACTGTTGAAATAGTTAGTAATATTTTATTGTTTATCATATTGAAGTTTGTGTGTATTTGTTTGTATTCGCACAAAAACAGCTCATTTTGTTTAGGTTTTGTTCAAATTATCACAAAAATTAACGACTGTAAATAAGTTTTTTCAATAAAAGTCACGATATTCATCCATAATAACTTCATATTGAGTTTCACTATACATACAAAGATCACTCTGTTACATTAGCCAACTTTTTTAATTATCCGGAGAAAATATATGAGATTTGAAGCACTTGGTTTATCAGAGCCATTATTAAAAGCTGTAGCTGATCAAGGTTATGACGAGCCATCCCCTATTCAAACAAAAGGAATACCTTTAGTACTTGAGGGTGAAGATGTTATGGCTGCTGCACAGACTGGTACTGGTAAAACGGCGGCTTTTACTTTACCTATCCTCGAGTATTTATCTACTCAACCAAAGGTAAGAGCAAACCATGCTAAAGTACTGGTTTTAGCTCCAACTAGAGAGCTAGCGGCGCAAATCAATGAGAGTGTAAAGACTTACTCTAAATATTTACAGACTACCAGTGCTGTTGTTTTTGGAGGAGTTAAAATAAATCCACAAATGATGGCATTGCGTAAAGGTGTAGATATTTTAGTTGCCACACCGGGTCGCTTGTTAGATCTATATAATCAAAACGCAGTAAAGTTTTCAGATATTGAAGTTTTGATTTTAGATGAAGCGGATCGAATGTTAGATATGGGTTTTATCCATGATATAAAAAGAGTTATTTCTTATTTGCCTAAAGAGCGTCAAACTTTGATGTTTTCAGCTACCTTTTCTGATGATATTCGAAATCTTGCTAAAGGTTTGTTAAAAAGACCAGTTGAGATTAGTGTTACGCCTCGTAACGCAGCAGCAACAACTGTTGAGCAATTCATCTATTCTGTAGATAAAAAACAAAAACCAGCTTTACTTGCCTATTTGATAAAAAAGCATGACTGGAAACAAGTATTAGTTTTTAGTAGAACAAAACATGGTGCAAACCGTTTGGCTAAATTTTTGAATGGTAGAGAGATTCAAGCATCTGCCATCCATGGTAATAAAAGTCAGGGTGCACGTACTCGAGCATTAGCTGAGTTTAAAAGTGGTGAGTGCCGAATTTTAGTGGCAACAGATATTGCAGCTAGAGGTTTAGATATTGATCAGTTACCACAAGTGGTTAATATAGATTTACCACATGTACCAGAAGATTATGTACATAGAATTGGTCGAACAGGTCGAGCAGGTATGACTGGACAAGCAATATCGTTGGTATGTGCTGATGAAGTTAAACAATTGTTTGCTATAGAGAGATTAATCAATAAAGAGTTTGATCGAAAAATTCATGATAGTTTTGCTCCTGTTAATGAGCTTCCTCCATCAGATATTTCAAGGTACTCTAGTCGAAAGAAAAAACCTAAAAAGCCAAAAGCTCCAAAAGATTTTGATACTTCGGAGTCACCTTCCCAAAATTCTAGAAGGCCACGAAGAACTCCAAAGTCAGCCACAACAGATAAGCCTAGATCTAATTCTAACAAAGATAAGGAGATCAAATCAGAAGAAAATGCTCCCAAACAAAGAAAAAAGAGATATTTTCGTCCAAAGAAGACTGGATCTTATAAACCCTCTTAGTTTTATTGCTCTATTTCGATACTGCATATCTATTGCCATCTATAGATGTTGACAGTTCAAAAAATTCTAGTATAATCGATCAGTTCGTCGTAACTACTATCATGGCGAACTTGCATAGATTATAACATTGTCTCACAAGGCAAATATTTTATCGAAAGAGAGCGCATATATGAAAAATCTTTTAGTTTTACTAGTACTTAGTTTAGGATCTGTTTTATCAGCACAAGATATCGTGATTGATGGAATTGAAGGAACATCTTGGGCTAATCCAAGTTGGAGATTAGTTCGTAAAGAACTAGCTGTAAATAAAAAAACCCCATATCTTTACGTAGAAGTTGAAGGTAATTGTCACTATGAGTACGAGCAAGAGTGTACTCCAAAACCAAATGGTGGTGTTGATTGTCATACAGTACCTAAGTGGACTTGTGATTATGATTCTAAGGCTTTCACTCTTCCAAAAGAAGTGGTAGTTAAAGGTAAAGAAGTACGTTATCAAAAAGATGACTTAGACATTAAATTAGGTAAGTTAAAGTCTTTTTTATTCTGGAAATGGGTTAAGACCGAAGATTACGTAGGTATTTTTACTGATATTAAATCTGCAAAATTGATTATTAGAGATCAAAAAGATGTTAAAGCAGAGGTTCAGTTTCAAGAGTTATATAAATTAAACCCTGAAGTTAAAAAATAAACTTAGTGTATTGACAGTCTTTTAGATTGTTAACATAAACTCTGTTAAAAAAAGACTCTTAATTTAAGAGTCTTTTTTTTATTCACGAGTTAAACTAGTAACTTACTTTAAATGTCCAGTTTTAACTAAAATGATTGCCCCGTCACTTTTAGTAAAGGGATGATGTTTACTCATGTGAGGACTTCTTATCCAAGTACCTTGTGGGTACGCTCCGTGTTCATCGTAAAAAGTACCTTCTAAAACAAAGATTTCTTCTCCACCAAAATGTTTATGAGGGACAAATTTAGTGTTAGGTGACCATTTTACTAAGGCTACATTTTCACCTTCAAATTGATGAAGAGGCATTACTTGTAATCCATCGATTGACCCTGGATGCCATAACTCTTTACTAGTGTCTATTGATTTTAAGGTCGTGTCGTCCACTGAAAACTGGCAAAGTTTTACTAATATAGTTGCTCCTTCTGGGCCTATTTTTGGTTGGTGTTTGGTACCGATTGGATTTCGAACATAAGTGCCCTTATGATAGTCATGAAACTCATCAGAAAACACCCCTTCGAGTACAAAAAACTCTTCTCCTCCTATATGCTCATGAGCGTGAAATTCACTATTGGCTTGAAACTTTACTATAGTTGTAGCATGACCGCTTTCTTCACCTATTCGATCTAACATCATACGCTGTACACCAGGCATTGGAGAGTCAAGCCATGTGTAATCTTTAGGTCTAATAACAACTCGTTGCTCAAAGTCTGAATTTAAGTTTTTCATAAGTAATGCCTTTACTTGTATAGTAAATATTAGTTTTTGCTATTAGTAACAAATTTATAAAATTGCCCCATTAAAAGATCTTTGGTTCTGGTTTTTCTTGTAGCGATGAGTACCTTTACTAGAAAAGCGTCTGCATTAAGGTGATTTAAAACAGGTACAAGCTCTCCTGATTCTAGCTCATCTTGTATCAAGTAGCTAGGAAGAATACCTATGCCTAAATGATGCAACACCATCTCTTTGATACCGATGTCATCTTCTATGATCATAGTAGCCTTACGTTTTTTTAATTCATCTAAAACTGATTTCTTGTAATTGTATTTTAACCAAGTTCCGAAACTTAAAAAATTTTCTCCAAACTCGATTAAACTATGGTCCTTTAAATCCTTAAAGTCATTGATGGGACTATGCTTAGATAAGTACTCTTTAGATGCAACAGCCATCATTTGTTTTGTCATAACTTCGTTAGTTAAAAACATATCAGAATGCTCCAAACTAACTACAAAACCAAAATCAATTTTATTGTTTAAGAGTAGTTCTTCGATTTGATTATCACTAGCTTGATACAGTCTAAATCTGACTTTTTTGAATTTAGCTTGAAATTGAGATAGTACAGTAGGTAAAAAATTGATAGAGAACTCCGGTAAGATACCTATTTTTATTTCACCTTCTACTAGATTGGAGTCATCTAAAATGCGAATAAGTTCATCGTCTATCTCTTGGAACCGTTGTTTTGCAAAATTATATAATCGTTCGCCATCGTTAGTGAGATAGATTCTTGATTTTTTTCTTTCAAACAAAATTAGGTTTAATTGGCTTTCTAAACTTTGAAGTTGTTGAGAAATTGCAGATTGTGTTCTAAAAAGTTTTTCGGCTGTAAGTGTTACACTTCCAGTATTTGCTAACTCTACGAAGGTTTTTAGTTTGTTATAGTCCATTAGAAATTCTTTCAAAAAAAATAAATTTAACTAATTTTACTAATACTTGAGTCTTTATTACAATAGTTTTAATGAAATAACTTATGTAAATAGAGTTTTTTCTTAAATCGAATGTATGCAAACTATTTAGTTTGTTAAATTATATAAAACCAAAGGACTTATTATGAGTACTGCTGTAGAAACAGTAAAAAATGCAAATGAAGACTTCAAAGTAGCTGATTTATCTTTAGCTGAGTGGGGAAGAAAAGAAATCAAATTAGCTGAGCAAGAAATGCCAGGATTAATGGCTATCAGAAACAAGCTAAAAGCTTCTCAGCCATTAAAAGGTGCAAACATCATTGGTTGTATCCACATGACTATTCAAACTGCTGTTTTAATTGAAACTTTGGTTGACTTAGGTGCAAACGTAAGATGGTCTTCATGTAACATTTATTCTACTCAAGATCACGCTGCTGCTGCAATCGCTGCTACTGGTGTTCCTGTTTTCGCTTGGAAAGGTGAAACAGAGGAAGAGTATGATTGGTGTCTAGAGCAAACAATCCTATGGCCTGACGGAACAAAGCCAAACATGATCTTAGATGACGGTGGCGATGTTACTATCATGATCCATGATAAGTTTGCTGATCTTTTAACTGACATTAAAGGCATCACTGAAGAAACAACTACTGGTGTTCATAGATTATATGAAATGTTTCAAGAAGGTACTTTGAAAGTTCCTGCTATTAACGTTAATGATTCTGTAACTAAATCTAAGTTTGATAACTTATACGGATGTAGAGAGTCTTTAGCTGACGGTCTTAAAAGAGCTACTGATGTAATGATTGCTGGTAAAGTAGTTGTTGTTGGTGGATACGGAGACGTTGGTAAAGGTTGTGCTGCAGCTATGAAAGGTCTTGGAGCTAGAGTAATCGTAACTGAAATCGATCCTATCAATGCATTACAAGCTGTAATGGAAGGTTACCAAGTAACTACTATGGATGAAGCTGCTGCTGAAGGTGACATTTTCGTAACAACTACTGGTTGTTGTGATATCGTAACTCATGAGCACATGTTACAAATGAAAGACAAAGCTATTTTATGTAACATTGGACACTTTGATTCAGAAATCGAAATGTCTTGGTTAGATAAAAACGCTAAAGAAGAAAACATCAAGCCACAAGTTGATTTGTTCCACTTAAACAACGGTAAAGCTATTATCGTTTTAGCAAGAGGACGACTAGTAAATCTTGGTTGTGCAACTGGACATCCATCATTCGTAATGTCATGTTCTTTTTCAAACCAAGTATTAGCTCAAATCGAGTTATTCACTAAGCCGGATCAATACCCAATCGGTGTTCATATGCTTCCTAAAAAATTAGATGAAGAAGTAGCTGCATTACACTTAGAGCAATTAGGTGTTAAGCTAACTACTCTAACTGAAAAGCAATCAGAATACTTGAAGATTCCTGTTGAAGGACCATTCAAGCCTGAGCACTACAGATACTAAAATCTGCGTATATATTCTCATTAGGTAGAAGCATGGTTTCTACCAATGAGATTAATATGAGAAATCCCCTTTTTGGGGATTTTTTTTTGGAGTTTTATGAATAGACAAATAGCACTTTTTAGAGGTATCAATGTCGGTGGATACAACATCATAAAAATGACAGAGTTAAAGTCTATACTTGAAAGTATAGGTCTTGAAAATGTTCGTAGCTACATTCAAAGTGGTAATGTTGTTTTTGATAGTGACCTAAGCAATCTCGAGCCGGTGATTCAAAACAAAATCAAAGAGGCTTTTAATATTGAGTGCAAAGTATTGCTCTTAGATTATTTAGAGTTAAAGAAATTGGTGGATAAAAGTCCGTACAAAAACATGGATGCAAAGTCACAACACTTTTTCTTTTTAAAAGACTCACCTAATGATATTGATCTATCAAAATTTGAGTCCATCAAAGCTATTGACGAAGAGTTCACAGTTACTGATCGAGTGTTTTACTTGCTAGCACCAAGTGGAATAGGACGGTCTAAACTAGCTGCAAAGGTCGAAAAAATCTTAGGAGTTGTTACTACAGCTAGAAATAGAAACACTATCAATAAAATTTTAACGATGTGTGAAAATTAATAAGATTAAACCCCATAGGAGTTACGAAGTCTTAGTAATAAATCATTGATTTGTATTTTACAATTTGGTTCTTCTCTTAATGTTGAAGCCTCACCCTCTTTTAGAAGCATCTCATGAAATCTAGTGAGCTCATTTAGAAAAAAATCAAACTGATCAGACTCTAAGTAACCCTTTTCATCTCCATTTACTTTTTGTTGAACTAAATCATCAATGTAGGGTAATTTATGGTCTTGATTCAAATTAAGTATATTTGCTTCAATAGTACCAGTACGCATTAGATGTAATCCTGTAAACAATACTCTAAATGCATATAACAAAGGTTTGACTTTTGGTTGTTCGTCTTTGAGCAGTTTTTTTAACTGGCTTTTGTAAAATCCTGAGTAATGATGATAGTGATGTCTTGTAACACACCCTTTCGCAATTTCTTTCAATTCATCATGTTCGTCGCTAGTATGCACAATTAATGGAGAGTATAGTTGCTCTAACACGTATCCATTTCGCTTAAGCAACATGCTAAAAAACTTAGTGATATCATGAGTTACCAAATCTAACTCGATGCCAAGGTCCATATTAGTAAAGTCTATGGTATCTTTTAAGTCGTATAAGCCAATGATCTCATCTCGTTTTAATATATGAGCCCCTCTCAAGTCGAAATCAGAGTCTTTAGAGGGAAATCCATAAAGATGTGCACCACTGATAGTAGCGAATAATAATGGGTATGGTGCTTGTACAATAGCGGTATCTAATTTGTCATAAGGTAAATACATTTTTACTTACCATTTCCTTTCGGGCTTGAATCAATAGTTCATTTGCCTTTTGATAGTCCGGAAACTCCGGCAGCGGGGTTTTTTTGTATTGGGATTCGAAGTCTTTATGTAAAGCTAGTCTCCATTTGTTTACTTCAGACCATTCAAGTTTTCCAGTTTTAATAGCTAAGAGTTGCTCTCGATGACTTGAGATATCAACGTTCACAAAACCGTCTCTAATTGTGGATATTCCGCTCAGTAGTAAACGTATTATATGCATGGCATGTTTCCATTTGACTTGGCCACATTTACTGAACTCGTGATTTAGTTTCTTAAATTGGTTTAAAACATATCCATTGTAAGTTTGATAAACCAATTTTGACAAAAATATATGTTTGTTTTGAAGGATTTCATCAGCAATTGGTGTAGATTTAACAATTACAGGGCTATACAAACACTCCAAAATATTGGGGTTTGCCTTAAGAGCCAACTTTAAAAATTTTTCAATTTCCCAATAACATTCATCACTTTGTTGATCCTCTAGTTGCTCTGGCACCCCATATAAAGACCAATGGAGATCAGATGGAGGTAAGTAAAAACCTCTTGTATCTGTATCTGATGACTCAGTCTCTAAACCATAGGCTTTAGAACCTACGATACATTTGTAGATAACGAAATCATTTAAGTTACTTATTTTTTTGGACTCAGAAGAATTGATTACATTAGAGTCGTAATAATCGCCTTTTAGTTGGAAGTTTTCTCTAGTTAAGAAAACTTCAGAACTATCTAATAATTGTATCGTATATTTGTCTTTTGTATTGTAAGGAACTCGGGTAATCGAGCCCATAGAACCCCTACCTTTTATTAAACCATTACTAGTATTGACATCTGTAAGTGTTACCACTACAGACCCTAGAGCGACATTGTTGGATTGTATTATTTCTTTTTTCATTATGTACTACTCACCTAATATAAAGTCATTAATGACAGGCCAATAGTTAGGATCTGAAAATACATCATTGTGTACTCTGCCTTGAAAGACTTCTACTTTTGGTTTGACTTTGAACTTTTTGATTAATGCTAAGGTTCGCTCGGGTCTGACGACTTGATCTTGATCTCCGTAAATGATCAGAGTTTTTTGTTTAACTTTATCGATAAAATCTTCTGATTTGAATGGATTTTTTAACATCATTTGGATTGGTAAAAATGGATAATGATCATAAGCTGTATTGATCATTGAGTCATAAGGAGAAACTAAGATTAGTTTAGCAGCATCTACCTTGGCTGCAAGTTGTATGGCCACTCCTGTACCTAAAGACCTTCCCATGATAACTATATTGTTTTGATCAATATTTGGGTTATCTTTATAGGAGTTATAAATTAGTAGAGCATCTTCTACAATCTTTTTTTCAGAAGGCTTGCCCTCACTCAATCCATATCCACGATAATTAAAGGTACAAGCTGATATACCAGGAATATATTTTTTATCAGCAACGATAAACTCTACGTTACTAGCATTACCTCCAAAGTAAAATACCAGTGGATGTTTTTTTGGAGACGGATCTTGTACAAACCAACCATGAAGTTTAACTCCATCTGGAGTTGTAAGAGTCTTTTCAGAGTTTGGGTAGTGATTTAGGTTATATCGAATGATCCCGGGCTCGCTGGGAATTTTATGAAAAAGTAATAAATCTTGTAAAAAATAAACTATAGCAATAAATATAACAGGAACCAAAACGAGAAGCGTTAAAGTGATTCTAAGCATAGATTGTTGAATGTGGGTCATAGAAGCCTAAGGTAATTTATAAATTTTAATTATACCAAATGTGTGGTTATCTGTTTAGAGATATTGAGACTCGATTATATAGCGTATCGAATTCATTTTGAAGTTTAATGTATCGTTCCAAATTCCGTTAGGTTTATTTGTTAGACCTGCGGTGTCCTCGAACGCTTTTAATAAAAGCTTTATATAAAGTTAGTAAGAGTCTTAACAAGTTAGGAGATATGTTATAATTAATTTATGTACCCACCTAAAGTGTTTTTACCGAGTGATCCGAATTTCGAAATCAAAATTTCTGAAACGATAGATTTATTAATGTCGGCTTGGTTTGAAAAATTACCTCAATCTATGCGGCCTATTAATAATATTGGCGCACTAAGAGAGTTAAGTCGACTATATACATCTCCTAATATTGTCGAACTATTCGATAAAATTAGCTCATTAGATTCGATCCCATTACCTTTATGGGAAAGTGCTATAATTGACTATTTTAATCTATGGGAAACACAAAAAGGCTATACGTCGATGTCTAGCTTTTTTCAGGCTGATAGCTTATCAAGAATCAAGTTTCTAAATATTCTCTCAAAGTCATTTTATGACGAATATATCCTTGTTAGCAAAACAACTACTGAATATTTTATTAATGAAATGATTCAGTCTTTTAATAAAGACCCAGCCCCTTAAGCAACTATTCCAAGGCAGTTGGGCGTCTTACGTCTAATCGAAGTTGTGTTGGTGGCTGCTTGTGCTCGGCAAGTTAAGTTGTTTCAGTAGTCCAACATCTTAATAAATCCAAAACATATCCAATGAAACGAAACACTATAGCGTAGTGAGAAGGATAACAAGAACTCTCATGAAACAACTAACCATCTTTAGAAATATACAAAGCGTGGGTAGTAAAGTGCCTCCTCTGTGTGAGCTGTTTTTACGAATTGCTCCAGTTTATGAGGGAATCTTACTGGATTTTATCAAACCAAGTCATCGATAACGAAAACCAAAGATCATTTCATGAGAGGGCATTTTAGTAACCTCATGCAATTATCCTACTACTTTAGAAGTAGATAGTGCGAATGTTGTGAGTGAATAATCGGAGCAATCTATTTATCCAACTGCATCAGATTGAGAGTGCATCCAAGAACTATCAAAGACCCTTGCGATAACTACCCAACAATGGAGACATACAACGACTTTCAAGCCTAAATCGTAATCTTGGGTCTAACTACAAGGTAGATCAAGTTTTTAAACTAATTGCATATTCACTTCGATCATTGACATTTGTTATAATCTCAGTAAACTACATTAATTATGAAAACCTATATTTTATTATATTTACTACTTGCCAGCTCCGTCTTTTCTTTAGATTTAACAAAATTTAAATCGGGAGACTTAATATTTCAAACTTTGAGTACATCTTTTGGTGATGGTGTACAAGATACGACTAAAAGTGATTGGGCTCATGTTGGTATTTTAAAGTGGCAAGATAATGATCTTTTTGTGGTTGAAGCGACAGTACCTAGAGTCAAGATCACACCGATAGCAAAATTCCTTAAAAACTGTAAAAATAAAATAGCAGTTACAAGACTAACTTATCTAGATAAAGATCAAATAAACAAGATGATCCAAAGAGCTGAGACTCATTTGGGTAAATATTACGATACTTATTTTGTCTTAAATGATGTGAATAAACTATATTGCTCCGAGTTAGTTTACGATGCATTAAATCATGTTTTACCAAATACATTTAAGTCAAGTCCTATGGACTTCTCAGGGGCCCTAGATTACTGGAAGAAATATTTCAAAAATCGCCCTATCCCACAAGGTGAACCCGGTGTTAGCCCTGAAGACTCTTACATATTGAAAGATTCCTTGCTGATCTATCATTACAAAAAAACGACCCAACAAATTTATAAGTTTGAAAAGCTATACGCTAAATAGACTAGTCCATGATCTATAGAGTAATTACTTTATAGATTTAACTAGAAACAAATCCCGTTTATTTACGTATATATAGTATGTCCTATTTTTCACATTCAATAAAACGAATTAGTTTTGTAATATTCTTGAGTTTTTTGCTCTGTGGTTGTGAGACGACTAAAAATCAAAAAGAATTAAAAAATCTTCGTCCTACTTTAGATGTGAATAGTAATGATGATAGCTTTATCTCTAGTACAAAAAGCCCTATTGACGAAGTACAAGATAGTATATCCACAAGATCTGACTCTATAATTTCAGCAGATCAAAATCCAAGCCATCAAGTATTATCACCTACAGCAAGCTGTGACGTATTAGCTTATGATTCTAAAAAAGTAGGTGTACGTCATCTAGTGATTTCTTTTGAGGGATTGGGGTCTAAATATATTGGTTTTGTTCGTAAAAATATCACCAGAAAAATTCAAAAAGAGCTTAACTATAATTTTGCCACAAAGGGTTATGGTTGGACGGATACCGAGGCAGCTTATGATTGTGTAAGTACATGGTCTAATCTAATGAAAGATCAACTACAATTGACAGTTGTAGGCCATAGTTTTGGTGCAGGTATTGCGACTTTTAAATTTTTAGATAAATTGCAAGCCTCTGAGATAAAAGTAGACAATGTTATTACTTTAGACCCGAGAACGGGCTCTAACGGTGGTAAGCTGAAAAATAAGTTTATGCACTTTCAAAAGCCGGATCATGTAAAGCTCTTTGTAAACTTTTGGCAAAAAAATGGTTTAAGGGGCTATGGAGTTGAAGGTGCTGAAAACATTCAAATCACAAACAGTGGCCATGTTGGCCTTGCTTCAAACAAAAAGATTTACAATCGAATCAAAACCATAATCAAAAACACATCAGATGACAACGGTGAAGTTGTTGAAGTACAAAGTAGGTCTGATGAAAATGTAGATCTTAGTTTTGAGGGCTTAAAACAAGACGATTGATAAGCTTATACCGATATTTTAGATCTCTCGGCTGTCGCTCGAGATGACGAGATTGGTATTATTAGTCAACTTAGATAACGCCTTACGACGTTATTCAGTTGCAAGGTTTTCTAAGATCGACTCTTTGTTTTTATTGATTCTGACTTTAGTGAAGACCTTGGCAGCAGCAGTGGATAATAGCTCCGTTGATTTTTGAAACCCTTTTGTTAGTCCTTTCATGGTGGCATCATTAAAGGCTTTTGTATCGGGATGTCCAACAAAGTTTAAATACTGTTTTAGATCCTCTATATCAAGACTTTGATAAGAGTAAACTAAAGATAATAGGACCATCTGTTTACTATTATTAAGCATTTGCCCTTTTTGACTGTCTAACTCAATTTTAAAGGCATTGATAGCTTTTGTTGGATGCTCTTCATTGGCTTGCGAGATGGCAGAGAAAACAGCTAGAGCAATATCTCTTTGTGTTTGATAAGTCATCTCAGTAGCATTTACAAAACTATCTAAAGTGGATGCCATAGCCAATCTTTCTTTTTTTGCAAACAAAGATCGAGCATTTTGAATCATTTCTTGAAAGGCTTGCGGTGTTGAAGCGCTCTCTTCAAGTTGGGTAACATGTTTACCTAATTTAGACTCATACCAAACAAAGAGTTTTTGAGCATTTTCTTCTGAGACATTGGACTTAATCTCATGGCCAATTGCATCAAGGAAATAACTTGCTTGAAATGCTGAGCTGGTAGCATTTGTTAACTCGGTAAATAAAACCTCAGAAATGGGTGGACCTTGGAGACGACTTTGGTTCATGCCAGAAATAATCAAAGCAGGATACTCAGCGACCTGCTTTGTTATACCAGACAAAGTCATTAATTTTTGGAATGACTCTGTCGTGATAGTTTGTGCTAATACGAATTGAGTACAAAATATAATATTTACTAATATAGAAAAGACAAACTTCTGGTTCATTATTAATCCTTATTCGTTTAGATAACGTGCGATGTTTCTGTATATGTCTGTATTGTCAATATACCCAGAGAAATCCTTTTGCGTACTTCCGATTGATGAGATTGGAACAGGAACTCCAGTATGAGCACTTGTAGTCCATCCGATACCTGTTCTTTCAGAGACTATTTTAATACAAACATCAGATAGAGGTAGGTATCGTGAATAAGGTAGGTCTTTCTTTTGTTTTGCAAACTTTGGGTTAAATGTTAATAACCAAGCTTTTCTGATTCGAGCATATTCATTATCAGTCAGCTTGTCAAAGCCAAACAGCTCTTTAATTTCAGAAAATTTATCAAAGAAACTAGCTTTTTCAGTTTGCCATTTTTTGATAATGTCATTGAAACCAGCAATGGATACTTTTTGCTTTAATAGGTGCTCTGGGTATAGTACATATTGAGTTTTAGTGCTCCCAATACCAAGCCCCCCTGTTTCATGATCAGCTGTTACTATAATAAGAGTATCATCTGGGTTTTTTAAATAGAAATCATAGGCATACTCGATGGAATTATCAAAGTCGATAACTTCATGAGCAAGAGTGGCCCCGTCATTAGCATGACTAGCCCAATCAATTTTCCCGCCTTCAATCATAAAAAAGAAACCTTTTTCGTTGTCTAAAAGTTCGACACCTTTTTTAACATAATCAAGTAGGTTTCTTTGACCAGCTACTTGATCAATAATATAAGGCAAGTCTGCACCTTTTTGGCAGTTGTCATCATGTGCCCAGACCTTTGTGTTTTTTGTATTGTAGTTGAAAAACTCTTCTTTATCCTTAATAACCGTATAACCAGCCTCTTTTGCTAAATCAATTGGGTCTACCCGACCTTTTTTTGATCTTTCACTACTACCAGAAGCGCATCCTCCACCAAAGTAATCAACATTGCTTGCTCCTAAGCTTGATGCAATCTCATAATAGTGTTTTCTACTCTTATCAGCTGCATAAAATACTCCTGGAGTAGCATGATCAATAGATACGTTAGTAATAATCCCGGTTTTAAAACCTCGTTCGTGTGCTAATCGAGCAAGAGACTTAGAGCTTGCTCTACTATGCATATCAACGCCAACTGCACCTCTATAGGTTTTTTTACCGATAGCCATAGCTGTACCAGCAGCAGCAGAATCTGTAATGTATGAATCACCGGAGTGAGTATAGACAAGACCTTGAGTAGGTAACTTACTCATTCGAAGCTGAGATACGCCTGGTTTGTCAGAAACTAGAGCATTTTTATAGATTTCTGCAATGCTTCGTTGACCTAATCCCATTCCATCTCCTATAAAAAAGAAGATATATTTTGGAGATTTAGCCTGGAGTTGTGTAGATAATAAAAGGAGAAGTAAAATATACTTTATCATGGTGATCCTAGTGGTTACGTGGTGAAAATGGAGTCTTGGCAAAGATAACGAAGGACTCGGTTCAATCCAGATTATACTAATTTGCCAATGATTTTGGAACTAAAAAAACTCTTAAGATAGCTTTATACTAATCTTAAGAGTTTAAATAATGTATATAGACTCCATTAAGGAGCCAAAGTCACATTGAGTGTCATACTCATGACTATTTAAATGATACCCTTTTGAGTATCTTTAACTACTTATTAAAAGTAGCCTTAAACTGTTGGATTCTGTTGAGGATTCTGGTTTTCATATCACTTTGAATCTCTTCTTCAGAATGAATCAATTTAAAATTCATTTTTTGAACTTTTTGATGTCTCGACTTTTTTAGATTTTGGTCTCTTGGTAAATTTACTTCAATGTTATTTGAATACTCTCTTAAGTCTCTACGATCAATTACAAATTTAACTCTTTTGTTAAGTCCACTGCCATACACACGAATGTTTTCGTTCCATGGGTGAGAAAAGTTAACCTTTAAATCAACGTCAAAGTCGCTAAAGTCATCAAAACCCTCTTCGTTAAGTCGAACTTCAAATTCATACTTCGACGGATCAAAGGATCCAAACTGACTATCATCTAAATGATGTCTGATTTGTTTTCCTTTTGAATCCTCTACTCGAAACCAGATTGTTGGGTCTTCCATACGAACTCTAGCTCGATAGTTTTTTTGAGTAGAGTTTAAATAGACTCTTTCTCTACCACGACGATATCCATCTGCAGTGGCTTCAATTGTAGCTGTTGTTCCAGAGACATAGACTCTGATTTGAGCTCTATTTATGACTCTGTGTCTAGAGTTTATAGCATCTACATTAAATGTATATCCACCACTAGAGATGTATTGCGCATTACTAAGGCCAGTAAATAAAGCGAATGCTACTAAATACTTGATTAAGTTCATTTTTGCTCCTAAGAATTAATTTTAATTATCAAATCATGACCTTAGAAATAGCTGTGAATGGATTGGGTCGTTTTTAAGATATCTAAGCTCTTTATATCATGATAAGCATTAATAGTTTAAAGACTTCTACAAGTTTGTCAAGTTCTTCTTGTAAATGGAATTTATTAGTCCCTATATACTAAATGATTTAAAAAGGTTAAGTTAGTGTAGTATTGTATAAATCGATTCAACAATGTGTTACGACGATGCAAATCATTTTTAGAGGAATTTATGAAAAGACTATTTGAAAGTTTTCCAACAAATGCGAAATATTGTTTTTATCAAACAAAAGTAAATCAGCTCTTATTAGTAGCTTGTGATGATTACTTAAGAGCCATATTACACTCTAGTAACTACGAAATGGATGATTTTTTATCCTATGGATTAAAAGAAGATGGTAGTAACACAATTTTATCAAAGACTAGTTTACAATTAGACCAATATGTTTCAGGGGATAGAACAGAGTTTGATATACCTATGTTTCTTGAAGGTACCGAGTTTCAGCAGTCTGCATGGAAGGCGCTAACAACGATAGAGTATGGTAAAACAATTTCGTATCAAGATCAGGCTATTCGATTGGGCGATGCAAAAAAGTGTCGAGCTGTAGGAATGGCCAATGGAAAAAACCCTATTTCGATCATCGTCCCTTGTCATAGAGTAATAGCTAAAAATGGAAATCTTCAAGGATATGGTGGAGGTTTAGACATGAAACAATATTTGCTAGACCTTGAAAAGGCTGATTGTGCAATCTAATTTATTTAAAAAATTTCGTGGATACATTGAAAGTGCTACATTTATTTTAAGCTGTTTCTTAGCTTTGTCCTATCTAGGCACTTTTCATTTTGTATTTGAGTTGCTGACTCATTTTACCTTTCACTATGCTTTTTTTTACTTTTTATCGGTAGTTTTTTTTGGAATTTGTAAAGACAAAATTTGGTTTAGTGTTTCAACTATAGGTTTTATCTTATGTATATTAGAGGTTGCTCCAATCTATAAAGAGAGTAAGCAAGCCCCCTTGCCCCACAAAGTCAATGTTTTTGTGGCAAACGTGAATACTGCGAACGATCAATATGATGCAGTTATAGATCAGATCAAAAGTAAAAATGCCCAAGTAGTTGGCTTGATTGAAGTTAGCAAAAAGTGGCTTAGAAAAATTCAAGAGATTGAAAAAAACTATCCTTATAACTATAAACATCCACGAGATGATAATTTTGGTTTAGCTTTGTACTCCAAATACCCTATTGAACAACCACTTGTAGTTAACTTTGGTAACTCTCAAGCCCCTTCTATAGTTGCTATTGTAAAAACGACTCCAGCTATTCAATTTGTATTAACTCATACTTTACCTCCACTAAATACAGATTATTCAAATAGACGAAATAATCATTTGAAGGGTTTGGCCCAAGCATCCAGTACAAAAGAGAGATTAATCATTGGAGGTGACTTTAATATTACTCCTTATAGTGCAGACTACAAAAGTTTTTTGGTCGAGTCTAAGTTAAAAAACTCGCGACAGGGTTTTGGAGTTTTACCGTCATGGGGGCCTATGTTTTTAACGATTCCTATAGATCATTTTTTTACAAGCCAAGATGTTAATACTCATCAAATGGAAGTACTATCAGCCAATGGGTCAGACCATCTACCTATTTATGCTGAGTTTTCATATAGGTAGAAAATACAAAGACTTAAGTTTTGTGATTTTAATACAAAGGTTCAAGTAATTTTAAATA
This sequence comes from Candidatus Cloacimonadota bacterium, assembly GCA_023954715.1. Taxonomy (GTDB): domain Bacteria; phylum Muiribacteriota; class UBA6191; order UBA6191; family UBA6191. Next base: position 127,999 of record JAGSHD010000001.1, on the reverse strand, counting down.
CTATTTATCAACTATAGATTTCTTTCTAAATTACTTTGTGTAAGGTAATGATGTTGTTTAGCACTAAGTTTTATGTAACACATTATTTAAATATAGGGATAAAATGGATTTTAGATTAATTGTATTATGCTTTTTGTTTTGTATTCAAAGTACGACATTTTCAGCAACTAGGTTTTTAGCTCCAGAATTAAGAGTAAGTCAGTGGTTTGATAAAGATTGTAAAAAAAGTAACTTTTCTGTTATAGATAACAGAGGCAAATATATTATTTTATTTGCATGGCAGAGTTGGTGCCCTGGGTGCCATTCTAGTGGTTTCCCTGCATTAAAAAAATTGACGGATGAATTTAAAAATAGTAAAAAAATTACCTTTGCCAGCATACAAACAGTATTTGAAGGACATAGCAGCAATACAGTTGATGAAGTCTGTTCAACAATGAATAAATTTGGTATTGATGTTGTCGCTGGACATGATCCAGGTGATCGAAGTTCAAATTATAGATCTACCATGATGGCTGATTATGGTACAGGTGGAACTCCATGGTTTACAATCATAAACCCAAAAGGAATAGTTGTATATAATGACTTTCATTTAAATGCTACAGAAGCGATAAAAGTCTTAAAAGGTGAACTCTCAAAAGTGAAATAAAGTATTAAAATCTTCTAGTTATTGACAGGTTTAATTTTACTCTTACAATGTCCATGAAGATTGTGCCTTTTTTGTTGGGCAAGTACTATAATTTAAAAATTAAGAGACCGTATGAAACTATTAAAATTTTATTTGTTTAGCTTTTTTCTATTATTATCAAGCTGTGTTGCAGGACCAAAAGTCGCTTTGGTTACTGGTGATCAATTATCAAAAAACTTTCAGATTTTAAATGAGTACTTAACCAAGAAAAAATATAAAGTAACGGTCTTTGATTTATCTAAGTACGATAGTTTCCCCGAACAAGAAGTAACTAAATTTGAAAGATCTTTAGTCATTCGGCTAATAGAAAAAGATGTAAAGTCCTCTTATATGACAAATGTAGAGAGTGATTTTTGGCAGATTTTTTTAAGTACACGAGGATCATTAGTTTTATTTGGAGATACATTAGGTGATGCTCCTATTTATACGTCACTGTTTCCTGATTATGTTGGTTTTCAAAACAAAAAAGTAGCTTTAAATAATGGTAAAATTAAGGGTGTAGAAAAAGACTTAATTTCTGAAGGATTAGATGTAAGTTTAGACTTTAATGGTGTTACAGATGAAGTCCTTCCTTTTTCCAATGCCGAATTTGATAATATCATCACTCATGATAATGGAGCAGTTTTAGGTGTAAAAAAGAGATCATGTAGTTACAAAATGTCTTATTTTTCGTTTTTACCTAGCTGGATCACCGATGCTAAAGTTCGAAACTCATTTTTTGAAAAAACTTTTGATTGGGGACTTGGTTTTTCATTAGGCGTAGATATGGATGCTCCTGACTTTCCGGTTTTGAAGCTAGACGGTACGGAGTCTACCCTCTTAAAAGAGTTTAAAGACCTACAAAATGTGGTAGTTCTTGAGTTCATGGCAACTTGGTGTTCTTCTTGTAAAACACAATTGCCTAGAATGGTTAATCTCTATAACAAATACAAAGATAAGAGTGTTAGCTTTTACAATGTTAACTACAAAGAAAATATCCAAAAAGTTAGTGCATATCTTAAAGAGCATCCAGAGCTTGAGTGGCCAGTAAGCATTACTGAAAACGGTCTAGGGACCAAAAAATTTGGTGTTAAAAGCTTGCCTGGTATCTTTATTTTAGATCGTGGTCGTCGTGTAAAATACATTCATAAAGGGATTGTTTCTCAAGAGCAGTTAGATTCAGAGATTCAAACGGTTTTGAAAGAAAACAACTTTTCTATTTTATACAAAAAGTTAGATAGAGTCTCTAAGTCAGCTAAACACTAGATTTTTATGCCCCGCCCCAAATCAAAGGCACAATTACTTGAACAAAGTGGAGAAGGTTTTAATCAAATTTTTATATTGATTGATTCCCTCTCAAAGCAAGAGTTTAACGCAAAATTTAGATTTGAACATCGTGATAAGACTATACGCGATGTACTAGCTCATCTTCATGAGTGGCATTGTATGATGTTACTATGGTACAAAGTAGGTATGGGAGGAGAAAAGCCGTTCATGCCTGCTAAAGGATACACCTGGAAAACAACTCCTGAACTGAATCAAAATATTTGGGCTCAATATCAAGATGCGAGCTATGATGAGGTTTTCAAGCTGATCAATGAATCACATCACTCTGTTAAGCAATTGATTTTAAAACATAGTGAAGAAGAGTTGTTTACCAAAAAGTACTACTCGTGGACCAATTCAACTTCATTAGCATCATATCTCATATCATCTACGTCTAGTCATTACGATTGGGCAATTAAGTTACTAAAAAAGCATAAAAAGTCTTTATAAACTTGTTTATATTGCATCAAATTCATGTTATCTACCAAATAGGTTTAGGCATCGGAGTGTTTAGTATTTAAGTACTATTGTAAACAATCTAATGATAATTGATCGGTAACTATTCATATATAATTTTTTAACTTCGTTACAAAGGTTAATTAAACCTAGTTTTTTATCATTGTTATATTTTGTATTTACAGTTTTTGAAGTGTAGTGAACAACCCAAAAAAAGCTTTAGATACAAAAGATGACGATTAACGAAACCCCATCAATAAAGTAAAAAATGCGAAAAACTTGTATGCTCCTCGTCTTTTACATAAGTGATAACCTGAATAATTACAATAATTGTTTGTAATTTGGTATAGACGTTTACAGATGCAGAATAATCCTTATAATTATTTAAACTATTCACTCCTTTAAAGACGGTATCTTATGTTAAATAAATCTATTCTTTCTATAGCCTTTTTACTGATTGGCGCGACCCCATTTTGTAATCAATTCGATGACATTATACTTACTAATGATTCAAACTCTACCACAGAGGGTGTAGTAGTCAGTAGTGATAGTGTTTTGAGTGGCGCAACAAATGACTCAGTTAATGCGAGTAGTATCAATACCAAGGTTGTTTATAGGTGGATTCATAAAACCGTAGCTAAATTAGATGGCTCTACGATAACTGTAAAAGGTTCTAAGGTAAATTTACGTACCATTCCCTTTTTGAAAACTAAAGAGCGTCCTACACAAGCGACTCGTGGTGATACATTTAGTCTCTTAGGTAGCGAAAACGACTTTTATAAAATTCGTATACCAAAAGAGCAAAGTGAGTTGCAAAATGCTCTTTTTACTATTGCTAAAATCAACTTAAAGAGCGGGTCTTTAAATTTACGACAAAAATCAAATAGTAAATCTAAAATTTTGGCAAGTATGGATAATAAAACTAAAGTACAGCTTTTAGATAAAAAAGGTTCTTGGTATTTGGTTAAATATAAAACTCATTTAGCCTATGCCTATAATAAGTACCTCAAAAAATTAGATAAAGAAGAAGAGTACTGGCACAAGAAAAATCCTCCATTAGCTAAGGATGCAATTGAGCTTTTTGATAAAATTGCTAGTATCAAAGCAAAAATTAAAGAAGCCAATCCGGTTTTACCTAGTATGCTTTTAGAGTATGCAAAGCTGTTAGATGCCTCTTTAGTATTTGTTCATGAAGATGATATGAGTGCTACGGTTTTCGAAATAAGATCAAGTTTAAAAAAGGCTTCCAATTATTCCGAAGAAAATACAGATGAAATATTAGCTAAGACTAATGCAAAGTTATATTTGACAGATTTTTTAGATATCTCCAACGCTCAAGTTAAGGCAACTCAATTGCTAGAGAGTGGTAATTCTAGTGAAGCGTACAGGGTCGCTAAAATAGCAGCATATAAAACAGAGTATAAAAACAAAGACAACTTAAAGTTACTAGAAAAGATTTTAGTAACAATGGCATCGACAGAGTCAAACCCCTCCAGAAAATCTCAGCTACTTGGAGAAGCAAATTTTCTTAGAAAGTCTACAGCAAACCAAGAAATCGACTTACCTTACACAGATGAAAATGTCCCAGAGGATAATTCAAATAATGATCCCTTAGCTACCCAATCAGAAATAGAAAAAATGACAGTTAAAGCTGCGGACTTAAATAAAGTGGGAGACTTTAAAGAAGCATTGGCTCTTTTGAGAGAAGCAAATAAAAAATCACAACAAAAATCGGTTAGAGTTAGATTAGCCTTATCAAAACAGTTACTGTTGATGGCAAGTAGACCAGAGTTTGAAGATCAAGCTGAAGGCTATAATAAAGAAGCAGAGATAGAACTTTTTGAAGCACGATCCATGACTAATAAATATCTAGAAGAGTACCCAGATAATAAAAGATGGGAAAGCGTAATCTCAAGAACTGATCATAAACCTACTGAAAACCCTGGATTGAGTATTAACGAAACCCAACAAAACAAGGTTATTGATCGAGTAATCAAGCAAAATGAAGAGTATTTTTATACTCGTGGTAAAAACACCTTACTTGAACTAGAAGATAAAACAGAACAAAAATCAGCTAAAGTATATTTTTATTTATCTAAGCAATATATGTTGTTAGCTAAGAGTTATAAAAAACTAGAAATGGTGCAAGCTGCATCAGAAGCTTTGGATAATGCTATAAAATTGAAAGATAAACATATCAATGAGTTCACTGAAAATAACTTGTGGGTAAGCCAAGCCTTAGAGTACAAAAGTCAAATTGATGCGGCTTTAAAAAGTTATTCTAATGCTACTCCAGGGACCACTCCATCAGTTTCTGCAGGTAATCTAGGTTTTATCCTACCTGTACGAGGCACGGTTACTAGTGTCTATGGTTATAGGATACATCCAATTCATAGAACAAAACGTATGCATGGTGGTTTGGACATTGGTGCACCAAGAGGTAGAGCCGTTAAGGCAATGGCTAATGGCAAAATTGTGAGAGCAAGATGGGGCAATGGATATGGAAAAACCATCGATATTAAATATGATAATGGTTACAAATCTCGATATGCTCATCTTAAAGATTATAATGGAACAAACGGTACTAGTAAACCCGGAAAAAGAGTAACAAAAGGTGACGTTGTAGGTCATGTAAATAGTACGGGAGGCTCTACTGGAGACCATTTGCACTTAGAGATGTTTAAGCCAAATGGCTCAAGAACAAGCCCTGGTCCTATCATCAACCGCTCCAATAGAAAAGGAACAAGTATTTAATGTTTAAATTGATTTTCTTGTATAGTTTATTACTATGCTCCGTATTTGCTCAAGATCTTACTATACCTTTAAATTTAAGCGAATTAATTGATAAAAACTCTGTAAATACTAGAGCGGTCTTTCCTCCTCCTATGGATTACTATGATCATCAGATATGGATTTTGGATACAGTAAACTCTAAGATTAAGTCACTGAGTGATGATAAACTTAATATTGATTTATCAAGCTTTCAAAAAAGGTTTCCTGTAGATGATTTTAAAATAGTTTCGTATAGCAAAATATTTTTGATGTCAAAGCAAAAGTTAAGTCTGGCCTCTTATGATTCTTTATCTAAAAAGCTTACTATCATTTCAAAGAAATCAGAAAAAAATGATATGTTTTTTGAAATGAGCTCCCTTAAAAAAGCAGCAGACAAAATCTATGTATCTGATTTAGTAAGTGGCTTTATACGAATATTTTCGAAACATGGATTTTTTTTGGGAAGCATCAAATTTTCATCAGAGGACTTTTTACCATTTAGCCCAGTGGAGGTGATTACCTTATTTAGTGAGGGTGATGTGTCTTCTCTTGGCTGGGCTTCTATAAGTGGTGGTAAAAAAGTCTTTTACTCAGAGGCTAAGAGTGATAATGACGAGTTTGTAACACTTTCGTTAGTTGGTATGGATCAAGATAAAAACACTTATGTTCAAAAGATTTATGGCTCTACTCATGGATTAGCCAAACTAGCCGTACAAAAAATCAGCCCTAAAGGTGATTTGATTAGTGAAAAAAAGGTAGCAATGACCCTATTTGAATACCAAGAGTTTCAAAGATTTTTCTTTGTTACACCAAAAGCTCAAGTTTTTCAAATCAAACACAATGAAAAATCAGATAGTTTGTATTTGAAGAGTTTAGATCTCATTTTAAAGTAGTGTCTAGATATCTTTTTAAATCAGTGAGTAAAGGAATTTAAAGTTAATTATATTCATACACTTATCATATTGTTATTCATTGGGTCACAATCACAAGCTGAAAATATTCGAAGGCTTGGGGATCAAGATCAAACAAAAATGACTCATTCTCAATTACTTGACTACAGTAATAATGATGACTTTCCATCTTCCACTCTGAATAGTGCTTCAACTTCTATTTTCAAAGACATTCACAAGGCGATCTATTTAAATGTAAAAGATTTTGGGGCTGTTGGAGATGGCTTGGTCGATGATACTAAGTCAATCCAAAATTTGATTAATACCTTGATTGGCTCGTCTGTTTACAACGGTGTCGGATCTTATGGTGGAGGGACTATCTTTTTACCAAAAGGTACTTACCTATTGAGTCGACCTTTAGAGCTCTATTCTAAGATTAATCTAATTGGTGAAGACGAAACAGCTACTAATTTATTGGTGTCAAAGGCTTTTGTAGGTGATGCGATAGTGTTACTACAAAGTATTCCAAATCAACCTAACCACAATCAAGGTTGTGAAATTGCTAATATCGAGTTTGATTCTAGAGGGACAGCTAAGTTGATTGCTGCTGTTCGAGTTGATTCTTCAGTAGGAGTTGTAAATAATTTAGCTATCAACAATATCATTTTGGCCACACAATATGGATTCATTTTAGATGGATATACGCAAAAACTTGTGATTGATAAAGTATACTCACATGGCTCTATTGAGCAAATAGTTAAATTGGTAGGTAATGATAATATTATTCAAAATATAGATAAAGAAGCCGCAACCGGAAACAAAACAACTGAACCTTATATTCATATTAAAGATGCTAGCAATCTAAGACTTCGAGACATCTTAATTGAAGGCGCAGGTAGCCTAAAAAAAGCTTATATAAAAATCATTTCGAGTAATAATATTATTATAGATGATTATTGGAGCGAGATGAATCAGTCTAATGGTTATATTTTAGATGTTGAAAACTCAAAAAATGTAGTTGTAAGAGGAGAGATGAGTCCAACAGCTCCTTATCGTAAAATTAAAATAGCAAAGACTATGGGTATTGACTTTAGTTTTGCTAGTTCGGATGGTCAAAATGCCCCATTTTTAGATATGTTTGATATCGATGAGGTATCTTTAGTTTCTTTTGATAAGATTGAAAGTAGAAGAGGTTCTGACTTATATCCATTAGATAAAATGCCTAATATCACAATAAAAAGTCATATTAACAGTTCATTGTACTCGGGAGATTATCGTGGTTTTGCTTCTAAATCTATGGTTAACTTTCAAGGGGGCCATAATCTCTTGACAAACCCTTCTTTTGAAGCTGGTCGATTCAATTGGATCTTTTCTGGCTCATTAGGTGCTCCAGATTCTCAGAGTTTTGTTCCTAGTGAAGTAGCTCCTGGTCTTATGGCAAACTTTGGATGGAATACATCGGGTAGTACCGTAATCTATCAAAGCTACGAAGTACCAGCAAATCAAGTAGGAAGAGCATTAACTTTTTCTATGTTAATGAAAATAGTCAGCGGTGGGTCTGCTTTTATGTGGATAAGAGGTGCTGGATTACCTACAGTAAATAATATGGTAGGTACAAGCCAAGGTAGTGGATGGCAGATGTTCAATCAAACTATTGTACCGCAAGCGGCTGGCACACTATATCTAGGATTTACATTCACAAATCCTGGACAAATCTATCTAGATGAAGCAAGTCTTGCTTTTGGTACAGTTGGATCAAGAAATACAGCTAAATATGTGAGCATGGAGCTAGGACCTCAAGGTGGAAACACACTTACTTATGGCGATCAAGCACCTCTTTCAGGAACATGGAAAAAGGCTGATATCATGTATAACAAACTACCAATTCCTGGCAGTTATGTAGGTTGGGTCTGTACTGAGGCAGGTACTCCTGGTGTTTGGAAAGGTTTTGGATTGATTTCTAACTAAGCTATCATTATAGTGCAAAAAAGCTCTCGACCATTTGGTGGAGAGCTTTTTTTTTCTTGAATCCTTTGTATTTATAAGTTTATCTATATTTTATAGAACAAAATTACAACGGGTACTGGTTAGTTATATACTATCGCTCTTCAATTCGGTGATTAAAAGGAGCATCGTGACTAGATATAAGATTTAGAATAAAATTCTAGCACTAAAGCTCATATCATTAGATATAAGTAATAAATCAATTCTAAGTTCAGTTGATTAATTTAGAATTCTCTAAAAGGCTGGAATACTTTTTGATCCCCTCTTTGTCTTTAGTTTTTTTAGATAACTTCAATAATTCTTGTACTATTGCTATGTATTCTGGAGTACCAATTTGGTCCAAGATTTCAGTTAAATCTAAGGCTTCATTTAAGTGTGTGATAGCTTCATCAACTTTGTCTAACTTGGAAGAAGATAATCCTATCATGCTCAGAACTATAAGATTGATAGGCTTGTAACGTATATTGTGTAATTCTAAAAAGTTGAAACAAGCTGATGAATGTTGAAACATTAGTTTATAACTATTAGACCTTTCATAATGCTGTGCTAGAGATAGATCATATGAAAACTCTAAATGAGAGTGAGTCTTACAATCAGACTTGACCTTTTCATATAATGTTTCAGCTTCTTCAAACTTTTGAGATAAGGATAATATAGTAGCTCGTTCTAAGGTTAGGATGGTTACGTTTAAAGGAGATTGTGTATTAAGAACCGAAACCAGGTCATATAGCTTCTGGTTATAGTTGAGTGCATTACTGTATTCCTTGGTTTGTATGAAAGCTTTACAGAACAAAGTATAGCATCCAATTTGTTGGACAATGTTTTGTAATCCATCGTTGAGTAGGATTTCAACTTGTTTTAATCTTTTTATTGCAGCAGGAGTATCATTCATTTGAATTTGAGCAGAGGCAATTTTGAGCCAAATTGCTGTGACATATGCTCCTTTTGATTTATGGTTTTTTTCTATAACTTTACTGGCATTTTCTAAATGTGTTAGGGCCTTTTGGTATTGTCCTAATGTCAGTAGTTTGTCACCCAAAGATTCGTAGGATTCACCAACAATTTTGTGTTCCTTTCCATAGAACTTTTTCTTAAAAGCAATTTCATTAATAAATATATTTTCAGCTTCATCATATCTCTTTAGTTCATATAGTTTTCTGAGAAGTCGATTTACGATGTAACCATCGTCAATGTGTCCCTTTTCAATCAACTTCTGCTCATAGAATACTGTTTCTTTTAATATTGTTAGTCCTTGTTTAACATTATTATCTCTAAAATAAGCAGCAGAAAGGTTCTCTGCCACAGTTATATAATGCTTTGACTCTTTGCTTAAAGCATTGTCAAAATATGAAGCAGCCTTCCTTAACCATTTTAAGGATTCCTTCCACTTTTGTTGACCTTCATATAATTGAGATAAATTATCCATTTGCACAACATGAGCTACAGCATTATTAGGGTTGATCTCTAACTCGAGTTTGATTGCTTTTAGTGCATAGTCCTCTGCCTTTTCATAGTCTCTAGTTTCATCATAAAGTAGTGATAGATTACCGTAAGATTCAGAAATCATAGGATGCCTATTTCCATAAACATATTGGCGTATATTTAAACCTTTCAAGACAAAATCTAATCCTTCTTTTGGCGAATCATAATACATAGACATACCATAGTCATTCAGTAGTTCGGCATAGATTGGGCTTTTGTAGTTTTTCTTATCTTTGTAAAAATCTAAGGCCTCTAAAAAGTATTTCTTTGATTTTTCTGTTTTTTCTTGTGATTCGTATAAGTTTGCGAGATAGTTTTTAGCTCTAATAGTATGTTCATCCTTATAAGATTTGTTATCAGTTATGGCTCGTTTTAGGTGAAGGGACGCTTGGATGTAGTCCCCTATTTTGTAGTAAGAAATTCCAAGTTCAGTATCAATGTGACTTTTAGTGATGATTTTATTAAATTCACCTTGATATTTATGCAATTGATGAAGAGGTTTTAAGGCCTTATCAAATTGTCCTTGTCTCATCAAGGATATGGAGTTGATCCATAATATATATGGGTTTTTTGGGTTGGAAAACTTACTATCTATCTCCTGTAAAGCTCTAAGCAGTTTCTGTACATGTTTAAAATGATTCATGTGATTAGACAGCTCTATTGAAAGTTTTAAATTTTTAATTTCTTTTAAGTTTAATTTACTGGACAATACAAGATCGTATGCCTCAGAATATTGGTAGTTCTCAATGAGCTTTTTTAATTTAGTTGAATTAGAGGCTTGTTGAGATAATATAGTACTTGTGATGATTAGTAACAAAATTGAGTGAATTAAATATTTCATAAAATGGTCCTTTAAGTGAAGCGTATTTATGGCAGCAGTTTACATATGTTAATACAAAATTTCATTAGCGCTCTGTAATGAGCTGAAGACCCTATTCGATCGAAGTTACTTCAGATGAATAGTGAACAGTATCTTTTTATTATTACTGGTTACAACTAGATGACGGTAGATCAGTATAAACTCTACTTTGTGATTTCTTAAAAAAGCTAAAAGCCACCAAAAAAGTAAGAAACTCACTAATAGGCAAAGTGATGTAAACTCCTATTATGCCCATAGTGTTATAGAGTGATATGACGAGTACTAAAGGTAAAACTAATCCTCTTAAAAGCGATATGAGGCCTGATTGAAAGGCTTTTTGCATAGATGTTAGGTAAGAGGTGATTAAGATATTGTTTCCTGAAAAGATAAAGGCACACCAAGTGTATTTTAAAAAATCAATTGCAATGTCCTTGGTAGCCAGAGTTTGAGACTCATCGATAAATAGGTTAGTTAGTGGTTCAGAGTAGAGTAAAACCGAGATTATCAATAGCAGAGAAAAGCCTAAAATTGTGGTAAATCCTAGTTTCAAAAAGCTAGTGATACGGTCTTGTTTTTTGGCCCCAAGATGTTGGGCTAAAATGGGTTGTAATCCATCACTAATTGCAAAGCTTAACATGAGGTTGATTAAGATAAAGTAACTTACGATGGTGTAAGCAGCAACACCCTCTGCTCCCGAGTCCTTTAGCATAATATAATTAAATATCATAACAATGACTCCACCAGAACATTCATTGATCAACTCTGAGATACCGTTTTTTAGAGCTACGATAACATTGAAAAAACTACCGATTGGTTTCATCAGGCGTAGACGACTTTTGCTATGAAAAAAATGTGGGATTAAAAATACCATTATCAAGGCCTGTGATGCTCCTGTAGCGTAGGCTGCACCACTAATTCCGTAGTTGTACTTCACGATGAATAGATAATCTAAGCCAATGTTGATAGCAGAAGACAAAAATAAGGCAAGAAAGGATAATATGGGGCTTTCATCCGCTCTTACAAAGTAATCTATAACAACGCCGATCATAAAATAAGGAACAAACATTAAAAGTATTGATAAATACTGATGTGCCCATGTATTAAGCTCTCCTTTAATACTAAAAAAACCAAAAATATTGGATATATTGAAATAGACTAAGGCAGAAAGACTAAAACTAAAAATGCAGGTCAAAACAAGGGATTTTGTAAAAATGTTTCTAGCTTCGGTGACATTGTTTTCACCGATCATTTTAGAAATCAAAAGACTATGACTTACCGCAAACATTAGTGAAAAACCAAGTAAAATTGCAAAGATCGGGCTACATAGATTAATCGCAGCTAAACCAGTGGGGCCCACATAGTTTCCTACAAAGTACCCATCTATTATGCTAGCAGAGGAGATGGATAATAAACCAAAAATAGAGGGTAAAGCATATTTAAGAAATACTTTGTATGGTGGATCTTGTAGCATGAAATGCCCTATAAAATGTGGCTTATATAATAGATTGTAAACACTACCATAGTTAGCAATGAGAATTTTGAAAACATGATATAAAGTTTACTCGGTCTATGTTGTTCTTGCATTTGATTTGAGCAGACAAGTTTTAAATTAAGCCATGCCATGAAAGGAGCTACTATAAATGATATTTTTGTTGCAAAGTCAACCATAGCTTTTAAATCTCCTTTAAATTGAGAGACAATAATCGTTGATCCAATTACAGTGATAGCCATAAAAGCCCAATATACCTTGCTCATACTTTTAGAGGGGGTATTAAAAAAGTTGTAGTAGCATTGCTCTAATACTCTTGGATAAGCATCTACGAGGGTAATATTTGTCGATAATATCACACTAAAAGCACAGATCGATATAAGTAGCCAGCTGTTTTCACCCAATACTTGTGTATACATAGATACTAAGGCTACTGAAAATCCAACAGCCCCATTTGGAAAACTCTGTCCATATAAAATTAATGCTCCCATAAGAGTAAATAGTATAGCCATGATGGCAGTCACAATATAACCTAAATAAAAATCAAAGAGCTTGTCTTTAAAAGAGGACTGAGCTTGCTGTGTTTTTTCCACTACCCAAATCGAACTCATTACCGAAACTTCTATTGGCGCAGGCATCCACCCTATTAGAGCGATGATAAACCCTAGACTAGATGCTTGTTGTAGGTTTGACAAGTCTAGAGCAAAGTTTACAGGAACTGATTTTGATGCAATAGCAAAGCATACTGCAACGAGAGTAAACACACCCATTAGTGTTACTAAAATTTTCATTAGTTTATCTAATAGATGATATTTACCTATTAATAAGATGGATATAGAAAAAATAAACAGTAGGATAATCAATATGTTTAAGTCTAAGCCAGTTTTAAACAATTGTTCAGCTAAGCCTGCAGTAACTAATATTACGGCGGCCTCTATGATTAAAAAAGTTAAAAGTGTAAAGATGACAAAGATTAAAAACGGAAACTGTCCTAATTGTTTATAACCTTGTACTAAGTTTTGATTTGTTGAAGCGGAGTATCTGGTCCCGAACTCAAAAAACGGTATCTTGATCACATTAGCTAATATAATAAGCGGTATGAGTATTAAGCCAAATTCAGCACCTGCACGAGTAGATTGAATTAGGTGAGAAACCCCTATTGCAGCACCAGCAAATATTAAACCAGGCCCCAACTTTAAAATGAAGTCTCTCACTTTAAATTCCTATAAAAAGAACAAAACGTAAACAAGTGCCAAACACAATTGAACAATGGCGTACGGAAGCGCCATTTTTACAAAACCAACAAAACTCATTGGAAGTTTATATTTATGAATAATAGTTACAGCAACCAAAGTAGAAGCTGAACCGATTGGAGTGATGTTTCCACCTAGGTTTGCTCCAAAGATAACTGCCCACCACAGAGTGGAAGTACTAGCAGTACCATTTGCCGCCAATATTTTAGCAAGCATAGCAGCTAATGGAATATTATCAGTGACAGAGCTTGCAACAGCAGCAGATACTAAAAGTGCACCAGTACCAAACAAACTTTGTGTTGTACCTATAATCATGTTGATACCCGTGCCAATCAAGTCCAATACAAGAGCATGCTCCATTACATTGATGACTACAAATAAAGCCATGAAAAAACCGATTAAATCCCAGTCTATCGCTTTATAAAACTGATCAACTGTGGATTTGTAACGGGTAAGCATTAGTGTGGCAAAGGCAATAGCAACAAATCCCATACCTAGATCTTTAATAACGGGTAAAATAGATGTAGTTGCAATGGTGATTACAAACAATAACAGAGTAAGTGCGGCAAAATAAAAGAAGTTTGTACTTTGAATACCATCGTTTTCATTGAAAGACTCTACTCTTTCTAGTGAGCTAACTCGCTCTTCTTCTGTTTGAATTTTTTCAATAGAAAATAGCTTTGCCCCCATAAAAATTGTAATGATGGTAGCTACAACTACAAAAGGACTAGCTTTAATAAAAAATGTCATAAAGCTGATGTTTGCAGCATTACCCACAATGATATTAGGAACAGAACTAATCAAAGTTAATAAACCACCAATGTTAGTGAGTAAACCTTCGATCAATAAAAAGCCAAGTAGCTTATCATCTTTACCGAGTTTTTTTAAAGAAACCCCTGTTAAACTACCTACAATAATCATAGCAGTAACATTGTTGAGTACAGCTGAAAACACAACGGTCATAATGCCGTAAAACCAGAGTAGCTTTAAGGTATCCCCTTTAGACATTTTAGTTAACTTAATTGCAACATAGGTAAAAAGCCCAGATTTAGATGTTACATCTACAAAGATACTCGACCCAACAATAATGGCAATTACTCCCCAATCAATACCAGGGATATAAACGGGTATACCAAGGTGATGTCCATTGGGTAAAATAATATCTCCAAAAGGCAGAAGATGAAAATAGCCACCTAAGAGCAAAGAAATGACAGCGAAGACTAAAACGATTAAAGACTTTTTAGCATGAATTTTTTCTTCGAAGGCAAGGGTAAGAATCATCAAACATAAAATACCTGTAAATAGATAAGTTATCTCGGGGCTTACTGTGTGGGCTTGTTGAATAACTTCAACAGCGGGATTTGCACTAGCACTCATATATTGGGCTCCATTTATATCATTAAGATAGGAATTTGACGTACTTCAACAGCAATGGGATAACTTAAACCATGCATTGCTAGTTGATCTTGATCTTTGGTGTTCATTACAAGTAGGTCTATTTTGTTAGTTTGTATAAACTCTCTTATACTTTCGATAAGTTTACCAAAAATACATTGTTTATTAATTGTAATATTGGGGTGAGTCTTTTTTAGTTTTTCTTCACAAGAATCCATATATTTATGAGATTCAATTGCTAATTGGTCTTTGATTTCTCTTTGAGCTAGCTCGGTATCAATTTGTGGGATTTTAGATATGGTTGAAATCATTCGATCAAAGGCAATTTGGTCTTCAAAGTGGAAAAGTGATAGCTCACCATTAGCGTGAGTAAAGTCAGCTGCTATGCTTGTTAGGCGATGCTCTGTACTTAAGTGATCACTTAACACCATAACTCTATCTGTATTTCGCATAGCATGATTACTAGAATACTCTGATAATGGATGAGGTATAACAAGGACAGGAACATTTGTTTTTTGTAAGAGGACATCAAGTTGCTCTCCTAAGCTATGCGGAAACTGCCAAGCATTACTATATAAATTTCGATAAGTGATAATTAAGTCTGCTTGTTGTGACTCTAAACTGTTTAAGATATCTTGAGTAGTATTATCAGGACTAACTTGTATATAAGAAAACTGAGGTTGATCTTTCAAAAATACTGGTTCGAGCATGCTTGTGACTTTTTCGAAAGTATCAGCTAAAGCATCTGCTCCTAAATCACCTAAAAATAGTATGGATGTAATGGCTTTATGTTGGTATTTAAAAGGTTCTTGAAAAGCTGCTCTAAAAACGCTTTCAAATTGGTCTATTTCAGACATGATAACTCCTTGTTTGAAAAGTGGGATTATTCTATACTGAATGGTGATCAAGAGCAATCTCTTTAGCTTAATAGTTGGAATAAAATAAAATGAGTTATATTTACGAATTAGTCTTGACGAATTGAATCAATTGTTTACAATGAGTGGAACTTAATGGTCAAAAATGGCCAAATCATTAAAAAAATATATTAATAGGAGCAGAAATGAAACAATTTTTTCGAGTTAGCTTATGTGCGATTAGCTTTGTAATGGCATTGTGTGCAAACCAAGCAGCACAGGTTGATTTAGCAAAAAAGAATCTATCTAATGCATTATCTACTTTTGAAGAGTTAAGAGATTCTGGATTATTAGGTTACTCTGTAGAAATAAATAAAAAGAGATTTCAAGATAGACTAAATCTTATAGCTAAGAGTTCTAAGACCCTATCTAAAGATAAGATTAAAGATGAAGATCTACAATCAAGTCATAAAGATGCATCACAAGCAATTATTGGTATCAGAGGTTTAAAGACTGCTGGTTCAATTTATTATAATACTAAAAAAGCTAGATTATTATATCTATCAGGATTTAAAAGCTTAAGAGATGCTGTACTTGGATTATATGAGCTAAAGTCAAAAGACAATACAAGAGAGTTAGCTACTTTAGATCATGCACAACAATCACGATTTGTAGTAAGCAAAGAGACCTCTTACTCTGATACTTATACAGTTACAACTTTTGATCCTAGTTTGGGGGTTGTTACTAAAAACTTTAAAGGTTATGGACCAGTTCGATATGCGTTAAACTTCGTAATGTTTAAAGAAAAAAGCTTCAATGACGTTTGTGTAGCTGTATCTTATTTAGATGCATCGAGTTCTTTTAATAGTAAAAGCTTTAAGTGTAATGCTATCTTTTTAAGTTCAAATGATGATCAAACTTTTCAAGCATTAGATTTTGGTAAAGATGAGATTACAACTCAAAAGTTTGACCAGCAAAATTCAGTAAAATAATATAGTCTGATAGTTTAAAGCCCTTAAGTAAAGTAAGATTTACTTAAGGGCTTTTTCTTTTCCAAAAGATAATAATTCAAGAACTATTTATAAATTTGTGTATAATACTTTTATGAATGAAGAACAAAATATAGATTTAAATAATCGCTTTATAGCAGTGAGAAAAGTTTGGTTTGAATGGATGGATGCAGGCCTTGGAACTCTAAATAGTTTTGTCGTAGACTTTCAGTTTTTTTGTATCGAGCTAGAGTTGTTGGATCAGATGAAAGAAGCTTTTGAAGCGCAAAACTACTCCTTTCATTATACAGAGGTACGAAGCGAACTAGACGAGATTGGTTATGAAGTAATCGTTGGTGTTCGTAAAAATTGGATTTTAAAAGACTTGCTACAACATTACCAACTATTTTATGAGTTTGCCCATGAAAATGAATTTGATTTTGAAGGCTGTGGAGCAGTTTTCAAACAAATTTAAATATATAACAAGTCACAAGAGTCCATCTATTTCCCGTAAAGTAGTGGACTAGGTAGTGCAAAATACCCGAGCACTTGCAAGGACTTAAAATCTTCGTATACTGAATATATGAAGAAAATATTATTGATTGATGATGATGTGTTTGTGAGAGGCTTGTTAGCTGAGGGTTTAGTGCACTATAATTTACAAATTGTAGAAGCTAATAACGGTAAAGAGGCCTTATGTGTACTGGCTGAATATAAGGTTGATGCAATCATTTTAGATATAGCTATGCCCACCATGAACGGCTTTGACTTTGCTCAAGAAACTTCAAAACTTTTTCCTATGATTCCTGTATTAGTTCATAGTGCCCTTGCAAACAAAGACAGTGTGTTACGAATGCATAGATATGGTGTTCAAGCATTTTTTGCAAAACCAGCTCGGATTACTGATATTTATGCAAAATTAATTGAGATTCATAAAGGTAATTACAAAGTTATTCCATTAGATAAAATCATTGCCGATGAGTTTAAGTTTTTTGATTTTTAATCTACATAAGGGCATAAAAATCTTAATGTAGTCCCCTCGCCTAGATGCGAATCAATTGTAACTACAGATCGATGTGTTTTAACAGTATTTAGTAAATATTGAGTACCTATTCCATGTAGATTGTCTTTTTTATATTTATTCAAAAGAATTTGATCGATTTGATCTTGGCTCATGCCATTACCGTTGTCAATACATGTAATAACAAAGTAGTCGTCTTTCATATCAATGTTTATAGTAATTTTACTTGCTTCGGCTTCAATGGCATTATCTACAATATTGTCTCTGAGGCGGTATAACTTTTGAGGATGGAGTTCTACAAACTTTGGTACATCCAATAAATTGCTAGTTAGTACAAACTTGATATCAGCTTTTGCTTGAGAAAGTTTATATGGCTCTTTGATCCAAGCGCTAATAAAATCTTGGAGTTCGATTCGAACATGTTCATGATGAATGGCATTAGAAATATGGCTACTTGTGAACGAGTTTAACCCGTCATTTAAAATTTCGGTACCTAAGTCAATAGCTTCAGTACATAAATTTAACCATTCATTTTCACGAAGGCTTTCATGATCATCCATGGCAACATACATGCAAGACTTTGCTTGAGACATTTTATTTCGTAAGTCATGAAAATAGTAGATAATTTCATTTTCATGATTTATAGGTTCACACATAGTTGATCTTTTATTAGGTGCTATCACTTAATGGACATTATATAAGCCATCAGCCTATCTTAATATCTTTCGTTACGCAAGGTAAGTGGATCAATCTAATACATAATTACTGTAAATTACTAGATTTTTTGTATTGTCTTCTATATTCCATGTGGAATTATTGAAAAATAAGTGCTTAAAATTTTTGTTTTCTACTATTGCCATAAATCCTACTTGTTTATATTATAAGGAGGTCATTCAAATTGTTAAAATAAGATATATTTGTTCAACTTTAATTTTACAGGAGAAAATATGAAAACCAGAGCTGCAGTTGCCTATGAGGTAAATAAACCTTTAGTGATAGATGAGTTAGACCTAGAAGGTCCAAAAACCGGTGAAGTTTTAGTACAAATCGTGGCTACTGGAGTTTGTCATACAGATGCTTTTACTTTATCAGGTGCAGATCCAGAAGGTATTTTTCCATCCGTGTTGGGTCATGAAGGTGGAGGGATTGTTAGAGAAGTTGGAGAAGGTGTTACAGGGCTCTCTGTTGGAGATCATGTTATACCACTTTATATACCAGAGTGTGGTAAATGTAAGTTTTGTTTGTCTGATAAAACGAATTTATGTCAAGCAATACGAGTTACTCAAGGTGCTGGTTTGATGCCAGATGGCACATCAAGATTTTCAAAAAATGGAAAGCAAATATTTCATTATATGGGGACTTCAACTTTTTCTGAGTATACGGTATTGCCTGAGATATCTTTGGTTAAAATTAACAAAGAGGTCCCATTAGATAAGGCTTGTTTACTTGGTTGTGGGATCACTACTGGTGTAGGAGCTGTTTTAAATACGGCCAAAGTAGAAGCCGGTTCAACTGTTGCTGTTTTTGGTTTGGGTGGTGTTGGCTTAAGTGCAATCCAAGGTGCAGTGATAGCAAAGGCAAAACGAATTATAGCAATTGATATCAACGAAAAGAAGTTTGAGTTTGCTCGGCAATTGGGAGCTACTGATTGTATCAATCCATTAAATTACGATATCCCTATTCAAGAGGTATTAGTAAACCTGACCGATGGTGGAGTAGACTACTCTTTTGAATGTGTAGGTAATGTGGAGTTGATGAGATCAGCACTAGAGTGTTGTCATAAAGGTTGGGGACAATCGTTTATTATTGGGGTTGCTGGTGCAGGACAAGAGATATCTACTCGCCCTTTTCAACTAGTTACTGGGAGATCATGGAGAGGCTCTGCTTTTGGTGGAGTCAAGGGTAGATCACAATTACCTGATTATGTAGATATGTATTTAAAGGGTAGCTTAAATGTGGATGATTTTATCACTCATAAATTAAAGCTAGACGAGATTAATACTGCATTTGATTTGATGCATGAAGGTAAAAGTATTCGATCCGTTGTCTACTTCTAGGAGTATTTATGACAAACTCGTTTTTAGACTTAAAACTAAGTAAATCAAATAAGTGTTTTGGTGGTTTGCAAAATGTTTACACACATTTTTCATCAGTTACAAACTGTGAAATGACCTTTAGCGTATTTTTTCCAGAAAACTATGAAGATAAAGATGTATCTGTACTTTTCTTTTTGTCTGGTTTGACTTGTACTCATGAAAATTTTATGACTAAAGCAGGCTCACAAAACTATGCCAATGAGTTTAACATGGTTGTTGTTGCATCTGATACATCTCCTCGGGGAGTCAAAGTAGATGGGGACGATGACTCTTGGGATTTTGGGACCGGTGCGGGATTTTATTTAGATGCCACCAATCCCCCTTTTGATAAAAACTACAATATGTATAGCTATATTGTGGAAGAGCTTTATCAAGCTGTATTTCATAATTTTTCATTGGATGGAGCAAAGGTAGGTGTTTCAGGACATTCTATGGGTGGACATGGTGCCATTACAATAGCCCTCAAAAACCCGGATTTGTTTCAGTCTATTTCGGCTTTTTCTCCAATTTTACGGCCTAGTAATTATCCTTGGGGTATAAAGGCATTTAGTAATTATTTAGGAGATGACAAAGGGCTTTGGGAGGATTACGATTCTTCTAAGTTGATTCAAAGATCTAGTGACCCTAAACCAATCTTGATTGATCAAGGGCTAGCCGATGAGTTTTTGGATTCAGAGTTAGGCACAGATGAGTTTGAACAAATAGCAACTCAATTAGAGTATCCTTTAATCATGCGACGGCAAGAAGGATATGATCATAGTTATTTTTTTATTGCTAGTTTTTTAAGAGATCATTTTGAATGGCATAAAAACCAATTAAAGTAACAAAAAAAGGTCCTAGATCAATAGCTAGGACCTTTTTTATTTATCGATCTTTTAAAATTTCTTTAGAAGCATTGAGACCTGGAGTTCCCATAACTCCACCACCAGGATGGCAGCTACTACCACACATATATAATCCCTTTATTGGTGATCTATAATTTGCATATCCAGGTACAGGACGCATAGCAAACATTTGATCTAGAGTCATACGACCATGAAATAACGATCCACCCGTAGCTCCGTATTCTTTTTCAATATCTTGAGGTGTAAACATTTGACGATGTAAAACTATGTCTTTTAAATTTGGAGCATACTCTGTCAAAATATCGATGACGCGATCCATATACTTTTCTTTCTCAGTCTCCCAAGAGAGTCCATCCCGTAATTCATAAGGTCCATACTGTGTGAAGACATTCATAACATGTTTTCCACTAGGAGCAAGAGTATTATCAACAACACTTGGGATTGTACATTCTAAGATGGGTCGTTCACTAGGTCGTTTAGCAACAGAGTCAGAATAAGCATCTTCTATATACTGCATATCAGGGCTTATATGAATGGTACCTCTATGCCATGGTCCAGCTTTGTCAGATGGACAAGCAGTAAAGTTTGGTAAACCGTCTAAAGCTAAATTAATCTTTACTGATGCAGAGTCATAATTGATTCGTTTCACGTCTCTAACAAAGTTATCAGGAAGGTCTTTTTCATCCATTAGTTTCATAAAGGTATTTTCACAATCAGCATTGGAAGCGACAATATTAGCTAAAACTTCATTGCCTTCTTTAGTTAAAACACCGCTCACTCGACCATTTTTAACCAAGATTTTTTCAATAGGAGATGAAGTAAAGATATCTACACCTAGGCTTACACAAGATTTAGTTAAACTTTGGGTCAAACCTCCCATTCCACCTCTCATGTATCCCCACACCCCTCTTACACCATTACATTCGCCCATAACATGATGAAACAAGACATAAGCTGTACCGGGCATAGAAGGACTTGCATTGGCTCCAATAACTGCATCCGTGGCTAAAGTAGTTTTTAGTTCTTCGCTTTCAAACCACTCGTCTAACATATCTGTAGCTGATCCGGTCATCAGTCGGGTAAGCTCGGCCCAGTCCTTTTCTAATTTTGATTTATTTTTTAATCCGAACCATCCATAAGTACACAAGTCAGAAAAATTTAGTTTAGCTGGATTTGGAGGAACCATAGTCATCATTGGCTCTAAGATTTGTGACATGTCATCTAACATCTTTTCATATAAAGGATAAGCCTTAGCATCTTTTTTAGAAAACTTAGAGATTTGCTCAATATTCATTTTTTTATCAGGCCCTAACATGAGATAGTCTCCGTTAGGAAAAGGAGTAAAACTAGATGGTTCACGAGGGAGCATTTCAAATCCATGCTGTCTTAGATTTAGATCATCGATAATTTCAGGTTTAAAGAGGCTGTTTACATAAGAAAGTGAGGATATCTTAAATCCTTCCCAAGGCTCTTCCGTAACGGCACAACCACCTGTAATGTATCTTCTTTCAAAAACAGCAACACTTAGACCAGCTTTAGCTAGATAGCCGGCTGTAACTAATCCGTTGTGTCCACCACCAATAATAATCGCATCATATCTCTTCTTCAATTTTGTCACAAAATCCTCCCTAATATACGTATTAAATAAAATTATAGTGAAATTTGCATAATTTACAATCTTATAGGCTAAATGTTTATTTTTAATGGTAAGTAATTGATTAGATTGTAGATTTATGAAAGTTTGCACCTTGCTTTTAGATTTGATTTATTCAAATGATGATAAATATTAAAAAAACGTAGACTAAACCTATAATTGTATTTATTATGCGACAAAATTAACTTACTTGTTTTAAAGATCTTAAAAGAGTCTATATGTTTGATCTAACTATATTTTTAAATGCACTTACTTCTATGTTTGTCATTATCGATCCCGTGGGGGGAGCAATGATTTTTCATGGTTTAGTGGGAAAGCAGAGTGTATCCCACCGTAGATTTATGTCTTTTAAGACTTTTATTATCTCAACTATCTTAATTATTGTATTTGGAAAGTATGGACAAAACCTACTAGGAACACTGGGTATTAGCATACATGCTTTTGGTGTTTCAGGTGGTATATTATTGTTTTATACAGCTTTTCATATGATTGTAAAAAACTCCCACGAAAAAGTAGAAGATACTCAAGATGATATATCTGTTTATCCTATGAGTATTCCTATGATTGCGGGACCTGGCACTTTAACTTTATCTGTTTTGTTATTTTCAAAAACCTCTACCGCAGCCGGTTATGTATCTGTTTCCTTGGCAATTATATGTGTCACATTTGCTACTTTGGTTTTGATGCTCTACTCTAAACTTATTAAAGATATTATTGGGCAAACGGGTGATGACATCTTACAGAGATTTTTAGGCGTTTTATTGGCTGCACTAGCCATTCAGTTTGTACACGATGGTTTGATTGGCTTTACTCAATAATATATCAAGAAATACTGATACTAGAGTTACCGTTAGACTGTCGATTGACTTCTACTTTAGCATGAATCCTCTGCTTTAAAGCATCTACGTGAGAGATAATACCAATCATGCGGTTTTGATGACGGAGATTTTCTAAGGCACTCAAGGCCACGTCTAAAGTGTCTGAGTCTAAACTGCCAAAGCCTTCATCAATAAACAAACTACGAATCGGATTTTTTTGCGATGATAATTCAGACAAGCTTAATGCCAAAGATAGGCTAAGTAAAAAAGACTCTCCACCTGATAAACTTTTAGTAGGTCTAACACTATTGGCTTGATAAAGATCCACGATTTCTAGTTCTAGCTCTTTATCACTTGATCTTTGGATTTGGTATCTAGGATTGAGTTCAAACAAGTGTTGATTTGCTATACTCACTAATCGTTGTAGAGTTAGTCCTTGAGCAAACTTTGAAAAGCTATCTCCTTCAGCGCTCCCAATCAATGAGTTCATCATAAACCAATCTTTGTATTTCTCCTTTAAGGCTTGAATCTCAAGTAAAATAGATTTAACTTGATTTTGTTTATTAAGATCTTCCGTGAAGATATTAGAAATCTGTCCTAATCTTTGATTAAGTAACTCAATTTGTTGCTCTATTTGTTTTCTTTGATCATTTAAAGCTTGCAACGCTGTTGGTGAATCATCATGATCGATAGCTTTTAGTTCATGATCTTCATATAGCTTTATGTTTTGATTTTTTAGAGTATCGATGGAGCTACTTTTTGATTTGATATCATCAAGAATTTCTTGTAATTCATTTTGCTGACTTGTTGAAAGGGCAGACTGTTTTAAGTCTTCTATGTTTGTAAAAATAGATGATTTAATGTCTTTATCTAGCTTGGTGACTAATTTTTGAAGTGTTGCATCTAAATCAAGCTTTTGGCCTTTTAATTCTTGCTGTTTCTCTTGAAGAATCTTTAAATGTTGCTTGCCATCTTGAATGCGCTTTTCATAAATTAATTCATTTGGCTCAGTGACAAAGTTGAAGTCTTGATCAATGGTATCTATATTGTTCATCTTGCCTGTAGTAGTGTTTACTTGTTCTTGTATAAAGCTT
This sequence comes from Candidatus Cloacimonadota bacterium, assembly GCA_023954715.1. Classification (GTDB taxonomy): domain Bacteria; phylum Muiribacteriota; class UBA6191; order UBA6191; family UBA6191. The sequence goes on along the minus strand of JAGSHD010000001.1, from coordinate 104,038 downwards.
TGATCTTTGTTTTTCAATTGCAGTTCAGAGTCAAAGCTTTGTATATCCTTTTCATGTCTTTGCAAGACTTGTATCTCACTATCTAATGTTTCGATAAGTGAGTCTATTTTATCTAGTTGGCATGTGTAATTTAGTTTTTCCAATTGCTCAACAATGTCATTACTGTCTTTTTGTAGATTTTTTGTTAATAGATCTAGATTAGCTTGGCTGCTTTTTATAGTCTCTTTTAAGTCTTTATTCAACTTTTCATTTTGAGATTTGATAGCTTGCTTTTCTGTTAGTACTTTGTTTGATTGATCGAGTTGCTGTTTATGTTGATCTAACACACTTTTTTGAGATACGATTTTTTTGATTTTGGTTTCGAGTTCATCAATTGTTGACTTGATAGTTTCAGTTTTATGATTGAGTCTGAGTACAAAACTATTATCATCTAAATCCATCAAGTTAAAAGACAAGGACTTTAACAGAGGTTTAATTATTGTACGATGATCTTGGAGCTGGCTAGAGACTGCTTTTAACTCTTTTTGTTCTAAGTCTAAATTTTTGGCAGTAAGCTGTAACTCGGTTTCTAATTTTGTTTTTTCTTTAGATATTTTTTTTACGGCTACATTTTGCTCTTCAAAATCAATTTGACTCTGATTTAGGCTGATTTCTAGTCCATCTGTGTAAGGATGATCTAGGCTTCCGCATAATGGACACTCTTGATCATCATTCAGTTGGCTACGTTGCTGAGTCAAACTATCTATTGTTAAACTCAAATTTAGTATTTTTTGTTTATCTTCAAGAACTTTGTTTTCTTTTTCGTATGAGGAATTAATATCTTGTAGATCAATAGAGAGCTTGTCTTTGAGCTTTATCTGTTGATCTATTTTATTTTGGATTTCTGTTTGTCTTAACTTAAGACCGTCATGTACTTTTACATTGCTAAGTAGACTTTGCACATTGGATTGATGACTATGTTGTTCTTTTAAATCTTGTTGGTACTCTATCAAAGTTTTGACTTGAATCAACTTTTCATATTTGGACTCTAAATCTCTTACAGTTTTTTGGACTAAATCATGTGATTCAGCTTGTTTTAGGTATTCTTTCTCTAATTGTTGCGATTGTTTATCAAGATTGTTTAATTTATCTTTTTGCGAAGTAAGAGTGCTTTCTTGAAACTTTACTTTTGTTTTTGTTTCTAAAAAGTGCGAGTGTGCTAGTTTAATTTTAGGGTATTGCGCTAAAACTTGAGATAGAGCTTCATTTTCAGATAGCCAGTCTTTAGATTTTAGCAGAGATTTATTAGTCTGATCAATAGCAAGTTTATTTTTTTCAAACTTCTGCTTAAGTTGACTAATCTCTTTGTTATAAAAAGATTTTAGACTTTGAGTTAAGTCATTTAATAGAGTTTGCGCTTTAGGCAGTTGAGCGTCTATTTTGACCGTGTTATTTTGACAATCAGTCAATTGCTCCTGAATGCTATTTAGATTAAATAAACTCTGTTGAAAATCTTGAGTTTGTTTGTGTTTATTCAATTTTTTGATAGTGGTCTCTTGATTATCTAAGAGCGGTTTTAGGTCAATAATCTTTTGCTTTATTAATCCTTCGTTTTGATGATAGGTATCTAAAATTTTATATTTATTTTGAGACTTATTTAATGACTCTATTTGAGTTTTGCTTTCTTTGATTTGATCGTTTAATGATTTTTTTTCGGTATTCAAGTCATCTATTTGCTCATCTACTAGAAGTTTAAGATGATCTACATGTTGTTTCAGTTTTCCGATTTCAATGTTTTTTTCTTTGGTTAATATAAAACAAAGTTTACCTAGTTCACTATATATTTCGGTACCAGTTATTTTTTCAAGGAGCTCACCCCTAGCTTTAGCATTGGCATCTAAAAACTCTTTAAACTGTCCTTGGGCCAGTAAAACGGATCTTAAAAAGCGTTTATAATCAAGGCCGCTTTCAGAGGCGATAAAATCATCTATGTCATTTTTTTTAGTAAAAAGAATTGTGCCCGATGCGTCAGAAACCTCACGCTTTACTCCTTGAAATTTACCATCTGGTTTTTTATGGGCACGCTTGAGCATCCAAGTAGATGTGTAGATTTTTTTACGAGTTTCAAAACTAACACTAGCCTTACTTTCCCATGTTCCTCTAGACATCATATTTTGAACATTGGTTCCATCATCATATCGAGCGGCTTTGCCAAATAAGGCCAAAGTGATGGCATCTAAGATGGTACTTTTACCTGAGCCAGTAGGTCCACAAATAGCAAAAATCCCAGCATCATGGAGGCTACCAGAGTCTAGTTGAATGCAAAAATCCCCTTTTAAGGAATTAAGATTGCTAAAGTTAATACTTAATATTTTCATGAGGATTTACTTTCATAATAAGAGTCTAGTAACTGAGAAAAACATTGATTTAGGTCTTGCTTTGAAGAGTCTCCATCATAGTGTTCTAGCCTTTGAGCAAAGATGTCACTCGGAGATAGTTCACTTATATCTGTTTCACTAAAAAGGTACCCATCAATTAGATCTCTACTTTGATCTAATATCACTTTGACAAGTTCGATTTGATATTCTTCACATACTTGAAACAAGCTATCATATGATTGTTTAGCAAGAGACTTTTGCGTGAGTTTGATTTCGAGCCAAGGCGTATTGCTAAAAACTTGGCTAGCTAGATCATGAATCTCTTTTTGAACTTGCTCAAAATCACCACTGATTTGAAAGATTGGTCTGAATTTTGGTAGTTCATGCGTACTCATCTCGATTTTGTCATTTTCAATATCAAGCAGAGTAATTTCTTTGACTTGTTTTGCTTCGCCAAAACTTAGGGGAATTGGACTACCGCAGTATCTAATAGTATTGTCTTTGTTGAGTGATTGACATTTGTGGAGATGACCTAAGGCAATGTAATCAAAATTGTGCTGAAGTCCATCTTGAGCTACTGCTCCTAAACTACCCACATGAATGCTTCTTTCACTATCACTTAATCGGGATCCAATGGCAAATAAATGACCCGTAGCTATATTGATGGAGTCTTTTGGCATTATCTTAGACATATCACTATAAATTTTAGTGATTCCTTGTCTAATCTTTAGCTCAACATCTGCTATAGAGTCTTCAATATCCTGTCTTCTTATATCAGTATCTCTCAAATAAGGAATACAAGCTATATGAAGTCTTTGATCTGCTAAGGAGCAGTCTACCACCATATCTTGTAGATTATCGCTTAAATGACCATAAATATGGATATTTAATGACTCTAGTAATACTTTGGGGCCATTCAAATGGCTTGAAGAGTCATGGTTGCCCCCAATGATGATGATCTTACAAAATCCCAAACTGACGATATTTTTTAAAAAGTCATAATAGAGCTTTTCAGCCTCTCGACTAGGGTTTGCTGTATCAAAAACATCTCCTGCAATGATCAAAATATCCACACTATGCTCTTTTATAAACTGAACCAAATACTCCAGAAAATCAAAGTGCTCTCGATGCCGAGTCAAATGATGAAAACGCTGCCCTAAATGCCAATCTGATGTGTGTAATAATTTCAAAATAATTTCCTTTTTGAAAAATGATTTCATTTAAAGTGTATAGTAAAATATATACTATTGATACTAAAAGTTTGTCATCATTGTTGGTCAGGTTTTTACACTTTGTTTCATTTGTAGTGTAGTAAAGGCAATATTAATTCCCCTTTCGACTAGTATTCTATAGGACTCCTTTCATAATACCCTTTGCTCACTTATTGAACATAGTATGTAGTTTGTTCAGACTATGGTTTGTGCGCCATTTATTTATACGTAAATTGCTTTTTTAAATCTATCTTATATATGTCCCAAAAGTTGTTATTTTCTATCGTATAAGCAAGGTTGGCATCATAGTCTATGGATAAGGTATCAAGGTGACGGTTACATTGATCAAACTCAAATTTTGAGGGTAGTTCTAATCTTTCATTGTTGTCGACCCTCCGAATACTTTGACTTTTAGTTAAGCGATTAGCCTCCCATCTAAGACGTCCAATGACAGTTTCAAACTCCATTACAAATATTAACGGATTATAAAAATTAAATCCTAAGTCTACGGTATGGTTTAAACATTTTGTAAGTGAAAATGATGGAGTTACTCTGTTTACAATTAACGATGTAGCTTTACTAGTCCATTTTAACGTATCATTTTGAAAGAAGGCCCACACGTTGTCATAGGACGGTTTTGATAAAAACTGGTAAAGTAACCACTTAATTTGAGAGTTATAAGTGTGAATGAATAAACGTCCACAAATGTCTCGACCTACAAGTTGCGGATGATATTTGTAGAGAACGGTGGTAAAATTGAATATTTCTTCTCTTGTGAAATGATTTATTAAAATATAGCTATCACTACTTTCTATGTTACATAATTTCCCGTCATATAGTTCGAATGACTGTTTTGATTTGAATAAAACTTCATCAAAGTAGCCAAAGTATATTGGTGAATAATTGATTCGACTTTCAAATTGAAATAGAATTTTATCTTTAGATATTTTAACTTTGTAGGATTGAACTTTACAATTTGGTTTTCTTAATTTTTTGTGAAGTTTGGGTACTATTAATTTGTATTTCATCGTCATCCTATGATGTTTATCAGTTTAGATTATCAATGAAACTTTTATTCTCATCCTTGAAGGAATGCGTTAAGATTAGTCCACTATGATATTGATTTAGGAACTGTTAAATTGACTTGGGATTATTGTTTTCAAGTTTTGACGAAGTAATATGCATAAGGTAAAGTAGTCAGGGTTATAAAATCAACAATCCACAAGCACAAGTTAAGTAAGGAAAAAGGCAAAAAAATGTCCATCGATGAAAAATCATTAAACGCATATTTAATGCAAAAAGATAAAACTACTTGTAGTGAGCCCTTTGGTCCTGATGTTTATGTTTTTAAAGTGCTAGATAAAATGTATGCTTTATACACTAGTGCTGGCAATAAAGACCGAGATGGAATTTGGTTAAACTTAAAGGTGGATCCCGACGACTCTATTTGTTTGCAAGATGAGTTTGAGTGTATTATTCCAGGATATCACATGAACAAAAAACACTGGATTACAGTTAAAGTTTGTGATGAGATTTCAAAGGACACGATTATTGAGTTGATCGATGACTCTTATAATTTGATAGTATCTAAAATGACTAAGGCTAAACAGGCTCTATTGATAAAGTAAAGGTAATTGTTTAGATGGTCTCTTCGACAAAAGTTGAGGGTCATATAAGTTTCTCGTAGTTTTTTGCTTTATTTATGCGGTTTAGCTCATCATCATCTCTTATGTTTAAAGCTTTTTTCGAGTAGTTCACTACACTTCAAAATCTTTAAATACAAAATATAATAATGATCAAAAACCTAGGTGTAATCAACCTTTGTAAATAAATTGAAAAATAGTAGCTGAATAGTTACAAATAAAGTTTATCTCAGCTTTAAATATTTACAAAGATCATATATTTTTTCAAACTGCAAAGCTTGGCCATCTATTTTTAAATGCCATTGAGAGTCTATTTTTTCAATACATGCTTTTGTATCGTCTTTGTCTGTAGCTTTGTAGCCTATTCGGTGTAATGCTTTTATTAACCATTGCCTACTTAAACCACTATCTTTTACTTGAATACTTGCAAAATCATTTTTTGAATTTACAAATATAGCTTTGTCTTGGTCAAAATAAGTTTGCTGACTATCAAAAACAGTATTGAAGATGCCATCTAAAACTAAATCTTCTGGGGCTCCATCATGTAAATCCCCTGCACTATCTATAAGCCAAATGCGATCAGCTTGGCTTAGTGCCAAGTCTAAATCATGAGTAGACACCAAAAAACTACTGGTTTTAGTAGAGCACAAGTCAGATAAAAGTGCCATTAACTCCACTTTAGAGGGTAAATCTAAAAAAGCTGTAGGTTCATCTAATATGACTAAACCTGTGTTTTGGGCTAAGGCTCGTGCGATCATAACTCTTTGTCTTTGCCCATCACTTAAAGCACTTAGATCTCGACTTTGTAAATGTGTAATGGCCAATTGATCGATGACTTGATCTACAATATCTTTATCTTTTTGAGACAATGTACCCATAAAATTGGTATATGGAAATCTCCCGAGGCTTACAAACTCCCAAACGGTCATATACTCTAAAGTGATACGATCTGTTAAGACAATGGATAGATATTGGCTAAGCGATTTAGTATCTAGTAAATCAATGTGTTTTCCACAAAAGTGTATATCACCTGATAAGGGCTCTAATAATTTGGCGATTGTTTTGAGTAAGGTAGATTTACCAGCTCCATTTGGTCCTAGTATACAAATGAGCTCTGATGGATAAACCTCTAATGATACAGACTTTGAAACCATAGTGCTATCGTAGCCTGTTGTCAGAGCATCTATTTTTAAAAGTGCTTCACTCATAAAGCTTTCTTCTTTGAGAGGATTACCCAGATTAAAATTGGTGCGCCAATGATCGAAGTAATTGAGTTTAAGGGTAAAGTATAACCAGTTCCCGGCATTCCACTAATGATATCTGCTAAAATAGCTACGCTTGCTCCTATAATGATTGAAGCCGGCACCAAGACAAAATGATTACTGGTATGAAAAACATATCGTGCGATATGTGGAGCACTGACTCCAATAAAACTAATAGGCCCACAAAATGAAGTGACTATTCCTGCTAATGAAGCACTTATAAAAACAATGATTAGCCGAAACTTTTTTATAGAAACTCCAAGACTCCGAGCGTAGTTTTCTCCTAGTAAAAATGCATTCAGATATTTACTGATTAAAAGAGAGGCAAACAAGCAGAGCAGTATGGGTATAGCAAAAAGGTGATAATACTCAGGAGTCAATCTAGAAAAGCTACCATAAGACCATTGCATAAATGTATTAAGTTCTTCGGTTTGTGAAAAGTAAAAAAGTACGCTGACAAAACCACCCGAAATATATCCAAACATTAGACCTAATATCAGCAAAGTAGTATTGTTTTTGATTCGATTGGCACAAGCCAAAATAGCTAAAAACACTAAAAAGGATCCTAAGGAGGAGGCTAATAATAAGGTAGGTTTAGATCTAAAAGCAGTTAAGCCGTATAAAGAAGACAATAAAATACATATAGAGACTCCTAAACTAGCTCCTGAACTGATTCCTAATACAAAGGGCCCTGCCAGAGGATTTTGAAAAAGACTTTGCATTAACAGACCAGCTACAGCAAGAGATGCACCCGCTAAAATTGCGGTAAATGTTTTAGGGATTCGAAAAGAGAACAAAATGAGTTCTAAAGTCTTATCATCAGATTGTTGATGTATGATGGCACTAAATGTATCAGAAAACGAAAAAGATACAGAACCTAAACTAATGTTTAAAACAAATAGTCCAAGAAAAATACATAAGAGGAATAAAAATCGAGGGGTTTTAGATTTCATTTTTTATAAATCGATTCAACTTTTCTTTAACAGATTTTAGGGTATTGTCCCATGATCCTATCCGTAGTTGTCGGATAATTTCAATACTGTCATACCAATGAGACTGTTTTTCAACTAAACCCCATCTCCAATCAGGTACAAAGGGTACTAGTGCCCAAGACTTTACTCCTAAGGCCCCGGCAAGATGTAAAACCGAGGTATCCACGCTTATAAATAGATCGAGAGTTTCTAAGAGATGAGATGTATCTTTAAAATTTGAAATGGACTGTGATACATCAATGATATTGCTATTACCAAAGTCATCACTTGAATTAATCTGTAAAGAGATAAAATCTGCATCTAAGCCTTCACACATATTACTTATCAAATCAAAAGGTATAGATCGGTTATGATCATTAGTATGTTGGGGGTTTCCACAGTAGACGAGTCCAATTTTTTTTCTACAGTTTTGTGCTGAAAATTTTTGCTCATAGTATGGAGTTGAGTCTATAGATGTTACTTTCAGAATGCTGGGTAGATCTTCTATGGCACAATAAGACTCATAGGATGGAGCATCCATGGGATCACTAATAATATGATCTGCTAGACCCTGAAATTTAGCTAAAGGATAGATAGAAGGATGTACCAGTAAAGTAAACTTTTGTTTGAGAAGCTTTAAAAAGCGACTATACAATATAAAATCTCCAAAACCTTGCTCCATATAAACTAAGATATGATGATTTGGTTCACCAGCCCATTTCTGATCACAATCGAAATCTACCTTTGGAATAGCGCAATTAGGGACATGATTTTTATATTGATGCAGTGAAAAACCCTCTTTGAACTGATTTAGAGTAAGTAAAAGGATCGATTTGTTGAAATTACTAATGGGATCATCTTGTTTGATGTTTAACGCCTGATTAAGACACTCTATTGCTTTTGGATAATCTAACTTGTGTTGATAAGCTAAAGAGAGTCCTTGATAGTATATAGGAGATTTAGGGTCAAGATGAATACATCGCTCAAAACGTTTTATTGATAAATCGATCTGATTTGTATGTAATAGTGCTAGGGCATAATTATTTAGGATTAAAGGTTCATCTTCATTAAAACGAATTGCTATTCCAGCATAATAAAAAGACTTTTCAAAATCCTTTTTTAGACGAGTTACAATAGCTAAATTATTATAAGCTTCACCATAATTTGGGTCTAGATTTATTACAATTTCTAGATAAATTTGTGCTTGATCTAAATTGTTTTCATCGATTAAAATACTAGAAATATTATTGTAAGCAGGTAGGCATCTCGGATACTCTTCTAACACTTGTAGATAGATATCCTTGGCTAAATTGTATTTATTCTCCCCCTTATATATATTGGCTAAAAGTAGTTGTGACTCTTTATGTTGGTGTTCATGAATCACTTTAATGAGTTGATTTTTGGCTAATTTAGTCTCTCCGATTTCATGGTTTAGTAAGGCGCAATTGTACTGTGCATCTATATAATTAATATCAATGGAGATGGCTTGCATGTAGCATTCGATTGCCTTGTTGTACTCTTTTTGTTGCTTATATAGATTGGCAAAGTTGTTCCAGGCCTCTTTGTAATGAGGGTTTAACTCGATGGCTCGCCTTAATGAGTACTCGGCATTGATATAGTCTTTCAATCCCATGTAGGCTAAAGATAAATTGTTATGAACTTCTTGGTTTTTAGGGTCTATCTTTAAGTATCTCTGAAATGACTCACAGGAGGATTTGAAGTTTTTTACACTACATTCAAGAGTACCTAACAAATATAGAGCAGTAAGATTACTAGGGTCGATATCTAAGACCTTTAAGTAATATATTTGAGCTTGAAAGGTCTCATTATGTTGATGATGAGAGATGGCCTTATCAAGACATGATTTTAAAAAATCTTCACTCATTAGTTAAATTTCACTTTTTCTAAGATTTCATTAATTCGATTTACAGCATCTTGATAAGAGTTTTCATATAAATCAGATAATTTACCAAGCTTTGATTTTTTAGTTTTATACATATCTAGAAGCTTATATAATTGCTCTTCATAAAAACCGGGGTATTTGATAGAGTTTTTCCTTAAAGTACTACCCTTTACATTGTAAATATCGTACCAAGCAACAGAATTGTCAGGGTCGCCTTTACGGCCTAAGTCTTTATAAGTTAAGATTTCAATAAACTTATTATCATCAAAGTTTTTAAGAAAAAGTAAGGGATTAATAGTAGAAACATATTTGTAGTTTTTAACAAAGCTTAGCTCTGTTTGTAGATAAAACTCAGAGTAAGATACAATTGAGTTAGAAGTCAATATATGAATGATTCCCTTTTCTTTTACAATATTACTCTGCCAAACAGATAAGTAGTCTAAGATATCATCTCCATTTACGTCTAAAACTAAATATCCCTTAAACAATAAGTCAGAAAAATCTTGATCTGTTTTTCTTTGGCTATATCGATCTTCAATTACAGATTTATGTAGTAAAACAGGATAATTTGATTTATCTCTTTGAAACACAGATACACCCGCATGATTTGGACCAAACAAGGCTACTTTATTTTCAATTTCAAGGTCTACAACATATTGAAATGCATGTTGCTTTACAAAGGCAAAGTCAGAGTATGTAACATTTACTACATCAGGATGAATATGTTTATAAGTAGTACCAAGGATTTCTGCTGTATAGGTTTTTGTAGGGATTTTGCCAAATTTAACCCAAGAGTCTTCGTTAAATTGTATTTTCTTCTTTAAGTCAGAATTATGATGAGATTTTATAGTTAAAGTTTCGTCCTTTTTAAAATACCGACTTAACATGCCATAAGCATGATAGTCTTTGTCAATATTGGTTATATAAGCCTTACCCATAGTTTCTTGATTTGGTGGATAAATAATATCTAAGTACTTTTCTTTGATTCTAAATCGATTTTTTTCAAATCGTATAGAGTACCAATAATCTTGACTGTTCTCTACTTGGATTCGTTCCAAAAGCTCTACTTTGCTTCCTTCTGGGATAGACTCTAAGGCAAAGCCCTTATATTGGTAGTTTGTATTAAAAAAACCAGAAATTTGAACAGTTCTAGAGATTTCTGGAGCGGGTGGTAGCTGGTGTTTATTGATATCTTTAAACTTTATATCGTCAGAAATTAAGTCAGAGTACTGTTGAGTAGAGTTTTCTCGGATTTTGATTTCTTTATCACTAGTATCTTTGAAATCTTTAAAAAAGTTTTTTAAGTCTTGTGGAATACTAGTCCTAATTTTTTTATCTACCATCAGCTTTTTGAGAGTTGAATAGGCGGTCCTGTTTTGAAAAGTTTTTATTGCTGCTCGTACAAGTTCAACACCTAGTTCTAAATCGCGGCTTACCAATGGGATGTTTTTTAAAAAATTGACCAAACGATAAGTTGATCCTTCTTCTTTTAAAATTTTCACTCCAAAATGAATATGCTCTTTATCTTCCGGAAAAAACTGACAAGCGGCTGCTATAACTTTCATGGCTTGATAAGACTTTTTTAGTTTAAAATAAGCATTAGCCTTTGAGATATATAGTTTAATATTTTCAGGGTCGATGGACAGTAGTTTTTGGCTAAACTCTAAAATAGATTGATAGTCTTTTAGTTGTTCGTTACAGATAAGTAAATCTTTATAAATTTGAGCTTTATATTGTGAACTTATAGGAACTTTGAGAAACGCAAGGTATTTTTCTCGAGACTTAGTCCAGTTTTTGTTTTGTAAATCTGTTTTTGCTCTGTAAAATATTAACAATGGAAACTCTAAAGTATCAATGGAGTTTTCACCAACAAAATCTTCGAATCGTTTATAGTCCCCTGTCGCGGCAATGGTTTTTAAGATAATTTTTCGATAATCTTTATGACTTACTTTATGTTGATCATAAAAAGATAAAATACTGGTAAAATCTTTTTTGTTAAACTTATAATCTAGCCACTGTAATAAAGGTTGGATATTCTTTTTGTTAACTTTATAAGCTTTAAGTAAATATTCAGCTAAGTCAGGTTGATCTTTTCTGATTCCTATACGTCCTAATAGTACATAAATATGATGATTATTTTTTTGTTTTTTGGCGACTTGTAGATACTTTACCGCTAGTTTAAATTGTCTAAGTTGGTAATAGCTTTCACCGATATAGGATGCTAAAGTGGGTGTGATTACATCACTTCTTTTTACAGTGATGTTTAAGTCGATAATCTTTTGGTACTGTTTATTCTTCTTGTAGATAAAAAATAGATTTTTGAGCATGGACTGATAAAAAGGTTGTCTTGTTGCAGCTAATTCAAACTGGGCTTGAGCCTTTTTTAGGCTTTTCTTTTTGAAATAATATGTACCCTTGAGATAGTAGGATAAAGAACTATTGGGATTGGTCTTTTTGATTTTATCTATAAAAGATAGAAAACCTTTGTTTGACTTATTACTTTTAAGCTGAGCGATGCCGTACTTTTGGATCAATAAAACAGCTTTAGGCAGGTCATTTTTTAGTGAAGAACTATTTTTTTGCAATAATTCTAACAGAGTGTCTGAAAACTTAGGGTTATCTTTAATGTCTTGTAAAGTGAGAGCTGAGATAAAATGTTGAGAAGCTTTATAATGTAAACTGGGCAAAATGTAATCATTTTCTATTAAGCTAGCTTCATTGAGACAAGCCAAAGATTGTTGCTTTTGTCCTATCATTGAGTAGATTTTAGCAAAAGTGTAGGTTCTCCAAAACGTGCTCGAGATAAATATACCAGTAGAAATACAAATTAATATAGCAAATACTGAAAGGGTTTTTTTCATGGTGTGATTTTATGTATAATGGATTAAATTAAAATTTGTGTAATTACGCCCTATATCTTTGTGGTTACTCAAAAATTGGATTTAAAACATTGCTTGTAACTCAGTATAGAGATTGGGTAGTCAATATAACCTATCGTTTGAAAATAGTAAAAGCGTTTCCATCCAGTATAATTCAATCTGATGTTGTGAGATTAAAACTTTATACAAAGTATAATTTTCTACTTGGCTCAATAGCATAATTATGTACACTATCGTTTATTATATCCACCTTTTTGTATGATCTGTGATATTGTATAAATGACTATGGAAAAAGATATATATAAAACTTTAAATGATGTTTTTGGATATGATGATTTTCGTTCTCATCAGCTAGAAATCATCCAAAGCGTTTTGGACGGTAGAGATACTTTGGCCGTTTTGCCTACAGGTTGCGGAAAGTCTCTTTGCTTTCAGATACCAGCCCTACATTTTAAAGGAGTATCTTTAGTCTTATCTCCTTTAGTTTCACTAATGAAAGATCAAGTTGACTCCTTGGTGAAAAAAGGAGTGTCAGCGACCTATATCAATTCGTCCTTAAGTTTTATGGATATACGTAAGCGACTTACGGATGTATGTAACGGATATTATAAGATAGTCTATATCAGTCCAGAGCGCATACAAACCAAAGCCTTTCAATTTGTCTTTTCGCACCTAGTAAAGCATAAAGTTTTGTCGTTGATCGCAGTAGATGAAGCGCATTGTATTTCTCAATGGGGAAATGATTTTCGTCCCAACTATAGGCATTTGGCAGGTTTACGAGAGCATGTAGATGTTCCGGTTTTGGCTGTTACAGCAACTGCCACAGAGGTAGTCAAAAAAGACATTATCGACCGATTAAACTTTGGAGAAGATTATAATTTTTTTGAAGATTTATTGAATCGCCCTAATCTAAAATTGGGAGTTGTGCATTGTTTAGATAAACAAGAGTCCCTTTTAGATTTTTTAGACAAATATAAGGACTCATCGGGTATTGTTTTTTGTACAACTCGCAAAAGTGTTAATGATGTCTATATGCAACTAAAGGCATTGGATAAAAATGTTTGTAGATATCACGGTGGTTTAAGTATCAACGAAAAAAAGTCAGCCCAAGAGTTATTTATCGAGTCAGATAATCATATCATGGTTTCTACAAATGCATTTGGTATGGGAGTAGATAAGCCTGATATAAGATTTATAGTACACTATCAAATGCCTGGTAGTATCGAAAACTACGTACAAGAGATAGGTAGAGCCGGCAGAGATGGAGAGGACTCAGAGTGCCTTCTTTTGTATTCTGTTGGGGATCGCTCCATACAAGAGTTTTTTATTAATTCGTCGGAGACGCAAAGACATGTTATAGATTATATGATAGAAGTTTTAGAGCCTCTATCCTATCCATTTGTAAAGTCTGATGAACAATTTAGAAGCTTGTTTCCAAAGTCACGAGAAGTTTTAAAGGATAAATCCCTTCTGAAATATCTAAATACTTTAGAAGAGATAGGATTTTTAACTTGGTCTCCTTCCTCCGGAAAAAAGATGTATTTTAAAAATGAGGGCTATGATCCTATTTCTTTAGCGTTGGGCTACCTTAGGTACAAAAAAGAGTTACAAGTCAAAAAACTTAATGCAATGGATTCATATTGTATGTCAGGATCGTGTCTTCGTAATGAGTTGCAGCGTTACTTCGATCATGATGACGTTGACTGTAATTTTTGCTCTAATTGCCTAAATGAGCAAAATACTGATTTAGACCTTCATTCTAAATTAAGTTTTGAAATTTTGTCATGTTTGAGAACGTATCAAAATTTATACGGAATCCATACAATTTGTGATTTGTTAGCTGGCAAAACTTCTAAATCAATTAAAGTAAAAGAGTTGCAAGGATCTAAGTATTTTGGAAATCTATCAAGCCATCACAAAAATACTTTAGTGGAAAGGGTTAAAATGATGATATTGAAGGGAGTGATTACTCGAACGAGTGATGAATACCCTAAAATTGGATTATCTTCTGACGGTGAAAGTATTATCGACCGATAAAGCACTGATCAACACTATTGGAACGAATATTGCATCGTAACCAAATACGATAGATTTAATTCATATTGAATTGCTTTCTATTGACACTAGATGGTAGAGATTTGTTTGGTGTTGTATAATGAGTATAGTGCGATTGGTTTGTTCATAAAGGATTGCATGTAAAAAATCACATTTTAAAATCGTGATTGAATATTTATAATTGTACGATAGCTTTGTACAAAAATGATGAGGATAAGTATGTTTGGTTTAGGAATAGCAGAATTAAGTGTCATTTTAGTAGTAGCACTTTTAGTTTTTGGCCCTAAAAAGTTACCAGAAATTGGAAAAGGTTTAGGACAAGGGATTCGTGAGTTTAAAAAAGCAGGTCATGAGATCACTAAAAGCTTAAATGAAGAGCCTAAGCAACAAATAGAAGAAAAGTCTGAAGATTCTGCAAAGTAAGCTTTTGGCGTTAGCAGAGTAGTTATAAGACGCTGCTTAAACTTACATTGATATCTATTAACAATATATATGAGTATATTTGTTGATATGATTATTGGTAAAATAGTTTATTGCATTTATTGATTGGCTGTACTGTAGGTCCATATGCAATACTTGTTTTGCCAATTTTTTTTCATATTTAGACTTTGTTGTACTCTCAAAAAAATGTGGCTAAAGGCAAATATACTTACAAACCAAAACCCCTATCTCAAATTAAATAATGGGCTTGAATATATATCCCTAATTGTTTTCCCATTAAACATAAAATCAAGTAGCTCAGAATGTTTTTTTAAACATTGCTTTGAATAATCTAAGTACCTGACAAAGGTATGGATTGTTCAGCAAAGAAATAAAACTACTGGTGCATGGATATGCTTAGTAAGATTCCAATTACAAACTGAAAACTTATGCCCTATAAAACAAAAAACTGTGTCATAAACACAGTTTTTAAATTTTATATTTGAATGCTTATTTAGAAGTAAGCATAAGGGTTTAGAATAACCAGTTTAGCTGCGAGTATAGACCAGACAAGTCATGAGAAGACTTTCTCATGATTCCAGAGCCGTTTTGAGTTGAAAAGACATCTAAAGAGTACTTTTTATATCCAAACTCTAAATCTAATATGTCCATTGGGCTATATACCATTCCGATTTCAAAGTCTTTTAATCTCATATCATCTGATCCCAAATTGAAGTCAGAAAATTTTACATGTGATCTTAAAGATAAGTTAGATCGAATGAACCATTCGGCCTCTAAACCAACAACGGGTAGAATCCCTGTGGAGTTCATATCAGATCCATTACCCATAGCCACTTTGATTCGAGTTTGATCTTTAAAATCAATGTAAGTCAGTCCACCAATCCATCGAAAACTTGTAGCTTCGTTGTCAAAAATCAAATGTTTTAGATGAAAGTCTAATTGAGAAGCTTTAAAGAGGTTGGTTCTTTGATTTGCAACATAAGACGTACCGTTAAGTGCTACTGTTTGAGTGCTTAAAAGGTCTGACATTGTGTCAAACTTGGTATACATTAAATCTGTGATGCTTTGTCCAAAGTCTAGTTTAACACCAATAGAGTATGCGTTATCACTATCACCGTTAAAATTTGCAGTGTTACCAGTATCGCCTATGGTCCCGCGGTCTGATACGTTCCAGTATCTAAAATATCCATCGACCATGACATTATTCAGACCTAGTGGGGTCGCTTGAATCATGTTGATACTTAATAATAATAGTAAAAGTTGTTTTTTCATTTTTTCTCCATAGTGACAAAATAGCGACAAAAACATACAAAATTGTGCAAGAAAACACAAGAAGTTTTTACTGATTAGGTATATTGTTGTTAGATTTTAAACCTTTTTTTAAAAATTTTGCTAGCTATCCTAAATACTTTGATAAGATTTGATTCAATTCATGAATTCTGAATGGCTTATAAATTGCACCCAGTAGTCCATTTTTTTGAAGTTTATTTAAAAGATTATCATCAATCAGTCCACTAGATATTATAACTTTGGCCTGATCATTTATACCTTTAATTCTATCAAAAGCTTCCATACCATTCATTATGGGCATGTTTAAGTCCAAAATTACTAGATCAATGGAGTCTTTAAGAGCTTTGTATAACTCTACAGCTTCCGCTCCATCTTTCGCAATAATAACCTTATAACCCATGCTTGTTAAGCTTTCTTGTGTTGTGTCTCTAATAAAACTTTCATCATCAGCAAGTAAGATGGTTTGTCCTTTGCCTATATGGAGCTGAATTTCCCGTGGTTTATGTAATGATTTTTGCACATCAGATGGGAGAAAAATTCTGAAGTTTGTGCCTTTGCCTAGTTCACTGTAAGTATAGATAGATCCTTTGTGACTTTGGATTGTGCCAAAGGCTGCAGATAAACCAAGGCCTGTTCCTTTACCAACATCCTTGGTTGTAAAGAAAGGTTCAAAGATTTTGTCAATATTTTGAGGTGAAATACCACATCCATCATCAGAGATAGAGATACTGATATGTGGGCCTGGATTTATATCAAAGATGCTTTGGTCACAGTATTCTTTATCTAAAATAGTATCTGTTGTTTTAATTGAAATTTTACCCTTTGCGTCAATAGCTTGGCTAGAGTTAATTAGAAAGTTCATGATGGCAGACTGTAGTTTTGAATGATCTCCAGATATTATAAAATTGTCAGCTTCTAGCTTTAGACTAATTTGGATTTGACTACTTATTGTGCGTTGAATGATTGCAACCGTGCCTTGAATGGTTTGGTGCAGATCTACAGGAGTGATTGTTACATTCGATTTTCGGGAGAAAGAAAGTAAATTAGAAGTAAGTTCAGACGCTCGTTCAGAGGCGTTGATAATGATATCTAAAAAATGTTGTGATCGTTCATCGAATTGATCTTTTTTCAGCATTAAGAGATCCGCCGATCCAATGATCCCTGCCAACATATTATTAAAATCATGAGCAATTCCGCCAGCTAATTGACCAATAGCTCTCATTTTTTCTGATTGTCTTAGTTGTTGTTCTAGCTCTGATTTTTGGGTTATATCGGTAATTGATATAAATACCTTTTGCCAAGTGCCTTCATATGTTTGGGGAATGACCCAGTGAGCATCGATAATTTTATTATCGCCTTTTGAACTATGTAAGCACAAAGACGACATATCTTTCATAACCTTATGTTGGGCTTTGATAAACAACGATTGGTAGAAATCCTTGAAGTCATTGGATAAAATTGTGATCAGCTTAGTGGATAATTGCTCTTTGTTATCACATCCAAACAAGGTTAGGCATGCATGGTTTGCCTCAAATGTGATGATGCTAGAGATTAATTGATCTAATAATTTATCATTTTCTTTTAGAGCATCACTAATAGGTTGCTTAAGTGTTTGTATAATTTCTAAGGCTTTACTTAGGTCTTGAATCAATAAGGCATGATTAGAATTATCAAATAGTTCTTCAAATTGTATCTGACTATTAACTAAGGATGTTTTGAACTGAATTTTGTATGTTTCATTAGATACTTTATTGGAGATTAAGGTAACTAAAAGTTCAGCAAGTTTAGTGTCTTCAATTTCTCTACAGTAGCAGACTACGACGATTCCGTGTGTATTACCTTCAATATCAAAGAGTGGGACTCCTATGTAAGCTTTGAGACTTAAATCAGTGATAATTTGATCATCGGGAAATTTATCAGCTAAATCTGAAGTGTAAGTGCAAATGTGTTTACCAATTACATTTTCACAGGGAGTACAGGCTAAATCATATTCAAAATTCGGAGCAATTTTTTGGTGGGCACAATAGGATAGAGTTTTGACTCTAGAATGACTATCATCTGTAGTGACTCCGACAAATACGTGCTCAGTTTGTAAAATTCGTGCTAAATCCAGAAGAACTGCATCTAAGTAGGCCAAGCCAGATTTGTTTTGGTGATTGATGATAATACTTTGTAAATTATCAGACCATGCTTCAAAGTTATTTGAAGGTAAACTTAGATCGGAACCGCTCATTTTTCTTATCCTTAAATAATTTTAGATTTACTTAAATAGTGTACGTTAGTTATTTACATTGGACAAGTCTAATAAAAAAGAATTATATAATGATCCCTTGATACTCTAATGGCTCTTTAACATTTTTGACGAGAGTGTACCTTGTCTGACTAACATCATAGGAGCTTAAACTATCTAACAGATCATTTGACATAGATTTCATAAATAAAACTTCATTAGAAGCAGCTAAACCTTGTAGTCTTGCCGTATTGTTCATCCCCTGTGAAAGTCCTGTATAAGACTTATCTGGGCCTAATTGTCCAACAAATAATGGGGCAAAATTAATGCCAGTCGATACAGATACCTTAAAGTCTATATTGTATGTCCGAATATAATCCTTGATAACAGGATCTTCATTATATTCGAGGGTCATTTTAGCAATATCAATAGCACATTGAAGTGTTTTCTCTTTGACTTCTTTATCACTTAGTTCAAAAAATGGAGGGCCAAAAATACCAATGACGCAATCTCCCACAAGTTTATCATATACACCATTATAGGAGTACAATATATCGATTGCTTTTTTAGACCAAGCTTCAACAAAATTTGCGATACTTTTAGGGTGTTTTAATATTTGCTCGCTGAGCATGGTAAATCCAGAAACATCAACAAACAAGATACCGCAATTACGAAGTTGTGGCTCTAGGTATTTTTCAACGTAAGACTCGTCTGTCAGCATTTTTGTAGCGCAACTTAATGAAAAATGTCGAGTGAGTCGTTTTTTCTCTCGAACATGCATAGTCAAAACATCGTGAAGACCTTCGACTAAAATTTCTAATATATCTTTTAAAAAAGGGTTTAGCGCTTTATCTTTTAGGCATAGTACTAGGGTCCCTAGGTGCTTTCCGTTTACAATGGAGATGATTTTTTTTGTGACAGTTTTTTTACATTTGAATAGTTCGTTGTAACGCTGATTATCAAGATTTAAGATACAGTTATTATCTTCTTGCTGTAAAATTTTTTCTAGGGCTGGATGGTTAATGTTGTTTCTGCAATAAACCATTTTATGTTCAATAAATCCTAAGTATTGCATATCTACTTTTTGAGATAGAGCTTGGTCTTCAAAAATTAAATATAAGGAGTCGCAAGGGATTAACTGATTTAAAAAATCAATAATCAGAGTGACTCCCTTTTCAAGAACTGGACTTACGTACTCTTTAGAGATTTTTTCTAAAATGTGATCTTTAACAAAAGATAATTTTTTGAGATAAAGAACGTTATCGATAGTCTCCATTAATTGTAAACTCAAAAATGCAACAAACTCTGTGGAATAAGTAGTTGTAAGGCTTTTGGCAAACAATTGTACTTTACCAAGATGATGTCCATGAACAGATAATGCTATTTTGATTGGAGTATCTTGAGTTTGTCCTTTTGTACACGCTAAGTTTTTAAATAAATAATCTAAGTCCCAAGAAATACCATCAAAACCCTCTTCTAAAAACCATGAAGACAATGTAGTTAAAATAGTACGCGCAGGTAGTTTTTTACGTATAATTTCTTCGAGGCAGTCATCTAAACTTGAGATTTTATCAAATATAAACTTCGTTTCATCTTGTGTTAATTGAGGGACTTGGGTTTCTGTTTTTTTCATAAAAGCTCTTTGTTAAATATGTTGTAGACTTATGATTATTTTAAAAATTTCTTTCCGTAGACATTTAAGGAAAAATCACTATCAACTTCGCCTTTATTTTTTTTGATTTTTTCAATTAGAGTAAAACGAGCACTATCAACTAAATAGTCTGTTTTATGACGATCGGCTATATACTCTAAGACTCTATCTATTGGATAGTCATAACTTGCTAGAAGTTTAAAGCTTAACAGTCCAAATCGTTTTTTCCTTAATACACGAAGTTGGACTTTGGCCGCTTTATCCTTAAACTTGATATCTATCGAAAAGTCTTTTTTATGGACTTTTTCATCGTGCAAAATATGGGCTTTTTCGCCAATACCAGATAATTGAAGAGTCAGTTGATCCAATTGCACTTTAGTAGTGAATTTGAGATAGATATCAATATAGTCCTTACCATAGATTTGATGTTGTTCAAGTGATACGACTCTTGGGGCCATATATTTGAACTCCCGAGCTCTTGGTTTAAAACTAGCTCGCTTTACAGCATGATTCACTTGAATAAGTACTAAGAGAATTAAAAAATAGCGAAGCATTTTACATTCCTTTTTCAAGCATATCTTGTAACTCTTCAAAGCTGATTTCTTTGTTACGATATAGCTCATAGATGTGCTCTTCGTCAATATTGTTGGCTTGTACAGTTTCACTGGCTTGGGTAACTTGTTGATCCTTGTCATCTTCTTTAGAGAAAACTTCGTAATTGGCCTCTATTTTGTCTTCAAATTGATTAAAAAGGTCCATGATGTCATCATTTTTATCAATGGTTTCTTGACCAACAACTTTTAAATCTTCGGTTTTTTCTTGCCACTCTTCGGAGTTGAGTTTCCATTCTACTTGGTTAAAACGGCCTGTGATGGAGACAAAGTATTTACTGTTTTTACCATGAACCGACTTTTCAGGAAATTGTGACTGCAAAACAAGATCATCTAAATCTAAGACTTTGAAGATAGCTGATGAATCTTGCCCATCTAAGGTACAGTTAGCAAACTCGGACTGATTGACTAAAATATCAGAACTCGAACTGTCTAATCTTAAATTAATTTCTTGAAGATTAGAGCTCAAAAATATTTTTGATTTGCTTAATTGTCCTTGTAAAGAGCCACTCACATTTTCAGCAAATAATTGACAGTCAGTTAAATTTAGGTGTGATTGTATTTTGCCTTTAACAATAGAAACCTTTGATGAACTACCCTCTAGGTCTAATAATCCAGTGTAATCTAAAATACAAACGTTGGAGTCTTGAGTATTAAATTTTATATGAAAGTCTTTTGGAATCAAAATTACTTTTTTATGATCTCCATTAAAGTGCCAGTGATCAAAGTTACTTTCTTCAGTAAAAAAACTTTTATTTTGATTAAGGCACTCATCTATAGATTGATCGCTTTGTCTGAAAGAGATTTTACTAGAGTGAATATATATATTTAGATCCATGGTGGTTCCTGATCAAAGTGTTGTCACAAAAATGTTGCTGCTTTTAACAAATAAATCTCACAGGTATGTAAAAAGCGATTGGCTTTAAAGCAAGTGAGTTTATTATATGTGAATAGTATACTAAATGTGTCCTCGAATGGCATTGCTTTTAGTATAATTAATTGATATTTTTAAATATATACATTGTCTTGTGAATCAATGGCTTAGTGTATATCTGTTTAGCAATCCAGCACTATTATATCGATGAGGTTATATGTGGAAACAAAATAGAATGAAAGATGGAGAAGAAAAAGGTAGAGAATTACTCGGCAGTAAATGGGATAAGATCATTGAAGCTCTCTCTGCTCAAAATCAAGATATAACAAAATATATTGTAGAGTGGGCTTATGGAGAGATTTATAATCGACCCGGTTTAGACCTTAAACAAAGGGAGATTATCTCTATTACTTCTCTTGCGATGCAGGGTAAAAACTCTCAACTCAAAACCCATATTTTCGCTGCATTAAATGCTGGTCTAACTGAAGAAGAAATCATGGAGTCTTTCATTCATTTGGCTTTGTTTGCTGGGTTTCCAACTGCACTTGAAGCGATCAAGATCGCAAAAGAGGTATTTGATTCCCCTAGTCCAGAAGATACTGGAGTAGATCCCAAAAATATTTTAAACAAAGAAAATGCATAATGGGTTTGATACACTCCTATAAGATTAAATGGTTTGAGCAAGATTATCCGGATAAAAGCTATCCAGAGTTTCTTACATTAGACTATGAAAAGTACCTTGCTTTAAGAGAGCAAATGAATGAAAAACTATACTTAGATGAATTAGATCACGATGTATTGATAAACTCCTTAGAGAGGTATCTAGTCCATTTAGAAGCTGATTTAGAGTCTAAGAATTTTTCATTGATCGATTTAATGTTGAAAAATCAAGTTGAATTACCTCAAAAAATTTATTTATACTGGTTTGATGAGACAATTGATCAGATGAGTTTAATAGATGTCGATCAAAACTTTTTAGACGTGTGGTACAAAGGTGCGGATGATATTTTAATATTTGATGCCGATTTTTGCTTTTTTGTCAGAATATATAATAACGGTAAAATAGCCCTAGCTAAATTTACTTAGATTAAAGAGGTCTTTTGTGGATGTTTTAAGTTCAAATCAAATGTATGAATCTGATAGTTATACCATTGACGATCTAAAAATCCCTGCATTGTTACTTATGGAGCAAGCTGGGGGAGAGTCCTATAATATTATAAAAAAACTCTATGATAAAAATCATAAAGTTGCTGTTTTATGTGGTACTGGTAATAATGGCGGTGATGGTTATGTCATTGCTAGGAGATTATTACTTGCTGATTATGATGTAACTGTTTTTCAACTAGGTGACCCTAAATCAACTCAATCTTCATATCATCATGATATTTTGAAAAACTTTGATATTGATATTTTAGATTTAGAGCATTTTCAAAGTATGGATTATCAAGTTGTAGTAGATTGTATTTTTGGAATAGGATTGAGCAAAGATATATCAGATGATTTGGCCATTAATTTTGATGAAATCAACTTAGTTCAAAATATCGTTTCTATCGATATACCATCAGGCATTTGTTCTGACTCTGGCTGTATCCGAGGTGCATCTATAGAAGCAAGTCACACTATTGTTTTGCAGCATTATAAGCGAGGGCATTTTTTATACCCTGGGTCTTCTGTTTGTGGGCAATTACATCTGGTTGATATTGGAGTTTATAAAGACCCTAAAATAAACTCTACTGTCCAATTGATTAATGATCTACCTGTACGATTACCAAGTCGAAATCCGTGGTCTCATAAGGGAATGAATGGGAGAGTATTAGTTATAGGTGGTTTAAAAGGAAAACTAGGTGCTTTACATTTTGCTAGTTTAGCCTGCTCTCACACCGGAACAGGTTTAGTATTTGCAGGTAGTTCAAAAAGTGCCGCTTTACAATTACAGACCTCTGTACCTGAGGTTATGGGGGTTGAACTTTCTGAATATGATGAGTATTTAGATGAATCCAATCTTCCCGATGCACTTGAGATAGATGCAGATTTGGTGATCTTAGGTCCAGGCCTAGGAAGACATGAAAATACAAAAAGTTTTGTTCGTAAGTTTGTACGGCAATGTCCTAGTCCTGTTTTATTAGATGCTGATGCCCTACATGCATTTGAAACAGAGACTCAAATGTTTGAGATTTTATCATCAAGAAGTGCTGAGACTATATTGACTCCTCATCCTGGTGAGTTTGCTGCTATGTTAAAAATGAACTCAAGTGAGATTGACTCCAATCGTATTGAGTTATTGTCCTATTGCTCCCATGAGACGAAATCTACGATTGTTTTAAAAGATTCCACAAACTTGATATGTAATGGAGACTATACATATATGCATGCCAAACCAAACTCTGTATTAGCTAAAGGCGGTAGCGGTGATGTTTTAGCGGGTTTGATAGCATCATTTTTTGTACAAGGCATGACAGAGCTAGAGTCTTGTATACAAGCCGTTTTAGTGCAATCTAAAGGAGCTGAAATTATGAGGGATGACTTTGGTGAACATGGTGGAAGTCCCCTACGCTTAATCGATGGAATCGGAAAGTTAATGAAGATTGTTTCTTAGATAGAGTGACAAATTTAATAGATTTCTTTGTTTTTTGTGTGGAGTAGTGTACAATTCAGGCACTATTTTTAGAGCTATAACTGGTTAAATTAGGTCTATATTTTGGTACTCACCAATGCAAGTGAGTTACTTAGCGAGTTTAGAAAGGTAAAAAATGAAAGTAGTTAATTCTTTAATCCTAGCGTTCTGCGTATTAACAAACGGCACTCAATCGATTGCTGAATCACCATTTATCGAAATTCATGGTCACAGGGGTGCAAGAGCAGTTCTTCCTGAAAATACTATCCCCGCTCTTCAATATGCCATAGAGGTAGGAGTGGATGTTTTAGAGTTTGATTTAGCTGTAACAAAAGATGATCACTTAGTTTTAAGTCATAATCCGCATATCGA
This sequence comes from Candidatus Cloacimonadota bacterium, assembly GCA_023954715.1. Lineage (GTDB taxonomy): Bacteria > Muiribacteriota > UBA6191 > UBA6191 > UBA6191. Next base: position 79,674 of record JAGSHD010000001.1, on the reverse strand, counting down.
TGGACATATTTGTGTAGATAAAAATGGTAACAAGGTTCCTGAAAAGGGAGAGTTGATTCGAGATCTTACCTTGGTACAAGTTCAAAGTTATGATTGTGGAGCTTTGCAAAATCCAAGATTTAAAAATCAATCTACAAAAACAGGCACAAAGATCCCTTCTTTAGATGAAGTATTCGAGATGCTAACTACATACCCTAGTGAGTTAGCAAAGACTGTTATGTTTAATATTGAGACTAAAATCTATCCAGAGTCTCCTGAGTTTACTGTAGGGCCAACTCAATTTGCTAAGTTATTATATGCTTCATTACAAAAGCACAATGTAGTTGACCGAACAGTAGTACAATCCTTTGATTTTCGAACATTAATCGCTATTCGATTATTAGATAGAAAAATCAAAATTGCTGCATTACTTAAAGATAGCAGACCTTCTTTTACAGCTGTAGCTAAAGGATTAAACCCTAATTATATTTCACCCAATGCCAATCTTTTAACTAATGAAAATATTTCTATAGCTCATTTTTATGGTGTAAAAGTTGTACCGTGGACGGTAAATGAAAAAGATGACTGGGATCGATTAATAATGATGGGTGTAGACGGTATCATTACCGATGATCCACAACCGTTGGTTCAGTACATGGAGTCGCTACAACTTCGATAAACTAATTTTAAACTTCTGTTGTACAAAACGGTAGTTTGGACTTAGAGCTACAAATGACACTTGTGCAATTTAGCCAGTGTCATTTTTCAATAATTTTACATAATTTATATAAACGGAGATCACAATGTCAGATGACAAAAAAGTAATTTACTCAATGATGGGTGTTAGTAAGTTTTACGGAAAAACCCCTGTTTTAAAAAACATTCACTTATCTTATTTTTATGGGGCTAAAATTGGTGTTTTAGGACTAAACGGCTCAGGAAAAAGTTCTCTTTTAAAAATCCTAGCGGGTCTAGATGATCAATTTGATGGTAAGACAGTTTTAGCACCAGGACATACGATTGGTTTATTAGAGCAAGAGCCTAATTTGGATGAATCAAAGACTGTACGTGAAGTTGTCGAAGAAGGCCTACAAGAAGTCGTAGACTTAATGAAAGAGTATGATGCAATAAACGATGCGTTTGCCAATCCTATGAGCGATGATGAAATGACCAAACTCATTGAAAAGCAAGGTAAAGTTCAAGAGCTGATAGATGTAAAAGATGGATGGGATTTAGATACTCGTTTAAGTATTGCTATGGATGCTATGAGATGTCCTCCTGGAGAAACATCTGTTAAGGTATTGTCCGGTGGAGAAAAACGTCGTGTAGCTCTTTGTAGATTACTTCTTAAAAAGCCAGATATTTTATTGTTAGATGAGCCTACTAACCATTTAGATGCTGAGAGTGTATTGTGGTTAGAGCAACACCTTAAAAGATACGAAGGAACAGTAATCGCAGTTACTCACGATAGATACTTTTTAGATAATGTTGCTGGATGGATTTTAGAGTTAGATCGTGGAGAAGGAATCCCTTGGAAAGGAAACTACTCCTCTTGGTTAGACCAAAAGTCTAAAAGATTAGCTACAGAAGAAAAGCAAGAGAGTGATAAGCAAAAAGCTTTAAAGAAAGAATTAGAGTGGATAAATACTTCTGCTAAGGGACGACAGACTAAGTCTAAAGCTCGTATTAAATCGTATGAGACTATGTACAACGAAGAGTCCAAAGCATCTATTAAAGATATGGAGTTATATATACCTCCCGGCCCTAGATTGGGTAATATAGTGATCGATGCCAAAGGTATCTCAAAAGCTTTTGATGATAAGTTGTTATATGAAGGATTAGACTTTGTAATTCCTCCTGGGGCAATTGTTGGGGTTATTGGTGCTAACGGTGCTGGTAAGACCACTTTGTTTCGAATGATTACTGGTCATGAAACTCCTGATACAGGGACTTTCAAAGTGGGTGAGACTGTTAAATTAGCTTATGTTGATCAAAGTAGAGATGTTTTAGATGACTCAAAGTCTATTTGGGAGGTCATTTCTGAAGGAGCAGAGTTTGTACAACTAGGATCTAGAGAAATGAACTCAAGAGCTTATGTATCTCGTTTTAATTTCGGTGGTGGAGATCAACAGAAAAAAGTAAGTATGTTATCTGGTGGAGAGCGAAATCGAGTTCATTTAGCACGGATTTTAAAGCAAGGCGCAAATGTTTTGTTATTAGATGAGCCTACCAATGATTTGGATGTTAATACTCTAAGGGCTCTTGAAGAAGCAATTCAAAACTTCGTGGGATCTGCGGTAGTGATTTCTCACGATAGATGGTTTTTAGACAGAATCGCGACTCATATTTTGGCTTTTGAAGGAGACTCTAATGTCACCTTTTTTGAAGGAAACTTCACTGAGTACGAAGAGGCTAAGATTAAAAGATTAGGTCCAGATGCAGCACAGCCAAAATCTATTAAATATAGAAAACTTGAGCGTAGCTAGATAAATTAAAGCTCCAATGGTTTATTGGAGCTTTTTTTAGGTCTTTCAAAAAGTGATCAACTTAGAGCATTGTTGTTTTAGCATTAGCTTTTAGTCTATACTACAAGGTTTTGAAGGCCACTATAGACACAATAGTTGGGGTTTGTCCTCTAATATAGGCTACCCCCCCTACAAATAAAATGTGGGCCTGCTAAGTATTGCTATCAGATAATTAGCAATACAATCGAAGCACTAAACTAAGGAATATATGAAGTTTACAGAATTAAACATGAGAGAAAATCTTCTCAAGGCAATTACCGAGGTTGGATACGAAACTCTTACTCCAATCCAAGAAAAAACCTATCAAGAGGTTTTAAACGGCCGTGACATATTAGGACTAGCAAAAACAGGATCTGGTAAAACTGGTGCTTGTGCTATTCCTCTTTTACAAAAAATAGATCTAGAAAGTCGAGAAATCCAAGCTTTAGTTGTGGTTCCTACTCGTGAACTAGCCTTACAATATACTTCTGAAATTGAAAAGTTTTCAAAGTACCTAGAAGTAGAAGCTTTAGCCGTTTATGGTGGGGTACCTATCGTAGAGCAGCAATCTGTTTTAAGACAAGGCGTTCAAATTTTAGTTGCTACCCCAGGCCGATTGATTGATCACATATACTCTTCAAAAATTTCATTTAAGCATTTGAGTACTTTTATACTTGATGAAGCTGATGAAATGCTAAACATGGGGTTTTTTGAAGATATTCAATTTATCATGTCTTGCATCATGAACAAACATCAGACTCTTTTGTTTTCAGCTACAATGCCAAAAGAAATCTCTAACCTAGCACATGAATGTTTGACAGATCCTATTACCGTAGAGCTTAAAAAAGAAGAAATGGTTCCGGCTAATATTACGCATTTGTTTAAAAAAATCACACATAGAGACCGAGTTAAACATGCTGTAAACTATTTAAGAGAGATTGAGTACAAGCAAGTTATTGTCTTTTGTAATTCTCGTAGAAACGTAGAAAGCGTTTGTGGAGAGCTAAAACGAAAGTTTAAATATGTAGAGTATATTCATGGAGGAATGCCTCAAGAAAAACGTACTTACATTTTTGATAAAGTAAAAAACAATAGAATTCGAATCTTATTAGCTACAGATGTTGCAGGTCGTGGTCTTGATTTTTCTAATGTAACACACGTTATAAATTATGACTTTCCTAATGACCCAGAGTCCTTTACTCACAGAACCGGTAGAACCGGAAGAATGGGTCGTAAGGGCGAGTCAATGAGTTTTGTTACTACTCGTGATGAGCAAGTTTTTAAAGATACATTAAAACTCACTGGGATTGAGCCTACTTTTCACGAAGATAAACCAGAAAACCAAAAATCTACAGAAGAAAAAAGCTCAGATAGAAGTAATGATTACAAAAGTACTCGAGGTAAGTCCTCTAACAAAAAGTATCATAAACCAGAGCATAAACAAAATGATTCTAGCGAAAAGCAATCACAAAATAGAAATCAAAAAAATAAGCCTAAACCTAACTCTAATTCTTCAAGAGATAAGCAACAAAATAAGAGATCTCAAAATAATCACAATAATCAAAATAGAAATAACCACAGAGATAAAAAGTCTTATGACAAGGGCTCTCAACATCGCTCCGATGAAACAAACCACAGAAACACTTATGTTGCTCCTAAAAAGGGAGCAGCAGATCGTCTCTTTGACTTTGTAAAATCTATGTGGGATAAACTGTTTTGGTAAAAGTAGATCTAGCTTAAACTTACTTAAGCATCTCAAAATAAAAAAGCCCCGAAACATATTTGTTTCGAGGCTTTTTTATTTTATAAGTTTTTTAGTCTAAATACATTGGTGAGTACTTAAGCGTTAGCCAAAGTACTAATAATAAATTATAAACCAAACTTATTATTGTAATCCATCATGGATAAGTTAATGATATTCATTGCTTCTTCACGTCCATAAAGATGAGTGATTTCACATTTAGCTTTTTCATTTGTACCAGGGATTTGCTTATAAGTTAAAAAATAGTGCTTTAGGCGAGCTAAAATACTCTCAGGACAATTAATTACATCCTTGATGTTGCCGTAAACAGCATCATTTTTTAAAACAGCTATGATTTTATCATCTACTTCGCCATGATCAATCATTCGAAAGCCACCAATAGGGATAGCTCCTAATAGTAAATCTCCGTGTTTGATATGTTTTTCAGTTAGAATACAGATATCTAAGGGGTCTTGATCCCCTACTAAGTCCGTACGATTTGTTACCTCGTTGGTGTGCTTTGCGGATAAATCACCACTATAAGTTTTAGGTACAAAGCCATAAAGAGCTGGGATAATATTAGAAAACTTTTGTGGTCTATCTACTCTTAAGTATCCTGTTTTTTTATCTAGTTCATATTTAACAGTATCATCAGGAACAATCTCTATGTATACATTTAAAATATTGTTTTCTTGGTCATCCCAAACATCGATCCCATGCCAAGGGTGGGGTTTAAACATTCTGCTAGCTTCTTCAAGTATTAATTTTATGTTTGCTTTATCCATGATTTCCTTAAAAATACATTTGTGAGTTGGTGTGTTAAGTAAAGCTTACTTACCACAATTTAAAAAGTGATTATACGAAAAAGTACTAAAGACCACAATCAATATCAATTTTTAACAGAATCACTAATGCATCCATGTACCTCACAACATATCTCAGAGTAATCACCTGACTTTTTATAGGGAGTTTTACTGTCTTTATTTTCTGGGCACATACGAAAAGATTGAAGATATTTATGTTTAACTAATACATCATAGGATTGTAAATCATTGATTTTAAATTTAGAATCCATGTCGAGTTCATACATTTCTATGGCGCCCGTTAATGTTTTTAAGTTTGCAAAACAAGCCCGTTTTGGGCTATGACTGCGGCCACATCCTCCCCTATGAGGCGGTACAATAATGGCCAAAAAGGGTGGAAATAATAAAAATATCATAACACAAGCATTGTATTGTCCTCTAGTTTTTTGCAGACTAATATTTATCGTTTGTAAGAGGAGCTGTAAACTACGAAACATACAAAACATGACGATTAAAAAGTCAGTAGGAACGATAGAAGAGCTTAGGGTATAGGGACGACTTAATCGACCTAAAAAGAATATGATTAAAGATACAATTAAGTATTTTTGATCAAAGCTATTTAGCTTATTTTTATTGATATCTATAATTGCAAAGATGAATATAACTTGAAAAAACAAATTTGAAGAATTCTGCGAATATAGATCAAACCTCAAATGGAGTATATAGAAGATTACGGGGAATGCCACAGGTAAAACTATGTGATCATAGAGTTTAAATTCAGGAGTTTTCATGTTGACATCCGTGGTATTTACAGCAGTTATTGTTCATAGATTTACGATAGTGATATAAGTTTTTTGATATAATGAAACTTTTGTTCTAGGTTAGGTCTTTCTTGGGCGAAGATTCTTACAATATTCGTAATCCCATCTAAATATGTTAGTATGTAGCAAAATTTAACATCCAGAAGATCTATATAGGGTAAGTATAGTTGAAAATTTTACCTCGCTGTAAAGGAACCCCATGAAAAATATTGCTAAGTTCGGAAGCTCACAGATACGATTATTGGTCGTTATGTATTTTGCCTATGCAGTAACTATGATAATGAGACAGAGTTTGATGGCTATTTCTCCTGAGTTGATTGCTGATCCAGCTGTGGGTTTGACTAAAACAGATTTTGGTAAAATTTTGGCTTACGGAAACCTAGGTGGTATGACTGGTAAAATGATCTTTGGATGGAGTACAGATAAGTTTGGTGGAAAATCAAACTTTTTAGTTGCTTTAATCTCGGTAGCTTTGTATTTGATATTATTTGGCTTGAATACAGACTTCACAGGTTTTTGTGTTATTTTCTTTTTAATCGCTGTATCTAAATCTGGTGGTTGGCCATCTTTGGCAAAACTAATTGAAAACTGGTATCACCCTTCTCAGTATGGCCGAGTATGGGGTGCGATTTCAACATCTAGCAGGATTGGTACTATCATAGCTACCATGGGATTTGGTTACCTTTTAAGATATTTAACTTGGAGTCAAACTTTATATGTTGCAGCTGCTGTTGGTTTATCCTTTGCCACAGTTTGGTTTATTTTTGTCACAGAAAAACCAGATGAGCAAGTCGTTGAAGGTAGCTTTGACAATGAGATAGATCATTCAGAGCATAAGTTTTTTAATAAAACGGTAGGGTATGCATTATTGGACTTTTCAAAAAGCCTTAGGGTATGGTTAATATTTTTGGCTATGATGGGTTTAACAGTAATGATGAACTTCTTAGACTTTGTACCAATGTTTTTAAAAGAAACCCTAAATATTTCTACATCAGATGCTGTAATGGCTGCTAGTGCCTTTCCTTTTGGGTCTTTTATGGCTGTTTTAATCGGTGGCTATATTTTTGATGCTCTATCTCCAAAAGCGATCACTAGAGTTATGGGCGTTTTAATGATTATTTCTGTGTTGTGTATGGTTTTAATCTTAAATTTAGATAAACTTGGATTAGCCGCGGATCAAAATCTAACATTAGTACAAGCGTGCTTATTTGTCTTTGGCTTCTCAATATCCCCTTCTTATTATCTACCTATGAGTATTTTTTCAATTAAGTATGGGGGGCCATTTTCAGGGGCCTTGATTTCTTTGTTAGATCTTGGTGGGTATTTAGCTAGTGCCATATCCTCATTTACGGTTGGTTATGTGGCTGATTTACCCAACGGGTGGTATAAGGTAATTTTAATGCTTATTGCTATTGGATTAGTTACTTCTACTTTGACTATATTGTTTTTACATGGAGAAGCCAAAGAAGAAGAAAAACAAGAGTTAGCGGTTTAAAAACTCTGTAAATACTTTTTCATATTCTTTGCGGTGCTTTCTATGAGAGTTTAGATGACCTGCTTTATCAAATATTGCTAGTTGACTGATTTTAGGATCTAGTTGATCAAAGAGTCTTTGTGATCCTTGGTATGGTAGTAAGATATCTTTTTTGCCATGTATAAGTAAGACGGGAGTATCTTTTAGCTTACTAATATTTTGTATTGGCGGGTTGGAAACAGAGCGAGTGTTGATAAAGATTGATGCTAGGCGGCAAGTTAAATTGGAGATATGCCACTTTATAGATTCGGGGAAAGGTAAAAACCAAAGTTTTTGAATGACAGCGTCTCTTACATCTGCATAAGGTGAATCTAATATTAACCTTGTAACTTTAGATTGCTTATACAAATCCCAGTTTTTAATAATATTACCTCCACCCATGGATGCGCCAAACGCTACTCTAGTTGAGTAACCATCCAACTCTTTTTGATAACTGCTTAGGATTGCTTGGATATCAAACCTCTCCCCTTCACCAAACTCAATCAAATGACCATCTGAGAGGCCATGTGAGCGCCAATCAAAAGTAATTACATCATATCCTTCGATCAAAAACTTTAAAGCAAATGGAAAAGAGTCACCCAAATTTGCGCCAATCCCATGTGAGACTATAGCAACTTTATCGTTTTTTAGATGTCCTTTTATAAACCAAGATCGAATGTTTAATCCATCAGAGGTTTTTACAAAACTTTCTGTGTATTTAAAATTATACGTTTTTGGAGTAAAACGAACATCTATCTTGGCTCGTCTAGTGTTGAGTAGTCCAAAAATTAGCATTAAAAATGTAACAATAAATATGATTTTTAAAGCAGTTTTAAAGCGACTCGCCTTCTTCCATGTTGCTTCGAGAGTTTTGCCTAAAGTCATAGCAAATAAAAAAATCCAAGTATTGAATAAGATCTCAGAGTATATAGGAGAAGCAGAGGCAAGGCCACAGACCATAAAATACTGAAAAGTAGCAAAAACAAAAATGAATAAAATGTATAGGGCTGTTTTTTGTAATGCCTTAGCCTTATAAGAGGAGTGTATAACCCTTAGCCCTATAAAGATGATCAATAGCTCAAAAATGTAATTTATCTCCATGAAAACCCCCATAAATATGAAGTCGCCTTATAATATCTTATCACATCTATCTGATTTGCTAGTACACTTTAGTATAAGTTTAAAATCCAAAAAAAAAGAGCCAAAGACAAAATGTCTATGGCTCTTTTTAAATTAGTGATTAAGTATCCAAAAACTCTTGAACAGTCATTTCACCAGAATCAATCTTTTTAATTAACTCTTTTTGGTCTAAGTAATCTTGATTTACTACCCCAGCTTTTGACTGTAATAATCTCCAAGACTTTCTTCGCTCGATACAAAATACTACTAATTGTCTAGATAGTTTTTTGTATTTTTTGCTTCCATCTGCTTGATAGTCGATCTCATATACTCCATCTAGTGGAATAAACGCTCTATGACCTTTTACTAAAAACTTTCTTTTTACAATGTCATCCATGGTAACTAATGAAAGTTGCTTTTGTAGATGAATCATAGTTGATGCTTGCTCTTCTGTGATTGGTTTATGATGTTGTCTAAATCGAGCTTCAGTGAATGCCCAGTTAGCAGGAGTAAAAAAGTACTTATCCTTTGTACCAGGTATGGTCTTTTTAGCCCAATCTAACTTTTGGTTTGGGTTTCCTTTTAGTGAGAATGCTTCATGATATGTTTCTCCAAGTTGTGGATTAAATACATACTCAGGGATACCTCTTGACTCTCTAGCGATCAAAGCTTGTTCTTCTGATGCGTGATCAGGAATTCCATGCTCTGGCTGACAAGGAGTATATGATTGAATATAAGAAGTACCTCGATAGTAGACACCATCTAAAATAGCTTTATACATACTCGCACTATTTGCAATTGAAACTTGAGCTAGATATGGAGATCCATGTCCACCCATAAAACTTTCAGCAATTGACTTTTGCTCACTTAATTTACCTTCTGTAGCTGGTCCAGCTTGGTTCATATCAAAACCACCCGTCATAACAGAACTCTCAGAGTTTTGTCCACCAGTGTTAGAGTAAACTTGTGTATTTAACATTAAGATATTTACATTAGGTCTGTTTTGTAAGATCACTTTAGAAACGTTTTGGAAACCAATGTCTCCCATTCCACCATCTCCACCAACAACCCAAACTTTAGGGAGCTCCATTACTTCTAAATCAGTAAAGAAAGAGTCACTAAAGTGAGTAAAGTGATAATAATCATCTTCGTCGATGTCTGCGTCTTTACCAGCTAAAACCATGTCTGTAAATCTTTCAGGAATTACTGATCTTGCTGCGTGTGTTTTAATAAAACTTTCTCCAATTAACCATCCTACAGTGGCACCATCTTGAAATAATGAGTTCATCCAAGGGTATGGGTGAGGATTATTAGGAGGAGTAGAAGCATAAACTGTGTTACATCCAGTATGAGCTGCCATAGCCATTACACTCATACCATTGTCTAGGGAGTCTTCAAGTGTCATTAAATCACTATGATTTTTAGCATCTTGCTCAAGTACCATAACTAATGCATCAACCAAATCTTGATCTGTTCCGGAAAACTCTTCTGAAATACGTTGTTCAGTCTTCTTAGCATCTGCCTCACCATAAGCCATTACAAGATGTAAGATGCTTCTACGTAAGACATTATATGTTTCTTCTTTGCTTGCTTTAAGATCATTTAACAAAGACAAACCATGCTCTCTTAAAGATTTAGCTTTTTCATTTAATCGCTCGGCTTTTCTGTGAAAAACTGGTCGCATGTATGCTTCTGTAACAGTAGCGATACTTCTTAGTACAGCTTTTTCACCACAACCAGCACAAGCTCCATCTCCACCTTGAAATGCAGCATATTTAGATCGTTGCATTAAATGATATCGAAGCATAGCAGCTTTACTTTCTTCTGGAGTTTCTGCTTTATAAAGTCCTAAATACTTTTGGTCTGTATCATCTAAAAGATCTAAGAAGCCTTCAGCAGATAAATGTTTGGTATGAACTTCTTCTGTTTCATCCACCATTCGTAGAGCATCGTGATCACCACAAGCTTCAACACAAGCGCCACAACCTTTACAAAGATCACTAACAAAGATTGAAAATAATCCACCAGACCCGGCTTCTTTCTTTTCTTTGTTTTGAAAAATACCTTTTACTTTTAAGTAAGATAAAGGAGTTACATCTAAGATTGCCATTACTTCATCAACTGATGTGCTTAAAACGTCAGCAGAGTTTTCAGCTAGTTTAGTAAACTCAACTTTAGCGTGATCTTGAAAAGAAGTTTTATCTTTATTAGCGATACTGTCGTTCATTCGTGCTCGAATAGCGTTATCTAAATCAGAAACATTTGCTAAAAGAACCTTTTTAGAAGCATCGTCCGTTACATAGTTTGAGATTGTTCTTCGAATGATAGTAGAAATATCTTGGGCAGTATTAGGTAATGCCGTATCTGGACATACACTGATACATTCCATACATTGGGTACAGTTTTCTTGTAAGTAGACAGGAGTTTTTACTCTTGATACATACTTACTAGCAGCTTTTCCAGATCCAGCTGCTACGTGTCCAACTGATGCTAAAACACTACTAGGTTGGTGATAACCAAGTCCAGCTTTATACTCTTTATTAAACTCAGAGTTTCTAAACATCAAAGGACCTTGATCCGCCGGTTTTTTAGGAACATCTCCTAATTTACACGGAAGAGTTAATGCACCAATAAATGTTGATGTATCCACTGCATCCATTTCACCATACTCAATAGAGGTTACTTGTGAAAATCCTGAGTTCATAACGGTCATATTAGAGTTAACAACTGCATCTCCAAATCTACCAAACTTTTTATTGTACTGTTTTTCAACTACTTCTAAAAAAGTCTCGTCAGGAATATTGTTATCTTTTAAAAATGTAGAAACACCAAAGAACGCTCCTAAAAAAGCGTTTCCTTGCATTCTGGTTTGAAGATCTTCACGATCAGTAGCTTTTTTAGCAATATCAAAACCAGGTAATGTATATAATTGGATATTTTTTTCTATGATAATTTTTCGATATTTTTTTGGAATTCTTTGCCAAACTCTTACTGGATCAGACTCAGCGGACTCCCAGACAAAGGCTCCCCCATCAGATAATCCATCTAGTGGGTTGGTATGAGTAAAAATTTTAGGATCACAACATAAAACAACGTTTACATGACGTAGATCACAGTTTACTCGAATTCTCTCAGGGGCAGCTACCATAAAGTAGTTTGTAGGCGCACCTTTCTTTTCTGATCCATATTTAGGGTTTGCGGAAATATGAATGATTTCTTGGGGTTGACCTTGAGAATCAAACTTATTATCTCTTCTAGCCATGTAATCTGAAAATGAACCTAAGATTTCACCAAGGTTTTTACCCGTTGTGATCATTCCCCATCCACCAACAGAGTGCATACGCACAGCAATTGCTTTATCTGGTAATAAAGATGGTGTGTCTTTTGATTGAACGGAGTAAGGATGTTCGATCCCTACATAGAAGAATCTTTCTCCATCTTTAGAAGACTTACCGTCGGTTCGAGTTGTCGTACCCTGAGCAAACTCATAAGCTCCTAAGACACCTTCTGGTCTAAAATCTCTAGAGCCTAATCCATATACACCAGAGTATACATCTGGCATTTCAGTAGCTGGATCAAGTGGACTTAATTTAGGGAAAGCGCCATGTCGGTGATGATCAATCCCTTTAGTTAAGGCCAAACGAACTTCTTTTGTTAATGGGTTTTCAGGAGATAAAGACTCGTCAGTTCTTTCCAAAACGATGACTTTTTTCTTTCCACGAAGGGCTTCGATGATCGCTTTTTCCGGAAAAGGTCGAATTACATTTACATGAATCGTCCCAACTTTAGCATCAGAGGTCTCTCTTAAATAGTCTACAGCAGCTTCGATGTTTTCTACAGCAGATCCTAATGCAACAAATACAGTGTCAGCATCATCACATTTATACTCTGAGATTAATCCATATTTTCGGCCAGTTAACTCACCAAACTCTTGATATGCCTCTTCAAAATAATCTAAGACAGGCTCAGAAAAGTTATTTCTACGAGCTGCAACACCGTTCATGTAGTGCTCTTGGTTTTGTACCGGCCCAAGCATTGCAGGGTTTTCAAGATCCATCATTTTTGGAATACGACGTCTTGTTGGCCCAAATAGAATTTTTTGTGCTTCGGTAGGAGTTTCAATAATGTCACATGGAGATCCTAGATACTCTCTTATTAAAGCAGTTTCGGGCTTTCTGAAGGTTCTTTCAAGGTGAGTAGTTAAGAAACCATCTTGAATATTCATCCCAGGAGTTAATGACTTTTCACAGACTTTTCGAATGATGAGCGCTTGATCTACAGCTTGCTGTGCATCTTTAGCAAATGTCATTAGCCAACCCGTATCAAAGGCTGCATAAATATCATCATGACCACAATGTACGTTAAGAGCATGTTTAGTTAAAGCACGCGCTCCAACAGACTGAACCATAGTACTAAACTTACCTGGAGCGTGATAATACTGCTCTAGTCCGTAGACAATTCCTTGTCCAGAGGTAAAGTTTACGGTTCTTTTTCCGGTTACAGAGATAGCGATAGCTCCACCTTGTGCAGCGTGCTCTCCTTCTGTTTCTATGGCAAGAATTGATTCCCCAAAAGCATTTAGTTGTCCTTTTGCAAAACAGTTTTGATAGGCTTCACCTTGTTCTGTTGAAGGAGTAATTGGGTAATAAACCCCAGCTTCTGAGATTAATGCTTCTGTTGTAGCAACTAATTGGTTTCCGTTAGTGGTTTGTCTTTCACCTGGATACTTGATAGTTTTAGTCATGAAAATTTCCTTTTTATTTGGGATAATCCATTAATATATGTATGTGTATTTATATGGTAAAAAAATTAAATACAAATTGTTAAATCCAATCTATAGGTTATTAGCTCTAAATTCAAATTTTATACTCATTTGTAGCTGTATTTTAATGTTATGAGTGTACTTATCAATTAAATATACATTTTCTATAGACATGAAAATGTCCTAGTAATTTAAAGCTTACTAGGACATTGTTTTTTAATCAGTTTTGTTTATGAGTAAGACTCAATGATTGATTTAGTGATTTCTGCATCATTACCAACCATAGCTAAAGATTTGGTTTGGCCTGCAATACCCTCATCAGTAACTGGGAGGTCTTGATTCAAGAATACTCCTAACTTCATACAGTCAGGTTCGTGTGCAGCAACAAGTGCTTTCATATAGTCTTTACAATCATGATCTTCACCGATTGGTTCACTAACAGACTTATAAAATTTAAATGTGTTCTCTTTGTTAAATGTAACACAAGGAGATAAAACATCAATATAGGAGAAACCTTTGTGCTTAAAGGCCTCTACAAACATTGGTTTCATTTCTTTTATTTTACCAGCAAAGGTTCGCCCAACGAAAGAAGCTCCAACACTTAAAGCCATTCCTACGGGATTAAGTGGTTTTTCAACCGTACCATAAGGGGTAGTGTTGGTCTCAAAACCAGTATCTGACGTTGGAGACGCTTGTCCTTTAGTAAGACCATAAATATTATTATCCATAACAATGTATGTTAAATTTATATTTTTTCTACAAGCATGTAAAAAATGTCCTCCACCAATAGAATACGCATCACCGTCTCCACCTAAAACAACAACATTTAGATCTTGTCGTGCAAGCTTTAAACCTGTAGCGATTGGTAATGCACGACCATGTAAGGTATGCATTCCGTAAGTATCAAAAAAGTATGGTGCTCTTGAAGAACAACCAATCCCAGATACTACAACCGTATTGTTTGGATCCCATCCCATTTCAGCAAAAGCTTGATATAAGGCATTTAAGATACCAAAGTCTCCACATCCTGGACACCAAGTAACTTTAGTTTCTGATTTATATGATTTCATCGTGTATTCGCTCATTGGGATACCTCCATAAACTTGTCTACAATCTGGTGTGGTTTAAAAGGTAATCCTAAGTATTCGTTGTATTGAACTACTTCTACCTTGTTAGAAAAGGCTGCTTTAACTAATTGTGCAAATTGTCCTGTAAAATTCAACTCTGGGATTACTACTTTTGTAACACCCTCTAGTGCTTTACCAATTTCTTCTTCAGGAAAAGGATAAAGAATCTTTGGAACAATCAATTTGACCTTTTTACCGTCATTTTGAAGTCGCTCTATAGCTTCATAACATGCTCCTGCAGTTGAGCCCCATGCCAAAATGGCAATTTGTGCATCTTTGTCACCACTGACCTTACAGCATTCTACATTTTTCAAAAATGTTTGTAGTTTTCTGAACCGTTTGTTCATCATTACATATCGGTTATCTGGATCATAAGCAGGTTTAGCTTTAACTGTATGCTCAAGTCCGGTTGCTGTGTATCTTCCACCTTTGTCTCCAGGAAAGGAAATAGGAGAAATGCCAGACTCAGTATCTTCATATCGATGATAGTCTTCGTCTTCTACATTTTGGTATCTTAAACGATCTACAATCTTAATCTTTTCAAGATCCGGTATAGGAAAGGCTTCTTTTCTTCCACCTGTAAAACCATCAGTTAATAAAATAACAGGTAATTGGTACTCCTCAGCATAATTAAATGCGTCAATTGTATGATAAAAACACTCATCTACTGTTGCAGCTGAGATCACAATTTTTGGACCTTCACCATGAGATCCGTGAATAGCACAATTTAAATCTGATTGTTCTGTTTTAGTAGGAAGACCAGTAGAGGGCCCACCACGCATTACATCCACTAAAACAATAGGAAGCTCTGCCATAGAAGAGTACCCTAAAACTTCATTCATTAAAGAAACACCAGGACCAGAGGTAGCTGTTAGAGTTTTTACTCCACCGTAACTAGCTCCCACACATCCAGCTAATGCAGCAATTTCGTCTTCCATTTGCATAATAACTCCACCAGCTTTAGGGAGTTCTTTTGCTAAAAATTTAAAAACATCAGTTGCGGGTGTAATTGGGTATCCATAATATGCTTTACAACCAGCAACGATTGCACCCATACCAATTGCATCACAACCAGTAACAACGATACATTTTTCTGTTTTACTGCCTTCATCTATGGAGTAAGGATCTTGTTTTTTAATTTTTTCAGAGCAATATTGTCTACCGATATCTAGTGCTTTCAAGTTGTTTTCAACTACTTTCTCACCTTTTCTAGTAAACTTTTCAATGATAAGATCTTTGATGGAGTCATAAGGAAGATCAAATAAACCAACCAAACATCCAATGGTCACAATATTTTTTGTGATTAATGCTCCTACTTCTTCTTTGGCTAAGCTTGTTAGAGGGATCGCATAATCGATGCGACCTTCAACTGTAGGTGGAGTATATGCATCACTATCGTAAATCAAAACTCCATTTTCTGGGTTGAGATCTTTAATGTACATGTCATAGGCCTCTTGATTAAAGGCTAAAAAGACATCAACTTTATCTCCTTGAGCGAAAAGCTTATCTCTTGAAAGCCTAACTTCAAACATTGCGTTCCCACCTTTGATTTCTGCTGGGAACGTTGAAAACGTATAAACTTCCAACCCTGCTCGTGATGAGGATAGTGTGATTAAGTCTCCTGTAGAGATCACCCCTTCTCCAGATTCACCAGATACTCGAATTACCAAATCAGATTTTTTAGCCACTGGTATTACTCCTTCGTATTAATTTAGAGAACATGCTATTACGATAGCTTTATTATATTAAGTAAGCAGTGATGCAAAAACTATTCCAAGTGATTATTTATAGGTGGTAACTTGTCAATCTTTGAGAAAACCTCGCGGATCAATATTTTGGTTGCCCTATTTACGACTTCCATATATTATATAAACATTAACTTATAGGGTCTAAATATTAAAATTTTGATTTAATTAAGTTAGTAGAGTATTTATATATCTTGAAAGGGTTATGATGTCTGATAGTGTAATAGCAATAGTTTTTCTGTTAACGGGGTTCGGTTTTGTAATCATGAACTTTGTACTTAATTATATACTCAGTCCAAAGTTCCAAAAACGAAGCGGAGAAATGCCATACGAGTGTGGACAAGCACCGGCAAACCCAAGTAAGTTTATTCAATTTGACAATCATTATTATATTTTTGCATTGTTGTTTGTAATTTTTGATGTGGAAACAGTATTGTTTTTACCTTTATTAATGGCAAAAGGACAAGCCCCATGGTTAGCATTGATAGAAATCTTCCTATTCACAATTCTACTCGGAATAGGTCTTGCTTACGTATGGAACAAAAATCAACTAAGGTGGGAGTAAAAAACTATGGAAAATAGCGAAAACCCTATAGTAGAAAGTACAGAGAATCACGCGCCAATTGTTCAACCAATTCCTGGTGGCGGTATATTAGTAACAAAATTAGATTATATATTTAACACTGGTCGAAAAAACTCCTTATGGCCATTTGGCTTTGGTTTAGCTTGCTGCGCCATTGAAATGATGGCAGCTCTGGCATCTAGATTTGATTTGGCACGATTTGGAGCTGAGGTGATGCGTTCAACACCCAGACAAGCAGATCTTATGATTGTTGCGGGTACAGTGACCGAAAAAATGGGGCCTAAGTTAAAATTGCTTTATGATCAAATGTCTTCACCAAAATATGTAATCTCTATGGGGAGTTGTGCTATTGGAGGCGGACCTTTTTATTATGACTCCTATACTGTAGTAAAAGGTGTAGATCGAATAGTACCTGTGGATGTTCATATACCTGGGTGTCCTCCAAGACCAGAGGCTTTAGTACAAGGAATCATGCAATTACAAAATAAAATAATGACAGAGTCTTTGTTAGATCGATCTACTCCCGGTCAAATTAATACCTCTGAAATAAAACAAGAAACAGAAATATAAAATTCCATAAAATAGGGCCAAAATGAAAGTTAATGATTTAGATAAGTTTTTAGAAAAATCTGATCTTGGTATTACCAAAATTGAAGACTTTAAGTATGAAGTGCCAGCATCATCTATTTTTGCAGCAGTTCAATTACTCAAAGAAACTCCAAAAATTCCTTGTGACTACTTAGATTTATTAAGTGCTAGTGACTATCCAGACGAGGAGTCAATTGTTGTAAATTACACATTATCCTCTTCTACTGAGCAAGATTACATGGTGTGGTTTAAAGTAAGTTTAAATCGTAAAAAACCAGAAGTAGCATCATTAGTTTCACTTTTTGAAGGAGCTAATTGGTTAGAGAGAGAGATTTACGACTTATTTGGTGTTCATTTTTCAAAGCATCCTGATTTAAGACGGATTTTAACTCCAGAAGACTTTGTTGGTCATGGCTTATTAAAAGATTACTCACGAGATGGATTTTTTGTAAAAAAACCTGTCAAAATTTCAGGAATGAAAGTATGAATTTCGAAGAGAAACTGGCTAGTCAGCTAAAACCAGAAGAATATTTAATCAATATTGGACCGCAGCACCCTTCTACACATGGTGTACTAAGACTTTTAGTAACTCTTGAGGGTGAAATTATTAAAAATGTAGAGCCAGATATTGGTTATCTACATAGATGTTTTGAAAAAATTTGCGAAAACCGTACTTATCCAATGGGTATCCCTATGACAGATCGTATGGATTATCTAGGAGCTATGTTAAATAACTTAGGTTATGCATTAGCTGCTGAAAAACTTGGTGAAATTGAGGTTCCTGTTCGGTCTCAGTGGATTCGTATCATCGTATGTGAGTTAAATCGTATCGCTTCTCATCTTTTATGGTTGGCTGCTTTTGGTGCTGATACAGGTGCTCTTACCATGTTTATGTTTGGTTTAAGAGAGCGAGAGCTGGTTTTAGATATTTTAGAGCAAGCTTCAGGCTCAAGACTAACCTATGGTTATATCCGAATCGGTGGCGTTGCTAGAGATGTAGACAAGACATTTATTAAAAAAACAAATGAGTTTATTAAGTTGTTTCCGGCTAAATTAAAAGAGTACGAAACTTTATTAGGTGGAAACCCTATTTTTCACGAGCGAACTAAAAATGTAGGTACTATGTCAAGAGAGACAGCTCTATCTTTTGGAGTTACAGGACCTATGCTTCGATCTACAGGTTTGGCTCAAGATTTACGTAAAAACTGCTCTTATTTACCTTATGATCAACTTGATTTTGAGGTAGCTAGCAACAATCATCCAGACTGTTATGGACGCTATTTAGTTCGTATGAAAGAGATGGGTGAGTCTTTAAAAATAGTTGAACAAGCTCTTGAAAAACTACAAGATGGCGAAATCATGCCAAAAATGAAACCAATTTTTAAGCCTAAAAAAGGTGAGGCTTATGTAAAGATTGAGGCTCCAAGAGGTCAGTTTGGCGTATATATGGAGTCCGATGGTAAAAATAAACCTCATAGAGTCAAATTTAGAGCACCTAGTTTTTCTAATCTTTCAGTAATAAATACAATCGCCAAGGGAGGGCTCGTAGCTGACTTGATTGTCATTTTGGGCTCTATTGACATTGTGTTAGGAGATGTAGACCGATGATTCAAAAGTTTGCAGAATCGCTCTCCACACAGCCATATATCCAAAGTTTGATTTATGGAGCAATTTGCTCCACCTTGATCTTGGGTGTATCTGCTTTATGTGTAATGAGTTTAATTTTTTTAGAAAGAAAAGTATCTGCTTGGATGCAATCTAGATTGGGGCCAAATAGAGTAGGCCCTCGTGGATTGCTTCAAATGATTGCAGATGGTATCAAACTGATTAGAAAAGAAGATATCGTTCATGATCAAATCATGAAGTTTTTATTTAATCTAGCGCCTTGTATTGCAGTGGCAGCTCCTTTTGCAGCATTTGCAACTGTACCTTTTGCCGATGGAGTTCAAGTTGTGGATTTTCAGTTAGGTATTATCTATGTATTTGCTCTAACTGGGTTTTCAGTAGTCGGAATCTTAATAGCTGGTTATGCCTCTGTAAATCGCTACTCCTTGCTCGGTGCATTAAGAGCAACGGCACAGATGATTAGTTACGAAATACCAATGATTATCGCCCTACTTGGAGTACTGTGTTTTACAGAGACGCTTTCATTAAGAGAGACTGTTTTGTATCAGCAAACTCACGGCTGGAACATCTTATATGCTCCGGTAAGTTTTATTATCTTTTTTATCGCAGCTACTGCTGAGTGTAACCGTGCTCCTTTTGATCTTGTTGAAGCCGAGTCAGAACTAGTAGCTGGATTTCATACAGAGTATGCCGGTATAAAGTTTGCCATGTTTTTCTTTGGAGAGTACATCGCTATGATGTTGGCATGTAGTTTAACTGTTGTCATATTTATGGGTGGATGGTTAGCTCCTTTTGGTTTTTTACCTTTTGAAGTAGGATCTATACTATACACCGTTTGGGGCCTTGGTTGGTTTGCAGCTAAAGTAGCACTTTTATTGTTTACAATGATGTGGTTTCGATGGACATTTCCAAGACTACGTATCGATCAGTTAATGGTGTTTTGTTGGAAAGTGCTGATTCCTATTAGCATGGTAAACTTATTAATTATGGCTGTAATCAGCGCGTTGATCAAAGGGTAAATCCATGGAAAAATACTTTAAAGACATATTTAATGGGGCAATTGCATTATTGCAAGGTATGTCAATTACTCTAAAAACAATGTTTGGGGTTCTTGCAAAAGACGAAGCAACTACAGTTCAATACCCAGAAGAAACATTAGACCTTGATCATACTTTTGGTTATGTGCAAGCTCAGTTTGATGATGATGGTTATAGCAATTGTACAACATGTATGGGTTGTATTCGTGCTTGCCCACCGGGATGTATAACTTTGACTAGAGGTAAACATCCTGAAAATCCAAAACAAAAAATAGCGATTACATATACCCTAGATTATGCCAAATGTGAATTTTGTAATTTATGTGTAGAAGCATGTAATGATGATGCAATTTTTATGGCACCAATCCATGAGTTTCCATTTTTTGATCGTTCAAAAATGAACGTTGAAATGGTTACAGACATGAAAAAAGGCAATGACTTAAAAGAGTTAAGTGATCAAGAAATTAAAGACATGGAAGCCAAAATGAAGAGGTTATTTTAATGAATGAATCCACTTTTTCTCAATTACTTTTTTATGTTCTAGCAGCTAGTAGTATTTTTTCAGCGCTGAGTGCCACATTTATGAAAGACTTTTTTAAATGTGCTTTGAGCTTTATTTTATTACTATTGTCTGTTGCAGGGTTATTTCTACAAATGAATATGCCATTCTTGGCTGCTTTACAGGTCTTAGTATACGCCGGTGGGATTACAGTTTTAATCTTGTTTGGAATTATGATGATCTATCAAATGGGAGCTGAAAATAGTGAAAGGCTTAGATCTACTGAAATGATCGTAGCTGCCGGAGTTTCAATATTTTCATTAGGCTTTGTATTTATCAAAATTTTCTCTAGTGCCTACCCAAATCTACAGATAAATAGTGTGGGATTTTTATCTTCACCAAAGATTTTAGGAGAGAGCTTGTTAAATCAGTTTTTACTCTCCTTTGATATCTTGTCTGTACTTTTGCTAGCTGTACTCATAGCAACTTCTGCTTTAGTTAGAAAGGGCGTGAAATAATGATTACTCTGACTCACTATTTAGTATTAGGGGCAATATTAATCTGTATAGGTTATCTCGGTATGATGGTAAGAAAATCTGCTATAGGTATGTTGATATCTTTAGAGATCATATTTAATGGCATCAACCTTACAGCAGTTGCTTTTAATCGCTTTTTACATCCAGACGGGGTTATTGGGCAAATCATGGTTATATTTATAATAACTGTAGCAGCAGCAGAAACTGCCATTGCTTTAGCTATTATGATTAATCTCTTCAAAAAATTTAAAACAATTGACGTTGATGAAGTCAATTTAATGAAGTGGTGATATTGTTATGATCGAATTATCAACATTATTAAATCTCGCTTGGTTAGTTCCTGGACTACCCTTTTTAGCCTTTATCATTAATTTCTTCTTTTTTAGAAAATCAGCTTGGATCACAAGTCGACTAGCGACCCTATTTATGGCTGGCTCTGCTTTAATATCCTGGAAGATTTTTTATACGGTTTGGACTCACCCAAAAGACTTTTTGGTTACAGCCCAAAATTGGCAAGATTACTCTTCATACTTTGAGTGGCTACCTTTAGATCCTAGTTATCAGTCAGCAATTCAAAAAGGTTTCTCCATTAATATCGGTGTATTTTTGGATCCCCTTTCTGTAATGATGTTAGCTATGGTTGCATCCATTGCCACACTGATTCATATTTACTCAATTGGTTATATGCATGGAGATCCTGGTAAGGCTAGATTCTTCTTGTATTTGTCTTTATTTACTTTTTCTATGCTAGGAATGGTCTCTTCTAACAACTTCATGCAAATGTTTATCTTTTGGGAGTTAGTGGGATTATGTTCTTATCTTTTGATTGGCTTTTATATTAATAAAAAGTCTGCAGGAGATGCTGCAAAAAAGGCATTTATTGTAACTCGTTTTGCTGACTTTGGTTTTATGGTTGGATTAGTTTTACTTGCTTGGGTTGCCCATGACTTTAACTTTTTTACATTGTCAACAAGAGTTGATGAGTTAAGCGGTATCGTCAAAGTTGGATTATTTACCTTTCCATTTTTACCAATGTTCTCTTTAATGATTTTTATGGGAGCTATGGGTAAATCAGGACAGTTTCCATTTCATATCTGGTTACCAGATGCCATGGAAGGCCCTACTCCAGTTTCTGCTTTGATTCATGCAGCTACTATGGTAACTGCTGGTGTTTTTATGCTGGCAAGATGTTTTCCACTTTTTCACAGTGGCAACGAAATGGAAATCATTGCCTACATCGGTGGATTTACTGCTTTATTTGCAGCAACGATTGCTATCGTACAATTTGATGTGAAAAAGATTTTAGCTTACTCTACATTATCTCAATTAGGATATATGGTAATGGGTATGGGTATTGAAGGTGCAATTGTCGCTGGTAATCCGGCTACAGGAGTATTTCATCTATTTACCCATGCATTTTTTAAGGCATTGTTATTTTTAGGAGCTGGATCTTTAATCCATGCAGCTCATACCAATGATATTCGTCAAATGGGTAACATGGGTAAATATGCCAAAATTACCTCTATAACATTTTTAATTGGTACTTTAGCATTATGTGGTTTTCCTCCATTTGCAGGGTTCTATTCAAAAGATGCGATTATACATGCAGCTCATGTAAATGGATTTCACGGCTTATATATACTAGGGACAATCACAGCATTCTTAACATCATTTTATATGGCAAGATGTTTGATTTACGTATTTTGCGGTGAATATCGTGGTGAAGGTACTCCTCATGAGTCTTCTTTTACAATGACTTTTCCATTGGTAGTATTAGCAATTTGTTCTATCTTTGTTGGATGGGTTCAGCAAGACTTTACAATCTTCTTGTCTGGTGGTCAGATGACCATGGAGCCACTAGGAATGTCAGCATATATTACTTCAATTGTAATCGTCATTCTTGGATTTGGATCTGCTTATGCCATATTCCATAAAAAAGTTATTTCTCCCGAAGCTATTTCTAAAGCATTTGTTTTTCCACATTTTGTTTTGGAGAAAAAATATTTCATGGATGAGATATGGGATTATTGCATAAGAAACATTCTTTTAGTTGTGAGTTGGATTTGTGCTACTTTTGATAAAAAAATTGTAGATGGAGTTTTAGTAGATGGCTGGGATTATTTAACCCATGCTTCAGCTAGAGTTTTAAAACAGACACAAACGGGCGTATTACACACATACATTTTTGTAGGACTAACAAGTACAGTTATTTTTATTTGTACTCTGTTTATAAATTAAGGCTTAGATTATGGGACCTTTAAGTTTAATCGTTTTAGTACCGGTAATAGCAGCTATATTTGTTATCTGTACACCAAAAGAAAATAAGTTTGCTATTCGTGCAATTTCAACCGGAGCATCTTTCGTTACTGTTGTTTTATCATTTTTGTTATTGATAAAGTTTCAGAAAGGGGGAGGCTTACAATTTGTTGAGCAGTTCACTTGGGTTAAAGAGTTAGGCATTGAGTATTATCTTGCTATGGATGGTATGGGAGCGGTTTTATGTGTTTTAAATGCTGTCATTCTATTTTGCGGTGTTTTATCCTCTTACGGTATTGAAGATCGTGCCAAAGAGTACTTCGCCTTATTGCTAATATTGGCTGGAGGAGTTTTTGGGGTATTTTTGTCCTATGACCTTTTCATGTTTTTCTTATTTTATGAAATTGCTGTTTTACCAATGTATCTTTTAATCGGGGTATGGGGAACAGGGCAAAAAGAATACGCAGCCATGAAGCTAACTTTGATGCTTTTGTTTGGATCAGCTTTAATACTGGTAGCCTTGCTAGCAATATATTGGTCATTTTTTAATACAACAGGTGAGTTAAGTTTCAATTTAGTTACCATGATGGATGCTATGAAAATATATCCAAACTTGTTTCAAGAAGATGTCATGATTTTCGGATACAAGATTAACTTTCAAATCTTAATGTACCCAGCCATTTTTATGGGATTTGGGGTTCTATCTGGATTGTTTCCTTTTCATACTTGGTCTCCTGATGGTCATGCTTCTGCACCAACAGCTGTATCTATGTTACACGCTGGTGTATTGATGAAACTTGGAGCATTCGGGATTATCCGAGTGGGTTTAGCTTTATTACCAGATGGAGCACAATATTGGGCTTTAACATTTGCATTGTTGACCTTGATTAACATTGTGTATGGAGCTTTGGCTGCCATGAGTCAAACAGATTTAAAATATATCGTCGCTTATTCGTCTGTGTCTCACATGGGTATTGTCAACTTAGGTATATGTGCAATGACTGTTGAGTCTATTCAGGGATCTGTATTACAAATGATTTCACACGGTATGATGACTGGATTGTTTTTCGGCTTGATCGGAATTATCTATGGTCGCTTACATACACGAGATATTACAAAAATGGGTGGCATTGTAAAACGAATGCCTTTCGCAACCGTAGCGTTTACCTTTGCTGGCTTTGCATCTTTAGGATTACCTGGTTTAAGTGGTTTTGCTGCTGAAGTTATGGTCTTTATGGGTACAGTGCAAGCTAAGTTACCTGCATTTCAATGGATCGCAGTAGTTGCATGTGTCTCAGTTGTTTTTACAGCAATCTATATTTTACGAGGTGTTCAAAAAATCTTTTATGGACCGTTTGAGATCGAAAAAAATAAGTACTTTGCTACTTTAACGGATGCCAATACAACCGAAAAAACAGCCATGTCTATTTTGATGGCATTTATATTGTTAATCGGAGTTTACCCAGCGTATACAGTAAGATTTATTTACGACGGACTTTTACCAGTTTTTAGAAACCTTGGATTGTAGGTAGAACAATGGATTTTTTTATAGCACCCGAATTTTTGACGGCCCTTCTAGCCTTATTTGTACTTTGTTCTGACTTTTTTCTAAAAGAAAAAAAGGAGCATATTGTTCCTGCGATAACCGTCTCTGGAGCCATGTTGATTCTGACAGTTTCTTTTGCTTTTCCGTTCATCGGTGAATCAAGTTTATTGAATAGTTTGTTTAATGGTTTTGAGACATCTCTTGGTAAATTTGCGACCTACTCAAATGATTATTTGTCTTTATTTGGTTCAAGATTATTATTGGTTAGTTTAGTCTTAACTACCCTTTTGTCTTGGGATTATATTCAAAAGAGAACTAAAAAAATCACGGAGTTTTATGCGCTCTTAATTTTTGCCACATGCGGATTGATGTTTATGGTATCAGCTCAAGAACTTCTAACATTTTTTGTATCTTTAGAGACTGCATCTATGTGTTTATATGCTCTTAGTGCTTATTTTACAGATAATAAATACTCCTTAGAAGCAGGGTTAAAGTACTTTTTGTTAGGGGCATCTTTCTCAGCACTTATGTTATACGGAATCGTATTAGTTTATGGTGCTTGTGGTACAACTAACTACGCTCAGATCGCTACAGTGATATCTACAATCGGTGAAAGCGGAAATACTAACTTTCTTTACGCAGGCGTTGTGTTGATTTGTATTGGTTTTGCTTTTAAATTAAGTTTAGCACCATTTCACATGTGGGCTCCTGATGTACTTCAAGGAGCACCAACTCCTATATCTGCTTTTTTATCTGTGTCTTCAAAAGCAGCTGGTTTTATGGTATTGATCCGTTTGACTAGTGTTGCATTTACACAGATGAACCCTGTATGGGTCAAGTTTTTCTTAATCTGTGCTATTGTTTCTATGATTTTTGGTAATTTAATCGCAGTATGGCAAACAAATATGAAACGTCTAATGGCTTACTCTTCTATTGGACAAGTTAGTTATTTGGTCATGGGAATCATAGCTACGAATGATGTAGGGACATCTGCCTTGTTATATTTTTTAGTATCGTATGTATTTACTACTTTGAGTATTTTCATAGTAATTGCTTGTGTTTCAAAACATGATGGAGACGATATGGCAGACTTTTATGGTCTTTCTAAAAGGTCTCCTTTTGTGGCTATGGTAGCGACTATCGGTATTTTAAGCTTATGCGGAATTCCTCCCATGTCAGGTTTCTTTGCAAAGTTTTATGTGTTTGCCGCAGCCATTAAATCCAAGTACTTTACTTTAGTATTTTTCGCATTGATTGCTACGACAGTCTCTTTGTTTTATTATTTAAATGTATTACGAGCTATGTACATTGATGGAGATGAATCTCATAACACCCCTCTTGAGGTGGCTAACTCTTCAAAAGTTGGTATGTGGCTATGTTTGATCGGTATGATGTATTTTGGGATCTTCCCTCAACAATTAGTTACTTTTTGTAATCAAGTGGCTGTGAGTTTATAAGCTAAAACTATACATATATGTTTTCTTTGTAATTTATAGAACGATTTAGACTATTTGCTTGTTGATACAGACAAATCAGTAGAGAACTCATATAATACTTATAATTACCTTAATCTATTGTGGTTTAAGTATTTAGTGATTGTATCCTACGGGTAGTAAATCGTTGTTGTTATGGAGATTAGATGATTTCATTTATCATACGTTCTGGTTTTGCCTTATTATTTTTGTCAATAATTGTATATTGTACCTACTTTTTAGGCATTAAAAATTACCTTCATAGAGATTTTGGACCTGAAGTTAATTTTTTACAAATTTTAAATGAATCGTCTAGTTCAAAGATTAACACTACTTGGGATGACTGGTTTGAGGTGTTTCGTGTAAACAGCGGCACTTTGTCTCAGGACCCAGATAGTTTTGATGCATTAACACCCAATGAGTTAATAACTCTTGAAAAGCTCAATACAACGCTGACTGCTTTCAATCTAGCAGAACTTCAGACTTATGATTATACAATTCATGAAGGTAACCTTTGGAGTTTAAATTTTCGGGACTTACGTTTTTGTGTTATCTATAACTTAAAACAAATTTTGTATCTAAAGTCTAAAGATAGATCCTATGATGCAAGTGTATATTTGGATGTTTTGTTCAAGATACCAATTATTACAGAAAGACTTTCTCCTAATTTACTTGGAAAGATGATGGCTGGTAGTATGCAAAGAGTGCTACTTGAATTTTGCCATACTTTATATATTCAAGATAATCTTCATGCAAATGAAGTGAAGACTATATTTAGTAGTTTGGATTACTACCTTAAATATAGTTCTACGTTACAAGAGACGGTACTGCACGAGTTGGAGTATAATTTAATTTATGTGAGAGCTAAACATGCCAAACAGTATATTTTTTCATTTTTTCTACAATTGTTTGCTGGAGATACGGTTGCTCATTATAAAAACTTCATGAATAATCCTAAGTTGTTAGAATGGTCTAAGGAAGAGTTTCATCAACAAAAGAACTCTCTACCTAAATCTGCAAGGTTATTAGTTAGTGACTTTTATCTAGCACGGCAAAATGTTAAAAGACTTCAATTGTATGATCAACTTTTACGTTGTGAGCTAGACTCTAATAGTAAGTTATCACCAAATATAAAAGTGAATATAGTTAATGCTAAAAGGTATTGTGAAATGCCTACCAACTTTCAAGAGTTTGAAAACAAGTCGGATATAATCGTGCTTAAGGTTTTTAAATAGTCGGTTTTTAGATTATTTTGAGATTAAACTGGTCAAACAGTTATAAATCACTATAATTTTAAGAGTTATCATTTGTTCTAGGAAAATTATGAAAAATTCAATCAGTAAAATATTAATTATGACTCTTGGTTTTAGTGTTAGTTTTGCAAACCCCCAAGTCCATAGTAAAAATGCTAGTGTTATACAATCTTTAAGATTACTAGAGCAAAACTTAAGTAACTTGAAATATAGCAGAAAAATACAATTCAAATCTGAAAATGCTAAATTTTTATATAATAAATCATTACGAGATTTAAGAGACACAATTGATTACTTGAGTGACTCTCAAGATGATCAAGACTTTGAAAACTTTCGAGGTAGAGCTACTATCATTTTGCGTGATGAGTTAAGTTTTGCTTATATTGATGAGGCCATTAGAGCATTGCCTAATTTTGTATCCGAAAATGATTTAATCGCTATAAAAGAGCTATCTCAGCAGCCACAAAATTTTGTGAGCTCTAATCTTTCAGCCTATTTCAAAAACCATCCTAAAAGACCAAAATTGGGATCAAAAAAAGGACAAGCTGCCGTCCACTTATCACAAGAGGTTATGCGACCCTATTTAAATGCTTGTTTAGAGGCATTGCCACAGTACGTATCACAAGATGATCTGTTAGCCCTAATCAAGATTGTAGATGATAGCTCACAACCAAAAATTGCCAACTCTCTTAAAAGCTATTTTAATACTAAGTAGTTTTTTGTTGGATTAAGTTAGAAATGGGCTATCTACTGGCATATGAATGCGTTGGTTTCGTACAGTTAGTTTTCTAAATCGCCTTGTTGATGTTGGTTGAGGGCTTTTTGTAGCATGAGGTTTTCTTGATTCATAACTTGTACTTATTGAATGTTACTTTGAAGTTGACTCTATATAAAATAGGCTTATACTATATAACTAAACAGATACAAACAATCAGATCAATGGATTGTATACCTAAATTTAAATGCTTTTCTGTTATGGATATATATTCGATATCAGATGATAACTTAATAATATATAAATGAAAATACTAATAATTATCTTTTCGATTCTTGGATCTATATCCTTTGCAGGCCCAGCCGGCTATGCTTTTCCTGAGCCTATATCTTTAAAGCTGAGGTTTTCTCAAGCTCCTGAGTTAAATCGTTTGGTCAAGCTAAGATTAAATATCAAGGCTTTACTTGTTGATTTAAAGATCACTAATATTTCTTTTGACTCACTTCATGGCTTGGACTTTAGTCATACATTCAATAGATATGATGGTTTTTTAATTAAAGCTGGCCAGTCCAAAACGGTTGAATTCTATGTAAAACAAAAAGAAGTTGGTAAAGACTATACAACATTACAATCAAAAGTATCTTTTGAATGGCCAAAAGAGTCATTGGCTAAATATTTTTTAGCTCAAAATCCACAAGCTCAAGATAGTGCTGTTTTAGACGAGATAAATTCAATGGATGGTGTCGAGACCATCAATGGTTATGTAAATTACTACTCATCTAAAATAGAGTCTATAAAAGAGGATATATCTATATATAGAGGTGTTATTTTAAAAGACTCTTCGATCGTTGATGGCTTATATTATTATGAACCTTGGATGAAAGCAATTTCAATCAAAGATTTGAAGTTCAAGATTGATGAGTTTGAAAAGTGGTTAGCCCTATTGGATTCAGAAAACCTGTTAGAGGGTAGTGAACATGTTGCAGCATCGCAGTTAGAGGACCACTTTTTCAATTATTATTGCTTAGCCCTTAGGGAGATTGGCCTTGATAAGCCAAAGCAATTGTTGAAGAGATTATCGATGATTGTAGATATTAAAAAGCTCCATAAGCAAAAGTCACTTAGTAAGTCCATGGTTGCAATTTTGTCATTACAGGCGAACATGTATTTAAAACTCAATAAAAGCAAGAAGGCTTACTCCTTATTTAAGACGATCATTACAAAAGCAAATAACTTATATGACTCTCGATATGCCTACTACCAATTAGCAGTTTTGTTAAAGGATAAACCAACAAAGGCAAAACAATTACTCAAAAAGAGTTTAAGCTATAACTCTGGTTTTACACTTGCTAAAAGCTTACTCAAATCACTTTAGGATAGGACTTAAAATGTACAAATTAACTATCATATATTTCTTGATGATTGCATCTATCTTTGCTCAACAAGATAAGATTCAATTTTTTGAAAAATCTAATGGCGTTTATAAAGAAAATAGTTCTCTGGCTAGTAAATTCCCTGTAAAGGTCGCAGCAAATGCCATTGATCAATATCAAATTGCCCAAAGAGTAGCTTATGATGTTCAACTTGCTAAAGCTGGATATACTAGTGAAAAACGAAAGACTTTAGTTTCTGGTAAGACCTATCGTCCTGTAATTGTTCAAGTTCACAGTCAGTGGTTCAAAAACAAAAGACCTACAACTTTTATGGGTGGAGTCTCCGGTGGGACTAAAGTCCTAGAAAACGGAACCCGTGAGTCTATTAAAGGACAACCACTTATTATGTTAAAACACTCCCATACTCATCATAGTGGCTTAGTCCATGAAACTGGTCATGCTATCATGAATGCTCTTTATCAGGGTAAAAATCTACCCTCTGGTGGTGGTTCTCATGGTTATAATAAACTAACTTCTAAAGGTTTAGCCTACTTAGAAGGTTTTGCCGAGTTTTTCACAGCTGCTCACAAAACCAACTCCCACATAAAAAAGTTAAAGTATAGTGGTAAATCCCCTTCTCAGTTAAATCAAATAGAAGGTTTTACTGCATCTGTAATGCTACAACTTTTTAATAAGTTTGGAATAAAAGGAATTTTTCAAGTAATGGCAGAGACTAAGCCTAGGTCATTTGCAGAGTTTGCAGAAAGCTATATGCAACGTTATCCAGATCAAGCGGAAACTCTATTAGCTGCTATGCAAAATAGCTCTGGGAATGCTTGGCCAACAGCAGAGCAGATCAAAGAGTTTAAAGAAAACGGTGTCAAAGGTTTAGATTTAGATGGTAATGGGGTAATTTACGGAGCGAAAAATCTATTTGTAGGAACAGAATTTCACAGTGATTATCAGTGGAGAGATACAGATTCTACTACTCCTAATCCTAGTAGCGCAGGCGACAGTACTGGAGTTACTCTTGGTGATGTTGCTAGTGATAATAGTTCATCTACATCAAGCTCTGGTAACTTAGAAAATAATCCAAAAGTAAGTCAATTAGAGCAGCAATTGGCTGCTGTTAAGAAAAAACAACGTAAAGCCAAAAAATGGTTGTGGATCCCCTTTTTAAGAGGTAAAAAACTAAGGTCTTACTCCAGTCAGATTAGCTCTTTAGAGAGTCAAATCCAACAGGAGAGGCAAAGTGCAGCATCGGACTCAGGGGTAGCAGCTGACCCTCAAAATGATCATCCTACAACAGCTTATGATTCAGACTTAAACAACAACGATTAAAAGCCTAGTTTCTCTAAAGTTTTGTGAATTGGATGTAGGTACGATGCGTCATCATATAAATATGCATGAACCATCTGTGGGTACATTTGATAGAGGGACACTCTAGTATTATAGAAATCATTGTCTAATCTAAAGAAACTGTTATAGATAGAATAAAAGTCTTGATTAAAAGTTTGAAACATTAGTAAAAATGCTATCTCCATTTCAAAATGTCCATAATATGGAGCAGGATCAATGTAAACAAGTTTTTCTTCTGATGAAGATAATATGTTTCCAGCCCATAAATCTCCATGTAACAAGGATGGTTTTGGTTTGTTTGGAATATAATCATCCAATTTTTCACATAATAGATGAATCCGATCTAAAAAGCGTTTACCAATGATTTGCTTGTTTTGCAGATGTTTTGCAATGGGAGCTAGTCGTTGAGTAGCGTAGAAGTCTACCCATGAGCTATTCCATTCATTGTTTTGTGATATGCCTGCTATATAATTATTTTGTTCAAATCCAAAATTACTGTGGCTCTGAGAGTGTAAATTGGAGATATCGTAGGCAGCTAACTCTGAACGCTTGTTTAATTTCTTTTGTTCAATATGGTTTAAGATTAAATATGATGAATGAGTTGAAATAACATGGGGCACGGCTAAAATTGTATTTTTTTTTAAATATAACAAGGAGTGTGCTTCTGAACTAACAAGTGAGGAAGTATTTACATTACCTTCTTTATTCTTGGTTGGTTGAAATTTGTAGTCATGTTTACAAACAACTTTTTGCCCATGACCATAGTCTATAAGATAGACAGCACCTGTATGAGAATCCGACATTAACTGGTAGCCATTGAGGTTTTGCCCTAAATCAGTAGCTAACCAACCCATATTGTTAAGATTAAACTTCATTAGTATACGTTATTATCAATCAAAGAAGTAATAGAGTGATACGCTTGTCCTTTTTGATCACAATCTTCAATTAACTGCTTGACAGCTTGTTCTAATGTATGAGCAAAATAATCCTTTTCATTGAATTCGATTAAGTATCCCTGCGGTATTTTAGTCACAATCCAATCGTGATTTGCTTTAATATATAAATATGCTGTGTATTCATCCATGTTGACCCCTTGGTAGTAATCATATTTTGCATGTTATGATAAAACATGATTTTGAACTTATATAAAACCTATCGAAATTAAGGATTACAATATTTAGAACTTTAGACTCTAATGTAATCTTGTTTGATAAACTTTACTAAAAGTTACAGAACTGCATATATACTAAAACACTTAATTAATTTATTGGTAGTTGGATGAGCTAGATAGACAGAAACTCCATTGTATTGGGATATTTGCTATGGTATATTAAGTCTAGAGGGTCAGTTACCCCTCGGAATCTTATGTGTCTAAAAAAAGTTAGTTTTTGTTTGTTATTTTTGTTCACCTTTAATTATTTAAAGGCAGTTGATACCCTACCCGTTGTTAGCTGGAAGATGACAAAGAGCCAAGTGCTTAAAAAATTTAAACTGAAAGATAACAAGAGTAGTACACAGTTACGAACACCATATAAGTTAAACCAGCATGATTTCACACTCAGCTTTAGTTTGAATGGTGGATATGTTGTAGCTTACTCCATGAAATATATTGGTAAGTCATCAAAGCAAGCCTATAAACAAATGATAAAGTTTTTTCAAAGCCAATATGGGCCAGGAGAGCAAAAGTCCCACCCTAAATTTGAGAAGTTTGAGTGTAAGCAAGATCGAAATACCGATTTACGTATGATGCTAATGAAAGATAAATTATTTATCTTAGTTACTCCAAAAAGAAAATTTTGACTTTTGAAAAATCTGTGTTAATATAATGACATGGACCTGTAGCTCAGTTGGTTAGAGTACCTGCCTGTCACGCAGGGTGTCGCGAGTTCGAGTCTCGTCAGGTCCGCTTTTCTTTATACAGACTTCTGTACTATCTTTTCAATAAAAGTCCCGATATCTAAACACCATGATGCTAAAATATCTTTTACATCATCAGCTGTACCACTCTCATTTACAAGATTGCTAATACTTGGATTTATTTTAAGGTTTTTGGCTTTGCATCGATCCACATATTTTTTACAAACTTGTAGAAATTTGGGATTTCGTGGAAGATTATTACAAAGTTTTTCAAAGCGAGCTTCTTCGTTTTGTTCAGCATCAGCCATTAGTTTCCAGAAGATAGAGTAGATTTCATACATCTCTTTGGCAAAAACTGTACTAAAATAACGTAGCTTAAGTTTTTGTTCGCCAAAGGCATAATTGCCAGAAAACTCATCCCCTAAAAATGCTGACATTTGACGGGCTAAGGCAAGAGACTTACCCTTTCTTTCTACAAGATATTTTGGTGAAAAGACTTGTATTATATGAATATTTTCATAGGACCAAAACTGTTTTGAGTTTTTAAGGTAATAACAGAGTTTTAACACGTTAGACTCTGGTGCATCACGGTTTAGCTCCATTAAGACAAAGTACGCTGATTTTTTGTTAGAGCTAATGGCGTAAAAGTCTACCTTTGAGCTTTCGAGGCGTTGTAGTTCGAGTTGATACTCAGGATATAGCTCAAAGTTGTTATCTTTCCAAAAAGACTTAAATAATACAGAGTCAATGGCTGGATAGGTGACATCACTAAAAAAATCCTCATTTTTATTTAAGGATTGTAGGCGATCTTGTCCATCATCAATTGCTTCTTGAAGTTTATTCACATTGTCGTCAAAGGATGAAAAATTTAGTGATTTTGCTGCGTGCTTAAAGTCGTCGATACTAGCTTTACTATGTGTAAAAGCTTGCTCTACTTGTTTTTCAAAGTTTTCTTCAACAGTACTTAAAAAGTTTTTGGCTTGTGAGACCTCTTTTTTTACACTCACTTTTTGGCTGCTGATTAGATCTAGTCCACCCATGAGGCGAAACAACTCTTTACTTAGCTTAAGAGAAAAGTTATGCAGAGCCATTATTTATCCAACTGCTTTAAAATAGATGCGGCAGACTGCAAAATTGGTGTACCAGGACCAAAAATACCAAAGACTCCATCATCATAGAGTTGTTGATAATCTTGTTTTGGGATGACACCGCCACAAAATACTTGAATATCTTCACAGTCCAATTTTTTTAACTCTGCTATCAAGCTTGGTACCAATGTATTGTGACCTCCTGCCAAAGATGAAACTCCAATGGCATGAACATCACTTTCCATGGCCGCTCTAGCAACTTCTTGGGGAGTTTGAAACAATGGTCCTACATCCACATCAAATCCAATATCAGCAAAGGCAGAAGCGATGATTCGAGCTCCTCTATCATGCCCATCTTGTCCCATTTTTGCCACATAGAGCCGAGGGTTTCGTCCATGTTTTGTATGGAAAGCCTTAATTTTTTGAGAAAACTCTATGTACTCTTGGTCATCTTGAAAATGAGAACCATAAACACCGGATACCAAAGAGCTACTAGCTTCATATCTACTAGAAACACTAGCGATGGCATCACTAACCTCTCCTAAAGTACAGCGAGCCTCCATGGCATCAATACTTAGGGCGAGAAGATTTTGTTCACCACTTTTAGCAGCTTCAACAATTTTATCTAAACAAGCTTTAACCTTGGTATCGTCACGATCTTTTTTTAGCTTTGTTAGTCGTTTTACTTGATTTTCTAAAACAACTTTATTATCAACATTAAGTACTTCTAGCTCGTCCTCTTGATCAAGCTGATACTTGTTGACTCCGACGATCACATCATCACCCTTATCAATACGGGCTTGTTTTTTAGCTGCGCATTCTTCGATTTTTAATTTAGGGTATCCTTGCTCAATCGCTTTTGACATTCCACCCATGTCCTTAACTTCTTTTAAAATCTTTCGAGCTTCATCTGCTAAGGAGTGGGTTAGTGACTCCATAAAGTAAGAGCCACCAAATGGATCAACGATTTTACAGATATTTGTTTCTTCTTGAATTATCAATTGTGTGTTACGAGCCCATCTTGCTGAGTTTTCAGAAGGTAAGGCAATAGCCTCATCCATAGCGTTTGTGTGTAGAGATTGGGTTCCACCCATCACAGCAGCCATGGCTTCTATGGTTGTTCGAATCAAATTGTTATAAGGGTCTTGCTCTGTAAGTGACCAACCACTAGTTTGACAGTGGGTGCGTAGCATAGAGGACTTGGGATCTTTTGGTTCAAATTGCTCTAAAGACTCAGCCCATAATAATCGTGCAGCTCTTAATTTAGCTATCTCCATGTAAAAATTCATACCGATGGCAAAAAAGAATGACAAACGAGGTGCAAAAGAGTCAATGTTTAGCCCCTTATCAATAGCGCATTCGCAATACTCTAATCCATCAGCAATAGTAAAGGCAAGCTCGTGGACAGCATCAGCTCCTGCTTCTTGCATGTGATAACCAGATATAGAAATAGAGTTATACTTAGGCATATTTTGAGATGTATACTCGATAATATCTGCGATAATTCTCATGGACATTTTTGGAGGGTATATATAGGTATTTCTAACCATAAACTCCTTTAAAATATCATTTTGAATTGTTCCCATGAGTTTGTCTTGGGATACACCCTGCTCTTTTGCAGCAACAATATATGCAGCTAATATAGGTAAAACGGCACCATTCATGGTCATTGATACACTCATTTTATCTAATGGAATCTCATTAAATAAAATTTTCATATCCTCAACGCTATCTATAGCTACTCCTGCTTTACCTACATCTCCTACTACTCTTTCATGATCCGAGTCATAACCTCGGTGAGTAGCTAAATCAAAGGCAACACTTAAGCCCTTTTGTCCCATCTTAAGGTTTTTTTTATAAAAAGCGTTGGATTCTTCGGCTGTAGAAAATCCAGCATATTGTCTGATAGTCCAAGGACGATTTGCGTACATAGTAGCGCGTGGCCCCCGTACAAAAGGAAAAATCCCAGCAATAGTATCCGTATTTTCAAGTTGATCTAAATCATCTTTGGTATAAAAAACTTTCATTTGAAAGCCTTCTGGTGTGGACCAAGCTATATCTTGAGAAGTTTTACCTTTTAATTCTTTTTTACAAAGTTGTTCCCAGTCAGATATATTATGTTGAGTCATATGTAGGCCCTTTACATTGTCTAGAGACTTTTGTTGTTGCTCTGTTAAAGCAATTTAAAAGCTTTATGTGCTGTTGTCGAAGATATCACCCTATGTTGCCTTTTATAGCATTGGGCAATTAGCGTAAAATCATTAAAACTACTTTTCGATACTTTAAAAGCACACAATTTACCTTGAAATAGGCTATGAATCAAGACCTGTGAGTTATTAGACAACAGTATTTTGTTGCTATTAATAACTATTGTCTACCTTTTTGTAGTAAATAACTTCATTATCATTGGATAAACTTTTTTGGCATCATCAATTGATTTAGATTTGTTTATATTGTAATCTTTGCCTATGTCTACTTATAAAGAGTGCACAATGTGCAATAATAGTTACCCAAATTCCGAAATCTATCAAAGTCAAACAAGCTTTGTAGGTATTTTGCGCACGGGTAAATATAAGGATAACGATCTAGAGC
The DNA here is from genome assembly GCA_023954715.1 of Candidatus Cloacimonadota bacterium. Taxonomy (GTDB): domain Bacteria; phylum Muiribacteriota; class UBA6191; order UBA6191; family UBA6191. The sequence goes on along the minus strand of JAGSHD010000001.1, from coordinate 43,180 downwards.
TACGAAACTGTAGTTGTGGTTCTACTCTAGCAACAGAGATACCTAAACTATCTAGAAAAGACAAAAAGGCCTTGTGGGAAATAAATGATATGCCCCACTATAAAAAAAATAAATCATTACATCTATCCGATCATCAAGCAGTACCTAAAGATTGCGCAAAACAAAAGAAGTAAATAAATGTCTCATTTAGTAAATGATGAAAACGAAGCATTGATAAAGAAGTTGTTATCCATAGTAGGTGATGATCCTGAGCGACCAGGGTTACTCGATACACCAAAACGGGTACTAAAAGCTTACGGCGAATATTTTGCTGGATATAAGCAAGACCCGTTAGCAGTCCTAAATACACAGTTTGTTCAAGAGGATTATCAGGTAGACTCTATGATTGTTTGTAGAAATATCGAATTCTATTCAACCTGTGAACATCATATGGCCCCTTTTACTGGTTATGCTCATGTGGCTTACTTACCCAATCCAAACTCTAAAGTAGTTGGACTATCAAAACTGGCTAGATTAGTTGATGTGTTTGCAAAACGTCTTCAAATTCAAGAAAAACTAACCAGTCAAATTGCAGATACTTTATTTGAAGCATTAGAGCCAGCCGGTGTAGGAGTGGTTATTAAAGCTAGACATTTTTGTATGTGTTCTCGGGGTGTAAATAAGCAAGATTCTGAGATGATTACATCAAAGTTATTAGGTGAATTTCGTACCAATACAGCTACTCGAGCCGAGTTTTTAAAACTAGTTGGCTGTCTATAAAAACCTATAGCTTTACTCCTCTTTTCTTAAATCATGCCACTATAGTGTATGGTTGGCGTCAGTTGCCTCACGTACAAGAATATTGGGGTGAAGTCGATAAGTGGGATGATTTCTTTCAAAACTTTAAAAGGTCTTTAGAGTTAAATGAGTCGGAGCAATTTTTGGTAAATTATCAAAACAAGCCTTTTGCATTTATTCAATACTATTGGGCTAGTAAAGTAGATAATGGTTGGTGGACCGGATATGGCGATGATGTAATTGGTTTAGATCTTTATATTGCCAATATAGAGTTATTAGCTCAAGGGCATGGTAGTTTGCTATTAAAGGAGTTCATAAGTTCTAAACTAAAACCTTTAAATGTAAGATCAGTGATTTGTGATCCTAAGCCTAGTAATCAGCGTGCTATCACATGTTTCGAAAAAGTGGGTTTTCACCCAGTTAACGAAATAGCTACTCCCGATGGAGTAGCTTTTCTTATGCAAATGAAGCTATAGCTTTTGTACGATTTGAATTCCGTCTCTCAACGGTAGTAAAAAGTTTTCAACTCTTTCATCTTTTAAAATCTTTTTATTTAAGTTATCCAGAGCAATTGCATCCTCGGATTTAGGATCAATTACTTCCCCACTCCATAGCATATTGTCAAGTAAGATAAATCCACCTGGTTTTAGTTTTTTCAAGGCAATTTCATAGTATGTATCATAGCTTGTTTTATCTGCATCTATAAATACTAAATCAACAGTTTTATTAAAGTCCTCAAACATTTCAGAAGCCTTACCAACCATGAAAGTAATCTTAGAGTCTAGTTTAGCTTTTTGAGCAAAATCATAAGCAATCTGAGAAGTCTTTTTGTTGCAGTCCATTGTGTATAAATGACTTTTTGCTGAGAGACTAGAGGCTATACATAAACTAGAGTACCCTGTAAAAGTACCAATTTCTACTATAGTTTTTGCTCCTGTTAGACAACATATTAACTGTAAAAACTTACCTTCTAGTTTACCAACCATCATTTGAGGTAAGTAGGTATTTTCGTTAGTGTATTCACTTAACTCCTCAAGGATAGGTAATATTTCTTTGGTATGATTTTTTGAATAGTTTTCTAGATGTTGTATATTTAGGGTATTCATTTCAGCCATGGTGTTTACTCCATTAATTAAATTTATAAAAGTTTAGAATTTGTTGTTATTTTGACAATACTGTAAACCAATACACATAGAAAAAATGCCTTTATTTTAAGACGTTTTTTTTGTATCCTATGATTATAATTTGCTTATAAAAAATAAGTTAAATTATCAAGTATTTGCACATAGTAAACTATCTATAATTTTCAATTGCAAGTGATATTGAAGTTTAATTTTGTAAGATAGCCAATAATTTTCAAGCAGTATTGACAATTATTGGAGCTTTTACAATGAGATGCAATTAATTGATAATCTTTACTACACTAGGATGAATCATGAAAAACTTTGGTCATTTTGATTTAATTACAATTGGAAGCGGTCCTGCCGGTCAAAAAGCTGCATTACAAGCCGCAAAAGCAGGGTTTAAATCTGCTATTATTGAGAGACGCCCAAGTGTTGGTGGTGTTAGTTTACACTCAGGTACTATTCCATCTAAAACTATGAGATCTGCTATTATCTATTTGACTGGTACTTTACAAAAAGTATTTTATGGAGACTCTTTTAAAGCTAGAGACTCTGTATCATTAAAAGATATTACTTATCGTATTAAACATGTTTTGGATGAAGAAGTAGAGGTTTTAAACTCTCAATTAAGTCGTAATGATATCGAGGTGATTCATGGTCAGGCATCCTTTCTTAATAAAAACACCTTGGAGATATCAACCAAAAAAGATGGTGTAATCGGTACCGTAACCGCTGATAAAATTGTTATAGCTACTGGATCATTACCAAGACGACCTGAGACGATTCCTTTTGATTATCAAACAATCCTGGATGGTAACCTATTTTTCTCATCAAAAAATAAATTGGATCATATCCCAAAAAGTGTAACAATTATGGGTGCTGGTGTAATTGGGCTAGAGTATGCCTGTATGTTTTTAGCCCTTGGATGCGAAGTTACCATCATCAATCAACGAGAAGAGTTTTTAGGCTTTGTGGATAAAGAGCTTTTAATGTTGTTCAAGCATTACATGGAAAAGATCGGCGCTGAATTTGTCTTAGGACACAATATAGAAGAGGTTTTCGTTAATGAGGATGGCTTTGGACAAGTTAACCTAGAAGACCACGATCCCGTAATCAATGAGGTTGTTTTATATACAATGGGCAGAACCCCATGTACTAGAGCCCTAAAGCTAGAAAATTTAGGTATCGAAGTAACAGATCGTGGTAATATTGTTGTAACAGATGATTATCAAACCAACATCGATAATATTTATGCAGCGGGGGATATTATTGGCTTTCCAGCTTTAGCTTCAACAAGTGCAGAACAAGGTCGAATCGCGGCTTGTCATGCCCTAGGATTAAGTTGGACTGATTATCGTACTTCTTTCCCTTATGGGATATACACCATACCAGCTATGAGCATGTGTGGAAAAACAGAAGAAGAGCTAATTGCGGAGAGTGTTCCTTATGCAAAAGGTATTTCACTTTATTGCGAGATAGCTAAAGCTGCCATGCGTGGAGATGAAACAGGTGCTTTAAAAATATTATTCCACAAAGAAACCAAAAAAATCTTAGGTGTCCATGTGATCGGAGATCAGGCAGCTGAGATCATTCATATTGGTCAAGCCGTGATGACTCTTAACGGTACAATCGATTACTTTGTAAACACTGTGTTTAACTACCCTACTTACGCAGAAGCATATAAAGTTGCTGCTTTCAATGGCATTAACTCTTTGACAGGTAATGCTAGTATTTCTTCTATGTTTAGTTGTGAGAAGGGGTATATGTGTGAGACTGACATCTAGTGAGTGTCTTGATGCCCTTCGTGTATTTTAACGAGTTGGGCAGATCAAGAGTCGTTTTGGTTTCGGCATTCTTTTTTATGCGGTTTGTCTCATCATTGTCTTTTGTATTTTTAGCTTTTTTCGAGTAGTAAACTACACTTCAAACGCTATAAATTCAAAATACACCGATGATCTTAAACCTGGATCTCGGAGGGTAGTTTATTAAAAGCTCTATACAGTTTCCTTGTTTTTATGTTTGTTCAAAATACTCTATAGTAGTCTCTCAGATGAGTGAGTTGAATCATACTACAGCTTATGCTGTAGATAATGGCTGCTTCCATGATGGATTGATAATAGATGTTTCAGGGCAACAATTTGACTTGATGGAAATTGGTTCTGTTAAGGCAGTGGGTTGGATTCCACAATGGATGTTTTTTTTAGATTCTAAAGTTGAGGTTGATTTAGATTTTGTTTATAGTTGCAGTCACAGTTTAGATGACTTCAAAGTCTTCTTTTTAAAGATGATTTATCGTGACTTAGACTTTTGGGAATCAGCTTGGGACTTTGATGAACTTAGTGAATTAGTGAATAAAGCAAATACAATCCAAGATATTTTAAATTTAATTTAAAGAGTTGAGTAAACTACACTTCAAACGCTATAAATTCAAAATACAACGATGATCTTAAATCTGGGGTTTAGGTGTAAAGTTTGTTATATAATTGATTCAATTTTTTTGTTTGCTCTAGATAGTGGGATCACCATTTATACGAGTAGCCCTTTTTAAGCTTATACTTGGCCTTTATTGTTTGTGAATATTTAAACAATTTTCTATTTAATTGTTTTGCAAAAAAAGCCTACAAGATGTAGGCTTTGATTGTTTTTACGGGTTTTATCCCCTACTTCTTTTTGCCGTAGATTGAGTAGAGCTTGCTTAGGTAGCTTTTGAAGTTTTCTAGTCCTAGTGTGGCTCGTCGTTTGTCTAGTTCTTTGTAGTCGCTGATTGGTTCTGGGACTATGTTTTTGTCTTTATCTACTTTGAACTGTGTTCCGTAAATTTGTTTTTTGCCTTCTTGAATTAGGATTTTATCTGTTAGATATGCGATCTCATTTGGATTGAACTGATCTGGTTTTAAGGTTTTTAAATATTGTAAAACGGTTTTTTGTAAGTCTAAATCAAAGTCGGCGTGCTGTACTAATAACCAAGCAAAATGAGATGCTTGAGCTCCTACCTTATCGATGGTTGGCCACCCTATCTTTTTTATGATCGCTTTAAGAGTGGTTATGTGTTGTTGATCTACTTTTACGTCATATTTTGTTTTGCCAAGTCTCATATCTTGGTCAACAGCGCCCATTTTGATTAATAGATCTTGAGCCTCTTTCAGAACTTTGTTGCCAGATAATGCTTTTAATATCTCAGTAAACTCTAGAGCTTTAAAAACTTTATTCTTTTTATCAGTAACAGAAACCTTACCTTTTAGCTCTTGTGCATTGAGTTGAAGCTGATATGGCTCTAAAGTTATATTAATCTGCTTGTTTAATCCCATAAACAATTGAGCTAGATAAGAATCAGTTAAGTTGTAATTTTTGTCACCTATAACTTGCAAGTCAATATGAAATATAGAGTCATTATTAATAAAGTTAGCAACAATGCTCACATCCATATTTTGTTTAACAAAATTTATATTAATAGCGTTAATCCAATTATTGACATTGTTTTTAGCCAGATTGACTAGATTTGCCCTAGTGCTAATAATCGGTGCAATCGTAGAAAGTTGAGTCCATGAGTTTAAGGCAGTATTAGAAAAGGAGTGAATAACACTAAGTCCAAAAACACCAACAAATAATAACTTTTTCATTTTGCCACCTTATACCAATTGTTTAAAATAAATACTCAAATGATTTTGAATTGAACTAAACTCGCTTTTGGATTAGCTAAGTAAAAAATTTAGAGTAGGAGTTTGAGATCATTAAGTGAAAGAATTTTAAACAAACTCTGCAATTTTTACAAGTGACAGCACTAAAAATTAATATGTTTAATTGTAGTTTTCGTATAGAAAAATAAGACTTAAAATAGCCTTTGGGTGATTAGCAAATGAAGCAATCTGGTACCAGTGTTTGGCTTTTTTAAGATCTTTTTTAACCCCACGTCCAAACTCATATACGATTCCTAGATTAAATTTAGCCTCCACATCATTGTAATATGCCGCTTTTTTAAACCATTTTAAAGCTAGGGTAGAGTTTGCTTTAGTCCCCAGTCCCCTTTCATAAGAAATAGCTAAGGCTGTCATGGCGGGCAGATAATTATTTTTAGCAGCTTTTTTTAAAAGTGAAAAAGCTAATTCATAGTCTGATTTAAACTCTTTTTCACTGAATATTAATTGAGAGTACTGGGTTTTGGCAGCATCTATGCTATTGCTTAAGTCAAAAAGAATTTGTCTATATTCATCACTAGATAAATGCTTTTGCTTGTATTTCATTTTGGCCAAATAAAATTTTGAGTAAGGCAATGAACCTTGTTCATAGAGTGATTTTGCTAGTGCTATATTTATATTGTATCCAAATAGGCCTTCTTGATAAAAGTAGGCTTTCATTAAGAGTGGGTGCTCTAGATTTTTATCGGATGCTTTGTCTAGCCAATGCTTTAATGAGCTTGCATTGGATAAAATGGACCGGTCTAAATTGCTATTTGCAAAAACTCCAGCTAAGGGATTATTTAGTTGTTGAGATTGTTTATACCATAGTTTGGCAGCCTGTTGATCTACTTTGGTTCCGATTCCGTGTTGATAAGATAGGGCCAAAAAGAACATAGCCCAAGAGTCTTCTCGTTTGCTGCCATCCAAAAAGTAGAAAAAAGATTTATTATGATCTTTGTCGACTCCTTGTCCAAATAAACGAGCTAAACCTAAATAAGTCGGAGCGTATTTATGACCATTATAGTAGGCATTTTTATAATTTTTGATTGCCTCTTTTATGTTTTTGGCACCACCAAAACCATACTCTTGATAACGAGCTAGTTGAAAGCTAGCGTCTATACTTTTGGCGTCATTAGCTCTAAAATAGTAGTTTCTAGCTAAGGCATCATCTTTGAAAGTGCCTGTTCTAGCATCATGAATTTTAGCAAACTCAACCATAGCGGGCACATAAGATTCTTTTGCTGCTTGTGAGAGGTATTTCCAGGATGTTTGAGACTCCCCTTTAATCTTAGAGTGTAAAATAGCTAGTTGTGTAGTTGCTTGTAAATGACCAAAATCAGAGGCTTTTAAATACCATTTTTTGGCCAGTTTGTAGTCTGGTTTTGTGCCAATTCCATATTCATAAAGATAGGCTAACATAGTTTGATATTGCACATTACCCGCATTTGCTTTTAGAGCTACCACCTCATGATCCAGCTCACTTGCTTGCAAGGCACTCAAGTCAATTTTCATCAATTGTAAAAAGAAATCATAGTCGTCTTTCAGTGAAGGATCCAAGCGAACAATAGATTTTTTATATGTTTTAAAAGCTAAAGATATGAGCTCCTTGTCCTTATAAAATATTGGGTCAGCAAACTGAAAAGCCCTACCGTTTGAGGCACAGGCTATTTTAACTAATTCTCTATCTTTAGTTAATTTCGAGTGAACTTTACCTAAAAACATTCCATCAGATTGTAAAACAATTTTTGCTATTTCAGCATCTTCGTATAATACAGGGGTCATATAGCTAGCTGCTCGATAATTATTACCTAAGGCACTAATTACAACGTCTCGATCCGCTTTAAACCTTTTAGGCACTTTATTTAATAAGAGTCCATTTTTTCCTACTATTCGAATGACTACCTCTTTGTTTTCCCAGAGGCTTTGGTCCATGATTTTACTAGCTTTTAGATCAGATGATATAGCTAAGGCTACTACTTCAGAGTCCGAATGAAAGCGATCATCGCAATACTTTAATGCTAAACCATTTTGTGATACGGCCACTTTAACCAACTCTTTAGATCGTTTTTGAGTTTTATTGAGAATATTCAGAAGTAATCCGTCTTTAGCTAAGATATGATGAGCAATCTCATTGTCATTAAGCAAAGATGAATCCATGCTTTTATAGGCTAAGTAATTTGATCTTAAAGCCTTTAAAACAATTTTTTTATTAGACTTTATAGATGCTTTGGCATTTGTTAATAATAAGCCGTCCTTACTTACTAGTTTTTCTACAATAGGAACGGAACTCCAGAATCGCTTTGCCATGTATTGACTGGCAAGATAGTTTTCTTGGACAGCAGCTAAAACGATATCTTTGTCATCTTGTAGGTGGCTACTAGCATACTTTAAAGCCAATCCATTATTTTTAACGGCTTTTAAAACAACATCAAAATTAGATTGAGCCTTTTGATCAGCAAACTCTAGTAGTAAACCATTTTCACGTGTTAAAGAAGCCATTAAAGTAGTTGGTATGAAACTCGGAACCTCTTTTGCATTTAAGACATTTTTTATAATAGTGTCATAATCAAAGGATATGGCACAGCGTATATTGTATCCTTCGGCTACGGCTGACATTTGAGCAGAGTGACAATAGTCTTTGATAACTTGTCCATATCTTAGATTATCTATAGCCTTATTGGCTAAATATGAGTGCCAATACATAAATACCCAAACATCCTCTCGGTATCCATCCTTTTTTATGTATGCAGGAACTGTCAACTCTTTTTGTACTTTTTTATCTAAACCATGTCGGATCGAGTTTTCTAACTCTTGCCATGTCATTGCTCGTGATTGAAAATACTGGACGATACGTTGGTCTTCTATATTTTTATAGATATAGTCTTGATCATGTAAAGAATGAGAGATTTTGTTATCATTTGATCGAAGATATTCCAAAGCAATTTTATAAGTTTTATTATCTACGGATAGACTTTCACCATTTGCGGTATGTAATTGTAGAAATTGATAGTATTGCCACGAGCTAAATACCAAAAAGCAGACGAAAACACCGGGCAAATGAATTTTAGATTTGGATGGTTTTAATGTGGAGTTTAGACCACTATCTAAGTTTGCAAGTTTACATTTCTCTTGGATATCTTTTGCCCGAGATTTTACTTGATAGTTGAAGTTTCCAATGCGAACGATGCTGTTATCATTATTGTCTTGAATAGAGATGTTAAATTTAGAGGTTCTTTTGACCACATCATAGTAGAGTGTCAGACCTAATATGCTTCTTTTTAAGGCAACATACTCCTCGTTGTAAAATAGCCCTACATTTTTAGGAATTAAGCTATTTGACTTACCTAAATTTAAATATTTTAAACCTAGTGCATATTCAGAAATATCGCCATCCGTGTTGTTTGAATCACCAAGTGAGGTTAGCTCTGCTACAATTTGTTTGGTATCACCAAAATACTTGGACCGTACAAAGATTAAATAAAAGCATGTACTACAAGCAATAATAGGAACCACACTCGAAATTCCATAAGGAACATAGCGCATAGCAAAGTACCATACACTTAATAATACGATTCCTGGCTTGATTATATTAATACTAAATGGTTTTGATAAATAAGGTATTTTCATCCACCATAAAAATAGCCGTGGAAAAATGAAATAAAAGCCAATAGAGACTATATAGATAGCTAACATAACTATAAATGATTTTAACTGTACATCAGATGCAAAGTTTAAACTAGCATAGAAAAAGGCGGCTGATCCTAAAAGTATTGGACCTAAGGCTAAATAGGACTGATTGATTTGGGCTATTACAGAGGCTACTTGAGCAAAGCGAACACCAAACATATTTATAGGTGCTGTACTACCCTTACCTTTAGAAATATGATTTCTTTCAAAAAAGTAACTATCAGCAATACCATATAATGGAAGTAACACATAAATCTTTCTGAGTTCATCGTAAGCATAGGCGTAGGTAAAATTAGGAATGAATGGTAAATGTCTAACTAATGATATATAAGAATAATCAGTATCATCTTCATATATATAGAAGGTACTGGACTTATTTTGAATACCGAGATGATAGACCTTACCAAAACTGGTAACCTTTATGTAATTGGTCATAACTTGTACGGCTGAGTTTACCCTATTTCGAATTCCGGCTATCATTACTTTACAATTGACGTATAAAAGTGGAGCCAGGGCAATTAACAAAAAAAGGTACGGGGCTACACGATGAAAGCTAGATAAAAATATATCTTGATCCGGAACTCCCGATACAATAGACCGTAATAAATCATTTATAGCAATAAAAAAATACTCTCTATTAAAAGTACAAACAAACAAGATTAAAAAGGCAAAGAGTATCTGAAGAATCAAGATGATCGGGCCGTAATAGCCATAGTATATGTCTTTGTAAAAATACTTTTTAATTTGTGTTTTCTTTTGAGTGGAGATTGGATAATCTTTTAGATTTGATTGAAAACTTTCTAAAAGCCGATTGGCAATATCTGCTCTACCTCGTGAAATCAAGTCATTAAGTAAAGCATTATAGCAATCATCGTTTTTTAAATCTGTTTTGTTTAGCTGCCCTTTTAAGATTGTAATCCATTGATCTTCATCATATTGATTATATGTTTGATAAATGAAATTCTCTCTATCAATAATACTTTGTTGTAGTCCACTATCTTGTGATTTTTTTAAGTATTGCTTTGCTTTTTTAATCTCATTGAGTTCAAAATATAATCGAGCAATCAGTAAATATCTGAGGTCATAATTAAAGGAATGAGAATAATCTAATAAATAGTTTAAGGCTTGTTTATGTTGACCTTGGTCAATATAAAAGACAACCTCTTGCAAATTATTGATGGACTCAGGATTGATTCGACTGGTGCAATAATCCTCCCAATTACTTGCATCAATATTAAGATCCTTTGGTCCAGAATGATATTTTTCATGCCGAATTCGTTGTTGCTCTTCTTTTTGTTTTTTTCGGTCTTCGTACTCTTTACGAAGTCTCTCTTCTTTATCTTGCTCCCAAGGCATTTGTGGAGTTTGGGACTCTTGTAAAACTTTATCTTGTAGGGACTTTTCTTGAAGCTCATGAATTTCAAAGGCTTCGATAACTTGAGGTTCTTCAAAAATAATGGGTTTAATTTTGTTAAGTAGAGCTTGGATTGAAGTCTCTTCAAGAAGATTTTTAAGTTTTCTTTCTATGGACCATATTAGGTAATCAGGGTCTAATGTTCCAAGGCTAGTATCCACTGAAATTTCTTTAGTAATTTGCTTTTTTAAACTATTTACCTCTGATTTAGGAAACTTCAAGAACTTAACTAGGTTGATAAGTACTTCTTTTTCTAGATCGTCAATTTTTCCATCCTTACAAATTTCATGTAAGGTGGATTTGATAATGATTTCTTTTATCTCTTTGGTAACTTTAGCCACTTCTTCTACTAGAATAGTCAGGTATTTTGAGTTCGTTTCTATATTTGGCGACTACTCTTACGGTTAGTTTGATATTGTAATTGCTTTCAATGGCTTTTTGAAGCTTTACATCACTTAAAGGCGTTTTTTTATTTTCATTGTGAATCAACATTTTAATTGAGTGTTTTATTTTTATACGACTATGGAGTTGACCGTTTTTGTCTTTTACTCCCGTTGAGAAAAAAGATTTTAACTCGATTAACTGGTCATTAAACAAAATATATTTTTCATTTACACAACGACAGACCACACTTTTACTTATCCCCGTAGCGTCTGAAATGTCTTGATAGCGCAATACGTTCATAGCTCCATCACCGTGTAAAAACCATTGTAATTGTGCACTTAAAATAGCCTTAGAAATACGAGTTAGGTTATCCATTCGGATGTATACTGCATATAACTGAGACCTAGAATGAACCAATTGACTAGCCATTTTTTTTAGAAGTTCGGGGTCATCTATGCCTTCTATAGCATTGGAGTAAAACTCTATATCAGTCTTTTTTAAGTTGGCGTAACTGTGTAAGTCATTAATGCTACTGATAGTTAAATTATTATTGTGTAAACTGACTTGTAGCTCTGCTACTGGAGCTTTCTTTTTGAGTTGATGTTGAGTGATAGGATTTAGTTTGATCCCAAATTTTTGAAGTTCTTGCAATTGGGTTCGACAAGTTTCAGCATCAATTTGCAGTAGACTCAGAGTTTTTTGAGAGTTGAGTCTAAAGTTTCTGGAATGATTTTTGAAAAAGTCTATATAAAATGAATAAAGTTGTGTCCCTTTTTTTTGAATGATTTTATCTTTTATACTTTGGATATAGATCAATGCATACTCATCAAAATCCCGTGATGTCACACCAATTGGCTCGATTTTCTGGATCGTTTTTTTTATTGCTAAAAGCTCTTCTACATCAATATTAAAATTGTTTGCAAGTGTAGATAGTGGATGAGTTAAATATCCTTGTTCGTCTATGGACTCTAACAAAGAACATGCAATATCATAATCTATTTTATTTTTACAATGGAGTTTTAACTCCTGAAAAAAAAGATCGGATATTGTTTCGCCAAGATTGTCGTTAGTGTCAGATGTTTTGATCAAGTCATTATATTCGACCTGTAATTTACCTAAGGCTTTTAGTTTTGCAAAAACCTTTTGTCGTAACTTTGTAATGATGCTTTTATTACTTGGTTTTGTTTTGTAATTATCGTATATATGAGCTTCGCTGACTTGGTCAAACTGCATGTTGTAATAGTCTACTACGATCTCATTTAGAGATTTACAGGTATACTCAAGGACCGGAATCGTATAGGATATTGCAGAACTTTGAGTTTTGCTTTGACTGACTAATTTCAAAAAGAACCTCACGGGATAATGTGGCTATATAATTTAACCTTATATTTTATCAAAAAAGTACCTTATATACAGGCATAGGAATAGTATATCATACAAAAACACCCCTAAAATGTAAAAAAGTGTAAATCAGTATAAACTATTAAGTGTATCGATCCGATAAGTCAATTATGGGATAGTTTTTCACCTTGGTTTCCACTATGAATCCCTCTAGTACATGCATTTACTTTCTATCCTTTTATGGATAGGAGTTTTAAATTTGGGGGAATTTACATGACTGCAGAATTATCACAAGATCAAGATTTGGCTAAGGTGTTTCATGATTTAGCAGGAGATTTAAATATCTTAGGCTGTTTTATTAGTTTAGTGATTAAAGACCCAAGTAGAATTCAAATCCATACAGCCAAAGCAGTTAAATCTAGATTAGACGAAACAATTGAAGTCTTTCGAGGTCTACAAAAAGATTTTAGAAAGAAAAAACTAAAGTTTGGCTCATTGAAAAAAATATTTAGTGCAGGAGTGTTAATTGATCCTGTTAAGCAAATTGAGCTATTTACAGCACCAAAATCAGATCTAATGGAAACCACTGTATTCAATTACATAGAGTACAATCGACCTCTAGTCGTAGATCAATCCCAATTTAAAAGCATTCTCAAAACCTTATACGATAATGCTTTTGACGCTCAAAAAGGTAATGTAAGTAAACATTTTGATATAATATTATCTTCGTATAAAAAGTTTATCTGTATAAAGTTCAAAGACTATGGGTGCGGTATTTCCCAAGAGCAGATCCCTAAAGTATTTGATGAGAGTTTTTCTACAAAGCAGCACGGAAGTGGTTATGGACTATTTTACATAAGAAATCTACTTCTATCCCTTGGTGGAGAAATCAAAGTCATTAGTAAAAAAGGTTTTGGCTCAAGCTTTACTATCAAGATCCCAATATTGGAGTAGCTCTATTTAAGGCATCTAGCTGATGATATTGTTTGGCCACGTCTCTAGCTTTGATAAACCAAATGGATACGATGATTAGAGCAAAGATAAGAAATACAATTTGAGAGTTGACTCCAACTAAACTTGCTAAACAAATAAATATAAGTGCAGAACAGGCATTACCTAATCTAAATATAGGTCCTTCAATGAATGGTTTAAAACGTAGGTTTGCTTCAGAGCTAGCGCATACAAAAAGTAACTCTTTAGATGCATTATTAATACTAAAATCTAGTGCTCCCACGATTACTTTACAAATCTGGACAGTAAGTAAACCCACATCAAAATTAGTTATGATAAGTAAGATAAAAAAACTTAATGGAAGTAAACAGATAGCTACACCTACACCAAGTTTTCGAAGAATGAAACTGCTTCCGAATAATAAAATAATTATGGCTAATATATTTTGATAGTTTTGAGTTTGATTATGCCAAAAACTAATTTGTTTTTGATAATCTTTTTGATAATTATGATATTGATCTAAAATTAGTTTGGGCTCACTAGTTAATTGGTGATCTTTTACAAATTGACCAATGGACTTTAAACGTTGTTGATCGTCTAATTTTTTAAGTGATTGAATCATCTTTAATAAAGATACATTGAGAGATGACCTGTTACTTTGAGTACCTTGATCTAAAAGTTGGAAATGATTATTTAAAACCTTTTTACTGATTTCTTGGTCTATAATTGGTAAGGTTCGGTACTCAAATGCTGTTTTAGAAAAGGTAAGTGAAAACACCATAACAGCGATACATAGCAAATAGTGTTTTTTAAACAAGGCTTTCAGGTCTGTTACAAAACCACTGGAAATCTTTTTGTCCTCTGCTATATTTTTGGCATCTTGTGCGCTTTGCTCAATAATATCCACATTGAAATGATCAGCAAAATAGATAAAAACTATACTAATTGTCATTAAAGCAGCAGAAAACAGAAGGCTATAGTCTAGGTATCCTGCATCAATAATATACGAGCTCAACATAGACCCACAGGTACTACCGGATAAAGCACCAAAGAGTACAAAACCATAATAGACTTTCGCTTGTTTTGAAGAGAAAATCTGATTGGTATTACCCCATAAGATTGCCAAAGCCAATAAAAAATAGATGGAAGCCCATAAGCAAAAGACGAATGCAATCGGTTTTGTAGCAAAGCCAATTCCAAGTAAAAAGTAAAACAATACATGAATCAAGCCCATTATAAAATAAGAGGATATGACCAAATGGATGCTAGATAGCTTTTTATAAAAACTAGTAAACGCTCGAGTAAGCAATAAAGACCCTACAATACATGAAAGTTGTAAATAGGGAGCTGTTTGGTAAGTAAATTCTTTATAAAAAACCCCTGCTCTAAATGGTTTGATGACATAATAAGAGCAAAGTAAAAAGAATAATCCAAAAAAGCTTAATATAACTTTTATATGTTCTTGTTTTAGTTTTGGTATAGCCATAAATATTAGGGTTAGTTCAAATCATCTTTATTGTAAAGTACTATGTACGGTGATTTGCTGCACGATTAACTGGTATGTTTACATCGTTTATAGTCAGTACATCATGCAAAGTGTACTATATAATTTTAACAAATTACTACAGTGATGTATACCTAAGTACAATGTCTACCAGAAACTAAACGGATTACATCGTATGTTTAAACCATTTTGTCTAGTTATAAGGATTAAAATTGTGAAAAGTTAATTGCTCCTTTAAAACTTTTGTTATTCTAATCTTGATCCTGTAAAATTATGCTTGTAAGTATAAGTAGTCATTTTTAAACTTGCTTCTTGGCACAATGTTAGTAAATCATAGTTATCTCAGAAAGCAGAGAGTTGCATGTCAAAAGAGTCATATTTTCTTTTTAGGACATTGATCATAGTTTTAGTTGTTTTTTTTGGAGCTACTTGGTGGTTACATCAATCTAATTTAGATGCCATTAATAATTCTAAAGAACTGACCCAAAAAAAGTTAGATTCCATTGCTCAACAAATTGAGTTTGAACTCTTTTCAAAAATGCCAAATATAGTAGGTAGATTGAGTATAGAGCCTTCTATAAAAAAAATGTTAATGACAAGCAAACCCCCTACGATAGTCACATCAACTATTCTTAGTACTGTCCAAAAGTATAACAATACACAATCTTCTTACATACTTGATGAAAGTGGAGTTGTACGAGCGTCTAGCACCATGGATGGTGTATCTTTGGATGGCAAAAACTACGCATTCAGAAAATACTTTAAACGTGCTATTAAAGGCGAGTCGAGTGCATGGGCAGCAGTAGGATTACGTAGTAAATTAAGAGGCTTATACTTTAGTGCCCCTATTTTTGATGAAAATAAAATCATAGGAGTCGCTGTTGTTAAAGCAGGACTACTTGAGTTAGACGAGATACTTCAAAGTTCAACCCATCCATTGGCCCTAATTTCACGGGACGAAATCGTCTTTGCTAGTAATCAAAATCGTTGGTTGATGAAGTCACTAAGTAAATTAACTGATATAGAGCGTTTAAAATTGATGGATAGTCAAAAATATGGACATTATCAATTAGAAACTTTAGACTTTATATTTGACGGAGAGCTTGCTACTCGGCAGCAGGTGGAGTTTAAATATTTTAAGTCTCCTATTAGTCTTTTGGGGTGGTACCTGATCGAATTCCACCAAGGTTAGTAATTTTTGTAGGTTATGGCTTTCTCAAACTCATAGGACTTGAGTAGCTTTGTTTAGTTTTTGTAGCATCTTTTTTAATGCGGCCTCATCTGATGATATATTTTTCATCTCCTTATTTTCTCTAGTACTACCCGTACTATTCAAAAATGATTGTTGTTTTTGGGCGGATATATATTTCTTTGAACAAGTTTTATAGATATTGGCCCTTTAGGATGTTTGATGCTATTTTTTTATGCGGTCTCATATGATGACGAGTTTTTCATCTCCTTATTTTCTCTAGTACTATTCGTACTATTCAAAAATGTTCGATTAAAAATTCATTCATCTTATGAGACCTTGGTTTGTAAGTTTTAAATTTGGGTGTTCTTTATATTGTTTTTGGGTTGGAATTTTGGTGAACTTTATTGTATTTAGCGTTTTATAGTCCGCTTTAGTAGGTTTTAGGTAAGTTGTTTGATGTATATTTGTATTACTAGAATAATGATATTTTTGGTGTTTGCTTTTACCTTACAAACTACCAATTCAGCTGGTTGGAATGATTTTACTTGTGAGCTTGATTTTGGCTTTAGTATTACAAAAGTCAACTCAATGGAGACAGTGATACAATCTCAAAATGGTAGTACTACACCAGATGACTTTACTTATTTAGAATATGTAGGTCCTGTAGTAAAGTACTTTCAAAATAGTAAATATACAGTGTTTCAATGTCAGTATCGAAAGACATCTTACGTGAGTGATAGTTTTCATGAAGGAAAGTACTTATATCTAATAGCTAGCAGTAAGAGTGGAGATATATCTAGAATTCTTAAACAAGCAAACTTTTATGATTTCGTTAAACAGAATGACTTAGTGGTTAAATGGATAAAATTTGGCAATCCAAACTTTTTGTTAGCAATACTGGGTTCATTGATTTTTTTATTGTATTCTATACCCTATATTTTTGTAGAGACATTGCCATTTAGCTTTATGTTACTCATTTTATTGAGTATTGTGATTTACTCCATTTATTCATTTTATAAAACTGAAACAAATTGAAAATGTGAGGCGCATTCCTCATTGAGGTAAAGTTGATATATGTCTTGTTCGCTTGGTACACAAATATATTACATTACTACAGCATCAAAGTTTTTTTATTTGGTTTTAATTTTTTGTGGGGGTAAATATGGCTCAGTTGAATGATGGATATTATTTTAAATCGTCTTTGTTTTCTGTTACTGAGGGTGAAGATGAACAGACGAATCCGGGAATTTATGGTAAGAGTTTGGCTGAGTGGTTGGTAGAAGGATTTACTAATTGTGGCTACACAAACCTTGAAGTGATTGCTGAGGATTGGGGTTGGTGCATATTTATAAAAGAAGATGAGCATTCTTCTATGTTTATTGGGTGTGGTTCTTTAAATACAGACCCAGATGAGACACTACCAGAAGAGATCGAATGGCATGTATTTTTGTTTAGTGAGATAGGATTATTGAACTTTAAGTCTAAGATTTTGAATTTACTTGGAAAAGTAGATTTACATGCTCCCCTACAGCAAATTGATAAAGATCTTAGAATGATCTTTTGTGATGCAGGTATTAATTTGTCAGAGCAATAAGTATCTTTTGTAGCCTAAATCTCCCCAATTAGGGTTCGGATGGCGACTGATGCGCAGTATCCTCCAAAAAGTGGGGGTAGGTAGGAGATGGTTCCTATAACTGATTTTTTATTTCGCATTCCTTCTTTGACATATACTTTTTCAATGTCGATGATTTCTGGAGAATAAACAACTGTAACCCCTTTTTTGATTCGGGCCTTGGATAGTTTTTTACGAATGTTTTTGGCTAGTTTACAACCATAGGTTTTTGAGATATCAGCAATTTCAATTTTAGTTGGGTCTAGTTTACCACCTGCACCCATTGCGCTAACAAAGGGTCTTCTATTTTCATAGGACTGCTTGATTACATGAAACTTAGGGGCTACGGTGTCTATGGCTTCG
Source organism: Candidatus Cloacimonadota bacterium (assembly GCA_023954715.1). GTDB lineage: Bacteria > Muiribacteriota > UBA6191 > UBA6191 > UBA6191. The sequence goes on along the minus strand of JAGSHD010000001.1, from coordinate 25,154 downwards.
ATTAGAAAATCATACTCTCTATTTAAAAGGTCTCTCATATTGGTAATATCAAGATATTCATCTACAATATTAATTTTTAAATCTGGATTGATATCCTTCAAACGATTGGCTAAGGCATGTGCTTTATTTTGTCCCTCAGTAGAGTCTAGCGCTATTAGCTGTCTATTTTTGTTCGAGAGGTCTACTGTATCACCATCGACAATGGTCATTTTACCAACACCAGCACGGCAGATGGATTCAGCGGCAAATCCGCCAACTCCACCTAATCCGATTACCATTACATGAGACTGATTTAAGACTTCAAGTTGTTCGCTACCGAGTAAAAGCTCTGCTCTTTCTAACCAATTGGACATTGTCGACCCTTATATTATTTGAAAGCATTTATGATGGTTGTTTTGTATTGTTTGGGCTAAATGCTCTAGACTGATATTTTTTAATTTACATACTTCTTGGTATATATCTTCTATTTTATACTTGTTTTGCGAGTCTGTTTCAAGAAGAATATGTTCAAGGGGGCATTCAATTAGAGTTTTTTGTACTTTTTCTGATTCAAAAATATGCTGACCAAAGCCAAACCAAGTATGCTGGTTGATTTTTAAAAACTGGCTCATAGAGATAGAATTCCCTAAAAACCCGTGAATAAACCATCTATTTTTGTATGTTTTTCTTAATCGTAGTAAATCAGACTCTGCTTTAACACAATGGATTACACAAGGTTTATCATAACTACTTGCATGTTTTAAATGACTTTCAAAAATTACGAGTTGTAAGTCAAAATTAGTTTTTATACATCGATCTAAACCGCACTCTCCAATAACATCAAAATTGATCAGTTTTCGATTCAGATTTTCTATCTCCGTTTTGTTGAATTTGTCTATGTACCAAGGATGGATACCAAAAGAAAAGGACGCATCACTTGAAGGATGACAAATAGTTTCCATAACTGTTGGATCGCTGACCTTGAGACTATGAGTATGACTATCTATGTAAAAATGCTTATTTGTGTTTTGATTCATAACAATATATCAATGTGGATTTTGTTAAAAATAGTATAGCAAAAACAACATGCACTATTAAATACCTAAGCAGCTGAAAATGTATTGTTAACTTCATATAGTCAATTACTTTATATCTTGCATATCTATACTTGTCGATATAGATGACTAATACAGGTAACTCTATGAAAAAATCTCCAAATCTATTTTATTTAAGTCTTTGTGCACTTTTTATAATCTTTATGATTGTTTGGTGTGGCTCGATTTATGGCTACTTACTTGTTTATCTTGTTTCGATCAATTTTTTATCGCTCCTGTTTTATAAAATAGACAAAATGATCTCTAAAGTAGAAGGTTTTCGTATACCAGAAAACACTTTATTGATTCTAGGTTTTTTAGGTGGAACTCTAGGCGCAATCATAGGGCAACAGCTTTTTCGACATAAGACGACTAAAAAGAGTTTTCAAATGTCTTTTTGGTTTATTACAATCATACAAGTATCCCTTGTACTTTGGTGGTTTTATGGACGAAGCTAAAAGCAATATAGTACTTACAAAGGATAAACAATGCCAATAACTCTAGAAGACCAACAAATCATATTTAGTGAAATAAGCAAACAACTAGAAGACGCTCTGATACATAGTAAGATTACAGAGGGCCATTTTAATGATAAAAATGTACCTAGAGCTTGTGCACATGCTTTTGCATTGGATGGCCATCTTGTTAAGATTAAACAACTTTTAGATAAAGCAAAGTTAAATCACTCCACTCAAGCAAAAGTTTAATTTATAATAGACTGTTTTTTGTAAACAAAGTGTACTTTTAAATCTTTTTTATAAACCGCCATTATATTTCATTAAATTAATGTAACTAATTTTCCAAAAACACGTAGAAGATATAGCTTTGTCACTATTTATTAAGGTTTTCATGAAATTCTTGTTGTTTATTTTGTTGGTTATAACTTCTTTTAGTCAAGACACTTGTAGTGTTATTGATTTTGAAGAGACCATGCATTTAAATCGAACAGCTTCTTTAAATCCTTTTACATTTAATATGGACTTACTCTACGCAGATAATACTAGAGTGGCTACCATGACAAATCGTATTTTTAAATCTGGAGATGTTTTAGAGCTTTCTGATTTGGATGGAAACATGATAGCCTCCATAAAGGGGTCAAAGTCATTATTTTCAACAAAAAGAAGCATCGAAGTATTTGATTGTAACAATCAATTGATAGGTCACATCAATAGAGAGAGTAGTAGTTTGTTTCAGATTCTAAGCAATGACTCTAATTCATATACATTCAAAGATATTCAATCCCAAAAAAATCAAAGTTTTCATGCTAAAGCAAATCAAAGCAATGCACTATCTCATATTGCTAACTGGCAAATAGAGTATAATCAAGACTCAAGTTATAATAGTAATTTAGCCTTTTTGTTTTTACCAGCTCTAAGAAGCTCCAGTCTAGGAGCTTACAAAGCCCAAAAATCAAAAGATCTTAACAAAAAGAAAGCCAGATTCTTAGAAATTTATGGTGAAGAGTAAATCATAGTTTACTGATAATAAATCATAAATAAGTACTGAGCCTTCAATCCGTCAATCAAAAAGCTTTTGTATAAGAAAACTCATGAATCGAAATTACTTCTCACATTAATTATTATTAACTGTTTAGCTTTTTCAATTGTATTGATAGAGTTATTTTTCACCCGCCAAATTTTTACAAAAGCTAGTATCCTACCAAGACGATTGTAACATAAGTTGCTCTTTGTATTCGTCAATTTTTAGAAAATGAATTCGATCTTTCATGGCTTCGATTTCCCTTTGAATTTTAGAATGGGTTTCGCTAGACAATGTATATTGACCTTGTGAAGGAGCGAGCTTATCTACTACTTTTTGTCGAAAAAACGTTGGTGGGTGTGATTCATCGATGGCTAGACCAAATCGCTCAGAAACAGTTATAAGTCGTTTTTTTTCACGGGCAGGAACTTCACTAATCATTGTAGTTAAAAGATTTAAGAAATTGATGGATAGATCTTTTTGCACAGTAATTCTTTGTGTGCACAATTCAACAATATGATCATATTCAAAGTTTTGAAGCATAGTATTGAAGGCCTCTTTTCCGCTTATAGTTGCTCCTAGTAAGTCGGCATAATACTCTGATCGCTGTGAATCCTGTTGATTTAATAGATGAAATATCACTAGCAAGGAGGAAGGTATCCTTGAGATTAGATATAAACAAATATTTCCTAAAAACTCAAAAAATGCTTCTATGGCGGGTTGATGTGATGGCCATAGACACTCTGGTTGGAGTATATCTAGCCAAGTGATTAACGAATGATATACAGAGCCGATTATTATTGATCTCTTAGGATCATTGTTTGAAAAGTGAGCGAGCTCATGACTAATCAGAGCAACTTTCTCTTGGGGATTTAAGACATAGAATAAAGGTAATCCGACAATGATTGCTCTTTTGCTATTGAATGTACCACATCTCATTACAGCAGCATTAAAATCTAAATCGTATAGGTAGTAATCGGGCTTGGCTACATTTAATTGTTTAGCTATATCGTTGATCAATTGGATAGTATTAGAAAATTCATCTCTTGGTAAAAATGGAGAGTCTATTTGTTGAAAGCGAATTCGTCCCTGCCAGCATATAAACAAAAGAACAATGCTTAAAAGTATAGCAAGGACATTAGTATAATGAAAAACTAATAGATAGAAACTGAAAGTAATCAAAGATATGTTGAGTGCCATTACTAAGAATGAAAAGGAGTAGAGTAAGAAGTGTTTACTTTGTATTTTTTTATGGATGGACTGACTCGATAAAATTTCATTCATTAATGTTTCGGATTGATTTTTGAAACTATGATAGATTAGTTCATCCTCTAAAGATAACTCAAAGTTTGGCCTAATTTTTTTTATATTCCAGCCACATTCACACCAAGATGTGAACCCTTCATTAGTGATTAAAGGCCGATTGCAATCTGGACAATCTATAGTCCCTTTTGATGGGTGTTGCATAATTTTTTACTCGTTTTTTGAATTTTAACATGAAGGCGATATATTAGCATAAGATAATTGATAGATCAAAAATACGGGTATAATACAGTATTTTATCACCTCATTTTAGGGAATGATTGCCCTAGTGAGCCTGCTGTGGTAGTTTTTGTCTATGACTAAAAAACACTGCCTTTTATTTTCTTTTAATTCAAAATTTACTCAATCTAATATTGCTATACATTATCTGGATGCTTTTGGCAAAAAGTATAACCCAGAGTGTCAGTTTGATACTTTTGAGCTATCTATCAATTGGCCTTTTCAGGATGCTTTAGCAAAAGTGTTTCATAGGGTAAAAGATGTGATAGCGATTTCGTGTTATATCTGGAATATCGATCGAACCATCGAGCTAGTTAAAGCCCTTAGGTTGATTCGACCGGATTTGATTATTATTTTAGGTGGCTATGAAGTTAGTTTTGATAGTTTAACTTATCTTGAAAAAGGTTATTGCAATTATGTGATATCCGGTGAAGGTGAGATCATTTTTTCAAATTTGATGAAAGCTATATCATATGATGCAGACCCATCACATATTGCTGGATTATCCTATATCAACAATAAAGGCGAATGTGTTAAAAACCAAGCTCAAGATGCAATCGAGCAATTAGATACTATTCCTTCGCCCTTTCAAGGTAATCCAGAGATTTTAGATAAGTCTTTTACTTATTATGAAAGCACTAGAGGTTGTGTTTATAAGTGTCATTTTTGTTTGTCTGCATTAGACAAAGGAAGTCGCTTTTTTTCTCACGAAAGATTTGTGAAGGATATGGAGTCTATATTGGCTTCTCCTACGATTAAGCAAATAAAATTTGTAGATCGTACTTTTAACTTAGGTTATAAGCGCACTAATTTTATTTTAGGATATTTGATGGAACATGGTCAGGGTCGAAACTATCATTTCGAAATTGCCTGTGAGTTATTGCATAAAACGACTCTAGAGTTGTTACGTGAAGCCCCTGCTGGACTTTTTCAGTTTGAAATAGGAGTCCAGAGTATCCATGACTCTATATTAAAGGCTAATGGTCGAAGTTGTGACTTTCAAAAGTTGGAGCGTAACTTAGATTTTTTATTGGCTAATACTAAAGTTCATATCCATTTGGATTTAGTTGTTGGTCTGTCAGAGCAAACTCCAGAACATTTTGAAGAGTCTTTTAATTGGACATTTCATAAAAAAGCAGATCACTTTCAGATTGAAACTCTTAAAGTGTTAAAAGGCTCATTGTCCAAAAGATTTGGTGATCGAGATGAGATGGTTCATCAATTAGATCCACCTTATAACCTTTTACAAAATAAACACTTTTCTTTTACAGAATTAGAAAAGACCCAACGAATGGCATCTGTTTTAGAAGTCTATTATAATCGAGATCATTTTCGAATGGTGATCTTTGAAATCGCCCCACTGTTTACAAGCCCACTTGAGTTTGTTCAAGAGTTAACAGTATTTTTTCAATCCAAACATATGGGCTTTACCGGTGTTAATCTAAAGACAGCATATACTATTTTGTATGATTTTTTAGTCCAGATAGAAGCGCCAAAAAGCGTATTTAATTTATTAACCCTTGATTATCTTTATCATTTTCAAAGTGGAGGTCAAACCCCTTTTGAAAAGCGATCCTCAACCATAAACCGCCCAAAATACCAACAAGTAGCATCGTCTTTGAAAATGCAAAAGAAAGGTTTCATCGAAGAGTTCGATGAGGAGTTAGACCTAGATGGAGTGAAGAGTAGTACTTTTTACTTTGGGGGTCGAAATGAACCATCTTTAAGAGCAGTTGATTTGACAAACGACGAATATAAATATTTGTCATAGGAGAATGTTATGGACGAGGTCCTGATTGGTTTTATAGTCTATTTAGTAGTAATGTTAGGAATAGGAGCTTGGTCATCCAAAGACAACTCCAATAACGAAGACTGGTTACTAGGTGGTCGAAAGATCAATGGTTATCTCTTAGCTTTTTCTGAAAGAGCATCAGGAGAGTCAGCATGGCTAGTATTAGGGCTACCAGCAGCAGCTTTAATGGTTGGAATTGGAGAGTTGTATACTGCCGTAGGGAGCATGATTGGTATTATTGTTTCATGGGTATTTGTTGCAAAACCCCTTAGAAATGAAACTTTGAAGTTTGGTGCTTTGACTATTCCTCAATACTTATCCTCTAGATTTGGTGACTGTAAAGTAGTTTTACTGCTTAGTTCTTTGGTGACTATATTTTTTTATATTACTTATATAGCAAGTGGATTTGGTGCAGCGGGTACCATGTTTGAAGCAACATTTGGTATTGATAAAAATACAGGAATGTTACTCGGTGCTGGTGTTGTAGGTCTGTACACTATGATCGGTGGTTTTACTGCTGTTGTAATCACAGATATGGTTCAGGCATTATTAATGGTTGCGGCTTTGACTATTTTACCAGCTGTTGGAATCTACAAAATGGGTGGGATTGCAGTATTTTTAGACAAGTTATCCTTGATAGAAGATCCAACATATCTATCCTTAAATAATGGTAATATGGGCATAGCAGCCGTGACTTTTGCTTTAGCGGGTTTAAGTTGGGGATTTGGTTACTTAGGTCAGCCACACTTATTGACTCGTTACATGGCTATGCCAAGTGATGATGATATTAAAAAAGGTAAGATCGTCGCTTTTACTTGGATTGGACCAGCTTTTTTGGGAGCAATTTTACTAGGTCTAGTTGCTAAAGTAACTTTTTCTCAAGAGATCTTGGTTGCTGCTAAAATTTTAGGAGAAGGTGGAAACTCAGATGGTTTAATGCCATTTTTTGCTAAAAATATGGTTCCTATGCTTTTAGCTGGAGTTTTAATCTCCGGTGCAATCGCAGCAATGATGAGTACTGCTGATACCCAACTGTTGGTTATTACATCAGCAGTAACTGAGGATTTGTATCATAGATTTATGGGTAAAGCTCCTGGAGAAAAGCAACTACTGATGTTATCTAGAGCAATTACAATTGTTGTTTGTGTGCTTGCTTTAGCTCTTGCCTTTCAATGGAGAGAAGGAGTTATGGCAATGGTTTCTTATGCTTGGGGTGGACTTGGTTCTACATTTGGACCGATCATAGTTTTAAGTTTATACTCTGCAAAAACCAACAGAAACGGTGTCATCGCAGGACTGCTTTTTGGTTCTATAGGTACCATTGTTTGGAAACTACAATTGCAACACATCGTACCAGAAAGATTTTCAATTTTTGTTTTAAACTTTGTTGTAATTTATGTTGTGAGTTTACTCACAGCAAAAAAAGAACAAAGTGCCTAATACTTAATATAAGTAGATAAATAAGCATCATTAACATCATGTTAATGGTGCTTATTTTTTATATGAGTACTAAATAATACCAATCACAGTTAAAAAGTTTATATTTAAAAGTGTCTTTTAGATTTCTCCACTTTGGTAGAAACGATACTATAGTAAGGGTTATAGCAGATAATTTATTGAACAAATAAAACCCCATGTTGATGATCTTAGTATTTTTCATGATCTTGAGCGAAGGAGGCTGTGAAAGTAATAATAAGTAGACTAAATATTATGTTCAGATGTCTCCGTTTCAGTCGAAAAGACAATTAAATAAAATGTACAAATAAATACTTCTTATAGGCTGAACAAATAAAAAGCCATGTTAATGGCTTTTCTATTTTTCATGATCTCGAGTACAGTCGAGAGATCTCTTGAGCTAATTTGTATTGTTTTCACACTCTCGAAGTCGAAAGATCTTAAACAATTGAGGTTTTAATTGATATTGGTATAAATAGTCTTTGCAGTGATTATAGTCAAACGATCATAACTTTATATATTGCAAATGAGATCTTTACGAATTTAAAGACTGGATACTCTTTAATAGTTGCTCAACATCGCTAACTAGATAGCTAGCTTTGCTTAACTCAATCTTATCACCATATCCCCATAAAACCCCTATTGATGGGATACTAGAAGTGATAGCTGCATGTATATCATGGGACTTGTCACCAATCATTACAGCATTTAGAGGACAAAGCTTTTTGATTTTTTCGATTCGAACAGATTTGTCCGACCCATCAAGAGGAAACTTATACTTAAAAAACTGATTAATTTTCATAGCATGTAAGATATTATCTTGATGATCTACATGTCCATTTGTACAGATAGCTAATGTGTGATTTTCATGTAAAACTTTTAGAGCGTCCTTGATACCATCGTATAATTTACCATGATGAACAAGATTATTTTTTATAAAATCTCTAACAAACTGAACGATTTCAATCAAGTCCTCTTGAGATGCATTTGGAAACAACGCGGGATAATACTCATTGGCTTTAACACCAATCAAGTTATGAATCATCTCAACTTTTGGAGGATTTAATTTGAGTTTTTTACATGCACCTAAAATGGCTGGTTCAACTATACTGTGGGTTTTAAATAATGTTCCGTCTAAATCAAATATTAAAAGCATTTTCATCCTAGAGTGAAAGAAGTTTTTGTTTTTGACTTGTTATTCATCTACCTATAATTAATGTTAAAATAGGTAAGTGAGATAGCAAATCTGTAAATTCAAATATAATTGATATTGTAGTAAAATACATCATCGTTCTTGTTTAACATTTTTTTAAAACTTGATCCTATCTCGCTTATTGATTGTCTAAGGTTATTTATGAAAGTCATCCTAGTTTTTATTTTATTCTGCTTCTTTTATTCAAGCTCTTTTTGCTCATTAGATAAAGTAGAAAGAATCTTAACCCAAGCAAACTCCTTGATTGAAACTAAAAAATATAGTGAGGCCCTCTCTATATTAGAAAGTTCTTTAAAAAAGAATGAAGTAAATTTTACTTACAATAAATTGGTGATAAGACTCCGAAACAAAATAGCTTTAGTATACTTGCTGAGTGATAACGATGACCCAGCTATGGAGTTGTTACAAAAAAATATGGATTATCTGTTACAACATCCTCAAATTGTTGACTCTCGATTGTGGAGTTATTATTTGGATATTTGCGATCAGTTTTATAAACGAAAATATGTGCTTTCAGCACAAAAGATTTATCAATGGGTCTTTCAAGTAATGACTAAAATTAAACAAGATGAGATTCGTTTTGTTACTAGTTATGATGAGCAAGTTCTACGTTGGTCACAGTTAGCAGTGGCTAGATCCCATGTGGATTTGGGTCAACTAGATAAAGCTTGGCAGATTATTTCTGTCATGAATACTTATGATGATCCCTTGTACCAATATGTAAAAGGCAGAATCCTTTTTTCTTGGAGTCCTAAGTTAGATAAAAAAGCAGCTTATGTTTTACTAAAAAAATCAGCTTTAAATGGTTTTGGTGAGTCCATCTATTTTTTGGCCTTTCAATTTTCCAATCAGATAAAGAAAAATCCACAAGCTACTTTTTATTGGTATAAAATTTTATCTCACTTTTTAAGAGACGATGTTAGATTAAAACGAATTGGACTATCCACTTTGAGTGAAAGAGGGTTAATTAAGGAGTGTCGTAAACAACTACAAAGAGCAGAAGAGCTTTTGAGTTCAAAATTTTTAAAAGTTGCTTATCAAAATTCTAGAAGCAGCTTTGAAAAAATTAAAGTTCAAATTGAAGCCAATAATCTATCGTATGTGGACAAGAGTGATACGGAGACTCCAAAGTCAGCAAAGCAACTCATCGAGTGTTTTGAAAAACAAAAACTATTAAAAGGTAGTCTGTCACTGTATTCTTTAGAGTCCGGAAAGAAAATTATCGTTAAGAGCTATGTAGATCAAATTGAACTCATAGATAAAAGATACATAAAAAATCTATTTTATGACAATAATAAGGATCGATATAGAAGCGACCAGAGGGATAACTTGTGGTGTACTACCCATGGACCCTTTGAAAAGAAATGCGACCCGAGTATTGATTCTGACCCAAATTGTCAATTATCACTAGAGTTACAGAAGGCCACTTTGTCACATTTGGCAAATAGTCCTATCATTAAAAAGTACTTTTATCGCTTAGACTCTACTCAATGTCATGATGCTCAAGCTATAGCTATGAATGCATTGAGCGACTACAACTCTCGATTTTCAATGAAAATGAAATTCAATGGCACAAAAATTGCACTGGACACATTAGTTAAGAAAAAACTACTTGGCAACATACCAAAACATCCAGAGACGGCTTTTCATAAAATGTTAAAGTCAGATCGACATGGTAATATTTGGTGTGAGGAGCATGGTCCTTACCGACAAAACTGTAATCAGCAAGCTCCCCGATGTGTTGGCTCTTTGTTTAAATATACAGAAATTATGTCTTTAAAAGGTGAGTAAAATGATAGAAGTCAGTGCTAAATTAATGGAAGAACATCAACTAATTTTAAAATTTATAGGTTTATCTATGAGCTATGTGGACAATGCAAATGATGCTTTGCTTTTAGAAAAGGCCCCTCTTTTTGTAAACTTTATAAAAGAGTACGCTGATGGATATCATCATGCAAAAGAAGAGGATATCTTGTTTACTAGTTTAGGCGAGCCAGGAGTTTTAACACATTGTAATCCGATTGGTCAAATGCTTCATGAGCATGATATGGGTCGAGAGTTAGTAGCAAAAATGGTTAAGGGATATGAAGCATCTGATGTAGCTATCTTAAAAGAAGGTCTTCAGTCTTATGGTCTATTACTACGAGATCATATCTTCAAAGAGGATAATATTTTATATCCTATGGCTGAAAATAGTTTGGATCAAGATAGCAAACAAAAAGTTAATGACCAGTACCAAAAAGTAGAGACAGATATGGGTGGTCTAGAGCTTACTAAAAAATATCAAGATCTATATACAGAGCTAGAACAAGCCATGGCTCAAGAAGCATAGACTGAATCTAAATCAAAAATCCCAATTGCTCTCAATTGGGATTTTTTTTTTCGAAACGGATAGTATGTTTTATCAAAATCATCCATTTTTTAAAATTACTCCCCCTGGTGACAAAGTAACAAAACTCAACTATAAATCGACTTTTTTGCATTAATCTTGTCATTTTCTCCATCAATACATAAAAGTCTATAAGCTATCCAAATAAAATCCAAGGAAAGTTTTTCAGCTATAAAATCTCCTAGCATTTTATAATTTTATACGACAAAAAGACTCATAAAAGCCCAATATTTGACCCCATAATTTATAACTAACAGCGTTTACTTTCATAAAAATTAACACTACTTTTTTGTATTTCTTCTATATATTTTCACACTATAAAAAATTAGTCCCCTTGGTGATAAAGTAACAAAACAATGCTAGCTATGTTGATTTTTGTTGTAATTATTAGTTTTTGGACATAATATCTGATAGATCATTTATTCAGAAAATAACAATATTGTAAGGTAAAATCATGCAAATTCTTGAAACAAAACGATTAGTGTTAAAGCTACATACTTTAGATAATCTGGATCTTTTATATCCGATACTTTCTGATCCGCAGACCATGCAATATTATCCAAGACCATATACCAAAGATGAAGTCCAGGGTTGGATTGAAAGATCTATCACAGGATATCAAAAAAGAAACTATGGTTTATGGGCTGTGTTTTTAAAAGAACAAGATAAGTTTATAGGACAATGCGGGATCTCTCTACAAAATATTGATGGAGAGTTAGTCCCTGAAATCGGCTATCATATACATAAAGACTTTTGGAGATTAGGATACGCAAGCGAGGCCGCAAAGGCTTGTTTAGATTATGGATTCAACAAACTACATTTACCCGAAATATATATTCATACTTGGATAAAAAACATTCCTTCTTATAAAATAGCTGAAAAGCTTAATATGCTAAAAATTAAAGAGTACGATAAGGTCATTAGCTCTGCTGATTGTGTAATGAGGCATGTTGTATATAAAGCGATACAAAAGTAATTTACCAAATCACGCACGAAAACCCATTAAAATACCGATATTTACTTATAAGATATATCTATACTAAAGTAAATTAGTCACAATCCGTTCGTCTTTTTCGAGTTTTTCTCTAATAGACGTTGTTCGAAAACCCATAATACAAGTATAATTAATTCTCATGAGGAATTTTCTTATATGCAAAAAACAAAAATAATTGCTGTCAATCAAGACTTAAACTCCCTATTTATTCAGTTATCTGATTATAGGTTGTTGTCTCTTCCTAAAGCTCAACTTCAATTGAAGTCTAGCGGTGAAGTTTCGACGCAAGATATTTTTCATGTGGATGATGCCGGACAATTTATTTATTGTGACAGTTTAAACTTTCGATTGTCTATTGATGATATTTTATCTCCTTACAATATCCAAGAAGCAATCTCTAAACTTTTTCATTTTGAAGACTTTAAATTTATGTCCAATAGAAGTATTCAAAGGATATTACCTGAGATAGATCACAAAGATTTGATTCAAGCTATTTTGCACCAAGATTCGGATATCTTACCTCACATTACTGTAAATATGTCTAAAAGAGCAGCTCAAATGTTAAAGGATGATATCTCTTATATCAACAAACTAGAGCATGCGGACCACTTAGCTAGCAAGATGGAGATTGAAAAAGTAGTCAATCAATTACTAGACTCTAGCGAAATTAGTCTAGATAAAAGTGAAGTCCAAAATCGTGAGAGTTCACCAAAAGTACAAGTTAATAAGGCTAAAAAGATAGTTAAAAAGAAACCCAAATTTCAGATTAATTATGTAATTGTAGCTATCTTAGCTATCACTTTTTCGATTATCTTTTATACAGCCAGTGAGTATTTCAAACTAAAAAAACGAATTGAGATTAGCAATAAAATCAAAGCTGTAAAAACTTTGGGTGACTCTTATTAAAGATTATGTCTACTCCATTTGAAATAGTCAATAACTCACATGTAGGCCCATTTATCATTGGTTTACATTTTCATAAAATAAGACAAGAGTTTCCGGATCTCACGCAAGAGCCAAGCTCTACAAATTATCTACGTTTTGATTATCAAGGTGCCATCTCTTTGTATATTGATAAGCAAACTAGTAATTTAGTTGGAGTTAAAGTACTACAAGCAGATATTGCTCAGTATTTAGGGGTGATGGTTGGTACTACAAGATCTCAAGTCAAAAAGTTACAATCCCCTCCTAAGGCACCTGGCATCACTCTTGAGTATGTAGATGGTAGAGTGCAGTCCATGATAGTATTTTCAGAGCAAGAGGATTTACCTATTCCCAATTTTGATGAGATACAAGATGAGCTAGCTCCACAAACACTTGATTTTCAACAGATAAAGCAAAGTACTATCAAGATTGTCCCTATTATTGCAGGCATTTTGATAGTTATTGCACTGTTGTTTGGCTCCTTTCAATACTCAAAACATAAACTCAAGGCAAAACCATCTTTTACTTTTAAGGCAGTTGTAGGACAGACCAAGGATAAAAAGCTTTTATCTTTTACTATAAACATACACCCTAAAGTGTCTACTAGAGACGCTAAAATTTTTCATAGAAGAATTCGTGATGAACTACAAAACCATTTGATTAGCTATATCAATGATCACTCTAAAAAAGAGCTAATTTTGTTTAACAAAGGCCCTAGTTTGGCTGTTAATATCAGTAAATATCTAAACATTAAGACCAAGTTACTCCAAACCGATCATGAGTTAGTTGTTAAAAATATTCGCATTAGAGGATAGTATTGATTATGGACATAGAGATAGTTTATGGCGATTTATTAGACCAAGAAGTAGAAGTAATAGTAAACCCTTGGAACCGAAACTTCATCCCTTGGTTTTTACTGTTACCTCAAGGGGTGTCAGGATCTCTTAAAAAGCGGATAGGTTTATTCAGATGGTTTCTTCGATAAAAGGCCAGGATAAAACAAGTTTTTCGTAGTTTCAGCTTTTTTGATGCGGTTTAGCTCATCATCATCTTTTGCATTTGAAGCTCTTTTCGAGTAGTTCACTACACTTCAAAAGCTTAAAATACAAAATATAACAATGATCAAAAACCTTGATGTAATCAATCTTTGTGAAGAACTTGAAAAACTATAGCGCATAGTTAAAAAAAAGCGGGCAGGCTACCAACCTTTTAATCAGATTATGTGTAAAGGACCCATGAGATTGGGATCGGCTCATAAAACTGAGGCTGGTCGATTGGACTATAAGGCAATCATTCATGTGGCAGGTATCAACTTTTTATGGTTCGCTACAAAATACTCAATTGAAAAATCAATAGATTCGGCGTTAAACATAGCTAGGTCAAATAATTATAAATCCATAGCCTTTCCATTAATTGGAGCTGGGTCAGGCAATAGAGGACTTAGCTTCTCTAAAGAGATCATGACCAACAAATTCAAAGACATAGAGTCTGACATTTTAGTAAAGTTGGTAATATTTAAAGAGTCATAATGTTACTTTTTCATTGTAATTAATTGCTACAACTTCAGCCCAAACAAAAGCCCCCAACTCTCCCAATAGTATTTGTCTTAGTAAAAATCTTTATGAATGCTTTCAAATGAATACCCTTAGAATATAGTTCTATGTCAAACTATGGTACAATTTACAAATCAGAGTCATACGAATATCAATTAAAGACTTAATTTTTTAAGATCTTTCGACTTTGCTCAAGATAACGAAATTGTATGCTATAATCTTTACTATAGCGTCATTTCGACCGAAGTGGAGAAATCGAAAAGACACTTGTAAATATAAAGTCTTTAACTGTGATTGGTATTAGATGGTCTATTTTTTACTTTGATAGCTATATTAAAACCTTATCCATAATGGAGATACATGATTGATGTTAAATCTATTACAAATGTGAAGCGACTAAAATTAATGCACCAAGTTTGCTCGGAGCAATCTATGCAATCCTTTGAAGAGAGTTTGTCTAAAACCCTGAGCAAGGTAGATAAAGAGCTTTTCGAGATTTTGAGATTTTTTAGTTTAATCGATAATTGTAAAAATATTGATATGGATAGCTTAGACCCCTATTTAGCTAATAACAGAAAAGTAATTGTTATAAAGTCAGATAGTGATCTAAAAAATCATATAAAAGCCATCAAAGAGAGTAGAATTATAGGTTTCGACACCGAAAAAAAACCAACCTTTATAAAAAATCAAAAAGAAAACAAGATAGCTATCGTGCAGATTGCAACGAAACAAAAGTCTTATGTGATTCAAGTAAAAGCCTTGAGTAATTTAAAACCCATTTTTCAAATCTTAGAAAGTCCAAAAATAATCAAAGTTGGGATTGGTTTAAAAAACGATAAGTCTGATTTACGTAAGCATTATAAAGTCAACATGAGTCGTGTGATCGATTTGAATGAAGTTTTTAAAGATGTACTAGGATATTTTCAAGAAATAGGCACCAAAAAACTAACAGCTGTAGTGTTAAATCAAAAGATTCAAAAATCAAAAAAGACAGGCAAATCAAATTGGGAGATCGCTACTCTAACCCCATCTCAGATTCAATATGCATCCGATGATGCTTGTGTTGTTTACGATATTTTGATCAAGCTATTCCAAGACCATAAGTTTATTCTTCAATTAATGCCAGACTGGGTACAGGCTATCTGGAAATCTTATCTAGAGGATAGTAAATAGCCTTTTCGCAAAATTTTATGTATATTTTTCTGACCTTTGGCAAACCCAAATATTAAAGAAGCTCTATGATAGTATACTTTGACTTCAAGTATTGTCCTATTGAGATAGTTAAAAGCAATATTTGGTGGTTGCTTTTACTTAAATTATACAAACTTTTGGCTCGCTAGAGCACTTTCAGAACCAATTAAACCCGAGTCACCATTGAACTTTCATCTGTTTTTCATTAAGATATTGAGTGTGTATATTTAATATTGGGACAAAAATATGAAGCTGTTTGATGACTTTAAAAAAGAGTTAGATGAGTTTGTAGAGCAATCAAAAACAAGAAAAGAAAAGTCTACATTAGGTAAATTGGCTGGTCAATTGAAAACAGAGTTCTCCAATGAGATAGGTGACTTTATTGAGCGGGTTGATAAACGCACCAAAGAGGAACGCGAAGCACAAGAAGAAGCTGCTCGTATTGCCAAAGAAGAGCAAGAAATCTTAGACGCTCAAACTCACGCCAATGACTCTGAGCAAGCAAATAAACTCAGTAAATTTATTCCCATTGACTCTTCTATAATCGAAGGCATAAAAGATAACGTGGACCACCTAGTTGATGATCTCAAAGAAAATGTAGACGACTTCATGGAGGATGCCCAATCCCGTAAAGAAAAGTCTCTCCTAGGACGTATAGCAGGTCAGATTTCATCAAATATATTATATGAAGTAGATGAGATATATAAAGACAAATTAAAAGAAGAAAATCCTTTTGTTGGGCAAAAAATACCTACAGTCAGACATTCAAGCCCACCTCCTGGTCCAAATTTAAACCCTAGGCCTGTTTACATCAGTGATGAATATAGAAATAAGATCATTAAAAATGAAGAAGGAGTGTGGGAGGTGTATCAAGGTTCATTAATAGATTGTGAACACAATACTAGCTCTTTACAAATTTTGTCTTTTGATCGTATCCATAGTGCTAGGTTTCTCTATTGTAACAATTGTCATTCTGTTTTATACGGATCTTTCCAAAGTCCAAGTGACAATCATAGCTATCCAAGTGTCAACTATATAGATGGACAAGATTTTAGTAGATATGACCGTACACAACTTCCAAGGTCTAGCGAGCAAATGAACGATACTATAGAAAATTTAATCCCCCAATCACAAGTCATGAGTTGATTCGTCTAGTTCTTAAAATGATTACACATAATAAGATATATCTGACATAATCAAATAAATGTACAAGATACAAATTTTTTCGCCAATATTGCATGATTACGACTATTCCACTAAAATGATACAGTGCTAACTTTACACATAAAGGATGAATGTAATGAGTAGTGGTGATCTTACGCCCGATGAAATAGAATCTTTAATGGATGGTACATTTGGTCTAGAGGATTCAAACTCTGAAATTGATAATGACAAGAGTACTCAACAACTTCAAAAGTTAAAACGGCAAAGTTATACTGAAAAGCTGGATAATTTACAAGATGCTATCGCTGGAGCTCTTGATGTATTCTCAAGCTATTTAAGTAAAAATTGTGAGGTCTTAAAAGTTAGTATTCTACCTGAAAACAAGATTGCTCAGATTGTAAGAAAGAAAGAGCTCGTGGTAAAAGTAGCGTCCTCCATAGGAGATATCTACTTGACAATAGACTCTTTGATCTTGGTAGAGTTTCTAGATATGCTTGGATCTAATAACACGAACGACATTGAGTCAGTATATTCACAAGAATACTATCCATTCTTCTGTGATCTTATGGGGATTTTTTATAACAAGATGGCTAGATTGGCGGGACTAGGTGGAAAGTTACGATTTGAAAAACCACAACAGATTACAGATAAAGAGATTGATACACAGTGTGAACGTATAGCATTTAGATATCGTTGTGAAAGTGAGGACTCTGAATTTGTTAATGTTTGTGTTTTAGTGCCACACCCTCAAGAATGGGATCTGACCTATATAGAAAAACCTATGATACAGGCTAACACGTATGCCTATTCTGGTGATAGTAACTATTTTGCACTAGTTTATCAAAGTGCTTTAAAGATGGGTTATTTAGCGAAACTACAGGCCTGTAGTAATTTGTTTATGTATCTAGCTTCTAAAGCTAGAAATGAAGGATTATATAGTATAGAAGAAGACGTGACAAAAATCCCTTGGTCATTGACAAAGGATTCCCTTAACTACTATCTAGAGGGATATTTTTTTGAACATGAAAAATACAGTCAAAGTGCTATCGATGGACATAAAAGAAAAGTAAAGTACATTTTATCTAAACTGGTTTTAGGCCCAAGAGATTCGTATTGTCCAGCAGGCACATTGTTATCAAAGAATGAGGCTGAGACATCAAGTTCGCTTAACCCAAGTTTTGATGAATTATGCAAATTAGATTTTGCGGCTTATTTTCTTGAAACCTCTCAATCATACGATGATGTTGAAAGAAAACAGCTAATTGATAGGATTATACATTTTGAAGAAGCGTTTTGTAAAATGAGCTGGCTAGGAACAGAGCTTATCTACGAAGGGACTGGCTCTACAAGAATGCAGTATATTCTAAAGACTATATCCGATGAGTTTACTATCTAAATACAATGAAACATTCACTTTTCTACATATCTATTTTATTTTTTATATTGTCTTCAACTTTACAAGCTTGTATCTGGGATAGTGATACTCTCAAATTTGAAAGTGAAGGACTACCTAGCGTAGTTGACACCATTGGAGGACGATTTAAAAAACTTCCAGATAGCTATTATCAATTTAGAATTGACCGCTTAAAAAAACAAAAAGTTCTTTCCCTTTTTGATTATGATGATCTCGCTGTGGCGTATGATCGAGTTGGTAATAGTAAACAGGCAATTGAGACTATTTTACTAAAAGAGACTTTGGATAAATCTAACTTTTCGGTAGGAGAAAGAGATGATATTCACTATAAAACTTTAGCTAATCTAGGAACATTTCAAGTTCATTTATGGTTTAGACAAAGTCTTAATGATAGAGATGATTCGTTGTTGGATCAATCCATCGATAACCTTACTAAGGCTATAGTGATTAATCCAAATGCTCATTTTGGTCGTGAAAAGGTTCAGTTAAATTTAATAAAATGGATGCGTAACAATCCTTTATTGACAGATGCTTCTACAATAAACCAACTTGTACCTGTAGATTTTTTAAATCAATCTCAGGATAGTAGAAAACTATTAGAAGCACTTCAAGGTTTGGTAGTTTTAGGTGAAGCATGGGATAGTCCAGATGTATTCATAATGATGTCTGTTTTGCTACAAAATATTTATAAAAAGCATCTATCAGCTTTGGCTAAACTTCGAGCTATAGAACTAATAAAATCAGATAAAGCTCTTCTTCTTCCAAATGAAATAGATAAGAAGGACTTGATTAAATTGCTAGAAGATAATCTCGGAATAAGTGAAAATAGTATCAGTATTGTGGAAACAGAGTATCAATCTATCAGAAAGCATGGGGATAGTTATCGAGCAGCACTAACTCAATATGTAAACAAACAGATTACCTTAGAAAAGCATCCAGATATCAATGTGAGAGAGTTTTGGAAAGATTTTCAAGAGCCTACTCCTTATATAATGAAAGAAACTATCGAGTCAACATATTCAGAAGGGTCTATTCTTGAATATAGCCTACTTGTACTTTTGTTTATATTAGGTATGTTAATTTTAAAGTCTCTGAAAGATATGATTCTCAAGGCACATTAATGAATCTACTATAAAAATCAACCAAAAGGAGTCTATGTATGTATGGGTGGCTGTGTCTTTTATGACAAATTGTAATCAAGTCAGAGTTTACAGATTATCAAACTCAGGATGATAGGAGACAACCCCTGCTTTAAAAACCCCTTCTTTCAGCTCTAAAACCATAAACGCTTCGTCTGGCACATCATAAGTACATTTTATCCCAAAGTTAACCGAAGGTACAAAACCAAACTTAGGATAATAATCAGGATGTCCTAGTACTACAATTCCAGCAAACTCCAAATCCTTACATTTAGAGACACTTTCATTTACAAGTTTTGAGCCAATCCCCTGTTTTTGAAACTCAGGTAAGACAGCCATAGGAGCAAGGCCCATCAATTTCAAATCAGGCCTGCTAGATAAAGTGACAGGCGAAAAAAGTATATGACCGATCACCTGTCCTTTTAGTTCAGCAACCAAAGAAACTATAGGATCTGCATTTTCTCGAAGTGCATCGACCAACTTGGCCTCATCATCACCTGGAAAAGCTTGTTTGTTGATTTCATAGACAGCTTTTTTGTCACTTACGGACTCAGCTCTTATTTTCATAAAACCCCTATTTTAGTATGTTATTTAACCAAGTTTTATACCTTCAATTGATTACTTGTAAGGAATCAATTATACCTTTATTGTTGTTGGTACAATCTCGATAGCTATCATCTATTTTACACTCTAAACGCAAGGTATAAAGGATCTTATTGTGAGAAAAATGGTTAAAAATAATGGTACTTTGATCTTGCTTAAAGTCAGGTAAACATGTATTCAGACTAATCTGATCGATTTGTCTCGTGCTACAGCTTGCTTTCATTGGGTTTATCTCATTAGTGCCCGATTCAGATTGCATAAGCAGGTCCAACTTGTATCCTCGAAGGGTTTTAAATTGGTGATGAGTTTTTGATATAGCTTTTGATTTTAAGCTAAAACTAGGTAGCTCAAACTGAATAGATTGATCATTTGAAACTATCTTAGTAGTTATAGATACAAGTGTCAAAAATCCACCAATAACAAGACTAAACCCAAGTATATATAGTATCAGTAGTTTTTGTACCTTTTGAAAGTGTTTTACCAAGAGGTAGATTTGATTGAATGGAAAAGCAAAGACATTAGCCAACAAACACATAGTATGAATACGATAGCTGACAATAAACGACATAACCCAGCCAACAAACAAGAGTAAAACTCCTAAAAATATAGCTGATTGAACAAAAATAAGCATAAAATTGATTGCCTAAGTTACGATTGATTGCATGTATAGTAACATATACAAATGAGCGGATCCAAAATACTTTCGGGGATAGTTTAGTAGGAGTTTAAAAACTAGGTATATTGAGGATTTACTTTATAATATATCTATTTACAAATAGAATATTAATTTAAATTCGAAGGTATAATGTCTGATCTATATAATTAAGTTACAGCAAATCTACTGGACTAGTTACACCGCCAAATCCCATTTCTAAAACATGCGTATAGATCATGGTAGTCCTAACATCCTTATGTCCTAAAAGATCTTGTACGGTCCGTATATCTGCACCAGATTGTAAAAGATGAGTGGCAAAACTATGTCTAAAAGTATGACACGATCCATGCTTATGAATCTTAGCTAGATCAATTGCTCTTTTTACAGCTCTTTGTAAACCCTTTTCTGATATATGATGACGTCGAGTTTTTTCAGAACGTTTGTCAAAAGACAATTTTCGTGAAGGAAAAACATATTGCCATGTTAGCTCAGTGTTGGCGGATCTATATTTTTTATCTAAAGCAACTGGCAAATAAACTTCGCCATAACCATCAGCTAAATCTTGCTTATGTAATTGCTCCACATGAGAAATATGTTTTTGTAAGGTAGGTATAATTGAGTTGGGCAAAATAGTGTAACGATCTTTTGCACCCTTTCCTTGCCTGACACAGACTCTTTTGTATTCAAAGTCAATGTCTCCGACACGTAAACGTAAACACTCCATTAATCGAAGTCCAGAGCCATAAAGTAACTCAGCGGCAAGTTGATTATCACCCTTGAGTTGGCAAAAGATTGACTTTATTTCATTTACAGAAAACACAACGGGTAATTTAGTGGGCTTTTTAGCACGTTTAACTCCTTTTACCCAGTCTAACTCCAACTTCAGTACTTCATTATATAAAAATAAAATAGCAGACAGTGCCTGATTTTGGGTGGAAGCAGCAACATTGTGTGAGATCGCTAAATCGGTAAGAAACTTTTCAACATGAGTATTGCACATTAAAGAAGGATGAGTTTTATCATGAAACAAAATAAATCGCTTTATCCAATAAAGATAAGCTGTTTCTGTTCTCATACTATAGTTTAGTCTTCGAATACGATTTTTGACATCATCTAATAGCATATCTCTCCAAAAACAAAGTCTGTCTTATTTTCACGTAATTTAATAACGATATTATAGTATAATCCAATATATAAGTAAAATAGCCAAATATGAAAGTTTCAAAAATATGACAAAGTCAAGAAATGATTTTATCTCGAAATTGTGTGGAAAAGGTGATTTAAGTCTAAGAAATTGTATAAGTAGTCTATAAGCTATTACTCATCAATGACGGGTATGATACAGATGTTTTGGTTTTAGTGTTATAAAACAAATGTACCTCATATTAATAATTTTTGGCAGAACAAAAAACTGATTGTTTTATCAAAAGCGACTCGATATTTGGTTTTAAGAGATTATATCACCTTATATGTTTGTAGTTGTTTCCTATTATGGGATTTACAGGTTATAATAAATTTAATATGCATATAATATCACGAAAAACATTTAAAAAGTCCTGGACCAAGCATAGCGACTCTGAGCAATCTTGTTTTAGCTTGGTTTTCTATAACTAGTCGAGCTAATTGGACATCTCCAAATGACATTAGGTAATGATTTGGGACTACGGCCTTCTTACCAAATGATGGAGTTTGTTTTAACATTAAGGACAATAAGTATAGATTGGTTGTCAAGGTCCAATACAAATTCGCTAGAGTATATTAGATTTATAGGTATCCATGCTGAATATGACAAGATCAACGCAGAGACAATTTCGGAGAAAGTTTTGAATATAAGACCAATTCATACTGAAGAGGATTATAAAAGAGTTATGGATCGAATCGATGAATTGATTGATGCTGAACAAAATACTCTAGAATTTGATGAACTTGAAGTACTATCAATTTTAGCAGAATCTTATGAAGTAGAATATCACGAAATTCCGTCCCCTAATCCTATTGAAACACTGAACAATATAATGGAATGGAAAGAATAAACAAGAAAAGACCGTGAACCTATCTGAGGTACTAGGACAAGAGTTTCAGAAATATTGAATGTTAAGCGCAGACTATCACTATCCCTTTTCTACATGAGATATAACTTTAAAATCCTTCGTGTATTATATAGTTTGGTATGCATCATGAATTTTCATGATAAAATTTGTAAAAAGGCGATAAAATGGATTTAAAAGTAAAGCTTGATACTCAACTACGACCTGAAATGGTGAAAACTATCAAGCAAATAGCCAAAGACGAAGGACGACAAATTGAATCATTGATTGAGGAAGCACTTGTTGATCTAGTAGATAAAAAGAAAACTCAAACTCCAAGAAGACATGTAATGACAAATTATAATAGTAGTCATAAGGAATTTTCAGACTTGTATTTAAGATTAGTACAATGAATCCTAATTTATGAACGTAAGTGTAGAGACATATAGAGTTGGATCTAGAGTCGCGGTGGCGCTGTATGGTGAAGTAAGATTGTTTCATCCCAACCACATATCATCTTGTAGTGACAAAAGAGGCATTGCAAGTAATCGAAACAGGTTAGAACGAAAATAAGGTATTGACATGAACACTATGAAATTGGATTCGTATAAAGCAAAAATTGAGTATGATTCAGACCTTGATATGTTTCGGGGAGAAGTTTTGGGTATTAATGGTGGAGCTGACTTCTACGGGCAGAACCCATCCGAGTTAAGAAAAGGTTTTAGAAACTCTTTAAATATATTCTTAGAAGTCTGCGCTGAAAAAGGCATTAGTCCAACAAAAGAGTATCCTGGAAAACTCAATCTAAGGATCGATCCAAAATTACACAGTAATATTTCAATACAAGCGTTGGCCGAAGAAAAGAGTCTAAATCAGTGGATAATCGATACTTTGGAAAATAGTCTTCACAATCCGGCTTAATTTTTAACATGGAGTTTAACGGCACAATTACCTAGTACATTACCAAAATCTGAGTTTGTCGTAATTTTACGGCCTTTTAATGTCTTTTTTTTACATTCAATATTTATCAAATACCACTGATTAAGCTATTTATGATCACAAACATCTGTGTTTATACCCCACTTTATCGGTATTAAAATTATAAATTTACAAAAAAAGTTTGGTACAATAAGTAGTTAGGCCCAAGACTACGATTTAGGTTTGTAAGTCATTGTTTAACCCCATTGATGCTAGTGTTTCGCAAGGGTCTTTGATACTGATTGGATACACTCTCAATCTGAAATAATTGGACAAAAAGCTTGCTCCGATTATTCACTCACAACATTCGCATTATCTACTTCTAAAGTAGTTGGTGTGTTTCATGAGGTTACTAAAGCGCCCTCTCATGAATTGATCTTTGGTTTTCGTTGTTGGCTGTTTCTTTTGATAATGTCCTAGTGGATTTCCTCCTAATCTGGAGCAATTCGTCAAAACAGGGAACACAGAGGATTCACTTTACAACCCACGCCTTGTATATTTCTTAAGATGGTGAAATAGTTCATGAGGGTTCTTGGTTGCCTTCTCACTACGCTTAGTGTTTCGTTTCATTGTATTGGTTTTACATAGATAATGTTTTGGACTACTGGGACAACTTAACTTGCTGAGCATAAGCAGCCACCAACACAGTTTCGAAGAGACGAGAGAAGGCTATTCGCTTTGTTTAATGTCCTGTATGAGACTAACTTGGATTGATATTCACTTGTGACTCTGCAATTATGTAAATCTTGAAAATTTGTATATCATTTTCTACAGCCATGAATAACACAGCAAATTGTTTTGTCATGACCTAAATAGTATGAAATATTATCTCCACTGACTTCAGGGCATTTTGGAATTTCTGACATATAATGTTCTTTAGTAAGTACTTCTAAATCTTGTAATGAATGAAATGAAAGATAATAGCCCTTATCCATATAGAAAAATTCATGTCCTCCGAATAGTTGCATTTGATTAAAGAGGCATTGTCGTCTTGGTGTTCTAGGGCCACCACGTCTACAACGCGTTGGACTTAAAAGTGCTATTACAAACAGAATGGAAATAGAGATACATATAGCTTTCATTATCTTAGAAATTGTATTGTATTCGAGTTTTGCTAGCCAAAATACAAAGTACAAAAATATTTTAGCCAAGTAGTGTGACAAAATAGTTATTGGTACTATGGACATTATGAGAACTTCCATGCAAGTCAGAGATGAAGTATTAGAATACAAAACAAGGAGTAGTAACAGTTGTATTGTAATAATGATTATGCTTTCTCTATGTTTCTTTTCAACCATATGTTTCACCTTTTTAGATAAACATGAAAACTTTGTTCTTTCTTTGTAACTTTTGTACTCGTTAAAAATAAATCTGAGTATACAATTGTCGACCTTCAGGACACCGCGACCCTAACAAAACAAATCGAAAGGAATCGTGTGTCCAGCTAGCTGGACTTAAGATGAGAGTAGGTCTCTCGGAGCCGCTATACAGATGGAGGCTTCAAACCACCAAATGCTGCTGCAGTAAAGAGCTGTGGTTGTGAGCGATTTGGAAAAGGCTGGCAATGAT
>JAGSHD010000006.1 GCA_023954715.1 Candidatus Cloacimonadota bacterium | reverse complement strand
CGAAGATGATAATTTAGTTGATGGAGATTATATCTCTATAGAGTCTTATACTTATGAGAATCATCAAGGTGATGAGCGACATGTAGAGTTACCAAATCCAATTCGATTTATTCATAGAGAAGAAAAATTTGGTGGGTTTGGTTTAGCGTACACTAAAGTAACAAGCTCAACTCAATTTGAGATTGCATATTTTGGTGAGCCAAACTTGTCTACAGTGATATCTGCAAATATGATGTTGAAAGTTAGCGATACTTTCGATAGAGAACTATTTAAAACAGCAACAAATGTTGCAGTTGTAAATGTTGCAAACGTAGATGTAGATGACTCTGAGATTAATGGTGTATTTGTAGTTGATATTGATCCTAACTCGGGCGTAGATTTAACAGACGTAAACAGTTTTGTTTCATTGTTTGCTACTACGGGTATGGTATCTACTGAAGGCGATATTGTTGAAAGAAGACGACATATTGTTACTGCAGCTGATTTATACACAGAAGGTACAAATGGCTTAATCAAAAAGCCTCAATCAAATACAAGATGGCTAGAAATTAGAGAAGATGATTATGGTTATAAGTCTCAGCCTTACTTAAAGTCTGCAACTACTATCAATGGTGTTACATTCTTTGAATATAATGAGTATGAAAATAACGGGATCTACAGAGATTTCGTAGCTTATGACTTTGACAGTGCTGGAAACGGTCTATCATATAAAGGTAGAGGGAACTTTGATGGTATGAGTAATACTCGTAACTTCTGGGAAGTTCCACAAACCAATGATTTTGATCCATTTGCAACAGTAAATAACGAAGCAGAAGTATTATTACTATCAAACAACGCAACTGTAGGTAGTACTTGGGCTGTTACATATAGACTTGGGTCTTCTTATTCTCAAGGAAGTGCTAGTGGTGATTTCGGAAACGATTACAGACCACAAGTTGAGGCTCAGTTTACAGTATTAAGAGCTTTACCATTTTTAGATAGAGGAGCAATTGGATTTAACGATGCAGTTGAAGTAAGAGTTGTTGAAAAGCTTACTTGGCCTCAAGACTGGGATCAAGACGGATTTGCTACACAGTTTTCTACAGAAAACTACGAGCAGAGAACGAAGAGAATGTGGATCGTATCAGGGCACGGAATTGTTTACGCTGAAGAAAACAACAAAAGTGTTAGTGAGTTTGATCAAAGCGCAGCTGGCGGTCATTCTTGGGGACAGAAGTTTAAGACGGTTGCTTACCGAATTGGTAATGCTGATCCAGTAGCTGGAGATGTTTCGATTGATGCCTTGAAGTTAGATGAAAATGAAGACCTTGGTTTTGATTCAGTTCACGTTGAAGTTGAATTTGGTCAAGGGTCTAAGTTATATAAATTAGTGGTAGAAAGACCAGACCATACATCGAGTGAAGGTTATACAGTAGACACTACTATTGCTGCCGCTATAGCAAATGAAAATACCTTAAGTGAGTATTCATTCATCAGCTTTGATGTAGATAATATTGACGAGACTACTGCTAATGTACCATGGAGATTCAAAGTCTATGAGTTTGAATTAGGTACAGCTGCACAAAACATGGTTATTGTTACAGATACACCGTTAGCAGCAGATGTTCCTGTCATTATTGACGGAAAAAGACCTCATGTAGTTGTACATGTTGAGGTTAGGGGTGAGGGTGAAGAAGTCTCAAATCTATTGTTTGCAGGATCAGGATTTAGTTTCTTAGGTGGACAACATCTAGGGTTAGATGATGATAAAGCTGATATACGATTTGATAAACAAGAGTTCGGAAACGGATTTGTTATTTCACCAAACCCAACTTTACCAAATGGTGATCCATCTGGTAGATATCTAGCTAATGTATATATTGATGGCAATGATATTAAAGAAAAGTTTACGAACTTGATTTCTAAGCCAAATTCATTGTCTTTAGCAAATGTAGTATCAGAGTTAGATATTGAACCAATTCCTGGTCAAACATACTTATATTTTGGTCCTGGTGTAGAAACAATGAAGGATACTGGTAGTGATAAAGTAATCGCAGTTATTGGTGTGACTCATGTGGATGAAGGAAACTTTGGTTTTGTTTATTTATTGAAAAACGTAAATGGTAACGAGAGTACTTTAGATTTCCAAGGTCTAAATGTTAATAATAACTTAGGTTTTAAAGCTGTTGAAGATCATTACGGTCATACTGTCCAAATCTTAGGATTCAGACATTTGGCAAATGGTCAAGAAACAGAGGTTGATTTTAATATTACTGGAGATACTAATGCTATAGAAGCACTATCCCCTAGTATAGTTCAGACATCAGAGATATCTATAACTGTTTCTACAGATGCTAAGTTATATTCTTTTGATTGGACTACTCAAGTTCAAGCAATCTATAAGCTTCCAAATAGAGTTGACGGACATACTTTACCTAGTGCAATGAACTCATCTTCGTTGACAAGTACAAATGTTGTTAGTTCAACAGACAGTTTTGGTCAGCCAAGAAGCTTTATTGTTTCTCATACAAATGGTAATCATACTTTAGTAAATGTGTTTCCTGATCATTCAGAACAGGACGCAGCAGGCAATGCTAAAGCATTTGCTATGGATTACATCTATTTGTTAGAGAGTACAGTTGATTCACGTTATCACGCATACTATGGTCCTAACGGGATTGCAATGTTTGAAAGAGATCAAGCAGAGATGGCCGTGCATGATGTTTGGTTAGACTTTAGTTTAACTGGTAAGCCTTTTGTTGAAATTACTGATGTTAATCAAGTTAAATTAGTAATCGAATCTGATCGTCAATTTGGAGACTATAGAGTGTTCCCAGGTGAAAATGTTTCTCCTGATACATTAAGAGGGGCAAAGGTATTTGCAAAGTTTGCTGTTGATGATCTAGTTACAGCATTTAAAGTTGATCGTTTTGATGGAACTGGTGCAGAAGCCGTTACTAAAGCACAAGCTGTACAAGGTATTGAATTGGGAGTACTTGATTTTAGTGCATTCATGAATGGTAGAGTTGACTTTGACTTTACTGGCGATGACTTGTCTAGATATAGAGGCCAAAAAATTCAAATGACTGAGTTATCTTGGAGTCTTCCTGGAAGTTCAAATACTTTTAAGACTACTGATATTAATGTAACTTTTGAGTTTAATGATCAACCGGCTACACCAGTTATTAATAATAGATCTGGTTTGAATGTAGTTAGTGTTAAGAGTGTTATTACAACTGATGCTGGTAAATTTGTTGAATTTACATTTAACAGAATGCTTGCAGAAGATGTATATGAGTATCCTTACTTAGTAAGTATTTCTGAGCACATGGAATACGATCCAAATAATATGGATCCAAACAATACCTCAATGATGCCTCAATTCATTCAACCAATTGAACTACATGCTCAAGACGACAAGATGAGAGCATATTTCTCTCCTGCAGATGAAAGTGTGATCTTTCATCCTCAAGGAAGCTTTGATTTAAGTATCAGCCAAGATTTTGGTGATTTTCAACCGAGCGGAATCAAATCTGTTCAAGGTGAACTTCTTCCTGAAACTTGGATGAGATTTGGAAATAATCGAAGATTTACTATTGATACAAATGGAGTAAATAATTTATTTCCACTTGTTGATGGTAGTGGTTATGTATATGAAGAAAATGGTCAGTTTGGTGACGAGCAACCACAAAGTATGCAATTTGCAACTATAGTTACTCGAACAGCAAACTCGTTTACGATTTCTAAGAATACTAGCCAAGTTTTAAAAGAGTTCAGAAACGAAAATGGAGCATTTTCATATTGTCCACCTCAAGCGCAACAATGTTTACCATTGTTTTCACCTGATACGACTTTAGGATCAGGTTTTTATGTTCCGGCAGCTAATTTAACTGTCAAATACGAAGAAACTTTTAACAAGTTTTGGACTGGTGGAATTGAATTTTCAAATGTTGCCATATTCACAGTAAGCAATCAGGGTATGGTTGCAGGTGAAAATGCACATGTAACTCAGAAATTTGCTTTTGCTGAAGGAATCGGATTGATTTCTCACTCACAAGAAGCAATTGCTACTAGTACCCTAAACTTTATAGGATATAAGAGTTTTGATTTAAGAGGTTACAAAGTTGGAGATCAACAAGCTGGACACTTAGGTGGAGTATCAGGTGTTGAATTTGGTGGAGTAAACCTAGAAGTAGGGCTATTAACCGGGTCTGACTTTCAAGCTCCTTATACTTTAAAGTTTAAGCAAGTATATAATGATGCTAGAAATCCAAACCCGATTGCTTATGCAATGAAGGATAGCGCTGGAGAAATGGGAGACTTTACTATAGCTCCATTAGAAGTCGCTGACCAAGGTCAAGTTCTAGCAGAGCTATTTTTCCCACCATTTAAGGTAAATGATAGTCCTAACGGAATCAAAGCTACAGACTTCTATACAATAAGTGTCGAAGTTACTGATAGAAACGGTCTAGTTAAAGAAAGATCTATTGGTTTAGATAAGTTTCAATTAGATGCATTCTGGTTTATTGATTTAGTTCAAGAGGCACAAGGTCTTCAGTTATTTGCTGGAGATAATTTTAGCTTGTTGAAAAACTCAGTAGAATTTAGCGAAGCTAATGCTGACTTTTCTGTATCTTTTAATGCAGATGGTTCTGCGTCCATTCAATTATATGATGGAAGTAACGGTGGAAAGCCAGAAACAACTAAGGTTGTAAGATTAATTGAAGATGAAGGTGATTTTAAGGATGCTCTTGATTTTGATAGAGTTAATAAAGAAGGCTTTCAATCTGAAGCTAAGTTTCACTTAACTACAAATCAAGATTCTCTTGAATTGTACCCTGGTGGAATGTATTTAATTGAAATGAACAATAAATCTCGATTCAACCAAAGTTTAGGTATCTATGCTTTACTTGTTATTGAAGAAGTTAATGTTCAAGATGAATATATTCGATTCTCTTATGTTTTAAGCGATGATTTTGATCAGATGTCAGTTAATTTCGTTGGCCATAAGGTCAATGAAGGTGATGTATCAGCTGTAGATAATAGTTCATTGAATAGTAAGTCTAACTATTTTAATAATTTTGGTGAGGGTCAGTGTGTGGATTTAGGTATTCAGGCATTTGATCAAAACACTGGTGAATATAATCCAGAGCGCCCTATTATTGATTGTCAGCCAGCAAGTTCTGATATATTGGTAGTGAGCGACTCTGTTGAAGTTACAAGAGTATCAACAGAAGAAGATCGAGCTACTGCGGTACACTCTCTAGTTTTAGAAGTTGCAGGTGGAGCTGATAGATCAATTATCAATGTTTATGATATCTTTAGAATGGAATCAGCTATGCATCCAAGTGCTTTAGTTGAAGACGATAATGGTGTTACAACATTAACATTAAGATCTAAGATAAACGTTGAGTATTTCGATAACTATTGTAATGCTTATGTACCTCATGAAAATAAAACTTATGTAGCAAGAGAACGTGATAACGGTAACGATTTTATGTTTTCTGTTAACTCCTTTTCAAATGTTAGATATACTTCTGGACCAAACATGGATCCATTACCTCAAGCAAATGGTATTGAAGATTGTTTAAGTCGAATCGATTTTGTTAACAATCTTGAAACTAGAGTTTGGAGTTTTCAAGATCCGCAGTCTATGCCAGATGTTGAAAGATTAACATTTAGAGGAGATTTCAATGGTACTGGTCAAGAGCACGCATTAGCTCAAGTACCAAATATGGAAGCATTAATGAATACACCGATACCAGCACTTATTCCAATTCAAAATGCAATTTCTAGTATTGATTCAAGTTTTATCAGTACTAGAGAAGACATTGAACCATGGGAATTACCATTTGAAATCTCTACTGATGAGCAAAAATATAAGTATTGGAATTTTGGAGTATCATTAGATATTTCAGGACTTCAAACTGGAGCAAGTTTCTTCTTTAGACATTCAACAATGTTTGCTGAAGGTGGTCACGAAATTGCTACAGATCAAATTTCTGTAGATTTAGGACCTCTACTTGAAGCTCCAAGTTACGGAGATATGGCAAGTACAGGAGCAGGTGATAACACTGGTACAGGTGCTAATACAGGTGCGGGTGATGCCACAGGGCCTGGCGATAACACTAGTAATATGGTACAGGATTTGGCCATCTATTTTGGACCGGAAGGGTATACACCTTTTGGTAGTATGAACGTGGTACGTCTTAGAGCAAGTATTCCATTGAGTAGATTAACTACTTGGGTTGATGTTGATGGTGTAGCTATCAATGGTGAAGGTGGTTATGATAATCACGGTAATCATGATTTTCCACCGGTGGCATTTAATGTACAATCAGACGCCAAGGCTTTTACTACTACAGAGTTACCTAGTGATGTAGACGGTTTAACTAGATTTGTAGTTTATTCTGATGATGGTATGTTTAAGTTTGGTAAGGTTGTCTTTGACAATACTAATACTGGTACATATACATTTTATGATGATGCTATTAAACTAGAGAACGATGATATTGAGACAGGTAATTACTCAGTAGACTCTGGTAATATGTTCTTTGAATTAGATCCAGATGAAGAAGATGGTAAGGACGAACCTCCTTTTAAAATGTATAAGAAAGGTGATATTTTAAGTCCTACTAACTCACAAGTAATTGGTATCATTCTGGCTGAGCCTACTGAAGGTCAAACAGATATGGCAGAGCTTAACTTTATGTTTGAGCAACAATCTGATGCTCAGGCATTATTTAATAACCCTAGCATGATTTGTTCTGAGTATAACTATGGTTGTAATACTGGAGACAATGGTGGCACAGACAACGGGAACCAAAATAACGATTTAACATCAGCTTCTTTCGATCCAAGTACAGAAGCTCTTGAAATTGGCTTTGGTACTGATCGTCCAAGTCAATCCCAAGGTAAAATTCGCTTTGTAGTAGCAGAAGATGATGGACAGCTTGAATTATTTAGGTTCGAGATGTCGGCTGAAGCAACAACTTCATCTACATTTGCAGTTTTTCCTGGTCCAGATGCTATGTCACCTGATACTAGTGGTACTTACGCTTATAACACTCTTTCAAAGGGTCTTGATTTTACTGTAACTCAGGACGTAGATAATGAGATGGATCCTTTTACATGGTATAAAAAAGGAAGTATTCCTTCGTTAGACCAACAATCTGTGATTGGAGTATTGTTTGCTGAACCAGAAGATATTACAGGTGAAGCAGATTTATTGTTTGCTTTTGATGATAAAACTAAAGCTATGGCGTTCAAAAACCTTGGCCTATCAAATTTATGTCAAAACTATCAGTATAAGTGTCCTGTAAATCAGGGTACAGATGGTGGATCAGAAGAGCCAAAAGGCTTCGATCCTATTGACTTTGATTTCGCAAGTAATACAGTTACTTTAACACCAGGTACAGATGTGCCAAATGACGTTGATCCTTTGAATAAATTCGTAGTTTATCCTGATGATGGTGTTTGGGAACTTGGTAAGTTAGAAATGACGAACACGATTACAGGAACATACGTTTATACTGATGAGATTCATGATCCAAACTCTAGAGTTGAGAATGGTAATTTTACAGTAGAAAACTCACGAGTTCTTGTGCTCGATGAAGGACCTGATTTTAAGATCGAAAATAAGGCCAAGTTGCACTTAACTAACTTGACTGTTTCTAGTGGTAAAGTTTTTGCCCAAGAAACAGATATGCAAGGTAAAGCTAAATTACTTTTTGTTTTTGATGCTGAATCTGATGCACAAACATTTTTTGACAACAAGCATCAAATATGTACAAATTATCAGTTTTCTTGTCCTGAAACAGCAAGTAACACAGGTTCTTCTAACGTAATTACAGATAACTTCCGTGTATTAGGTATCGAAATGACAGGGACAGATGAATACTCTGTAACTTTTAGTCGGGATCTAACTGACAGCGGTGTGGTTGTAAATGCAATTCAAGCTTCTACTAGCTTTACTGGTATTACTGATAAAGCAACACATGATTCAAAGTTTGGTGCAGGTAGCTTTTATGTGTTCGAAAACTTAGATTTCAATAACTACAGAGTTCTAATGTCTTTACGACCTGAAGGAACTGATTACTATACTAGCTTCGGCACTACTATTAACAGTATGTGGCCTAAATCAGTAGGTGAGCCAGTATCTGGCTTTGTTACTGGTAATAAGATTGTTATTAGTGAGTTAGAGTTAAATGCTAACAGTACATATACATTTTTCTTTAGTCCTGCTTTAACAGCAGCACAAGGAATGGAAGTACTTGATGGAATTTCTGCATACAGAAATGCTAGTATTGATTTAAGTACATATAACTTAGCAGGTACTCCTGGTACAGTTAGAGCATATACAACAGCCGGTAAAATGTTAGAAAAGCTTCAAAGTGGTTCTAATGGAACAACCGTACCTTTAACTACAGATATTGGATACGGATTAACTGCTTCTGAAAGTCAATTGCCATCGCCAATCGTTACGATGTTAGCTGAAATTGCTTTCGATACAGTAGAGTTTGGTACCAGTCAATCTACAGATAGATTAGGTTCCAGTCTAGATAAAACGGCTTATACTAAGTTGTGGATTGATCCCAATGAAGATATGAACGGATATGAAGTATCTGACTTGGATCATTTATGGAAACGTTCTACTCATGAACATTATCGAATTGGTGATATGAATGAGGATGAAGGAAGCCTTCGAGGAGTGCGATATACTCGAAATTCTTCAACATCAGACTTTTTTGCTGAGTCAGACTTTACAATCGACAAGGTTGGAGGATTCACATTTAGAGAGGATATTGTCGAGATTGATGGTGATACCACCAATCAATGGGCTAATCATATTCGAGAAGCTACAGAAGTGATCGGTTTTATTCCTAGTGTGACATTAGAGTATAGTGGTAATGCTAAGACATATCACAACGTTGTTGTAGTAAGAACAGTTAACTGGAAAACTGATGTTGCAAAGTCAAATGGTGCTAATGAGTGGATGCCAAATTCACATCAAAACGCATGGCCTGGCCGAGTTGAACGAGATATTCGTTTTATAAGTGAAACGGGTGAAATACTTGGAGTTGAAAAGTCTTTAGGTCATCATGGTTATTGTATGATAGACAATGTGCGTAAAGAAGGTTCAGAATGTCAAACTACACCAATGCAATGGGAAGAAGAAGTTGAAGAGGAGTCATGGATGTTAATTGCTCACAGTGATTCTAACGCACCTTTTAATCCAACTGTAATTGATTCAGTAGCTATTAGTAGCGCTCTAACTGCTTTTAATAATATGTTTTCACAAGCTAGTCCTACTGGCTTCAGTGAAAATATGTTGAGTGGTACTACTTATTATTTGACTTTTGTAGAAGAAGACAATGAAGATGGCGCTATTCATAAAATTGGTAGAGAAAGTGTATATTTCAGAGCAGATGGAGTTGCAGTTTGGGATGATAACTTGGACGATCAATTTAATGGACTTGATGAGTCAGAGACTTGGAGTGTAGATAGTACAGGTACTCTTATTTTTAGAGATGGTAATAATGAAGTGTCTGAGTCTTTGAAGTTTGTTTCATCGAATGAGGACTTTCTTGAAGCCCTCATTTTAGAAGAAAACCATAATGATAAGTGGTATTTTGACAGAAATAGAATGGAAATAGAAGCAAATTCATATAGGATTCCTACGGCGAAACTAATTGGGAAGTCATTTCAATCTAGTAATTATAAAATCTATTTTGTAAATGATAGTACAGTTTACATTAACGATACTACATCAACTGATGATGTTAATAGCATGATTGGGTCATGGGATGTTGCAAGAGATGGTGCTATCGTTGGTTTAGATGGTAAACTTAAACTTAGACTATCTAATCAATTAAATCTAAATATTGATGATGTTTTTACAGGTGTTAGAGACAATTATGGGTCTACTTTTGACAAAGAGTTTACGGTTCATGGTATCTCAGCTTCTGATATTCCGTCGATTGATTTTGATGTTAGTGTGACTACAGCAGATTCTAATTGGGCAAACCAGCCAAGTACGAGTAATCGATATGAAATTTCTCGTATGGAGGGTTCTCAAACACAGTCTAAGGTAGACTATACAACTAGTTTAGTTTTGTATCCTGGTATTACTTATAACTTTTTAAGTGACACTAATATACAAACTAGTCATCCTTTTATCTTAAATAATGATTTAATTGGAGGAAACTCAAACAATGAGTTTAATCCAGCCAATGTTGTTAAGACGACTGGAGCTATCGAATTCAAACCTGATGCTCAAACTCCAGATCAACTATTTTTTGCTTGTAGTAATCACCAACGAATGGGTTGGAAGATTATCGTTGCTAAAAAGGGGGCAGGTTTGGCTTTAGATCAAGGTAATTATGCATTAAACACTGGTGCGAATAGCACTGGTCTAAATGGAATGTTTACCAAGCAACATGTAAGTGAATCTTCAACGGACTATTCTGTAACTGGAACTATCATACCTGCTAATGCAACTAATGTATCTGCTATGAGTATGAACTTCACAAAGTCTAGTTTTAGTTTTCAATATGATTTGAACGGTGAGACTCACAAATTTGAAGGTACTTCGTTCCCTGATCATGTGGTTGGGGTTCATAGTACATTAAACTCTTCATTCAATGTAATTGCTGTTGAGCCGTTTGTCTTAAACGCGACAAACTAGATTCTTTAATATTTATCCCCTGTCTGAATTGGCAGGGGATTTTTTTTGGGTAAAACATTTTGTAAAGTGCTGTTTTGTTTTAATATTAATCTTTAGTAAATTTCATATATTTAGTCCGTTTACTATTACTTTCACAGCCTCGAAGTCGAAAGATCTAAAAAAATAGAGTCTTTAATTGATAAAAGTAAAAAATCTGAGTAATGAAACTATATTTCACCTGCATAACAGTATTTTTTCACCTAACTTTTACATATTGTAATCAATCTAATGAGTTTGGTGTTGTTCACCATTTTGGTAGTCCCTTTGTTACAAAAGATATGACCAAAGTAAAAAAAGACGTCGAGCGCATTCAAAGTTTAGGGTTTCAATTTGTAAGAGAGGGCATATATTGGGATAATATAGGTTCTAAGGCTTATGTTGATCGGCTTAAATCCATAGTAGATCTTTATAAGGCTCATAATATACGTTTGTTGGGCCTCTTGGCGTATTCAAACAGTAAGATTGCAAGGGACAAGTTTAGCTTCATAGAGCTATCGGAAAATTACTCACAGGTACCAATTGAGGATGTATCTTTTTATATAGCCTTTCAATTTTCTAAATATTTTGAAAAAATCATCAAAGAGTTTCCGTATATCCGTTATTTTGAAGTATTGAATGAAATGAATCTAACAAAGTATTTTACTGGTGGAGTAGATCCAATTGTGACATATATATCGATTTTAAAGTTTTGCTATCCCATAGCCCAAAAATATAATGTTAAACTATTGACTGGTGGACTATTGTTAGAAGGGGATTACTTACGATGGCTTGATCAGCTTATTGAACAAAATCAGTATTATGATGGTTTGTCTTTACACCCATATTGTTATCCTAAAATGTTATCTCAAGCGACATTTGGTGGATATAGTCTGCAACAAATCGTACAAAAGATTCAAAAAAAATCGGATATAGATGTATGGATCACAGAAGTTGGTTGGCTACATAGTCCAAGCAAATCTATCAATGAAAAACAAGATGTCCTTAATGAAATGGTATTTGAAGCAGTGTTAAGTGATACATTAAAACTAACGAAGAACCTAGGGGTTGAAAAAACATTTATCTATGCTTTTGAGGATGATTCATACATCACTGACTTGGGGTATAAACCTTTTGGTTTACAATTGAAGACAGGTAAATTGAAATAAAAAAAATCCCCTAACAAAATATGTTAGGGGATTTTTAAAATTGCTTAAGCAGCTTTTTTAGCAAGCTCTACAATCTTAGCGAATTCTGCTTTATCGTTTACAGCTAATTCAGCTAAGATCTTACGATCCAAATCGATATTTGCAACTTTAAGAGCGTGCATAAACACACTGTAGCTCATACCAAGCTCACGTACAGCAGCGTTGATTCTAGCTATCCATAATCTTCTGAACTCTCTTTTCTTTTGCTTTCTACCAATGTAAGCATTTCTACCTGCTCGCATTGTGGCTTCAGATGCTCTTCTGATGAGGGTACTTCTACTACCTCTAAAACCTTTAGCTCTTTTTAATGTTGTCTTTTTTCTCTTATTACTAGTTGTTCCACCTTTAATTCTCATTGGCGACTCCTATTTAGTACCGTAAGGTAGCATTACTTTCATTGCTTTCATTGAAGCATCATCTACATAACCAGTATGTCCTAAGTTTCTTTTTTGTGTAGTTCCCTGGTTTTTCATACCGTGACGTAAACCACATTTTCTTCTTTTGATTTTTCCGGACTTAATAGGAAAAAATCTCTTCTTAGCTGAGCTTTTTGTTTTCATTTTAGGCATAATTACACCCTTCCTTGGAATTTATTTATATTTAAGCAGATTTTTTAGGAGCAAAAGTTACCGACATATTTCTACCCTCTTGTTTGGGTTGACCTTCAGCCACTCCAAGATCAGTATCAGCTAATCTTGCGATTAACTTGATTAAGATCTCTTTCCCAAGGTCAGTATATGCGATTTCTCTTCCTCTAAACTGCATTGTTAACTTTACTTTATTTCCAGCGGTCAAAAACTCTTCAATATGCTTGAACTTAGTGTCTAAGTCATGTTGTCCAATTTTTGGTCGCAATTTAATTTCTTTGATTATAACAGTATGAGCTTTTTTCTTGGATTCTTTAGCCTTTTTCTCTAATTGGTATTTGTATTTACCATAATCCATGATTCTAGCTACAGGTGGGTCTGCGTTTGGTGAAACTTCAACTAAATCAAGACCGCTCTCTTTAGCAATCTGTAAAGCTTCATATTTTGATATAACACCAAGTTGTGCGCCGTCTGCACCAATTACACGTAATGTACTAGCTCTAATGTAGTCATTTGTTCGTGTTCGATTTTTTGAATCACCCTGTTGGGTTCTTCGTGAACTCTTTCTCCGTATGATAACGATCCTCCAAAATAAAAAAACCTATTTACTTTTAAATAGTAAACAGGTTAAAGATGTACAGACGTATCAAAATATACACTGTATCTGAATTGAACTATTTCTCTTGTTCAATTGACCCAACGAAACGATTTTGTTTGAAGGGGAGGTTTAACCTGCTTGATTGATTTCATTGTAAATGATCTTTGCAAATGACACAAGTTTAAATTATTTGTGCAAATATTGAACGAATTTATTAGTGTTTTGTTATTTTTTGAACCAAAATCGGACAATATCTAAAGGTTTGGGTATAGTAAATTCCTGAAATTAATTCATTCCGCAAAAACTAAAGACTAGAGATAACATGTATTTTGATTATAATGCCACCCACCCGATATGTAATGAAGTAGTGGATACAATAACTGACATTTTGAATGTTAGTGGTAATCCTTCTTCAGCTCATAAACATGGACGGTTTGCTAAAGACCGAATAGAAGAGGCTAGAGAGATTATTGCCGATTATCTTGGTATATCATACAAGGAGTTAATTTTTACTTCAGGTGGTACAGAAAGTAATGTTTTGGGCTTACTTGGTTACTGTTCACTCAATTTAGAGGCTGATGATAAAGTATTGTATAGTGGATTAGAGCATCCTAGTTTATTGGGGGTGATTCACCAATTGAAATCTCAGGGATTAAACTGTGTAAAAGTGAATTGCAATACAAGTGGCTCAATAGATATGGATGATTTCAAATCAAAACTTGTTGATGCTAAACTAGTTACTATCATGTATGTTAACAATGAGACGGGTATACAAAACCCAGTTGGTGAGATAGGTAAACTCTGTGCTAAAAACAAAGTAATCTTTCATTGTGACTGTGTACAAGCTTTGTCAAAAACTGCTATAGACTTAAGTAATATCGATTTGGCCAGTTTTAGTGGCCACAAGATTGGTGGGCTCAAGGGTGTTGGGTTTTTGTTTAAAAAGTCACATATTAAATTGTCGCCATTGTTTCCTAAATCTACTCAAGAAAAAGGACACCGAGGTGGTACAGAGAATGTTACTGGTATACTATCCATGGCAAGTGCTATAAAATCTGATGCTAAGCTAGATTATGTCAGGGATCTTCGGGACTATTTTGAAAATCAGCTTTCTGAGCGAATAGAGTGTGTTCAAATTTCTGGTAAAAGTGAGACAAGAGTCGGAAACACTTCAAATGTTTATTTTCCTGATTGTTCAGGAGAGAGTTTAATATTCTCTTTAGATATGAAAGGTATTTGCGTATCATTGGGTTCTGCCTGTGCCGCAGGGTCTATCTCTCCCTCCCACGTTTTACTTGAAATGGGTTTTAGTGAATCTCGAGCAAAATCAACAGTTCGGTTTAGTTTTGGAAAGTATAATACCAAAGAAGAAGTAGATTTTTTACTGGATAATTTAGATCAAATAATTAATAGGATTAAAAAATAATGAATGATAAGAAAAAAGTCTTATGTGCTATGAGTGGAGGCGTTGACTCCTCTGTATGTGCTTATCTTTTAAAAGAAATGGGATATGAAGTTATCGGTGTTACCATGAAAACATGGGCTCGAGATACTTCTAAAGCAGAGAGATCCTGTTGTGGTATTGATGATATTGATGATGCTAGGCGGGTAGCTGCACAATTGGATATTCCTTATATTGCCTTGGATATGGAGCAAGTATTTAAGGAGACAATCATAGAAGATTTTCAGTCCGAATATCTCAAAGGAAGAACGCCAAATCCGTGTATACGCTGTAACTATAAATTAAAGTTTGGTTATTTGATGGATAAAGCTAATGAGTTGGGTGCACATTATGTGGCAACGGGACACTATGCTCGAATCGTTGAAGTAGATGGTAGAAAAGCAATTCAAATGGGAGATGACAAAGCTAAAGATCAATCTTATGTTTTGTATAATTTAACCCAAGAGCAATTAAACCGTACTTTGTTTCCCTTGGCTGATTTTGAAAAAGACAAAATTAGAGAGATTGCCATGGAGCAGGGCTTTAAACGAGTTGCCAATAAACCGGACTCTCAGGAAATTTGTTTTGTACCAGATGACTATAGAGATTATTTGAAGAAATCTATTGGCTCAGATATAAAAAAAGGTACCTTCGTAGACCATAATGGTAAAAACTTAGGAGAACATGAGGGAGTTCCTTTTTATACTATCGGTCAAAGAAAAGGGCTTGGGATCTCTTTTCCTGAAAAAACTTATGTTACATCCATCGATTCAGAGACAAATGAAGTACGATTAGGGTCAAGAGATCAATTAGCTTGTACAGCTATGAAAGTAAACGGATTTAATTGGGTTGCTTATGCTCCTCGTGATTCATCGTTTTTTGCAAAAGTACAGATTAGATATAATCAACAGCCGGTAGATTGTACTGTTTTTCCTAGCAATCAAAACGAGCTGACAATTAAGTTTATGGAGCCACAAAATGCTGTTGCACCTGGCCAGTCAGCTGTATTGTTTGACAATGATTTGGTGATCGGTGGCGGTTTAATTTTAGAGCGCCTATAAGTTTAAATAAAAGTTTGTACTCTAGTTATACGATGAGTATACTCCTATCATAAAGTTATATTATTATATAAAGGATAATTATGAAGATTAAGACAGCGGTTTTTCCAGCAGCAGGATTAGGAACAAGATTTTTACCTGCAACTAAATCTCAACCCAAAGAAATGCTTCCATTGGTTGATAAACCAATGATTCAATATGTAATCGAGGAAGCCCAAAAATCCGGTATTGAGCATGTCATTATCATCACAGGTCGTGGTAAAAATTCTATTGAAGATCATTTTGATATGTCTTTTGAATTAGAGCATAACCTAAGAGAAAAAGGTAAATCAGAATTGCTAGAGTTAGTAGAATCTATCTCTAGTATGATAACTATCTCTTATGTACGCCAAAAAGAAGCTTTGGGCTTAGGACATGCCATATTATGTGCTAAACATTTAGTAGGAAACGAACCATTCGCAGTATTTTTAGGGGATGATATTGTTGACTCAGAAGAGCCTTGTATGGCGCAGATGATAAAAGCTTGGGATAAATACCAATGTCCTGTTATTGCTGTTGAAAAAGTAGATATGGCAAATATCTCCTCTTATGGTGTTATCGCTGGAGATCAAACCGAGGATCGTTTATACAAGATCAGTGATATGGTTGAAAAACCAAAAGTCGAAGATGCTCCTAGCGACTTGGCTATTATTGGTAGGTATATTTTAACTCCTGAGATTTTTGATATTCTTGAAAAAACACAAAAAGGCGCTGGAGGGGAGATTCAATTAACAGATGGTTTACGGACTCTATTAAAATCACAAGACTTCTATGGTTATCAATTTCATGGTAATCGATATGATACAGGCTCAAAAATAGGTTTTTTAAAAGCTACTGTTGAGTTTGCACTAAAAAGAGAAGACTTGGGTGCAGAGTTTAGAGATTATCTAAAAAACTTAGATATCTAATAAGCTTAGGCTTGCCTCTATCACTTCTTGTGCAGAAATTTCTTTCATACACTGGTGATGTGACAAGGGGCATTGTCTTTTCATACATGGGGCGCACTCTAAGTTTTTATTTACCATGATAGATTTTGGGTGATTCCAAGGATGAGTATGTTGTGGGTCAGTAGGTCCAAAAATAGCGACTAATGGGATTTCATATGCTGTTGCTACATGCATAGGCCCGCTATCTCCAGTTATAAATAGATCTAGTCCACCTATTTTGGATATTAACTCAGGTATTTTAGTCTTACCCGCAATATTTGTGTAGTTTTTTACTTTGGCTTCTACAAGTACTTTTTCAATGTCAGCCGCCATATCCATTTCAGCAGGCCCACCAAAAATTACAATGTCGGCAACTTGTGCTAGGTGTATAGCGACCTCACCAAATTTTTCAGGATACCAACGTTTTGCATTACCGTAGCTTGCTCCGGGGTTGATACCTATTGTTTTATTTTTGTAATTGGCTCTTTTATAGTTGAGCTTGGTTTTTTTGACTTCAAACTTTTTCTTAAAAAAACTCTCCAATATACTTGTATATATTTTAACCTGATGTGTTTCTTTTGGTCGTTCATAATCATGACTCAAAAGAAAGCTTTGATACCACTTTCCGAGTCCTATCCGTATAGGGCTATTAGAAAAGTTCAGTAAAAGAGCGGAAGAGATGGACTGTCTAAATGTTATAGCCAGATCATGACCTTGCAATTGCTCGCCTAGCTCTTTTATTCCAAGAAATCGAATTTTACTTTTTTTTGAATTATCGATAACAGTATTTTTAACATTTGGAAGGGTTTTTAAGGCTTCACAAGAAATCATAGATCCGACTAAAGTAATTTCACAACTTGGATGAAACTCTACGAGTTGTAATATAGAAGGGGTACACATGACAGCGTCGCCAAGCCATGTTGGGATGTTAATTAATATTTTCATAGTAAATTTTTAGATAGTTTGTATGCTTTTAGTGTATTACTCATAAGAGACGCTATTGTTAAAGGCCCAATTCCTCCAGGTACAGGAGTGATAGCTTTACATAGGGGTGACTTAATCATGTCTTCAAAGTCCATGTCCCCACAAATTTCACCACTAGGGAGCTTAGTAATCCCCACATCAATTAAAGTAGAGGGTCTGCCCAAGTAAGAAGAGTTAAAAAATTTAGGATCACCACATGCTGTGATAATTATATCAGCATTTTTAGTAAAGTCTTTTAGGTTTTTGGTTTTATGATGAAGTATTGAGACACTGCCTTCATGGTTGGATAGCATTTGAGCTAACGGTTTACCTACGAGGTTACTTCTACCTATCATAGCGATGTTTTGTCCCTTGATAGTAATATCATAAAACTTTAAAAGGGCTATGACACCCTCCGGGGTGCAAGGGTATAAGGCATCAATTTCAAGGTGTAGGTTGCCAACATTGTTAGGATGAAAACCATCGATGTCTTTATTGGGGTGAATCAAATGAAAATAATCTTTTGGATTGAGATGTTTTGGAAGTGGCAATTGAAGAAGAATACCATGGATTGAGTCATCTTGATTTAAAGTTTCAATCAATGAGTAAAGTTCCTCTTTTGTGGTGCTTGAATGTAAACAATAATTATTAGATTTAAATCCTAGTCTTTGGGCTACTTGCTTTTTTTTATTTACATAGATTTGAGAGGCTGGGTTGTCACCAACCAATATAACTGCAATGCCTGGTTTGGTATTTAATGCTTTAACTTCAGTTTTTATCTTAGTTCTGATCTTTTTAGCGACAAGTTTTCCATCAAGTAATTTCATTAAACCTCTCGGAGATAAATTTTTGGTATATGACAATTTTCTATTCTTTTTTAAGATAAGTCAATAGCAAAAATATATATTAACGAATTGATCCAAAAAAATCAAAATTGAATAATTCTATGCCGCTTGTATACTAGCGAATGAATGTAATAAAAAGGATACGTTTATGTATAAAAAATTAGCGATTATATCTATTTGTAGTTTACTATTGAATAAACCTTTTGCTGCAGGAGGTTGGTTAGAATCAAGTAAACCATTTACTGGCTATCCAAACAGTGAAATCATTTGGCATACGGGGGGTAACTTAGGTGTAGGAGCAGAGCCTAGTGCTCATCCAGGTCATCTATTGCAGTTATCAAATACAAGTAATCATACTTATGGGGTTCTAAATAATTTTAATTCTGGAGGATATGCTAATGGTTTGGTTATGCAAAAAACTAGGGGTGGCTCTCAAGGAAGTTTTAGTAGTACTTTAGAAAACGATGCATTAGGGTATCTACAATTTTCAGGATCTTCTGATTCAGAATTTAAAATCGGTGCGCAGATAAATGTTAGACAAACCGGTGCAGTTGGTTCTTATGGTGTACCAAGTGCCTTTGAATTTATGACTGTGAATGATGATGGAAGTGATTTAAATAGAAAACACTTTGTTTTAACTTCTTCTGGTAAAATAGGTGTGGGCTTAGATAATCCCGTAGAGAGACTGCAAATAGAGGGCCCAAAAGATACATATATGTCAGTTTCAGGTGACAATCAAACTTTTGTGAACTTAGGACGAGCTGATCATAATGCAGGTATTTTGGCGCTGTATCAAAGCAATGAATTAAAGATTCGTTTAGATCCAAGAACTTCAAATAACAAAAGTTCATTTATTAATGCGGGTAACTTTGGCTTAGGTACCAATACACCACTATACAAATTACATGTTGATGCCGGAGATACGGGGGAAAACGCTGATTTTGCTCGCATAGGTCAGACGGCTAGATTTTTGGACTTTGGGATTCGTGGCACTAATCATGGGCTATCACTTCAAGTGAAACATGGCAATGGACCAACGGATGTGTTTAATATGTTATTAAATCCAGATGGTGGAAACGTAAGTATTGGTACATCAGTAGAGACTTC
The DNA here is from genome assembly GCA_023954715.1 of Candidatus Cloacimonadota bacterium. Classification (GTDB taxonomy): domain Bacteria; phylum Muiribacteriota; class UBA6191; order UBA6191; family UBA6191. Next base: position 260,610 of record JAGSHD010000006.1, on the reverse strand, counting down.
TCATACATTAAATGTAGATGGTGTCATAAATGCAAGTGATTTACGTATTAATAATGTTTCAGTTCAAAATACGCTTGCCAAGGTAGCCAATATTCAAGCAAATATAAATCAAATTAATAACGATGTAATTTATAATACAAATACCGTTCAAACTGTAAGTGAAGTTACTCAACACATTGTGCAAGACAATGGTAATACCGGTATAGGTACAAGCACACCAACTCAAAAGTTAGATGTAGCCGGAAATATTCATTCAAGTAAATCTATTATTGCAACAGAAGACATTGTAGCTAAGAAGTACATTAAAGTTGGATTAACAAGTGATTATCCACCGATGGAAGATTGTGCAGAGTTTGCTCATTACGGCAGGATGAAAGTAGATCCATATACTCCGTCTTTATTTATATGTACAAAATATGGATGGATGAGAAGATAGATTCAAACTTTTGAACCAAGCCTTAAAATAGTCTATTTTAAGGCTTTTTTCTATTTTGGACTGAATGTAATGATACTCACAATCATCCATTATTTTACAAATATGATATTATTTTGTATTAATATGTACAGATAATTTAAGTTTAAAAATGAGAAGTCCAATGGAAGAAGTTATAGATTACTCCAATACAGCCTTTGTAGCTGGGTTAAATGAAGTTCAAAAGATTGCAGTGTTAGAGGTAGAAGGCCCTGTTTTGATTTTGGCCGGAGCTGGTTCAGGTAAAACAAGAGTAATTACCCATCGAATAGCTCATTTAATTCGAGATAGACAGGTATCACCAGAAGCTGTTTTAGCGGTGACTTTTACGAATAAGGCATCAAAAGAAATGCTTGAGAGAGTAAAGCACTTGATTCAAGAAGAGAGTCGTGGTTTATGGGTGACGACTTTTCATTCCATGGGTGCAAAAATACTAAGAAAACACCCGGAAGCCTTAGGTTTTGATAAAAACTTTTCTATTTATGGGCCTAGTGAACAAAAAACCTTAGTCAAAGCGATTATGAAAGATCTAAACATTGATCCCAAACGCTATCAAGTGAAAACTTTGTTATCGTACATTTCTAACTTTAAAGGTGATAATATTCATCCAGAAGAAGCCCACAAAGAAGTAAACGACCAAAATATAGTCAAGGTTTACGACAAGTTTCAGTCCTCATTAAAAGAGGCGAATGCAATGGACTTTGATGACTTACAATTTCATTTGTTAACCTTATTTGAAGATCATCCAGAAATCTTAGAGATATATCAAGAACGTTTTGAGTATATTTTAGTTGATGAGTATCAAGATACCAATCAGATTCAGTATGACCTTGTAAAACTTCTCTCTAAAAAACACGGCAATGTATGTGTTGTGGGTGATGAAGATCAGTCAATTTACTCTTGGCGTGGTGCAAACATACAAAATATCATTAATTTTACTAGTGATTACTCTACTCCTGACCAAGAAGTTAAGAGATATGAGTTAAATATTAATTATAGATGCCCCGGAAACTGCTTGAGAGCAGCTAATCTTTTAATTTCAAATAATACACAACGTACAACTGACAAGCAAAGTATGATACCTCACAAGGATGATGGCGATATGTTGCCATATTTTTTAGGCTTTGATGGACATGATGAAGCAAGAGATGTATGTCGGACTATCTTAAATTTGCAAGATGAAGGGGTAAACTTAAGTACAGCTGTAATTTTATATCGAACTCATGCTCAATCCCGAGTGATGGAGCAACAATTTATCCGTGAAGGTATACCTTATCAAATCTTTGGGGGACATCGATTTTTTGAACGTAAAGAAATTAAAGACGTTTTAGCTTATTTATCTCTACTCCATAATGCCAAAGACAGTGAAGCCTTATATCGAATTATTAATGTGCCAGCACGTGGAATTGGAGCGGCCACATTAACAAAGTTAAGATCATTTGCTGAAAACCACCGTATCCCACCACTATTGGCTTTAGATGGAATTGATACAGTAGGGGCAGGTGTACAAAAGAAATTATTAGGATTTTATAACTTCTACCTAGAGTTTTTAGATTTTTTCCATGAAAACCATAGCTTAGTCGATTTAACCAGGTTTTTACTAGAAAAAACAGATTATATTAATTACTTAAGATCAAAAGACGAGCATGAGCGTTTAGAAAACATTGATGAATTGATTAATACTATGGCTGAATATGAAGAGAATGAAGAAAACCCGACTCTTGAAGGATATTTAGAAAAAACAGCATTGGTCGCTGCAATCGATGGATTTGAGGAAGATTCAGGGCTTGTAACAATGATGACTTTACACAATGCTAAAGGTCTTGAGTTTGATTACGTGTTTATGGTGGGATTGGAAGAAGAGTTATTTCCACATGCCAACTCACTAGAAGATGCAAACCTTCTAGAAGAAGAGAGGCGTCTTTGCTATGTAGGTGTAACACGTACTATGAAAGAATTATATCTCTCTTCTGCTAGAAGCAGATATATTCATGGAGTCGAAAAATACCAAGTTCCCTCGAGATTTTTACGTGAAATAGGTGATGAATTTATTATGAAGGTTTAGTCCGTACAACCACAACCAACAAATTCTAAAGATTGACTTTGTCGTCTAGAGTATTCAATGATTTTGTTTTGAATATCCATAGACTTTGTTCGTTTATATAGTTTTCTTAAAGTTTCAATAAGAAGCTCGTACTTATATGCATTTCCGTAAGAAGAAAATAACTTTTCTTGATATTCAAAGGCTTTGTAACTCTGGTATAAAAAGGCATCAGATGCCGTAGACGGGTCTTTTGTCAATAATACAGCAATAGATGATTGCGGGCTTGCAAAGACCGTGGATAACATAGTTGTCATAATTGTATAGGATTCATCCATTCCAAAAAGTGTAAAGTAAAAGTAGATCAAGTTTTCTGCAACAATATACTCCCTATCTTGAATCATTTTTAAGACGATCTGTTGAAGAACTTGTTTAGAAAATAGCTGGCTATGAGCCTGTTTATAAAAGAGCTCCTTGTACAGTAAATATGGAAACAATTTATGAAACTCGTGCAAGCTAATATCATAGTTTTTACTAAATGGATTGAAAATAAATGTACTTTTAGGCCATTCACTTAAGGCTTGTGAATCGTAAGATAAACCGTCAAAACTAAGAACTTGATGCAGTAGTATATTAGTAAGCTCGACTTGCTTTTCTATAGTAGTATCTAAGGAGTCTATAGTACTTTTAAACGGATCAAAAAAAGCTCTAAACGATTTAGACTTGTTACCATAAAACCAATAGTTTGAATCATCTTTAAAAACATAAAATACAGGAAAGTCTTTTTTGATATTCATAAATATACTGTGCCAGTATTTACTATATCTGATTTGCTTGTTGTTTCGGATCAAGGGGGAAGCGCTTAGAGGAAAAAGAATTGAATTTTCTTTAGATTGAATTAGTGATTTTAGCTTAGTGATGGAAATATAATTATGCGAAGTGTAGGAAGGCTTTAAAAGCATTGATAACTTAAGCGAATCCGGAATGTATTGTAACTTATACTCTAAAAATGGAATGAAGCTAAAACTCAAAGCTAACACAAATGGTAGCAAGCATTTACTGTAAGATTTTATAGCTAGAAGGTGTATCATTAATAGTGCGTTTAGATAGGAGGATACAATTATTAATAGGCTAAAACTGAAAAAATGTTTGAGTATAAAAAGGATAAATAGTGACAAAAAGAAGTTAGGTATGCCGCGTATCTTGTTTTTTGCATAAAAAATTGGAAGCGAGAGCAGGGCGACAAATGGGACTAACAAAAAGTAGCTCGTATTATTATCAACGAGAAATTCAGAAGATATAGATAAAAAAAGAAAACAACTAAATGGAAGTATTGAAAAGAAAATTGAGGAATACATATTAAATTATTGGTTGATTGTGTGTATAGTATATGAAATCTTATCATATCATAAGGTTAAAACTATAAATTTTGGAGCATGATAAATTGGAATTTTCAGTAAGAAATCAATCAGAATGATTTTTTAATGTGCTACCTGTTGACATCTATAAAATAATCCTTATAGTTTGAACAAAGAAATAGCATTTTAAAGTTGATACAGGCATTGATTTAAAATTTACAAAGAAAAACCTTTGAAGTGTAACTGCCAAAAGTGGCAACAAAAATTTTAAACGAGGTTATTATGAAACTCTTATCATTATTATTATTCATCGGGTTAGTGAGCACAAACTTTGCTAAGTCCATATCTTATGGGGCAAAAGTTCACCACTCAGGTAGCACTTATAGTCCAGTACCAGGGCAAAATATTGCAAAGCGATATTTATACTGTGCCTTTCAAAAAGGTTATCTAGAAGGCAACATGAACATGAATTCAGTTGGAATTCGTTATGCTTATGAGCCTCAAGGTAATTATAATTACGTTTTGTTAGAGCAGCCTGGTTTTTCAAAATTAGATATCTATTTTAAAAAGAGCAGAAAGTACTCTGTTCGATCTGCTAGATTATCAATTCTTGAGCGACTAGTTGGGCATCAATCCGGAAAACTTGAGATTTATGTTAATGGACGTAATGTTATATCAAATCATAGTCCTACAGACCGATGGAGATTTACAGAGAGTGGATGGTCAATTGCTGAGCACGTAGTTGATGGAATGAACCACATTGAGATCAGTTTACAAAGACATGGTAGTTCATTGGCTTTGTTAGGTGTGAAAGTTGAAACTGTAGAAGTTAAAAACTCTGGGTCAACAATCTCTCAAAGAAGCATTGATTTTGTAAATAGAGTATTTAGAACATATCACCAAAGATATCCTACTTCTAAAGAGTTAAACTATTATGCAAGATTGTTAGATACAAAGCAAAAGACGGCATCTCAAGTAAGATCAATGATTCAAACTCTTCAAAATGAGGACACTTCTGATGAGTACACTGAACTAGTTGAGCAATACTTTATTCGATATGCTGGACGTCATGCTAGTGAACAAGAAAAATTAGTTTATTCAGATCGGCTAAGAAGAGGAGTAATGACTCTTCCTCAATTGCGAACTGAGTGTGAAAGATTAAAATTAAGCCCAATCACAGGTAATGTTAATTCAAGAATCACTAGAATCTTCCAAGAAATACTTAGACGAAATCCTTCATCACAAGAACTGACTTACTATAGAAACAAAATTGAGCTTGGGACTATGTCTTGGGATCGATTAAGAAGTGAAATCACCATGCTAAAGCAGGGTGTAGATTATAAAGTTGGATTAACGAACTCAGAAGTAAGTAGCTTTGATTTTAATCCTTATACTTTACCAACAAATTTTTGGCAAAGACTGAAAAATACAACGCCTGATCTTTTACGACAATTAAGAAGAAAAGCACAGTATATCAGCGTATATGAAGCAAGAGTAGAACGAAAGAACTTAGCTTTGAGCGTTATCAGTGAACTTGATAGACTAAAAATCAAATAAGTTTAAACAAAATCCCACAACTTAAATTTTAAGTTGTGGGATTTTTTTTTACTCAAAAATGATCCATAGAACCAAAGCTATAGCGTGTTTTGGTGCAAAAGAAAAAGTGCTCCCTTTTTGCTACAATTGCCTGATATTTATGAAGGTGATATACTGCGAAAGTTTTAAAAGACCTTATTATCTGAAATAATACACCTGATATACCAAAGAGTTGTACCACTTATAGTTCCTGAACAGAAACACCAGCAAAAAGGCTGACTAGAGCAAAATCATTAGCTAAGATCAAGAACTCTCAATTTACTCAATTTCTTTGGTATAGAAATAACGGAGAAATCATGATTTTAGAATTAAATGAAGATCAGAAAATGATTCGTGATTCAGCTAGAGATTTTGCTGAAAAATTTGTTGCACCGGTTGCAAGACAGCTTGATGTAACACAAGAGTTCCCTGTAGATTTAATCAAACAAGCAGGAGAAATGGGTTTCATGGGAGTTGCTATTCCTGAGCAATACGGTGGATCTGACATGGATTATGTTTCTTATGTCCTAATGATGGAAGAAATATCCCGTCACTGTGCTTCTACTGGAGTAATCTTAAGTGTAAATAACTCCCTAGTATGCGATCCCCTACTAAAATACGGAACAGAAGAGCAAAAACAAAAATATTTAAAGCCCTTAGCAATGGGTGAAAAGATTGGATGTTACGGTTTAACTGAAGCAAATTCAGGATCTGACTGTGCATCAATGAAAACTGTTGCTAAAAAAGATGGTGAAGGATGGATTGTTAACGGTTCAAAAATCTTTATCACTAACGGTACAAATGCAGATACTTTTATTGTATTTACAAGTACCGATGCATCTTTAGGTAATCGTGGTATTACAGCATTTATCATCGAGAGAGATATGCCTGGTGTTAGCGTGATACCTATGCACGGAAAAATGGGTATTCGAGCATCTGGTCTTTCTGAACTAGTATTTGAAGATGTAAAACTTACAGATGAGCATCGTTTAGGAGACTTTAATAAAGGGTTTAAAGTTGCAATGACAACTTTAGATGCAGGTCGAATCGGTATTGCAGCTCAGGCTCTAGGTATCGCTAAGGGATGTATCGCAGAGTCAGTAAAGTACTCTAAAGAGCGAGCTCAATTTGGTAAGACGATCAGTAACTTTCAGGGTATTCAATTTATGCTTGCAGATATGCATGCTAGATATGATTCTGCTCGATTAGTCACATTAAAAGCAGCATTTTTAAAAGATTCTGGTAAAAACTATTCACTCTATTCAAGTAAAGCTAAAATTTTAGCAGCTGAAACTGCAACTTTTGCATCAAACAAAGCAGTTCAAATTCATGGTGGATATGGATATATCAAAGAGTACGATGTAGAGAGATTCTTTAGAGATGCTCGAATAACTGAAATTTATGAAGGTACAACTGAGATTCAAAAATTAGTTGTGTCATCAACACTTATAGGAAGGTAACACATGAAGTTTTTTGTTTGTTGTAAGCAAGTGCCTGATGTAGCAATGGCATTCCAAATTAAAGATGGAGAGCTACAAAAAGACGATTTAAACTACGTATTGAATGCTTACGATGCATCTGCTGTAGAAGAGTCCTTAGTAATCAAAGATGCAGTTTCTGAATTAGATTTATCTTTGGTATTAATGGGTGCTGAAAAAGGTAAAGAAGCTTTAAGAAAAGGTTTAGCTATGGGAGCAAATGATGCATTCCATATTGAAGATGATGCCTTTGAAGGGTCTGACTCTCATGCTGCTGCCAATGTTTTAGAAGCATTTTTTAAAGATAAAGAATATGACGCAATTTTGTGTGGAAAACAATCTCAAGATATGGATATGGGTTTGACAGGTGGATTATTAGCTGAAAAACTAAATATACCTTATGTTACGAATGCTGTTGGTTTAGAAGTAAACGAAGAGGCAAAATCTATTTTAGTAACAAGACAAGGTGATGCCGGGCAAGAAAAAGTTGAATTAAGCTTTCCTTGTATTGTTAGTTGCTCTAATGATATGAACGAACCACGGATTCCTTCACTAAGAGGGATCATGCAATCTAAGAAAAAACCTATGAATAAAGTCAGTGTAGCTGATTTGGGTTTAGCTACAGATGCTGTTGGCAAGTCAGGTTCAAAATCAACTCTTCTTTCAATGGATTTCCCAAAAGCTAGAAAAGCGGGAGAAAAGTTTGAAGGGGAAGCAAGTGAGTTAGTTTCTACATTAATCGATAAGCTTACTAACGAAGCTAAAGTTTTATAGGAGATTGTAATGAGTAAAATTTTAGTAATTGCAGACCAAAAAGATAATAAAATTAAAAAGTCTACTTTTGAAGTTCTTTCAGAAGCAAAGAAATTAGCCGATGCCTCTGGGTCAAGCTTAGAAGCAGTAATTCTTGGTGAAGCGATCGCACAAGAAGCAAAAGTATTGGCACATTATGGTGTATCAAAAATATATACTGTAGAAAACTCCATGTTTAAAAATTACTTAAATCGACCTTTTATCGATGGTTTGAAAAAAGTAATCGATGCATCATCTCCAAAGTTAGTAATGGTGCCTACCAGTGAGTCTGTAAAAGATTATTTACCTGGTTTAGTTGGGGCAACAAATGCTTGCGGAATCATGGATTGTTCAGCTGTTAGTTTAGATGGTGGAAAAGTTCAGATAGAAAGACCATTAATGGCAGCAAAAGCTGTAAGTAAAATGGAGTCATCTGATGATTTGGTAATTTTATCGATTCGATCCGGGTCTTTTGATGCCGTTGAAGCAGATACTTCACTTTCTTGTGATATAGAGAGTGTTGATCTAGGTACAGTTGATATTAAAGCTGTCTTTAAAGAGCTTATCTCAGCACAGAGTGATCGTGTAAGTCTTGATGATGCAAACGTTGTAATCGCATGTGGTAGAGGTGTTAAAGATAAGTCCGGTTTTGAATTAGTTGAAAAATTGGCAGATGTATTTGGTGCAGCTGTTGGTTCAACTAGAGCTTTAGTAGAAAACGGAATTGCTGAACCATCTTTGCAAGTAGGCCAAACAGGAAAAGTAGTTTCTCCTGATTTATATATTGCAGTGGGTATTTCTGGTGCAGTACAACATACAGCCGGGATGAGTAACTCTAAAGTAATCGTTGCAATCAATAAAGACGAAGAAGCTCCAATTTTTTCACTATCTGATTATGGTTTAGTTGGCGATTTATTTGATATCGTACCTAAATTAACTGAGGCAGTAAAAGAGTTAAAAGCGAACTAATAGTTTTATACATAATGAGGTAGATTTTTTATCTGCCTCATAACATTATAGTGAGTTCTTCTGAAATGGCTTAATTTTTTCAGAAGCATAGAAAAGGTTAAAAATGGAAGATGAAAAGTTTGACTGTATTATTGTAGGTGGTGGAGTAGCTGGATGTGCAGCTGCAAAAGTACTTGCTGATAATAATATGAAAATTCTTCTTGTTGAAAAAGGTGAATGGACAGGAAGTAAAAACGTATCAGGCGGTGTATTGTATGGACCAACTCCATGGGAAATCTTCCCTGAGTTGAAAAATACCTTAGAAAACCCTCCTTTCGAACGCTTTATAAATAGACGTCGATTGAGCTTTATGTCGGATGATTCTTCATTTTCGATCGATTACAAGTCTCAAAAGTATGATAATGTACCATATAATGGTGTTTCTGTACTTAGATCAAAATTTGATAGATGGTTAGGTGAGCAGGTCGAAGAGTCTATTGCTAAGTCTGACTTTGCTGAAGACTCTTTTGTTGCTACTGAAGTAATGGTAGAAGAGCTAATCATAAAAGATGGTAAAGTTTGTGGTATCCGAGCGGGAGAAGATGAATTTGAATCAGACTGCGTTATTTTAGCAGAAGGTGTAAATTCGTTATTGACTCGATCTATTGGACTTCAAAAAGAAATCGTTGACGCTAAATATGTAGCAACTGGTATCAAAGAAGTATGGCAATATGATCAAGATCTACTAGAGGCAAAATTTCAGTTAGATGGACTAGAAGGCGTATCAAACGAATTTGTTGGATGTACTAAAGGCATAGAGGGGGGTGGATTTTTATATACTAATAAAGATTCAATCTCGCTTGGTTTAGTTCTTGGAATAAAAGATCTACGAGACTCCAATGAAACAGTCTATGATTTGTTAGATTCATTCAAAGATCATACTAGTATCAAACCACTTTTAAAAGGTGGAAAAATGGTAGAGTATTCTGCCCATGTAGTACCTGTTGGGGATATAGATATGATTCCTAAACAACTATACACAGATGGTGCTGTAGTTGTTGGGGATGCTGCTGGACTTGTTTTAAATACTGGTAAATCAATTGAAGGAATGAATTTGGCGATGGAGTCTGGTAGACAGGCTGCATTAGCTATTATCGAAGCAAAAAAGAAGAGAGATTTCTCCAAAGCTAGTTTAAAGTCATATCAAGATAGATTAAGTGAGTCTTACGTAATGAAAGACTTAAGAAACTTTCAAGGTGCCTTTCACTTTATTCATAACCCAGATATGTTCAAAAAATATCCTGACTTAGTTAATTCAATAATGAATGATGTTTTCTTAGTTGATGGACAAGAAAAGAAAAAAACTAGAGACATAATTAAAAAAGCTGTAGATGAGTCTGACCTATCCTATTGGGATTTAATGAAGACTTCGATTCAGGGAGGACTTTCATTATGAGTATGTCTGTAAAAGATCGTTTAGCTACAAACAAAACGAAGTTATCAAAAAAGCCTCATATTACAGTAGAAACAGATATTTGTGATACTACTTGTACTCATAAATGTACTACACGTGTTTGTCCTGCTAAGTGTTTTGAGATTGTAAATGATAAGATGGCCTTTCAGTATGAAGATTGCATCGAATGTGGGACTTGTTTACATGCATGCGATCAAGGTGCTGTCTCCTGGAAGTTCCCAGAGTCTGGTCATGGCATTACATTTAGATTAGGATAAACTATGAACTTTGCACTTACTGAAGATCAAAAAATGGTCCAAGATATGGCTAGAGATTTTGCAAAAAGCAAGATTGAGCCTGTTGCAATGGCCTTAGATGAATCTCATGAATTTCCTGAAAAACTCATTAAAGAAATGGGTGAATTAGGTCTTATGGGAGTCAATATTCCAGAAGAATATGGAGGAGCAGGTTTTGATACTGTTTCTTATTCTTTGGCTGTAATGGAGATCGCTAAAGGATGTAGTTCTTTTGCTGTCACTATGAGTGTAAATCATTTGGTTTGTGAAATCATACGACTATACGGCAGCGAAGAAAATAAGCAAAAGTATTTGGTACCTTTAGCTTCAGGAGAAGCTTTAGGCGCATTTTGTCTAACAGAGCCTCAAGCGGGATCTGATGCACAAAACCAAAAGACTACAGCAAAGCTTAGTGGTGATGACTATATTTTAAATGGTAAAAAAGCGTATATCACAAATGGTACTTACTCCAATGTATTTATAGTAACAGCCGTGACAAGTGATAAAGACGCGCCTAAAAAAGAGATTTCTGCCTTTTTAGTAGAAAAAGATGCGGAAGGTTTAATTTTAGGTAAGCCTGAGCACAAGATGGGTCAATGTGCTTCGAATACAATCGAAGTTACTCTTGAAAACGTCCGTGTACCCGTGGCAAATATGCTTGCAGGTACAAATGGTTTTAAAGTTATGATGAACGGTTTAAATAGTGGACGTATTGGGATAGCTTCTTTATGTTGTGGTTTATCAATGGCCGCTTTAGACGAGGCTTTAGCTTATGCTGCTGAACGAAAGGCTTTTGGTAAACCATTAAATAGATTACCTGTTATACAGGATAAAATCGCTGAGATGGGTACACTATTAGAAGCTTCAAAACTAATGACTTTGAATGCTGCTTTTGTTAAAGACTCAGGTAGTAATTACGCTAAAACAGCATCAATGGCAAAATACTTTGCTGCTGAAAACTGTTTGAAAATAGTAGATGAGGCATTACAGATTCACGGCGGTAACGGTTATGTTCGTGAATATAAAATAGAAAAATTATACAGAGATGCAAGAATTACAAGTATTTATGAAGGAACATCAGAAATACAAAAAGTTGTAATTGCACGACAAATGATTCGATAATCGGATTTTAATACGTTTTATAAGGAGAATCTATGAATTTTGAATTAACAGAAGATCAAAAAATGATTCGAGATATGGTTAGAGATTTTGCAAAAAAGTATGTTGAACCAGGTATTCTAGATCGAGACGCTTCAATGGAGTTTCCACATGATTTAGTCGCTCAATTGGCCGATCAAGGTTTAATGGGTATGGTTTATCCAGAAGAATACGGTGGTGCTGGAGTAGATACAATCTCTTTCGCATTAGCAATTGAAGAGCTAGCTAGATATGATGGTTCTTTGGCCTTGACGGTTGCATCTCACACTTCGTTATGTACCGGACATATTGCACAATTTGGATCAAAAGAGTTAAAAGACAAGTATATGCCAGACTTGGTTAGTGCGACAAAACTTGGTGGTTGGGGTCTTACTGAAGCTGGTTCTGGGTCAGATGCATCTGGTATGAAAACTACAGCTGTTTTAGACGGAGATCATTGGATAATCAACGGTGGAAAGCTTTTTATTACTCAAGGTTCAGTAGGGAAGACTTTTGTAATCTTAGCCGTGACTGATAGATCCCTTGGAAATAAAGGAATCTCTGCTTTTGTTTTAGAAAGTGATATGCCAGGATTTAGCGTAGGCGAAAAAATGGACAAATTAGGAATGAGATCTTCTGATACTCGTGAGCTAGTTTTTGAAAATGTAAAAGTACCAAAAGAAAATCTTGTCGGTGAGCTAAATCATGGATTTATCGACACTATGAAGGTTTTAGAAGGCGGACGTATCGGAATCGGAGCATTGGCTGTTGGTTTGGCCCGAGGAGCTCTAGAAGATAGTATTACTCATGCAAAAGAGAGAGTACAGTTTGGGAAACCTATCTCTAAATTACAAGCTATTCAGTTTAAAATTGCTGAAATGGCTACAGATTTAGAGGGTGCACGTTTATTAGTTCATCAAGCAGCTTACTTAAAGGACCAAGGTAAGTCTTTTGGTGTAGAGGCTTCTACTGCAAAATATCATGCTTCTGAAGTAGGAATGAAAATTTGTTCTGATGGGATACAAATCTTAGGTGGATACGGATACATGGAAGAGTACCACGTTGAGAGATACTATCGAGATATGAAACTCTGTGAGATTGGCGAAGGAACATCTGAAGTTCAAAAGATGGTCATAGCAAAGTCTATGCTAAAGTAATATTTGTAAAAAAATCCCTCTTAAGAAAAATTTCTTAAGAGGGATTTTTTTTTAGTATTTGTTAATTACTTTTGGGATAACACGATGCATACGTTTGTATTCAATGGTCTTACGAGCGTCCACTTCTAATTGTCGTACTTGGGCGAGTCTTTCGATCTCGTCGTATTCTTCGACGTCTCGAATCATATTGTTACTAATCATTTGATGACTATTATATGCACTTAAACAGTGTTGAGTATAATCAACTCTTGTGTGATATACATCAGACTGTTTATGCCAGAAACCTCCAATAGTGTGTTGAGGTTTTTTAAGTGTAGTTTCTACTTTTGAGATGACTTTCTTGAGGCCAGATGTGATCTGAAAATTGAGACTATACCTTAAGTGCTTGGTAAGTCGGTAAAATAAAAATCGATTCAGTGTATTCGTTTCTTGTTTATACAAAAGATAATAAGAAAAACCCTCTAGTTGAGTACAATAGTTACTCTTGATGTACTTAATTCCTACTAAGTCATCATAGGAGGACTGTAGGTTTTCAATATTTTCTTTAATTTGATTGATTTGATCAGGAAACCCATGACGACTTAAAAATAAATGAGACAACATTACCCATAAGTAACTAGGTATAATGTCTCCATAAGCCCACTCTCGGTCGTATAAATCTAAATAGGTAGCTAGGGTAGGGCTCATTTTAGATCGTTTAAAAGCATAGTGAAAAATGGCTAGAGTGAGAAAATGTTGAGAAGAAGCATAAATTTCAGAACCTCTACCAATACGATCAAGATATGTTTCACTAATGTTTATGTACTCTGTAATCCCGCCCTTTGGACTCACAAAGTCTTCTAAGGTGTTCATTAAACCAACAAAGGCCTTATTATTGATAGGAAACTGATCCTTGAATTGAGAGTGTAAATAGAAATAGCTTGAAAGAAAGAGACAAATGGTACCCGTATATGCTTCATTATTTTCAGAAATGATCATAAGAGTTTTACCCTTATATGAAAACTCACTGACGTTGGATAAAAAGTAACTGATTGAGTTGTCGATTACACGTTTTTGATCTTTGTTGACTCCATCATAAGAAAAAGCTAGGGATAACAAAGATCCGGCCTGACGAACCATGTTTCCTTTATAAGTGGTACGACCTGTAAATGGTTCTACATCATAAATGAAACTACCATCTGAGTTTTGTCGATTCTCAAAGAACTTTAAGGAGCTATTGATAGAGTTTATAAATTTATCTTTTAGAATTAACTCATCGTAAACAAGGCTAGAGTCAGCGCAGACTGTATAAAAAAACAGATGTAAAAATATAAAGTATGTAGATAAAGTAAAAGCTCTCACACTTTTGTTTCGACAATCTTAAAAAGAAAGTGAGATCAAACAAAGAGTACGAAAGCTTAAACTTTTATATGTATGACAATATAAAGGATTATCTATCTGTTATTGTCAGGCTTCTATCCTTCAGCAGGAGATACTTATCAGAAGATAATTTTGGGTCTTTTTTAGTTTCTGACTTCAAAAAAGACTGCAAAGCATCAATATCTAAAATATCTGTTTTCTCTACATTCTTCTTATATTTATGAATCAAAAAGTTATCTGTTTGGGCTGTATAGTTTGGAGAAATGACTCTATAGACTTTGTTAAGTTCAAGTTTAGTGTGTACACCATCTTTAATAAAAGTGAACGAATTGGGTGAGTAGCCATCTTTTTGAGATAGATACTCTTCTTTTGAGATGCTCATTTGCGCTCCGTAAAACCCGAGTCGTCTACCTTTATGTTTAAGGATATCTAAAATTTGTTGTCCCGTTAGGTCATATATTTGAAGAGTATTTCGAAAGGGAGAGACCTTATGTAACATAGAATAGGTAATTTTACCCACTCTTGAAAAAAAGTGATTTCGTACGCCAAAGACATTAACAAAAGCGAGATCAATGATCATACCTTTAGATTGTGCCATTTCATAGTAGGCTTGAGTAGTAAGATTAACTGCATCATTGGCTTGTGGTTTGGCTTCCATGTCATTTTCTAAGAAAAAACCTCTTTTAACCTTGGCTACTAATTTTTGATTGAGTTTGATTTGTTGAGCTCTCAATTTACTAAACTTATTTAAAAAGGTTTTACTAGGAGGATATTTTTTAACATCTAATAAGTGAAACTCTTGCTTTACTTTTTTAATCTCTTTACCCTCAAAGCTCACAACTAACTCCCCTAGATGCATCCCATAATATCCTGCTTGAGTGATGATGGTATTGTCATTATTAGAGGATGGGTCCTCTTGGTAGTCTTTATATATCAAATCATGGGAGTGACCATCTAACAAAATATCTATGTTATGCACAGGATCTTGATCATCTTGTGTAAGAATCTGGTTTAGCAATTGAGGTCGATTACTCACTGTATGTTGATGAGGTGAGGCTTTGGTACGAAAGAAACCAATATGAGCAAGCATAACAACTACGTCGGCCCCTTTATCACGTAAAAATTTTGGCATTTTTTTGACATAAATTGTCTCATCTTCAAATTCAAGCCCTTCAATGTTAGACTTGATTTGATTTTTAGGTGTATGTTTATCAATCAAACCAAAAATTCCAAATGTGATGCCATCTCTTTTGACTAAAGCATAATCGTGTAAATAATCTAAGATGATAGGGCTTTTAGCTTTAATATTAAGTGCCATAATTGGATGGCTAGATCTAGAAAAACGCTCACGAGTAATATGCGTACCATAGTCAAAGTCGTGGTTTCCAAGTACTCTTGCTGTGTAGGATAAAATAGGGTCATTTAAAATGTCAGATATAAGCTGACCTTGAGTTACTCTATCAATTAATGTTCCTTGAAAAGCATCACCCGAGTCAAAAAACAAGATGGATTTATTATCTGCTTGTCTTTGCTCTAAGATAGTAGCCATAGAGGCCAAACTACCATATTTTATATGAGTCTTTTGATCACGATATGGGAAGGCATAGCCATGTAGATCCGTACTATAAAAAATATGGATGTCTTTAGAGAAGGTTATGCTTAATAGTAAGAGTGGTAATAAGTAAAAGATAATTTTCATAATCATGTTATCCTTGATTTAAGTTGGTTATTTCGTGAAGGGCAAGGGTTTCTTTATCGCCTTGTTTCAATTTTTGTTTTAAAATATATAAAATAAAGAGGGGAAGTCCTAAAATTCGTGTGATTCTCCAAGGCTCTTTGAGTGTTCTGTACAGCCACTCTAGTCCATAGTCTTGAAAAAATTTAGGGGATCGTTTTAAATTACCAGACATAACATCCAAAGATCCACCAACTCCCACGCAGAGTTTTACTTTGAGTTTATCTCGGTTACGATCTATAAAATACTCCTGCAAAGGCACACCAAGAGCTACAAACAAGATGTCAACTTCTAGTTGATTAATGTTTTGGATTATAGCGTCTTCTTCATCTTGATTGAAGTAGCCGTTTTGACTTCCGACAATATTTAGCTGCGGAAACTCTGACTGAATTTTGTCACAAGCTTTAGTGAGTGTTTCTTGTTTTGCACCTAGAAAGAAAATTTTGTAATTGTTATCTTGTGATAGTTGAAACAAATCTTTAGAAAACTCAATGCCTGGAATACGTTGTAATATTGGTCTTTCACATAAAAATATTGATGCCCAAAGAACACCAGCCCCATCGGGAATAGCCATCATAGCTTTTTGAAAGATATCTTTAAAGTATGGGTCATGCACAGTTTTATATAGGCAAAGTGCATCGGGAGTAACTAAATGATGCATTTTAGAATAAGGTTGGCTTAAACAAGAGTCTACAATCTCTAAAGCACGCTTTTTGCGCCCACGAAAAATCTTAACTCCAAACATAATGATGAAGTCCTCTAGAGGAAAAATAATATCCTTACACTTTTTATAGTTTTTAATAAAAATGAGTTGAGTGATTCGAATAAATATGAGAAAGCAAAAACAAAGTATAGCGATAGACCAGGCTTTACTTGGATGTAAAACTATGACAGAAACGATTACATTTAAGGTAATGGTTGCAACTAAGGCAAAAGCATTTACGGTTCGGGTAGTGAAGCGCCAAAGTACTTGAGGTTGCTCGGCAAACTCTGTTGGCTTAAGTTTATAAAGAAAATGGGTGAAATAGATAATAAACGAAAAGAAAACGATAGGAATCAAGAAGATTCCAAGAGTGATAGAGATTGAAATTAATGCTAATTTTTTAGAGGTGGCAATGATGGATAACATTCCGACCAAAATTGCAATAATAGAAGATAGAATAGGTGAAGTTACTCCTTTTTTTACTCTAAATAGGGTGAATAACCAGAGTAAAAAAGAAAAAGCAGTTAATACTATGGCAAATGGAAGAGCAGTTGGATTGGTAGTAGATTGTACAAACAAGCCAACTAAAAACGTCATACAAAGCACACTTGTCATTCCAAAGAGAAGTCCCTCGATGAGGTTTAAGAGATTAATCAAAGAGACAAAGAAAATAAACCAAAAGAAACTAATAAAGATGGAAGAATCTCCAAAGAAGTAATAACCACCACTGGGGTTACCTATAAAGGAGATCACCAATCCAGATTTTACTATGGCAAAGACTACTGCAATTTCTACCCAAAAAAAGACTTTCATTTTGGTTTCGAGTTTAGGTAGTAAGCCATCTAAGATTAAAAAAGGGATGAAAAGTATTTGAAGATAAAATTGAAAGCTACGATCTGGAATAAAATAGCTGAGTAAAGCAAATAGAAACAAGCCGTCAATGGTACCTTGTTGTAAAAGACGTTTTAACAAACCACCATTTAGTCTTTTTTCAAGAACATTGGAGCTCTCTATCCAAAGCCACACTAAAAAGAGAGCTTTAAAAAAGATTGATAGATTGGTGAGTAAGTATGCTTCTTTCAAATTTAGTCCAATGTAAAAGAGTCTTTGAAAATCACTTGATTGATATGGACAGTGACTTTTAAAACTATGTTAAAAAACCAAAAAGGTTGTTCATCAGAAACGATGAAAACCTTTTGGTTTGTAGTTAGTAAACTTGAGTTTACTAAAAAATATGGGTTTTTAATTAATATGTACCCACAAGACAATTTTCAGAAACTGTTATTTTTGCTTCGGTTGCATTTACTACATCATCAATAGTAAAGCCTTCTGCTGTTTCAAGTAAAACTAAGCCATTTGGAGTTACTTCCATGACTCCCATATCAGAAACAATCTTTTTAACGCACTTTAAACCAGTTAATGGTAAGCTACATTCTTTTAGAACTTTTGACTTTCCATCTCTTGAAGTGTGCATCATGGCAACGATTACATTTTCAGAGCCAGCAACTAAATCCATTGCTCCACCCATTCCTTTTACCATTTTCCCAGGGATCATGTAATTGGCAATATCTCCGTTTTCAGAGACTTCCATTGCACCAAGAAAACTGGCATCTACATGTCCACCTCGAATCATGGCAAATGATTCAGCAGAGTTAAAAAAAACAGAACCAGGAAGAGTAGATATAGTTTCTTTTCCAGCATTAATTAAATCTGGATCCATATCTTTTTCTAATGGATATGGGCCGATGCCTAAAAGTCCATTTTCCGATTGTAGAACAATGTCCATTCCGTCGGGAATATAATTAGCTACTAGAGTTGGAATCCCAATACCAAGGTTTACGTAATATCCATCTTGAAGTTCTTTAGCTAGTCGCTGAGCTATACGTTCTTTTTTCGATACGCCGGTCATATTGCTCTCCTTTTACTATGTAATTAACGTAAATAGAGGGTAGATGAATCTCATCAGGATCTAACTCTCCATTTTCTACAATTTCTTCCACTTCTACGATGGTAATTTTACCAGCGGTAGCCATTAATGGATTGAAGTTTTGTGCTGTTTTATTAAAAACTAGGTTACCTAGTTTATCTGCTTTATGTGCTTTAACGAAAGAAACATCAGCTAAAAGGGCTTCTTCAAGAATACAATCTTTACCATTAATGTTTCTTGCTTCTTTGCCTTCTGCGACTTTTGTCCCAAATCCTGTAGGTGTGAAAAAAGCAGGAATACCAGCTCCACCAGCACGAATTCGTTCGGCTAAAGTGCCTTGAGGGACTAACTCAACATCGATTTGACCACTAATGAATTGCTCTGCTAACTCTGAGTTTTCACCAATGTAAGATGCAAAGAGCTTTACAATTTGTTTATTGGCGATAAGTTTTCCGTTACCCCAATTATCAACACTACCATTGTTTGATATAAGAGTTATATCTTTAACATTTGTTTCAGCAAGTGCATGAACGAGATTTTCTGGCAAACCGCATACACCGAATCCGCCAACCATCAAAGTCATACCACTCTTTACGTGTGCCATGGCATCTTTACTGGATGCAAGAATTTTGGCCATTTGCTTCTCCCTTGTAATTATATAAATATTCAGATTCAGTGGATAGAATATCTTGAATTGATTATTTAATTAAGAACTTAAAGTACATCTTAAAGTGTAGATTAAGTATAGACAAATTATCGTCAAGATTATATATCAAGAAGCCCTATAAAGCTACTCAAATTAGGTCTTAATTTACTACTATAATAACTTGTATTTGTAAAATAAAGAGTTCCTAAGTAATAATATGCTAGGAATATATCACAAACTTTGCTATAGTTAAGCTGTGAAAAAATTGTTATATATATTTACATGTCTATTATCTGTTGCTGAGGTATATTGTACCCAGTTACAGGACGAAGACTATGCCAAAATCATGGCAATGACAATTTCAGAGATACAGCACCGGCATGCCTCTTTAAAAATCGGTGTTGTTTCTAGTAGCCAAGATAGAGCAGAGGCTTTCAAACATGCCTTTGAAAAAATTGCTAAATTGAGATCTGGATCTCGGCCAATACAATATGAAATATTTCGAGAAAACTCTCCGAGTACAAGTACAGCTAATGTTCTTTTGCAATTGGATGATGGCTTTGTAATGCCAAAGCATATTTTTTCTATCGCTATTAGTAAAAGGATGGTAGAGAAGGGTGCGTGTTTAGGTATTGTGGTCGTTAGGACTCGACCAACTATTTTAGGTAATAGAGATACGATAAACTCTTCAAATACAAAATTTGACCGTGCCTTTCAACGATTTATACAAGTTTTGAATGGAGGAGAGTTATGAAATTACTTCTTCTACTTATATTTGTTTCGTTTAATTTCGCTGGTGAGCAAAATATATTGAATGTTCTTTCTTCTGTTGAAGAAAAGCTAAATAGTAAATCAACATCAGGTGCTACGAAAAGCCTAACTTCTGTTAAAAAAGCTCCAGCAATTGTCAAATCTTATACCAATAAAGATCTTGAAAAGTTTTCATCCTTATATGACTTTTTAAACACTGTTAACGGCTTTAAAATTGAAGCAAGCCGTAGAAATGCAAGATATATTCAGGTTCGTGGTAACAATCATCAGATTTATAATAATAAAGTATTAGTGACTATTAATGGTCACAAGATTGCTGATGAGGTTGGTCCAGAAACCCACTTAGATATGATTCCTATTTGGTCTATAAAACGTCTAGAGATTGTAAAGGGACCAGGATCTGTTCTATATGGTGCTAATGCCTTTGCTGCATCAATTCATATTACGACTTTTTCTGGTAACTCATACAAAAAGAGTAATGCATCGGTTGGATTAGGTAATGATGGGCAACATACCTTAAAATTAGAGTTGATCGATCAAGTATCTCCAAAAACTCATTCTTACTTTTCATTCCAAATGAAACAACTTGGCGGTAAAAACCGACCATCAGTAGATGGGGTAAGCACCAATGGGTTAGGTATACCTTATGCAGCTGTCTATGATGCCGATCCAAATAGCCCTAATCATACAACTTTTGCGACTGTTGAGGACTATCAATTAAAAGATCATGTACAAAGTTACTTTGGTTTAGTTAATCATAATCAGTGGCAGTTTATGTTTGGTAAGTTCAACTCAAGTAGAAACACAGATTATACGAGAGTGAGCCAACAACACAGCGGAAACCAACAAGAGTATAACTACTTTGGTGTTCAATATGATCGTAATTTATCAACAAAGGCAAAATTAAAGTTTTTATCTAAGTATAGTGATGTTCGTGTTGAATCTAGCGAAAGTGGTCTTAATGCTTTAGATCCAGGAAACATAGAGTTTCAAACGCACTCTAACTCTTATGCCTTTGATATGGAGTTGAAGATTGATTATAAGGCTAATGATACCTGGAGTTTTGTATTTGGTACTATTAGAGAGACGATTAACTTTAATAGAGCTTTTGATCGCTTGTTTTTGAATGCTGCAAATCTAAATATTGGTAGTAGATTAACTAATCCAGTTGATACAAATATAGAAGGGTACTATCTACAAGCAACACAAAGCATAAGTGATAGACTAAATGTTCTATATGGATATAGAATAAACAGAAATAGTCATTTTGGAGATGAAGAAACTCCTAAAATTGCGGCCACATATCAGTTGTCTACGGACGAATATTTAAAAGTTGTTTATGGAAGATCATTTAGATATCCAAGTGGACACGAAGCATTTACATTTGTTCCCGGTAGCTTAAATCATAATGTTACTCTAAGAAATGAAAAAGTAAGCTCTATTGAGTATGGATATACTAAAGACTTTTCAAATGGTAGATCACAATTAGAGATTAATCATTTCGAAATGAAGATTAATGACTTCTTATATCAAAATGATACGATTAATCAGCATGATAATGATGGCCCATTTTATAGTCGTGGTTATGAAATTAGTTTTAAAGACCAGGTCAATGATCATTGGATGTATAATGTAGAATATACAAAAATGAGGTATAAAGGGATTGAAACAGTAGATCCAAATCCACAATCTGCTAGAGTAGGACTTAATTCTGCTCGGATTCTGAGTGGTGGATTTGAACACTCTAGTATTGAAAAAATGGTTAACTTTGGTTTTCAATATAAAACTAAAGACAGATGGACCATTGACTACTTTGCGAAATATACAGGACCAGAGTTAAATCGATGGGATGGTAGATTTGCTTATCAAGATTTAGGTGGCTATACGCTTCACAACATAGTTATCGATTATAAACATAGCGATACTAGATCGATTAAATTGTCCGTGAATAACATGTTTGAAAAAGAGTATGTATTTCCTGAGAAGGATATTCAAGGTGGAAAGGTTTGGAGCTACCCACTTGGCAGAATGATCTCTCTTGAATATAAAGTAAAGTTTTAAGTAACTCTATGACCTCTAGCAAAAAGGCGTATTACTATGCCTTTTTTCGATTAAAAAATGATTCAACGATTTATAGAAGTTATTCTAATCAATCAGCAAGTTAAGCTTAGAAAAATCCTCATGAGTGATGTAAAAGAGTTAGTAGTTCTTTGTAAAAACAATAAAGACTTTTTTCGGCAATTTGACTTTATCGCTCCTAAATTTGAATCCAGTGGGAGTGCCAAGCAAACGATCAAGAGTTTGATAAAGCGTGAAAAGAAGCTAGAAGCTGTTTCATATCTAATTATTGAGAAAAATATGATAGTAGGGCAAGTTACAGTAAATAAGATAAACTGGAGCGAATCTTGGGCTGATATTGGTTATTGGCTTGCAGAGCAATCTATTGGCCGTGGCTTAGCGTTAATGGCAGTGGGTAGTTTGCTAAACTATCTTCACGACTCATTAAAGATACAAAAGATTGTGGCAACTACAGCAGTAAGTAATTTTAGGAGTCAAAAACTTCTAACAAAGCTAGGATTTACACAGGCTAAACTTATAAGAGGTGCTGTTTTGATCCATGGTAAAGAAATAGACGATTATGAATATGTTAAACTAAAGAGGCTTATTTAAGCTTTTTAAGCTCGTCAACTAAGGTCTCTAATACAAAATCAGGTGGTTGCTTGAGTTGCATAAGAGATTGGATCAACTTACCTTGTTTATCTTTTTGTTGTGAAAAAAGTATTTTTTTACGTTTAGGTGCATCACAACATACTAATATAAGTGCGCCAAGATGAATATGCTCGTCATGGATAATAACAGATAGTTTATCAGGGTGCATAAGATCAACAATAGATTTAAAGTTGATCATATGCGGACTGGTGTAATCAACAGCCATATTAAGCTAATCCTAATATATTTCTAGTTTGCTCAAGAGTAGCGATCTCTCGGTCTGCTAGTTTGGCAATATGTACAAAGCGCTCAATCAATTGAGCATTAGAGTGTGCCATCTCACCTTTACGAAAAAAGATATTGTCTTCAACCCCGATACGAATGTTACCACCCATCATAATGGCATGAACAGCCAATGGTAACTGATATCTACCTACTCCAGCGACAGTCCAAGTTTGATCATTCGATATTCTGTCTAGTAACATGACTAAGCTTTTCACTTCACCATTCATTCCACCGGGTACACCCAATACAAAATCGATGTGATAATGATTTGGGATCAGTCCTTTTTTTACAAAGCGATCTACAGTATCCATCATTCCGTAGTCAAAGATCTCTAACTCGGGCATCACGCTATTTTCTACCATGGACTTGGCGATACCAACAATTATATCTTGGGTGTTTTCAAATATTTCGTTGCCAAAATTTAAAGACCCCATAGAGAGAGTTGCCATTTCTGGCTTTAGAGATAAGGGTGCTACTCGTTCTTGTAGTGGAGTACCAACTGCTCCGCCTGTGGAGTATTGCAAAATACACTCACAATTATCCTTTATCTTTTTACTAACTTCTTCAAAAATATCAACTCTTTGCGAGGGTTTTCCATTTTCGTCTCTAACATGTAGGTGAATGATACTTGCACCTTGATTTACTGCTTCTACAGCAGCTTTACAAAGCTCATCTGGTGTGGTAGGAAGATATGGATAATCTTCTTTTGTGAGTTCAGCTCCTACAATAGGGCAAGATATTATGAGTGGTTTAGACATGCTCTATCCTTTGAGAGTCTTTAGGAGTTACACATGTACCTAGTGCTTTACATACTAAGAGTGGCTCCTTTAAAACATCAGCTGCACTATCTGAGATATCAGCTCTTGGTGAGATAACTTTCCAGGCTTCAAACTCCATGGTTCGAGAGGTATTACCAACTTTGATGATGCGGCCAACTGCTTCTATGTAGTCTCCCGCATAAACTGGCTCTAAAAATTCAACATTGCTATAAGCTCTAAATAAGCCTTCATCACCATCATATCTAATGAGGAGTTCGGTAGCAACATCACCAAAAAGGTTGAGCATTTTAGCTCCGTCAACTAGTCCACCACCATAATGTGCATCATGACAACTCAGTCTTAATCTAATTTTTGCTTCTACCATTTTTACTCCTATGATCCATGTAGAATAGTCTACAGATTGATTTATACAATTATTTTCCGGCTCTTTGGTGCATAGTATTTGCGATATATTCACCCACATGACTAGGAAGGGTCCCTGGACCAAATCCTGCATCATATCCCAACTCGATAGCCATTTCGTGGGAGATTCGGGGGCCACCGATTAAAATAAGATACTTATCACGAATCCCTTCAGCTTCTAAGAGCTCCATTAAATAGGTAAAGTTACGGATATGAGAATCTTTTTGGGTCACTGTTTGAGACACCAAAAGGGCATCCGCACCAACCGATTCAGCTTTTTGTAAAAGCTCTTCAGCAGTTACTTGAGCTCCCATGTTATAAGTTTCAAACTGCTTATAGCGCTCTAGACCGTAGTTAGCATTGAAACCTTTCATGTTTAAAATAGCATCGATGCCTACCGTATGTGCATCAGTACCAATCGTGGCCCCAACAACAACTAAAGGCTTTGAAAAGTTTTGTTCGATAAAGTCATTAATTTGATAAAAATCCATCCCAGCGGATTCGACTTCACTAGCTTCAATTGTAGAATAGTCAATTTGTGGATTGGCATTGGCATAGGCTACAAAATAGGTAAAACCATCAGAGATTTTCATGGAGTGTACAATTTGAGCATCACTACAATTTAATTTAGCAACATAAGCTTCTGCAGCTTTTTTTGCTCGAGCAGAATTTTCGATAGGTAAAGTAAAAGCCAGTTGAATTTTACCATCGTTTAAGGTGTCCCCATAAGGTTTAATTAGATCTTGGTTCATCATAACTCCTAATTGGCCAATAAATCGATGATTGGGTTAGTATAATTTGGGCCTTTAACAAAAACTCCATCCTTGCCTTTTCCTTCGTTTCTCAATCGTTTTACATTAGCAAAAGAGCCGGCTTCAATGGCATTTAAAAGTCCACCGCCTGCTACAATTTCATTGAGGAAGTCTTCGGATTGGTTTAAAACTTCGTTTGCCCTTGATGTAATAAATCCATCTGACTTAAACTCTATTTCGTTTCCGAAATCTTTAGCAATATTAAAGACATAATTAATAGAACTAAGTGCTTGATATCGATCCATCATAAGGGGAGTATGGATGGCCTCTGTTGGCATTCCGGATAAATGTATCCCCTGGTTTGTAGTTACTGATACCATGTTAAACATTGTATCCATTACATGGGAGAAAAATATATCCGTGCTTTTATACTTAGTAGGAGGCATATATTTTATAGGTGCTTTTGGAAAGAGTTGACGGGCTAACTGAGCATGGGAAACCTCATACAAAAAGGCGTTTTCTTGTTGTGGATTAATCTCATAAGCATGTCCAAGTCCCATTAACTCTTCTGGGAGTTTAGCATTGACAGCCATTGCTTCATTGATCAACTGACTTGAAGTAACTGTATAAGCTTCTTCGATGGCATCAGAGGTTGTCAAATAATTATCCTCACCAGTATTTATTATGATGTCTGCTTTGGCACAGATCAGTCTTGAAAAGTATTGATCTACAAAAGTACGAATAGGATTGATATCTCTAAATAAAATACCATACATAGAGTCGTTAAGTAGCATGTCTAAATCTTCATGTGCAGCACAAGCGGCTATTTCGGCCATACAAAGTCCACTAGAATAATTAACGAGTCGGACATATCTGTTTTGTTCGCTTGAGGCTTGGTCTAAAGCTTCTCTCATGATTTTGAAGTTCTCTTGGGTGGCCATAGTACCACCAAATCCTTCTGTAGTTGCTCCAAAAGGAACATGATCCAATAAGGATTGAGCAGTAGTACGAATTACTGCAACGATATCTGCACCAGCATAAGCAGCACTTTGTCCTTGGGTACGGTCTTCGTATATATTACCAGTTGCAACGATTAGATATTTCCAAGGTTGAGGGCCGACTGGGTATTTAGAAATTTTTTCTAGTTTATTGGCTTTACTTTGCTCCATTAAATCAATTGCTATTTGTGCTAGTTGGTTTTCTTTGTCAGTGATCTCTTGGGGTGATAAATTTGAATAATCTCCTAAAACAAGCTCTTTTTGATGTAATAGCTCAGCAGTAGTTTGAACATCACGCCCAGACTTTAAAAGAGCAGCTGCAAAAGGTTTACTGATTCCATTTTCAAGTAAGTCTGCTTCAATTAGTAAATCAATAATACGATTTGGATACGGAAGATCTTCTTCAGTACAGCCATCAACTCCAATGAGTCTTAATATTGTTCGCTCTGTTGATACCGAAGAGTGCACATCGATTAGTTTTTGTGTGTCATCAGCTATTTGTTTAGCGAGTTTTTTTACTCTTAAAACCTGATCCTCATCTAAAGCTATATGGGCCATTATTGTCCTTTCAAATGATCTTTCAGTTGATCTTTAATACTTTGAGGTATATCAAAGCATAGAGCCATTTCAATGGCCTCGTTTTTCATATTTTGTAAAGACAGTTTATCATCTTTTTTGAGAGGTGCAAGTTCAAATGGAATTTGCTTTAAAAGGGAGTGACGATCAATGCTTTTATTATTGGCTAAGCTCTTCATATAAAAGAGCTTGATATCATCTAAATCAAATAAATTTGTATAGTGAGAGCTACACATAAAAAAGACATTTTTAGTTTTGATATAATCTAAAAAAACTTTTGAGATGAGTTCACCCGCAGAAGGTTCCGTATTCAAAAATAACTCATCGCATAAAATAACCGCATTGTCTTCAAACTTTTGAGTCCAAAATTCGATTTCTTCTCCAAAACTACTTAAGCCTTTAGTCAACGAACCAGAGTTTTTTAACTTTAATAAAACTTCGCTAGGGAAAAAACACTCTACAGAAGAAGCAGGAAGAGGTAGTCCAAGTTGAATTAAGCAAAAATGAAAATAGAGTGTTTTGAGAACTGTTGTTTTACCAGTCATGTTGGCGCCAAACAATATTGATGCCCCCAATTTAGATTCAAAATTTAGAGGTTTGTAATCAATATTGTCTTTGGCTAGAGCAAACATTCTGGCATCGTTAAACTGTAGTCCTTGATCTATTAATTTTGGGACGCATAAGTGGCTTTGATAGCAAAAAAAACTTAATGAGTAAATGAGCAGGTCTTGCTTTCGAGTCTCTAAGTACTTTGAGAACTTGATAAGATATGGCTGTAATAGAGCATTGATACGACTTTGAATTTTTGAAATCTCTAAATTGTAGTTATCTAAGAAAGAATCTTTCTCATTTATGATTTGTAAAAGCTCACTTGAGGGCTGGTAATCAAGAATGATTAAATCATGTTTTACCTCGCTTGTGAGGTGAGGACATTGACGTACAGACTCATAAAGACTTTGCGAAAATTGTACTTCTTTTTTGTAAGGATAATATAGTTTAAGTCCCGTTTTTTGAGAAATTTCGCTTTCGAATCTTTTGAGTTCTGAATCGTATCTATCGTTACACTTTTCTAAATCAGTCTTAGATTTACTGAGTTTATTGGAGGTCTTAAATGCAAGAAAGTCATCTTGCATATTATCTCTTAATATATTCAAAATATCGTGGTCGTTTAAACTCACAGTAGGTTTGCAAAAAGACTCTTCAATTTGTTTAATCTTAATGTTGAGAAGGCAAAACTCAGCTAACTGTTTACATTGAACCTGATCTAAAGACGAGTTGGAGACATCAGAATCCATATAATCTATATTGGGAATTTGGTTAAAATACTCTACAATTTTTTGCAATTTGTTTTTAGAAAAGTGCTCTAAAGCTGTTGAGATTTTCTGATATTGGAGAGACGCTTGACTTTTAGTTAACACTTTTAGCTTATGATTCGCTAAAAAAGTACTTTTGATTTGTAGGCTTTTCAAAAATTCTTCAAAGCCAAAGTCATGCTGAAGTTGATGATGAAAAAGGCTATAGTCACAATTGAATTTCATGGTGTTCCTCTTGGAATAAGTTGTGAAATTTGTAGTGGTGCAGGATGTCAAACTCTTTTAAAAAACCTGGACTGTCTTCTTTGATGAAGACTTTTTTAATTGTACTCTTTTTTAGAAGCTCTATCTGATAATTTATAGTCAATTCGTTGGATAAATTAGAGACTAGAAGGCTAGGATTATTTAGTACAATCTTAATTTTTCTATTTTTCAAATGATTCAAAAGTTTTTGGCTTAAGGCGCAGTTTAAATAAAGAATAGAGTTTGGGTGTAAGTTGTGTTCAATTTTTTCAAAAAGAGTATCATCAAAATTAGCATGATTCATACTTTTATAGATGGTATTTTGATTTTGATCAAAGAGGATCACCCTATATGATTGAAGCATTGAGGCAATATCTAAATTAGAAATCTCAAATTGGTGTGTTATTAATAGTTGCTTCGCTTTTAAACGTTGAGCAGGACGATTTGTAATAAGCAAAGAATAGTAAATTTCATCGCTAACAGAAGGGTCACACAAAAACTGGCGATCGATAGAGCCATCGATTAATAAAGAAAAAGATGGATGAGAGGCAGCAAGTTTGGATTGTAAAAGCTGTACTTCCGATTTACTGTTAGGCCCCTCTAAAACATGAAAGCAATCTACAGTAGCTTTTGCTAAAACGAAAACGTCCTTAAAGCTTGGTTGGTTAAATATTTGAATCGTTTCAAAATAACCATTGCTCTGAGATAACCTAGATTGCTTACTTACAAAATATTGTCCAGCTTTTAATAAAATTTGAGGCTTTTGATGATATTCGTACTCATCGAGACTCTCTCCATTGATACCAATTGAGGTGACAATATATTTAAAAGGGGATCGACAACTACGCAAGTAAAAAATAAATGCTGTAGTCTTTCCAGCATTTTTATCAGACCCTAAAAAT
Source organism: Candidatus Cloacimonadota bacterium (assembly GCA_023954715.1). Taxonomy (GTDB): domain Bacteria; phylum Muiribacteriota; class UBA6191; order UBA6191; family UBA6191. The sequence goes on along the minus strand of JAGSHD010000006.1, from coordinate 231,803 downwards.
GTAATGGTCTTTTGCTGTACCATTGTTGATGAATCCCCTTATAAATAAATTAAAATCTATCCGCTATAAACAGTTTCAAAGAGCTCTTTAATATTTGGATTATTACGTACCACATCCAAAGCGCATTCAGCATGATTTGGTGCATAACCATTTCCAACTATAATTGTAGCATCAGATCGTACTCCCTCAGCTCCAAGGGCTGCTTTTGTAAAAGTAGTTGCCATAGAAAACAAATATACAATTCCATCAAGTTTAGAACTAAGTATAGAAGCCATTTCGGTATCAGGAACATTAGCACAATTAATGACTAGGTCAGCCATTTCATCGTTAGTTACCTTTTGAACAGCATGAAATACATCTACAGGGTTTTTAGCATCCAATTGGATCACATGATCACAAAACCCTAAATGTTCAAGGCGTTTTACACCATTATCGAAAGGCTCTATAGCAATTAGTTTACCTGTATCTTGTAGGATTTCTCGTGCTTGAGCTAGGCATAAAGTACCAGATTTACCTCCAGCACCCAATACAACAACAGTAAAATCTTTTTTTACTAATCTTTTAGTTTGAGCTGGTGCACCACATACATCAAGAATTGCTAAAGCCAATGAGTCGTTCATATCATTTGGTAATTTAGAAATAATAGAGCTAGAAAACAATATAGCGTGACCTTGCACTTCAACTTGATCTTTATGCGGATGAATTTTGATGATTTTATCTAAAAATAATGGAGTAAGTGATAAAGAAACAAGAGTTGCAACCCTGTCTCCAACTTTCAAATTGTCTCTGTTTTCATAGTTTGGGCCCATCTCTTTGACGGTACCTAGAAGCATTCCACCTGAACCAGTAACTGGGTTGTGTTGTTTACCTCTTGTTTCAACTGTTTTTAGAATTCTTTCTCCAACACTTTCAATAGCGTGATCACAGGCTGTCATCATTTGATAAAACGAAGCAGAGTCTATATTTAAGACCTCAACATCAAGTAGTATTTCATTGTCTTTAATGGGTAGAGAGTTATCTACTTTTTCTGCGTTTTGTGGCAAGGCGTTGTCAGGGCTAATGACTCTGTGAGTCCCAAATGGACAATAGTTACTTTTATTCATGGTTCAGTCCTATATTTCAATACATGCTGTTGGAAATTATAACAGTATGCAAGATTGAGCGTGATGTAAATTATTGAAAATACATTAGTCTAATTTAATGAAAATGACAATAGAAGTCTCAAGACTGTTTGAATAAAGAAAGAAAGTGTATTGTTTATTAGAAGGATAGTCGTTTAATCATTTGACTAATGGTTTCTATTTGATCTTCTACCAAGTAGGTTCCTACTATTATTGTATCAATGTCGGCTTCTTTGAGGTGAGATTTATTGAGCGCTTTTGCAGAAGAGCAATAGTATAATTTGATGTGTTGATTTCCGATGAAATTTTCTTTTACAGAGGAAAACATCAATTGATCTTTGTTTAAAATTGTTCTTTCGAAAAATGAAAAATAACCGTGTTGAATAAATACGCTATCATCAGAAAAAACAATTTCTTCTTTATAGCCAAAATACAAGCAAAGATGAGCCAAAAATAGAAGGTTCACCAAGCAATAAGCTAGTAAGTAGGGTAGGGACTCTTGAGTAAAGGGGAGTTCTCCAATAGATATGGCACTATATACCATAATAGATAACTGGATAAAAAGGGATACTAAAACAATCAAAAAAATTAAAAGTAATATGGATACAAACAGATTTTTAGGAAACTCTGAGTAGATTTTTATTTCTTTGTCACGTTTATTTTGAGAACAAGGAGTTTCTGATAAAAATTGAATTGATCTTAATATGATTGGATATAACATATTTGAAAAATCGAGAAGTCGAGGTAATCAATCAATATTATAATATATCATTTTTTAGGTGATTTTTAAGAGTTAAACAAGAGCGAGCTGAAATGGATTTGATTTGTTAGTTTGAAGTCTCTTTGTCAGGAAAAAGTATAGATTTTCGAAGAAGATAAGTGATAGAAAAACTAACTAACACAGCGACGACTTTACTAAATGCTAAATACTCTACTCCTATGTAGGCATTACTAAAACGTAGTGCTAGGTGGTGAAATGGATAAGAGAGCATTCCAAAGCATAGATAATATAAAAACTCTTTGAGTTTATTGTCATATTTGGAATCAGTAAAAGCAAAACGAGTGGCAAGAAGATAATTGCTGGTATTACCAACTAAAAGTCCAATAACTTCGGCTTGATAAATACCAAATTGAAAAACATGCACTAATATAAGTAGAGATGATGCGTCCAAAAGAAAGGCTACAATGCACACTAGAAAATATGGAGCAAAGCTAGTTTTAAACTTTTGATTTAACTTTTTCATTTAGATGTTTATAAAGTGTAAAAGATTCAGATCAGAGCCTTTAAATAGAAATATTCTATTGACTCGTTTTGATTTTAAATGATTTACTAGAAAAATACGAACAAACAATCGAATTATCCTATTTTGTATAGATTATATCCCGCTAATGAAAAATTTCATAAAAAAAGTAATATATTTAATATTAAGGTTATCTCGTTTTATAGAGTCCATCTTTGATCAGGACTATTTATGCCACGATGTACAGCCTCCCAAATATGTAGCCCATCAAGATTGGGAAAAGTACTTATTAACTCTGTCTAATAAAGAGGGTTTTAGAGTCCTTGAAATCGGAAGTAGGGCAGTAACAGGGTGCTCCCTTGCCAAACAAAGCTTTACTCGAGCAGAATATATTGGTTTTGATTGTATTGAGGGAAAAAATGTAGATATTGTTGGTGACGCTCATCGATTATCACAATATTTTTCTGAGGATGAAAAATTTGATTTAATATACTCTAGCGCAAGTTTTGAACACTTTTCGATGCCTTGGCTTGTAGCTTCAGAAATGGTTAAGCTCTTAAAGGTGGGGGGCTTTGTATTTGTTGAAACTCACTTTTCTCATTCTTCTCATGAGCGGCCTAGTAATTATTTTCAGTTTTCAGATTTAGGGTTAAAAGTTTTGTTTTCACAAGAGTTGGGAATAGAGTGCATCGATAGTGGTATGAGCAACTCAATTATTGGTCGTTTTTCAACTTTTGCTGATGAGTATTTGAGATATGAAAGTGTACCTGGCCTCTATTGCCATAGTGAGTTTTTAGGAAGAAAAACTCATGATGTAGAGGGTTTTTCATGGAACAATCCACCAGAAGCGAAACCAAATTATCCCAAAAAATAGTTAATCTTCGTCATCTTTGGCTTCAAAAACGCAATCCCAATCTTCTGGTGGGGGATTGTTTACATACCTCTGGCATCGAGCCAATAAAACTTTACTGGCACCGTCTTTTGGCCTACAAGAAGTCTTAATCTCTCCAAGTATAGTTATAGCTTGTTGAAACTCTTGTTTTTCGTAGTGTTCAAATGCTCGTTCGTAGGTACTTATAAACTCGTTGATGGCATCTGAAGAGGTGTTTTTAAATGAAATTAACTCATAAACTCGAACTGGGATACGTTTTCCCTTCACTCTTACTAAATCTATCATTCGACATCTCATATCATCTTTGACTAACTGATAAGTTGATTCAGAAATTAAAATATCTGTTTGATATACTTTGTTTAAGCTTTCAAGCCTAGAGCCAAGATTTACATTGTCTCCAATGACAGTATAATCAAATCTAGATTTTGAGCCCATATTGCCAACAATCATGGGGCCTGTATTGATTCCTATCCTTACAGTAAACAAAGGAAAACCAGCGACCTTCCATCGTGGCCATAACTCTTCTTTTAGGATCCTCTGATTATCTAACGCTGATTTACAGGCTTGAATAGCATGAGTTTTGTTGTTAATAGGTGCGCCAAAGACTGCCATGATGGCATCACCTTCATACTTATCCAACATACCTTTATTTTGAATGATAATATTATCTGTCATGGCTGTTAGGTAGTCATTTAAAAGTATGACTAATCTCTCAATCTCTAGTCTCTCTGAGATATTAGTAAAACCAGCGATATCTGAAAAGAATACAGTAAGCTCTTTTCTTTCACCACCGAGTTTTAGTTGGCTTGTATCTTTTAAAATTTCATTTACCACTGAGGCAGTAACATAATGAGAGAATGCATTTCTGATTTCTGCTTTTTCTGCTCGCTCTTGAAAATATTTAATTGTGTTATACAATAACCAAAATAAGAAATTAGCCAGTACAGCTATCAACAAGTGTGATTGAGAGTTTAATGAACTATAAATAAAGTAATCTAGCGGAAGCAAAATTATAGGAAGGACAAATTGGTAACAGTTAAAAAGTAAAGGAGATGCTTTAATAGCCAAGGATATAGACAACAATAATGATAAAAACAAGATAATATGAAAACTAAGCCGACTTGCTGGTGTAATTGCATGAGAATGTAATAAGTTACCGAGAAGATTGGCTGAGATAAGTCCTTTGGATAGGATTAAGTTCATCTGAGTTTGGGCAAGTTGTGAAGATTGATCATTACTTTCAATGATAAAAACTATTTTATCTTTTAATTTTGATGGAGAGACTCTGTTTTCTTGAATATCTACAAAGGAGTAAACAGGAAAGGGTAAATCTTTAATATTTTGATTTTTAGGATTAACATTGAATAAATCTACAAGTAAATTATCATTTGAATCCAAAGGAATTTTTACTAAAGAGTCATCTTTTTTAAACTGTAAACTATGATTGATTATCTTCGGATAATAGTTAAGTTGACTTAAAATTGCTAGCAAAAGAGACTGATGTTGAGACTCTTTAGTTTTGACCATCATAGATAGTTTTCTAAGTCTTAAAAAGCTATCTTTTTTAAAGTCTACAAAACCAAGACTTTTGGCTGATCTTTTAATCATAGGAATAGGAGGAGAAATTTGAACTTTGTCTTGGCCCGTATGATTTATAAAACGCCTTAAATTATTTTGTGTTAGTACATTTTTAGCATGTAGAAATACACTTGCTAAAATTTCATCTTGAGATGGGTCAATAGAGGAGGGAGACTGTATATATTCATCTAAAATGATTAATTTACTTTCAGATTGTTTGAGTTGATGAATAACTTTAGCCATTCTTCTTCGATTCCAAGGGTATTTCTCTGGAATTTGAGATAGAGACTCATCGTCGATGGAGACAACAGCTATTTCATTGAAAGTCATTTTGGTATTGGAGTTTCTCTGACTGGTTTTAAAGTCAGCCCACATCCAAGAGAGTTCACTAACTAAAGGAATATTTAAGGATAAAATGGAGTATATTATGATTGTAACTAAAATAGTTAACTTGTAAGTTTTATTTTGCAAAAATTATCCTTTAAATGCAGGTAGATGGTTTAGGTCTACCCATAAGTTTACCAGGCCACCACAAACAAGGAATTTTACCAGAATTATTACCTTGATCACTGTTGTCTACATTTGGTTTAGTGGGAGGAATAGGATTTGGTTTTTGTTGTCCACCAGCTGTAACTGCTGGTTGAGGGGCTACTACGTTGGGGTTTGGAACTATAGTAGTCCCAATATTTGGCCCATTAGGCGGCTGAACAGTGAGATTAAGGTTGCCTGGCTTTTGGCCACTCATTTCTCGGTCGTCAGGATTTACAGGAAGAGGTTTGATTACAGTGTCGCTAATACCTATGTCTACATTAGGCTTGCCAGTGCCTGGTTTAGTTTGTCCAGGAGCCCATCCATCGTTTGCCTCAACAGGTGGCCTTTGAAAGGGTCCGTCGTTATTTTGTTGTATAGGACCATTGCTATCAGGAGCTACAGGTACGCCAAAGGAGTCCGTTGGTCTATTATTTTCTTGGTCTTTAGGGACAAAGGCCGTATCAATTGACTCTGGTGGAATAAAACGATAAGCGTTACCAGTTTCTTCCATGAGTCTTTCAAAGTTTTGGGTCTCGTTGTCTAAGAGGTTTTCAGTAGCGAGTTGATGTTTATGAATTTTATGTAATTGTTGCAAACCTTCTAGGTCGTTGTTTCTTCCGGCTACAGTTAAGCCATGATTATATCCCTTTAGTACACCATTCACTCTATGTAGTCGAGATATATGCATTTGAAGGCGATCTCTCATTAGGGTAACCTTATCTGGATGGACATTCTCAGAGTTAATATAGTCTTTGTACCTTTTCATGGCTATATTTAAATGTTTTATGGATTTGGTTATACGCTCCACTCCATTGTGTAGGCGATGGACTCCTTTATTAAATCGAATTTGCTTAGGGTTTGTTGGATCTTCTAGTTCAGATTGATCTTGATCATCAGTTGAGCGGTCATTGGATTGTAAATTTTGACTTTGAGATGCATCAGAACCTCCTATGTCTTCTCCTGAAAAGCTTTTAGCTGTAAAATCACTAGAGTTATCACTTTGTACAATGGGAAGGCCGTCTTCATCAAAGGCAAAAGACCCTTCATCAATTTGAAGTTCAAAATCATTATCTGAAAATCCAGCCACTTCTTCAAGCTCTTTAGGCTCTTGAATATCCAAATCAGAAAACTCATCCTTTTGTTTTGAGACAAAAAAATGACTCCCATTTTCAACCAGGTAAGGTTTTGCCTTAAAGATCGAATTGATAGACTCTTCTTTTAGAGGGTTAAAACCTAATTTATCATCTGATGAGAAATAACCATTAGGATCTTGAAGTGATTTTATACCAGGAGACTTAATTAAATAACTATTTAGTTTCTTTTTATATTGAAGAGCGTTTTCTTGACTTTTTTGATACTCTTCTTTGTCCTTGTGATCTTCACTTTTTTTATAAAAATGAACGTAATCATAATTTAATCCTCGGAGTTCAAGATATTTTAGTTTTGAACTTTCTTCAGAGTCTTCGCAAAAGCTGATGGTATTACATGCGCTAATTGCAAAAATACAAAAGAGAGAAATTTTAGAAATATGTTTCATAATGTTATCCAATGGTTTCAAAGAAAATATAGCCTATTATAAGTATCAGTGATAAAGGTAAAACTTGTCAAGGGTTAGAGAAAACTTAGGGTGAAGCCTTATGAGACATTAACAGCGGAACAATTTTGGTATTCCACTCACTTTGAATCAACTCATCAGGGATATTATTGCCTGAGGACTGTAAAATGGTTCTGTAGTCATTTGCCTTAATTTGACCTTCTATCTTTAGTACATCAACAAAATCAGCATGATCGTTTTCCATACCATTTAATATGGCGGCTCTAGCAGAAAATGTGTCGATAAACTTGTCCTCGTATTGAGTATAGTAGTTTTTGGGAACAACAATATTGTTAGCAGTCTTTGGATAGACTCCTACAGCAGCAATAAATAAAACACTATCACCACCGTCTCCAATGGCTTTTGAAAAGATATGACATATTTTTTGGCCGGTAAGTCCGATTCCAGAGGTGTCTACATATGCTTCAAAAGAGACTCCATCAGAGACACTTCCTGTATGAGGGCCCGAAGTAAAGGTTCCTTTTCTTAGGTTATCAATGACCAATTCTATTCCAGAAAGTGCCGAGTGAGATAATAACAAAGAATCATAAGCTTTCTTTACCATAAATGCTTGTGCTCTAGATCTTTGCATCATAATAAATGCAATAGGAACCACAATCGTTGTTAGAATTAGCACAATAATTATGGCGTTTCCTCTTCTTCGTAAATTTTGGAGATTAAACATTTAGAAGCCTTACTGCACCTAAGAGTTGAAAGCCTTTTGTGCCAACTCGAAACTGTAAACCACTAGAACTCTTGATATCATAAGTGAAAACAAGGGACTCAATGGATTTGCCAAGACTCTTTTTTCCAGACACTATATCGCCATCGGGGAGTTTTATCTCAAAGCTTTTGACTTCTTTTGATTTTGTATCGAGATAGATTGTCTTAATTTTGTTTAACTTGTCTTTATATACGATATATTTAGAAGAGACTATGGTTTGATTTGTTGCTAGCGTTGGGTGGATTAAGTCTCTAGCATCTCGTAGCTCTCTTTGAATTCGAAGTAACACAACTCGAGATTGAAAAATATTTTTATTGTACTCTTCGGATACTTTATCTTGTTTGAGTGTTGAGAAAAACATGTTATAGACAATAGCAAACATGGTGATGGAGATAGAAGAAGCTATAATTACTTCAAGAAGAGTAAAAGCTTTTTTTACCTTATGTATTTTATTTAATTTATACACGTTTTGATAGATATCCATTAAGTTGATAACTTAAGATATTTCCTTTGTTTGTCCATTGTATTGTAACTTGAATGAACTTGCTGTCTGCTGTGTTATCAATTTTTTCTACTTCTATTTTGTATTGGTAATTCATAGATTGTAGCTGCTTATACAGTGCAGGCGTATTTTTATCATCAATTGAATAACTTTTACCATCGAGTGCTTCAAATTGATCAAATAGACCGGATGTACCTGATGACCCTTTATAGACTTTGGTAAAAGCTACACTGTCGATCAAACCATATGGCAAGGCTTTTGATTTTTCCATGACTAATTGGCTTAAGGAGATTGCCATCAATAAATCAGCACTCTTTTGCAATTGTTTTGATGATCCCATAGACAACATTATTAATGAGCCAAAAGCAATACCAAGAATTACAACGGCAACCATAACTTCAATTAGCTGAAATCCGCGTTGATCTGATGATTTTTTATGATAGTATTGTCGTGTCATAACATGGATCTTTGCAAACCTAGGTAATAGTCGTCTAATTTTAACTCGCTGCCAACTAGCTCAGCAATTGTATCATAATACTCTTGTGCTTTAACTTTATCGCCCTTAAATAAATGAAGTTCAGCCATCGCTTTTAAACTTTTAATGGATTTAGGGTTTAGTTTTAATGCTATTTGCAGGTTTTTCAAGGCAAGATCAGGTTTGTTTAACCTATAGATATACAAAACAGCTATTCGATGGAAAATTTTGAAGTCACTAGGGTACTTTTTGGCTAATTTTAACAGAATTTTTTCAGCATCAAGGTCTTGCTTTTGAAGAATTAGGGATTCACTGAGTAAAAACTTGGCTCTTTTAGAGCTTTTATCTAATTTTAGATAGGATTTTAGTTTTGATGTCGCCAATTTATATTTTGCAGAATTAATGAGTCGCTCTGCCGTCATTAGATTTTTTTTGACATCAGTGGGAATCTCTTTTCGTTTTGAAATAGGGTTGACTATATAGCTTTTTTGATCAATAAGTTTAATTTTGGCAAAAGCAAAAATAGAAAATGCAAAAACGAGTGAAAAAGTTAGGCAAGCTATTTGCCATTTAGGGGTTACCTTATTTTGTGATTTTTGAGTATCTATTTTACTTTTTGCTTTTTCTCTTTTTTTACTATCCTCTGACAGGGCTTTTTTAGAGCTGTCCATCTTAGATTTTTTAATAATTTCATCATTAACTTCTTGATCTAAAAGACTTTCATCTATGGCAAGTTTTGTACAAATATCACTTAATAGCTTTTGATAACCTTGGTCTTGATTAGATTTAATGAAAGTAGCAAATTGCTTTGCGAATTGAAGGTCGCAAAATTTAACAATTAGTTCACTAATTTTAGCTTTGAGTTCGGGATCAAACTCGGCTTGTATCATTTCAAACAACAAATTTAGTTTATCTTCAAAGTCATAAGTATCAATACAATATAGAGCCGTAGATCTCATCCACGCCTTACTAGATAGACTTATCCTTACAATTTCTTTGACTCCTTTTTCTGGGTTGAATTTAAAAATAAGACCGATGGCGTTACCTCGAACTCGATTATCTTCATGCGTTAAGAGGTGGTTTACCATAGAAGCCGTATACTCGAAACCTAAAAAATCTAAAGATTCAACTGCATTAGCAATTACTCGAGGGTCTGAGTGATTTAAGTATTTTTGCAACAAGCTGACTTCTTTTTCAGAGCCAAAAATACCGATAGCTTTGATAAAGGTAGGTAAGATTTCAGCACCGCTTTTTTTTAGGTTTTCTCGAAGTAGAGTGGTCAAATAGTCTCTGCTTTCGTAAGCTTTGATATCTTTAAATAGGCGGTTCAAAAGTTCTGCTTTTAAAGGATCATTGCTAGACTCAAGGACACGCTTATAAACTTCTTTTCGTTTATCAGGGCTCTGCTTTAAGAGCTGATCAATTAAGGTTTTAACATCACTATTTTTGTTTGATCTTAATCCATTAGAGTTTTGTTTTAAGCGTTTTAATGCCTTATGAGCAAGATATTTTAACTCTTGGTTTTGTTCCTTTTGGCACATACAATAAACATGCTCTTCTACCTCAGGGCCCTTATAATTTTGTATAAGTTTTATCAGGGCTGATCGTCTTTGATCTACATCAGAAGAGTCTAAGGCTTGGATTATGGATATAGGTATGTTTGACGAGTTTTCCAAATAGAATTCCTAGAACAGTTGTGGAGTGTTTAAACGAAATCATTGCTAACGATTGACAAATTATACAATAAACAAAAAAAGTAGTCAGCTTTTAGAGCATAAAAATTGTTAAATGGTCTAAAGTTTAAAACTGTTCATAAGAGTAAAAAAGATAAAAGTTTAATGTGTACTCTTCATTAATTATAAGGGTCTAATTTAAAAGGTTTTAAAAAAATCAGTTGAATTTTTATTGAAAATAGGATAAATAAAGGCATACTCAGAGTTAGTAACACGTTTTTTCAGGTGAAATAGCTCAGTATAAGTGCCATCTTTAGATAGCAATTTTATCCCTGTGACCCTAAGCGATACTTGTTCATATAAAACGAAAATTGTATATGATTTTGTGACATGATATTGCTGAAAAAATCGAAAAAGAGGAATTATGAAAACAGCTGTAGATTTTTTAAAAGAAGTAGAAGAGGTACAAAACATTTTAGTGGGTTTAAACAAAAAAACAGACTCATTTTTTGAATTGGTCGAATCAAAAGAACTCTCTTCTGAAAGAAAAACTCAATTAGCATTTATAGATGATTTTTTACAAAAATTATCTTTGGAGCAAACAAATGAGACTAGGCTAGCATTGATTACCCGGTTAGTTTCGTTGCGAGATGACTCTTTAATCCAAGTTTTAAAGAAGGTGGGTAGAAATGAAGATGAGATTCGTCTAAGCCGTGAGCAAGCCTATTTATGGGTAAGTGAGTTTTATCAAGAGAAAAATGCAGAATTTTTAGCGATTATTGAAGATCGAGAGTTATTGTCATATTTTTATCGAACAGCCTTAAAAGGAATGCATAAAATTGGACTGAAAATGACGAATTGGCAACCTGATTGGACTCGTACTATTATTGATGGTGTAAATCAAAAGCTTAGTTCTGAATTTAATGGTGACTCTAAAAAAGTTGTAAGTTTCTTAAGCGAAAATGGTTTAATTGATAAGGGGCATCACGGAAACCCCGGTGATCGCTCTTACTCCGTTTTAGTAAAAGACGGGGACGAGTGGAAGTCTAAAGCTTATTGTGAGGTTTTCCCAACTCATGTTGGAGCAGTAGTCCAAGAAATTAATACCCTAAAAGATGAGTTAAAAGATTGTTCTGATCCTACATTTCATGAGAAAGAAGCATGGGTTGATTATTTGGCTGCTTTAAGTATCGCTTTTGAAGAAAAAGAAGTACATACATTAATTGATAGATGGGCAGATGTAGATAGAAAATGGATGGGTATTTCTAGTCCAATTCAACCAGCACATCCCTTGGAGTATTATGAAGATCATTACAGACAAGCGGTGGCCTTAGAATGGGATGTTCGAATTTCAAATCCAGAGCATTCTACAAAGGGATTTAGAAAAAGAAAACTAGAGGAAATGGCAGAAAAGTTTTATCTATCGTTTGGTCTAGATAATAAAGACTTTGAAGATACCGTAGAGTTTTCCATCAATAAGCTAGATTCAGTACAATTACATATTGGTAGAGTCGGTTTATTTTATGCAGCAGACTATTGTGGTCTTCCATCTGCTCAAGTTGTTCCAAATGATGAGCTTGTATCTAAAGAGTATGGAAAAAAGATTTTCGCTTTTCCTGATAATATTTTACAAACTCTTAGAAGCAGACCGTTTATTCGGTTGGGTAAAGAAGTCTATGGTAAAGAGTTTTTGAAAAAACAAAGAGAAATTACCTTTAAAAACAAAGCCTTATGGTTTCAAATTTATGATATTACAACGATCGGTCACGAGTATGGACATATTTTATGGACGAATGAAGATACTGAGGCAGTAATGAATGGTAGTGGTCAGTATAAAAATGTAGAAGAGTGGAAAGCTACAACAGGTGGATTAGTATCATTTTTTATGGATACTGAGGGGGAAGCAAAAGATCAAGCATTGTGCGAACATATTTTAAGTGATGTGGTGAAACGAAGCATAGGTTTGATTGCCTGGAAAGAAACCCCTGAAGTCTTACCTTATTACATGGAGTCTTTGATACATTTAAAGGGACTGTTAGACACAGGGGTTATAGCCTTTGACACTGAAAAACTAGATTTAAAAATTGATCTATCGGTTGAAAAGTTTGAAGCGATTAAACAATGGTATTTTGACACATATAAAAAGCTGGTTGTTGATTACTATTTACCTAAAAATGATCCACAATCGTTTTTAGATGAGTTTGTTGTTAAAGAAGGAAAATTTTACGAGTCCAAAGACAAAACAATCCAAGCCATGTCTGTATGGTATTGGGATCTTTATAAAAAGTATGGTAGAGAAGTAGATATTAGTGATAGTAGGGATAATTATATGCCATTTGATGAATAATCGATAAATTTTTTAAGGCCTCCATCTTAGATGGGGGCCTTTTTTAAAATAAGTACTTTTATTGAAAAATAGTTAGTTGAAAATATAGCGATATAATTGATTTTTGATTAGACTCATTAGTTATTAATATTAAAAGATTAATAATTAGTGACTGATAAGTTGCCAAACTCTATAGAGATTACGTGTCTAGCTAATTTTACATTAATAATTCGTCTATAGAAGAAATTGCTAATCGATTCGAATTAAATATCTATTTTAGGTATAGAGGGAGTATAGTAGAGAGTATGAGGGATCAAGCTAAAATTTTAGTTATTTGTCTTATATCTTTATTTTTGTGTTTTTTAACAATGAGTTCTATGAAAATAGACTTTAAATTACAAGAACAAAATCTTAAGTTAAGCGCACTACAGAGCAGATCTCTGAGTACAGAAAATAATGAGAAACTATCTAGTCTAGGACAAGAAAATTTAAGTAGGTCAATAAATCTAGTTGATTTTCTGTTAATTTTATTATTAATCAATATATTTGCTTTATTGTGGGTAATAAAAAAATCATTAAATAATCCTTTAAATGACTTATCCACGATAGCTAGTAAAATCAAGTCAGAAAATTATGATTTAACACACCAAGAACAAGAAGTTTTAAAAAAGTATTCAGGTGAGAAGGGACCACTTGCTAGTGCTGCAAGCTCTCTTTATAGTCTGTGGCTAAAAACAAGTAAATTACGTAATGATAGTGGTTTAGCTCTTGATGCAATAGCCCCGTTAATCTCCAGCCTATCTTCTCATAGATTAGCAACATTTCTTTTAAATAGTGATGGTTTAATCCATTTTCAAAATATCCAAGCAAATACTTTATTGAACCAATTGGGTATTGAGCTCAATTCATATAAAACTCACCTTTTTCACTTTATGTCCGATGCATCTACAATTTTAGAATTAATTAAGGATGATAGTAAAATGCCATTTCAAATGAAGGTGCATATTCAAGAAGAAACAATAGTTGTAGATGCTGTAGCTATTTATGATTCAGAAAGTAGATATATAGGGCCAATGATTACTTGGGAGTTAATCACTAAAAGGATTGATCAACGAAACACTTTAAATCGTTCTGCTAGAATTTCTCATGCATCCCCTATTTGTACTATGGCAGCTAATTTAGAAGGAATAATCGATTTTGTTAATCAAGCGTCACTGGATAAATTTGAAACATTAAAAGACTTTTTACCAATTAAAGTTGAGGAGATATTAGGTTCTTCTGTGGATGTTTTTCATTCTAATCCAAAGCATGTCGATACGATAATTTCAGACCCAGAAAACCTACCTTACGAATCTCAAATTTTACTAGGTGGAGAGACTATTCAGTTAAATTTGTCTGCATTATTTGATGACTTTAACAATTATTCAGGTGTTCTTTTGCATTGGAGTATCATAACAAAAGAGTTAGAGGCACAAAATAAACAGTTACAGAGACTATTGTCTGATGCCCAACAAGGGTCCATAGCAAAGTCAAACTTTCTATCTAATATGACCCATGAACTAAGAACCCCTCTAAATGGGGTGATAGGTTTTACAGATTTATTATTAGATGGAGAGTTAAACGATGATCAAAGAGAGTCACTTGGGATAGTAAAAGATTGTGCAAGTGGATTATTAGATTTAGTGAATGATCTTTTAGACCTAAATAGCATTTCTACACAGCAAATGAGGTTAGAGTATAAACCTCTTTATTTAGAAGATATTGTTTTTGCTTGTAATAACTTGATTCGTCCTAAAATTGGAGATAAAAATATCGAGCTTTTGATTTCTATGCCTGAAATTCAGGGACAAGTTGTATTTGATTCGTTTCGATTAAAACAAGTATTGAACAATTTGTTGAGTAATGCTGTAAAATTCACCCAAAAGGGTGAGGTATTAACAAAAGTAGAGGTCCAAAGTGAAAACGAAACCTCAATCCAGTTAAAGTTTTCTGTCTCTGATAGTGGAGTAGGTATTGCGAAAGAAAATTACAGCAAAATATTGGAGAGGTTTGAGCAAGGCGATGGATCTGTTACGCGAAAGTATAATGGTGTTGGCTTAGGGCTACCTTTGTGTAAAAGAATATTAGAAATAATGGGTTCAGAATTAAACTTTCAAAGTGAGTTAGGTCAGGGAAGTACTTTTTCATTTGTGCTGAACTTACAAAAGAATATAAGTCTGGAGTTAACAAAAGAAAGAGCAAAAATTAATAAAGAGTTTTTAGGTGTAAATGTTTTAGTTGTAGAAGCAAACTCTGTATCATTGAGTATTTGCTCCGAATTATGTAGGTCTATGGGATGCGAAGTATTTAATGCATCTAATGTCGAAGAGGCATCTGAGTTGATTCAAACTAAGGCAATAGAAGTTGTTCTTGTGAATATAGACTTAAAAGATAGCAAGGATAAAGACTTGAATTTGTTTGTTGATGGTGTAAATCAAGACATTAAAAAAATAGCTCTTACAACTGAACTTAAACCCGAAGTCATTGATGCAATTCAGTCTAAGAGTTTTGATTCCTTTTTGGTAAAACCAATAAAAAGAAGTGTTTTATTTAAATCTCTAATAAAAGTATTAAAACAAGGTAAAGACAGCAAAGGTTTTGGGCCTTTGTTAGAGTTAGGTAGAGCTTCTACTTTAGATATATTGGTAGCAGAAGACAACCTCATAAATCAAAAAATGATTGAAAAGATTCTTGTACAAATGGGGCACTCTGTTACTATTTCTGTAGATGGACGACAAGCTATTAACAAAGCCTCTCAAAGAAGATACGATATTATTTTGATGGATATTGATATGCCAAATACAGATGGCATTGAAGCTACTAAAGAAATACTCCAAAGCGGTGGAGATACACCAGTTATTGCTTTGATAGAAAATGGTGATGCCAACGATAAAAGAGTTTGCTTTACTACTGGTATGGTGGACTATATTACAAAGCCCTTTGTTCGTAAAAATGTTTATGATGTATTACAAAAATATAGCAATGAGCAAAAACATGTTTCCTTGTCAGATGTGCCTAAAATATTAGTAGCAGAGGATGATGATGGGATGTTGTTCACGATTAATAATATTTTAAGGGAGCACTTTCCTTCAGCTATAGTGAAAACTGCGCGTGATGGTATTGAAGCTTCAGCTATTTTAGCAAGTTTTGCTCCTAATATTTTGATAGTAGATCTAATGATGCCCAATATGAATGGGCAAGATTTAATGCGTTATATGAATGGCCAAGAAAAATACAAGGATATAAAAGTGATAGTAATTTCTGCGCTACTAGAGTCAGATCAAACAGTTTTAGATGTGAAAAATATGAGAGAGCTTGAATTTATACCCAAACCTTTTAAATTAGATGTTTTAGTTTTAGCACTAAATAAATATCTTGCAGGATAGATAAGTAACTTTACAGAAACTGTTCAAATAACTCTTGTGAGGATTTTATGCTTAGTTTGTTATTTTTAGATTTGAGTCTATGTTGAATCACATTATGAAAGATGGATCGAAGATCTTCCATGTTTACCGAGTCTCGATTATGTAAAAAGGCACGGGCTTTACTAGCTTGAATCAAAGAAATACTAATTCTAGGAGATAGAGCTACCAAGTCATTATTAGGTTCTCTCGTATAGCTAACGATTTGAGCAATTTTTTCTTTTATATCTTGCTCTACTGTGATCAATGTACAGAGTCTTTGGATGTTTAGAAGTTCATCGGCACTTAAAAACTGTTTTTCTAGCTTTGGTGGTTCGTCGTGATTTAGAAGGGACATGATCGCTATTTCTTCTTGAGCAGTCGGAAAATCTGGATAACATGAAAGCATGAAACGGTCTGTCTCAGCATTAGTAAGGTTTATGTGCTTTTCTGTTGGATTTATAGTTGCAATAACAAGAAAGGGTCGATCTAGATATAAAACTTGATCATCAACGATACAAAGTCGCTCTTGCATTGCTGTAAGTAAATCTCGTCTAAACTCCTTTTCAAGTTGGTCTAACTCATCAATAGTAATCAAGTTAAATCCAGTAAAGTTACTTGAAAGATGAACAGAGTGGCTCGTTAACAAAAGAGACTGGGTTAAGGCGTTAATTACTCGTGACTTACCAATTCCAGGATCACCAACAACCAGTAAGTGACCATTAGAAATTAAAGTGATCAAAAGTGTTTCAATGAAGTCATCCTGACCTATAATGATTGACTTTACCTGATTTTTCAATCTGTTAAGGTGACTACTCCACTTTTTGATATCAGATTTTTGTAGTTTTGGAGTACGATACTTAATCTTCTTTTTACTATGAGAATTGATTTTAGATAAATCTAACTTGTCAATAGTCACTATGGCCTCAAAGTTTTACTAAGACCTAAAAGAAAATTTCTAAGGAACTGGTCTCCACAAACTTTGTAATGTTTATGACCTGGTTTTCGAAACAAAGCGCTTAACTCTGATTTACCCACTTTAAAGTCGACGACTTTAAGACAAGAAATAATATCCGTATCTTTAAAGGTAAAAGCGATTTTAACCTTTCGAAGAATAATGTTGTTGTTAAGTCGATCACAAGGCTTAGGCAGTATGTTTGAATCAGGTAAACCTCGTTTATGTATGATGACTCCGTCCAAAAAATAATTTAACAAGAGATCACTACATAACTCGAAATTGGGATCGTTTTCTCTTGTGACTAGAAGATTTAGTTTTCCTTCATCAATTGATGTGCCCGATAGGGTAAACATTTTTAATGCTTGTTGTTTATCAAAATCTAAAATATAGATGAGTCTTCGTATAATATCGTTATTAATCATATATTTGCCAAGTTATCTGTGAATAAATACTAGTGTAAGTATAGAATAATTTAATATAGAAGTATATAATTTGCTGATTATGATAGGAGTAAATCTTTTAGGGTGCTCTTTAAAATTAATAATGTGTGATTAAAATATTCGATTTAGGGAGAGTCTCATGGCTGGTGGCGGTTTTGGTAGAGCAAGAAAAAGAAGTCAAAAAAAAGAAGAAGAAAGTTTTGATGAAGTGTCAAATGACAACTCATCTAATGAAGAGGCATCAGGAGAGCAGTTATCCCAAACAGATGTAGATTTGAAGCTTGAAAAAGGTAATTTAAACTTTGAAGATAGCGCTTTATACCAAATCGAGTTTAAAGGTGTTGAATTAAATGGGGCCAATTTTTCTAATTGTTCTTTTGATGAAGTAATGTTTGAAGATGCGGATCTTTCGAGTTCTAACTTTTCTGAAATATCTATGAATAAGGTGATTTTTCGAGATGTAGAGCTTCAAAAGGCCAGTTTTTCTGATTCTGATCAAAGCGATGTACAATATGATGATGTTTCCTTAAAGCTGGTTGACTTTGGAGATAGTAGTTTAAAAGGATGTAGCTTTAACAATGCCGATCTAAAAAAGGCTCGCTTCACAAGTATCGAGGGTAATGATTTGAAATTTAATGATTGCGACTTAGTAAACTCTGACTTCTCAGATGCTGCTTTAAAGTCTATTAAATTTACTGATATAGCATTTGGTAAAACATCTTTTGCTGATTCAGATATTAGTGATATGTCCATTGAAAACTCAGAAGGCTCTCTTGTCACAGATGACGGAGAAATTGATTGCGAAGACTATTAAACAATCACGATTAAAAAGTAAACAATTCAAAAATTAGTCCATGGGAGTAGATTAATGGGTGATTCAATAAATAAAATTTTATCTGAAGAGGGTTCGGTATTTAAAGCACCGTCAAACATCGTTTCAGAAGCAAATCTAAGTGTAGAAAACTATAATTCCTTATATAAAAAATCAATAGAAGACCCTGATACATTTTGGGGAGACTTGGCTAAAAAAGAGTTAGATTGGTTTCAAGATTTTAATAAAGTAAGAGATTGGAAATACCCTAACTACCAATGGTTTTTAGATGGTAAATTAAATATAACTTATAATTGTTTGGATCGACACATCAAAAATGGAAAGCGAAATCAAGTAGCTTATATTTACGTTGATGAAAATGCCCATGAAGTTAAAATCACTTATGGTGAATTATTAGAGAAAGTCAATAAAATTGCCAATGGGTTAAAGTCTCTTGGCGTTAAAAAGGGCGATACCGTAACTATCTATATGGCTATGACGATTGAGCAAATTGCAGCTATTTTAGCTTGTGCTCGAATAGGCGCGATTCATTCTGTAGTGTTTGGTGGTTTTAGTGCTCAAGCATTGCGACTTCGAATCGAAGATGCTAAATCAGAAGTAGTCATTTGCTCGTCTTATACGCAAAGAAAAGGTAAAAAAGCCGAGCTAAAGTCTATTGTAAATGAAGCAACTAAAGATTTGGATTTAGTTCGTAAAATCATAGTGGATTCAAGAGATGAAAACTTTGAACTCTTTGAACGAGAGGTCGATTTAAATGATTTGATTAAAAGTCAATCAGCAATTTGTGAACCCGAGGTTATGGATAGTGAAGATCCCTTGTTTATCCTTTATACATCTGGGACAACGGGTAAGCCAAAGGGAGTTATGCATACTACTGCTGGATATAATTTGTATACCCACTTTACTACTAAAATGACCTTTGATATTAAAGGAGACGAAGTATTTTGGTGTACAGCAGACCCAGGATGGATAACAGGGCATAGTTATATAATATATGGGCCACTCTCTAATGCTTTGACTTCTGTGATTGCCGAGGGCTCACCTGTACATCCTAATCCAGATCGATTTTGGTCTATTGTTGAAAAGTATAGAGTAAATGTATTTTACACAGCTCCAACAGCTGTAAGAATGTTTATGAAACTAGGCGAAAAATGGCCAAAAAAGCATGACTTGTCTTCTCTAAAGGTATTGGGATCGGTTGGTGAACCTATTAACCCAGAAGCATGGCTTTGGTATCATAAAAATATCGGCTTAGAAAATTGTGCTATTGTAGATACTTGGTGGCAAACAGAAACAGGTGGACACATGATATCTACTTACCCAAGTTTTGATACAAAACCTGGCAGAGCCGGTATACCCATGCTTGGAGTTGAAGTAGACGTTATTGATAAAGATGGTAACTCTACTAAACCAGATGAAGTAGGCCTGCTTGTAATTAAGCAGCCTTGGCCGAGTGGACTACGTACTTGTTGGGGAGAGCCACAGCGATACGAAAAGTACTGGAATGAAATAGAAGGATTTTATTTTGCCGGGGATTTGGCAACAAAAGATAAAGATAACTATATTATGATTTTGGGTCGTGCCGATGATACTTTGAGTATTTCTGGTCATAGAATCGGTACAGCAGAAGTGGAGAGCGCCTTAGTAGCTCATAGAGCTGTTGCTGAAGCAGCTGTGATTGGATTGCCTCATGAGATTAAAGGGGAGTGCATTGCAGCTTTTTTAATTTTAATGGAAGAAGAAGTGCCAAATGATCAGCAAAGTTCATCTATTAAAGAGAAGGTCCGTACAGAGCTAGGAAGTTTAGCAGTACCTGATGAGATACATTTTGTAGACAGTCTACCAAAAACCAGGTCGGGTAAAATTATGAGAAGGCTTCTGAAAGCTAATCGCTTGGGTGAAGACCCTGGAGATACTTCTACTTTAGAAGACTAAAAGTTGGTGGTTGTTTGGGTTATTTCTTCGATGAAGACTATGGGATTTAGTGATTTTTCGCTGTTTTAGACCTTTTTGCTATGCGATTTAGCTCATCATCATCTTTTGTATTTAGATCTTTTTTCGAGTAGTTCACTACACTTCAATTGATCTAAATGCAAATTATAACAATGATCTGAAACCTGGGGATGATTGTTTTTTAATAGTGGCTATGGACTTTAACAATCTAATTTTCATCAATTAGCTTAATATAACTTTATTAAATCCATTTTTTTCATCCTAAAATAGTTAAAGTAATTTACTGAAATTTCTGCCACTTGGAGATTGAAAAAAGTTTAAATCAAAAAATGCGGCGCTAGCAAAAATATGATCAAAAATATCTGCTTGAATTTCTTCGTATTCAGCCCATACAGTTGTATTAGCAAAAAAGTATACTTGCATTGGTACGCCATATTCGGTAGGAGCCTTTTGTCTAACTATAAGGGTTAAATTTTGATTCACACTAGGATGATTTTTGAGATAAGTTAATAGATAATGGCGAAACAATCCAATGTTAGTTTGTTGTCTACCATTTAATTCGGCATCGTGACCTACCTCATGACTTTGATTATATTGGGCTATTTCTTTCTCTTTGTCCAGTAAGTGATTTTTCAAATAATCAATTTTTATCAACTTTTCTTTAAGAGCTTGATCTAAGATTTTAGTTGATTGAAGATCGATGTTAATGGAGCGACTAATACGTCTAGAGCCACATAGAGACATTCCTCTCCAATTTTTAAACGATTCATCCAAAAACTTGTGTGTCGGTATAGATGTAATGGTTTTGTCCCAATTTTGTACCATGACACTATGTAAATTTAGGTCAATAACATCACCATCTGCATCAAATTTAGTCATTTCGATCCAATCGCCAATTTGAATTAATTGGTTCGTATTGATTTGAATGCTTGCTACTAAACTAAGTATAGTATCTTTGAATATTAATAATAGTACAGCTGTCATTGCGCCAAGACTACTTAGAAAGTAGAAAGGCGATTTGTCTAAAATTGCAGATAGAATGAAAATAAACCCAAAGCAAAATAGAAAGATTTTGACAACTTGGACATATCCTTTTAATGGGCGAGACTTTGAAATGTCGTAGCTACGATAAATATCTAGAAATGTATCTAAAACATCATCAATCACTCCAATAAATAAAAATACAATGTAGGCACTACTGAAGTTTTCAATGGTTGCAGTATAGGGAGGGTAGCCCTTGGCAAAATGATAAATTAGTAATGCCGGTGCAATTTTAGATAGATTATGAAGTGGCTTGTGCTTTAAAAAAGCTTCACCCCATGAAAACTCTCGTTTTGCAATAACGTACTCTACCGCCTTAAGTATATAATTTTTAGCAATTAAGTTGACTAAAAGACAAGCAATAATAAGCAAAACAAATCCTACAAAGCCTTCAGTTGTTAAATAAGGCAAGATATATTGGTTAAAGTAGACTTCTGCTTGTTTCATGGTTGGTCCTTAGTAGAGTTGAATGTTTTGTCAGTTTATCGTCGTTTATTAGTAGTATTTAAAGCCCTGAAACAGATTCAATTGAATTGCGGATAGTTAAGTCTGAATCAATCAGAATAATCCCTCTATTTATAGTGACTTAGAAGATTTTAAAAAGTTGAATAAAATAAGTGATCTTGTTTCACTTATACTACAATTTTGTTATATACTGTCATCCAAAATTGTTGAAAGAAACTAATTCCCAAAAAAATACTTGGATTTTAGTAAGTATATAAGCTGTTTAGATGGTAGCAAACTAAGTAGTTAACAAAAAATAAAGCTAGATTAAGTTAGTTAGTCTATGGAGTGATCAATGAGTTCAAATTCATTTTTTAATCAAATGAATCAGGCATATCTTGAAGAAAGATATGAAAGTTTTAAAAAAGACCCAGATAGTGTAGATGCTTCTTTGAAGTATTTTTTTCTTGGGTTTGATGCAGCAAGAGAAGAAATTACAGTTGATAAAAGTAGTGGCGAAGTAAGAAGATCTATGATGCCATTGGAGTTTTTTGCTGAAAAAAATTATCATCAAACTACCTTCAGAGAAAGTGACACTGTCCAAGAGATTGCTTTTCAAATTATAGCAGCTTACCGTGAGCATGGTCATCTAGAGGCTAAGATAAATCCTTTAGTGGACCCTGAGCCGAGTAAGTTTCTGAATAACAATACACACGGGCTCTTGGAGTCCGATATGGATACTCAGGTTTCTACGGCAAACTTACCTCTACCAGAAAAGATGCCAATTAAGGATTTGATTGCAGCATTACGAGCTATGTATTGTGATACGATTGCCGTAGAGTATGTAGGAGTGGTCCAAGAAGTAGATGAGTTTAACTGGGTAAAAGAGCAAATAGAAGTATCTAAAGCTGACACTCAAATTGATCCTTCTGAACGTGAATGGATCTACAAAAATATATATAAAGCAGCTGCATTTGAGCAGTTTTTACATAAAAAGTTTGTAGGACAAAAGAGATTTTCACTAGAAGGTCTGGATTCAATGATTCCGGCCCTTCATGGTTTAGTGGACGAGTTTGCTAAATTAGGCGGCACTGAAGTTGTATTAGGGATGGCTCATAGAGGTCGTTTAAATGTATTAGCTAATTTACTACATAAGCCGTACTCTTCAATCATCTCAGAGTTTCTTGGTAATCACAGCAAGCAAATTAAAGGGGATGGAGATGTTAAGTACCATTTAGGTTATACGCAAGATGTAACTACTTTAGATGGTCGTGTGACACATGTATCATTAAATCCAAACCCTAGTCATTTGGAGTTAGTAAACCCTGTTATACAAGGTAGAGTGTACTCTAGACAAAAATTGACTTCTGATATTGAAAAAGACAAAATTGTATCTGTGATTATCCATGGAGATGCCGCTGTTTCTGGACAAGGTATTAACATGGAGATGTTACAACTTTCACAATTAAAAGGTTATGCTGTTGGTGGTACTATCCATATTATTGCTGACAATCAGATTGGGTTTACAGCTTTTTCAAAAGAGTCTCGATCTACCCGATATCCATCGGATTTGTTTCAGATGGTACATTGCCCTATTTTTCATGCCAATGCCGATGATCCAGAAGCCTGTGTCAGAGCACTGCGATTAGCTGTAAAATACAGAATGAAATTTAAAAAAGATGTTGTAGTTCATTTAGTTGGTTATAGACGTTATGGGCATAATGAGGGTGATGAACCTAGCTTTACTCAACCATTAATGTATAAAGATATTAAAGCTCATACTACTGCTCAAAGAATGTATAAAAAGCATATTGTAGATAGTCAATTACTAGAAAAATCAAAGATAGATGAGATTGAAAAAATTGTAGACACTCAACTAGAAAACGACTATGAAAGAGTTCAATCCAATCAAACAATTATAGCAAATACCAAAGAAGACGAAACTTGGCAAGACTATATTGATGAAGATAAAGAGACTCGTATAACGGGAGTCAGCATTGATTTGTTAAAGCAAATTACTGAGCTTGTATCGAAACATCCAAGCGATTTTAATGCTAATAAAAAGATCACTAAGTTTTTAGCTCAACGAGTTAAATTGTTTGAAGAAGACAAAATTGATTGGGCATTCGCTGAAACACTAGCTTTTGGATCACTGTTAGTACAAAAGCATAATGTTAGATTAAGTGGCCAAGACTCACGAAGAGGGACTTTTACACAAAGACATCAAGTTGTTTATGATTCAAAGTCTGGTGAGGAGTATATCCCAATCAACCATTTGTCGGATGATCAAAAGACCATTTGTGTTTTTAATAGTATGTTATCCGAGTTGGCAGTGTTGGGTTTTGAATATGGATTTTCATTAAGTAATCCAAACGCACTAAATATATGGGAAGCTCAATTTGGGGATTTTGTGAATGGTGCTCAAGCCATGATCGATCAGTTTATTGTAAGTGCTGAATCTAAATGGAAAACTCAATCCGGACTGGTAATGATGTTACCTCATGGGTATGAGGGACAAGGTCCAGAGCATTCCAGTGCCAGACTAGAAAGATTTTTACAGCAATGTGCTGATTATAATATGAGAGTTTGTAATACAACTACTCCTGCAAATTACTTTCATGTACTTCGTAGGCAAGTTGTTAAAAGAGACCGAAAACCATTAATCTTAATGACTCCTAAGGTATTGTTAAGGCTAAAGGCTTGTACTTCTACTAAGGATGATTTCTCAGAAGATAAGATTTTTCTAAAAATCATTGCTGGAGAAAAAGGTCAGTTAAAAAGTCCAAAGAGTTTGACACGTTTAATTTTCTGTTCAGGTAAATTGTATTATGAGTTAGCTGATTATTTAACAAAGAATGATATTAAAGATATAGAAATCGTCCGTTTAGAGCAATTGTATCCTTTTCCTGATGATGTCATTAGTGAGGTTATAAAAACTTGTACATCTTTAAAAGAAGTCTATTGGGTACAAGAAGAAAGAAAAAACATGGGAGCTTGGACTTTTGTAGAGCCTAGATTTACCGAGCTTTTTGAAGGGTCGGACTTGAAAATCAAGTATGTTGGGCGAACAGAAGGTTCCAGTCCTTGTACAGGATATGCAAAAGTTCATAAAGAGCAGCAAGCTCAGCTAATTGCTGAAGCATTTACTAAATAATTATAACATTAGATAAAGTTCAAAAACGAATTGAGGAGTTTTTGTGGATATAATATTACCAAGTCCTGGTGAGTCAGTTACCGAAGCTGAGATTGCACAGTGGCATAAAAAAGATGGCGAGTTTGTAGAAAAAGACGAAGTAGTTCTTGAAGTTGAAACCGACAAAGCAGCCTTAGAGATTGTTGCAGATTGTTCTGGAATCTTAAAAATTCATCAAGAAGAAGGTGCTGTAGTTGAAGTAGGGACTCTATTGGCTACTATTACTCCAGGATCTGCGCAAGAGGATTCTAGTCCTGCATTAGATTCATCCGCCAAAGCTGTAGTGACTGAAGCACCAGCTGTCGAAGCAAGTGGAGAGTTTAAAGATTTTGAAAGCCCAGCGGTGGGTGTATTAGCTAAAAGCAATGGGATAGATGTTAAAGATGTGAATGGTACTGGTAAAGATGGACGAGTAACAAAGTCTGACATTCAGGACTACTTAGCCAAGCAATCCAAAAGTGCTCCTGTAGTTGCTCCAAAAGTAGAAGAGCCAATTGAATCTGTTTTTAGTGAAGTAGATATGCGAACAGAAGAGCCAAAAAAGATTCCAAGAATCAGAAGAAAAATAGCTCAAAGATTGAAAGAAGTTCAAAATACTGCTGCTATTCTAACAACATTCAATGAAGTTGATATGACAGAAATCATGGCTTTGAGGTCTCGATACAAAGATGAATTCAAAGAAAAGCATGGAGTTGGACTTGGCTTTATGTCTCTTTTTTCTAAAGCTTGTGTAGAAGCATTAAAGCAGTTTCCAGATGTAAATGCAGAGTGGAGAGGCGAAGAGCTAGTCTATAGAAATTATGCCGACGTAGGAATAGCTGTAGGTACAGACAAAGGTTTAGTTGTTCCGGTTGTAAAAAATGCTCAGTCTATGAGTTTAGCCTCAATTGAAAAAGAAATCAGAAGACTAGCTTTAAAAGCAAGAGATGGCAAGTTGTCTGTGGATGATATGACAGGTGGTACATTTACCATTACTAATGGTGGAGTTTTTGGTTCTATGTTATCAACTCCAATTTTAAATGCTCCTCAAACAGCAATTTTAGGTATGCACAATATAGTAAAGCGACCCATGGTTGTGGATAACGAAATTAAAATCAGGCCTGTTATGTATTTAGCATTGTCTTATGACCACAGAGTTATAGACGGTTCCGAAGCGGTTTCGTTTTTAGTATCCATCAAAAATAGTATAGAAGATCCAGCTAGACTGCTGTTGGAGTTATAAGATGTCAGAAAAATATGATTTAGTCGTTATTGGTGGAGGCCCTGGTGGATATGTGGCAAGTATTCGAGCTGCACAACTTGGGATGAAGGTAGCATGTGTTGAGACTCGCAAGGAGCTTGGGGGCACCTGTTTAAATGTAGGTTGTATACCCTCTAAAGCATTGTTGGACTCAAGTGAGCATTATCATCAAGCTACACATAATTTTGCTAAGCACGGAATCGAGGGTAAGTTTGAATTAAATCTTGCTCAAATGATGAAGCGTAAAGATGATGAAGTAGCTATCTTGACTCAGGGTATCGCAGGTTTATTTAAAAAAAATAAGATTACTCATGTAACTGGATTTGGTACTGTCAAAAGTGCTGGACTTGTAGAAGTAAACAATGAGGGTAAGATAACTGAGTTACAAGGCGAAAAAATCTTGTTAGCTTTAGGCTCTGAGCCAATATCAATACCGGCTTTTCCTATTGATGAAAAAAGAGTTTTATCTTCAACTGGAGCATTAGCTCTCCAAGAAGTGCCAAAACATCTAGTAGTAGTTGGTGGAGGAGTTATAGGGCTTGAGCTTGGTAGTGTTTACAGTAGGTTAGGGTCTAAAGTAACAGTAGTCGAGTTTATGGATCAAATTTTAGCAGGAATGGATAAAGATGTATCCAAACTTATGTTAAAAACTCTTAAAAAAGATGGCTTTGAATTTCAATTGAAAAGTAAAGTAGAAGGAATCGATTATAATGGCGATGCTCTTGTAGTTAAAACCTCAAAAGATGGAAAAGAAGACACCATTGATTGTGATTACTGTTTGGTTTCTATTGGTAGAAGACCACTTAGTAAAACAGCCGGAATCCCAGAACTTGGTATAAAGCTAACAGATCGCGGATTTGTTGCAGTAGATGAAAACCTTGAGACAAATGTGGCGGGAGTCTATGCAATTGGTGATTTAATTGAAGGCCCAATGCTTGCTCATAAAGCAGAAGAAGATGGAGTAGTTTGTGTAGAGCGCATGAACGGCATCCTATCTAGTGTACATTATGACAAGGTACCAGGAGTAGTTTATACGCACCCTGAAGTTGCTTCTGTTGGTCTTACACAAGAGCAAGCTAAAGAGCAAGGACTTCAAACAGCAGTGGGTAAGTTTCCACTTTCTGCTCTAGGCAGAGCAAGAGTAATGAATGAAACAAACGGCTTTTTTAAAGTTATAGCAGACAAAAATACAGATCAGATTTTAGGTGTACATATTGTTGGGCCTAGAGCGTCTGACTTAATTGCAGAGGCTGTTTTAGCATTAGAGTATAAAGCTTCATCAGAAGACGTAGCTCGAACATGTCATCCTCATCCTACTTTAAGTGAAGGAATGAAAGAGGCTTGTTTGGCCGTACTTAAGCGAACAATAAATATGTAGGAATTTTTAGGGGAGAAAAGTAGCGTTTGAGACCTTGGTCTTTAATGTTGTTTTTACTCCTTGATGTGGGTTTGTGTTTATGCGGTCACATCTGATAAAGGCTTTTGTTTTACTTTGTTTTCTCTAGTAGTAAACTACTATTCGAAAACAAGATAAAGCAAAATCCACTTATCATATGCAACCTTGGCTTTGTACTCATTGCAAAGGACTCTGTCTATGATAGGTGATACTATCTAGTTGATAGTAAAGATAGGGTTCTTATACTCCACCAAAATGCATGAACTCTTTGGGTTTATAGGACTTTTGTCCGAAGATTATAGATTGGTGATCTAAGTCCATGTTTTTTTGAATTTGATTTTCAAAAACCTCGTGCATGCCGATGGGTACATAATTAGCAAGTCCACTAATTGATAAGGCTTGATTTGCCCGGTCAATTAACTCGTAGTTTCCACAAGAGTTGCAATCCTTGCCGAGTAACCAAGACCCACGATTGTCCTTCTCTAAGAGTACATTTTTCGTATCATCGAAGTGTTTTGAGATAAATCGATATTCGTTGTATTTATCTGAGGTCCAAACGTCTTTAAAGCCATTTTCTAAGTTATCTACCACACGATCATGGCAACAATAGGACATGGTCCCATCTACCCAAGTTCTAGTAAACAAGTAGCCAATAAAACATCCACTCTGATTATATTTGTTATAGCTCCAGTCATCATTAATGATCTCGGTATTTTCGATGTTTTCTAATAAGTTGGAGATCTGATATGAGATATTATCTAGCAGTAAGACATTATTATCTTTAAGCTTTTGTTCAATCTCAGGGAGCTGTTTGTTGAGTCGTTGCAGTTGATACTTTGTTAAAAGTAGATGTTTTGTTTGTTCGTTGTGTTGATGTACCACTTGTAGGCGTAAATGATCTACTTTCAAATCAATAGCTAAATCAACTAAGTCCATAACTTCATGTGCGTTAACAGCAGAGATAGCATTTACTAATACGATATCAGGAGAGCTTAACTGCTTTTGCTTTTTGTAATCTATAAGATAATTCATTTGATCGATGACCATTTGAAAAGTATTTGGATTAGATCCCGAGTGTTGCATTAACCAAGTACTACTTGAAGCAGAGTGAATGCTCCAGTAGATTTTGTTAAGCCCTAAATCCACAAGTTGATTTACTGTATATTTTTTGAGTAACAATCCATTCGTAAACA
The DNA here is from genome assembly GCA_023954715.1 of Candidatus Cloacimonadota bacterium. Classification (GTDB taxonomy): domain Bacteria; phylum Muiribacteriota; class UBA6191; order UBA6191; family UBA6191. Next base: position 203,016 of record JAGSHD010000006.1, on the reverse strand, counting down.
AAATGGTATATACATCATTTGCACGTAGATAAGAGACCATATCAAGTATCTTTGGGTGCATTAGTGGTTCGCCACCACCAGTAAGTAAGACATCTTCATTTGATTTTAAATCCACTAAATCATCGACGAATCGAGTGAATACTTCAAAGTCTAGCTCTTTTTCTGACCAACCATTTTCAGTCCATGGTTTATCATTGATTAAATCGGTGTGATATCCGCAAAATGTACATTTAGTATTACATTTTGAAGTAACATCAATGTGAATACTTTGGGGGCCTACAAAAGCGTGATCACAACAGATCCCTAATAGTCTTAAAAGATAAGTATAAGTGTCTTCGTTGGGGTTGGTGTGATGTGATAACTGGCTGGAGTAGTTTGAGATAATATGTAATATTTCAATTAATGTACTATCTAAAAAACTAAACAAAACGCTTGGATAAGCTCTTTTAAGTTGATATAAGTACTCCATAAATTCATTGAGTAAATGACCAGCACTTTTAATTTGAAAGTCTCTAGTTTGTGTTGAAAATATGGAGTTTAAAATAGTACCTAGTCTAAAAAAATTATATTGATTAATATAGAGTTTAAACTGTGATTGTTTTAGGGTAGAAAGCTCAGGAAGGCTCAGATCTAGTTTAGAAAATATTTTTCTGTGATTAGCTAAATCAACATCGCCTATATACAAATCAGATGGTGTAATTATGTCTTTATGTAGATCTTTAACCCTAAAGAAATCCTCAAAATACAGATAAAAAAAAGAGTTAAGATAACTTGAGCCGTGAAAGCCATCAATAAGCTTAGATAATGTGATAGGTTCAAAAGAATAAGGAAAATTAGAAAAGTAAATTTGCCCTTTTAAGTCCAAGCGAGTAAACAGATCATTAAGCTCGTCTTGTTGAAACTTAGGTGTATCTGCTGGAGCTGATACTATTAAGCCCTTATAGCACCGCTTTTTACAATTGATAAGGGTTTGAAAGTCGATATAATCCTTTGTATACAAATATAAGTTAGACAAATCATGAGAAGATTGAGGAAGATTCCCAAAAATATGTACATGATGAAACCTTTGTAGATGGTCGTATTGATTTTGTTGGATCAAATAATCGTATTGCTCTGTAGTTAAAACAATAGAAAGCTCTTTGTTAGTAGATGATTGAATAGCATGAAAGTCAATTTCAATGTTGCAGTGCATATTATTTGTATAAAATAATAATTGATCCCCTAGGGTATGTGTAGACAGATCTTCATGAATCTCCTCTAGACATATTAGCGAAAAAACAGGATTAATATCGTTGTTAAAAAAGGGGTCTACAAGGGCTTTAGCTAAAGGATGAGCAAAAGCACTTTGCTCCAAATACCAAAACAATTGTAATAGGTCAGATGATTCACAATACAGCTTGTTTTTATGAGTTTTTCTTAACTCTAAAAGCTGATCTAAAAAGTGATCGAATTTATAAGAAGATTTTGATTTTTGTGGAAGTAGTTCAAAGAAATTCTCCTTACTAATGATCACTGATGTATTATTATTAGAAAGGCTCATGGGCACAAAAAGGTCTTATCTTTTATTACAAAGATGTTTATGGTATTGGATTGCGAAAATATGGTAGACCAATAAGCCGATGGTACAAGGTAGCCGGATAAACCAGTCTTTGAATTTACAAATCATCCATTCTAAAACCCAACGTAGTGAAGATATCTCAGGTGGGGCTTGAGGTAAAACAGAGTCCTCTTGGCTCGGCTCTTGAAAAGTAATTTCTATCTTACTTTCATTAGACTCTGGCTGTAATACAGGGCTTTCTAGAGAAACATCTGGTATATCATTGGTATTTACAACAGGTGTTTCTTGAGTTTTTATATTTGATTTGAGTTGCTCTTTTAGCTCTCGATTTTCTTTGATTAGAACGTTTATTTCTTCATTGAAGTTTTGGCGAAGCCAATTTAATTGTTCTTTGGCATCAGAGAGTTGTTTTTGTAAATCTTGTGTATTATCTTCCATGTCTCTAAGATAGCAAAATTTACTAGATAGCTCAATATATGAGGATCAATTATAAATAATTAGTAGTGCTTAAAGCTTAATCAGTGAAGAGGTTTCCAGAAAATTCTACATCTTCGTCTAAATATTCAGCTCCGCTTCCGAGGGCTAAATCAACTCCAAAGTCAGCTGCATTAGAACTAGCTCTCTTAGCATAGGTTTCATCCACAAGACCTTGATGAACAAGCTCAATGAGATGTTGCGAGAAGGTCTGTGTACCGTATTGATTTCTACCTTCACCAATGTACTTAGGTATCAAGTCCGTTTTTTCAGGAACCAATATACAATCCTTAATAACTTTGGTATTTAGCATAATTTCAACAGCTGCTACTCGAGAGTCCATGTTTTTTCTAGGAATCAATCGTTGAGAGACTATGGCATTTAAGTTATCTGCGAGCCTTATACGGGCAATATCTTGTTCTTCTGGTGGAAACATAGCTATCAATCGACCAATTGTTTTAGCAGCATCGGGAGTATGTACAGTAGACAAAACTAAATGACCTGTTTCAGCTGCTTTTAAGGCAGTATCGATTGTATCAGCATCTCTCATTTCCCCAATCAAGATAACATCTGGATCCTGTCTCAAAGAAGCTCGTAGACCATCTTTAAATGAAAGGGTATCTGATCCAACCTCTCGTTGAGTAATAGAGCATTTGTTATCTCGGTATAAAAATTCGATAGGGTCTTCAAGAGTTATGATATGGCGTGAATGTCGATTGTTCATTTCTTGAATTAAGGCAGCCAGAGTTGAGGACTTCCCAGATCCAGTGATACCTGTTACTAATGTTAAACCTCTTTCTTGATCTGCTAGAGTTTCAAGTATTTTAGGTAACATTAAAGACTCAATGGTAGGGATACCAGGAGAGATTACTCTCATAATGATAGCGAAAGATCCTCTTTGACGAAAAATACTGACTCGAAATCGGCCAACCTTTGGAATACCATAGGAGCAATCGTGCTCTTTCAATCGATTTACATTATTTTTTACGTCAGGATCCGTGATAATTTTAAGTGCTACAGCTTGTACTTGTTGTGGAGTTAATCGATCCTTAGAAAGCGCTTGAAGAGTTCCGTTAATACGGGCCCTTAAAACGTCCCCAGTTTTGATATGTAAATCTGAAGCACCTTTTTTCACAGCTTCAACAATTAAATTCATCATAAAAATAACCTTCCAGATAGGATAAATACTTATATCCACAAAATAATTTGGTATTGAAAAATTAGATTTATCAATACGAAAAAGAGTCCTAGCGTATAAAATTACATTAGAGCTTAAGAATAAATCGACGAATAGCTATCATGTATTGAGTTTATACAAGATATTGTAGTTGTTCTACAATTTTAATTTTCGCTAAAATTCGGTTTTCAATTTCAAGTTTTAAGTTGTTTCCACTGGCGTTTTGGTCAAATAACTGGAAGGTTTCTAGTGCTTCTTTGTATTTGGCTTGAGCTTCTAGAGTTTTTGTAACCCCAATGATTGCTAAATTACTATTTGACAACTTTAGGGATTTTTCAAAGGCACTTAGGGCTTGTGGGTAGTCTTGTTTTTTAAGGAAAGCTTCACCTAACTCTAAGTAACTTGTAGCATTGTCTTGATCGTTAACGATTGGTGCTAGACTTTGAATATTATCTGTACCTAAAAGCTTTGTGCCACAATGAAAACAAAACTTACTGTCCTTAATACCGATTTTATCACATTCGCCACAATAGTAAGGGTTTTTAGCAACGATTACTTGAGCCCTTTGCACAATGTTATTTTTATGGATAAAACCCTGGGAGATCTCTTTAAAAACCATATTGTGCGACTCGTCGGAGCAATAAATGGTATCAACTATTTGATGAGAGTCAGCGCAGAACTTAGATCCAATAGAACTAAAAACTTGTAGTTGGTTTTGTGAAAAAAGCTCGTGTAAGATTAACTCAAGATGTCTTTGTTTAGATGAATCTACGTCTTGTTTTTCAAAAATATTTGTAATGTTTTTATGGAGTTCAATCAAAGTATAAATATTAGATTCAACATGAGATTGACTTGAGTTTTGATGATTTGCTAACTGATCTTGAAGGCTAGAGTTGATAGTTTGTAGTTCTAAAATTTGATCTTGAGATTTTTGTTGCATTTTTAGGTTTTGAGCTTGCACTTTTTGTAACTCAGCATCTGTTTTTGTATTAGAGTTTTCAGAGTTTAACTTCTTTTGTAGCTCAAAAACCTGAGCTTGTAACTCTATGTTTTCTTCGGAGTGTCCCATTTCTTGTAATGAAGCAACCTGATTTTCAAGAAACTGAATTTGATGTTTTGATTCTTGGAGGTCTTTTTCAAGGTTGCTCTGATTAACATCTGGAGTTGGTACGCTTGTGTTCTTAGTCGGGGTAGATTGTTTTAGTGCAGTGATCTCATCTGTTAAGCGATTGAGGTGGAGATTATAACTATCTTCTAACTCTCTAATTTTTTTGTTTTTCTGACGTAGTCTTTCTTCTAGATCATAGACTTCGTTTTCAAGTTCACTTAAATCTTGATTAGAGTTAGTTTGCTCAATTTTACTCTGTAAACTCAAAATCAATCGGTCTTTTTCGGCTAAAACGGTTTCTATGTCTTGCTCACCTTGCGACTTTCTTTGGAGATGAAGTAAGTTTAATGTGTCTCTTTGTGTCTTAACCTGACGAATGAGAGAGTTATATAAATCTTCGTTTACATCGCTAAAAGCAGTATCGTAAAATCTTTCTACATCATTTGATTGAGTCAACATTTATTTAATTTCCTTTAGCCAAGAAGTAATAGTCTTTTGTAGTGATTGATCATCTAGTCCAATTTCTTTGAATAAAACAGGAATAGTACCTTGTGCGATAAATTCATCTGGGATGCCAATATTTAGACAAGGGATATAAACTTTATTTGATGAAAGTAACTCAAGAACACCGCTTCCGAAGCCGCCTTTAATAGTGCCTTCTTCTATGGTAACTACACATTTAGACTTTTTAACCTGAGTTAAAATGAGTTGCTCGTCAAGGGGTTTTATAAATCTTCCGTTGATAACAGAAACACGGATGGATAACTCAGCTTCAAGCGCTTTTGCTATACGTTGAGCGGGTACCACCATGGACCCTATAGCTACAAGAGTTAAATCGCTTCCTTCACTAAGAAGCTCTCCCTCACCAATTTTAACAGACGAAGCAAAGTCAGTGACTGCTTCTCCTGTGCCAGAGCCTCTTGGATATCGAATCGCGATCGGTCCTGCTTGATGGTTTCGCATAGTGTTTAACATAGAAACAAACTCTTGTTCGTCCTTAGGAGCCATACATATAATGTTAGGTAAAAGGCGTAGATAAGCTATATCAAAAACACCATGATGCGTAGGGCCATCAGCTCCAACTAGTCCAGATCGGTCCATACAGAACCTCACAGGAAGGTTTTGAAGGCAACAGTCATGCATGATTTGATCAAATGCTCTTTGTAAAAAAGTAGAGTAAATTGCTACAAAGGGTTTTAGATTACTTGCGGCCAGACCGGATCCGATTCCTACTGCGTGCTGCTCTGCCATACTTACATCAAATATTCGGTCTGGATGTTGTTCAGCAAATTTTACTAAACCGGTGCCATCAGACATAGCAGCGGTAACTGCACAAATCTTTGGGTCATCTCCAGCCATTCTACTTAAATGTTGTCCGAAAATCTTAGAATAGGAAGGGGCTTCGTTATCCGATTTAATAAAACAACCTTTATGAATATCAAAAGGGCCTCCACCATGCCAGATTGCACCTTTTGGGCTTGTATCTTCAGCGGGGATAAATCCTCGACCCTTTTTAGTTTGAACATGAATTATAATTGGCTTGTTTGTTCGTTTGGCCTCTTCTAGGACTGGGATCAAAGCTTCTAAGTTGTGACCGTCAACTGGTCCAACATAACGAATACCTAGTTCTTCAAAAATAACTCCAGGAGTAACAAGATATTTGAAGCTATCTTTAACTTTAGACATCATGTGATAGAGTTTTTCACCATAAGAGGGAAGCTCTCTAACTAAATGTTTAAAGTAGTCTTTTGAAGATCTAAAGTGTGGTTCGTTTCGAAGTCTGTTCAAATACTTGGAATATCCTCCAACATTTGGGGAAATAGACATTTCATTGTCGTTAAGAATTATGATTAAAGGATGCTGCGAGTGTCCTAAATGATTAAGTGCCTCTAGTGCCATTCCTTCGGCTAATGCACCATCTCCGATTAAAGCCACGATGTTATTGCTTGCGCCCTTCATATCACGTGCGATGGCCTTACCAAGTGCACAAGAGATAGACGGACCACCATGCCCAGCTGTAAAGGAATCAAAGATAGATTCGCTACGTTTAGTAAACCCTGAAATTCCTTTGTATTTACGAAGAGTGTCAAATTGTGATTTTCTACCAGTCAAAATTTTATGTACATAGCATTGATGGCCTACATCAAAGACAATCTCATCTCTAGGTAAATCAAATACCTTATGTAAAGCAATGATAATTTCAACTGTACCTAGATTAGGGCCTAAGTGACCACCTGTTTTAGAAATAGATTGAATCAAGAAGTCTCTAATCTCTTCAGAAAGGAGTTTTAGTTGATCTATATCTAGGTCTTTTAAGTCATGAGATGTATTAACTTGAGGTAGGATTTGATGTGACTTTTGTATGTTTAATCGTACTAAGTTGGAGTCAGTTGTACATTCAGTGTCAGATGTTTCATCAATATTTTGTATTTCGTTTATCATTATTAATCTTTGTATAATAAGGTGATTGCTTGTGCTGCAATACCTTCTTGTCGGCCAGTAAACCCAAGCTTTTCAGTTGTGGTAGCTTTAACGGATACTTGGTCGACTTGTATATTCATTACTTTTGCAAGGTTATCTCTTATCTGAGGGATCATTGCTTTAAGTTTGGGTTTTTCACAAATTACAGTACAGTCAACATTAGAAACTTTATACTCTTTTTCGTGAAGAAGCTTACAGGTATAAGATAAAATCTTTTGACTGTCAATACCTTTTATAGAACTATCCTCTGGAGGAAAGTGCTGTCCAATATCTCCTAGGGCTAATGCGCCTAACAATGCATCAACAACGGCATGAATTAAGACATCAGCATCTGAATGTCCTTTGAGTCCATACGGATGGGGGATATTAACTCCACCAAGTATTAGTGGACGCCCCTCACAAAATGTATGAACATCATATCCTTGACCAACTCGAATGTTTCTCATGATAAAATATCCTGATAGTTATCTAGTATATAGTGACGGGTTTCAAGGTCGATCTTTAAAATCTGCTCTAAGTTTGGAAATGATATGACTTCAAACTTAGATAGTGCATTTTTGATGAGCTGCGGTATTTGTAAAAATTGAATTTTCTCTTGAAGAAGTAGTTTTACTGCAATCTCATTAGAGGCGTTGAGAACTGTTGGCGCGCTATGCCCAATGCGACCAGCTTCAAAAGCAAGACCAAGACAAGGAAATCGCTCAAAGTCAGGAGCATGAAACTGTAAGGACCCTAAAGTTCTTAAATCTAAAGCCTCCAAGTGGTTAAGGCAATGACGTTGGGGGTAAGATAGTGCAAATGAGATCGGTACGGTCATATCCGGATGGCCCATTTGAGCTATAAAGGAGTTGTCTTGAAACTCCACTGCTGAGTGAACGATACTTTGTGGATGTACAACAACCTGTATTTGATCCATAGTACAATCAAATAGCCATTTCGCTTCGATGACTTCAAGTCCTTTGTTCATCATACTTGAAGAATCAATAGTGATTTTTGCACCCATATCCCAATTAGGGTGAGTGAGTGCATCTTTAACAGAGATGTTTTTCATGTCTTCTAATGACATTTCACGAAAGCTACCACCACTAGCTGTAAGCCAGATATTTTTAAGCTCTTTGTGAGACTCTCCCCGAAGACATTGATAAATAGCACTGTGTTCTGAGTCTACTGGTAGTAAACTGGATTTGGGATGTTGTTTGAGTAGGTCCTGAACTAGGTGTCCTCCGCTCACTAGGGTCTCTTTGTTGGCGAGAGCAACGATTTTATCAGCCTTGATTGCCTCCATGACAGGTAACAAACCAACATTGCCAACCATAGCAGCAACGATTACATCATAATCAGCGGATGCTATAAAGTCTAGCAGGGACTCCATAGAGCTCTCAACTCTGGCACTTGAAGAGTAATTTTTAATAGATGTATAGGCATCTTGGTCCATGATATGTAGATAAGGGACATTAAACTCTTTTTGTAATTTAAATAGCTTGTCTACCGATGTGTTTGAAGTGATTCCTACAATTTGATATTGCGAAGGGAAGTTTCGAACCAATTCGATGGTACTATCACCAATAGAACCAGTAGCTCCTAATATCACAATTTTTTTCATATACCCTCAAAATTTTTACGACACACAAGTACAAGATTATACAAAATCATACAAAAAAATCAAGTAAATGTAGAGAAGAAGACCTAATATTAGAGATTAATCCTGTAAACAAAGGTAGAAGCAATTTGAATACACGTGTAGTTTAAAACTGTTGCCTAAAGCGAACTAATGATTTGTGCTAGAGAGCTCTTATTCAGAGCTAGTGGTGAGTGGTTTAATAGGGTTTCACACAAATAGGTTTCGTATGACTTATTTAAGACATCAAAGGCAAGTTTAGCTTTAGTTTTAGACTCAAACAATCCATAGATACAAGAGCCACTACCACTCAAACTAGCATAAGAAGCATTGTTTTGGTAAAGCTTATGTTTGATTTGACTAATTTGTTCTTCACTTTCTCCAGGAATCAATTCAAAATCATTAGAAACAAGCTGAGTGAGAGAGGATAAATTACCAGTACGTAAGATCGAAGAAAACTTTTGATGTGGAATGTTTGATGTATTTCTAGTGACGCTATCCAAAAAATGAAACGCTGGACCAGTTTTGATACTAAAGGTGGGTTTAATAAGAACAAGATGAAGTGTTTGATGGTCTTTTATAGGGCTAAAAATCTCACCAATACCACTAGCAAAACAAGGTTCGTTTTGTAAAAAAAAAGGAACATCCGCCCCGATTGATAGAGCCATCGACTCTAGTTGCTCTATATTGAAAGGTCGACCATGAATCTCATTTAAAAGCCAAAGAGTTATGGCTGCATTACCTGATGCACCACCAATACCCGCCTCAGAGGGTAAATCTTTTTCAAGGTGAATTTTTAGCGGCGTTGCATTGTTCACCTGATTGCTAAAAAGGCTCCAAGTTTTATGAATAATATTTTTATGATCGGTAGGTATTTTTGAAGAACTACAAGATAAGCCAAATGAGTTAGATTTTTCTATGTGAAGAGTATCAAAAAGATTAATGCCAAAAAATGTAGTATCAAGAGGATGATAGCCATCGTTTCGCTTTGGGAAAACAAAAAGCCCTACATTAATTTTTGCAGGGCTTTTAAACGGTATCATTTAAATATTTAGAATTAGTTAATATTTAAAGCACTTGTTAATTTTGTTCGGCTCTCTTGAGACGTAATTTGGCAAGATGCTTCGATTTCACCAAGAAGCATAGCTTCTGTTTTTTCAAATAATAATTTATCTTTTAAACCAAGCTCTTTTTCAAGACCTTTTTTAGATAAAGCTTTGTATACTTTAGCAACTTCAAAAATACATCCTTTAGCAATACGCTCAGTGTATTCTTTGTGGATTCTGTGAAAGTTGCTACGCTTAGATTGAACTTCAACTTCAGAAGACTCAAGATAATCGATTGTAACTTGTAATACTTCAGGAGATACCGGATTTCTTAGGCCTATAGCTTGGACTTTATCAAGGGGAATCATAACTTTACCTACGTCACTGGCACCAAAGTCTAAAACGTAGTATGTAGTTGGCTCTCCCATTACACATACTTCTTTAATTTCTTTGACTTTTCCTGTTCCGTGAGTTGGATGTACGATTGTTTTTCCTAGTTCTAGCTCTTGCATGTTTTCTCCAAATTTGTTTTCGTTTTCTTTAAGGTATTACTACGCTGCGGGATGGTATCATTATAGGCAATACTTGTTATAACTGTCAATATTTTTATGTTTTTAGTGACAAAAAATAGATTTAATAGGGTTGAAAAATGTCCTATAGTGTTTGTTTATAATGGTTTGAGTGTAATAGCGGTCCTTTGTGCCATATAGGAACATTTAAACTGAGCAAATACACATACAAAATTAAGTCTTATAATCAAAAGCGATACAATAAGCTAATTAAAAGTAGAGCAAAAAAATGCAAAAAGCACGTATTTATGTCTAAGAAGTGAGTTTTATCAAAATAAGTCTTTGAATTTAGTCGCTATAACTAATACCTTAAGGCACAAAGTAAACAATATACAAGCAGGCTTGGCTAAGAACAGGCACTATATCCATTAGATAAATTTAGGAAGAGTAAATGAAAATCTGTATCATAACTTTAGAGCAAACCAATCGAAATTATAGTTTGTCTGGTGGGGCACTAAGAGTGACTGGGTTAAAATACCTTCTTCAATCCATGGGGCACGAAGTTGTAGTGTTACAAAAAGAAGGGCCACAGGATTTAAATGAAGATACCTATAGTTTTCAGATGACTGAGGCAAAAAGTGATGGATTGCTACATACAGACATAAGTGACAAAATATTAGAAATCAGTCCAGATCAAGTTATTGTAGAGCAATGGGGCTTGTTAGAATGGTTTGAGACTGAAGTGCCGGTGATTGTTGATTTACATGGTTCACTGATTTGGGAGAACTATTATAAAGGTTATCGTGACGAACAGCAGACTAGAGCAAAGTTAATTTGCTTGGCAAAAGCAGATGCAGTTATTGTACCAGGAGAGCGACAATATTATTATTTCTTAGCATGGTCACAAATGGCAGGTTTGAAAGAGCTTGATCAGAGATTAAGGATAGTTCCATTATTATTGGATGAAAGCTTTTATGAACATAAAGTTAACAAAGAGTCTTCTACTATAGTAATGGGGGGCGCAACATGGCCTTGGGTAAAACAGCTTCCTGAAGAAAAACTACAAAGATACTTAGAGAAAGAAAACTTGACTGTCTTATCAAAGTTCTATCAACCACAAGACACGAGTATACATCATAATGATGATGGAGCTATTGTAAAAACTGGAGAAGCGCATAACACTCTAATTAAGCAATATTGCCAAAGTTTAGCAGCGTTTGATTTGTATGAAATAAATATGGAGAGAAAGCTTGCTGTTACAACACGTAGTGTGGAGTATTTATATTGTGGATTACCTATTATATATTCTAAAGGTCTAGAGTTATCTGATATTGTTGAAAACAATGGCCTAGGAATCTTAATTGATCAACCAAGTGAGTTATTTAAATTAACAAAGTTAAAATCAAAGTTGCAGGAGTGTAAAAGAAATGTGTTTCAATTTAACTTGAAGCACTATTTCTTTGATAAGGCGCAAGAAAGTTTAGATTGCATCTTGAATCTTACTAAGAAAAAGAATACTCTTTCTCCAATAACAAACATAGAAATAGAACGCCGCCTATATAGAAAGAGGGTCGGAGAATTAGAATCAAGTGGTCCAAAACAAGGGGGCTTAAGTGAAGATTCGTTCTATAAAGATCTATGGCTAAAGGATATGGAAACTATATATAAAAGGAATTTGAAATGAAGCTTGTACTAAAATTGGCACTTACTTTGGTGATGGTAGGATTGAGTAATGCCTATGATTTAGAAATACAAATTGGAAAAGATATCATTGATTCAAGGCTAAAAGTGTATGAAGAATCTGCAAAGAAGTTGCAAAAAGACTTATCAAAAACAGATCAGGAGTTTATAGGAAAACTAAAAGACCAATTTAACTCCTTAGGGGGATATAATCTGGTTGATAGTATAGACTCTATTAAACTCGGTTGGAGTGAAAACCAAAAGCATGAATGGGTAGCTCAGCTAAGGGGAGATTTTGATAAGAAAAAGTTTTACGATGCATTAGAAAAAACCTCATGGACTAAAAAAGATGGACATTGGTTTGCTGGAGAACTCTATTTGTTTGAAAAAAAAGAGTGCTTGATTATTACGAAAACAAAAAGAATTGAAGAAGTAAAAAAACAAATTAACTTTAAAATTGGTGTAGCGCAGGTTAAAGGTGTAGCTTTAAGTGGAGATCAATCCTTTATGAAAGCATGGGCTGAGAAATCAGAGAAGGGTAGAGTTTACCTATCTATGGTAAAAGGAATTGGGATTGTATTGGATGGAAGTAAAGCTTCATTATCTTTAGACTTTTATGATCCATCTCAAGCTGTATTTGCTACAGGGATGATTTCAACAGGCTTAGAATTTTTAAAGGGAATGATTTTACAGATAAAAGAAAAGCCAGGAGATAAAGATAATTTGATTGATTGGGTCAACTATTCAAGTAATCAAATGTTTGCGGCTCAAGCCATGCATCATGTAAATAAATTGGAGCCTAAATCTACAGGGTCCATTTTAAGCTTAAGTTACCAAATGAAAAATTCAGTAAAAGATTTATATAAAAGTTTTGAAGGGTCATTTGTATTAGCATTAGGGTCCATAGTAGGTATGTTAGCATCAAAGCAAATGGATTTATCCAAGCTGAAATCAATGAACTTAGGTCTGATCCCAACTATGGGAGGAATGCCACAAGCAACAGGACCATGTCCAAAAGAAATGAAGATGATTGAGCAAGCTGTAGAGTTTTATAATTCTGATCACGTCAAGACAGGACCTTGGTCTACGATTAAAGCAAAGGTGTTTTCAGAAGGCTATCTACCAGAAGACCTAGTTTGTAACGGTAAGCTTGTCAAAAATACGACTTTGTTTGTAGATGGAAAAAACGGGACGATTCGACCAAAATAGTGACTAGCTATAGTGTTTTTTGGAATAAAATTAAAAAAATAAAAATTTATAAAAAAACGACTTGACTCACTAAGGCACTGGTGCTATTATTCCGTACCTGTTTTTCACGGGTATAGAAAGAGGTTGTATAGATGAGAAAACATATTATATTAGCATGTACAGAATGTGGAGATAGAAACTACTCTACAATGAAAAATAAAAGAAATACACCAGAAAGACTTGAACGTAAGAAGTACTCTCCGAGATTGAGAAAAGTTACTTTGCACAGAGAAGTTAAGTAAGGTTAAACATTTAGGGCGGTAGCTCCAACGGTTAGAGCACTGGATTCCAAATCCAGGTGTTGAGTGTTCGAATCACTCTCGCCCTGTATTACAGGTGGCAAAATGGGTAATCTAAAAGGATTTCTAGAAGAAGTGTGGAGAGAAGTGCATCCTACCAGTGGTAGAGTTGTGTGGCCTGACAAGGAGAAAGTAATTCAATCTACTTGGGTTGTAATTGCAGCTTCATCGTTATGTGGTATTTATCTTTTCCTCGTTGATTCTGCTTTCGGTCAAATCATCCGAGGGATTCTTTACGCAGACTAGGAGAAAAAATGGAAACTCGAAGTGAAGGTAAGTGGTACTTAGTTGCTACGAGCTCAAGCTCTGAGGTTAAGGTTAAACTTAACTTGGAACAAAGAATAAAAGTAATGGGGGTTGGTGATTCAATCTTCGAAGTTCTCGTTCCTGATAAAGAGGAAGAAGTTGAAACTCCGGCTGGTAAAAAAAAGCTAGTCAAAGCAATGATCTATCCAGGTTATTGTATGGTTAGAATGAATCTTGATGATAGTACATGGGGTATCGTTAGAAATACACCAGGTGTCACAGGTTTTGTAGGACAAGGTAAACATCCGGTACCTCTTACTGACAAAGAATTTGAAAAAATTCAAAGTCAAATGGGTGTTGGTAGTGTTGCACCAGTAACCTACGCAATGTTCAAAGTCGGACAAAGTGTTCGTATTGTGGACGGTCCATTTTCTGATTTTATAGGTGATATAGAAGAAGTAAACATGACCAAAAAGAAATTAAGAGTGAAAGTTCATATTTTTGGACGAGAAACTCCGGTTGAACTGGGATTCTCTGAAGTCGAAGACGTCTAGAAAATCCACAGGAGGGGAAGTATGGCAAAAGAAGTAACTGGGCAGATAAAACTGCAAATTAAAGCTGGACAAGCAAATCCAGCCCCACCAGTAGGACCCGCCCTTGGGGCCAAAGGCGTGAATATCATGCAATTTTGTACTGCTTTTAATGAGCAGACAAAAGAGAGTATGGGTACAATATTACCTGTAGTTATCACTGTATATTCAGACAGGAGTTTTGATTTCATTGTAAAATCACCACCAGCTCCAGTATTGCTTTTAAAGGCACTCAAGAAGAAAAAGGGTTCATCAAACTCTATCGAAACTAAAATCGGTAAAGTTACTGTTGATCAGCTAAAAGAAATAGCAGAGATCAAAAAAGAAGATTTAAACGCTCACACTGTAGAATCTGCGGTATCCATGCTAAAGGGTACAGCTAGAAGTATGGGTATAGAGGTGGAAGGATAGGCTATGAAAAGATCAAAAGGATACAAGCATGCTTTAGAGCAGTTTGATACAAAGAAGAATTATAGTCTAAGTGAAGCAACATCAATAACTAAGAAGATTTCCTTTGCAAAGTTTGATGAGACTCTAACCGTAGATGTAGTTTTGGGTGTAGATCCACGACATGCAGATCAAATGGTTCGTGGAACAGTAGCACTGCCACACGGAACTGGTAAAGAGACTCGAGTTGTAGCTATTGTTGCACCAGACAAAGAGCAATTAGCTAAGGATGCGGGAGCAACTTTTGTTGGTGGTCAAGAATTAGTTGACAAGATCAAAGGTGGATGGTTGGACTACGAAGTTGTAGTTACTACACCAGACATGATGAGATTTGTTGGTCAATTAGGTAAAATCTTGGGACCAAGAGGTATGATGCCAAATCCAAAGGTTGGAACTGTGACTCCTAATATTGAAGTAGCAATTAAAGAAATTATTGCTGGTAGACTTGAATATAAGGTAGATAAATACGGAATAGTCCACTTGCCATTTGGGAAGAGATCCTTCAATGAAAAACAATTATTTGAAAACGTAGCTGTATTGGTAAATGTTTTATTAAAAGCAAAACCAGCTTCAGCAAAAGGTATTTACGTAAAGTCAGTAACACTTTCTCCTACAATGGGGCCTGGTGTAAAGGTTGACACAACATCTCTTAAAACAGAAGTTGATAGCGTGAATGCTCTAGTTTCATAAGGAGCTCCCAGATGAATAAAGCAGAAAAAAGCGAACAAATTAAAAAATTCGAAGAGTTATATAAAGCTAGTCAGTTATGTGTAATGGCTGAAAACAAAGGTTTAGATGCTCAAGCGACTTTTGAATTGCGATCTAAGATTCATGAAACAGGCGGAACCCTACGTGTTTTCAAAAACACATTTGCAAAAATTGCAATGGGCGATGACGTAAATGAAGAATTAGAAAGTGGATTAAAAGGACCAAACATCTTTTTGTTTGGTGGAGAAGACTTCGTTAATGACCTTAAAGGTTTAATGGACTTTTCAAAAAAACACAGTGAACACCTAGTTGTAAAGTGTGGGACTCTAGATGGTGAATATATTGATGAATCAAAATTAAAGGTTCTATCTACATTACCAACAAAAGATCAATTAAGAGCACAAGTATTAAATGTAATGCTAGCTCCACTAACTGGTTTTGTAAGAGTATTAAACGGAACAACAGTAAATTTAGTTAATGTAATTAATAATATAAAGAGCCAAAAAGACGAGGCTTAAATTGAAGGAAGGTTTGGTTATGGATCAAGCACAACTAATCGAAACTATTGAAAAAATGACAGTATTGGAATTATCTGACTTGGTAAAGGCACTTGAAGACAAATTCGGTGTTTCTGCAGCAGCTCCTGTAGCTATGGTTGCAGCTGGTGCTGGAGTAGCTGGTGGAGAAGCCGCTGCTGAGCAAACAGAATTCGACGTAATCTTGAAAGATTGTGGAGAAGCTAAGATCAAAGTTATCAAGGCTGTTAGAGAAGTAACAGGTTTAGGTCTTAAAGAAGCTAAAGCTTTAGTAGACGGAACTCCTGCTGCAATCAAAGAAAAAGTAAGCAAAGATGAAGCTAACGAAATCAAAGAAAAGTTAGAAGCAAACGGCGCTCAAGTTGAAGTAAAATAATTTCAACACTTTAAAAATAGCCCAAGAAATCTTAAGGATTTCTTGGTGCTATTTTTTTGCTTTCTCTGTAGATTACAATGTTGCTAAATAAAATGTAAAAGGGAAACAACTGGATAAGATCCAGCGAAATAGTGGTCCCGGCTCCGAAAAATATAGAAAATCCGCACCAATGGAGTCTGACCCTCATATCTGCAACAGATATAAAGTTAAACAAGTAGTATAAAGTAGAGGAATATAGTAAAACCTGACTTATACTAATTAAACACTGCATGAGGGAATTTAATGGCGAAAAATAAAAGAATTTTTATCAATGAATTAGGTGATAGCCACCATAACGTTCCAAACCTCCTAGAAATTCAAACAGAATCCTTCAAAGACTTTTTACAAGCGGATGTTGCAAAAGCAGACCGAAAAAGAAGAGGTCTTCAAGAGATTCTAACTGAAACTTTTCCAATCAAAGATTTTACAGAAAACATTATTCTAGAATTTATTGATTATGATCTAGGACTACCACCTCCAGAAGAGTGGTTAAAGAAACACCAAAACACAAATCAACAATGGTTAATGGATGAATGCCCAGAATTTGCAGATGATTGTCATTTCGCAAAATTTGGAGATCAAACGTATAGAATTAAATTCTCTCCAGAAGAGTGTCAAAAGCGTGATCTAACTTACGGAATCCCATTAAACATGAGAATTCGATTGATTAACAAGTTATCTGGAGAAATCAAAGAACAAGAATTATTTGTTGTAAATCTTCCTTTGATGACTACACGTGGTACTTTTATCATCAATGGTGCTGAAAGAGTTGTTGTTTCTCAATTACACAGATCTCCAGGTGTATACTATGAATATAATAAAGCTAAAAAAATCTATCAAGGGAAAATTGTTCCTTATAGAGGTGCTTGGCTAGAATTCGATCTTGATGTAATGCGAGATCTTTTTCACATTCGTATCGACCGTAAAAGAAAGGTTCCTGTAACTCAATATTTAAGAGTGCTTGGGCTAAATGATGATGAAATGATCCAAGAATTGGATCACGGTGATACTTTAAACTACATTAAAAACACATTAAAAGTAGATAAAACTACAGACGAAGTAAAGTCACTTGAAGAAATCTACCGTAAATTACGCCCTGGCGAACCATTCATTTTCGATAATGCTAAGCAATTAGTAGATAATCTATACGGAAATGCAAAGAGATATGATCTTGGTGAAGTTGGGCGATATAAGTTCAACAAGAAAATGGGCTTCATTGAGAAGCTATCTGGTCAATTCAGTGTAAACACGATCAAGCATCCAAAAACTGATGAAGTTTTAGTAAAAGCTGACGATGTTTTAGATGCAGATATTATATCTACTTTGGTTGATGCACGAATCGATGAAATTCGAATCCGTACCTTAGATGATATCGAGTTAACTGTTAAAAGACCAAAGCAAAGCTTTCTTGTAGAATTTGCTGAAGGTGAAGGACTTTGTCAGCCGTTACACGAAGGTGTATGTGTTGCTGGTGATATCTATGATACTGAAACAGATGAGTTAATCATTGCTGATGGTGAGCCATTAGAAAATGAGACTATCTTTAGATTAGTTGATAGACAAAACAACCTGAAGCAAAAGCATGTTGAAAAGTTAGATGAAGATGTACCTGCTGGCTCCATTTGCTTGCAAAAGCACTGTGTTGTTGATGCAGAAGATATTCTTCATACAATGAAATATATCATCGATTTATCAATCGGTGTCGGTTTTGTAGATGATATCGATCACTTAGGACATAGACGTATCCGACGTGTTGGTGAATTACTTCAAAACCAATTTCGAGTTTCATTAGCTCGAATGGATAGAGTAATCAAAGAAAGAATGACAATCCAGGACGTTAATAATCTAACTCCTCAATTGTTAATCAATACTCGAGCCATCTCATCATCTATTGATGAATTTTTTGGATCGTCCCAGTTAAGTCAATTTATGGATCAAGTAAATCCATTGTCTGAACTAACACACAAGAGAAGATTATCTGCTCTTGGGCCTGGTGGTTTAAAAAGAGAACGTGCTGGTTACGAAGTAAGAGACGTTCATCCAACTCACTTTGGAAGAATCTGTCCTATTGAAACTCCTGAAGGTCCAAATGCTGGATTGATTGGTTCAATGGCTATTTGTGCAAGAATTGATCGTTATGGATTTTTAATTACTCCATTGAGACATTTCAAAAATACAAAGCCAGCAGAATCCTTTGAATATATGGATGCTTTGATGGAAGAAAAGTATAGAGTTGTTCCTTATAATCAAGGATTCTATACTGGTAATGATCTTGTTGAAGATGTATTCCCTGTAAAGCAATATGTTGAAGGGGAACAAGATTTTACAATGTTACAAGCAAAAGAAGCAGAGTTGATTCATATTTCACCTCTACAAATGATTTCTATTGCTTCTTCATTGATTCCTTTTATTGAGCATGATGATGCTAACCGTGCCTTGATGGGTACGAACATGCAACGTCAAGCTGTTCCATTAGTTCGAACTGATTCTCCAATCGTTGGAACAGGAATGGAAAGCTATACAGCTCAAAACTCTGGAGCTTGTGTTTCTGCTAAATTCAAGGGTGAAGTTGTTTATACTGATGCTACTGTAGTAAAAGTAAAAAGAACAGAAAGAGAAGATTGTTTAGATAATTTTGGTCCTGAATTTTACTCTTATTGTGAAAACAGAACAGTAGAAACAGAGATAAAAGATACTAAAGGAAAAACTCTTTTCAAAGTAGGACATGTTCTTACTTCAAAAGATATAGAAACACTTCGTGCTAAATGTGAAGACGTAATCTGTATCTATTTCGAAAAAGTAGATAAATATCCACTTAGAAAATATGCAAGATCGAATCAAGGTACTTGTGTCAATCAAAAGCCATGTGTTAAAGCAGGCGAAATGGTTGAAGCGCATGAAGTAATCGCTGATGGGCCTTCAACAGCTCAAGGTGAACTATCTTTAGGTAAAAACGTTATTTGTGCATTTATGCCTTTTCGTGGATATAACTTTGAGGATGCGATTGTATTGTCAGAACGATTAGTACATGAAGATATTTATACTTCTGTTCATATCAGTTCACTTGAAGTAGAAGCAAGAGATACAAAACTTGGTGCAGAAGAAATCACTAGAGATATTCCTAGTATTTCTGAAGATGCATTAAGCGTTTTAGATGATAACGGGATCATTCAAATTGGAGCAGAAGTCAAGCCTGGAGATATCTTGGTTGGAAAAATCACTCCAAAAGGTGAAACTGAACTAACAGCAGAGGATAAATTATTACGAGCAATCTTTGGAGAAAAAGCTAAAGAAGTAAGAAACACTTCATTAGTAGTTCCTCATGGTGGGCGTGGTAAAGTAATTGATGTTG
This sequence comes from Candidatus Cloacimonadota bacterium, assembly GCA_023954715.1. GTDB lineage: Bacteria > Muiribacteriota > UBA6191 > UBA6191 > UBA6191. The sequence goes on along the minus strand of JAGSHD010000006.1, from coordinate 183,524 downwards.
TTGTTTTCTCAAGAGAAAATAAAGACGAACTTCCTTATGGTGTAAATAAACTTGTTAGAGTTTATTTAGCTCAAAAACGTATCATCTCTGAAGGTGATAAGATGGCTGGTCGTCACGGAAATAAAGGGGTTATCTCCAAAATTTTCCCAAGAAGAGATATGCCATTTTTATCAGACGGAACAACAGTAGATGTGATTTTAAATCCTCTAGGTGTTCCTTCTCGTATGAACTTGGGACAAGTTATGGAAACTCATTTAGGTTGGGCTGGTAGAGTACTTGGTGAAAAGTATGCTACAAGTTCATTTAATGAGCATAACAAAGTAAGTAATGAAAAGTTTCTTGATGATAAATTTGCAGAAGCTGCAAAAGTACTTACTGAGAAAAATGCGACTACAAATCTAAGACAAGAGCCTATCATGCCGGCAAACGGAAGAATGACTCTATATGATGGTGAAAACGGTGAAGCATATGCAGCTCCAATTATGGTTGGAATAATGTACATGTTGAAGTTGATTCACTTGGTTGAAGATAAAATTCACGCAAGATCCACTGGACCTTACTCACTTGTTACTCAACAGCCGTTGGGTGGTAAAGCGCAATTTGGTGGACAAAGATTTGGAGAAATGGAAGTTTGGGCTCTTGAAGCTTATGGAGCAGCTCATGTTCTAAGAGAACTTCTAACAATCAAATCTGATGATGTTGAGGGCCGAGTAGTGGTATATGAAAATATCGTTAAAGGTAACAACGTTATGAATCCAAATATCCCAGAATCATTTAAAGTTATTATTTCAGAACTTAAAGGTTTAGGATTGAACATTGAATTTAATACAGAGAAGGAAAACTAAATTATGTTAAAAGGAATTAAGGAATTATCTTCCATTCAAATTAGTATTGCTTCTCCTGAGACTGTTAGACAATGGTCAAAGGGTGTTGTAAAAAAGCCAGAAACAATCAACTACAGAACTCACCGTCCAGAAAGAGATGGATTGTTTTGTGAGCGTATCTTTGGACCTACCAAAGATTGGGAATGTTTCTGTGGGAAATATAAAAGTATCCGATATAAGGGTTTGGTTTGTGAACGATGTGGTGTTGAGGTAACTCGATCTAATGTGCGTCGTGAAAGAATGGGACACATTGAGTTAGTAGCTCCTGTTGCTCATATCTGGTACTCAAAAGGTACACCAAATTATATCGCTCTATTGTTAGATATTACTGCAAGAGATTTTGAAAAAGTATTGTACTTTAACTCTTATATTGTAATTGATCCAGGTAGTTTACCTCTTCTTAAGAAGCAAATCTTAAGTGAAGACGAGCATGCTCAGTATCAAGAACGATATGGAGATATGTATCGAGCTGGTACAGGTGGGGTTGCAGTTGCAGAACTACTTAGAGAGTTAGATCTTTCAAAATTGGTTGAGGACTTAAAGCGTAAATTACGTGAAGATTTAGGTTCAAAAAAACAAAATATTGTAAATAGACTACAAGTAGCTGAAGTATTCATGAACTCTAAAAATAGACCAGAGTGGATGATTATTGATGTATTACCAGTTATTCCACCGGATTTACGTCCTATGGTTCAACTAGATGGTGGTAGATTTGCTACTTCTGATTTAAATGATTTATATAGAAGAGTAATCAACAGAAACAATCGTTTAAAGCGATTAATGAAATTGAATGCTCCAGATATTATTATCAAAAACGAGAAGCGTATGCTTCAAGAAGCAGTAAATGCTTTGATTGATAATGGTAGAAGAGGTCGTTTAGTGACTGGTTCTGGAAACAGACCACTAAAATCTCTAAATGATATGTTAAAAGGTAAGCAAGGACGATTCAGACAAAACTTACTTGGTAAGCGTGTGGATTATTCTGGTCGATCAGTTATTGTGGTTGGACCAGATTTAAGATTGCATCAGTGTGGTTTACCACAAAAGATGGCTCTTGAATTATTTAAGCCTTTTATCATGAATAAATTGGTAGAGTATGCTTTTGCACACAATATCAAATCAGCTAAAAAATTGATTGAAAAAGAAGATGAAAACGTATGGAAAGTATTAGAGGAGATCGTAAGAGATCACCCAATTATGCTGAACCGTGCTCCTACACTTCATAGATTAGGAATTCAAGCTTTCGAACCAATCTTGGTTCAAGGAAAAGCTATACAGTTACACCCATTAGTTTGTGGTGCATTTAATGCCGATTTCGATGGGGATCAGATGGCTGTACATATTCCACTTTTACTTGAGGCACAAGTAGAAGCTCGAATATTAATGATGTCTTCTTACAACATTTTAGCTGCTTCTTCTGGTCGTGCAGTAGCTGCTCCATCACAAGATATGTCTATTGGTGCTTTTTACCTGACTAACCAAGTTAAGTGGGAAAAAACAAAGACTATGCCAGTTGGTAGCAAGAAGTCATTAAAAGTACCTTCACTAGAAGAAATGATTAAATTTGGAAGCGGAGTTGCTGTAGCTTATGATGATATCTGCGATGCAGCAGGTACTAAGATTGTAAGTGCATCTGGTATTATCCAATTGGATGAGTTCAAAGTAATTAAAAAGGCAAAAATCCCTGAAGTTACTATTTTAGATTTACAAAAATATTCTTCAGCAAAAGAAGCTCTTTTAAGCTTTGAAAACGGAAATCACGAAATGCATGATTCGGTTCTTGTTAAGAACCCTCTAGAAGCAGAACGTGGTACAGATGAATTCAACAAATATTATGTGACAACAATTGGTAGAGTATTATTCAATGATATTATTCCAAATGAAATTGGATATCATAATTATCGTTTCGATAAAAAGAAACTAATGAATATTATCGAGTTATGTTATGAAACTTGTGGTACAAATGAAACAGTACTACTCTTGGATGCTATTAAAGATGTTGGATTTAGATATGCAACATTCTCTGGATTAACAATTGCATTGTCTGATCTAGAAAAGCCGCCTAGAAAAGATCACATCATGGCAGTTGCAGAAGAACGAGCAAGGAAAATTGCAGATCGTTTTTCTAATAAAGAGATTAACCTTGAAGAGCGTAAGAAAGCGGAAGTTGACCTTTGGATCAATGCTACTGAAGAAGTAACAGATGATATGATGGCTCACTATAAGCAAAAATGGGAAAACGGAGAATTCAATCCGATCTATACCATGGCAATTTCTGGGGCTAGAGGTAATGTTCAGCAGATGAAGCAGTTGGCTGGTATGCGTGGATTGATGTCTAACCCGCACGGGGATATTATGCACGTTCCGATCAAGAGATCCTTTAAAGAGGGTCTTACAATGACCGATTATTTTATCTCTACTTATGGAGCTAGAAAAGGTCTTGTGGATACTGCTCTTCGTACAGCCGATTCAGGATATTTAACAAGAAGATTAGTTGACGTTGCTCAAGATGTTATTGTTACTACAGAAGATTGTGGTACAGAACATGGTCTTAGAATGTCTCCTCTTCGTGGAAAAAGAACAACTAACAACATTTTAGTGGATGAGATCGTTATTCCAATTGAAGATCGTATCTTTGCTAGAACATTGTTAAAAGATGTAGTTCATCCTGAAACAAATAAAACTATTTTAAAAGGTGGAATCACAATTACTAAAGAAATTGCTAAGCAAATTTCTTTAACTACAACTTCTTTAAGAGTTGATAAGATTAAGCCTGGAATGTTAACTGATGAATGTGTTGTTAACTTAGTTGATAATTCTATTATCTGTGGTCCGGATCAATTGATCACTCCACAGTTGATTGAGCAATTTAAAGCACATGATATTGATGATGTTCGTGTATACCCACAAGTATGGGTACGATCTCCAATTACTTGTAAAGTAGAATGGGGAGTTTGTAGAAAATGTTACGCAATTGATTTATCAACAGGTCAAAATGTATCTATTGGTACTGCTGTTGGTGTTATTGCAGCACAATCTATTGGTGAGCCTGGTACTCAGTTAACAATGAGAACCTTCCACACTGGTGGTATTGCTGAAGCAGCTAGAATTGTGGTAAAAGCAAAAGTTACTGGTCATATCTCTTTAGATGACTTAACTTATGAGTATAAAGTTGAAAGAGCTAGATTTCAGATTGATACTGGAAACGATGCTTCTGAAAACGATGAATTTGATGACAACGTTAAAAAGATTGTAACAGGTGGAGTACTTAAAATTACTGATAAAAAAGGTAAGAAGTATGAGTTTGTTATGCCACAAGGTGGGGTCTTAAGAGTTGAAGAAGGCGAATTCGTTACTGCAGGTCAAGTTCTTGTTGAGTACAATCCAAGTACATATATTACTTCTTACAGTGGAGTTGTGAAATTTGCTAGCATCGTTCGTAAAGATGGTGTAGTTGTTCATGATGGTGAGATCGAAGTATATGACAGTGCCGATTCTACAAAACTTTTAGGTTCTTATAAGATTCCTAAAGGATCTGCACTTGCTGTTGAAGATGGTGAGACTGTAGCTGCTGGTGATAACTTATACTTACTTGAAAAAGAAAGATCTATTGTTATTGCATCAAGCCATGGTACAGCAGAATTTAGAGATATTAAGATTAAAAACCAAAGAGTTATTTCAGAAAACGGAATGATCTTTATCGCTTCTGATGATTTAGAAGATAATATCTATGAATCTCCAAAGGGTCTAAAATCATCCGCTACAAAGCCAATTGGTTTACCAGGTGATTTAGGCGTAGTTCTTAAGGTTAAATCTGGAGATCAGGTGAAAGCCAACGATGAACTATGTAGTATCTTTGCAGAATTCTCTGGTGAAGTTAAATATACTGGTAGAAAAACTCTATCTGTAATTCACAAGAAATCAAGTGAATACTATATGACTGGTTCAATGGATGTTGAATTAGATGAAGATAATAAACAAGTTCGATTTTTAGCTGAAGGTAACGGTATTGTTAAGTTGATTAGTTACCGATCTGCTTCTAATAAAACTGTTGATAGACGTAGAGTATTGATAAAGGATGAGCGTGAATATGTAATTCCTGAAAGTTGCCAATTGAGATTTGACAATGTTGTTGTTCAGTCTGGTGATGATGTTGAAGTTGGTCAGAAATTAACTGGTACGATTCCTTTCATCACAGAAGTAGAAGGAACAGTAGCAATTAAAGATCATTATGCAAAATCATCTGTACTACTTGAAGAAGATCTTCAGCCAGAATCTTTAGTTGGAGCTGTTTTCATGGAAGATGCCTCTCATGAAGGTGCTGTTTTATACAAAGCCGGTGAAGAAGTAACAAGTGAAATCGCTCAAGATCTATATGAAAAGCGTGAGTCTGTTGGTAAAGTAGAAGTATCTGCATTATCTGAGTCTAAGCGTATTATCATTACTAATGATGAAACATCTAGAGAGTATATCACTCCTGGAAACGCTGAATTATTAGTAGCTGAAGGTGACGAAGTCGAAGTGGGAGCTAAGTTAATTAACTCTTTTGCTCCAATCGTTGCTGATATTGAAGGTAAAGTAAACTTTATTACTGAATACAATAAGCGAACTGGCGAAGAAATGGTTCGATCTATCTTAGTATATTCAGGAAAAGATTATTTCTTATCTACTGGATTACCACTTTGTGTTAAGAATGGTCAAAAAGTAGAAAAAGGTGATGCTATTACTGAATTCTTAGAGTATACAAACTTTGAGGCTTTAGAAGATGGTGTTTGTTTTACAAGAGAAGAAGTAAACGAAAAGAAATATACTGTAACTGATGATATCGAAGTATTAGTAACAGAAGGTGAAGTTAAGAAGGGTGATCAAATTGCTCGTATGGTAACTGAGTCTGATGGTACTGTTAAATTGATTCATGCTTTAACTAAAACAGGAAAAGTAAGATCAGTTATCGAAAGCGTTCAAGTACAAGCTGGAGAGGTTCACTCCATTCCAGATGGTGCTGAAATCTTTGTAAAAGAAAATGCAGAAATTAAGCCAGGTGATATTTTAGCTAAATGGAGTGGTGCTGGTAAGAAAACTACTGATATTGTTCAGGGTCTTCCAAGAATTAACTCTCTATTCGAAGTTAGAAATCCAAAAGTTTACTCTTTGATCTCATCTCGAAGTGGAGTTCTAAGAATTAGAGGTAACAATATTGTTATTGAAAATGAAAAGAATTCTGAAAAGCAGGTTGTAACAGGAGCACTTGGTGATCTTATTGTAACTGATGGTGAATATGTAAGTATTGGTGATAAGTTAACTGATGGCGATGTTGATGTTAAATCATTAAGTGAGTCTTTAGGTATCTTTGATGCTCAAAAATACTTATTGAATGAAGTACAAACGGTTTATACATCTCAGGGTGTAACAATTAATGATAAGCACGTTGAAACGATTCTTCGACGAATGGTTTCTAAGGTAAGAATTACTGGTTCTGGAGACTCTCCATACAACACTGGTAATATTATCAATGCTTTTGAATTTAAGAAAACGAATGATGCTTTGATCAAAGACAAATTTAAGCCTGCAACTGCTGTAAGTATTATCCAAGGTATTTCTAAGGCATCGTTGACTACAGATAGTTTTCTATCTGCCGCTTCGTTCCAAGAAACAACTAAGGTTCTTACAAACGCTGCAATCCAATCTAAGATTGATAACTTAAGTGGATTAAAAGAAAACATTATTATGGGTAACTTGATTCCAGCTGGTACTGGTTTCGATAGATACCTAAAATATGATTTTGATGATAAAGAGAGCTTAATTAATGGTTCTGAAGACCGAGAAGAACTTGAAGGAAATTTCGAAATTTCTCTTGAAGATAATCTTGGTACAGAGTTCTTAAAAGAGTTGAATGTATCAACAGAATCCGACGATTAATATTTAAACAATATTAACTAGTCAATAAATCGAGACCTACACAATGTGTGGGTCTCTTTTTTTTTAGATAAAAACTATTTTTCAAAGTTGAAAATTATGGGTATGTAACTTCTGATGTGATACAATATCGGTTCATTTTTGTTTACTTTTGTACTCCTATGTATTTTCTAGGTACAACTTTAAATAAACTAATCAGACATTACTTATAGGCTTTGATGAAATACTTTCATCCTAGATTGATAAAATGACAGCTAAACGGCTAATCGTTTTTTTATATATACTTTTTAATACATTTGCGTATGGGGCAATTCAAGAATTCAATATTATTGAAGTGTTACCTTCTTTAAGTCAATCCAATTTAAATAGTAGAACTGGTTCGTCAATAGCTTTAAAGTTACGATTGAAAGCTGATCCTGGAGTCTATAGTGTACGAGCTATACGTCAAGGCTTTCCCAATCAAATAATAAATTCGAGAGAGCAATTTAGCCATACGGGAGAAGAGGACTTCTTTGTTAAGTTATCGCTAAACGAAGGAAGCAACTCTTTTGCTCTAACGGTTGTTGGTTTTTCTGTTGCTGTTACTCCAGTAACAACAACGATAAATAATATTGTAAGAGATCTTGAATATAACGTAACTAATTTGACTCTAAACCATCTACAGGAGTCCGGTGGGGCTATTAGTCTATATACTACTCAACCAGAGATTGAAGCTCATTATACTTTAAATGGAAACGCTAGTAGTTATGAAATAAAGACTTTTATCAACGGAACAGAAGTAAAGTCAGATACGGTTTTTTCAACAGGTAATGGTGTAATTACCAATATACCTCTTGTAGCAAATCAATTAAATTTAGTTCAACTCAAGGCACAGGTATTAGATCAAGGGGCTAGCAATCTTGGTATTCAAAAAGAAAGTGATTTTCTTAGAATGTTTCATGATACAACTGCTCCTGTCATTACCGGCGTAAGTACGACATTACCTGGGGGTACAGCTGATCCCGCAGGACCAACCGAGCTGGCGGTGTTTGGATTAATTGTAGAGACGAATGAGCCTTTTGCTCAAGTTCACGTCACAAACTCTCGAAATACTAACAAATTAATTAGAATGACAGACTTGAGTGGTAGAGTAACAATAGCAGGAGTTGAGTTAGAAAGAGATCCAACAGTATCTATAGCAGGCACAACAGAAACAACGTATACGGTTATCGCTTTTGATGCGGCTGGAAATCAAGCAACAGCTGAAACCCAAGTAGTTCGACGATTGACATTAGAGCCATGTTTCAACTTGTTAAGTATGCAACCATTTGATGGGGCTTTCATTGGACAGAATCAATCTATATCTGTTTTGGGTGCTGTGTGTAATGAGGTTGATACTCACAGGATCATGTTTCGAGTATCATCCATTGTGTCAGGGAGTCAATTTTTAGTAGAAGAGCAGCTAACCAACGTAGCAGCTGGAGTTTCCTTCCAGAAGGATATCTCTATTCCTTTTGATGCTTTAAACCCAAACCAAAATGCATCCTTAGAGGTGCAAGCAATTGTTATTTCTCCAAGACCGGATGATGCCACATTAGAAGAGTTTTCTCCTCCACATAACTTAGGGTCTGTAATTTTTGATCGAGTTGCTCCGAGTGCTCCAAATTTGTTAACTCAAGATACATTTTTTGCTACTAATTCAAATACAATTTTAATAGATGGTGATGGTTTAGAACCAGAAGGGGGAGTCTTTGTTCATTCTCCTACCAACTTTAATGTTAGACCCGCTGCAAATATTGGTGCACTTGAAGATGAGTTTAGAGGCCTTATAAGTATTGGAGATGTGCAAGACGGTGAGTATACTGTTGATATTATATCTAAAGATAAAGCTCAAAACTCAGGACCAGGGTCTAAAACTCAATTAGTTATAAAGATTGATAGAACAGCTCCAACTGTAAAAAATATCAAAATTAATAATGCTGTTATTGAAAGTGGAGATCCAATCTTTTTTTTACCAGGGACTACAGTAAATATAAAAGTTCTACTTTCTGAAAAACTAGAAGAGGCACCTTTTGTTTGGGTTACACAACAAGCAGGTTATGCTCAGCAGGTTGGATTGTCTAATACTTTTGATAATGGTCTAGAGTTTGAATACCAATATGTAGTTCAATCATCAAATGATGGTAAAAATGATGGGGCAGTAGAGATTTTGGTCACGGGAGGCCGAGACTCTGCTGGTAATACTTTAGTACCTTCTTTTCGTGAACCTCAAGCTTTTATAGTAGACTCCTTGGCTCCCAAGTTGTTTCGACAATTCGTTACTCCTTCTGATGGGTCGGTTATAAACGCAGCTCCATCTCCTTTACGTTTGGTTATGAGTGATGATAGTTCAAATCTTGTGGTGTCTGGTGCTGACCCTATGACTTCAACTGTATCGTGTATTGGCCCTTTAGAGACAGATCCAACTCATGTAGTAGAAGGTCGATTAGAGGTTTTTGATCCAAGAACTATAGACTTTTATCCTAATTCATCTGGTCCCTCTGCTATGGTTACTGATGGTACTTATCTGTTTCAAATTACAATGAGAGATAAGGTAGGTAACTCGTTTGTTGAGTCTATAGTGCTTCAACTAGATACAGAGTCTTTATCACCTAACTTGATTGTCACTTTTACTCCACAAGACCATGCTTATTACAATGCAGATACCTTACCACGTGAAAACTCGCTCCCACTTCTATCAATTAGTGTTGAGGAGACTTTGACTTCAGAAATTGATTTGTTAAAGTCTGAAATAAAAGTTTTTAACTATCTAAGAAGTCCTCAAGAGTATAAAGTATCTAAGCCCCAGTCTGTGAGCAGTTCAAGTGTTAAATTTCATTTTAAAGAAGACCTACTAAAAGACGGAACAGATGATGGGATATTGGTAGCCAACGCCACTATTTCAGATATTGCTGGCAATGTATCAAACCCAAAAGTATATCAATATACTTATGATACTAAAGTACCATCTGTAATGGATGGAATCAATTTTCCAATTCCAGATGGATTTGAACAAAGAGACTCACGAATACCCTCTAACAGAAGTGTAGTAAAAGGCCCCTTAAATATTTTATCTTCATATATATTTGATCAAAGGTCTAGCAATGGCTACTTAGGGTCTGGTTTACGTGCTCAAACAGATTCACAAAACACTTTACCCACATCTACTGTAGTTTTACGCTTAGAGCATCCATTTGGTTCGGTACCAGCTGGATTGATAACTTCTTCTCGGATCAAATTTAAGGCAGATGCAAGTGGCAATGCACCAGTATTTGGGGGACCTTTAGTTGGTAGGTTACTTTTTGAATTAAACGTAGATCCTGTATCTTTAGATCCTATTGGCTTACAGACCGATGGTTCCATGGATGGTATTTATAAGATGGAGATTCTACCTGTAGACTTGAGCCTAAATGTTGGTGAAATAAGTACATCGTATTTTATGTATGACACAATAACACCAAATTTAAGCATTGCTTTAAATAATGATATATGGATAACCTCTGGGGTACTGGAGTTTTCTGGTTTTGCGCAAGATGAGCAAGTCATAAACTCTGCATACCCGCTTTTTGGTGGTACAAATGGGCTAGGAGTTCAAAAAGTAGAAGTACGAGTAGAGTCAGTAAATAATATTGGCTCAGCCACCTATCCTGAGGTATTGGCTTGGACGGAAGTCCCTTTAAACAAAAAGCTAGTCAATTATCCAAAGAGTCAAAAGTTTGAGTTTCAATTTTCACAGAAATTTTATAACTTTAAAGGTGATGTACGTTTAACCTTTAGAGCTATCGATAAAGCTGGAAATGAAAGATATGTTATTAAGGACTTGTCTTTAAACTCTGATCTACTTAGTCCACCTCAATTAGTTTCTCCAATTGATGGTTATCGACTTTCTGGAGGTATTCAGCGTTTCGAGTGGAAAACTGAGCCTACTGCAAATAGTTATGTTTTGGTGATAACAGATAAAGATAATAATTCAACAGAGTTTCCTTTTGATAGAGAGACCATTCAAGCCGATGTAAATTTGGGTTTTTTACAAGAAGGTGTGGCGTCATGGAGAGTAATTGCAATTGATGGAATTAATCAACGGAGTGAAACGTCCAATGGTAGGACAATTATAATGGATAGAAGTATCCCTGATGTAGAAAACTATGGGTTTGACCGAACAATTTTACCAGATAATTTACAAGGGACAATACTAAACGGAGATTTAAGGTTTCATATTACTTTTACTGAAAATATGGATACTAGCAAAACTCCTCTTGTACGTTTTTATCCAGCATCTAAGACAATTGTAAATGCTTTTAATCAAGAAGTTATAGAAGTTTACCCTCCGATTACATTAAATCAATTGAGCTATGAGGGTAACAAATATGTAGGTAACTTTAAAATTCTACCTGAAGACGGGGATGTTGATTACAATGGATTAGGTTATATTAAAGTTGAAAACTATTATGATCTATCAAATAATGTTGGCCTAACTCGGACACATAACTTCGAGGTAGACCTAGGCCCATATTTTGAATTTAGAATTTTTTCGCATCCTTCCAATGATAATGAGATTATATTTGTAATTAAAGGCTTACATCAAAAGGGGGGTACCGATGAAGACGTATCTCAATTGCCTTATATGCAGATTAGACAGTTGAAAGATCCAGGCACTCAATCTACAGCAGATGAAATACAGATAGTTAATCTCACGAGGTTAACAAGCTCAGCTTTTCATGGAGGATATCTTTTAAACTTAAATCTGTCGGGCTCTTTACAAATCGAAATTACCGGAGTAGATGTTCAAGGTAACTCGATAACTAGAGTGATTCCTTTTCAAGTCAAGAGATTAGCTTTTTCTCAATCAAAAGTAAGTGAGATCTCTCAGGCGGTCTCAAGAATAGAACCCACATTTTACGTATTTCCTTGGACTACAAATCAAAAAGTTAATCAAGACAATCTCCCACTCTTTAATATGTTTCCTAAGACGAGTCTAGCAAAGGATAGTAACTTTGAGATTAATTTAAATGACTATGTAAAAGGCAATGTGGGAAAATACGCTGTGATGGAGTCTTCAGTTGATGGTTTGACTTATCAAACACAGATTATGCAAGATGATAAAATATATCTATCGTCATCTAATCCATCTAAGCTACTTTTGATAGAAGACAGTAAAAACCCGATCTTGGAGATTGATCAAAGTATTGACTTAGAAGCTTTAGAAAGTGATCTACTTATAAAAGTAGAAGATTTAGGTGTAGGGGTTAACCTTGATGCATTAAAGGTTAAAATTAATAACTCACTTCATTCTGTAACTTATGATGAAGATTCGTTTATCAGAGTTAGTAAGTCCAAACTACAGCAAGGTCAGATGAATAATGTTGAAATTAATGCTATGGATTACCTAGGTAATTCTAAGTCATTAAGCCTTTTAGTTAAGCCAGTAGGGCCTATTGCTTTTCAAGAAAGCATTGTTGTACCAAATCCCATACGATCAAGTAACGCTCAACTTAAACTAAAGTTAAATAGAACAGCGACAAAAGTACACTTATCTTTGTATGATTCGGCTTCCTCTAGGATACATAGTCAAAATATGGGGCAAATATCCAAAGATAGCTATTTACCATTAGACCAATTTAATTTAGACTCCTTAGCTAATGGTATTTATTTCATGAAAATTCAGATTGAAGATTCGGATGGAAATACAAATAAGAAAATAGTGAAGCTTGCTATTATTAAGTAGTTTCAATTAAGTGTCGACAAAGGTATAAGTGACTTTATTGAATTGAATAAATTCACGTAAATCTAGATGTGAAAAACTATTATAAATCATCATGATAGTGATGGTTAAATAAAAGATATAAGGCAATGCATTAGGTAATACTATGTTAGTTAGAATATGGGGCTCAAGAGGATCTACACCGGTCTCGTCCCAGAACTATATGAGATATGGCGGAAGCTCGAGCTGTTATGAAATTATTTCAGATGCAGGTACTCGAGTTATTGTCGATGCAGGAACAGGTATTCGGTCTTTAGGCGCATCCCTTTTAAAGTCATTACCCGTAGAAGTCCATTTAGTTTTTACACATTACCATTGGGACCACATTCTAGGTTTTCCATTTTTTGTACCTTCCTTTATCCCCGGAAACAAAATCCATATTTATGGACAAAGAAAGGGAGAGCTTTCAGCCAAAGATATCTTAGATAAACACTTAATGAGCCCTCCAAATTTTCCGGTTCCTTTGTCTATAATGGGTGCGAGCTTGAGCTTTACTGATTTAGACATTCGTGGAGAAGTGGATTTTGGAAACGGTTTCACCATGTCTTATATACCAATGAATCATCCAAATGGTGTGATTGGTATGCGATTTAATGATAATGGTAAAATATTTGTGTTAATGACTGATATTGAGCATATATCGGATGAAGATCCAGATCCTGCATTAGTTGAATTGGTGCGAGGGTGTGACATGGCCGCTTATGATTGTCAGTACACACCGGATGAATATCCTATGAGAGTTAGCTTTGGACATTCTACTTGGCGAGCTGCGGGTAATTTGATGATTCAAGGTGAGGCCAAAAACCTCCTTATGATTCATCATGATCCAGATCATGACGATGAGTTTATTGATCAAATGGTGATTGATGCTAACGCTGAGTTTGAAGATGATGGAGTCATCTTTTCGGCTGCGTATGAAGGTCAAGAAATAGAGATTTAAAATGAAATCTCTACCTATATTATTTCCTATATTTTTAATAATTAGTACATTAAGTTACACCCAAGAACACATAGCAGAATTCGCCATTAAAAAAGGTCGAGTTTTTGTAACAGGTCCTGAAAATAAGTTGATCTCCAACGATCGAGGCTTTTATACGAATAGCTTTGTAAAAGTTGAAGATAATGCTTTTGCTCTTTTAAAATATAAAACGGGAGATCAGGTTAAAATAACAGAGCACTCGGTCTTTAAGGGAGTATCATTAAAGCGTAAAAATACTATTGGCCTACAATTGTTAAAAGGTCAATATTTTTTTAACTTACTTCATGAAAATCGACCGAAGCCAACAGAGTTTGAAATTATGACACCAATGGGTACCATTGAGTCATCCAATGGAGATTTTTTGATTCATGTTGATGAGCAACGAGGTTTTTTAGAAGTCTTCTGTTTAGACGGGAAGTTAAATTTACGATTTCAAGACTTACAAATTATTCTAGAAGCTGGAGAGTCAGCCTTTGTAGAAAATGATAGGATTTCAAGAAAGTTATCCATCGATGCAGCTCAGTCTCGAAGACTCTTTTCTTGGTATAGATTAGAAAGTTCATGGCCTATTCCAGTTTATCTACGAGATTTTTCAGAAAGCTATGAAAGTGAAACAGTTCACTTGCGAGACTTTACAATAAATGGTTTAACTGTAGAAGAAATGGGAGATAATCCAACTTTTGGCTCTGCTGATTTAATCATGGGTAAATTGAGATTTGAAGGAACTATCGAAAACCGACTTCCTCATCAAATATTACAAATGTCACTAGATGAAGGAAATAACTTTTTTGATGTAGTGTATAAAGAAGGTTTTTTAGTAAAAAGGTTTCCAAAAGAAGGACAATATTCTATTCAATTTAGATTGAGAGATTTTGATAAATTTTATGATGTAAAACATAATAATCTTGATTTTAGCTATAGTGAGCGAGGAAACAAAGACTTCATTGAAAACTGGTTGAGTGAACTATCAGAGTCATTTAAACGAAAGAATGCATTTAGATTATCAAATGTGCTTCGTCCTATTAAAAATGTAAGTAGATTAATAGTTGAAGATTTAATGCAAGAGTTTAGAGAAGTATCTCATCAAAGTATTCATTTTGAAATACTGAGATATATGGAGCTTAAAAATAAACTGCAAATTGTAGTCAAATTTAACAAAATCACCACCACAAGAAGTAATCTAGAAGCGATAAAAGAAAGTGGTACATTTAGAATACTTTTTAAACAAGACTCGAAACTAGGATTTACTCCTAAGAGTTTGACAGGTGATTTTCCATTCATTAAAAACTACTCTAAAAACAGAGTCGATTATAGAGGCCCTAAAGTAATAGGGAGCTTTATAGTGACCAAAGTAAAAGGTGCTAACACGGTAGTGAATCTAACAGCTGAAGATGAAACTTCAATCATTAAAAGAGTGGAGTACTTTTTGGATTCAACATCATCTGATGGACGAGGTATAAAGGTTCTTGCATTAGATGGAAAATTTGATGAAAGACTCGAGCAGTTTAGAATATTACTTCGTCCTGGATTCCGAAACTATAGGCTCTTTGTACATGCTCAAGATAGTAGAGGAAATTGGGGAAAATTTCATGCTATCTCATTTGTTGATTGATTAATATATACTCAATTCCACAAAGAAAACCCAAAATTTAGTTTAATCTATTAGCTAAGAAATTAGTGCCTGAAATGACCATGAATACTTACTATTCTATCAAATAGAAGTCCCCTTACTCCGATAAATACCATAACAAAAACTCATTGTATTTGAGCTAGTGATTGACCATATTTTAAGGTATTGGACTTTTACTATACGATACGGTTGGAGTTTGTTTGTTTTTGAATTAGGAAAGTATGAATCTTTGTTTGCCATATAGCCATAAAATAGTCAAAGCAACCCTTTTAGGGTTTGCAATGTCTTCTTGTGTCTATGCATCTTTTAAAGAGACTATTATATTTTCCAATGAATTTGCTCAGTATTTAACAGTACGAGCAAATACTAAACATTCAAAAGAGCTAGTTGCTAGAATTCTAAAGCTAAAAATCTCTAAAGACGATGCTAAAACTGTTGTATCTAGGATTCCTTTCATCAACTCTACAGAGAAGGTTGTGATGATGAGGATGCTAGATGATCAGGAAAAGCGAAATCTAGCCCATATTAAAACAACAACAAAAAAGGGTGAGTTTTCATTTATAGAACTTGGGGATGATGCAGAGAAAAGATTGATTTTGAAGAAGTTTTTATTATCTAAAGTAAAAACAGAAAATCAATACGAGATAGTGAAAAACCTGTTTGAAAACACCAAACCATCTGAGTTATTAAGCTTATATAACAAAATAGATGCATTGAGCTTTTTAGAAGTGAGTGATAAAAAGTTATCGAAAAAAATTGTTGAAGGTAAACTAGCTGCATACTTTGAGTATCAGGACAATAAACAACAAAAATATAGTCAAGAATTAGAAGTAGGTACGACAACTTTAAATGGTTTTACTGCGGATCAGTTAAGACATGATGGAGTATATGCCAAAGGTAGACATCATGTGAAGACCGCTACTAGTCACAAAGGTTATGAGTTTACTTCGGACTATTCTATTATAGCTGGAAGTTCGAGTTTAAGATCTAAAGGAGACTATGACCTTGAGTTGATGCAGCTACAATGGCGAGGAGATCGCTCTAAGTTTACTATTGGTGACACGTTTTTGGATTTAGGCAAGTTATCTGTGGCACGGGAATTTCGAGGAATTCATAGCTCAAGAAAGATATCTTCACGACAAGATACTTGGGTTTCTGCTTATCTAGGAATCGTTGAAAATAGAGAAGACACATTTGATGATTATAGCAAACAATATGATCAAGTAGCTGGTTTTTCTGTTGAAAAAGAATATGACAGTGGGAAAAAGTTTTCTTTGGGATATATGTACTATGCAGCAAATGCCAATAGCACACGAAATGATGCTCATAACATTAGTTTTTCTCATGATTCAAAGCTATCAGAACATTTGACATTAGACCTTGAAATGAATTCATCACTGCACACCAAAAGTGTGGGGAATGATCGCGGGGGCTTTGGACTGAATTTGTTTTTAGATTATGATGATGGGCATAACTCTAGTGGCCTAAAAATTCAAGACTATAGTAAAGACTTGTATACACCAATGGCTTATGAGTTAAACTCATTTAGTGAGCTTGAAATATATGTTGGGCAATATTCTAACTGGGGAAGTTGGGATATACGTTCCATGTATAGAAAAGACCAAGAAACAATTGATTCATTGTCAATGAATACAATAAGACCATCTCTATCATTTCATTTAAACGACTTGTTTTCCATGGATGGTGTGTTTTTTGACTATATGTATCATGAGTCTCGTGAAGAGTCAGATGATCGAAGTAGGTTATTAGAGTCAAATACACATAATGTGTATCTAATGAAGTCTTTCAAGCGATTTGAGGTCGATACACGACTCCAACATCGATCAACTTATGATAAAGTTTTATCAACAAAAAATGAAGAAGAGACTGTGGTTTACTTGGGTACTAGAGCATTTTATTCCAAAAGAAATAAAGAGTTTAGTCCATCGGCTTTCGTGCAACATGAAAGACGTGAAGATGTGAATGGTTCTGCAAATACACGCATAGGACTAGGAGCAGACTTGTCATCAAGAGTTGGTGGACCTATGACTATGAATATGGGCGCAGCTATTTGGAAAAATAGTGGGCTATTCAATAGACAGACACAGCAACTCAAAGAAGCCCATGTAGATTTTGACTATCCTTTAAATGCTAATTGGGACAAGAGCCTGAAATTTAGTTATAAGTGGGAAGATCAGAGTCTTGCTGGCAACTTAAGTCATGGATCTAGTGAAAACATTAGTTTAAGCTACAAAAATCAGTTTTAAGATAGTATCCAAGTTCAACATCGTTGAGACTCACCTCAAATAATATCAAAGCCTATTGACTATATGCATCTGGGAAAATCTTGTAAAAAAGAGGTCTACGTAGATCTTTGGTAGTATTATACTTAGTAGTTGGTTTTGCATTGCTGACTGTGCCTTTAAAGTCTCCAACAAAAACTTGAGGAAACCCAAAGCTATTTTCAGCAGTAATATTGTTTGAAATATATGCAATTTTGGCACCATCGTAGCTCACCGTAGCTTGATGAGGAAGCTTTCCGTTAAGAAGTAAAGTACGTGAAAACAATCCTCTTTCGCTAGGACTAGATGCGATTAAAAAATAGGTAGAAATATTATTGAAAACAGATATTTGATCGTATAGAACTGTATGTCCCAAAGGGTCCCAAGAGATATTATCCTCTTCTAGAGAGTTTTGGGTAATTTGCATGACAGAAAATTTGTCCAATTGCTCAAAATCATTGGTACTATAATAGTTAGTTTGATCAGCAATGTTATCTCTTTGATAGTCTATGAAAGATACAAAGACTTCTAAATTTGTGTCGTCACAGGTTCTACCACACACTGTAGGGCGGGCTCCAGTACATCCTTTAGGTTTAGCTAAAAAAGCGATAGAGTTTCCTTTCGGTGACCATACTGGTTTTTTAAATTCAACAGGACAATCAGCCGGAAAGTTTGTAGCATCAAATAGTGTGGATGCATTGACTTGACCACTGACACTAAGGTCTTGCGGATAGAAGGTTGGGCAAGTAAGTGGTGGTAGGGTATGGTCTGTAATAGGGGTGGCAGCGTTACATGTCTGAATAGTAACATCTTGGCAAAAAGCAAAGTTATTTAAGTTTTGTTGGCATAATCCATTAAAATAAGTATTTAAACGGTTGAAAAATACAGCGCTTTCTGGCCGATTGATCGTTGGATATGTTTTATGTAGATTACCAACAGTAGGAACAGTTGTAGCTGGTTTTTGAGTGTCTACATATACCAATCCTGCTTCTTCGTTTAGGTAGTCTTGTTTTAAAAATAGATGACCATTAGGCGTTCTAAATAGGAGGGATTGGTTTCGAATCAATTCAACAGGGTTGGTTACCAGATTAGTAATCGACGCATGAAATATTCGTTTATCCAAAAGATAGGCAAACTTAGTTCCTGTTGGTGAAAAAGAGGGGTCACTAGCTGAATTATTATTTATAGTATCTTGTACTAAAAGCTTTAGCTCTTTAGTGGTGATATTAAAAAGATAGATATCTAGTCTACTATTAGGGTCCGATTGCGGTAATGTAGACGCAGATAGTAAAATTAGGTTTTCGGTAACAGGGCTCCAATCAATACTATCGATATATGAAAAATTTATAGGAAGAAAACTTAACAGTGAATTATATACGGGTAAAGTAGAGTCATCAGCAATCTTTTTTGTCAAAAGACTATTGTTTTCAAAAAAGTTTATATCATTTGCGTTTCGACTATCATTACCAAAATTAAGATCTACACTCAAAAAGTCAGTCGAAACTGTTGAAATATGAGTTGATGTTACGTAGTTTCCTGAAGAAGCTATGATGGTGTAGCTACCTTTAGCTAAATCATCAAAAAAGAAGTTACCGTTATCATCACTGACTGTCTTAGCAAAACCGGGATTGACGGAGATTTGAACATTACGCCCTACATGATCTTCATCTTTATTATATACTGAGCCAAATATAAGGGTGGAAGATTTGATTGTAGTAGCAGAATCAGATAGTTCTTCTAAACCTTTTCCACCGCAGCCAATAAAAATAAGGGCTATGAAAAGACTTGATATGACTAGCCGATTGGATCTAATAAAAGTAATCCTATTCAAATAATTAAACATTATGGTTCCTTAATGGGGTTCGTTGTATTCTAATTCGGGATTTTACAATAAAAAATTGACTTTAGAGACTCAGTTTTTTAATATGGCGGACAATATTTAAATTAAGATTCTTATGCCGTTTTTCGTTGTAGGCTCGGTGACCCTCGGGTTCGCTTGCAATGGCACAGGAACAAAACAACCAAAAGGAGAGAATATGTTACCACGAGTTTCAATTAAAGGTCTTTTAGAGGCAGGCGTACACTTCGGACATTCAAGTTCAAAATGGGATCCAAGAATGGCTCCATACCTACACACTAAAAGAAATGGAATTCACATTATCGATTTACAAAAGACTGTAAAGTTAATTGTAAAAGCATGTACTGCAATGAAAAAAGTATCTAAAAAAGGTGCTAATATCTTATTCATTTCTACTAAAAAGCAAGCTTCTGATATCGTTAGAGAAAATGCAGAAGAAGCAGGTTGTTATTATATCAATAGCAGATGGCTTGGTGGAACACTTACTAACTATAAAACAATTCGACAAAGAATTGCATACTTAAAAAAGTTAGAAAGAATGGTAGAAAATGGAGATATGGATTTACTTGGTAAAAAAGAACGATCTAAAAGAATGAAGGAACTAGATAAGTTAACTAGAAACTTAAACGGTATCCGAGATATGGAAAAGCTTCCTGAAATCGTATTCATCGTTGATCCAAATAGAGAACATATCGCTGTTGATGAGTGTAACAAGCTTGGAATTCCAATCGTTGCTATTACAGATTCTAACTGTAATCCTGACAAAATTCAGCATATAATTCCTGGTAATGATGATGCTATGAGAGCAATCAAAATTATTACTAGCTATATTTCTGAAGCTGTTATGGAAGGCAAAGAACAAAGAAAAGCTAAGCAAGACAAAGAAGTAGCTAACTAGTTACCGCTTTGCTATAGAACTTGATTTGGTCTTCTCTATAGAGGGCCAAATACAAGTTTTATTCGATTAATCTGATGTCTAAACCAATAGGTATAGGACTTAGATAAATTAATAAAAAAAA
This sequence comes from Candidatus Cloacimonadota bacterium, assembly GCA_023954715.1. GTDB lineage: Bacteria > Muiribacteriota > UBA6191 > UBA6191 > UBA6191. Next base: position 163,177 of record JAGSHD010000006.1, on the reverse strand, counting down.
CTATGTATCGAGTTATTGATACTATTTAATATTAAATAACTATGAGGAATGAAGTCGTTAAAACTCTAAGGACTCTTCGTTTCATAGATGTGAACCAAAAGCATGATAAACTTTTTGGTAAAAAGGATTAAGAAATGGCAATTTCTGCAAAGGACGTTAAGGCGTTAAGAGAAAAAACTCAAGCTGGAATGATGGATTGTAAAAAAGCATTAGTAGAATGCGATGGTGACATGGAAGCTGCGGTTGACTTTTTGAGAACAAAAGGATTAGCAGCATCTGGTAAAAAAGCAGGTAGAATTGCAGCAGAAGGTACAATTTGTGCTTATGTTGGTGAAGATAAATCTACTGGTGCATTGTTTGAGTTAAACTGTGAAACTGACTTTGTTGGTAAAAACCCAGCGTTTCAGTCGTTAGCTTCTGACTTAACTAAGTTGATTGAAAGCTCTGATGTAGAAAACGTAGATGGTCTTATGTCTAGCGAGCTTAACGGCGTTAAAGTTGAGCAAGTAATTACTGAGCAAGTAGCTAAAATTGGTGAAAAAATTACACCAAGAAGATTTGTGAAGTATTCTGTAGACAGTGGTTATGTTCATACTTATATCCACGCTGGTGGTAGCATCGGTGTTATGGTTGAATTAGGAGTAGCTGATACTTCTTGCGTAAGTAACGATGTATTTGTTGATTTTTATCAAGATATCGCTATGCACATTGCAGCAGCAGCTCCAGCTTATTTAAAGCGTGATGAAGTTCCAAGTGAAGAAATCGATAAAGAAGTAGCTATTTATAAAGATCAAATGAGAGAGCAAGGCAAAAAAGAAGAAATGCTTGAAAAAATTGCTCTTGGTAAAGTTAATAAGTACTACGGAGAAATCTGTTTGCTTGAGCAACCATTTGTAAAAGAAACTAAAACTAAAATCAATCAATTGGTTAAAGATGTAAGTACTAAATTAGGTACTGATGTATCAATCAACCGATTTAAGAGATTTGTTCTTGGTGAAGGTATCGAGAAAAAAGTTGAAGATTTCGCAGAAGAAGTTGCAAAAATGCAATAGTTGATTTAAAAAGACCCGAAAGGGTCTTTTTTTTTGTCAAAATTATTTGGTAAAGATGTAAAGACTACTATGTTCTTTACTTTTGTTTAAAGTAACGTAATTGTTCAGATGGTCTCTTGGACAAAAGTTGAGGGTCATACAGGCTTTTCGTAGTTTTTGCTTTATTGATGTACCTAGGTATAATCGGCCTTTGCAAAGAAATTGAAAAATTATAGCTGAATAGTTACAAAGTAGCTTGCAGTTCATCATAGTGCAAAATACTTTGAATGACTTACTCTCTTAAAGGAGAATAAATGAAAAGAATAATGTTAAAGCTTAGTGGGGAAGCATTAGGCGATAAATCTGGCAGGGGCGTTGATGCTACTACTACAGTCTCCATTTGCAATCAAGTCAAAGAAATGATAGCAAAAGGAAAAGAAGTTGCAGTAGTTATTGGTGGCGGAAACATATTTAGAGGAATATCTGGGGAACAAGAAGGTTATAATCGTGTTTCTGGTGACTTTATGGGTATGTTGGCTACTATCATGAATGCTGTAGCTATGCAAAATATATTTGAAGCGAATGGGTTAAAAGCAATGGTAATGACACCTTTTCGATTAGAAGAATATGTTGAGCTTTTTCACGTTAAAAAAGCACAAAAGTTCATGAAAGATGGCGGAGTTGTCATTTGTGCAGGTGGAACGGGTAGACCTTTCTTTACAACAGATACAGCAGCGGCATTACGATCAGCTGAATTAGGTATCGATCTTCTGATAAAAGCAACAAAAGTAAATGGGGTTTATGATTGTGATCCAGAAAAAAACCCAGACGCCAAATTATATGAAGAAATAAACTACAAAGATATTTTAAAAGATGGCTTAAAAGTGATGGATACAGCGGCAATTGCTATTTGTATGGATAATTCCATTCCTATTAGGGTCTTGAATATATTTGAAAAAGGTAATATTCTGAAATTAGTAAATGGTGAAAACATAGGAACTTTAATTAAATAGGGGTGAAACATGGAACCAGATGAAATTTTATTAGACTCTGAAGACAAAATGGATAAAACAGTAGACTCACTACAAACAAGCTTACAATCAATTCGAACTGGTCGAGCAAATCCAATGCTTGTAGACAGAATCAGCGTTGACAGCTATGGAGCAAAGACTCCATTAAAGGGTGTGGCATCAATCTCTGTACCTGAGCCAAGAGTGTTAGCTATTCAGCCTTGGGATACGTCTTTAATTTCTGCTATTGAAAAGGCAATTTTAGCATCAGATCTTGGGATCACACCAGCCAACGATGGTAGAGTGATTCGATTGAATATGCCAGATATGACAGAAGATAGAAGACGAGACATGGTTAAAATCGCAAAGAGCCGTGGTGAAGACTCTAAAGTATCTGTAAGAAATATTAGAAGAGATAGCAATAACTCTTTAAAGAAATTAGTTAAGGATAAAACTATAACTGAAGATGATAACAAAGAGTATCAAAAGCAAATTCAAGATGCTACAGACGGTCATATCGTTAAGATTGATGCACTAGTAGCAAACAAAGAAAAAGATATTATGGAAGTGTAGTCCTCGGATTGCATTTCGGGTATGTTTTTTAACTTAATTCTATCGATTATTAAGTTAGATTCGTGCTCATCTTACAAAGTCTCATTTCAAGGTTAGATAAACTTGGTGCATAATGTACTAAGAGCTTTGATAATGAGGCTTTATTACTTTATTTGGACGGTGGGGAATGTCAATAGAAGAACAAATCAGACTAGACGTTGAATTGAATGAAGCAGAAGATAAGGTGTTTTCTCAAATTGATTGGGAGAACTGTCCTAAACATCTTGCTATCATTATGGATGGCAACGGTCGATGGGCGAAAGCACAAGGAAAACCGCGAACTTTTGGGCATAAAAAAGGGGTAGACTCTATACATGCTATAGTAGAGTTATGCGGTAAAATACCTGTAGATTACGTAACATTTTATGCTTTTTCTACAGAAAACTGGAAAAGAACAGAGTCTGAAGTATCCATGCTAATGGGGCTATTTTCATCTTCCTTAAATAAGTACATTGATGAATTGAGTGCTCAAGGTGTTCGAATCAACGTCATCGGTGATTTAACCAAGATGAGTGCAAAAATTCAGCAAGAATTTGCTCAAGCGAGTGAACGTACCAAAGATAACAAAAAAATCTGTATGAACTTAGCTTTGAATTACTCAGGCAGAGCAGATATTGCAAGAGTTACTAAAGAAATTGCTACTGAAGTACAGTCTGGTACTTTGGACGTGAACTCGGTGACAGAAGAGCTAATTACCGAAAAGTTGTATACAGGGTTTATGCCAGAGCCAGAACTAATGATTAGAACAAGTGGTGAAAATCGACTATCTAACTTTATGCTGTGGGAAAACGCCTATTCTGAGTTTTACTTCACCGATGTCCATTGGCCAGATTTTCGTGAAATTCATCTATTTGAATCCATTTTAGAGTTTCAAAACCGCCATAGAAAATTTGGTGGATTATGATTATTAGAGCAATTGGTGGATTTTTAGTGGTGGCCCTGACTCTATTATCACTAAAGGCTGGGGCACTATATTTTGGAGCTTTTTGGCTACTAGTAACAGCCTTCGCGCACCAAGAAGCATATTCAATGACTAAATTTAAGGTACTAGGTAGAGTATATATTTTTTGTATGTGCATCCATTTAGCAAGTCTCTTGATCTTGTTACAAAAATTTGAATCCATGAAGAAGATTTATGATTTAGATGTGCTGATTTTATCCCCAGTTCTGTTTTTGATTTTGGCTATCTTTAATTATACTGAACAAAATAAAGATGAATTTTTTGAAGACTTTGGTCGTGGGTTTTTGATGTTCTCCTACGTTGTTTTCTTTTTTTCCCCAATGATTGTACTCCTGTTAAATGTAAAATCGTCCTTGAGTTTAATTTTGTTATTGTTTTGTATTATGTGGTTACAAGACACTTTCGCCTACTTTGGAGGAAGAGCATTTGGCAAGCATAAGTTTAGTCAATATTTGAGTCCAAAGAAAACTTGGGAAGGGTCTATCATTGGAATTTTAGTTATGATGGGAGTGTTATATACTGTTCATCAAAATTTTGGATTTATTTTCAAAGACTATTTCTTGTTATGTTTATTTATTATTGGTATTGCGGGACAGATAGGCGATCTGTTAGAATCGTGTTTCAAAAGATGTCTAAGCGTTAAAGACTCTGGGTGGATTATTCCGGGTCATGGGGGCGTGTTGGATCGATTTGATTCTGTAACAGCTGGTGCTTTATGTGCCTTATACTTGTTATTAATATTTTAAAATTGGGGCGTGGTGGATTTAGTATTACTTTTTCTTAAAAAGATATTTTGGTTTATTATACTTGTTGATGGAGTAGCCTTATTTTTTGCCCTAGGTAAATATTTAGTTTCAAAGTTTTTAAATATAAAACTCACTAAGATAAAAATAGGTGTGGGTAGTTCGATTCTTTTAAGCAAAAGTTTTGGCGAAGTACTTTTTGTTATCTGTTCTTTTCCTGTAGGTGGAAGTTTAGAGTTTTCACCTAAATGCTCAAATGATCCTCAGGTAGTTAACTCAGAGATTTCCCCCTTAAAGAAATTGATCCTAATCTGTGCTGGGCCTATTTCTTCCATATTCTTTACTTTTGTGGTACTTGGATTTACGTTTTATATGTTTGGAGATACACCAAGCACGATGCAAGTAACCAATACAATTCCTGGAATGCCAGCGCACAAAAGTGGTTTTCAACGTGGAGATATTATCCTTAAGGTCAATAACGAGGATATAAAACGTTTTGATGAAGGACGTCAGTCTATATCTAAATTAGTTCAAACCAAAGTTAGTTTTACTATAGAAAGAAAAGGCGACTACTTAGTTTTTGACAATTATGAAAAAGCAAAAACTTACTTAACTAAAACTTATCAGCACAAGAGTTATATTAAAATATTTCAAAAAGGTGTTGAAAGTTATCTAATGTTTTATGCTAAAGAGCCAGCCATTCGACACTTGCGCTCCATGAATCCAAATAATATCGAAGTTCATTTTTCTCAGAGTTCTAAAATTTTAAATATTGATGTCTTGTCTACCAACGAAGGAAAAGTCGGTATAGGTATTAAACCATATTCATTAAATGAAAAATCTCTAGAGCTAGGTTTAGCAAAATCCTTTAAAACAGCCTTCGATTTTACTCATATTTTGAGCAAAGAGTTTTTAACTCAAGCATTTTCAATGATACATAGTTTTTTAAAGAAGCGTGAACTGCCGGTTAATGTTCCGTGGGAGTTAAAACAGTTTATTGAAGAGTTTTCAGAAATGACTGCTTTTGACTTTTTTCGACTTTTTGCAATGGTTTCTCTAACCATTGGATGGTTGAGCTTTTTTCCGATCCCTAAACTAGCTGGCGGCAAAGTTTTTGTTATGTTTCTCAGAATGTTTATCAATAAGTTGGCACTACTTTTTAACTACAAAGAGGAGCCCATAAGCTTGGAGTCAGAAATATGGCTTGATTGGTTTTATTTGATTGCTTTTGTATTTTTGATTTTATTAATGATCTTTCAGAACATGTTGGTCATCGCCCAATTGTAATTCTTAATTAGTGATTCTAATCAACGTTTAAAGCTAGCAGAGCGGCTTATTTTAAATCTTCCATGTTTCTTTACAGTGGATTTAGGTATTATTGTTATTAAAGATACTGATTTTAACGATGTAATATAGACTATAGACTTTTAGATTGTTAAATTTTACCCTCGCTCAGAAAGTTATTTAGCATCAATAAAATTGGGCTTAGATTTAGCACAAATCAAACCACGAACGGAATTATATGGAATTTTTACTTACATTGGCATACAAGCTTTTTTGGTTCAGTTTAGTTATTGGATTAGTTGCTTTCATTCATGAGTTGGGGCATTTTGTTGTGGCTAAATGGTGTGATGTGAGAGTAGACGCTTTTGCTATCGGTATGGGTTCAACTAAACTAATAGCTAAAACAGTTGGCGAGACCGAGTACTCTATTCGTGCTTTGCCTATTGGTGGCTTTGTAATGTTAGCCCAAGAAGATGGGCTCGACCCGGATGATGACAAACCCGACCCAGGCAATAGAAGTTTCCAAAGAAAAAATATATTTCAAAAAATAGCAATTTTACTAGCGGGTCCAGCCATGAATCTAGTGGGTACATTTGCCATTTTAGCTTATATCCATCATTGGCACGGTCTTCCGGCAACTACACTTCAAGTGGTAAATGTTCTTAAGGATGCTCCAGCGGCAACTGCTGGTTTTCAAGAAAATGATGTTTTACTTAGCATTAATAAAAAGAAAATTGAAGACTTTGAACAAGGACGATTTTTAATTTCAAGCTTTGCAACAAAAGATGTAGAAGTAGAAGTTCAAAGACGAACCAATTATAAAAGTTTTGATGATCATGCTGGTCTTTTAAATTATTTAGACAAGCTATATGTAGATAAAAGTTTTATAAAGATAGAAACAATAAAAGACAAAAAATCAGTGGTGTATGATACAAAAGAAGTAGCTTTAAAGCATCTTGAAAAATTGAACCCAACTGAGATAAAAGTGTCTATCTCTCAAGATGTAGAAAAGAAAGTTTTAGTTGTCGTGCCAAGTAAACAAGGAACGATTGGAATTCAAATTCGTCCATTCTTTTTAGATGGCAAATTAATAGTGTATCCATTCAATGATTCGGTAAAACGTTCATTTAAGTCAACTATAAACTGGTCTACACAATTTGCTGGAGAGCTATCCAACATGTTTGTTAATATGATCAGAAACTTCAAAGCTCCTGAAAATATTGGTGGGCCTGTGGCCATTGCAAATGTTGTGTCTCAAAGTGTTGAGCGTGGTTTACTAGACTTTCTATTTTTAGTGGCCAAAATTAGTATTTCCATTGGTCTCTTTAATTTAGTTCCGATTCCTGGTTTGGATGGCGGCCGAATTATGATCATTGTTGTTAAGGATTGTATCAATAAATTTGGAAATGTAATGGGTAAGCAAGAAGATGCCTTTGATGATATTATCGAAGGATATGTAAACCTTTTTGGAGTACTGTGTGTTTTATCTCTAATTGTTTTAGTAACCTTTAAAGATATTAAGGAGCTTCTATCTTGAAGTGGTTTGTTCTACAGTTTTTACTTTGTTCTTTTAGTTTTGCCATAAATCCAATGCTTGACGTTGGTATTTTACAAGGTCAAAAAAAAGTAAGCATCGGTGCAAAATATGGTTTTCAAGTTTTTAACTTAGATGCAAATAAGAAGAAAATATTTACTCGATGGAATGCTACACCCATAAAAATAAGGTTAACGCAACGAGGCTTTGGTTTTTTAAAGAAGGTAGATTATCACAGGATATACATCAAGCCTTTCAAACGACAAAATATCGTAGTAAATGGTAAACCGTATAGAGGTACAATTGAGATTTTTGAAGATAAATTCGGAAAATTGACTATTGTGAACAAAGTGGACATTGAATCTTATTTATATTCAGTTATAAAGGCCGAGATGCTAATCACTTCTCCGATTGAAGCCCTAAAAGCACAAGCAGTTGTAGCTCGGACCTACGCTATGAAAAATATTGATAAATTTCGAGATGCTTATGGATTTGGGTTAACTGCGGATGTTCGATCTCAGGTTTATGCTGGTGTATCCAGTGAACACCCACTAGCGATTAAGGTAGTGGATAATACTAGAGGATTGGTAATCACTTACAAAAAAGAGCTCATCTCAACGTATTACCATTCAGCTTGTGGAGGGTCTACGTTAGACTCTAGACATTGGTTAGGTAAAAAAGTGGAGTTTTTAAAGTCTAAGTCATGTAAATGGTGTAATGCCTATAAAAACTACAAGTGGGAGTTAGATATCCCCTATGAAAAACTAAAAAATCTACTCCGACTTGACGGTAAAAAGCTAAAAAATATAGATAATTTACAGGTGAAAAACTCACAAGATGGAAGATTAAAAACTCTTATTGTAAATCATTCGTCAGGTAAAATCTCTTTATCTGGAGCTAAATTGAGAAAGTTAATGGGTCCTTCTACTATGAGAAGTACTATGGCTTTTCAACAAGAGAGCAGTTCTGTTAAGATTACTAACCCAGATGAATCAGCTATTATGGATATTTTGTCTAGATTTAGTAAGCCATCTAACTCAAGAGTATTATCTTTGAAAGGACAAGGCTTTGGGCATGGGGTTGGCCTTTGTCAATGGGGTGCTAAGGGCCTGGCTAAACAAAAAAAGAGCTTTAAGCAGATCTTGCAATATTATTATAGTGATGTAGATATCGTTAAAACGTACTATTAAATCAACTTGAAAATCTATTTTACTTGTCATTAACTACTAATGAACAACACTTATCTTGCTATATAAGCAAATTTTAGATGGAGTAAAACCATTTACCTTTACAATTAGATACATTATAATTAGTCAAAGGCAGTAACTTGTTCACCTTTTTTGACGATATGTTCAAGTAGCGTATAAAAACTATTTGTAGTTATTCAGGTGGTCTCTTCGATAAAAGGCGTGGAGCGTACAAATTTTTTGAAGTTTTTGCTATGTTGATACACCTAAGTATAATCAACCTTTGTAAAAAATGAAAAATTATAAGTGAACATTTACAACTATTTTTATATTGAACATAAATAAATAGATAGATTAGATCGTTTAACTATGAAATTTGTGTTAAAAACAGGTTTTATTATTAATGTTTAATTTAGTTAAACTGAGATCAAAGTAATTTTATAATGATTAAAATACATTTAGATAAGTTGGAAAGGTAGAGAAATGTTTTCATTTGGTCCCCCAAAATTCTCACTAGGAATTGATATAGGCTCTTCCTCTCTCAAATTTATACAGGTAAAAAAGACAAAGCAAGGGCCAACAATTGTTAAACATGGTGTTGAAAGATATCCAGAGGGAACATTTGTTGAAGGAACTTTACAAGACCCAAATGCAATTATACAAATTCTTAAAAATATAAAAAAAGAATATGGATTAAAGTTTAATCAGGTATTTACTAGTTTGTCATCTCAAGTAACAATATTAAGATTTATTCCTTTTCCTGAGATGATGGATGAGGAATTAAAATACGCTATTGATGGAGAAGCAGAGCAATATGTACCATATCCTTTGGAGACAGTAAATATCTCTTATGCGAAATTAGCTAGAGTTGAACAGGATGGGATGCAACGGATTTTATGTTTGTTAGCTGTATCTCAAAAAGAGCATGTGGAAAGTCTAGTAAGTATTTTTAAGTCGGTTGGGGTAAAAAACCTTGATGCTTTAGATATTGACTCACTAGCAATTATCAACGCTCTTGAAGGGTGTTTAGTTCCGGGTGTAACAAGTGAACCGTCTTTTGAAGATGGAGAGCAAGAGACAGCTGGGATTGACTCTATGGATACAGAGGTCGAAGATAAAGAGATCGAAGATAAAGTAGTTGCCATAGTAAGTATTGGAGCTCGATCCACTATCATAAATGTTCTTAAAGGAAATATTCTACGATTTTCTAGAAATGTGCCTATTTCTGGTAACAGTATCACTGAAATCGTAAAAGGTGTTTATAAGGTCTCATTTGAAGAAGCAGAGAGCATTAAAATCGAAAAATCTTTGCAGTTAAATGAAGGCCAAGAAGATCAAGACTTTGAAGAGCTAGTACAAGCGACAATCGAAGAAATTGCAGTAGAGATCAGAAGATCATTTGATTTTTATAAAGCTCAGCATAGAGAGCCAATTATCCATGAAGTTATTTTGACTGGTGGATCCTCTCGCATTAAAGGGATTGAAGTTCTATTAGAAAATGAGCTATCTGTAAAGGTTCGTTTAGGTGAACCTGCTTATGGCTATCCAAGAGACATGGACCAAGAAGAAATGTTTGAAGAAAATATGCATCAATACGTTACCGCCATAGGACTAGCTATGAGGGGATTTGCTGAGGATCAAGAGATATGATTAAAGTCAATTTACTCACCGAAAAGAAAAAGAAATCGGTTCCAATTCCGGTTGGTGGAATCATTATTGCATTATGGATCTGTGTCAATGGTGCTGGCTTAGCTTATAAAGCTGAGCAAACAGATTTAGAACTTGAAGAATATAAAAGAAAACTTGAGCCTGTCAAAAGAGAGGTAAATGAGTTCAAAAGGGTTCGAAAAAAGCAAAAGCGATTAATCAATAATTTAAATCGAGTGAAAGGTGATTTGGCTGAATACCAACAGGTATTATCCAAAAACACAGGCTCATGGACTAAGGTTTTACATAATTTTGAAGAGTTTGTTATACGAGCTAAAACGGTTTGGATTGTTCAACTAAATATTGATAATGATGGACAAGTATCTTTAACGGGTACCTCCATGGAAACAGTAATACCTGGTCAGAGCAATGTATCTGGTCAACCTCGTAAGTCCACATCAAAAGGTGTAACGGATTTTGTAAAAATCTTGAGAGAAGCAACTCATATTGTAGAAAATATTTCTTTATCATCAATGGTACAAGATACTATCGATCGAAAAAAAGTAACAAAGTTTGAAATGACTTTTGTTATCCGTAAGGATTAGAAATGATTGTAAAAGTAGTTAGTTATGTATTTGGAATGGTGCTGATTTCAATTGTTACAGCAGGTGTTTGGATTTTGGAATATAAACAGCCATTAGACGAGCAGATTCAAGCTGTTGATACTGAAATGAGAAAACTAAAGAGTCAGCGATCTAAAGGTAAGAAATTAAAGCGAAGTCTTAAAAAAATCGAAAAGCAAATTAAGGATGTTCGAGCTGAAATCGTAACTTTTCTAAAAGAAAAAGGAAAAGGTAGAGATGTTGGTAAATTTTTGAATGACGTAGAAAATGATGCACAGGATTCAGGAATAGAGTTGAAAACGATCCGGATTAATCCTCGCTTAACTCGTTCTAAATTTATTGAGATCCCATTAGAGTTTAGTATATCTGGAACCTACTTTCAGTTGTATGATTTCTTTACTAGAGTAGAAAGTAGAAAGATTTTAAATTTTGCGGACTCTGGATTGAGATTAGGTGGCGGTGGAGGAAGAGGATATAAGCTTCCAAGATTGAGTAAGTTGATTACAAAAAAAGTAACTCTAAAAGATTTAGCTGGTAAAAAGATACCGAGTCCAGCATATTCTGGTAGCACTACTTTTCCAAAAATGAGAGCACAGTTTGAAGGAAAGATCATCATGGTAGATCGTGGAAAAATCACTCAATACGAAAACTAATTAATATCTTAAATAATAAAAAATACTACAAGTCTCCATTGTTTCTTGTATAAGTATCTTCTAAAATAAAAATATCGAGGTCAAAATGTATAAAATTATAATTCTAATAATAGCGTTTACTGTATCTAGTACGAGTACATACTCTGCCGGAATAGAAAAACCTTATTTTGATTTTTTTAGAAAGTTGATTCAGCCTAAGCCGAAAGCTAAACGTAAAGCCGTAAGACGAAAAAAAACTGTTCGTGCAAAAAAACCAACGATTCCACCATTAGGCATCAAAATTTTAGGCATTACTGGTGAAGAAGGTGCTCGAGTAGCTATTATTAGCTTCAAGGGTAGCCAAGATCTAGTAGAAGAGGGCGATAGTAAGCCCGGTGTCTATAAGGTGATCCAGATCGATGAAGATAAGGTTGTCTTTATGCATATTAAAGCTTCAAAAAGAGAGATATCTAAGATTCAATAATTAAAAGGGATGTGCTTATGAAAAAGATCTTATCAATGTTAATGTTTACCAGTATTGGTATGGGATTTTCACAAGAAGTACAAAAACCTTATTATGATGTTTTTAGAAAATTGATTCAACCTAAAGCTAAAAAAACTAATTGCAATCTTCATATCCGTCGTGAGATTAAACCTATCCCAAAAGTTATATCACCATTGTCAATAAAAACACTGGGTATAACAGGGGTTGAAGGTTCACGGGTGGCCATAATAAACTACAAAGGGCATCAAACTCTTATTGAAGAGGGAGATAGCAAACCAGGGGTTTATAAAGTTCTTCAAATTGATGAGGATAAGGTTGTGTTCTTTCATATAAAAGCTTCAAAACGAGAGACGTCGATCATTCAATAAAAATTAATACATAATTTATTTGTAATTATTCAGGTGTTTTCTTCGATAAAAGTTACGGAGCATACAAGCTTTTCGTAGTTTTTGCTTTATGTATGCGGTTTATCTCATCATCATCTTTTGTTTTTAAAGCTTTTTTCGAGTAGTCCACTACACTTCAAAATCTTTAAATACAAAATATAATAATGATCAAAAACCTAGGTGCAATCAACTTTTGTAAGCAAATTGAAAAATTATAGCTGAATAGTTACATTTATTTAAAGAAAGAGTTAGTAAGATTTAATTTTACTAACTCTTTCTTTGTTTGTATTTGTTGGGACTTGTTTGTTCTTTGTTATAGGGGCTTTTAGCTGTTTTCAATATTACAAAAAATAAAAAAAAGCAGAGATTTGGTATGTCAAAATAGTTATATAAACTTGTATAAATGTCGAAATTGGTAAGAAGCAAATCAAAGGAGCGATGCGCTATGAAACTAAGAAGAGATATATTAAAAGTTGGTACTGGATTATTTTTGACATTTTGTTTGATGTCAAATACTGTGAATGCTGCAGATGATTTTGATAGTGACCAGGATGCGGGACCAAAAATCAGTATGAACTTTCCAAAGGTTCCTATTAGTCTTGCAATATCAGCTATTATTAAAAAAACTAAATATAATGTGATTATTGACCCAAAAATCAAGGGATCAGTAACAATGAACTTAAAGAGTGTTCCGTGGGAAGAAGGTTTAGATCTTCTACTTAGAACAAATAATTACGCCAAAAGAAAAATTGGTAACACATTAGTCATTGCTACAAAAAAAACAATCACAGATAACTTCGATGAAGGTTTAACGAAAACATATCCACTGAGATATGCCAAAGCGAAAAACATTCAAGGTATTTTGACAGCTCTTCTTGGTCAAAATGCAAATGCAAAATTGAATGTTCAAGTGGAAGATCGATTAAACGCCTTAGTAGTAAGTACTACTGAAGATATGTTCAAAAGAGTAGATGATTTAATCTCTAAACTGGATCATCCCGTCCCACAAGTTATGCTAGATGTGAAAATCGTTGAAGTATCTTCTGATTTTTCTGATAGTTTAGGATTCAAATGGGATTGGGGAACAGGCGGAGCTGCCAATGGCGCTGTTGATGGAAACGGTGGTGGCGGTGGAGTATTAGCATATACAGAAGCTCTAAGAACCTTACAAAATGGTCAGTCTTATGCAGGTGGAGGAACAGAAGGGGCTTCATTAATGAGCTTTGGAGATTTCTACCGACAAAACTTATACTTTAATGCTGTGTTTAATGCCCTACAAACAACTTCTGATAATAGAACGCTAGCTTCACCTCGAATCATAGCTATGAATGGGCAGAAGGCTACGTTAAACATTGGTAAGGAATTTACATTTCAAACAGGTGCAGATTCTCCTTCACAATCAAAAGATGTGGGTACAATCTTAAATGTTGTTCCACAGATTAATAACGATGGATTTTTAGTATTAGAGTTAGATTTAGAAAAATCAACAGGTAACTTACAGGGTAGTAACTTAACTGTAGATAAGACTTCTTTAAAGACAACTCTTCAAGTACATGATAACGAAGAAATCTTAGTAGGTGGAATTGTAGAAGAATCAGAATCAAAAACAGAAACTAAGATTCCGTTTTTATCTAACCTACCATTTATTAAACACTTGTTTACAAGTAGAAATATTAAACCAAGTTCTAAAGAAATCGTAATTTTAATCACACCTAAAATTGTCAAACAAAGTATAGCAACAACTGACTTTGGTGAGCTAGTAGCTGATAATGGCGGAGGAATACCAAACTCTGGATCATTTAATCCTAGTGTGGACAAACCATCAACAAGTTCTGGTGGATTGGATAACGAAGATCCAACTGGTGGAGACGACTTTGGAGATGATTTTGGAGATGACTTTGGTGGACTCTAAGATAATACCGGTCTAAACAAAAATACCCTTGAACGATTCAAGGGTATTTTTTTTTGCAAAAAATGTGAATGAATCGTCTAAATAGCTTGGTTTACATTAAGATTCTTTAGATAATATTATTCTAATACGATATACTGATGAATGTATTTTCTTAACTAAAAATAGATCAATTATGAATAAAAGCCATTTAGCCAATAATAGACGACTTGTTTCTACCCAAAAGGGTACAAGTTTGTTTGTTGTATTTGGTATTATTTCAGTTTTGTTTATTTTAGGGGTTTCTTTTGTTTATATGACTCGACAGCAGGTGTCTGTAATACGAAAAACAGAGTCTAGATTGCGAGCTAGATATCTTGCAGAAAGTGGCTTAGAGAAGTCAATCTATAAGATTAAGCAAGAGTTTCTAAATGAGTTAGTTTATTCAGAAAAAAATAAAACGGGCGAGTTAGACTTTGAAATAAACAATTCACTTTATGATTTAATTGAGATTACAAGAGCAGAAAACTATCAACGAGTGATGACATTTCGTGAAGATGAGCTCGAAGAAAATGGCAAAGTCACCGTCTTAGTTGAGGTAGTTGAAGTAGCTTCTAATGAGTTTAGTACCTTTATCGATTACCAAGAGAAAATTCCAGAAAATCTAAAAGTCCATCAAAAACCAAGAAATGCAAGAGATATTACTGCTTTAGAGCCTTTAGGGGGTATCAGTGCAAGATTGCGTTTTACGTCTTGTGGTGAATGGGGATCGGTTAAAAATTGTGTAGAGCTTGTGAAGACTTTACAGGTAACAGATATTACTCCGCCCGCACCAGATCATACTCTATTTATCCACTCTACTAAAAAAGAGAAAATTCAACGAGGTAAATTCGAGCTATCTAATCTCACTCTACCGCCACTAATTGTAAAGTTGATTTTTCAAATATCACAGCAAATTAAGGATACCTTGGGTTTTGAAATCGGTGAAGATAAAAACAAAACACTTAATATATTAGACTCTTTAAACAATGCATTTACTGATGTTTTTAATTCAAAAGGGACCAAAGACTCTATAGAGATTATTTCACAATTATCATCTCAAACTTCTGATGATAATATCTCTGAAGCAGTTGATAACATCATTTTGTCATTAAATCCAAGAAACTGGGGACGAATACGTACCAATGGTAGATTAGATATTGATATGCCATTTTTTGCGGCAGATGATATTATAAACTATTTTGCAGAAGCTGGGAGTTGGAGAGATCTACCTGAAGTTGGTTATTTATTTCATGATAATAGACTGCATGATCCATACATGTCTGTATATACTCATTATGAAGGTTTAATCTATAAAAAGTATCGAAAAATATATCCTTCACAATATGGTATTGCTGAGCCAGAAGATGTTCCTCCTGAGCAGTACACCATCAATACTCGTTTAGAGTATCCCAAGCGTTATAAGCAAAAATATGATATTCAAAATTTAAAACGTTTTGAAGAATTTGGCATGCAAATAGCTAATGAAAGGTACACAAAAAAAGAGGTGTTGTTAGGGACTAAAGAGGTGCCTTTTCAATTGAATGGTATTTGGTATTTTAAAGAAGGTGTAGAGATTGGCGGTTATTTTACAGGTCGTGGAACCATCGTAGCAGACAAGCCAATTATCGTTACATCTAGTCTTAAAAAAGCCAATGAGCATTCCTCTTTATCTCTAGTTTCTTTGTGGAATGAAGTGATTTTAACTAAAGAGAATCTTTTGATTCAAGCTGCGGTGTATGCTCGAAAAGGACTGAAAAAACAGGGATGCGAAGAAGTCTTTATTTTGGGCAACTTGGCAGTAGAAGAGTTAAAACGTAGTGCCATGCCAGAAAAGTTTTCTTGTCGCTTTGATTACAATATCAAAAACCACATGGTAGATAACATATTTGGAAATATACCCGACAAGTATCTTTATTATCGAAGTCTAAAAGAGATACACCATTTGAATTTATTAGATGGTATGAGTACGGTGTCCAAATTATAATCACTTAAAAAAAAGAGAAGAGATGGAAGAAGCAGATGTAGCTCAAATGAGTTTGATTTCGCACTTAGACGAATTGCGAACCATGTTTATATGGATCATAGCTGGAGTGTTTGTTGGTACAGTAATCTGTATGGGATACTCCGAAGTCATTCTACAAGAGTTTATAAAGATATCAGATGGTAAGATTAAGTTTATCATGATCTCACCAACAGAAGGATTTTTCACACAGCTAAAGTTAGGTCTACTGGGTGGAATAGTAATTAGTTTTCCAAATACGTTGATCCAATTTTGGAGATTTATTGGTCCAGCATTAGAGGATACAGAAAAAAGGTTTTTGTATCTATCAACTCCTTTTATGATTGCCCTGTTTATTTCTGGTGTGTCATTAGCCTTCTTCTTTGTAATTCCATTTGGCTTGGAGTTTTTACTCAGTTTTCAATTTGCTGATGTTTCTTCTACAATATCCATTGAGAAATACGTATCCTTTTGTTTTACTCTATTATTGGTTTTTGGAATCGTATTTGAATTACCAATTTTTATTCTTTTATTGTATTTTATTGGATTGCTGCAAAGAGAGCACTTAATCAAATTTAGAAAACATGTTTTTGTTTCAATGTTTGTTTTTGCTGCTATCATCACTCCACCAGATATTATTACGCAAGTCATGGTAGCCATACCGATGATTTTCTTGTATGAGATATCCATTCAGTTATTATGGTTTTTTGATAAAAAGAAAGCAGCGGAAGAAGAAAAAGCAAAAGACGATGATCATATAGAGTATGATTGTTAATATAGGACTGAAATGAAAGATAAGTTTTCTCAAATCATACAATTAGTAAAGCTGCAGCATGCATTGTTTGCCCTTCCTTTTACTATGTCCTCTATGTTTTTGGCTGCCAATGGGTTTCCTGGGGCTAAAACATCTTTGCTGATTATAATAGCTTTTATGAGTGCTAGGTCTTTTGGAATGGCCATGAATCGCTGGATTGATAAAGATATAGATGCTAAAAACCCTCGAACAGAACATCGTTTGATGGCCAGTGGAAAACTTGGAACCAAAGAGTTACTACCATACCTCCTAATGTTTTGTCTTATCTTTGGCCTTAGCTGCTATTACTTAAATCCTTTAGCTTTCAAATTGGTACCCATTTCTTTGTTCATCATGGTTTTATACCCTCTATGTAAAAAGTTTACTGTATTTGCCCATACAGTTTTAGGATTGGTACTTGCGATTGCACCAGTAGGAGCATGGGTAGCAGTAAGAAATGAATTAGATATAGTTCCTGCATTGATTGGTTTGGGTATATTGTTTTGGGTGAATGGCTTTGATATTATTTATGCTATTCAAGATGAAGATTTTGACAAAGAACATTCATTGCATTCCATCCCATCCAAATTCGGAAAGGCAAACTCTTTAAAAATAGCTTCTTTGTTGCATATGGTAGTACCATTTTGTTTTTATGCAGCTGGCCATTTATATGGTTTAGGAGTTTATTTTCAGATTACAATTGCGATTATTAGTGCCTTACTTGTCTATGAACATCGTTTAGTACATAAAGGTTATCAAAAAAATATATCATTAGCTTTTTTTAAGCTAAACTCCACCATTAGCTTATTATTTATGGTAGGCGTTATTTGTGAGGTGTTTTTATGAAACGTATTGTTCTTGGAATAACGGGAGCGTCGGGTGCTGTTTATGCAAAACGAATTATGGAGGCTTCCCAAGGGCATTGTAATCTTGACGTGGTAGCCTCACCCAGTGCTCATTTAGTATTCAAAGAGGAGCTAGATATTGACTTGGGTGATTTACTCAAACAATTTGATCATATCACGGTTCATAAATATAAAAACTTTCTATCACCATTGGCAAGTGGTTCCAATCATTTTGATGCTTATATAGTAGCTCCATGTTCTATGAAAACCATGGGTCAGATAAGACACGGCATCGGTGATAACCTTTTAACCCGTGTTGGAGATATTGCCTTCAAAGAGCGAAGGAAAATGCTTTTATTGGTGCGTGAAGCACCATTTAGTACAGTACACTTAGAAAATATGTTGAGGATTTCTGAGATGGGGGCTATTATATTCCCTGCTTCACCTGGTTTTTACCATAATCCGCAAACAATAGATAATTTAGTAGATTTTGTTGTAGGTAGGGTGTTGAGCACAGTTGGCTTAGATATTAAACTTACAAAAAGTTGGAAAACATAAGGAGATAATATGTCAGATTCAGTAGGCGTAGTAACACAAGATAATTTTGATGAAACAATAGATAACTCAAGCTCACCAGTATTGGTTGATTTTTGGGCTGAATGGTGTGGGCCTTGTAAAATGATGCTACCAGTTTTAGAAGAGTTGTCTTCTGAATACGGTGAATCTTTAAAAATTTACAAAGCAAATGTAGAAGAAAACCCAAAATTAGCTCAAAAGTTTAAAGTTCGGTCTATCCCAAGTATGATCCTTTTCAAAGATGGCGAAGCTATCAAGACAATGGTTGGAGCTTTGGGTAAAGATGAGCTTAAGCAAAAAATTGACAATAGTTTAGCTTAGTTCAATTGCTAGTTCTTAGTTCTATTTTGTCCATTTCAAAACTTGAAACTATGATTACTTTAGTTCTAGTTGGTTTTATGAGCACTCTTTTTGGGAGAGCTTGATGAAACTATCAAGATTTATATTTGTAGTTATAATGAGTAGTGTAGCAGTAATATGCTATGCTTCAGATCCTCATCCGAACTTGTCAAAGACCAGAGCACGAATAAACTCTGGTATTTCACGAGTTGGAGAACTCAATCTGAGTTCAATAATGATTTGGGCAAAAAAAGACTATCAAAAGGGCTATTATAAAGAATCCTTGCAAAAATTGAGATATCATATGGCTGAGGCGCCTTATGACCCTGAACCTTGGTTTTTGCAAGGATTAATTTTTGAGCGTTTAAAAAAGTATAAAAATGCATATCTATCCTATCAAAGATGTTTTTCTCTGAGTAAGTCAGAGCGGGCATTAGGCAAGATGAAAGAAATGCTTGCTAAACGCCCCAAAAAAAAGAAAAAGACTCAGTTAGAGCCAAAACCAGTAGCTATAGAGACTTCGAAGATTACTACAGGTGAAGCTGTCGTAGAGATTAAGAGTTTTGCAAAGAGAGCTTACGCAGCCTATAAAGCTCTAGAAACCCTACAAACACAAGCTAGAGTTTTTGAAGCACGTAAAGGTAGTTTAGCAGGGTTCTCTTTAGCCAGTGTAAAAGAGTTAAAACTTAGTACAAGACAAATGGATTTTAGTTTCTTGGGTGAAGTAACGATAAAAGGCCAAGAAGTAAATAGCTCAATTTATCAAACTGCAACAATACAAAAAGAGTCTCTCAAGCCATATTTATCTGCATTGAATTTAGCAAAAAAAGGTAAATTCAAAGAGGCTGCATCCGTTCTAGAGAAATTAGAAAAAGTATCAAATGAAGAGTTTTTATATTTAATTGATATGTACCGACGTTTAAAAGAAGAAAAGAAAGAAGTAGACTTTCGTATTAAAATAGCAGACTCAGGAATCAAAGACTCGGGTAACTCGTATTGGCTTGCAGAGTATTTTTATAAAAATGGAAATCATAAATTAGCTAAAAAGTACTATAATGATTTAAACTCAAAAGATAGTCCTTATTATAATTTGGTTCAATACAAACTAAAGATTATAAAAGAAGGCGGAAGTCATAAACTTCGTGAGTTTATGAAACAGTTGAAGATGAAACGTAAACTAAAGGGTTCGTCTAAATAAATTGGCAGACAAGATGAAATTTGGCATAGTTTTTTATTCTAAAAATAGTAAATCAAGTGAAACCTGTATAAAAGTCGTAGATTGGCTCAATGAAAAGGGTTTTGAATACGCAATCGAGTCACGTTCTCGTTTGGATGATAGTTTTCAAGTGAACTATATGTCCATTGCTCCATTAACTAAACAAAGTGACTTTCTTATAGTTATTGGTGGAGATGGCTCCATCTTGCGAGCCTCTAGATACTGTGCACAATATGATACTGTATTGATTGGGATTCATCGCGGTACTAAAGGTTTTTTGACCCAGTTAAATGAAGAAAACATGATAGAAGGGCTAGAAAGAGTCGTTCATGGCGAGTACACCGAACAAAAACGACTGATGATTCAAGCTAGTATATTAAGAGAGGGTAAGCGAATTACCTCGTTTTATGGCTTAAATGACGCTGTCTTAAAGGTGGGTTCTCTATCCAGAATTGTAGATTTTCAGCTTTTTGTTAACGATATCTATGTAGAAGAATATCCTGGAGATGGAATACTAATCAGTACTCCCACAGGATCAACGGGATACTCTCTTTCTGCTGGAGGGCCTATTGTGCGTCCAGGATTTGATGTATTGTTAATGTCACCTATATGTACTCATAAATTTAATGCTCGTCCTATGATTTTTAGCAAACAAGACGAGTTAAAAATTAGGTTACACCAAGCAAACAGCTATGTTCAGACCAATGTGATTTTGACGGTTGATGGACAAGTGGGCTATCGTTTAGATGAGAGAGACGAAGTTATCATTAGATCTGCAAAGAATCCCCTTAAAATTGCTGAAATATTTCCTCAAGACTTTTTTGAGTTAATTAGAAAAAAGATCTAACTTAACCCATATCATAGTACCTTCGCCAAGGATTGTGTTATCTCTGATGGATGAATCGAGCTCGGAGTCACCTGATCATCTAGCATAAAAGATAATACAACAGGAAACCCACGACCTTTGATTGAGGCAAATGGATGAAAAGTATCAGCCAAAACCCATCGGCCTTCATTTTTCTCTAATTGGTTGAGATCATTACAAAGCTTAGTCAAATCTGGACGATTAAAAATATGAATATTAGTAGAGTCTGTAGACTGTACTCCCTTTGGTCTATACAAGGTACTTGTCTCTGCCCAGAGGTAATCGGGAAGCAATAGATCATAATAATATTGATTGTCTATTGTTTCTACGATGATAAGTTTTTGTCGTTCAAAATCATGTTGATTTAATAATTGCATGGGTAAAAGTTGTCTAGTATCTAGCCCAAAGTCAAAACCCGCTTTATAGATTGCTTGTTTGTTACTTTTAATAGAGACAGAGTACGGGATATAAAAAGTGGTAAATGTGTCATGAATAAGGGTTCTGATTATTTGTTTGCTATCAAGTAAATCACTAGATTCATTTAAACTCGCATAAGAGTCTTTTACTAAGGTATCAAAGGGGAAGTACTCATTATGAAAGTACTTATTTATATGCTCAAAACACTTTTCAAAAATGGCTTGATTGTTGAACTTTAACTCCCGAGAGTTTTTTATCCATTCAACTAAATGTATATAGAAATGAGCAACATCATAATCACCATAAGCAGAGAAGTCTCCCATCAGAGTGGCTTTTGCGATGATCGACTCGTATTTTAAACTAATTTCAGGGTATAAAATGACGTAAGCAGATAATATACCATCAGCATCTACGTGGTTGTTTATTACTAAATCATAGTTATTTGATTTATCATCTTTTATAAAATTAAAGCAAACTTGGGTAGAGGTATCTGCTTTATACTGTTTAGGAGTTTGATTCGGTATCCAATGACTTAGCTCTAGATCCTTATCATAATCTATCAAAGTGCTTGTACCATCCACAAAAATACATTTTTTATCATCTATATCTTGAATAGTGTCTTTGTTATTAAATAAAAATTTCATAATCAGTCCTATCGAAAAGTTTGGTTTTGTAGTGATGTTATTAGTGGTTGTAATTGCTTAGAAAAGTCATTGTTAGTATTAAACAATCGAAAAGATTCATCACCAATATATAAACCGGGAAATATGCCATCTACCTCTAGTGATTGTAATTTTAGCAGACTTTCAATCATTTGTAGTCTATTTTCATCTGAAATGGCCACCCTAAACTGACCTTGGGACAAATAAAGGGTATCTCCTGTGAATAAGTAATTTCCTTTCTGTCCCGAATACAAGTAGCTTGTACTACCTGGTGCATGACCTGGAGTATGAATTACTTTAAAATTATCAAAAAGTGGTGTTTCATCGGTTATTAAATGATCTATGGTACTAAAATTTGTAATTGCATCTTTTTCTAACTCATGACAAACAAGTTTTGACTGAAAGGTATTTCTAATATCCTTTAGAATAGGACTCGCCTCATCGCGATGATTTAGAATTTGTGCTTTCACCCCACCATTATCTTTTATGAAATTAGAGTGTAAGTTGTCTAATAAGTGACTTGAAGAGTACAATAAGTAGTTTTCTTTATTTGATTTAATAAAATAGGACACTGTAGTTACAGTATTGTTAAATGGTTGCTCGGCTTTACTTACATATAAATCTGAATGGATTTTTTTCATTTGTGTTTCCTTTGTTTAATTGATGACTTATATGTAACATAGATTAGTCTTTATATAGTCGGTTTAGACAATATATTATCCATTGGTTAATTTATAGTCGGTCAAGGATATGAAATGAAATTAAAACTAGCACAAAATGTTGCTAAATTTAGAAAGCAAAAAGGTTTGTCACAAGCAGAAATATCAGAGTTAGCTCAACTGCCAAGAACAACATGGACTCATATAGAGTCTGGGTCAGCAAATCCTAGTTTAGAGACTTTACTTAAGGTTTCAAAAGTTTTGCATGTAAGTTTAGATGAGTTAATTAGTGAACCAGTTCAGGGCGCACACCACTTATATCGGGCTAATGAGATGGAAACCCTAATAAAATCATCAGGAGCAGTAGAAGTATTTAAATTGTTACCTCAGGCTATTTCTGGGGTGCAATTAGAGCGTTTTGAAATGAATGCAAAAGCTCTAATGAAGGGCAGCCCACATCAGCGAGGAAGCATTGAATACCTAGTTTGTATTCAAGGGCAAATTTCTATCTATTTAAGCGGAACACCATTTCATCTCTTCAAGGGGGATGTGTTTGTGTTTGAAGGGGACCAAGCTCACAGTTACAAAAACAATGGTAATAGTAAAAACTCTGCCATCTCGGCTATTGTATTACAAGAAGACAAATAAAAAAGCCCTCATGTTTGATAAACATGAGGGCTTGAATAATTAATTATTTACCAAGTTCGGCCATAAATGCTAGACCAAGCTTTGCAAACTTAGCAGCATGTTTTGCATGGCTACCTGATTGAGAGATAGTATCTCTTGTGGAGTGGATATGAGGATTTCCTCCATCCATTGTAGCTTCATGAGGCATTGATGCTGGATAACCAGCTCTGTGCCATGAAGCATGATCAGAACATCCGTAACCGCATCGAGAGTAACCCCAACTTACACCAATATATTGATCGATCAAACTTCCAAGAAACTCGTTTTGAGCTTTATTAGTATAATCATCCATAAATAAGATGTCTGTCTCATCACCTTGGTAATTTGTCATATCTAACTGTATAACACCAACAACTTTTTTGTTATTACGCTTATAATCATTAGCGATATGTTTTGAACCGACTAACCCTACTTCTTCTGCAGCATACCCCATGAATTTGATAGTTCTTTTAGGTTTGTAGTTGTGTTTCATAGCAACTCGAATGATTTCAGAAATTGTAGCGATACCAGATGCATTATCATCAGCACCAGGAGCACGTCGTTTTGCAGCACCCCACTGGCCATTGATTGAGTCTAAATGTCCGCCAATAATTACGATTTCATCCGAATGCTCTGATCCTTCTAATGTAGCAATTATACTTGGTTGAGGAAAACCAGAATGTTTCACTACTTCGACTTTAAAGTCTTCACGATTTTTACCAAGCTCTACCCATGAGTCTCTAATGCTATAAGCAGCATCAACACCACTTTGAGACTTATAGTATCTATTATGAAATTTACTTAGGTCAACGATAGTGTTGGCAATGTTTTCTTGCTCTACTTCTTGAATCATTGGTTTAACGATATCTTCTTGATCAATTTGATAATCCATAAATTGGTGAGCATTAGCCCATCTTTTTTGGCCATTTGTTCGAAGAGTTTGGATACCTTCTTCGATTTCTTCGTGGACGATAAAACCACCACATCTTCTGAAGTTTCTGTGCATAAATTCAGAAAGTTCAGTGATTTTATTTGCTTCTATGTGAATTAAGCTAACTCCGTAGCTATCATCAATGATAGCAGCATCTTTACCAAATTGTTTTTTAATCTGCTTGGAAGCATCACTATCTACTGTAATATATCGCTTTCCTTCAAGAGGCTTAAAGTCATCTTGAGCAAAGTGAGGTGTAATTAATGCAGTGGATACAGCTAAACTGAGTAGTAGTTTTTTCATTAAATTCTCCAAGTAAATTGAGTAAATATTTATAAATGTAACAAAAGTACAAATTAATTGTGTCCTGATTATAGGGAAATTATAGAATTTGGCAATAGCCAAAAGTAGAAATATTTATTTTTGTTAGTACTTACAAAAATAAGAAAAGTTTATGTGCGTAAAACCAATAGATGTTACGCACATAAAATTTTTAGTTGGCCAACAGCATGGGAAGGGTAGTCTCTTCGAGTAGTTCTCTAGCTACGCTTCCTATGAAGAAATCTTTGATTGCACTTGAGCTATAAGAGCCAATAGCGATCATATCGCATTTTGTAGCTTTAGCATGCTCTAAAATACATGAACAAGCAGGGCCTTTGACGATGCGACAATTGTACTTTACTTCATGATTTTTTAAATAGCATTCTGCTTCTTGCAGGGCTGATTGAGCATCTTCAATGTTAGAGTTTTCCACAACTAAAATCTCTAATTCAAATTGATGATCTTTGACTGACTGTGTGATAATTTCTAATGCTTGATTGGAGTTTGTACTGCCATCATAAGCAACCAAAATCTTTTTTATATAAAACTTTTTACATTGCTCTGGTACAACTATAACAGGTTTATTCACTCCTAAAATGAGCTCTGAAAAAGTAGATCCTAAAAGTATCTCAGATATGGAGGTATGTTCTCCTTTTGTACCTATTACTAATAGATCATGGCTTTTTGCTTGGTTGGCAATCTCTTCAGACACATTACCTTGTTTTGAAAAAAACTCTCCTTCAACTTCATGCTCTTCGAGTGCTGCTTGATAGCCTTCTTTTAACACTTCACTGACTTTTTCGAGACGATTTTTTACTAAATTTTGTAAATCTGGAACAGATGCCATTCCGGCAGAGTAAAATATATCTTCAACAAATGGGCTATATAGTTTTCGGATGTCAATTACGTGTACACCATTTACTTTAGCTTTTAAAAACTTAGCTATTTCAACTGCGTACTTTCTGACAATGGTTTGGTTTTCTGAGGAGTCGAGTCCTACTAATATGCTCTTAATCATGGCAGTGCCTCCTTCACACTTACCGAAACGGTATGTATGGATGTTTAACTTTTGTATAGTTAGCGCATGAATTATACCATATACCACTTAAAATGATCTTATGTATGATAGGTATAATTATAAGTTTTTGGATGTTTTTTGATAGAACTAGATGGGATAAATAAAAAGAAGTATTTAACTCGGAAAGCCTTCTCTTAAAACTCGACTAATTAAATATAGAACAAGCAGCATAGAGAAGATAAAATATTTAATATCTAAGTTTTGAACGTTTTCTTTTTTACTATTTAGAAGTAGGTAAATAAAGGGGGCGAAAACTAAAATAGCAACATTTTTATAAAAGTTGTATAAAAGTACAGAGAGCTCCACTGTAGTTAAAACACTATGTAAAAAACAAATCCCAAATAAAAAAGTTGCAAATACAATAGCGTTTTTAGTTTTTTTATGGTCCATGTTTGGTACAAGCTTTCAGTAATTTTTACTTTTGATATTATACAAACGACACTTACTCAATTGCAAAGGGTTTTTGATCTTGTTTAACTTGAGTGATCGTCTTTTAGATTAATATTATGATTTAGGCTTTAAAGAGGGTTTAAATCTTTGAAAGCAAAAACTATTATGGACGAAAAAAAAAATAAAGATGATTTTGATGATAAATTCTTTAACAAATTACTTGTTGTGATAACAGCTTCATCATTTATTGGTTTTACGTTTATTTCATTTTATTCAAGACAAAAAGAGCAGTCTCCAGAGCGACTGGGTCGAAAAGAGTGTTTTTTAATTCAACAAAATCTAGCAAAACAGGCTAATAAGTATGATGAGGACTTATCTAAAAAGTTGATTGTCACATCAAAAAAAAGTTGGACAGATCTAGTAGATCATAAGTATATAACAAGTGTACCAAAAGACCCCGAATGTCAAAAGTCAGATCATTATAGAAGAGATCAGATGGGAAATGTGTTTTGTTTGCATCACGGCTCTTATGAAGGTCTCAAAAATGAGGTTTCCGAAGTCATCGTAGGTAAGGCTGAATGTAAAAACTAACAATTCATTGTACTTTTGTATTATGAGTTAAAAGTACTTTTAGTATCTAAGGCTTTTTAAGTTGCTGTTAATGAAAGACCAGTTTTTGAAAGAATTTCGTTAACAATGTTCTCGATAGAACCCGCAGAATTAACTACTATGGCATCTTTAGGGAGATCTTCTTTAGTACTATGTAAATCTAATATAAAGTCTTTTTGAGATGGTTGTCCTCCCCATTCATCTGCCGGACGAAGCTTAAGTCTATCAATCAGAGTATGTCTATCAATATCAAGTACAAAGACTAGATCAAAAAGGTGAATAAATTGATTAAAGTTTCTAGACCCTCCACAAAAAAAAGTGGCTTGGTTTGAGTTGTCGGAGATCAAATGTTTGACTTTGTCTACATCCCAAATATGATGTGTATGGTCTGAAGTATTCATTGCAACTCCGGTTAAAGGGTCTCCTTGGTAGGCTAATTCACGATCACCATGGATACCCTGATAACCACGTTTTATAAGTTGCTCACATACTGTGGTTTTACCTACGCAAGAAACACCTTCAATTAAGTAGTTTTTCAGACCCACTATAAATCCTTTTACTCATAACAATTTTGTATAATTAGTACCATTGTAACACGCATTGAAGATCAATGTTTGTTTACAAAGTCTAGAATTGAATAAGTTCACGACTATTTGAGTTTTAGTGGAGCAATAAAAAAAGACCTCCCAAAAATGAGAGGTCTTTTGAACTAAATTAAGTGATAACTATTATCTCTTACTAGAGCGTGGAATCGTAAAAATATCTATTTCATTAGTTATAACTGAACTAGCTTTTTCCCCACCAAAATATACAATTTTATGTGTTTGCTTAGAGAAATCATAGTATTGAATATTGGCCATATTCTTCTTTGGAGTTGCCTTAGAAGGAATAGTATTAAATGTATTTTTAGAGAAATCATGTATTTGCATAGAGTTGGTAAGTGTATCAGACTGCCCAGCAGCACCACCAAACAAGATCATTCTTGGATTTATACCATTGTCATAAAAGTCTCCAGAATGAGATGTTCTAGCTAGCCCACCCGTTGCAATTGTGCTTGATACAATAGAATTACCAGTGAAGGCTAAACTATGTACCGTATTTTGATGACTTTGTGCTGCTGTTCCACCCCATGTTAGAGCTCGTTTCATTGTTTTATCCCAAACAGTTGAATGACCAAATCTTGCTGCTACCTCAGGACCAGTGATTGAGTCTGTAGACCAAGTACCACTAGAAATTGAATAGATATTAACATCAGTGACGGCTGTAGATGTTCCCATTCCTCCTACAAAATAGATCTTATCATTGTAATAAAATGAAGAATGATGACTTCTAGCGAGTCCACCATAAGTTGTGTTACCTACACAGTTAAGAGAACTGAGGCTAAAAATATCTAGAGCATTGGTAACATTACCAGAAGCATCGACTCCACCAAAGGCGTATGCCATTGTGTTGTTAGGAGCCATTGCTATAGAGTGATAAGCTCTAGCCATACCACAAGTATTTGCAGTTTGAAGATCAAAGTTGCTATTGTATCTTAAAACAGTGTTGGTTACTGTTGAATTTGCATCAGCACTTTTTCCACCCCAAAAATAGAAGCTACTATTGTTAATGTTAGTAAACCCAACATGACCAGCTCGATCTGGATTTGAAGACGAAATTTTTGTTTTGCTCCATGAGCTACCCATTTTAATCTTATCTACTAAAGTTGAAGAGATTCCTGACTGATAGAACAGCTGTCCTTCACTAGAGTTTCTATATAGTTGATTTGTAGAAATTTTTGTTAAAGATGATGATAAAGTTCCCATTAATTCATCAGTAAGAAAACCATCTTTAGCTTGTGCTCCGAATTGTCGAAGAACGGTGTCTATACCATTTTTATTATCAGTAGCTTTTTTGTCATCAGCCAATTGTGAAATACCAGCCAAAAGCATGTTGTACTTTCTTTTTTCGTTACTGTTAACCGTAGTATCTAACAATTTAGTAGCATCGGTAATGGTAGATATTTGAAGATCGAAAGTATTAGCGACAAAGCTTTTAGCATCAGACAAGGCTTGAGTAGATATGTTCGATCCCATATGTGAAACCAACAAACTAGTAAATGGTGTTATGGCAATATTAGTTACATTTGATGTACCTACTTCAATGATTGTGCTTAATGGCTGAGAGTCTGCAACAGATGCATTGATTCCAGCTTCACTAGCATAATTTCCGAAAACTTCGACCAGTACAAAATTAGGTACTGTCACACCTGTGGCAAAAGTTACATTAAAGTTACCACTATCTCCATTGGTAGAAGTTCCAGTACCTAATACAGAAGTAGGGTTCATAGCATCTTTAAGACGAATGGTTAAACTGCTAAACTTACCTTTTTTTGCAGTACCAGTTACAGAAACACTTTTTGCTAATGTTCCTCCTAAATTAGTTGTTGTAGTAGATAGTCCACAACCGTTTAATAGTATTGCAAAAGCGATACTAAGCGACATTAGAATGGAATATTTCATTTTTTCCTCCGAATAGATAGTAGTGAGCCTAAAGTTGAATTGATTTAGCTAGGCTTAAAATCAAGAGCATTTGGCGTAAACAAATTTTAGTTCTTTGTCCTCTTCGAAGCATTTGAGTTAAATTGACATAGAAAGACTGACAAAAAATAAGCTAGAATATATTGTTTGAATAGGTGAAGACAAAAGTTTTTAAAATGGCATTTTTTTGTATGATTATAAAGCTTTCTGCATTGTCATTGTATTTGAGAATATTCACGTAAATATTTTGTTCAAAGAAACAAAAAAGAGTAGATCCTTTAATATCTTGAGTTAAGAACAAGATTTTTATAATCTACTCTACAATTTTGCTAGTTGTAAGTATATACTTAGCCTAAGGCTTAAAAACTGACTTCTGCTTATATGTAAGAAAATCTAAAAGATAAGGACCAAACATCATAGGATGTGGTAAGAATATTTATGAAGGTTAATATGAAAACGGTATTGCCGCCACGTATGTTAGAGGCGATTTCCAAAGATCTCAAATCAGGTTTGTCAAAAGTTAGATATTTGGCTGTTGCAGAACTAGTAGTTTCTGCAGTAGATGATAAAGAGCAAATATTGCAAGATGCTTACGAGAGAGAGTCAGACCTTAAGATCAAGTATCATATTAAAAATGCCATAAACTTGGTTAGACAGTTTGCTGTAGACAACTCTATTTTTATATCGTCCCATCATGATGATACATCGAAGCGAATTAAACAAAGTCTGTTGAGTGATGATGAGTCCATGGTTCGTCGCGCTTTTTCATATATAATTCAAAATCGACGCTTTGATTTTTTTCGCTTAATGCAAGATCTGGAAGTGAAATGGCAAGATCCATTTTATAAAAAAGCAAATATTAAGCTAATCTCTTTAATGGGACCCTTATATTTGAAAGAAATGGTGATTTATTTTCATGATAAGTCAGTTGAAATTCAAAAATATCTGATAGAAACCGTAGTACGATTTGAGACAATGTCCTCTATTGCTATGATTTGCCGTCTTACTTTAAGTGATAATGAAGAGATAGTAGCCTATGCTATCGAAACCCTAAAAAAGATGGATCAAGCTTTGTTAAAGCGAATTTTGTTTAGAATGTCAGATTCTCATCAAGGGCCATATCAATTGGCTATTTTAAAAGTTATCGATAACTTGTCAGTAAGTTATGCTGCACTTCTTCTTAGAAAATTAAGTTCGTCTGAGTTTGATGAAGTTTTTGATACAGCAGCTAAAATGCTTCAGAGTCCAAAGTATGCAGATCATCAATCTATTCTAGAAGAAGCCCTAGAAGAAGAATGGGGTATAGAAGAAGTAGATACCATTGAGCTAAATCTAGAGTATGAAGTCATTGTTTCTACTATTCAAAACTCTAACGATGAAAAACAAATAGCTAGTTGTTTAGCTCAGTTATCCAACGCAGATATTGGTACCAATCAAAAACAAAGATTATTAGATGGATTTGTTCAACATCCAGATCCTAGAGTTAGGGCGAACGCTGTAGAGGGCTTACGTCTTATCTGGGATTTAAAGGAAAGAAGCTATTTTTTATCCTTTTTAAATGATGAAAATAATCGAGTACTCGGAAACTCCATCATTGCTTTAGGGGAGTCTACAAGTTATCAAGAGTCTTATCACGATCAAGTGTACAATGCACTACAATCGTTGCTAAATCGGCCAGAGATAGAGTTTAAATCAACAGCTCTTTATTGTATTGGTCTTTTAGAGTTTGAGTCCTATTTGCCATTGGTTAAAACCCAACTACAAAAGGGTGATATGGTCAATGAATGTCTGATTTTACTAGAAAACTGGAGCAAAGCTAATTTAGCGGCTAAAGATCTATTACAGACCTTTCATAAAGAGTTGAGCATAGAAAAACAGCGTAAAACAGAGTCAATCGAATCAAAAGACCAGCTTCTAGAAGATGTTCCTGAAAAAATAGTAGCTTTTGCAGACTTGCAAGCAAAGGTTACAGGGTGGGAAAAAAACGTGGTTGTCCAGACTGCGATTCAAGCGCCACGTAAAAAACTGAGTGAATCTAAAGTTCGTTTTAATCCCAAAAAACGAAAAGGCTTCTTTGCTCCAATGAACTATAATTGTGATCATTGTAATAAAAAAACATTTTGGGCCCACATTGAACTGTTTGGCTATAGATATTGCTCA
The DNA here is from genome assembly GCA_023954715.1 of Candidatus Cloacimonadota bacterium. Classification (GTDB taxonomy): domain Bacteria; phylum Muiribacteriota; class UBA6191; order UBA6191; family UBA6191. Next base: position 132,047 of record JAGSHD010000006.1, on the reverse strand, counting down.
CACGAGTGTAAGTTAGAATTTTTAGGTGAACCAGAATTTTGTAAATTTTGTGATTTTAATAGTATAGGTGATAAGAGTACATTAACCTTAGAAAAAGGTCTTGTGGGTAACGCAATGATGTTTCAGGGAGACTCTTGTCATAGCTGTGGCTCAGAAGAGCGCACTTTGGTTAAGAGAGCTTTATTGCCTTTGTTACCGTTACGAAGCTATAAAGTGTTTCAAACATCAGAAACCGAGTTCATCGTCAAAAAAATGAAAATGAACTTTACTCATGCTTTACAGGCCATGATACCTATATTATTGATTGTAGCTGCTATTGTTTATGCGGTGGTTTCTTCGACACAATCTTAAGTCACTTATGTAGCTATGATACGGCAATTGTTTTAGATTATTTAGTTTTTAAGCAAAAATAAAAGAAGCTATTCAGCTATAATTTTTCAACTCTTTTACAAAGCTGGATTACACCTAGGAACATCTATAAAGCAAAAACTGCGAAAAACCTGTATGATCCTCAACTTTTATCGAAAAGACCACCTGAATGTTTACAAAATAAATTGGAAAAAAAAAGACTCGCTTGCGCGAGTCAATTTATACTCCCAAGGGGATTCGAACCCCTGTGTCCGCCGTGAAAGGGCGGCATCCTAGGCCACTAGACGATGGGAGCGTCTATATTTGGTTATTCGTCTTACAGTTCCCACTTTTAAAAATACTCCCAAGGGGATTCGAACCCCTGTGTCCGCCGTGAAAGGGCGGCATCCTAGGCCACTAGACGATGGGAGCATCTTTAAAAGTGGGCCTACAAGGACTTGAACCTTGGACCAATCGATTATGAGTCGACTGCTCTAACCAACTGAGCTATAGGCCCTCAATTTGGTGGAAGTAAATTATCACATAGAGAAAGCCGAGTCAACACTTTTTTATTGAAACTGATGATTTATTTTTTTTATCATCAAAAGTGAAGGTGTGATTCAACTAAAAGACGTAAGACTGCTCCGTTGATTGTAGCTTAGTAGTGATCATCGTTTTCATCCTACGATTTATTAAATCGAGTCTTTTATCAATATTTAAAATGTGCAGAAGGTCTTGCTTTTCATAAGGGTCTTCAAAAAAGTAATGAGTGCAAAAGTTAGTTAAAATATCGGGGTCATTAATAAAGGCAACTGCTTGTAGCATAGCTTGTGGCTTTGGATGACTTAAAAAGATATATCGCTTTAAAAGTTTAGAGAGCTCGTTGCAAGCACTTTTGGTTGCTTTACTGTTTTCTGAATAATCAGTGAGAGTTTTTCCATTAACCATAATAATTGGCTCTGAAGAAATGCATTCGTCAATAAAAAACTTGGATAAGCCTCTGAGGGTCAATACCGACATCCCGTTTTCACCAGTTTCAATATCTTCAAGACTAACTAAACATCCTGTTTGATAAAAGTATTCATCTTCTTTGATCATTAGACTTGTGACAAACTCACCTTCAAATTTATGGAGATCACCTAAGAGTTTAACGATATAGGGATCATTTGTTTGGATTGAAGTAAGTAGTCCAGGAAACATAACAAAATTTCGTAAAGGCAGAACGGGCAGTGTATTTAACTTGTTTTTCATAAGATGTAGACCTATTGGTTAGTAATGTTTGTCACAATTTGAAAAAAATAGCATTGTGACATTAATATTTGTAAAATACATAGTTTATAAAACACTAGATACTTTTGTTACAGACAATTTTGGCTGAAATGCTTTTAGTATCTATTGATATAAATAAACTTACTTATATTTACCTTGCTCGTTTAGTTTAAAATACTGGAGAAAATCTTGCAAAATTTAAAGCTATATTTTTTTTATTTTAAAGAAAGTTTTCGATTAATTTCCCCGATTCAAGAGGCGATATCTAACTTGGCTTTGATACAAATATTACGATCTGCCTTACATTTTTTTATTATTCCGTTTGTGATTTTGTACTCGCTTTTTGCACTAACTCATTATCAAAACATGGGTGAAATTTACTGGACCTACTTTTCTATTTCTGCATTATTCTTATTTTTTTTATCTAGTTTTTTATCAAAGCGATTTGGTCTAATGCTACTTGTGGCCTATTACAACTTTTATGAGGTAGGTAAAAAGCTAGGCTTAAAAGAATTGTTTAGATCTTCTAAGGAGTATACTTTAGCAAAAAAGAGTTTTATTCATGAAATGGCTACAGTTCCAGCAAAATATCAAGAGTTTTTTGGTACGATGCGATTTTATGATGTAGTTTTTGCTAGAAAAGCAACCACTATGGAGCAGATTCCACAAGAGGTTATCGATCACTACGATAGTATCTTGTCTCTTGAAAAATCTAACAAGTCCATCCATTTTACTATTTCTTGGTTACTTGTTTTTGTTGTAACTTTGATTCATTTGCTTCCATTGACTCCGGTGTCAGGTTTATATGCTTTAAATACTCAGGCTCTTACTATAACAAACACCATAGGTATATGTATTTTTACGTCTTTAATTATTGGCATTGTAGAGTACTTTCATAATGGATTTATAAAACATAATAAGTTGAAGTATATCTTGTACGCTAATTGTCAAAATTATGATGCCTGTGGAAATGTATATTCAAGAGTTCAAGAGCATTATCGTGAAACAAAAGTAGCTATATCATACAAGTTGTTCGAAGATTACAAGATAGATTTTATCTTTTTAGGGTGTATGTATATCTTTACATTCTTACTTTCATGGATCTTTTCATCGATTGCTTATGCTTGTGGTACAGTTATTGTTTTATTATACCCAATCATACTAAGAAAATTATCTCGAAGTAGAATGTTTATGGGATTACGATTAGTAAAAGAAAAGGGTACAGCTAGTTTTGGACTTTCTCATGCATTGCTATATATCCATTACTTTCTAAACCTTTTATTATTAATGATTGCATCCAAGCTATTTATTTTTAGTTTGCCCAGTATTAATCTATTATTTTTATCAAAATTGTTGGAGCTATTTCGGTTTCAGCCATGGCTTCAAGATTTTGTAGCTTTTGATCCTATTGTGTTTATTGTTTACTTTTTTATGAGTTTAGCATTATTAGGACAATTAAAACGTACAGGGCATGCTACGAAAAGCAAACTTTTTGAAATTGCAGCTGTATACTTGTTCAATTCAATTTTTATCTATCTAGTGTCTATGTCCTATGTAGGAGGGATTCATTATAGTTTGATAGGATTAGTGTTTGTTCAGTATAGCTTGTTAAAAGTCATACAACGTGGATTAAATAAGTAATTAGGAGGCCAATATGGATTTTTACAATAAAGATAATGGTTTATATGTTTATGGAGTAGATAAAGGCGATTATTGTGAAGTGGTTTTTAATCAAGAGCCAAAGAAAAATCCTTTTGATACAAATCTAGCAAAAGTGTTTCCTTTAGTTATAGATTTTTTAAAAAGTAGTACTTATAAAGCGATTGTCTTTAGAGGATCTGGTGAGACTTTTTCTTCGGGGGGAGATTTTAAATTTCTAGAAGATAGGATTTTAGATACCAGTCAAAATAATATTCATGTTATGAAAGACTTTTATAACTCATTTTTAAAAGTAAGAGAGTTACCGCAATTGACAATTGCTTTGATTGAAGGAGCGGCGATTGGAGCTGGTCTTTGTTTTGCAATGGCATGTGACTTTAGATTGGTTCAAAAGCATGCAAAATTGGCGCTAAACTTTGTACATCTTGGGATTAATCCAGGAATGGGAGCATGGCCTTTGTCTAAAGCTCTGCTTGGTGAATCAAAAGCGAAATACTTATTAATGAGTGGTGTTCGTTTTAGTGGTGAAGACTTTTATAATTGGGGCGGCGCCAACCACTTGATAGATCAAGATACAGATACAGATACAGAGCTTAAAAGCTTTGTAGATAGTTTTAAGCACTCGTCTTCTTTTGCTAATGCTATGTTAAAAAACGAAATTATTCAGGATGAGTCCTTTAACAAATATTTAGATGCTGAGGCACTAGGACAATCAAAGTGTTTTTCAGGAGAAGATTATAAAAAGCGTTTAAATAATGCTTTAGCAAAAATTTCAAACAGAAAAAAGTAAATAAAATAAACAAAAAGTTCAAAAAATCCAATAAAACGGATTATTGCTTTTAACAGCGTATTTTTGTAATATTTGAAAAGTTATATTTTAAGCAACAATATGGTGGGAAAGATCCCATAAAATTAGCGAAATAGGGTTAGGTATATATATGTTGAGATCACATCACTTAGGTCAATTGACAGACAATGAGTTAAACACTGAAATTACTTTATGCGGATGGGCTGATAGAGTCAGAGCAAAAGGTGGGGTTAACTTTATTGTCCTACGAGATCGCTATGCAAAGCTTCAGTTAAATGTTCCTCAAGAAATCATGGAAGTCGAAAGCATTGGTAGAGAATATTGCATAAAAATACAAGGTATTTTAAACCAAAGACCAGAAAAGGACCAAAAGCCGGAGCAAAATGGGGCTTATGAGTTACAGGTAACATCTTTAGAAGTTTTGAACAAAAGTGATGTACCACCATTTATTGTAGATGACCGTGAAGAAATCAACGAAGATTTAAGATTAAAGTATCGATATTTAGATTTACGTAGAGATTGCATGAAAGATGTAGTGACTTTTAGAACAAAACTACTTAACTCTGTGCGATCCCACCTTAATAGTTTGGACTTTTTAGAGGTTGAAACTCCAATGTTGATGAAAGCTATGCCAGAAGGTGCTAGAGACTTTTTAGTTCCTTCAAGAAATTTTCCTGGTGAATTTTATGCACTGCCTCAGTCACCTCAACTATACAAACAATTGATCCAAGTTTCTGGCTTAGATAGATACTTTCAGTTTGCTAGATGTTTTAGAGATGAAGATGCTCGTGGTGATCGGCAGATGGTTCATACTCAGATTGATTTAGAAATGAGTTTTGTTGAAGAAGAAGATGTTTTTGCAGTTGTAGAAGGTTTTTTAAATAAAATTTTTGTAGATGCTTTTGATAAAAATATTGATGCTCCTTTTATGAGATTGACTTATCTAGAGTGTATGAAAAGGTTTGGTATTGATAAACCTGATTTAAGATTTGATATGGAGCTGTTTGATCTGGACTCTATTATGGAGTCGAGTCCTTATAGCTATTTTAAAGAGACTATTGATGCTGGCGGACGTATTGCAGGTTTTACTGTTAAAGGCGGGGCCAAAGAGCTATCTAGAAAAGAAATTGATAAATTTTCTGATTACGTAAAGGCATACAGATCTAAGGGTGTTTTCTGGGCCAAAGTAGTTGGAGATGATTTTAATGGTGGTATAAGTAAAAATATTCCAGCAGATCAAAAAGCTAATTTACTAAAACTTGCAGATGCTGAAGATGGAGATTTGATTGTCTTTATTGCAGATACTCATAAAGTTACAAACGATTCACTTGGTAACTTACGAAATCACATCGCTAAACGAATGGATATCATACCAAAGGGTGTATATAAGTTTTTATGGGTAACTGACTTTCCAATGTTTGAGTATGATGAGGATGCTGGATGTTATATAGCTATGCATCACTTGTTTTCAATGCCAAAAGAAGAGCATATTAAATATTTTGAAACTGGTGAACTAGAGAAAATGCATGGTTGCCTATATGATTTGGTAATGAATGGAGTGGAGCTAGGGTCTGGATCTATTCGGATTCACACTGAAGAAATGCAGCAAAAAGTATTTGATATTGTTGGAATGAGTCCTGAAGATCAACAAGAGCGATTTGGATTCTTCTTAGAAGCACTAAAGTTTGGTGCTCCACCTCATGGAGGAATTGCACTTGGGGTAGCTAGATTGGTTATGACTTTACTAGGAATGGATAATATGAGAGATGCGATTACTTTTCCGAATGCTTCGTCTACTCGTTATGCATTAGATAATTCACCTAGTAAATTGGATCAAGACACTTTGGATGATTTGAGTTTAGAAGTAGCCGATAAAAAGTAAAACTTTGTGTATGTGATTTTTTAAATCACTATATGTCTTGTAAAATAACTGCATCATGATTGCTTTAAAAAAGTAATATGGTTTGCTTTAGTGTATTGGAGAAAAGATGAGTGATCAATTATTAGAGAAAGATCAAATAATAAAAGCCCTATCTGAATATACTGGTTGGGAATACGTAGAAGAAAAAAGCTGTATTCGTAAGAAGTTTGAGTTTATTGACTTTATTACTTGTTGGTCAGTTATGTCTCAAATAGCTATGTATGCAGAAAAATTTAATCATCATCCAGATTGGAAAAATGTCTATAACCGACTAGAGATTGAGTTAAATACTCATGATTTAGGTGGAGTTAGTTCAAGGGACATAAATTTAATGCAAAAAATTGAGATTGCTGTTAAAAATAGAGCAAATCTTGATGCTTATACCATTTAAGCTTTGTAGCTTTTGTTAAAATGAAAAAGGCTTCAAAGAAAGATCAAATTATAGCAGATGTTATTCCTGTTTTTGTAGAGCTAGGATATAGCAATGCTACCATGAGATTGATTGCATCTCGTTTGGATATGAATCTTTCTTTGATTACCTACTATTTTGATACCAAAGAAAAACTGTATACTTCCTGCGTAGACAAATCTATGTCTACGCTTATGGATTTTATAGAGGTACGTTTACTTGAGCCTGCTAAAGAGGTTACAGACAAGCAGCAAGCAGAAGAGATTTTACTTCAATCTATTGTACAGTATACAATTAAAGCTCTTACTGATAAAACCTTTCGGGATTATACAAAACTCTTAGATCGTAGTTTGATTGAATACGATGCTATAGTCAACAATGTTACTAGTGATTATCTAGAGCCAGTTTATTCAACTTTAAGTAAGTTGCTAAACTTCATCTCACAACGCCAAAGATCGGATCGAGAACTATTTTTACAAGTATATTCTTTAGTAGGCTTGGCAACAATATTTATTAGAGACTATCCCTTTGTTTTTAAAGGAGATTGTTCGGGTTCTATTTCAGAGTCAGATCAACAGATCGTTGAACAGGTCATTTCTAGCCACCTAAAAGTACTTATATCTACTATATCTTCAGGGATTTAATTATAAAAATTTAACTCAGTTTTTGAGGGCTTGCTCTCTTGAAGATTGTTAAGCTTCCAAGTACAATATCCTAAAAATTTATTTATTATGGGAGTATGTATGAAATGCCATGAAGTAGACTATGAAATCCACGGAGATGATTTACAATTAGTAGAGGTTGAACTAGACCCCGGAGAAGCTGTTGTTGCAGAAGCAGGGGTGATGACCTATTTAGAAGAAGGCATCAGCTTTGAAGCAAAAATGGGCGATGGGTCAAAAGCTGAGAGCAGTATTTTTGGTAAAATGTTTGATGCGGGTAAAAGATTAATCTCTGGAGAGTCTATATTTTTAACTCATTTTACAAATCAAGGTCATGGTAAAAAACGAGTAGCATTTTCAGGACCTTTCCCTGGTAAAATTTTACCTTTAGATCTATCTCAATTAGGAGGAAATCTAACTTGTCAAAAAGATAGTTTTTTAGCAGCAGCTTTAGGCACAGAGGTAAGTATAGCTTTTAATAAAAAATTAGGAGCCGGTTTTTTTGGTGGAGAAGGATTTATTTTACAAAAATTAGTCGGTGATGGTATGGCATTTATACATGCCGGTGGAACCATAGTAGAAAAAGAGCTGCATGGTGAAACCTTACGAGTTGACACGGGATGTTTAGTGGCTTTTACCGATGGAATTGACTACGATATTACAAGATCAGGTGGCTTAAAGACTATGTTTTTAGGTGGTGAAGGTATGTTTTTAGCTACTTTAACTGGACACGGTAAAGTTTGGATTCAGAGTTTACCTTTTTCAAGAATAGCAGATAGAATTATAGGCTCCTCTAATATCGGCGGGAAAAGTACTGGCGAAGGATCAGTACTGGGCTCAGTGGTAGATGCGTTTAGTGATTAAAATATAGCTGATACCGTGTATGTGTATGTAAAATTACACATACAAACACTATGCTAAAAAATGGATATTTTAAATTAATAATAATGTGTATTGGGTGCTCTATCAAACAAGCATAGAGTATCTAAACATAATAAAACTAAAATAGAGTCATGGGAACATAATATATGACAGATATTAAATTAAGTGACGAGTTTAAACTTAATAGCGGAGTTGTTTTACCAAATAGAATAATGAAATCAGCGACGAGTGAGCAGCTTGGTGATCGAAGTAGAAATCCTAAGCCTGATCTTACTACACTCTATGAAGCATGGTCTCGCGGTGGTGCAGGACTGTTAGTTACAGGCAATATTATGGTTGATCGTAGTGCTCTTGGAGAACCATTTAATGTTGTATTGGATGAAGAGAGTGATCTTTCTCAATTTGTTAACTGGACTAAGGCAGGTACCGTAAAAGGAAATCACCTGTGGGCTCAGTTAAATCACCCTGGGAAGCAGAGCCCAAATGTATTGAGTAAGACTCCAGTAGCTCCTTCTGCTATTCCTCTAGAAGGAGCTATATCTAAATCATTTAATATGCCAAAAGAGCTTTCAGAACCAGAAATTAAGCAAATTGTTGGGCGTTTTGCTACTGCGTCTCGTTTGGCAAAAGAAGTTGGCTTTACCGGAGTTCAAATACATGGTGCTCATGGTTATTTAGTTAATCAGTTTTTGTCTCCTCGACATAATCAACGATTAGATAGTTACGGTGGAACTTTAGAAAATAGAATGAAGTTCGTGTTAGATGTGTATGATGCGATTCGACATGAAGTGGGCACAAAGTTTCCCGTAGCTATCAAATTAAATTCTGCTGATTTTCAAAAAGGTGGGTTCACTGAAGAAGAGTCTATGCAAGTTGTTTGCGCTTTGGTTAAAGCTGGTATAGATCACATAGAAATTTCAGGTGGAAGTTATGAAAACCCAATAATGGTGAATGGGAAAGATCAGCAAATTAAAGAGTCAACTAGAAAAAGAGAAGCTTATTTTTTAACTTATGCCGAGTCATTAAGAAAGGTAACTACGGTTCCATTGGCAGTGACTGGTGGTTTTAGAAGTTCTGAAGGAATGATGAATGCAATAAATTCTGGGGCGACTGATTTTGTAGGGTTAGCCCGGCCATTGATTTTAAAGCCTGACTTTCCTTTGGCCGCTTTTGCAGACTCTAAGTTTGTACTTGACTGGAAAGAGCCTACAACGGGATATAAAAAATTAGATTCCATGACGATGCTTGCAATAACATGGTATGAGACGCAGATGTGGAGAATAGGTAAAGGTCAAAAGGTGAAGTTAAAGCTTTCTCCTTGGAAGGCTATTGTTTCGTCGATCTGGAAACTAGTAACAAGTCCTCCTGTGAAGAAGCGTGTGTAGTATTAACTATTGATTTGTAATGACTTTTAAAAGTGTTGGATGTTCTGTTTCAAGACTAGCGAATCGTCTACCAAAATAAGATTCAAATAAGATTGACCTAATCGATAGTAAACCTATTTGTTAATTCAGTAAAACTATTGGCTAGATTATATAAAAATTGTCCTTGATGATTATCTTTCCAGCCATCTTGGTCATCACCAAGTAACCATATTGCTTCATCAAGAGCCATAAAGTTTATAGCATCTGGCCAAAGAGAAATTTCTTGATCACTCAAAGTAACATGCTTTTTGTACGAAGTGATAAACACGCTCCATTGATCGTGATTAAAGAGCCTATGGGGAGCAGAGGGTAGCTCGTTGTGAAACAATAGTACTGCTAATGCGAGGTCAAAAACTCTAGGTAAGTATCCACCGTTATCGGGATCTATCAAACAGGGGTCATTTTGTTTTCTAAATATTAGATTGTTTGCTTTATAATCCCAAGTTGCATTGGTCCAAACAATATTTTGATCCTGCACTAAAGTACTTAGTTTATCAACTAGTCCTTCAAACTTGGTAAATTGATTTTGCAAATGTAGATGAAGCTTTTCAGAGATAGAATATGAGTTTGCTTTTGCATTTGAAAGTAGCTGATTGTAATCTTGAGTGAAAGATTCAAAACTCACTTCATCTGGAAACTCAAACTGTGGCAGTGTAATGCTAGAGTCATTAGCTTGGTGCATACGGCCAAGATAATCACCCGCCTGAGCGATTTGTTCATTGCATGCTATATATTGAACGCCATCATAAAAAGGATAAACTATCCACACTTCTTCTTCATGCAACATAGGATTAGAAGACGATAAAGCGACTGGAGTCACGATACTTAATCCTATTTTTTGCATGCTTTCACACCAAGAAGTGATTTTATTGGCATCAGTTAGTGGACTTCTTGTTTGCTTTAAAACATATGTATTTTGAGTTGTTTTGATTTTAAAAACAGGTGCGTAAGTGTAAATTGAGTCACAACTCTCTACCGTTAAATTATCAAAGAAGTGGTCCCAGACTGAGTTTGGTATGTCTTTGTGCATATTGATCTCCGTATTTAGAATGGACCTCATTGTATATTATTTTTTACATTCGTCAAAGAGTAATAGTGTAAAATTTGAACTTGGCATTTACTATTTAGGAACATTTGTACAAACTTCACATATCTTGTATCTATTTCTATGCGCTTTACAACTAAATAAAGGGGTATTGAGCTTTTGTGATTGTTTTTTTAGGATCAATAGATTAAGATTGTTAATCATAAATAGATTACGTTTGAAGGCAGTACCAATCATAATTAAGTGGGAGTTAATACCAAAAACTTAAAATTTAATCAAAAAAGTTGGAACATCTGTACAACTTATGCGTAGTCGTGTTAGAAATTAATAAATGAAATGTATTTTATAAAATAAAAGAGAAAATTATGAATTTGAAATTAGGTTTAGCAGTAAGCGCTTTAGTAATGGTTGGTTCCCTTGAAGCAGCTCCAATGTCGTATGAGCAAGTACAAAAGAAAGTAAAATTTAATACTACTACAGAGTTTGTACCTAGAAAGGGATTTTCTATCCCTCAATTGGTTGGAGGCTTAACTGGTTTTGGTAAAGCACTTAGAAACAGACTTAAAGGAACAATCCAAGATAATCAAGATTTTAAACCTGCAGAAAATAAGCTATTACATAGTCGTGGTGTTTGTGCTGAAGCATCTTGGCAAATCCAAGAGACTACAGGATTAACTGGTTTATTTGAAAAAGGTACTGATGTTCCGGCTATCGTTCGTATTTCTGGTGGACAAGATAATAGTGAATGGAAAGAAGGAAAGACTCGATTATTTGGGATCGCAGTAAAATTGTTTCCTAGTCAGCATAAAAAACAAAAAGTAAGTACAGCAAACTTGTTTTTAATGAGTCAAAATGGACTAGAAGGGGATGACCGAAGAGGTTTCTTTTCAAAGCCAGATACTGATGTATACTTTAGTAATATTATTCCTGAGCCTAAAGGGTTTGCATTGGGACTATTGAATAATTTATTTAAAAAGTTTGATTCTCCTGTAAATGTAAGACCTTTATATCCTCTAGCAGAAGTCAATCAACAAAATGAAGTCATTAAAAATGCTAAGACTCCATATAGAGTAAAAGTAAGAGCTCAAGACTTTGGTCATAAAGATCAAGGTGGAGCAGACTTTCGAGCCGAAATCATGAGCTATAAAGCACAACAAATGAAGTTTGATATTTATGTTCAAGAGCTTGAAACATCAACAAGAGAAGACAAAGTCGGTACATTGACTTTAGATTCACCATTTATGAGTGAAACATGTGATCAAGAGTTGCATTTTCATCATCATCCAAACATAAGAAAATAAACTTAATTAAGTATAATTAATAAAACCTCTTCAAAATTTTTGGAGAGGTTTTTTGATGTATAGTGAAAAAAAAATAAAATAATTTTAAATTTATGAAATAAGTATTGTTTGGCTCGTGAGCTATAGGGTATTACTTATTTCAAGGTTGATACCCTATAAATCCGAACAAAAGAAATTACTTTTTCATAGAAGCAGGACAGCTATCTGATTTCCAGATAGCTTTAGAGCTTATGTTTGTAGGCCCACCATCAGAAAAGTCAGAAGTATCTATGTTTGATCCAATGATAACTTCTTTGTCATTAATCACATCTAAGGTGAAGTCTATAGATGTTTTTTGATTGGATTTATCACAAGTGAGATTGCCATCAAGCAAGGTATCTGTACTTTTATAAATATCGACTGAGCAATGTTTTGCTCTTATTTTATGAATGTAATGGTTTGGGTTTTTAATATCCTTAGAAGATATGCAAGCACGGATCGGTTTTTGTTGTTTAATTTGTCCTTTAATCAAGCTTCTAAATTGCTTTGGTACCTTAGACATAGTCTCTTCTAAAATCTTGTTAGCAGGATTTTCATACTCCCATAAGCCAGCTTTTATGGTTATTGGAATATATTTTACGTTAGCCATAGAGTTGGAAGTTAAACATGCTAATAAGATAAATAGTATTTTTTTCATAATAGTCCTAAATAAAATCTGATGAAACGCTTCTTTGATAGTAGTGTTAAGGGAAGAGTATGTCAATACAGGTGAAGAAGACTTAAAAAAATTATCCCCTTAGCTATGTATAAAATGGTTAAACGTACTTGAATTGAAAGATCTTTATCATGAGTTGGATTTAGTATATTTTCCGAAGGATATAAAAAGGAAAGTCAATATGATGGTAGAAAAGTTTGAATACTTGTCAAAGATATTAATGGAGACATTTGAAGAAGTTGGGCAAAAAAACCCTTTGGGTGAAGTTGCTGATTATATACCTGAGCTTTCAAAAGCGGACCCAGAGTGTTTTGGTGTATCCTTGGTGGACTTAAGTGGAAAAAGTGTTGGATATGGGGACTTTGAAAAGAAGTTTTCTATTCAGAGTATCACCAAAGTATTTTCATTGAGTTTATGCTTAGGCCATTTTGGAGAAAAAATATTTAAAAGAGTGAACCGAGAGCCTTCAGGCAACCCTTTTAACTCGTTAGTACAACTAGAAAAAGAAAATGGAATCCCTAGAAATCCATTTATCAATGCGGGGGCCTTGGTCATTAGTGATATGCTCTTAGATATATTTGATGACCCAAAACAGGGATACTTGGATTTTTTACAGGATATTTCAAATAACGATAATCTTAGCTATAACCCAAAAATCTTTACATCGGAAAAAGAAAATAAAGAGAGAAATGCAGCTCTAGCATATTTCATGAAGAGCTACGGAAATATCAATAATGATGTTGATCGATTACTAGACTTTTACTTTTTTCAATGTGCCATAGAAATGAATACCATGGAGCTAGCATTAGCCTTTCGATTTTTGGCAAACCATGGACTAGTTCCTCATTCCAAAAATAGAGTTTTAACAGCATCACAAGCAAAACGTATCAATGCCTTAATGTTAACATGTGGCTTTTATGATGAAGCAGGAGACTTTAGTTATCGAGTAGGCCTACCAGGAAAAAGTGGTGTTGGTGGAGGGGTTGTAGCAATTTTACCTCAAAACTTTAGTATTTGCTCTTACTCTCCTGTGTTAAATAAACAAGGTAACTCAACTAAGAGTATACAATTACTAGAGATGTTTACCTCAAACTCTGGCGAGTCTATATTTTAATGATTAGTTTTTCAAAAATTGTACTATTGCTTTTTTGGCGATGTCTTGATCACCGACATAATGTTTGTTATGCATAATGACAAGTGATCTTGCCTCGGGGCGATTATACATAAACTTGTTACATGATCCGGCTAGGTATGGAGTTTGAAACCATGGGTCTTTGTCAGATAATATAGCTTGAACTTTAAGATCTAATGGGCCTTCTAAACCGATATACTCAGGCCAACCTGCATTGCATGTCCATCCTAAAATAAGTTTTTTATGGATATCATTATGAGGATACTTGGCGGTGGTAATTGCGCCTTCACTAAAACCTGCTAAGACAATATCTTTATCTATGAATGCTTGGGTATGTAAAAAGTCAATGGCAGCCTTTGCCTCTAGTAATCTTAATGCTAAGACCTCACGATGTAAGCCACCTTGCTTTTTTTTAGCATCACAAGATATTTTTTTATCGGGTCTTGCAAATGAATCAGGTGCATAGACTAGATAACCTTGGTCTGCTAAGAGTCTCATGTCTAGCTTTTCATAATATCCCAAGCCAGCACAGCCATGCATGTAAACAATAGCTTTGTGCCTTTTTGTAAAAAAAGTTGGATTGATATTTTTCAATTTATTTAAAGTTAGATTGAAGTTTGCTATGGATTTAGTATTTGGTAAAGCCAATAACGCTTGATCTAAGGTAGGCTGAACTGGGTTAGCAGATTGATTATGAATAGTAATACAAAAGAGTAGTAAAATAGTAATAAATTTCATAAATGATCCTATAGGTAAAACAAAATTCTAATGATGCAGGTATTCTCTTCGATAAAGGTTGAGGACTATACAAGCTTTTCTTAGTTTCTAGTTTATTGGTGCACCTAGATGTAATCAGCCTTTATAAACAAGTTGAAAAACTATAGGTAAATAGTTAAGCAAAATATGTTTTAAATCCTATCACAAACTTTAATGAAATCCCAAATAACAATAGTCGTAAGCGTTGCAATAAAAATACCTTTGCTATATCTTTAAAGTTAATGGAATTAACTAAGTATATTATAAGCCTAATCGTAATTAGCGCTATTCTTTTTCAAGGAATTTTACCAAAAGATTTTTTGGTGATGTGTTTTGAAAAGACAGGTGAAGTTCATGTGGAGATTTCAGGGCAGGATGATTGCTCTGATCATGCTACTAATGATTTGAATTTACTCTCATGCAATGATTGTGAAGATACTGTTATTTCAAATGTTGATGACTATCGTTTAGATGTTATTGATTATGAGTTTAGTCCCATAATTATGTCTTCTAGCTTAGTGTTTTCTTCGTTTATCCAAAAACAACAAATCCTCAAGCTTAAAACAGTAAAAGCACGAGGGCCAACTGTAACTCATCTTAAAACAGTGATCTTTAGAGTTTGATCTCTTCTATTTGAATGACAATATGAAAAAGAGTTAGTCTCATATAAATGAGACAGGCTTATATAGTCATTCAATACTTTACAAAATGTAATCATCCACCAAGCAATCTTTGATCTCCAATACAATTGGAGAGACTGCTTTTTGGTTAGTTGATAGTATGTGCATTTTGAAAACAAAACCCATAAAAATTAGATATAAATAATATAACACTGGTTGTGTAAAGCTAGGATATAGTTTGATAATCAGTTGAGATAATGAGATATAGGAGAGAAAATGCGCATCATTTTAAATATATTTGCCATTTTGTTGGTAGTAAATATCAGTAGTGCAACAGAACAAAAGAAGATTGGAATACAAGAAATCTGGGGCCATGTTTTAGAGTGGCATCCATTAGTACAATCCCATCAATATAAATTAATAAGTAAGAGCGGGGAGATGGAGCAAGCATCAAAAAAACTCAACCCTGAGTTAGAGTTTGAACTCGAAGAATTTGGTGGAAACAAAGCAAGAAAGGGTGTAAGTGACGCATTGTTTCAAATGAGTTATAGTCAAACTTTTGAGCGTGGAAACAAAAGAGATAATCGAGTGTCTGTGAGTCAGGTAGAAAAGGAACTAGAAAGCCTTGAAAATCAAAAACAATTGCACGAGCTCTACTTTGAAATGAAAGAAAAGTACTTAGAGACAGTATTTTCGAGATCCAAATTAGAGTTAGAACAAAGCCTGTATAAAATGACTTTAGAGTTTGAAAATATTTTAAAGAAATTAGTTAAATACGGCAAGATATCTCCACTGGGATTAGAGCGAGCTAAGATCCTTAGAAGCACTTCTGAGATAGATTTAGAAGATTCAAAAAATGAGTATCAAACGGCTAAAATGGAGTTATTTTCATTGTTCAATGGGTTCACAAAAATAGATCAATATGAGTTAAAATCTCTTGAGAAACTCCCTAACTTAGAGAAACTCACTTGGGATAAAAGCTTGGTTAAGAAAATCATAAATAAAAAGAATGATCTTCAACTAGAGATTTTAAAACTAGAAAAATCTCATGCCAAACTCGATCATACTTTTGGTGGGGCAATCCAAAACTTTAACGGTAATGATGAGACCTCTTTTGTTTTATCTTATAGTATTCCTTTAGGATTTAATGATCGAAATGAAGGTGGAATTAGAGCGCAAAATGCAAGAGTACGAGTACAGGAACAGCAATCTAAACATGAAATGTTAGACTTAAAAAAAGAGACAAAGAAATTAATAAACTTGGTATCTCTAAGTCAAAAGACATTATCTAAGTTAGATAAAATTATCTTACCTTCTTCAGAAAGACTTTATACTCAAGTTATAAAAGCCCAAAGTGCTGGTAAATCAGATTATTTAGAAGTTTTAGAAGCTCGAAAAAACTTAGTTGAGAGTAGACGGCTACATTTAAATACAAAACGCGAACTGTATATTTTTAGCAATCAAATTGAAAAATTATATTTAAATAGAGATGTGGAGCTACAATGTATAAATTAATAATTATAGGCGCATGTCTTATTAGTCTAAGTGTTGCTGGTCCTGGGCATGATCACGGGGCATCATCACATAAGTCCAAAAGTCATAAGGATCATGACCATAGTAAGAAAGCTGTTGATCCTCATAAAGGCCATGATCACTCCAAAGAAGAGTCTAAAGCTACATTAAGTCCAAAGGATATCAAAGAGTTGAAGATGACTCTGTCTAATGTGGGTCAAGGATATTTAAATAAAACAATGAAGTACTCCGGTGAGTTACAACTCAATGAAGATCGTTTGGTTCATATTAATCCAAGGTTTTCTGGTTTTGTAAGAAAGGTGGAGAAAAAACTTGGGGATTATGTAGAAAAAGGTGAGATTTTAGCTTTAGTAGATAGTCTTGAAATTGGTGAAGCACGATCAAATTTCATAGAAATGAAAAGAAACTACGAGTTAGCTAGCCAAGATTTACAACGAGTAGAAAATTTAAGAAATACTTTTTATAATTCTCTTACCAGAATACAGGATGGAAAATCAGACCTGAGTACAAATGGAGATAGTTTAAACGAAGCAATTGGTGATTTTTACAAATCGTTTTCAAGGTTGAGTTTGGCAAAAAAAACCTGGAAGCGAGAGCAAAAATTATTCAAAGAGAAAGTAAATAGTGAGGAGGCCTATCTAGCTGCCCAAAGTCAGTTAGAAGAGGCACAAACAGATTTCTCTTTTCAAAAAGATCAGCAAAAATATGAAATAGAAAGAGAGCTATTGCAAAAGAAACGATTACTTCAATTAGTTGACATAAAGTTTAGAAGTGCTAGAAACAAACTTGTATTGTTTGGTTTGACCGAGCAAGAAATCAGTGATTTATCACAAAATACTTTTCAGTCTGATGATTTAACTTTAACTTCATTAAGAGCACCATTTGCCGGTCATATTATTGTTAAACACTTAGTTGTTGGAGAAAGGATTAGCTCGGAGACTAGCGTGTATACTATTGCAGATTTACAGGATTATTGGGCATTGTTTCAAGTGTACTCACAAGATACGAGAAAAATAAAACTAGGGCAAGATCTAGAAGTCACCGTAGCTGAAAAGTCATATAAGGCAAAAATTGATTACATCGGAAAGACGATTAATGAAGCTACTCGAAGTTTTGATGCTAGAGCATTGATAAAATATGATGACGGCTTAAAAGCAGGATTGTTTTTGCAAGCGAATGTAGTTGTAGACAAAATAAAGGTGCAAATACTTGTGCCTAAAACAGCAATTTTTGAGATGGATGGTAGCAAGGTTGTTTTTGTTAAACATGATAAAAAGTTTGAACCAAAAAAAGTACAAATCGGAAGACAAGATGCTTTTAATGTAGAAATTATAACAGGACTCAATATAAATGAGACCTATGTTTCTATAGGTGGGTTTCATGTTAAAGCAGAGCTACTCAAAGGCTCCTTAGGTGATGGTCATAATCATTAGGAGTTGAAATGATAGAAAATATTATGAAAAAATGCCTTGATAATCGTCTTTTGGTCGTTGTAATCATGGCGATTATTATGGCTAGTGGATTATTGAGTTATAACAAATTGGCCATTGATGCTTTTCCGGATGTGTCGCCTAACTTAGTACAGGTCTTTACTGTAACGGACGGTTTGGCACCAGAAGAGATTGAAAAGTATGTTACTTTTCCTGTAGAAATATCTATGAATGGATTACCAGGTGTCACGCAAGTTAGGTCTGTTTCTAACTTTGGCTTGTCTGTTGTTAATGTCTATTTTGAAGATGATATGGACTTATATTTAGCAAGACAATTGGTAAATGAAAGGCTTCAAGAAGCAAGAGAGCAAATACCAGAAGGTTACGGTGAGCCAGGAATGGGGCCAATCTCAACTGGAATGGGCCTTATACTATTTTATTATTTAGAAGATGAAACCGGAAAGTACAGCTTAGAGGAGTTAAGAAGTGTTCAAGACTGGTTAGTGAAATTTCATTTACAAAGTGTAAAAGGAGTTACTGAAGTCTTAGGGATTGGTGGCTTTGAAAAGCAATTTCACGTGAATGTACACCCACAAAGCCTACAAAAGTTTGGTTTGTCCATGAGTGACATCGTAGAAAAAATAGAAGCCAATAATTTAAATGTAGGGGCCCAATACATAGAAAAAAACTCCGAAGAGATGGTAGTACGATCTATTGGTCTTTTAAGAAATATCAAAGACTTACAAAATACTGTGGTGAAGGTGGTAGATCAAACTCCAATATATTTAAAACAAGTCGCTGATATAGAGGTTGGAGGAGCAATCCGACGAGGCTTACAGACTAAAGATGGTGTATCAGAAATCATATCAGGTATGGTTGTAAAACTATACGGAATGAACTCATCTACCGTGATATCTAAGGTTGAGAAACGATTAGAAGAGATTCAAAACATCTTGCCAAAAGGTTTAGTTATAAAGCCTTATTATCAACAAAAATCTTTGGTAGAGGCATGTGTAAAAACTGTAAAAAATGCTTTGTATCAAGGAGTCTTTTTTGTTGTTTTAATTTTATTTTTTATGTTAGGGAGCTTTTCATCTAGCATAATAGTAGCTATGTCTATTCCTTTTTCTATTTTGTTTGCTTTTTGTGGAATGTACTACTTTGATATTTCGGCCAATTTAATGTCTTTTGGAGGGCTTGCTATAGCGATTGGTATGATGGTGGATGGTACAATCGTAATTGTAGAAAGTGTATTGAGTAAACTCAATCAATATAAGGATCGAACTGTACTTGAATGTGTCATTGAATCTTGTTTTGAAGTGGGAAAACCCATCGTTTTCGCGATTATGATTATCATCTTGGTTTTTGTACCTTTATTTACTTTGCAAGGAGTGGAGGGTAAAACTTTTAGACCATTAGCTTATACTGTTGCCTTAGCTATGTTTGGCTCATTAATCTATGCTGCTATCATCGCTCCTACACTGAGTAGTTTGCTATTAAAGAAGAGTAAGTCTAAAAAATTGGGTGGCCCAGAAATACTGCTCTTAAACCTTAAAAAGATATATCAACCAATTTTGGAGATATTTTTAAATCAAAGAGTCTATGCCTTGGTTTTGTGTGTTGGCTTATTGTTGATTGGTGCGTTTACATTACCAAAATTAGGATCCGAGTTTACACCAAGCTTACAAGAAGGAACAATCGTTGTTCGTCTAACTATGTCTCCTTCAATAGCGATTAGTCAAAGTAAAGAGACCACATTACTAGTAGAGCGTAAGTTAAAGGCAATTCCAGAAATAGAAATGGTTGTGAGTAGAATAGGGAGAGGTGAAGTAGGAGCCCACGCAGATCCAATAAATAGTGCAGAAATGTTTTTAACCCTAGTAGATAAATCCCAATGGAGAGTCTCTACACAAGAGGAGTTAGTAGAACTTATCAGAGAAGAAATTCATGGAATTAAAGGTGTAAAATCAAACTTTAGTCAGCCCATAGCTATGACGGTGGATGAGTTATTAGAGGGAGTCAGAGCACAATTAGCAATAAAGCTTTTTGGGGATGATTTAGATCAGCTTAAAAAGACTGCCGATGAGATTTCAAAAGTTTTAGAAGGAGTGTATGGTGCTCGTGACATTGAAGTGGCGCAAATAGCTGGAGCCAATCAATTAAAAATAACTTTAAAGCATGATGTGATAGCTAGGTACGGATTGAATGTAGAGGATGTACAAAGTACATTTGCTATAGCGATTGGTGGCCAAGAGGCTGGAGTTATTTTTGATGGTGTAAAGCAGTTTCCGATTGTAGTACGTTATCCAAAAAAGGATCGTAAAACCCCTGAGGATATTGCAAAAATTGTAA
Organism: Candidatus Cloacimonadota bacterium; assembly: GCA_023954715.1. Taxonomy (GTDB): domain Bacteria; phylum Muiribacteriota; class UBA6191; order UBA6191; family UBA6191. The sequence continues at coordinate 111,802 of JAGSHD010000006.1, read as the reverse complement.
TACCTCTATCAAATGGGGGATATATCACATTACGTGAGTTAGCCCATATCCAAGAGATTAGTGGTTATCGTCAAATTACTCGTGTGAATGGGCAGAGATTAATTACAATCCAGTGTAATGTAAATAAAAGAGACATTGGATCATTTGTTAAAGATGCACAAAAGAGTATTCAAGAGAACGTTGTGTTTCCTAGTGGATATTTGATGACTTGGGGCGGACAATTTAAGTTACAACAAGAAGCAAATAAACGTTTATTGTTTGTGATTCCGATTACCTTATTGTTTATCTTTTTGATGATTTATGCAAACTTTGAAAGTTTAAAGGATGCGACTCTAATTTTGCTAAATATACCATTAGCGTTGGTGGGAGGGATTATAGCCTTGTACCTTACTAATATCAATTTATCCGTGCCAGCCACTGTTGGGTTTATTGCACTTTTTGGAATCGCTCTGGAAAACTCAATGGTCTTGGTGGAATCCATGAATCATCTCTGCCGACAAGGACTTGACACTAAAGTAGCTTGTACTAAAGCAGCACTAAATAGACTACGTCCCGTGTTGATGACAGCTTTGACGACTGGGCTAGGATTAGTGCCATTACTTGTATCAACTGGTACAGGCTCAGAAGTTCAGCGCCCTTTGGCAACTGTAGTTTTAGGGGGACTGATTAGTTCAACCATTTTGACTCTTTTAGTCATACCAGTTGCTTATCCGTGGTTTGAAGAATTGTTTGCTAAATTTGGGGAGCAAAAAAATAGAGAATTCTAATGATAGATAGTTTCACAGAAGTCTGCACACTGCGTCTAATTCGGTGATTTAGGGGTAATATATGGGACAAATTTAAGACTTTTGTGAAATTTACTTGACTATCATTATCAATTGGAATACCGTATTCACGAATTGGGAGAATTATGGAAAAAGATAGCATTATAGATAAAGATTTCAAATGTAAATTAGATCAAATGTTTAGTGATCAAGGAGAGCATATTGAAAGTGCTTCTCGCGCACTTAAAGTTTTGGCCCATCCAGCTAGGTTAAAAATCTTATGTGTGTTAAAAGAGGGCGAGCAAAATGTACGTTGTCTTGAAGAGTACACTGGACTTGCTCAGGCAACTTTATCACAACACCTATCCATATTAAAAGATCGAGGTGTACTAGTTTCAAAACGAAATGGTAACTTCTCTTATTATAGTGTGAAAAATCAATCGATTGTAGATCTATTCATGCAGATTCAACAAACTTTTTGTCAGCCTACTAGTTAAAAAAATTGCTAACTATTCAGCTATAACTTTTTAACTTATTCACAAAAGTTGATACCATCTAGGGGCACCAATAAATCAAAGACTTGAAAAAACTTGTGTGCTCTTCTCCTTTTTTCAAAGAGATCAATCTAATAATTATAAAATATTGTTCATTGATCGATCGTATCTTACAAAGCTTACTAAAGTAGAGTAAAATATCCTAAATAGAAAATATAGACTTTTACGTGTCTCTAATTAGGTGTTTTATGAACAAATTTGTTAAAAATTACGGTCAAAGCTACTTTAATCAATTACCCGATCTAGCCGAGTGTTTAGTAAAGATAATTCAGTCCAATGATATACATGATGTATATGGGGTGGGTGGAGATTACGCAGCCAATATTATGAAAGGTTTATCCAATGATTTAAACCTTTTACCTTCTAGTAATGAAATGCATGCTGGATTTTCGGCATGTGGACAAGCTGAACTATGTGGTATCTCGTTTGTTTTAACCACATACACGGTGGGATCTTTACCATGTATGAGTGCAGCGGCCTTAGCTATGAGTGAGCGTCTTCCTGTGGTGTTTATATCTGGAGCTCCTGGAGAGTCTGAGATTGAGTCAGGTGGTTTGCACCATGCTATCCATCCGAGTAATTCTTGGGAGGTAGACTATAATAATGCTATTGCAGCCTTTAAGGCTTTGGGCTTACGTGCAGAACGCCTAATTGGTTCGAAAAATGATGTACAGCCAAGTAATGCCGGCAATAAGTTTTTAGAAATTGTTAATTATGCTAAAGATAATCAACAACCAGTTTTTATTGAGATCCCAAGAGATTTAGTTTTTCAAAAGGTACAACCTTTAGAGGTCTTTAAAGCACCATCTACAACAACAAGTGGAGTGTTAGAAGTAAGTGATCATATCCATCAAAAATTTGTAGAGTCCAAAAAGCCCTTATTATTTATTGGTGAGAAGATTAAGTCTAATCCAAGATTGATTCAACAGGTTAAATTGTTTATTGAGAAGTTTTCTATCCCATATGCTTGTAATATTTTTGCTAAAGGAATTTTTGATGAAAGCTCTGCTTTGAGTCTTGGTACTTATAACGGGGTCTTTTCAAGTGACTATTCTAGAGACTACATAGAAAACCAAGCTGACTTTATTTTAGAGATTTGTACAAGTATTTGTACTCAGGATTCAAGCTCTGCTTTTGCAACAGGTACCTTTATTATAGACAAGTTTGAAAATAAAGTTTCTTTAAAAGGAGACACGGCATCTTGTAGTGAGGTGCTTGGTGTAATGGATCGTCTACTTGATTTAGAAATACCAAAATTTGATTGTAATATACCCAAACCACCTCGTGTTGAGATAAATCATAGTGAAAAGCTATCGTTTAAAAACCTAGCGATTTCTCTAAATGCTATTCAAGTAAAGTTCGATGAAAACTTTTGTTTCTTGCCAGAGATTGGTAATTCATTTTTTGCCAGCTTTAGTTTTGAGGCAAGGCAAAGTAAATTGAGAAGATCGTGGTTGACCAATCCATGGTATGCTGCTATGGGGACTTCTATTCCTTATGCTAGGGCAGCTTGTAATGTTATAAAATCCAATAATTTAGATGATATCCCTTTAGTAGTGACAGGTGATGGTGGTTTTCAGTTTCAATGCAATGAGTTAATTCACTTTTTGAAAGAAAAGCACTTTGCCATTATTGTATTGATGAGAAACAATATTTTTCATTTAGGTAAACAGGGAGACTGTCCCATGTATACCTGTGGGTCTGAAGACATGAATTACCAATTGTTGATCCAAGCTTATGGTGGCCACCATAGTTCAGCTCTAAATTATGGTGAGCTAGAAACTCAACTAGATGAAGCAATTAGTGTGCGAGAAGGCCTATGGCTGATCGAAGTCCCTTGTTCTACAGAAGACTCAGAACAAAGCCCTGAAATTGAATTGTTAAACCTATATATAGGAGCAAAATCAGGTAATCCCGATGACATAGAAAAGTGGAGTTTGCTTAAATAGATTGGGAGCATGCATAAGCAGAGGCCCATGCCCATTGAAAGTTATATCCACCAAGCCAACCACTAACGTCTAAAACCTCACCAATAAAGTATAGATTTTTTTGTGATTTGACTTCCATTGTCTTGGGGTTTATGGATTTAGTATTTACTCCACCACAAGTGATTTCTGCTTTATTGTACCCACTCGTTGTTCGTGGTATTAATTGATAGTTACAAAAGAGATTGGCTAAAGTATCGCAATGTTGCGGGGTCATTTTATCAATTGAGCTAGGTAATGAGTTATCTGTACTTAAAAGTGCATGTACCAGTTTTTTAGGAAACTCTTTAGCAAGAGTGTTTTCGAGACTCTTTTTGGGGTTTAGGTCTTGCTCTTCTTGTATAAAAGCTTGAAAATCAAAGCCAAGAGCAAAGTTCATTTGAATAGTTTGTCCCGGAGTCCAATGAGACGAAATTTGTAAGGTGCAGGGGCCAGAAATACCCGTGTGAGTAAACAACATGGCTTCGTGAAAGATAGCATCTTTTGTTGAAAGTTGTGTCTTAAGGGCTATACCTTGTAAACCTTTGAAAACTTCTTTCTCTTGTTGAGAGAACTCAAGACTAACTAATCCGGGTTTTGTTGGAATCATTTTTAGACCAAACTGTTCTGCTATTTTGTATCCAATATTAGTCGATCCAAGGGTTTCAAAGGATAGGCCTCCACTAGCTACGATAAAATGTTCCGATTGAATTTGGATAAACTGATTATTATGAAGGCACTCAACATAGTATTGATTATCACGTGACTCAACCCCCATAAATTGTATGCTGAACACAAGATTTGCTTTGTATTTTTTACATTCACTAAGAAGCATTTTTTGAATATCTTTTGATGAATTTTTACAAAAGTATTTACCTAACTCTCGTTGTTCATAGGGAATATCATATTCATGAATCATGTCTAAAAAATCAGAGCTAGCAAAATTTGCTAATGCCGAATGGCAAAATCGTGGGTTTTTTGAGACATAATTATTGATGCTCACGTCTTGATTGGTAAAATTACATTTTCCACCACCTGAGACCAGAATTTTTTTGCCTGCAAATTTATTATGCTCTAAAACAAGAACCTTTTTACCACGTTTAGCTAAATGAAATGCGCAAAACAAGCCAGAGGCTCCGGCTCCTAAAATAACAACATCATATTTTTGGTTCATGCTAGTCCTGAACTCTCAACTTTAATATTATTGTCTTTAATAGACATCATGTTTATTAGTATACACTATCTCCAAGGCATTTATCCTTTACAGATATGAAAATGGCTCTTGATAATCTAATTTCATAGTTTCAATTTATTGAAAATACCAGTGATTAAACCTTTAATTAAATTACTGTAAGCATTGCAAAAATGTGGACTTTAATTATACTAAGGGGACAAATCCTCTTGTTTCTAGATAGGTCGGTTTGTTTCTGTATTTTGTAAAGCTTTAATCGATCAGATAGGTGATTTGTGGGTTGAAGTGTATACAATCAAGGATTGCAATGAAGTTACATATTATCTTTATTATTTTACTTAGTTTACAAATCAATTGGGCTACGGACTTTTTTGATGATGATTTGATTCAAAACTCTGATAACTCTACAACTCTGGCCCAAGATTCATCCCAAAATAAAGATAATAATGAGTCCCAACAAAGCAGTGGAATCATAAAGCCTGGAACTAAAAACTTAAACGTGCGTAAAGGTCCATTTAGAAGTTCAAAAATTATTGCCAAAGTTGATGGCGGTGTCTTTTTTAAAGTTATCAACGAAGATCAAATCGTAAGTGAGTATATCTCTGTGGTTGCCCCTAATAATAAAGCTGGATTTGTTCATAAAGACTATATTGACTCCGTTGGCTTGATGGTCAAACTTGGTGTAAGCAATCTCAGACTAAGAGATGGTGATTCCTTAGACAGTAAGGTGATTAAAAAAGTACAAGGTAAAACTAAGTTAAAGGAATTATCTCAAAGTAGTGACTTTATGCAAGTAGAGTTAGAAGATCAAAGTACTGGGTATTTATCTAAAAAATATATAGCAAATTACTTTATAGTAAAATCAGGTGTTAGTAACTTAATAATTCGTAGATCAAATAGTCGTAGCTCATCGGTTATCACAAAAGTAAATGGTGGGCAATATTTAGAGCACGGTACTTCTAAGGGTCAAAGTTTAGGCTCTGAATATATCAAAGTTGAGCTAGAGGACGGACTGATTGGTTATATTTCTAAAAAATATGCAGTTTTCCAATCTTTAACTAGTGAATCACTAAAACATCACTCTAGATATACTGTAGTAGCTGAAAAATTGTTAAAGGAGCTTCAAGTAAAAAAAGTCTTTGATGATTTTAAGTCGAAAAACCAAGCAGTGATTAATTTTGATCGATTTTTTGGATTCAAATATAGATCTTATCTTAAAGAGGTTATACAAAGCAGTCCCCAGTTAAAAGAAGAATTTAGTGAGGAGTTAGAGTCGTTTTTATGGAAAAAACCGATTTATGTTTACTCAGCTTTGTTGGATTTATTGTTTGACTCTGAAAAAATGAGTACATGTGGGCATTTTGTGTTAAACAATGATTATAGAAAAGCATATGATTGTTCAAGAGACACTAAAAAAGCAAACCCTCTAGTGGATAAAATAACGGGTTATTTTTCTGATGATGAAGAAGAAAGTTCAGATATTGAAGACAATGACGACCAACAAAATCCAAAAGTTATCATTATTAATTTACCTGAGCAAAGGTTGAGAGTCTTTCAAGAAGGGAAAAATATATTTTCATATCGTGTAGTAATTGGCCATCCAGATCATAGAGATTTAAACGAAGGGGAAAACTCAAAATCAAGAGTAGGGGACTTTAAGATCATCTCCTGGACAGAAAATTACTCTAATAGCTCTTATCCTGCTCACAATGTTAATCCTTTAAAAGGAGCGTTTGGCAAGTGGACCGCAAAGTTAAATGATAATCATTCACAATATATCCATGGTACCTACGGAAACGGTATCGTCAGTTGGGCAGCGATTGCTGTGGCTCCTGGGAGTCACGGATGTATTCGTTCTCAAAATAAAGATATAGTTAAACTAAAAGAGATTGCAGAAGTCGGCACAAAGGTAAAAAAGATCTATGCATTAACCCAGTATATTAAAGTGGGAGACATGTATGTTCGTCAACGTCTATCTAACATTTATAAATATGAAGATGTTGATGATAACGGTATATACTTTCCTGAAATTGGTGTATTGATTGACTATACTCATCCCAAGGATGCAATAACAGATTAAGAGGACAAATGTTAGTAGCTAAAGTAGATGATAAATATTTAATCCGATTAGACAGAAACGAAGAAATTTTAAGTTCATTAAAGACCATTTGTCAAAAGCATAAAATTAAAGCTGGTAAGGTATCAGGTATTGGTGCTGTTTATGATGTAAGTCTTGGCTTTTATGATTTACCAACAAAGTTTTATGATTCTAAAAAATTTGAGGGCGAGTTTGAACTACTCAGTTTAAGTGGTAATATCTCCTTTTTGGATGGAGAGCCCTTTACTCACCTACATATGACAATGAGTGATGCTAATTATCAAGTATTTGGTGGACATCTTTTTTCAGCTAAGATTGCTGTAACCGGTGAGATATGGATTGTACCGGCAGAGATTGATGTTGAAAGAGTACAAAACGATGAGATCGGTCTCAACTTAATGAGCTTTTCGGGTGAAAGCATTTAATTAAAAGATGCAAAACTTTCAAGAAGAAATAGTTATTGAGCAAGTCAGTGATTGTGAAGTTCATATTAACAGAGAGTTAATGTATTTTGATGATCAGTGTATTTCGTGCAACTCTTTTGGAGAAAAAGAGATTCAAAACACCATTGAATATTTACCCTCAACATTGATGAGAGGTTTGATAGACCAACCAAGTCTTGAAAACAGATTACCTATTTGCACTAAATGTAATTCAAAACTGGATTTTGTCCATCGTAGTATTGGTTTTACGAGCCTTGTTACAATTGGCAGCTTAGCTTATCTTGTGAAAGACTTTACATATTTAAGAGCAGAAATAGTCTATTGGAGCATTTTTTTAGTAGTAGTTTTTATGTCTTCTTATTTGTTTGAATTGTACGATCGCTTCATTCATTGGAAGTTTTTAAACTTTAAGATGGCTCTAAAGGATAAAACAGGCCAAACTATTGTGTTTAAGCATAAAAACCCAAGAGTTATTCAATGTGCCATTGATCGAGCAAAAAGATTGATAGATCAATAGCTACATTGAAATTAACTATTAGACTCTATGGAGCAGGATTTGGGTATTTGTTTTGAATAGCTTCAATTCCTTCTAAGACTTCTTTGCTTAGCTCTAAATCAATGCTTGCGATGTTTTCTTTTAATTGCTCTATTTTTGTAGCTCCTATTATGTTAGAGCAAACAAAAGATCTTGTATTGACGTAAGCTAGAGCCATCTGTGCAGGGCTTAATCCATGAGACTTGGCCAGGTCAAAATAGGCCTGAGTTGCCTTAACTCCATTTTCACCACGATATCTCTCATAGCCTTTATATAAAGTTAATCTTGCGTCTTTAGGTTGTTGATTGTTTAAGTACTTCCCACTCAATACACCAAACCCTAATGGGGAGTATGGTAGTAGCATGCAGTTTTCTCTCAATGATAACTCAGATAAACCAACCTCATAGCTACGATTTAATAATGAGTATGGATTTTGTATAGTTTGCACTCTAGGCAAGTCATGGTATTTAGATAATTCTAAAAACTTCATAGCTCCCCAAGGAGTTTCGTTAGAAAGACCAATAGCCTTGATCTTACCCGCATCTATAAACTCTTTTAGAATAGAAAGTGTTTCATGCATTTCTTGTTCAATCTTTGCTTCTTGATCTTTAAGCTCTTGGATTCCACGTACCCCAAAAAAGTTGGTAGATCTAGAAGGCCAATGTAATTGATAGAGATCAATAGTATCCGTTTGTAAGCGCTTTAAGCTACTTTCAATTGCTTGGCTTATGTTTTTACGATCATAACCAGAGCCATTTCTGATATGAGGAATCCACTCTGCTGGTCCGGCGATTTTGCTTGCTAATATGACTTTATCTCGATTTTTTCTTTCTTTGAACCATTGCCCGATAAACTCCTCTGTTTTTCCTTGCGTCTCGGCTTTGGGTGGAATAGCATATAGTTCGGCAGTGTCAAAAAAGTTTACACCTTGATCTAAGGCATAATCCATTTGTTCAAATGCTTCTTGTATTGTGTTTTGTTCGCCAAAAGTCATTGTGCCAAGGCAAATTTTACTGACTGATAAATCTGTGAATCCAAGTTTTGTATATTTCAAAATGGTCTCCTAAAAAGGGTATTGGTTATATTTGTAGTATGTAAATTTTACCAAAAAGAGACTCAAGTAAAACTTTATGGTGAATTCAATTACTATTAAGTTAGCTATTGTAAAAAATGACTCTCTTAGTTACTTAAAATTAGATATCTCCGAATCATTTTACATAAAATACAATATGCAATTTACCCTTGCAATGGAATATAGTAGATTAGTGAAACAGTTATATCATTCGATAAATTATCAAAATGAGGAAATTCGTTTTGAAATTATATATAGTAAACGCCGAACCTTTGGTATCAAAGTGTCTGGAGATGGTTCAGTAATCGCGAGATCTCCCAACAATGTAGATGAGACTGAAGTAATAACTTTTGTTAAAAATCACAGCAAATGGATTTTGAAGCAGAGACGATTACTTATTGAGAGTAGAAGCGATAAGGTCTTTACTCAATCATATGAGCAGGGTCAGTTACATCGCTATTTAGGCAATGAATATATTTTAAAAGTTTCATTTTCAAAAAGAAGGGGTGTTAATCTTTTTGAGAAAAGTTTGATCGTTAAAACTCCTAAGCCAGATGAAAGTAAAGATGTTGAACGTACCCTTAGAGCTTTTTATAAGGCACAGGCACAACAGATATTACCTCAAATGATTGAAAAATCCTGGAGCAAGTTTAAGCACTTTAATTTAGATCCTCCTGAGTATAAATATCGATTTTTGAAACGAAAATGGGGAACCTGCCGAATCGATGGTTTGATCACTTTGAACTTGGAGCTAATGAAAGAGGATATGGATTGTATTGAGTATGTGATTATACATGAAATGTGTCATCTACTTGTGCCTAATCATAGTAAAAAGTTTTATGACTTAATGGATACTATGTTGGAAAATCATAGAGATATAGAAGACCGTTTAGACAAAATAATTATCTAAAAACGTTTGAACTTTAATGATGACTTTTAGGCATACTGTCTTTTAGTAGATTGCTAGATTTTTGTGTCCACAGCTTCTCAACAAAGGTTTTAACTTCTAAAGACTCTTGAAGCATACTGACAGGTAATGATTTTGATAAATCACTTAATTCTAACTCTACTTCTAGAGACACTTTAAACTGTTTTAATATAGACTTGGATAACTTTTTAGAGGCTTTTTTAAGAAGCTTTTCTACAAACTCTGGTGTTAGCTTAAAGTTTTGAATGAGAGAGAAGTTTAGTAGTTCGTGGAAGATATGACGGTCAAAGTTTTGATTAAAACGAGCCAATAGAACTTCGCAGATTGTAAACCGACAAAGATGTAAGTGCTCTATGATTGCTCGATCATCATCATATTGAACTAACATGTCCTCTTCAATTTTAAAACGATTTTGTCTAGCTGAGTACTCGTGTTGATTTTTTCTTTGGTCTAGTCCTTTACTCTTAAGATAGTCATATAAGTCAATAAAAGCGTTTTGCATAGCTATTGTTAGCTTTAATGTTGGAGAAGTAGCATTAACCTGTCTTTTTATCCAGTCCAAATCCTGGAACTTTTTATCATAGAAGTTCCAGACCATTCTGTTGGTATAACTATGAAAGTCCCACAATGATTTAATATTAAAAACTTCATAACAACCAAAAGCCTTATATTGATTGATATAAAGCCTTGAAATTATCTCATGCTCTAAATCTATATATTGATTTACTGTGTTCACAGTTTGAGCTAAATCATCGTCCGTCGCATTTATCATATGCTCAATAAGATAGGCTTGTCTTGCAATGACATCACTACCAGGGGAGTATAAAGGGTCTACAAATCCAAAGGACTCTGATAAAAAGCAAAACTTATTGTCAAAAGCAAATTGAGCTCTTTTATTTGCTAAATGGGGGGCACATTGAAAGTCGATTATTTCTGCAGAGTCTAGGAGTAGTTTCATGAAAGGATGTTTATTGAGATATTCAATAAAAGATTGTTTGGATTGTAAGTCGTCTTGAATAATTTCGTAGTCATAAACTATCCCGATGCTAACGACTCCACTTTTTAGAGGGATCAACCAGATCCAAAAGCCTTCGCCCATTACATGATTTGTGGACAAATAACGGCTAGTATATCCAACCTTTTTAATCCAATCTTGTGATCCCATTAAATCTAAGTCTTTTACATTGGTAAACCTACCCCATGCTCCAGCAGTTTTGTGCGAAGTAAGCTTGGTTTTTGGAGAAATATCATTGAAAAATTGAAATTGATTATTTGCTCTACCTAGAGAGTTGATTAACCAAGTAGAGGTACTTTGAAAGCTTTTATCATTTTTACTCCAAGTAATCGTATGTATGGAGTCTTTAGAGAGCTGAATATCTGTAATCTTAGCTCCAAGTTCTATTTGAATGCCTATCTCAGAATTTAATTGACGAAGGTCTGAGTCTAGTTGTTTTCTATCTAATTGAAAGGTCGGGAAAATAGGAATGATATTAGATCCGACTTCAGAGCAGGTTTCTAAGTCGAATTGTTTTGATTGATCTTGAAAGAAGAATCGCAAGCCGTTTTTAGGAAGGTGATTTAAGTAGCAATATGTAGATAATTGTAAGTCTCTGATAAAAAAGAGACCCGCCACACCAACAGTAGATTCACCAGGATTGTGCCTAGTAATAAGATTTTTTTCGAGTATAAGAATTTTCAGTTTGGGGTTTTGGATTTTTAAGTATCTACTAACCATTAAAGCGGATACTCCGCCACCAAGAAAAATTAGATCATAGCTTTGCATATAGGAGTCCAAAGAGTTGGCAAGATGTATTTTTGTTGTTTCATATTTTAGTTTAATAATAATGCTTTGTCGATGATTTTGATAGAAACTGATTAATAATATGTTTATTATCAACTATTTGATATTGATGCTTAAAGATGAAAAAGAAGAAAGGAAACAATCAGTAAAAGAGAATTTTGAGATTTATGATTTTATTTACTTTAATATCTGTATATTAATGTCAACAAATATATGGAAGTATTACTTCTATATCATTTTATGATATACTTTCACGGACTTTCGAACTTGTCGCTGTAGGCAAAGTTCACTGCTTAATTTTACTAAAGTTAATCTATGTTATTGATATAGATGCAGACTGACTTTATGGAGTGCTAGACGTGGATTTAGTTAAAAAACTTTTAATAGTTGATGATGATGATTTTATAATTGATTTATTGAGTGAGAGATTAAAAGATTTTTACTCAATTACCACCTGTAACGGAGGTGCTGAGGCATTGAAGCTAACGCAAAGTCAGACCTTTGATATAATTTTATTAGATTATAATATGCCTGAATTGACCGGTTTAGATGTCTTAAAAGAGATTCGACGTTCTAATATTCAGTCTCAAGTGATTATTATTACAGCCTACCCAACCTATGAGTTAGCAGTACAATTTAATCCTTATGATGTATACGAGTTTGTTTCTAAACCATTTCAACTGGATGCATTGATTCATACAGTAAATAAAGCATGGGACAAATATTACTTAGTAAAAATTAAAAACGAATTTGAAAATGATCTAATCGGAAACAACAAAGAGCTACGTAAACTAAATGATAAACTGCTTAAGTCAAATCAAAAGTTAGATGAGGCTCTTGTACAGTATGAGTTTAATATTTTATTTCAAAAGAGATTAATGGAGTTAGTAGATATTTTTGAACACATGGGTAAAGTTCGATCAAGTGATAAACTACAAGCCTATATTGCTAAGTCTGTATCCCATATTTTAAGAGCGGATCGTAGTACATTATATCTAGTTGATGAAGATGCAGGGGAGATATACTCTTGTTTTGCTGAAAGCTGCGATAAAGAGATACGAATGAAAATTGGTGACGGAATAGCTGGAACTGTAGCTCAAAATAAACAAACAATTCGAGTAGAAGATGCCTACCAAGATGAGCGTTTTGATTCTAGGTTGGATACAATGACTACCTATGTAACCAAAAGTGTTATATGTATGCCCTTATCAGATGTTTCTGGTAATGTTATTGGTGTCTTAGAGTCACTAAATAAGATTTGTGGTTCATTCACAGAAGACGATGAAAAAGTCCTAAAAGCCTTTAACTCCTTGGCATCCATGACTATTCAAACCATTGGTCTAATTAATGAAAATGAAAAACTAAAAGAGAGATTGGGCGAGTAGTAAACCCGCCCATTGATTTATGCTTTGATGGGTTCACTTGATGATTGATTGTTGTTTTCAATCTTATGCATAAACAAACATGCTGTAGAGTCTCCTGTCACATTTAGAGCGGTCCTGACCATATCTAAAAAGCGATCTAGCCCCATCACTAAAGCTAACCCAGGTACTAGAGCTGGGTTTACAGAGTCAAGTACCATGACTAAGGTAATCATACCGGCACCTGGTACTCCAGCTGCACCTACCGATGCAAGGGTAGCCATAACTACGATAGTTACAATATCTCCAGGAGTTAGAGCAACTCCAAATACTTGAGCAATAAAAACAACAGCGACACCTTGATATAGTGCTGTACCATCCATGTTTACAGTTGCACCTAGAGGCAATACAAAAGAAGTAGTTTTATTAGGAACACCTAAATTATCCTCAACACATCGCATAGTAACAGGCAAAGTAGCGGAGCTTGAAGAGGTAGAGAAAGCTAAAACAAGAGCTTCTTTAATTTGAGTTAAGAAGTATATCGGAGAATGTCCAGATGCCCAAGTTGCTACAGGTAGGTAGACTAGAATTAGATGTAAAAAGAGACCACCTAAGACAGTTAGAGCATATATAATTAATGCCCCCATGACACTGAGTCCAATTTTTGAGACGGATGAAGCCATAAGAGTAAAAACTCCGTAAGGAGCAATAGCCATAACCAATTGTACTAAGACAACCATGATTTCATTTACAATATTGCAAAAGCGAATAATCACTCTTTTATTTTCGTCAGACAAGCTAATGATCCCCACTCCAAAAAATATGGCAAATACGATGATTTGCAGGATCTTTGTTTCAGCCATAGCCTGAATAGGGTTGGATGGGATCATCTCTAAAAGATTATCTTTTAATTGATTTAAGGATTTTTTAAGGTTTTGGGTAAATGTAGCTTTTTCTGTCTTTGAAGTTACATCTACCTTAACTCCAGCTTTAGATTTGTATTTGTTGGCATTTTCTACATTTTGAGAAATCAACTGATCACGTTTTGCACTATCTATATATTGACCTGGTTGAACAAGTAGAGCTAAACCGACACCAATGATAATAGCTACAGCCGTAGTAAACATAAAGTAAACTAAGAGTTTTCCGCCAGATTTACCAATGGTTTGAACATCCTCCATAGAGGCTACCCCAACACATAATGAAAAGAAGATTAAGGGTACAACAATCATCTTTAGAAGGCGTAAAAATACTTCACCAATAATATTTACGAAAGCTACAGTGGATGCTCCTACTTCACCATTAAAAAACTCTATAGGGGAGTTTGCTCCACAAAAGTAACCAAAAAACACACCTAATACCATACCGATGAGAATTTTTTTCCAAACTTGCATTTTGCTCCTAAAATAGTTTTTCTTAAAGTTAGATCAAGAAAAGTGGGTCAATTGTATCAAAAATGCTTCTATAATGCATGGATTCATAAACACATAAATTTATGTAGGCTAAAACAAAAAGTTGATATATACCGTTGAGATAAATATTTTACAATGATACATTGCTAAGCGTAAAATCTTTAAAATAAGACAGAAAAGTGTTTTAAACTTAATCTATTATTTAATAGTAGAGGATTAAACTTATGTTAGAATTTGTAAGTGCTTCACCTAACTTACCCTTTACTGTATGTATACTGCTTCTTCTTGGATTAAGTTTTTTGGAGTTAGTCAGTATGTCTTTTGGTTTGGGTATATCTAGCTTTTTAGATCAAATGATACCCGAGGTGGACTTTGATATTGATTTAGATGTAAACGCAGAGATAGACCACCCTGGCTTACATGTTTTTTTACAGTGGATTCCGGTCGGGAGAGTCCCAAGTCTCGTTATCATCATACTATTTTTATTGATTTTTGGCTTGATAGGTTATGGTCTTCAGCTAATTAGTATGAAAAGTACAGGTACCATGTCAAATCCATGGGCTGTTTCTGGTGTTTGTTTTTTGATTAGTTTTCCTTTGTTGAGTATCACCTCAAGAGCGCTTAGTAGGATTATTCCTGGAGATGAAACATCAGCTGTATCTAATTTATCTTTTGAAGGAAAAACAGCTATTGTTACGATAGGTGAAGCTATATGGGAGAAGTCTACCGAAGCAAAACTTCAAGATGAACATGGGAAAACTCATTATTTGATGGTTTCTCCAAACCAGAAAGATTCAAGTTTGAAACAAGGGGATGAAGTAGTAATCATCGAAAAATATAATTCTTCAACTTGGTACGCGGAAAAGATTAATTAAAAGTTAAATATATCATATGTTGCCTAGGACTTTACTAGGTAGAAAGAAAGGAAAATTATGCCAGGATCAATGAGTGGATCAGCCTTAGGAAGTGCAGTGTTTATTGCAGGAGTTGTTTTAGCAGCTATTATAGCCATTGGTATTATTGTATCTAAATTATATACAAAGGCATCAAAAGAACTTTCTTTTGTAAGAACAGGTTTTGGAGGCCAGAGTGTAATTTTAGATGGTGGATCATTGGTCTTTCCGGTATTGCATGATGTGATTCCTGTAAATATGAATACTTTACGGCTCGAAGTCGTACGTTCGAATGGTCAGGCATTGATCACGAAGGATCGTATGAGGGTGGATGTTACAGCTGAGTTTTTTGTTCGAGTAAAGCCAACAAGAGAGGCCATCGCTGATGCAGCACAAACTTTAGGTACAAAAACCACAACTCCACAAATGTTGAAAGATTTGGTAGAAGGAAAATTTGTTGATGCTTTAAGATCGGTTGCAGCTGAGATGGCTATGGAAGAAC
This sequence comes from Candidatus Cloacimonadota bacterium, assembly GCA_023954715.1. Taxonomy (GTDB): domain Bacteria; phylum Muiribacteriota; class UBA6191; order UBA6191; family UBA6191. The sequence continues at coordinate 96,283 of JAGSHD010000006.1, read as the reverse complement.
TCCACGAACAAAGGGGTTCTTTTGTACAAAAGGTACAACATGCAGTGTCTGAAGATATATTAAAAAATGGACTTGAACTAGAGTCTGTGTCTTTAACAGGTTTAGATCAAACTAGTAGGGAGTTTTTTAACCCTGAGAATGCTTTTGATGCTCAAGGTTTAACCCTGTTAACTCAACAAATCGAAACTCGTAGAAAACAAAGAAATGATATTACCCAAGAAACAGAAGTTTTGATTAAAACAAAAAATCTTGAAAGTGAAAAGCAACAACTAGAAATCCGAAGAGAAGAAGAATACGCAAGACTTGAGCAAGAAAGAGAAATTGAAATTAAAAAAGCGAATCAAGCATCTTTGATTGCAACAGAAAAAGCAAACCGAAGCCGTGAAGCTGAAGAAGCTGAGATTACTGCAAAACTAGAGGTAGATAAAGCCAAGATTGAAGCAGAGAAGTTAAGCACCGAAAAACAAATCGCTAAAGAGCAGGCTCTTGAACAAAAGTCTATTGAAAAAATGCAGGCTTTAGAGCAAGCAGAAATCATTAGAAAAAAATCTATTGAGTTATCAGAGCAAGAAAGAGCCATTGCAATTGCTGAAAAATCAAAAGCTCAATCAGAGGCAGAGGCAGAGGCATCCAAAGCAAAAGCAGAAGCAGTTAGAGAAAATGAAAAAGTTCAAACTGTAAAAGTACTTGAAATAGCAGAGCGACAAAAGTCATCTGAGTTAGTAGAAGCTAGAAAAATTGCTGAAATCCAAGCCATTGAGATAACAGTTGCGGCACAAGCAGAAAAGCAAGCAAGTGAGGACAAGGCTTTATCTGTTAGAGTCATCGCTCAAGCTGAAGCCGATGCAGAAAAGCTGAGATCTGAAGGGATTTTAAAATTAAAAGAAGCAGAAGCAAAAGGTATTGAAGCAGTTAATAACGCAGAAATGATTTTGAGTCCAGATTTGATTCAAATGAAATTGAAGTTAGCCTTGATTGAGAATGTTTCTGGCATTATAGAGCAAAGCGTTAAACCTATGGAGCAAATTGATAAAATCAATATTATGCATGTAGAAGGTTTAGGTGGGTCTAACCAGTCAAATAATACAAAGGATGGGGCTACAAACTTGGCTGATGAGGTTGTAAACTCCGCATTACGCTATAGAGCTCAATCACCATTAGTTGACTCCTTATTATCAGAGCTTGGGATGAATGGCGCGAGTCTAAACGGACTTAGTGCTTCTGTAAATAGTGTACCGCCACCTCAAACTGAGAGCACAACAGGTGTAGATGCATAAGGCAATTGTTTGCTTCATTTTGCTTGTACACACAATTGCTGCTCAGAGCCCTTTAAAACAAGAGTTAAGTTTTCAAGGGCATCTGCGTCACTATTTGTATGTAGCTTCATTAAATGACAAACCAAAACCTATTTTGTTTGTTTTACATGGCGGGGGAGGGACAGCGGAAAGATCTGCTAGATTAAAGTCCGGCTTTTTAAGTTTAGTTTCGAGCCATAACTTTTTAGTTGTATATCCTCAAGGATTAGATAAACAATGGAGAGATGGCCGAGATTTAGTTAAAGCTAAAAAATTCAAAAAAATTACTAAAGATGTGGATGATCTTGCTTTTTTAAAAAAGATTGCAAGAGATTTATCAAAGTCCAATGGTGCAGGTTTATCTAATGTATTTATTACAGGCATGTCCAATGGGGCAATGATGAGTTATCGAGTAGCTTGTGAAGGAGATGGCTTTATACGTGCTTTTGCTCCAGTAACAGGAGTTATTACAGATAATATTTATGATAAATGTAAATTCTCTAAAGAAACATCTGCTCTGATTATTAATGGGACGAAAGATTCTTTGGTTCCTTATGAAGGAGGGCAAGTACGCTTCTTTTTCAAAAAATTGGGTAAAATTCGCTCGGTTGATGAAAGCTTTGCCAAGGTTTCACAATTAAACCACTGCAAAAGTCAAAGCAATCAAGTTTTAAAAAATACAAAAAAAGTCATGATAAGTCGGTCTTTTGACTGTAGTAAAAACTCAGAGGTATTATTATATAAGGTGATCGATGGTGGACATACTTGGCCGGGGTCTAAGCAACACATATCTAGATGGCTGGTTGGTGATACCAATCAAGAGTTTTCAGCAACTGAGGCTATCAAAAAGTTTTTTATAAAACATCTTAAATAACCAGGGCTGATAGTAAAAGATCATACGATGCGGTGAGAGTCCCAAGCGATATCAATCCTATTATAATATTGTGCAAATTAGTCATTTCGAATAAGAGTCACTAAATTTAAAAGTAATATATTTAACTAGGGTTTGTACCTATACCCCTAAAGTTATTATTATCAATAGATAAAAGGTCAGTTTGGTTCAAATCTCTAGAGCATAAAAAAAGGCCCGCTTGCATAACAAGCGGGCCATTTTAAAAGATATATTTTACTCTCTATCTCCAAAAAATTGAAGTAAGTGAATAAATAGATTAACGAAATCTAAGTATAGGTTTAATGCAGCAAGTATAGCTAGATTGTGTCCAGCAGCAGATCGCTCCATACCCTCTTGGTAAGTAGATTTAATCATTTGAGTATCATAAGCGATAAGTCCAACAAATACCAAAATAGCAATCCCAGAAATAACTAAACTAAAACCACTGCTTTGTAAAATAAATACGTTTACAACAGCTGCGATGATAATACCAATTAGAGCAGTTAATAATAAACTTCCCCAACTTGTTAAGTCTTTTTTAGTAGTCATACCATAAAAACTCATACAACCAAAAGTACCTGCTGTTATCATAAAAGTACCAGCTATTGACTCACCAGTATATGCAGCAATTAATGGAGTTAAGGTAAATCCATTACAAAAAGCATAGGCAAAAAATACTACAGTTGCAGTGATTGGACTCATTTTGTGAACACGTATAGCCAAAAAGCCTACAGCAAACAACTCTAGGATAATTAAAGGCCACATATACTTGAAGGCCACATTGAGTAATGCTTCATTGCTAAGTACAATATAAGAAGTAGCACTTGTCAAAAATAATGCTGCGAACATCCATCCAAAAACTTGGGAAATGAACGTAGATAAGCCTTCTTGAGATACTTCTCGAAAACCTGTGTGAACTGTCTCAGCTTGATCGTTTTGGCTAGAACCAAAAGGAATATCTGATTGTGAATTTGGATCTTGATTCATCATATTATTGCTCCTATGTTTCAATTTGAATGAATATTAATAACTTAAAATATTAATTGTAAATAACGTGCCAAAACTCGTGGATTTGGCATATTTAACAAAACTAAATACTTAATAACAAATATTACCATATATAGTCTCATTTCTATGGGACATTATAAAGAAAAGTGGGTAAAATTAAAATGGAATCGGTAAAACTATTTTGTATATAGCTAAAAGTTTAACTATCCTATTGAAAAAAACCTAACAAATCATTTAAACTAATTAGTATAGAATAGCTTTTTTGGCCAATCATTAGTTGGGTTTTACATTCAATATGTGTTTGATTCTCTATAGTTTTCTAAAATTACTCATTCATATATAAATAAAGGCCTATTTTGAATTCCTCAACTCCACATTCTATGAAAATATTTTTAATTATCGGTATTGTTTTTTGTGGTCTATCTGTAGTCCTAGGTGCTTTTGGTGCTCATGGGCTTAAAAGCCACCTCAATGAATATGCAATGGCTTTATTTCAAACAGGAGTACAATATCAAATGAGTCATGGCTTAGCATTAATCGGGCTGGTCTTGTTTTGTGGTAAAAGTCCTAGCACTAAGCCATTATTTATAGCAGGCATTGCTTTTGTATTGGGAGTATTAATTTTTTCAGGTTCTTTGTACGCAATTGCTCTAACTGGGATCAAAAAATTAGGTATGATTACTCCCATCGGTGGCTTGAGTTTTATAGTAGCTTGGATCAGTTTTTTATACGGAGTAATAAGAACAGACTTTTCATAAGCCCTAAAAACAATAATTATCGGAGAATCCATGAGTAAAATTTCAAAACCTCAAAATCACAATACACTGGCTTCTCCAAATAGGGCGAACACTTTTGGTGTGTCTGTAGATCATTACAATACCCAGATATTTGATTTGTTTGCTAAAAAGCAATACCTAGATCTTGAAAAATTACTGGTAACTCTAAGCTATGATGAAAGTCTTGATACTTTAGTTACTAGAGAAAAGGTCTTACTTCGGTTGATTAAGTCAGATTTTTTGGTAGAAAATATCTCAAATTTTGACTTCTTTGATAAAGAAAACCCTCAAGATAGTTTAGAAAAAGTCGTATTGTTATTGATTGATCGACTGCATCTAAAAGAAGCTTTAAAATTACTCCAAAACTACATAGAAAATCATGAGAATCATCAGCTAGCGCTCAACTTGTATCATAAATATAAATCAAATCTAAAAAATGATTATTACTATCGATACTATGGTTACATCATTATGATTTTGCAGGCTTTTACTACTGGTTTAGTATTGTGTGTTTCCGTTTGGTTTATGGAGCAAGCCTTTCACTCTGTATCTGGTTTTATCTACTATGTTTTGACTTTGTGGGCTTTAATTCCGGTGTTTTATATAAACGTTATCATGATTAAAGATCGCGTAAATCAATCAGAAGATTGTTACACAGAAGTGCATCCCGATGGTATATTTATATCTCACCATAGCCACTTGTTTTATTTATCTAAAACGGATGAGATATTTTTGTATCAAGATGACAATGACTACTCATTTATCTCTTTGATTCGCCATTTACCTTTTGTACCTAACTTTACATATATTCGTGGATTAGATCAGTTTAGTAGTGAAATGGTTACTCTACCTTTATATGGAGTATCTGATGGTCAGCTTTTCAAAGAATCATTTGAAAAACAAGATAAGATCAAAGATTTGAATATGATCGGGGTTCGAGTTGGGCAGTTACAAAATTTCTTTAATGATTGGAGCTCGTACTTTAAGGTTAGCGGGGCTAGTTTAGCTAGTATATCTTTTGTTTTATTTAGTATGAGTCTTGTGGTTCCACAAGTTATGCATTCAATGTATCAATATATCATTGAGTCTAGTGATACCAATGGATTTAGCTACATTGCATCTCAATCAAGTTTGATATTTTACTCTCAGTATTACTCTTATCAGTTTCAAGAGCAATTGTTTTATTTAATCTTAATGGCTATTGGACTTAGCTTATATTTTGCAAGAGACTGGTCAAAAAACTTTATTAATAATGTGTTTGAAATCCCACTCATTGACTCTATTTTACAATTTCCAATTGTAAGGGGGGGAATTGTATTTATTTCGGCATTGTTTTTATATAACCATTACTCAGAGTATTACAATGGTTTTATCCCTGTGATATTAGGTACATCTTGGTTTTATTTGGTGTTTGTTAAAACAAAATACGAAAAAGATGTGAAGGAGCTGGTTGCTGTCTTATCTGCTCATCGTAGTGAAATCATAGATAATGATCAAGGTATATGCCGTGAACATGATATAGATTATCTTAGTTTTCCTTGTGAAACACGTTTTACCTTTCAAATGAAGACTTTGTTTTTCAATAAAACAAACATCGTGCAGTCTAACCGATGTTTGGGATACGTCTATAAATATGATGTTCAGAGTTTAGAGAAAATGGGTACAATTCAAATTACTGATCTAAATGGTAGATGTAAAGCACAGTTAGGCGATTGGACTTTTATTAGCTCTTTTTCAGCGGAAGGATTACGAAACCAGTTTGAATCTAAAGGCTTTCAAGTTGAAATGGTGGACAATGTTAAAACTTGGAGAGACTACTTTAGTGATATCTTTAGAATGGATAAAATACAGGTGATTTGCTTAATTTCACTATTTTTGTGCTTAGCTTTTTATGGAGGACTTTCTCTTCCTATCGGAGTTTTTTCTACAGTTCTCTTTGCTGTTGTGGCTTCTAAGATTTTAGTTAAATTAGAGTGGATATTGATTGCTTGCTTTTTCATTTATCAAGTGGATCTAGCAAGCTATAAGCAATTTCGAAGAGTAAATCAAGTAGATATGTCTTCTTTTCAAGATTTTGGGACTAAAGCGGATAAAATTGATATTGATTTAGCTAAAACGAGAGTACACTTTGATAGAAATAAAAAAATATTCTCATTGATAGAAAAACGAATCACCTATCAAGAGTATGAAAACTATTTGAGACTACATCCTGGAAAGAAATTTGAGCATATTCCGCCATTTATCCATGCTAACTCACCGCGAGAAGAAGCAATCGATATATTGAATTGGCATATTTCTAAAAAAAATGAGCGATTTTCAGGGTATCGTTATGGGAGTGCTTTAAACGAGTATTGTGAATCTCGTGGACTCGGAGTGATTAAAAATAATGATAGTTGTGGAATCACAATAGACGTAAGAGGGATGTCATCATCAAACATATTGTGGGATATACTTTCTGATGGTCCGATTTCGCTTATAAACAATCTGCCAAGAGAAATCCTAGAGCAGGCACTTATAGAAGAACCCGAGATTTTTTACTTGTTGCCGGGTTATTTCAAAAAAATACCCAAGTTATTTGATATTGTTAAGATTCATCATTTATTGGAGTTAAAACATCATCCATATTTAATTTTCGATTGTCATCCACTACTACTTAGAGATCAGTCTTTTCTTCATAGCTTTATCTTGATGATGTTTGATAATAAATTAGAGACTAGTGAAGCAGGAGCAAAGACATTAAAAAGACTTGTCAAATCAGGCTACTTTAGACCGGTAACTTCAAAAAAGATAATAGATAGTTTATCTAAAAATAAGGAGCTTTATTTATCTTTAAGTAAGAGGGGCTTACTAAAAAATCTACCTTCAAGCTTGGAGTATGAATATAAGCCTAAAGCAATAAACTTTTTTCTTTCAAAAACAAAAATGAAATCTACTTATAAACAAATTGTAAATGGAGAAGTTAACATAGAAAAAGCAATTTTGTTTGATAATAATGGTGCTATGCTATCCTTGGATTTAGCTTTAAACTCAGCAATTCCACAACACAAATTACCAGGCGCATGGAAGTACAACCCTTTTATAAGAGATCTCTACAAGAACAAAAAATTAGATATGATGGATCTATTAAAATTTGAAAGCGAAAGTAGCGAGGTAGATCGATATGGTAATAGTCCTCGTGTATCTTTCAACCCTAGTTATTTGATTACTTTACTAAGTCACCCTAAAATAGAGATGAAGCACTATAAAAAATCCATCAAACCAATGCGACGTGTTGATTTTCAAAGGTCTTCTCCTTGGGAGAGCTATGCATTAGATCAAAGCCTACAAAAGTTTTCTAAACAAATTAGGTTAGCTCAGTTAAATAAGAAACATCAATCAAGTAGTCCATCTTTTGCTCGTAGGTTAAAACTTTTAAAAGAGGCTAAGATCGAAATTAAAGATAGTGACTTACTTTTTCACTACTCCATGCTAAAAGATGATTGGAAACACATAATGAAGTCTCCATCTTTGCAAAATGATCCTAAGGCCTTGAATATGGTTCGTGGGCAAATTAAAAAAGATATATCAAGCAGAAAGGTACTTTTGATAGACTTACCTAAATATCTAAGAGTATTGGTTGAATAATACTAGGATTATTTTGAAGACTATCAAACTAGGAGACTACTTTTATTGCTCCCATAAAGGCTTAGCAGTTACTTCAAAATCAAAACCTTTTTGATGTTTGTTTCCTGCAAAGTCGCTAACAAAAACATCTATATGATATTGACCTGCTTCTTGTGGAAACTGAGTTTTAGACTCCTTAGAAAATCCTAAATCAAGTAGTATTTTTCGACATCGGTAGTTACCGCAAGTACCTGATGGTACATAAAAGTCGTGAACATATTTATTGATATTATCTTCTCCTGGAATGGAGTCAAACTTCCAAAATAGCTTTTCATCCCCATCGTTTATTTTGTATGAAATAGAGTAAGGCGGTACATAAAACTTATCGTGTAAAATTAAATCTTGGGTCTCCACATATAGGCCATAATTTCCATGTATTTTTGTGGCTTTAATTGGTCTTCTTGCTCGATTAAGTAGTCCTATTTTGATAACTTCTGGTGCTTTTTGATCTTTTAAAGTTTCTAGAAATAAAAATGGGTTAACGAAATGTCCATTGGCAGCGAGAACATTTAAGTGAACATGATGATATCTCTCACCATTGGCACTTACTGGCCATCGTACAATTTTCCCGATGCTTGTGCCTGCTTTGATACTGGTTTTATTTTGATAGGCATCTTTAACATTTTTGGGAATAGATCTATGATCGATATGATGATATTGCCAGATAAATCCATCCTTGTCTAAAATAGCTACTTCCCAATATAGGGGGCCACCAGTATGGTAATTACGAACTGCTATTACTTTACCACCTCGTGAGGCTTTTACAATTGTGCCAGCATCTCCTCTGATATCAAGTCCATGATGAAAGTAAGGATTAGATCCATAGTTTTGATACGATGCAATGCTATGTCCAATAGATAGAATTTGAAATGGCCATTGATACTTTTTAGCAGTCTTAGATAATTTATTAAGATCTCCTTTAGCTTGGTCTAAGTAAGGAGGGTTATTGTATTGCTCTATATCTTCGTGTGAGTGATGTTGAGCATAGGACGTATGCACACAAAAACAAAATGACAGGATTGTGAAAAGAGATCTCATGATAAGGCCTTAAATGTAAAAAACTTTTGAATATTTTATCTTATAGATTATCCTAGAAACGTCAAGTATTAACGAACTAAAGTAGTAAAGTCATCTAAAATAACTATATATTGATATATAGTTGCTAAAGTTAAAGTATAGGTAGGTACAGGAGTAGACTTTGATAAAAGCAAAACAGTTAAAACCCGGAGACAGTGTCGCAATTGTGTCACCTTCTTGGGGAGGACCGAGTCAGTTTCCCCATATTTTTAAACTAGGGTTAAAAGTTTTACGAGATATGGGACTCAAAGTTAGAGAGTTTCCTTCAGCGACTAAAAGCGAAGAGTTTTTAAGTAAAAACCCAAAATTTCGTGCGCAGGATATTAATAATGCATTTTTAGATTCTTCGATTAAAGCTATCTTTGCTAGTATTGGTGGGGATGATTCAATCAGATTACTGCCTTTTTTAGATAAGAAAATTATATTGGATAATCCTAAAATCCTTATCGGGTATTCAGATACTACCAGCTTGTTGGCTTACCTAAATCAATTGGGTTTAATAACTTTTCATGGTCCATCTGTTATGGCAGGTTTTTCTCAATTGAATTTTTTTGAGGAAAGCTTTAAAGATCATATACAAAGTCTTTTATTTACGAATCAGACGAGTTATGAATACAAGGCCTATCAGAAATATCATGAGGGATATTTAACTTGGGTAGATGAAACAAATATAGGGGTAAATCCAGCCATAATTAATGAGGGTTGGACGTGGTTACAGGGAGGCTCCATTTGTAGGGGTAAACTATTTGGGGGATGTTTTAGTGTATTAGAAATGATGAAGTCCACGCCTTTTTGGCCAAGTTCACACTTTTGGAAAAATAGAATTTTATTTTTAGAGACTTCTGAAATGAAGCCATCACCAGATCAGATAAAAATGATTCTTAGAAACTATGGTATGCAAGGTGTTTTTTCTCAAATTTCGGCTCTTTTAATTGGCCGCCCCATCGCATATTCTACTAGTGAAAAACATGCCCTTAACAGATATTGTTTACAAGTGGTTCGTGATGAGTTTGGATGCAAAAATTTGGCTATAGTAACTAACATGGATTTTGGACATACGGACCCACAATGGATTTTACCCTTAGGAGTAGAGGCAGAAATTGATTGTACCAAGCAAAGCTTTAAACTTGTAGAGTCTGTATATTCAGATTAATAATGAAAACTATCTTGGAATGCCGTATGTAGCAAAGCAAATTACTTAAGCTTGTTGATCTCTTTTTTGAATAAGTTTATGGTTTTTTCATGGTAAGCGATCTCTCCATGTCCAGACTCTCCTAAACCACTTTTTATCTTAATTTCTTCGTCAACATCCGCTATAGGGCTGCCCCAAATACCAAATTTTAACCCAACTTTTAAACCTAACTCATCCTCTGTTTGATATACACTCACAAAACGATCTACGTTCGATGGATTATACAAACTACTTGGTTGATGTCTTGACCAAACTCGTGCATCGGGATTGTCAATTTCTGAACCTTTTGGTAAGAAAAAATTAACTGCATTTTTTGTAGCGTGACCACTAATTTGCAATGCTGCTTCTTTGAGGGCTTCATGTGCTTCTTTTACAGGGTCAATCGTCATTACTAGATCAATATTAATTCCAGTTTTGGTTTTACCATCTAAAGAAATGTATTTTTGCTTTTTAAGGTGTTCTGCAAACTTAACTGAGGATCTTCCGCCTGAACTATGAGTAACTACAATGACTGTAGGGTAATACTCTAAGGATTTAGCTCTAGAAATAAACTTTTTAGTACAAGAGATTGCTCCTTGAATCCCTAAAGGAAAAGATGCTATAGAGTTACCCATGTCTCGAGCTAATCGAAGTATGTTTTTACCGCTAATGCCATCTAATCCAGCTAGGACTTCTGCCTCTTCAGATGGGTAACTATACCAATTGAAGTTTCCATCTAGAAGATTTGGATCTTCATAGAGGGCCTCCATAACACCGTTTTGAAGACCAGACCATTTGGGATCTTTGCCTGTTTGACCTTTAAACACTGTTATAGCGTGATCCAAGGTGTCAGAAAATACCCCAGCTGAAACTTTATCTCTAAGTTGGATTCGGGCTCGTTCCATGAGTGCAGGGATATATGGTTCGTAAGCACCAGTACCTTCAAATGCAATAATTAAAGCAGAGTCTTTTTTGCTAGGAATACATGAATTAAGTTTTGCTGTTAAAATATGTCGGTCTTTAATGTTGTGCTGTACTTCTTTTTTAAAAATCTTATTTAACTGAGCAATATAATCCTTTTCATTGGAAATCGCTTTGCTTTCCTTTTTAACTTCTACTTTAGGAGAGACATCTTGGTTTAAATCTCCAAAAAATTCTTCTTCTGCAAAAGATGCTGAAGAGTTAAAAAATAAACTAGCTAACAATAAAAATCGAATCATAATTTGTCTCATTTGATGAAGATTGGAGAATACAATAGTTTTGTAACCTTACTAAATCAATATAAGCAGCTTTAGTAAGACTGGCAATAGTAAATCAAATTAAATAAGTAAGTTAGCGTAAAACAAGGTAACATCTGCTATATCTTAAACTCTATTTTATCAAAGTAAGCTCATTTTGGTCTTTATGCTCAAACTCTCTACCGTATATTTCTAGGTTCATGATTTGTGTGTATTTTAGTTTATTTTTATCTACAACAAACTTACGTTGAAATCCGGTTGTTTTTGCTTTATTAATCATAAAAGGGGATTGAGTAATAGGCCACTGATCATTATGGCCGGACTCCACAAATAAAACACTTTCATTAGAATCTGTTTTATAAGAGCCTTCAGCTAATACACATATACCTCGCGGAATACTAAAGGAGTGTGATATTTTATCGCTGTCGGGCTCCCACATCCAATACCCAGATTCATCATGAAAGACTTTGTCAGTAGATTTACGACGAACTACTTGGCGATATTGTATGAAAATTAGTTTTTGTTCTTCGGCATTAGTAACATCATTGCATTCAGAAAAAGTTATCGTCTCATAGTATGGATTACGTTCTTCTCCTTCTGGCTCTGGGGCGATATCTAAACCTTTGTCTCCTGTCCATGTACCGATTAAGTTATGTAAAGGGCCGTAGTTAATAGTTTCGCTCATATTAGTCTCCAATTATTTATTTGGTTTTTTTTGGTGAATTATATCATCGAATAGGAGAGAACTCTATAGAGGTAAATTATACATGTTACCTCCTAATACCTTAGAGTAGATGTAAGTATAAGCGGTAGCTATAGCGGATACAGGCATAATTTACCATCCATCTTTGTTGTCAAGGATATGTGATTGTTATAAATTACTATGTCTAGGAGTTTATTATGAAAGTTTTACATTACTTATTATACATTTGTTTGAGCGTGTGTTTGGCAAGTATAAATTACGCAAAAGACAATATTTCTAAGCCTTCGGTCTTACAAAAGGCATTAGAGCTTTTTAAGAAGAGTAAAGTTGATGCTGCCTTTGGTCTTGTAAAGGATGGGTTTTCTCAAGAAAATTCCAAAGAGTGCTTAGATATAGGCCAATTTATAGATTACAAATTAAGACTCCCTAAAAAAGCAGTACCATTTTATATGTGTGCAGCTAAACATGGCAGTAAACCAGCATTATTAAGTTTACGATGGATTGTCACGAAAAATATTAGAGAGGTTCCATTGCATCCTGTAGTTGATAGGCTTTTAAAAAAATATGCACTACAAACAAACGATGGGGAACTGCTGTATGCAGCTGGTGACTTAATGTTTAGAAGTAAAGGGTACAAAAAAAGATATCCTCAGATACTTAAATTTTGGGAGCAAAGTGCTAAAAAATCGTGGCCAGAGGCATTCTTTCAAATAGGCACGGCTTATATGCGTGGCACTCTCATTAAACAAGATTTAAAGAAAGCAGCAGAAAATTTTGAAAAGTGTATCGATGTTAAATATTTTTGGTGTGCAAATCAATATGGAGAAAAATTATTGACAGGTAAGTTTTTTTCACAAGACGTAAGTAAAGCAAAAGAAGTTTTTAATAAGATACATGAAGCGGGATCAGGAAAGGGCCTATCTATATATGCTAGTCATCTACTCTCTGGTAAACATGTTAAAAAAAATAGTAAACTTGCTTATGAGTTACTTCAAAAATTGGAGTTAGAAGGGGCAGAGTTTAGGCCAGCTACTTATGCGCAATTGGCAAAATGTTATAAACGAGGAAAGTATTGTCCAAAGGATAAAGTAAAGTATCTTAATTTATTAAGAAAAGCAGCTATTCGCTTTGATGCTAAATCTTGTTATAAACTAGCTAAATTATATAGCAAGGGAAAAGTAGTACCAAAAGATGATATTGAAGCCTATTTATTACATTTAATGGGAATGTATTATGGGTATCAACCATCATTAGGAGCGAGTAATAAAATAGTAGCATCCTGGAAAAAAAAGTATAAAAATGTAGACAAACATTTAATAAGATTCAAGATGTTTTGTATCATGATGCAAGGTAAACTAAAGATTAGTAAGGTTTATGATGCCAATCTAAACCACGGTATAGCACTTTTTTATGGCATTCGTGGAGTATATGACCCTGAGCAAGGGCTGAAGCTGGTTCAAAAGTCAATTGACAATGGCAACGAAGAAGCAAAATTAGTACTAAAGATGTTTTTAGAAGAACACCAAAAAAATACTAATAAAGAGTAAAAAATAGAGCTTTTAAATGTTGAAGCTGATGAAAATATAGAGTGGTGTGAGCATCAAGTGAAATATTAAAGTACACAGATAAAAGTTTAAGTATAAAGCCACTAAGAAAAATCAGTAAAAAAGTACTACAGACTTCGTTGATTTGTAGTTTACTTAAGGTTACTTCATTTTTCGTAAAATATTTCAGATAAAGATGAGATTCAAAAAAATATTTGATGATTGTAAAGATAATCAAACAAGCTAAGAATTGAAGCTCCATATCTTTTTGGTTAGAGCCTAAATGTATCGGGGGAATCAATAATGCAATACATAGATAATAGAAGTTAGCTTTATAGTGAACCCATAGCACAGTCTTGAAAATTTGATTTTGAGGATTAAAACGTTTGAATAAGTTGAAAGTCAAAAAAAGAGTAAAAGGTAAGTTATACAAGTTTGCAAACAAGAAAATAAACAATATAGAGGGCGCGTTATTCGAACATCCACAAGATCCAGATCTTATTATGGTTCCTACAAACACACAAAAAAACAATATTAATACAGTACGAAATGAATTAGACATCGAGGAATAAATATAACTTATTTTACTGGGACAAGATTACTTTGAATCTCTTTTAGAACTAATTTTAAATCTTTTGGTTTTCGTTGAAAAGAATACTCTTTGTTTTCTATAAACCATGGCACTTTATTGCTTTCAATTTTTAGGGCTCCGAATTGCCCATTTAATATACTGCGTGAGCCTTTGTATTTTTTACCTAAAAACAGTAAAAACTTATGTTGTTTAGAGTTTTCAAAGTAAGTTTGGGGTACGCACATCCTTGTTTTACGACCTCTGACTAAAAACTCAGGTTTGATGTTACCCTTAATAGTATCTATGAGTTTGAATCGATTGATCTGCTTTGTAGAATGTTTTTTTTGAACCGTATCTTTACCATCAAGATAGCTTGCCATAACAATGGCATCAGAGGATTTTATAAGCTCTTTAAGGGTGAGGGGTCTCCACTTAGCGTGTAATACTTGAGTTAGCAATATGATTAAAACAAAGTATTTCATAAAATTATCCTATTGGTGATATAGTTTTTAAATATTATATCAGCAATAGATATTGATAGATACGAATACGACAAATTTTTACTAGGAAAGTATTAGCTTTTTCAGAATATGATAATGAACTGAATGACTTAATAGATAAGGGTCAATCAAAAAAGTAGAATAGACATTTGGATACATATTTTGTGTTTATTTGATTGTTAATGTACAATTCGAAGCAATTTTTTTAAGGTGCCAAGTAAATCCAGCACTATTTAGAATGAAAATATGAGGAATAATGTCAATTATCATTAGTGAAACTGAGCTACAAGCTATAAGAGATTATATCAAGAAAAAGTTTAATAAGGATGCGACTGGTCATGACTGGGAGCATATCTTTCGAGTTGTTCGAATAGCACTGCAAATTCACCAAGTAGAAGGAGGAGATGCCAAATTAGTTGAGGCAATCGCTCTTTTACATGACCTCGGTGACTGGAAATTCAACGAAGAAAGTCAGGACGTAATCTTAGATAAGTTTTTAAAAGGCTTAGGGTTAGAAGATGACTTGATCCAAGTTTTAGTTACTCAAGCAAGTGGCATTTCTTACAAAGGTGCACAAGTGAAAACCCCAACATTATCTCTTGAAGGACAAATTGTTCAAGATGCCGATCGTATGGATGCCATCGGTGCTTTGGGTATTGCTAGATGTTTTGCTTATGGTGGCAGTAAAGATCGCTCCATTTTTGATGATCAAGTGGAGTGGATTTCTCACGAAACAGCAGAAAGTTACAAAAATTGTGAAAATCCATCCTTGCATCACTTTTATGAAAAACTATTATTATTAAAAGATATGATGAATACTAAAGAAGGATCTAGATTAGCCAAGCAACGCCATGATTATATGGTGGCTTACTTAGAACAATTTTTTATGGAATGGTATGGCAGCGTTGAAAATGCACCAAAGTCTTTTCAATTAGAATCATACAAGGATTAAATCATGATTACACTAGGAATCGAGTCATCGTGTGATGATACCTCAATCGCCATTTTACAAGACGATGCAAAACTTTTATCTATGGTTTGTAAATCACAAGTAGAGTTACATAAAGATTTTGGTGGAGTCGTCCCTGAGATCGCCGCTAGAGGGCATTCAGAAGCTATTTTTGATATTTTACAAAAAGCGCTTTCGGATGCAAATCTTACCATGAAAGATATAGATCTTGTTGCTGCTACGGCAGGGCCAGGTTTAATGGGACCATTGTTAGTGGGGTTAACTATGGGTAAAACATTAGCTTTTAAGCATCAAAAGCCTTTTATTGGAGTACATCATCTAGAGGCACATTTTAGTGCAAACTTTTTGACTCGACCAGACCTTGAGTTTCCCATGATTGGATTGTTAGTATCTGGTGGACATAGTTGTATCTATTATATAAAAAATGCAGGCGAGTATAAGTTGATTGGTGAAACTCGTGATGATGCCGTTGGTGAATTGTATGACAAGGTTGCACGAAATCTTGGACTGGGTTTACCTGGGGGGCCTTTTGTAGATAAAATGGCAAGCCAATCCCATGAGTCTATACCCTTTACACCTCCTCTTTTACATTCAAAAGAGGTCGAGTTTAGTTTTAGTGGACTAAAAACCCAAGCTCTAATTGCAATTGAGAAGTCTTTAGATAAAGCGCATATAGCTAAAGGAATGCAAGATGCAGTGGTAAAAGTTCTTTTAAAAAAGACTCTTTTGGCGGTACAAAATTATCAATGTAAAACTGTAATCATTGCTGGTGGGGTTTCTGCAAACTCTCAAATCAGGTCTGAGTTTGAAGTAGAGTGTAAAAAGAGAAAATTAAATTTATCTTATCCCGACATGAAGTACTGCACAGATAATGGAGCTATGGTAGCTAGAGCTGGGTATGATCGTTATCAGATGGGATACCGGTCTGATTTAAATATAGATGCATTTTCAAGAATGTCTCTAGAAGATTTAAAAAAAGGAAGCTTATGGAAAAAATCCAGTTAATGGATGCTGCTCTAGCATCTAAAGTTGCTGCTGGAGAAGTTATTACTAGGCCAGTAAATGCTGTAAAAGAGCTTCTTGAAAATGCTCTTGATGCCGGGGCAAGTAAAATTAAAATAGAAATAATGAACGGTGGAAAAAAGCTCATTTCTGTTTCTGACAATGGTTGCGGAATGGGGCCTAAAGATTTAGCCATGTGTATTCGATCTCATGCTACATCAAAGATCGTATGTTTAGAGGACTTTTCAACTTTATCTAGTTTTGGATTTAGGGGAGAAGCGATTCCTTCTATGGGTGCCGTATCTAAAATGTCTATAGAGAGTATTGGATCAGACCAAGAGCATGGATATAAAGTATGGGTAAATGCAGACTTTGATCAAGAGTTAGAGTTATCTGCTTTAACATCTGGGACTAGAGTTACCATTAAAGAGTTGTTTTATAATATTCCGGCTCGACTGAAGTTTTTGAAATCAGATAATTATGAAAAAACATTGATTATTGATATGGTACATTCGTTTTTAGGAGTGTATCCCAGTGTTTCTTTTGAATTGATTCATAATCGAGAGCGACTTTTGTTTAGTTCGGGTAAAGGGGATAACTTAGAGACTTTGTCTATTTTGTTTCATAGATCTCAAGCTCTAGAAATGTTTGAAGTTCCTCAAAAAAAGCATCCTATCCTAGGTATGAGTATTCAAGGTTATTTGAGTAAACCTAGAGTTTTACGCTCAAGCAACAAAGATTTAAAAATCTTTGTAAATAATCGTATTGTAAAACATCCACCCATATTACGAGCAATTTTGGTAGCTTATGAAAAAAATATACCAGATAAAAAGTGGCCGATTGGATTATTCTTTATACAGATTCCGCCTCGGATGATTGATGTGAATGTGCATCCAATGAAGCTAGAGATTCGAATAGAAAACGAGCAAATTTTACAAGAGTTTATTACTAAAAATATTCGAGCAGCATTGTTATCAAATGATTTGGCACCAAAGTATGCTCCAAAAGATACTGTAGTTAAACCGATTGGCTTTTTTGAATCAAAAACTTTGCCAAAGCAAGATGAACATAAGATCCCTGAACAAGAGCCGTTGATTAAGATAAAAAATGTAAGTTCACCGACACCAGAGATTGTTAATGAACAAAAGGCTCCCCAAGATTTAAACTTGGGACAATATAAAATTAGTGCAAAAAATGTAGACTTTAAACCAAGCACTACCAGCACTCCATTTAGCTCTAATTTTGAAAGTCAAAAATCGAGTTCGCAAACACAATCCAAGGCTTTCAAACAGGATCAAATCGTATCAAAAAATCAAGGGCATGAAGAAATTCATAAAACTCCCTTTGAAAAGACCCTTTTAGAACAAAAACCACAGTTAGAAGAGGTGCCTCTTGAAGTGAAGATCAAACAAATTGATAGCATAGAAACTAACAAACAAGAACAGACTACGGCAATTGTTAAAAGTGGGGATAGTTTAGCAAAACTTGAATGTGAAAAGTCCGATTTAAAATTTGAAGATTTTGAATTGATAGGCCAATTAGATTTGACTTTCATATTAGGTCGATATAAAAATGATTTTTTAATGATTGATCAGCATGTGGCCCAAGAGCGAGTTTTATATGAGTATTATTATGAAAAACTTAAAAGTGAAGCTACTGAAGCGCAACAGTCATTGTTAGTGCCGGCTAGTTTTGAAATTCCTAGTCGATTACAAGGAGTTTTAGCAGAAAATATTCGGGTCTTTGAAAACTTAGGTTTTAGATTAAGTACTGAACAAGATATAGTAAAAATTACTGCTCTTCCAAGTAAATTTAAGGGTGAGATTAGTAAAGACTTTTTTGTAGATTTAGTATCGCAAATTGAAATGAATTTTGCTTCAAATGATTTAGAGGATTATTATCAAAATTTAGCGGCAACCATGGCATGCAAGGGCAGCATTAAAAAAGGCGACCCCTTAAAAGAGATAGAAATGAACTCATTAATGAAAAGACTCTTTTTATGCGAAAACCCGTATCATTGTCCACATGGACGACCAGTGATTGTAAAAATGCCGCTAAAGGATATCTACAAGATGTTTGATCGAGCTTTTAAGGATAAAGCATGAAAGAAGTCCATGTAATTTGTGGGACAACAGCTATAGGTAAAAGTAAATATGCTTTGGACTATGCACAAAAAGTAAATGGACAGATTGTGTGTTTAGATGCTTTTCAAATCTACCACTCCATGCCAATTTTAAGTGCAAGCCCTAGGCAAAGTGATAAAGATTTAGTTGAACACCACTTATATGAGTTTTTAAATCCACTAGAAAAATACTCTGTAGCTCAATATTATGATACATGTATGAGTAAAATTATAGAGTTAATTGATAATGAGATCACTCCTGTTTTAGTAGGTGGAACCATGCTCTATCTAAATGTGTTAGAGAAGGGTCTAGAAAACGAAGGCAAATCAGAAAACCTAGAATTTAGAAACTCCATGCTAGAGTTTGCTGAAAAAAACTCCAATGTAGCATTGCATGCTTTGCTAGAAAAAAAGGACTTTGCAGCGTTTGAACGATTACATCCTAACGATGTAAAAAGAGTCATTCGAGCATTAGAGAGATGCGAATATAAAGATGAAGAAGCTCCTGAAGTAAGAAACGACTTAACGAAAAATGGGATTTCATTACACAAAATTTGTTTGGTAGGCAACCGAGAAAAAGTATACAAACGTATTGAAACTCGTATCGATGGTATGATCGAAGAAGGAATCATCAATGAGGTCAAAAACTTGATTTCTACGGGAGTCAATCAAAGTCATACGGCTTTTCAAGCAATTGGTTTTAAAGAAACGTACTCCTTTTTACATGGTGAGATCGATGAAGCAGAGTGGATTCGTCTTTTCAAACGAAACACTAGACGATTCGCCAAAAGGCAATTGACTTGGTTACGCAGACAAGAAAACGCTAAGATTATTGAATTGGATATTTAGTGTTCCATTTTAAGGTATAGATAAAAAAAGATTAACAGAAACCGTTCGTTCGCTAGCCAGTTGTTTTAGTTGCGCTCAACAGGCCGTACGCCAGGTAACTAGACTTGTAGATAGACTTTGGTATATAATTAGGGTATAGCATAGAAAAAATGTGTCATTTTATAGTCCTTATAGATGTTAGCTAAGGTCTTTACGTCTAATGTTCTCTAAAATTTGAGCTTTCACGTTGAATTACTCCTAGTAATTTTATTCATCTATGTTACAATTTTCATAGTCAGTTAAGACTATCACTTATATTATTTACTAGAGGAGCAACCATGGAAGAAAAGTTAATTGCAAAATTAGATACTATTGAGGCTTTACTTCGCGAACTAACAGTTCGAGTTCAAAAGATTGAAGAAGCAGTTTTTCCAGAGGATCAAGTTTTAACTCAAAAAGAAGTTTGTAGACTTCTAGGGTTGAGCGAAAGAACCTTCAAAAGAATGAGAGACACTGGATCCCTTGAAATTCCATATCAGCAAACAGCAAGAAAAATCTTGTTTAAAAAGTCTGATGTTATGGGTTGGTTACAAAACCGAGCATAATCAGCATTAACAAGTGTTTAAACGCTTGACTTCACAGTTTTAGGACTTCTTGCATATGCAAGAAGGGTTTAAATAGAGCTAAGTTAGAGTCTTAGTAGAAAAATCTCAATAGTATTAAATTATTGGGATTTTTCTATGAAAAAAGATAAATTATATTTGAGTTAAAGTTGCATTTATTTTATACAAAAATGTCTTGTGTGGATATGTAACAAATAGGATTAAATTACGTAGTTGTATAGTAATTGGTATTTTTTTAACCATAACTGATGGGTCTGCGATTTGATTTGAATCTCGTATATCTTAGTAAAATCAGTAGCTGTAAAGCAAGGTAGGTTTTGTGTTACAAAAAATTGTTAGTAGTACTTTATTCTTGTTAATTTTATCTTATGTGACTTTTATAGGACATTGTGCAGATCCTACAATGGATGGCCTGCAAGGGCAAAATACGAGCTCTGACTCCTCTACTCAATCTCGACAAAAAGTAGATGATTTGCAAACCATTGGTGCAGACTACGGTAGTAAAGCGGAGCGAAAACGAAAAAATTGGCTTAAGACAAGGCCTATTGGACAGAGTTTATCACTAACTAAATTTATACAAAAATCCAACTATCAAGAGCTTTTGGCTTTAGATAAAGTTTTGGTAAAACTCGTCAGTGACAAAAATGAGGGTACTAATTACAAAGAGTTTTTTGAACACTCTGAGCACACTCGCAAAAATTGGATTGATAAAGGTGGAAAAAGACAAAAACTACTTTCTAACTATACTCTAAAAGAGTTTGAAGACCTCCGAACAGATGGGTGGTTTGATAAGCAAAGCGACACAGTAGATATTTATCTAACTTATAACTTTATGAGTTCTCTTCGTGAGACGTATAAAGAGTTGCAATCAAGAAAAGTACAAGCAAATATGATTAAGGAGCTGTATTCTCAGACTCATCGCTTAATACTAGGGCTTTTACCAACTTACAATCAATCTAAAAATAATCGAGCAGCTTTGAGTAAAGCTCAAATGGATCAGCACTTTTTGAAACCATGGGCCGCATTTAAAGAAATTGATAGTAAAACTGGCATTAAAGGGTTTCCATGGAATAACATATCATCTTCTAAGCGTGGATATAGCCCTTTTAAAGAAGCTTTTAAGCATTCAGCATCTTATTTGTTGTATATCAATTTATATAAGCATCATTTGAGAGGCGTAAGAGAGTTGTTTTCTTTTTCTGAAAATCAACAAGTTCAGGATGATTTGGCATTATTAAAATCTTTTCATGGCAAAGTGAATTACTCTAAGATCGATGGAGGAGATTGTTTAGTAAAAGGAAGCTCTTTAGTCAAAGCATTTAAAAAGGGTAGAAGTCTAATTTATACCTCTAAAAATTTAGTATTTTTGTTGTATAAGTCCTATGCTCAGCATATTTACAGAGCCTCATATATAAATGATCATTTGCTAGATAGAAAAGCAAGATTGCATACAGCTATAATGCAACAAGATATTTCAGGGCAGATTCAAGCGGGTAATACGGCAACATCTAAAGCAGAGATTAAAAACTTAGCTTCGGATGAAACAATCCAAAATAATAGTAAGGTTTTAGCACAGATTTACTCCGTAGAAGGCGTTATATTATCAGAAGAGCTTCTGCAAAAATTTCAAAAACAAACAGACTTTACTCTTGCTGAGTTTGCATCTACAAATGGATCAGAAAAAGAGTTAATACAATTGTTAACTGATGATATGCAAGGAGATTTTCAAAAACCAGAAGTGGTTCGTGAGCGAGCTAAAAAGATATCGTCAGCTATTTATGCACTTAGCAAAGATAAGGACTTTCAGCAAGCATTAGAGCAAGCTAAAAATACTAAGGCCATCGACTTTGTTGAAAATACCGAAACAGGTAAAGAGTTGTTTGATACGGACGACAAAAAAATAACGATTAAACCGGAGATCTTGTTACGATTGGTTCATGGTGATGATGCTAAAACTAGTAATATAAACCTTGAAGAAAACATGAGTAAAGCAGCTCAAAATTTAAGTAGAGTTGAAGATGTTTCAAGTGACTTGTTAATGTATAAGGAGTCTTTAGCTGCTTTAGAGAAAGACTTTTTAGAAATAGGTGAAGATGTAGAGACTCCAAGTATTCAGCGCTATATCACAAGTTCAAAACGTATGCAGGCCACTATTGTAGAGCTTAGTGCAAGTATTGAAGATGATTTAACAGAGTTTGAAGAGTTAAAGGCAAAATTTCAGGCGGTTCAAAAAGACTTAACCTCCACATTAGGCTTAACAAATAATGAATGGACACAAGTAGAGTTTGTAGAAAGTGTCACACAATGGTTAAAAGACAAAATTTTTAAAGAGGATTTAGAGAGCCAAGCAAATCTCTTGTTTTCTAAGTTGAGTTCACTGAATGCCATGAGCTCTAAAATTCAACAATTAGCAAATAAAATTAATAAAAATGTGGCACAAATAGAAAGTTCACAAGCAAAATTGTTAAGGTATTTAAAGCTTTCTAAAGCAAACTTATCTACAGCCTCCCAATCAGAGCAAGAACTCAAAAGAAAACATTTAGAGTTATACCGAAAAGTCTCCTATCATACCAGTGCTCAAAAGGACTTTATTAAAAAATCAGCTCCAATGCAAGCTAGCTTTGATGGTAGTTTAGCTAATGCCTTTGTTCAAAAGTATTTGGTTGGTTTTATTGAAAAGGGCAATACAAATAATAACTATATTAAAAAGATTAATTTTCATAAGTTTACTCAAAACTCTATCGTTATGGATATCAGTTATGTTGAAACCGAAGAAAAGTATAATATGGACACAGGAGAAAAAGAGGTCACCGAAAAATCAAATGAGCTATCTCTAGAGTTAAGTCCAAAAGTAGTTAAAAATAAGAAAAACACATTTGACTTTAATATCCTTAAACTATCTATGTCAGATGGTAGCGAGTATATTGAGTATCAAAATGAGTTATCCATTTTGCTAAACCCTTTAGTAGCGGTGTTAAATAGTACACCATATAAAAACTTAAGATTTTCATTTTTTGAAAATTCAAATACTTTACGAGTCTATAATGGGATTCCAATTTTAAAATCATTCCCCAACTTTGATATACGGTTAATTGAGCTTTTAAGCAAAAAAGTATTTGTTTACGGTGGAGTCTCAGGAAAGCAGTTAGGTGATCTAGTTGGTTCTGGTCTGAAAATTGGTGGTAAAGAGTCACAATCTCTTGTTAATACTCCAGCAACTGTTGAGTCATCAGAGCCTAGTGGTGAGACTCCGGTAACTTCAGATCAACAAGATGAGCCAATCGCAAGCTTTCCTAGTGAGGATGAGTTAGCTAAATGGGATCAAGTTGTAGAAAAGCCAGCAGAAATAAGTGGTAAAGTTAAGGTAAAAGTTAGAGATGACTTACTTAACGACTTTTATCAAGGTTTTCGAGTTGGTATTGCTAAGCTAGCTAGAAAAGAAAACTGGCCTTGGCTGAAAAAAGACGTAAACTCTAGACTTAGAAATATTTTTTCTAGTTTAAATACGGTGCACTTAGATTTCAAAGATCAAGGCAAGCTTGAGATTTTGTTTAAAGCTAACTTACAAACATTAAGTCCTGAAACGAGCTCTTTTTATTCTACAGCTTTAAGTGTAATTTCACCTTACGAGGGTTTAAAAGAAGGGCTTGCTCAAGGTTGGAGTAATGTTGTTTATGTAAGTACAATTGGTTTTGTAGATATTAAAGTAGATCCAAATGATTACAAAGTACCAAGTGGAGCGTTTGCTTTATCTTTATCTACAAAGTCTACTTGGGCTGGAGATCAATTTGATATGAAATTTGACAAGATTTCATTAATGGATCCTCATGCTCCGGGAGCATTGCAAGGTTGGATTAAGTTAGCTAAGTTGGGCTCAAAAGCTGTTCGATTTGCAGGAGACTTTAAAGAGGGTACTTTAAAGGCGTTAAATTATCTTCCGGGTGTTAACTTTAAGATACAAGAGGGCAATCTTGATGAGTTATTACTAAGCACACTAGCAGGTAATATTGTATCTCAAATGAACACTAAAATTGAAGATTTACAAATCGACGCTTTGGCTTATGATCACTACTCGTTAAAGTTTAAGTATTTCTCTTTAGTCGAAGGAAGTAAGGCTTCTATTGATCGAATCTCTATCACTAAAGGGTTCTTTGAGATTGAGTCTAGCTTAAGCAGTGACTAAAAAGAAGACTCTCGATGCACAGCAGTCTTAACAGCCTTTTCAAAGAGCTTTTGGTTGCTTAATACGCCAACAGACTTTTTAGCACGAGTAATTGCAGTATAGACTAGTTGCTTATTATAAATTTTGTCTGAGGGTGCGTTAGAGATAACAAATAATACATGATCAAACTCGCACCCTTGCGCTTTGTGAACCGTCATACAAAAACCGTACTCCCAAAGCGGGAGTTCTGATCTAGAAAAACTAATAATTTGATCTCCCCTCTGAAAGTACACTCTAATTGCACCTGTCTTTGATTGCCAGACAATACCAGTATCTCCATTAAAAAGCTTTTTTTGGTAGTCATTAGTTTTGACTAAAATCACTGCTCCATGAAAAAGAGGACCTTGGCTCAATTTAGGCTGCAATTGTTGTATACACCATTGATTTAGGTTTTCACAGCCGAGCTTACCTCGTCTGCTAGCTGTTAAGATCTGAAATTGTTTGGCTTGATCAAAAGCTTGCATTAAGGTGGACTCATGGTCATCTTTTACCAACAAATCAGTCCACTGAGAGCTAAGATAAGATAGTTTTAGCCACGACTTTAAAATACTTTCTCTGGTATCATTTTTTTGATCATTTAAAAAATAGTAGTGATCATCACCAAGTGCAGGAATCTCATTTAAAAAGCTATCTTCACAAGTATAACCCTTAGAATTGATACTTTTAGCAAATTTTTGAATGACTTGCTTGGATCGATAACTTGTTCGAAGCTCTATTAGTGATGTACTTAGCTCTTTCATAGATAGCAAATCAGAAAATACAGCTCCGGCTTGTACTGATGGCAATTGGTTTTTATCACCTAAAAAAATTAACTTCGTTTGATTTAAATCTAGGCTAGATAATAGGGCAGACATTAAATCAGCGTCGATCATCGATACTTCATCAACAACGATAACTTGGGACTTTAAGCGTCGCTTTGCATTGTAAAAAAAATCTCCATCACCCCGCATTTTTAACAATCTATGAATTGTCTTTCCTTCTATTTCGTTGAAAAGATATAGATCATCCGCAGAGGGATTTGAGATAGTAGATAGGTTGACTCGAAGAGCTTCTGTCATCCTTTGAGATGCTCGCCCTGTAGGTGCAATCAGATGTATGTCTTTAAGACCTAGTTGAGTTAAGCCTCTTAAAATATTTACCATTAAAGAGGTTTTACCCGTACCAGGGCCTCCAGAAATGATTAAAAAATCGTTTGTTAGAGATTTTTCTATAGCTTGTAGTTGCCATGGATCTCTGGCAAGGAGTAAACCATTTTTTGAGATACGCAGGGCATAATCTTCTTGATACAATTGATCGATTATTTCTTGCGTATTGCAAGTTGAACTTAGATTTTTATTAGCAAGGTTAACTAGTAAGTCTCTAGTTTCGTTACGATCCATAAAATATTTATGAAAGAAAAAGCGATGGGACCCGTTTTCAAGGACTTCAAACAAAATAGGGTGATGTTGGGAGTAACCCTCATGGATTAAGGACTCAAAATCATTTAGTTTTTGTAAAAAGGATGTGACCCAATCTACATCACTTTCAAACTGGTGATTTTTGGAAAGAGTTAAACAAACGGATCCATTGTTTAATGATTGAAACATAAAAATCAAAAAATTACTGAGTTCAACACTTTCATCAAAATCGCTGCTAAGATCACAGATTAACTGTATAGCCTCAAAGTTTAGCTCAATTTCGTTTGTGGCTAATTGTTGTTGTATAAAGGACTTTGAAATCATTGACTAACTTCTTTGTTTAATTTGTTTTGTATTTTTTGATATAGGTCTTCTGGTGCTCCAAGACTAGAGCCAGACTCAAAAAACACTCCATCACTTTGATTGGCTTTCATTCCTCTTAAAAAACAGTAGATGACTCCACCAAATTGATCATTTGAAAAGTTAGGGATCCGAAGATGTGCCCATTTCAAAAAACACCAAGAGTAGATTAAATATTGAAGATCATATCCAGCATCTACCATTTTATCTTGCAAATAGTCAGAATCATATTGTTCTAAGAAGTTTGATTTCCAATCTAAAATATAGTATGTGTCATTTTCACGAAAGATTAAATCGATTGCACCTCGTGTGTACTCGGCTCTTGAACTACGGCCTAAAGCTTTAGCAAAGTCACTAGGAACCCAAAAGTCTGCTTCAACTAATTTATCTTGCTCTTGCAGATGATGTAGTTGAAAACCGTCACTTACACAATCCAAAGAGGCAAAAAGAGTGTTTTTGATCATCTCTTTAATTTGGTCTGAAAACTCCATGTCAAGCCCATAATATTGAAGTTGACTATTAATAAATAACTTCGTATTTTGCGGGATATCTTGATCTAAAAAAATTGATGTAAAATCAGTTTCTTCAAAAATCTCATGTAACATGGTACCGGTTTGTGCACCTTTAGGGAGAGTGGTTTCTTGTGCTTCAGAATTTAAAATATCTAAAGTCTCATGGGCTTCATCTGCCTTGTGCTCTTGTGTTTCTATCAATGAAAAACTGTCTTGTTTTGCTTCTTGCAATCCTTTAATACGTCTAGATAGAGATGAAAATGAAGTAGCTACAATTGATTTGTTTCGATGATCTTGGGCTACTTGATAATCAAAGTTACTTGGAATAAGCTTTTCATTAACGTTACTATCCGTTTGTGGATGACTCATATTATAATTGAGGTAGCTAACGTGATTTGACTCCTGTGAAAAAACACTGTGAAGACGTTTACTAAGCCATCCTCTAAGAGGTGTAGGTAAGTCTTTTGGAGCAAGTTGAGCTAATGGTAGGTAGAGTCTAAGGGAGGCTCTTGTTAAAGCTACATAGTATAATCGCTTGGTTTCATCTTGTTCTTGTTGATCAAAGAGTTTTTGATTATGTTTTTTATCAAGATTAAAAACTCTTTGTTTTAAATCATAATCGTAATATAAATTACCTATGGAGCGATTGGGCTTAGACTTTGAAAACTTGTCTAATACAAAAACGATAGGAAACTCCAAACCTTTAGAAACGTGCATAGTCATGATTTGCACTTTGGGTTTTTCGGTAGCTAAACGATGTAGATCTTCTCCACCAGATCCATCAACTCTAAACTTTTTAAGTCTAGATAGCACCATAGAAAACTCAAGGTTTTCACTATAGGCAAGCTCTTCTAACTCCTCTAAAATTTGAGATAAAATACTAAAACTAAAATCAAAGTCAATCTTTTGACAATAACGTTGGATATATTTAGTTTCAATGAGTAGTTTTTCTTTGAATTTACCCCATTTGTGATTATTTAAAAGCTCCAAACTTTCGTGTAAAAAGTCATTGAAAGATGGACTCTCAAATAGACTTTCGCTCTTGTTATATACTTGTAAGTCAAAAAATGGTGTCAATTTGAGTGCATTTTTGTTGCCAAAACTCGGGTCTAAAATACATGAAAACAATAACTCCAAATGAAAGGCTATTTCACTTGAGTAGAGATTTTGTCTCTTATAATACGCAACAGGAATATTAGCATCTAACAGAATTTTCTCCATTGTTTCACCAATTTTTGAGCTTCTTGTTAAAATACAAATATCATTTAAAGATACATTTTGTGAATCTTTACCATTTTTTTGATAAACCAAAGGGCTGTTTTTATATAGGTAGTTGATTTCATTTTTAATAAATTGACACCAACGAAACAGATAGTCATCGGATCCCAAATTAGAGTCCGAGTCTTCAAACTCGATGAGATTTAAAGCAGATCGATCATCTGATACAAGAGTTTCTAAATTGTCATTTTGTGGGCTTTTGACATGGTCGTAACTAATGTTTTTACTATCTTGAGTATCTGGTGCAAACCACAACGAATTTTCATCTCCATAGTCAGGAGAAAAGCATTGATTAAATATTTCAATCAGCTTAGAAGATGATCTATAATTGGTTCCTAAAGAGTAGATCTTTGCTTGATCTTTAGTAGATAGGTCTTTAATTATATTTTTAGCTTCAAGATAAGTATTGATATCCCCCCCACGAAACTTATAAATGGCTTGTTTAGGGTCACCAACTAACAAAAGTTTGTTGTTAAGCTTGGTATCTATGAATATTGTTTTAAAAATGTTCCATTGAATTGGATCTGTATCTTGAAACTCATCCACTAGAGCAAGCTGGTACTTTTTTTGTAATTTTATCTTTAAATCTTTACCAAAAATAGGGTCTTCTAAGGCCTTCTCTAATCTCACTAACATGTCTTGAAAGACAATTTGAGATCTTTCCATTTTGATGGTATCAATGTATGTTTTTAACATTTCAACCATCACAATATGGATACTGGTTTTTAGAGAGCTGACCTCTGCTTTTAGGTCTTCTATATTTTGATAAGGGCACTCTAAATTTAAGTTAGTCATATATTTTGTAGCTGTTTTATGACCTGGTACCTTTACTGAGTTTATATAAGAAAAGGAGTATTTTTCTTCAATGAAATTATTGCAAAAGTTAGTTAGTTTTAGTTGCTCCTTTTCTTTTAGTCCATCTAGATCTGGACCGCTTATGAGACGTTTAAAATATGACTTTTGGCTATCAATGTTGATTTGGATGGATTGTAGCTGGTTGATTATATCTATTTTTTTCAAGGGTTTCTGATCACCGATTTGCATCGTGTCACAGTTTTCTATAGTAGTGAAAATAGACTTAAGATCAAAGTATAAACCAGTACTAATAAAGTCACTTTCTATTTTCCATTTTTCAAAGTTCAACAACTCTAAAACTATTTGCTCAACTGGCTTAAAAGAGTCTTCGAACTTAGTTTGTATGAGATGGTGAAAGGCTTCTTCAAACAAAGTTTGAGAAGAAACTATGTTATTTAAAAGGGGAGTTCTGTTTTCAAAAGAGTATTCAGAGGACACTTGTTGGCAAAAGCCATGGATTGTAAAAATAGGTGCTTGATCAAAGACTCTAATATTTTGAATGAGTTTATTTTTTAGCTGCGCTTCGATCCCTTTTTCTTTTATAGCATCTTGAATACATGCTCGGAGTCTTGACTTTAATTCTCCTGTTGCTTTTTCTGTAAAAGTAACTAGAAGAATTTGGGATAGATCAAAATTAGTTGTTTTTAGGATTCTTAAAACTAAGTTTTCGATGGTGTAGGTTTTACCTGTTCCGGCAGATGCTTCAATGAGTCCATGATGGCTTAAGGAGATATCATCAGGAGAGTTTAATATTAACATTTATTTCCCCTTCTTTACTTCTGTATAAAAAGGTTTGAACCTTTTAAAGGCACGTTGCAACAATTGATCTCCCTTATCTTTAACAAAGAGTCCATTATAGTTGGACTTGTCTAAATCATTAACGTATTTTTGATAATTTTTGGTAAATTCTATTGGGCAGCAGTCTTCATTGTTGCATATATGATTGGCTTTAATACTAGATAAAAAGCCATAGACAGCCCTGTTTAGGTTTAGATCTAAATGGACAGACTCTGGATCGAAAAATTCTAACAATAAATTATTAAATATCTGCTGTGGTTTGAATTTGTCGATAGCAAAAATTTGGTGGGTAACTTCTGTTGAAGTAACAAAGTGGATATTACAAATTGTTTGATCTTTTATAAATGTACAATCGGTATGCAATAACAAGGCATAGACAAACAGCAAAGGATAAATCTTAGAGTTTTCACCTACAGAGCCATATAGTGGACAAATTATATGAACGCTGTGGTCATCATAAGTAAAAAGGGGTAAACTACCGGTTAGTTTAGTTTGAAATTGAGTAAACTCTAGGGAGTCAAAATAGTGACTTTTCACTTTAGAGTTTACAATACTGTCTTCTCCAATAGAAACATGAAAAAAGTCATGACTGCTTAATTTTTGTAGTTCAGCAGATAAACCTTTTAATTGGTTTAGACTAAACTGATTCAAAAATTGAAAAATAAATGAGCTTGGACCTTTACCTGTTTGACTCAAATACTGATGATAATTGGCCTGATGAGAGAGGTCTTGGTTTGAAGTGACAGTATCTGTAATAAAAGAGTTTTTAACTTCAAAACTTTCAAAAAAATCAAAGCTGTAATCTGGGTACAAATTGGAGTGAAGCTCTAGATAGGAGTCTTGGTATTTTGAGATTCCATATTTTAAATCAGCTAGGGTTTCTATGGGGTTTTTAATGAACTTAGCCAAATGACGCAATGAGTAAGAGGTCAGCTCCTCCCTATTGTCCTCTACGCTTGCAATATTTTGAGATGAAAAGTCTTTTACGAATAGATTTTTTGTAATTGCTTCTTGTTGGTTTTGAAAGGCTGATATAGCCTGGTCACTTGTAAAAAATGAATCGGACAAGTCACTAAACTGGTGATTACTGACAGGCAAATAAGGTGATAATTTTGTTTTTACTACTTGAAAGTCATCTTGTATATAGGATTGAAGACAGGAGATAACCTCTTGTATGACAGAGCTTGGCTCTAAGTCTTGGTCTTTTTTAAGGTTTTTGCCTACATAGCTTAGATAGAGCTTTTCGCGAACACAATGTAAAAGCTCTAAAAACAGATAACGGTTTCGTTCTGGTAAACTTACGTCTCCGATTCTTCTTTTGATTAATCTAAGATCCAAACTCGATTTGATTTCAACCCCAGGGAAACTACCTTCTTCTAGTCCAGCTACATATACAATTTTATACGGCATTGGTCGCATCGGTTGTAATGATGCAATGGTGATTCCACCAAGTAAATAGTTACCACGTCCACTAGCGATTCCTTTCAAAAAAGACTCTATATAATCAAAAGAAGTTTCTTGATTTAAGATTAAATGATCTTTTAAATCGATTTCAAGTTGTTTTGCTCGGTATAGATGCTTATGGACCTCTTTATAAACAGTTTCTTCTGCTTGATGATTTGAAAAGTCAAAAAAGTTTCTTACAAAGTCTTGTAGTTTTTCAAGAAGAGACTCAATGGTAATGGTATCAAATTGAAAAATTTCTATGTATTGAAACAAATGGTCAACAAAAAATGAAAATTTGGATACAGTATCATCTTGGGTAAAAGACTTTTGATTGATTGGAATGGTACCTGCATAGTTATTTTGAATTTCATCATAACCATTGGATGCTTTCATAATTTTAGATAGGCGCAGTTGTTTTAATCTTTGGTGTAATGAGCCTTGGGTGATGTTATGGATATCGTTTTCGAAAATCCCAAGGTCTAATATATATTTAAAGATCTCTTTTAAATTTTGTTGATTTATATCAAAGTGATCTCGGATGGATGAGTTTTCGAGTAGTTTAATTAAGCGCTCTCGATTGAGTCCTTCTTTGATGACTTGAAAAAAGTTAGATAATCCTTTGGCTAGCAAACTCTCTTGATCTGCGGATGTATCTGCTAGATTATAGGATAATATATTATCTTGTCTTTCAAAGGTATTGATAATAATACTTTGATAGTCAGACACGTTTGGCACTAATACAGCTATATCATGCAAGGATAGGTCTTTATTGTCTTGTAAGTTTTTGACAATGCTAGCGTAGATTATTTCAAACTCACGCATCTTGCTTTGGGCTTCAAAAATCTGAATACTATGATCTTGGATGGAGCTATGATCTCCTTGACTTAAAGTTAACAAACCGTCTTGTAATTGATGTAATAAATCAAATTTATCTATTTCGTAGTTAAAAACATACAAATCTTCAAAGTCATATCCTGTAAGGTCGCATAATAATTTTATATTTTCTCTACCGGGTTTACCAAGAGAGGCCACCAGTTCATTTTCAAAATTGTTTTCAAGTTCACCATCTTCGATCTCTTGATTAGTAAGAGCCATGTCTTTTTGTAGACGTTTCTTCCAGGACTTTTCACTAGGAGACTCCACATCTTCCCAGTATTCAGCACATGGATTAATAGTGTAAATACAAAAGTTACAAAAATTTTGCAGTTTTCTAATCAGTTCAATATGAAATTTAGAGATTTGAGAGAGGGCAAAAACATGGATTGTTTCTTTGTTATCTATTGTAGAGTTGACTGAACCGTTCAAAATATCTTCTGAAAGTTGAAACAAACTGCGGTGTTTGGTGTTTTTGAGTCGATTTCGAATATTGACATAAAGTTTTGCTATCCCTTTATGTAAAGGATCATCGCTAAACTTTTCGTCTAGCCACTCATATACCATTTCCATTCTGTGGTATTCATATTCAAGTAGAAAAAAGGCTAGTCGATCACAGATCTGGGAGAATCGTTTACTGGATCCTAGAGAGTTTTCTTGAATATAATCTGAAAAAACTTGGTAATCAGGGTTATTTTGTTGAAGCTCCTGTTGAACAATCAATTGTATGGTATCTGCTCCTAAGAGCTCATATTTTTCTTTTAGATTTAATACTGAACTCACTTGATTCCATAATGCCATTTCTAAAAAAACAAAATTAAGGTTCATGGCGATGCCATCTTGTGTGGCGAGTTGTAAATTAAGCCACTTACTAAGGTTTTTATTAGGAATAATCACTTTAGGAGCCAGAAAAGGATCTTGACTCATGGTACTTATATTTTCAGATAGTTTTGAAGACAAAACTTCGAGTTGGTTAGAAAAATATATGTTAATGGAGATAGTTCACCCACTTATTAAATTGATTTTAAATATACTCATGCAATTTTATCCTATTTTAGGTAAAATTCAATGTTAGCACTCATCTTTTTTTTATTTTTGAGGATTGAGTAATAATGATATGGTAAAAAGTTTGTCTAATCCTTTTAGACGTACTTTAAGTTTAGATTGTATTTCTAGTAAAACTAGCATTTTTAATCATAATTAATGAAGCAATTTAATAAGAATGAACTTGGAATAAAACAAGTAAACAAAAAATAAATAAAATAGTTCTTGCAATCGTCATACTTTTACTTTAATATACATTCCATTCAAGAGGGCCGCTAGCTCAGTTGGTAGAGCACTTGACTTTTAATCAAGTTGTCATAGGTTCGATCCCTATGCGGCTCACTCTTAAAAAAAACTCGCTTTTTAAGCGAGTTTTTTTGCGTTTATTGAGATTTTGTCTTTACGTATAAAAAAAGACCAGCTCAATAAATTGAGTTGGTCTTTTTCAAAAATTGTGTGGTCCTCGATAGTTATCGAAGAAGGCACCTGAACAATTGCAAAACTGTTAGTTACTCACCATCATACAGTGCATCAAAATTTCTTTTGGCATTTGCTTTTTCTGTTACACAGCGTTCATCGCAGGTCATTGTGCCTTTTCTACTGGTGTATGTCATGTCTTTAAGGATAACAATCATACCTTTATAATGTCCGTGAGGATCATGGCCTTTGTCATAATTTAGTGAGCCAGTTACTTTGAGTTTAACTCGAGTTTTATTTGTAAACCAAAGTCGGTGACTTCTTAAAAACTTGTAGTTGTGGTTTGGCATAAAACCACTACTAATCATGTTTTTACCCCATTCATGCTCTACTTGAATATTTCCTGATTCAATCATTTCAATAACTTTATCATCACCTTCTGACTTTTCACCTTGTTTCCAGTCAGTGACTTTTAAAACGACTGACTCTAAGTTGGTAGAGCCAGGAGCTACAAAGCTACCTTTACGTTTAACAAAGTTCATGTTAGTTACTTCTGCTTCAGTTATTAAAATATCAGCAAAACTAGTAGCAGCCAATAACAGACTTGCCCCCAAGCCTAAAATAAGTTTGTTCATTGTGGGTCCTTTATAAAAAGTTAATTAATTTCTTTAATATGTTACGAATAATGTTGGTATATGTTTCTGTTGAATTGAGAAAGATAGAGTAAACTTCTGAGGTGATAGTTAGAAATAGTCTATTTCAGCAGGTTAATTGGATGTAACTGTATATGAACCTTTTGTTCTGATATATAGTAATGTTTCGTGACCATCTCTAGAATCAATTTTATGGGTAGTTTTATTTTTATTAGAACCAAAATAACTGCCTGTCTCTAGTATGACTCTTTTTGATTGATTATTTTGGTAATTTGGCGGTCCTTTTATAACTATGGCTTTAAAAGTATCACTGTTAGAGACAATTTTACCTTTGAAAGAAGAAGGCAACTTGATAAATGATCCGTTTAAGTTATTATCAGAAGTTACTCCCCATAAGTAAGATATTTGTACACCTTTAGCTTTATGGTCAATCCAGTTAGAGGTATCAGCGTCTAACCAAACTATGTTTTCTTTGGTAACATTTACAGGTCTTTCGCCACTATCAAAAGCTGTCTTAGCAGGAAAAACTAAGTAAGGTCCGTTTTCTATTTCTATGTAAGCTAGAGCGTTTTTTCCTCTTGATGCTGTAATGTGTACTTCACCCTTTGGTTGTGTCCAAAATGCACCAGGAGTCATCCACATATGTTTGGCGTTAGGGTCATCATTATGGATTTCTCCGTTTATTACTATGGCTCTATACGATACATTGTGTATATGAGGTGGAGATTGAAAGCCATCATTGGGTTTGAGTAGATAACCTGTAGGACCAGGTCCGTTACGATCTCCCCAAAGAGTTCCTGCCTTGGGAGCTAGATCTCCACGTTTCGGATTTAAATGAGTCCATTTAACTTCAGAGCTCAATACAAGATTAGGAGTAGAGTCGGAGAAAGAAAAATTTGAAATTAATAGAAGACCGGCTGAAAGTTTAAGTAAACGTTTGTGCATTTTTTCCCTTTAGTAGTTTAGTAACAAGTGTTTGACTGAGTATATCAAAATTTTTGAAATCACTTCAATGGAGTAAATAATAAAATATTGATAATTTAATCTAGATCACTACAAAAGCTAAAAGACTCATCTAGAACCTTTTGAGGATACTCTTTGTGAGGTACATGTCCACAGTTTTGGATAATAATTTGTGTGGATGAGCCAGTAGATTTGCTAGATATAAATTCGGCAAAGGCTATAGAACCATATTCATCATTTTCACCATGGATCACCAATGTTGGACAGGACACTTTATCGATACAATCACTAAGACTCCAATGCAGAAAGTCTTCAGACAGCCAAGTATTCACCCAAGCATCTAAAACCCATTTAGCCTTTGTATCATGCCATTTTTCTAGACGTTTCATTTGCTTACTGTCTTGAAAAAAGCGCTGGGCTGTTTGGATACCTTGGAGAGTCTTTTTTTCAATAAATGCTTGTGCTGACATAGATATGACACCAAGACATTGTTTATCTAACGATGCGATGGTTAAAGCCATACCTCCACCAACACTATGACCTAACAAAATATAATTAGAGAGCTTAAAAAAATGTTTTACTATGGGGAAGTATTGCTGTGCTTCTTGTTTGATGAAATCTTTAGAGAGGGTGTCTAATCTAGGAGTGGATTTACCAAAACCTAATCTATCATAAGCGATAACATGTCTACCAATATGTTGCGCCAACTTTTCAGGAAAATCTCTCCACTGCTCTGTACTGCCTAAAGAGTCATGCAATAAGACAATTGGATTATCAGAGTTTAATTTATCAGGAGTCCATTGCTTGGCGAATATTTCACCATCGGGTGAGTTAATTATATAGTTCTTTGTTAACATATTGAAAATTTATTATACCCAAATGAAATAAGTTTTCCAGTTTTTACTGTTGAAAATCATATGTTAATGGGCTTTATATTTTTCATTATAATTATCTAGTTCAAAGGGTAGTTTTGATAAAGGCTTTCAAGCTTTGTGGTTTTTCGTATAACGGAAAAGCCAATATAAGATGGGTATATATCAGTTTAAAGCAATGATCCAAAGAAAATTTAATTTATCCTTAAAATCTCAATGTCATAATATCGTCATATTAATTTTTGTAAGATGATCTTTTTTAAAAACGCCCTTGAATTAATCAATTGATTAATTTATATTTAATCAAGCGATTAATTAATTGAGGATAGATATGAAAAAACAGGGGCGACCATTAGATTCTAAAAACTCTAATGTTAAGGATAAATTGATAAGTGCAGCATTAGATTGCTTTTCTGAAAAAAGTTTTGAAACGGTATCTATACGAGAGCTTTCTAAAAAAGCTAAGGTTAATTCTGCAATGATTAATTACTATTTTGAGAGTAAATTAGGGCTCTATCAAGAGATGTTGCGCAAAATCATGGCTCCAATGTACGAAGAGTTAGAGATATTAAAATCAATAACAGACGACGATGATCCTTTTAAGTTACATCTAGAGACTGTCTCAAAAATCATTTCAAATGATCCTAAATTTATTAAAATCATGATATTTGGCTTAGCCAATACGGGTTCTCCTTTTCATCAATTTTTAACTGAAAACTTTATCGTTCGTATTCGAGATATCTTTTTTCCTATAATTTTAAAAAAGATTGAGACAGGAGAGTTTAGAGAAGATTTGGAGCCAAGATATGTCTTTCAGTCAATGATTTCGCTAATGCTACACCCACACATGATGTATGACTGGGCAGGAGATATTTTTGGTACGGAAGACCGGTCGGTGTTTAACAAAAAAGTACTATCACATAGTTATTCAATATTTATAAGTGGATGCAGAGTTCAGGAGAGCAAATGAAAAATATATTAAAATCAAAATGGATAGTATTGATAGGAGTTATTGTAGGTGCTTTCGTCTTAAAAAATGCTATTGATAATAGACAAAAGGCTACAGAAAAACCAGTAAATAAATTAGAGATATCAGCACGAGTAATTCAATCTAAACTTTCATCCATAACACCAATTGTTGAAAGTTATGGTGAAGTAAAATCAGCAAAAATTTGGCAAGTATTATCGGAGTTATCCGGAAAAATCTCCTATGTTCATCCAGATTTAAAGTCTGGATATATATTAGATGAGGGAGAGATTTTATTCAAAATAGATACGAGTGCACTAAACTTCAAGAAAGAAGAGTTTAGCGCGCAGATTAAAGTCATAGAGTCACAATTAGACCAGCAAAACATAGAACAGACTAATCTAAAAAAAGACCTACTTTTAGAAAAGAAACAACTTAAAATTGATGAAAGAGAGCTTCAGAGAGTTCAAAAGTTGGTAGAACAAAAAACTAGTACAGAGTCTTTATTAGATGCACAAACAAGGGTGTATCTAACTAGAATGCAAAAAATTCAATCCATAGAAAATAAAATAAATTTATATCCTAGTCAAAGAGAGAGTCTTTTAGCTCAATTAAAGGTGCAAAATCATAGACACTCCCAAGTTTTAGAAGACATAAAAAAAGGAGTAGTAAAGCTCCCATTTAAAGCAAGGCTAGGAAAGGTCGCACTATATGAAAACTCCTATGTAAATGCTTACCAGATATTATTTGAAGCCCATGATGTATCTAAGTCAGAAGTACATGTACAAATGTCCGTTGCTGAGTTAAAAACCATTCTAAATTTTAATGAGTCACAGTTAGCACTTAAGCCAGGGTCTAGAAAGTTTTTTGAGTCATTGAAAGTAAAAGCGATTGTTAGATCAGCTTCTAACCATAACTTTAAATGGCAAGGTAATGTGTCAAGGATAAAAGAGTCTTTAGATGCTGCTTCTCGCACAGTTGGAGTAGTGATTGAAGTTGAGCAGCCTTACAATCCTAAAATGATAGCTAGTCAACCTCCCTTACTGCATGGAATGTATGTTCAAGTTCGTTTAAGTACAGAAAATAGAGTCAGTGGGTGTTTGGTGCCGACAATTGCCTTACACAACAATGAAATTTTAATCGTAGATCAAGATAGTAAACTAAGAAGACAAAAAGTGGCTGACTTTTTACCCCAAAGAGATTGGATCTTACTTAAAGATTTCAAAGAAGGACAGTTGGTTATTATCAGCGATGTAAAATTAGGATTAGATGGAGTCAAAGTCAACTACAAGATTGATCAAGAAGTCCAAAATATGATTCAACTTAGAGCTATGGAGAACTAAGATGATTCAATATTTTGCAACCCACAGAACAGCGGCCAATATATTAATGGTTATTATTTGTTTTTTAGGAATAAAAACAGCCCCAAACTTGTTAAGAGAGACTTTTCCTAGAAATAAATTAGAGTCAATTCAGGTATCGATAGTGTATCCCGGTGCGTCTGCACTTGAGGTAGAGTCCGATGTGTGTTTGGCTGTTGAAAATGCCATTGACGGAATTAGTGGAATTGATGAGATTCAATGTAAGGCGTATGAAAATAGAGCCTCTGTTATTGTAGAAAAGCTTGAAAATGCAGATTTCTCTAGATTAATCGTGGATGTGAAAACTAAGCTTGATTCTATAAAAAACTTTCCGGATGCTGTAGAAAAGCCTATTGTTGAAGAAAGACAAGCTAATGACCCCGTTGTGTCCTTAGCCCTTACCTCAAATTTAAACTCCCATGAGTTACGGCACTTTGCTGAACAAATTAGAGATGAACTTAAAGAGGACCTACAAGTTAA
This sequence comes from Candidatus Cloacimonadota bacterium, assembly GCA_023954715.1. Classification (GTDB taxonomy): domain Bacteria; phylum Muiribacteriota; class UBA6191; order UBA6191; family UBA6191. The sequence continues at coordinate 57,802 of JAGSHD010000006.1, read as the reverse complement.
ACTGATTAAGATTGAAGGTTTCTCTCAATCTCAGTTTCAGATTACTTTTGATGAAGGTGTTTTAAGATCATTATCTCTTTCGATTCAAGATGTGACTGATATTATTTCCAAACAAAATATAAATATGCCTGCTGGTGAGTTACAGAGTTCTACGTCGATTATAAGTATTCGAATGAATAATCAGATAAAAAATCTCAAAGACCTAGGTAAGATTATCATTAAAAAGGCTGCTAATGGTAAAGAGATACTATTGTCAGAAGTAGCTACCATAATTAGTGACTTTGAAGACCCCGAAGAACAATCTAATTTTAATGGAGTACCTGCAGCAATTTTAAAAATAGAAAAAGAGAAATCTGAGGACTCTATTTTGATCTTGAAGAAAATTCAAAACTATGTGGAGCAAAAAAACAAAACCTTTCCTTTAGGTACAAAATTATATGTAACCGATGACAAGACCTCTATTGTGCAAGAGCGACTGGAGTTAATCACTTTGAATGGGCTGCAAGGTCTGATTTTAGTATGTATTGTATTGTACTTTTTCTTTGGATGGAATTTTGCCTTTTGGGTTTCGATGGGTTTACCCGTATCATTTTTAGGTGGTCTCTACTTTATGAGTCATCTAGATATCAGTATCAATATGATTAGCTTGGTCGGTTTATTATTAGGAATCGGTTTATTGATGGATGATGCTATTGTGTTGTCTGAAAATATTGCGGCTCAAAGGCAGAAGGGACTGACACCAAAAGATGCAGCTATTGGAGGAGCAAAGCAGGTTTTAACTGGAGTCATATCATCCTTTTTAACAACTGTTGTAATGTTTGGAGGTATGTGTTTTTTAGATGGAGATATTGGACGAATTTTAAAAGTCATGCCAATGGTATTGATTTTGATCTTATCTGTTAGCTTGGTTGAAGGTTTTTTAATTTTACCAAACCATCTGATCCATGCTTTAGAAAAAGAAGAGCAAATAGTTTTTTTACGAAAGCTATTTATTGATGCTTTTGAGAGCTTTAAGTTAAATATACTCAAACCTTTTGTTAGAAGAGTTGTTCATTATAGATATCTTTGTATTTCAATAACAACGATTACTTTTGTATTAGCCGTATCGCTATTGATCAATGGGTCCATAAAGTTTCAAGTATTACCAGCCTTAGAAGGGGATATAATGGTAGCACGGTTGATGTTAAATCAGGGGACCCCATTTGAAGTAACAAAAACTAGGGTAGAGCAAATTATAAAAGGTTTAAAAACCACCAATGATAAATATATGAAAGAGTATAATTCAGTAGCTCCATTGGTAGAAAATATTCGAGTAGATTATGCTAAAAATACGGACGTGGATGAAAAAGGATCTCATGTAGCTACAGTTAGTGTTGATTTACTGGAGTCATCACAACGTAAGATGCGATTATTGGATATTATCCAAAGCTGGAAAGACCATACAGGTATCATATATGACTTGAGTGAAGTTAATTTTAAAGAGCCTTCCTTTGGTCCATCAGGATCGCCAATTCATGTGAGGTTATTTTCAAATGATTTGAACTCTTTAGAAAAAGCATCGGATGAATACAAGATGTGGTTGTCTAAGTATGTTGGTGTTCAAAATATTATGGATGACTTACGATATTCAAAGAGGGAGATGTCATTAAGATTGCGTCCCGGTGCTTTATCGCTTGGAGTTACAGCAAAAGCAGTTTCGTCACAATTACGAGCAGCGTTTCAAGGAGCTGTGGCAGATGAAGTGTATTACTTAAACAAAAATTATGAAATATCAGTACGACTCAATAAAAATGACAAAACAAATCTATCTCAGTTAAAAAATCATTTAATTATCACCCAAGAAGGTAAAAAAATTCCACTCTCGGAGTTGGTAAGCTTTTCAATGGGACGAAGTTTTTCTAAAATTACTCGAGTGGATGGTCAACGAGTTGTGAATATTACGGCTAATATAAATAGCAGAGTTGTAAATGCAGATGAGTTAACCAAACTTGCTACACACAGTATCTTTAAAGACTTTGCAACAAAGTATCCAAACATTAAGATTAAGCTAGAAGGCGAGGCTAAGTCATCAATAGAAACAGGTGGATCTATGCGGATCGCTTTTTTATCAGGAATACTTGGAGTTATCCTACTATTGATTTTTCAGTTTGGCACATTGTTAGAGCCATTAATTATCATCAGTGCTATCCCGTTAGCTTTGATTGGTGTATTGTTTGGACACTTTGCATTAGGGTACGACTTTACTATGCCATCCACCATGGGTTTTATCTCTTTAGCTGGAATCGTTGTGAATGACTCCATACTCTTAGTTGAATTTATACGAATGCATTGGACCAAAGGGCAAAGCTTAGAAGTCTCCATCATAGATGCTGTTATGGATCGATTTAGACCAATTTTTCTAACAAGTTTAACTACAATTGTAGGTACTGCTCCTTTGTTGTTTGAAACAAGTTTACAGGTACAAATTTTGATACCATTAGTGATCTCACTCATCTTTGGTATGCTCAGTGCAACCTTATTAATCTTGTTTGTGATCCCATCCGTTTACATGATTTTAAATGATTTTGGATTATTAAAAGGTAGGGTTGACCTAGATTCATAGCTATTTAACAATTTGTTTTAGTACGGAGTGATCGTTTTGTACCTCATGACTATCTATAAGTTTTTTAGGATCATCTAAGATCTTTGAGTCATAGGTAATGATATAGACTTTATCTTTGTCTTGGAGGAAGTTACTTTCACCAAAAGAAGTGTATTTTGTAGCACCGATGGACAATATAAGTTTGCTAGGGAAGTTGGCATCTTCAAGGAGTTGTGAGATATTTTCTAGAGGGCCATCATCAGTTTGGTTGTTGATTGTTTCTACGGTCCAATCTAAAAGTGTTTGGTAAAAATAAGAGTATGCTAAAAGGGGGCTATCTACTCCATACTCTATAATTTGATTATCTCTTACAATAAAACTAGCTAAGCGATATGAGTCCATTACTCCACCTAAGCAAAATTGGTCTATAGGGATCCATTGCTTGGATAAACCTTTAGAGTTTGGTCCCCAGTTTTTCTTTTGACTAATTTTTCGAATGCCTGGTTTTCTAATACTGCAATCATTATATGAGCTAAAGTGTGTTGGGATAATGGCACAGACCTTATGCTCAAAATTGTATTGAATCTCACAGATTAATGCTACTTCTGGCTCAACTTGTAGGAACTCACTATGGTTAGTTGGTATAGCTATAGTAGTTGATGAAATAGGGTAGTTTTCTATAAAACGATTTTTGCCTGAAGGCACATAAAAAGGAAAAAGCCCTTTAGGAGCCTTTTGATCTTTGACACTAATTTTTGTAAAATCACTAGCTTCACCAGCTTGCTCTAAATGACCCGCAAAATTACCGGCTACTCCTAGTCCAATATAGTCTTCATATTTATTCATGTATTTCCTAATAGTTATTATTGTTGCACTTAAAATTTTAAAGTATTGATGATAATCGATTTAACAATTCGAGTCTATTCATCATATGAGATTTATATATTACAAGAGAGAAGTAGATAACTATATTTAGAACTCTAGTATTTATCTAGGGAAATATAGCTTGCAATCATTAGGTTTTGTTGATCCATTTTATTAGTATAATAATTGAAAATCATAAGGATATCTCGTATGATATTAGAGTAAAATTATTGTAATAGGAGTAAAAAGTTTTGTTAAAGCAGTTACATATATTTTCTCCTGTATTCTTTGCTATAGTTATTTTTATTGGATTGTCCGATTTGTTAGGATTAAACTTAACAAATGAAATGTCTAATTTTGATGATATTGGGTTTATCTTAACAGGAGCTTGCGGCTTATTACATTTAAGGGATAATAAGTACGGCTCCAATTTGCTCGCTAGTTTAGTAGCTTTTGTGGGATTGTATTCTTTTTATCTTTGGCAGGCAGCATATTTCTCAGATAAAACCAAAATAAGCTTAGATTCTAGTATTATTTTTGGTGCAGGATCACTAACTCCATCATTTAGTATTGTAATGATTGCCTACAGTTTGGCTGTATTTTTTGGTAGGTATAGTAATCAAAAGTTTTTTTGGTTTGGGGTTTTTGGCTCGCTCATCGCGTCCATCGGCTTTGTTTCTTTAATCGATACAATCTTTGAAGTTGAAACTGTGTATAGTTTGATTGAGGTGAATCGAGTACAGCTTTCTATGGCAATTTTTTTCTTTGGAATAGGAGTCACTCTCATTTTGGATGCTCTAGTTCAAGGGGCTGAACTTAGGTCGATTTGGGTTCATTGGGCTATGGGTATTTTGGGGGTATTTTTAACTCTATATACGTGCCAAGCTATACGTAGTCATGATCTTATACAATTGAGTAACCTAGAAATAGCTCAAACTTACCGAAGTGATCTATTAATCGTCTTTTTTGGTTTTGTAGCAACGGTCTCGCTATCTGTATTTTTTCGTCTCAGTGTTCAAGAAAACTCATTACAAAAGAAGATATTTTACGACTATGTACCTGTGGTTATAGTAGGAATATCTATGTTATTGGCTACAAGTGTATATTTTTTCTTACATAGTAACTTTCGTACTGGCATACATAAAAAATTTCAAAGTGACTTCAAGTCTCAGACTATTAGACTGACAGAAGGTTTACAAAAGTACAGCGATGTTTTGTATACAATTAAGGATGTATTTGATGTTTCTAATCTAGTTGAAAGGGATGAGTTTCAGTTAGTTTCACAAAGAAATATTGATCGTTTACCTGGTTTATCTGGATTGGGATGGATAGAGAAACTTTCAAAGTTTGATCAAAAGATATTTGAAAAATCAATTAGTAAAGAAATTAACAGACCATTTTACTTGTTTCATCGACAAGACTCTAAAACCAAAAAGAAGTTAAAGTTAAATGAAATAGCTTACCCAGTTTTGTATATGGAGCCAAACTTAGAAAATCAAGATTTTCTGGGATTGGAAATGTTAGGTTATAAGTTCTTTAGGGATGCGATTCAAGATAAAAGTACGAATGGAATTTTGACCATTTCTAGTAATTTTGAATTTGTAAAAAGTGATGAGTTAAAGCAGGGCATCTTTAGTCTACTTAAAGTGGATAAAAGTACCAGTAATCAAAACTCTGAAGTTGATTCACGGATTAAACAAACTGGCTATGTGTTTTCTTTGCTAGATATAGAGCAAGCTGTTCAGTCTATTTTATTTACTTTTGAGAGTGACGTAGGAATTAATCTAAAGTTTGAAAGAATAGATTTGTCTAGTGCCCTTATAAATGAGCAGTTTATTTATGAGTCTACTAATCGTTTATCACATCTTTGGGGTGGTTTTAGAGTAGTAGTAGACGATAGTTTGAAACGCTCTATTGAAATGGATTTTGCAGACACAAAGTGGTTAGTAAGTGGATCACCTACGGATTCTGTCAATTACCCAATTTGGGAGCCATCTAATTTGTTTTTGCCAATAAGTATTTTTATATTAGGTTGTTTTGTTGCTTTGATTTCAAAAAAAAGAAATAAAGATATCCAGAGTTTAGAGTCTTTACAAAGGGACTTAGAAATTTCAATAATTGAAGCTCAACAATCAAGTCAATCTAAATCAGATTTTTTAGCAAATATGAGTCACGAAATCAGAACCCCCATGAATGGTATTATTGGAATGTCACATTTAGTCTTACAAACTAAACTGAGTCCAAAACAAAGAAATTATATAACTAAAGTGCATGAGTCAGGACAATCTTTAGTAGAGATTATAAACGATATTCTCGACTTCTCTAAAATTGAGGCGGGTAAACTTGATATTGAGAGCACATCATTTTCATTAGAGAAAGTGATACAAAATTTTATTAATTTAGTTGGTTTGAGATCAGTAGAAAATAATTTGAATCTTGTTGTTGATATAGAGCAAGATGTACCGATTCATCTTATTGGTGATCCCTTGAGACTAGGTCAAATATTGATTAATTTAGGCGCAAATGCCGTAAAATTTACACCTGTTGGAGAGATTCTCTTAAAGGTATCTGTTAAAGATCATCAGAGGGATAAGATAACTTTGATGTTTTCTATCTCAGACACCGGTATCGGTATGAGCAAAGAGCAAGTTTCACGTTTGTTTAGCTCTTTTACACAAGCGGATACTTCAACTACTCGTAAATTTGGGGGGACAGGGTTAGGGTTAGTAATTTCAAAACGCCTTTGCAATCTAATGAATGGAGAAATATGGGTAGATAGTGTTGAAGATCAAGGAAGTACCTTTAGTTTTACAGCAGACTTTGAATTAGATGAAGAGGTACATATAGAAGAGATTACTGTTCCACAAGCATTAATAGATGGTAGGGTGTTAGTAGTTACAGATAAAATAACTCTTTCGAAAGTACTCTACACAAATTTGTGTCATCACGGGTTAAACGTTGTTACAGTAGATTCAATCAATGAAGCGAAAAGCTTACTAAAATCTACTCCAAAATCATCGTCTTTTTCACATTTATTAATTGATTGGCAGATTTCACATGGGTGTGCAATTGAATTTGTCCAAGGATTAGGTTCAGATATAGAGATACCATCTTTGAAATTTATGTTTATAGCTACTGTGTATTCTAAGTCCCAATTGTTTGAATTAGCAAGTAAGCTACACTACGAAATCAATGCAACCATTACTGCTCCAATCACTCCTAACTCATTATTTTTAGACATTACAAAATGTTTATCAAATCAAGAAGTGACTATCAATCCCTTGGATAAGTCTAAAGATTTGGATGATCACACCTTGGCTCAATTGAGCGGTAGAAAAGTGCTTCTTGCAGAAGATAATAAAGTAAATCAATTTTTAGCTGTAGCCCTGTTAAAACAAGCTAATTTATTAGTAACAGTAGTTGAAAATGGAAAACTCGCCGTAGACAAGATACTCGAAGAAGATTTTGATGCCGTTTTAATGGATATCCAGATGCCAGAAATGGATGGCTATACAGCGACTAAGTTGGTTCGTCAAAGGGATGAGTATAAAGATCTACCGATTATCGCTATGACTGCTAATGTAATGGAGTCAGACATTGAAAAAATTAAGGCAGTTGGAATGAACGATTACATAGCAAAACCTTTAGATATTAAAGGTATGTATTTGACTATTGCGAAGTATGTTGGTAAGCCCTAAAAATAACGGGTTTTACTAAGTAAAAAGTAAACTTTGTGAGGTCAATCAATTATATAGCACAATCAGGACAAGTTTTTTGTGAGAAACTTACTGAAATCTTATCTTGGAGATAGTGATCTACAGAATGCCAGCCTTTGTTTTCATCTTGGATATTTTTACAATAACTACAAATAGGTACTAGTTGTCTCAGTGCCTGAATTTCTTTGACATAATCATTTAGCTTTTTATTTTCATCACCAAGGCATTGGTTCATATAGACTAATTGTAGGTGATTTTGTAAAGCTTCTTGAAATTTAATCATTAATTTTTTGATTGTATCAGAGTAAGGATTACACTTAGAATCTAATATACATAAAGTACCAAAGGGCGTATTATCTGGATAAGAGATGGGATAACCCAAATATGAGATCATGTTTAACTCAACATCCGGGTTGTTTTGCCAATGAGGGTCAGCCAAAGCATCTGGTACTAAAAGTGTACCTTGAGTCTTCACTACTGTCTCACAATACAAGCCAGAGTCTTCAAAATGCTCCGCATCACCAGGTTTATATGGATTACCATCACTCTCACTAGACACCAAGACTTCAATGTTTGGGCCATTTAATCTCATGATTAAGGCAGCTGGAATACCTACTATCTCAGCAAGAAGGTTGGCAATAGATTGCCATTGGGTTAACACATCCTCTTCGATATTGTTTTGTATATCTAAACTCATGGATACTCCTACAAATAGACTCTACTCATAATACTGTTAACATTATACATTTGAAGTATCAAGACTTCAATCTTAAGACTACGTATTAATAAAAGTACAATTTGGAATATCCCCCAAGACGCAAAAAAACTCGCTACTGGAGCGAGTTTTAAAGAGTGAGCCGCATAGGGATCGAACCTATGACAACTTGATTAAAAGTCAAGTGCTCTACCAACTGAGCTAGCGGCCCTCACGAGATGCATATTAATGGGTATTGGACATATTGTCAATAATTTTATTGAATTAATTGATTTTAATTTGGTTCGAAACTTGCAGTATGTTATTACTGTAAGATAAAAGGGCTTACAGCTTAACTAACTTGACATAAAAAGAAACCCTTTTTGCAAAACGACAGGTGACATCATGAAACGTAAGACAGTAGAAAGTATCTTACTTTTTGTTTGTATTATTATTCCCATATTAATTTTAAGTATTCCTACTACTAGTATTCCGATTGTTGGCATAACTATATTACAGCAAAGACTACTAGCTATTTTTGTTATGGCGGTTTTATTTTGGATTTTTGAACCCATTGAGATTCATGCTACTTCTGTGTTGATTATTTTTTTACAGTTAGTCTTTTTGTCTAATAAGGGGCCAGGCTTTTTAAAGTCTAAAATCCTAGACCAATCTACTTTGATTGAGTATAAGGATATTTTATCTAGTTTTTCTTCTCCGATCATAATGTTATTTTTGGGAGGATTCTTTTTGGCTTTAGCAGCAACTAAATATGGGCTAGACAAAAAAATGGCTCAAGTGTTTTTAACACCTTTTGGTACAAAAACACCAATTGTATTGCTAGGTATGATCATGATTACAGCTGTGTTTTCTATGTTTATGTCAAATACTGCAACTACAGCTATGATGTTAGCTATATTAGTTCCTGTAGTGGGTAGTTTAAAAGCTACAGACCCTTCTAGAAAATCATTTGCTTTGGCAATACCATTTGCGGCAAACATTGGTGGATTAGGTACCCCAATCGGGACACCTCCAAATGCTGTTGCTCTCAAATATCTCATTGGTGAAAATAATATTACATTTGTAGAATGGATGAGTTTTGCTGTGCCTTATGTTGTAGTATTTTTAGCGGTTTTATGGATTATATTATTGTTTGTCTTTCCACCACAATCACAAGAAATTCATGTCCGGTTAGAAAAACACTTTAATTGGACCAAGGAAAGAGTGATTGTTGCAACTACATTTGTAGTCACCATATTATTGTGGTTAACTTCAAATTGGCATGGAGTAAACTCATATATTGTAGCCCTTTTACCTGTTACCTTATTTTCTATGACTCGCATTGTAAACATCGAAGATATGCATCAGCTGGCATGGGATGTGCTTTGGTTGGTTTCTGGTGGGATAGCCTTAGGTTTTGCCCTAGAAACAACTGGTTTGAGTTCAGCGTTTATCTCTAGCATCGACTTAAGTGTTTATCATCCAATTGCTTTGGTTGCATACTTATGCGTATTGTCTTTATTGATGGCTACATTTATGTCTAATACAGCAACTTCAAATCTCATTTTACCGATTGCCGCAGCCTTAAGTACAACAATTGTTGGGTTAGATGTTTTTGGCGGGACAAAAATGGTTATTATAGCCGTAGCTTTTTCATGTTCATTGGCCATGGCTTTACCAGTAAGTACTCCACCAAATGCCATGAGTCATGCTAGTGGTTTAGTGAATGCCAAAGAAATGACTAAAATTGGTGCTTTAATAGGTTTATTAGGGCTGTTTGGTGTGGCAATACTAATGATTATATTAAATCAGGTTTCATACTTTTAAGGTTTTAGGTGAAATCAAAAGAGAGTTTTTTTTAAAAAACGGTAAAACAAGGTAGATTTGTTACTTTTCATAAATTAACAACACTTAGTTTCGCTTTATAAGCCACTTATAGAAAACCTAACATTAGGAGTCTTTTATCTTGATGTAATTAGCTATTGTAGTCCTTATAACTCTCCAGTACAATACCAGTGATTTATTTATAAAATCATAATATAGGGCTTAATATGAATCATCTACAATCTTTATTAATAGAGTTATCTCAAGACTTTTTGATGATTAATATATCCAAAGAAAAGTCGACAGATGATTTTTGCGAGACTCTAACAAAACTACAAGATGTGGTCCCGGATGAGTTGCTGTATCCGTTGCAAGAATGCGTCCAAGAGGTAAATACCGCAGAGGCTTTAGAAACCCTAGAAAAATTGATGGATTTGTTAAATCAAAAGTGTGAAGAGAGAGACTTCACTTTTGTTTTTGAAAATGAAAAGGCAAAAAGTATTGAAGAAATGAGCTTTGATACAACCATCTATAGTGAGGTTTTTTCAGAGGATGAAGATTTAATTAGTACATTCTTTGAAGAAACACTTGAAAATCTAGAAGCTTTGGACTTGATTTTAAATCTTTGGGATGAAACCCCGGAGGATTTAACTTATGTGAATGATATTTTTCGATCATTTCATACAATTAAAGGAATGGCAGGCTTTTTAAGTTTAAATGATATGGAGCAAATCTCTCATTGTTTAGAAGACTTACTAACTCATTGTAGAGATGGAAAAGTGTCTCATTCGAATTATTTAACAGCATTTTTATTTGATGGCATAGATTTTTTGAGAGTGATGTATGATCAGCTCCTGTTTAATTATCAAAATGGTGTTGAGGATAAGCATAACGTTAATGTAGATGATTTTGTACGCAAAGGCAGTTTGTTTGTTAGTGACTTTGAATCATATAAAACAGAAGTTAATACAAAAGTTGAGCCAATTGTTGAGATTAGATCAATCAATAATGACGCTCCTGTTGCCCAAGTTAAGTCTGGCAAACGAGAGATTGATGACAGTTTTAGAGTCAGTACAAAAAAAATGGATGCTTTGATTGATAGTATTGGTGAACTGGTAATAAATCACAGTTCGATAGCTAATAAAATCGGCCTACATAAAGATGTTTTGAAAGGTATGAGAGATGAGTTTTCTCAATTCAAACGAATTGTAAATAACTTACAAAATGTATCTTTGTCACTTCGCATGATACCCATTGGTAACACTTTTAAAAAGATGAATCGCGTAGTCAGAGATACGGCAAATAAATTAAACAAAGACATCATTTTAAAGACACTTGGTGAGCAAACGGAGATTGATAGAAGTATTGTAGACAATTTGTATGATCCCTTAATGCACATGATAAGAAATGCATGTGATCACGGTATAGAAGATCCCTTTGACCGAGAAGAAATGGGTAAAAGTGCTCAAGGAACCATCACATTAAGTGCAAAACATAAAGATGGATGCGTTGTAATTGCCATAGAAGATGATGGCAAAGGTTTAAGTTTAGAAAAGATTAGGCAAAAGGCGATTGTAAATGGCTTGATTCAAGAAGAAGACTCTTTGTCAAAAAGTGAGATTCATCAATTAATTTTGAAACCAGGTTTTTCAACTGCAGAAACTGTGACAAATTTAAGTGGTCGTGGTGTAGGAATGGATGTGGTTGTTCAGGCAATTGAAAGTTTGAGAGGTATACTTTTAATTGATTCCCAAGAAGGAAAAGGGTCTAGAGTAGAAATCAGATTACCTCTCACTTTAGCCATTATCGATGGCATGGTGATTCGTATAGGGGACCATAAGTTTATTATTCCAACAATTAGTGTTCGAGAGTCTATTAAAATTTCTCATGATAAATATTCTCACGTGCTTGGCCGTGGTGAAATGATTTTGATTCGTGAGCATTTAGTACCATTGGTACGATGCTACGATTTGTTGGCAATAACTTCAGATGTTTCGAATCCATGGGATGGGTTATTAGTGGTGGTTGATGTAGATGGGCATCGTTATGCTTTATTAGTTGATGAGCTTTTAGGTAAGCAAGAAATTGTGATTAAATCATTAGGAGATCATTTCTCTGTAGCAAAATGGATTGCTGGAGGGGCTATTTTAGCCTGTGGAGATGCGGCTTTAATTTTAGATGTATCCAAACTAATTCAATTGCCCAAGCAACAATTGTTAGATGAGGCTTGCAATGAATAAAAAACTAATCAAGCATCTGAGTTTTTCTTTATTGAATGAAATTTATGCTATAAAGATTATTCAAGTAAAAGAGATTTTAGCTTGGAGAGCAAGTATTGATATTCCATTGTGTCAAGAGTGGGTAAAAGGAATCATAAACATACGAGGTCAGATTATCCCGGTTGTTAATTTAAACAGAAGACTAGGTTTGAAAGATTCAGTAAAATCAAAAACCACTTGTATCATTGTTGTAGAACTGTCGCAAAGAGATGGTTTTATAGGTTTTGAAGTGGACTCGGTGCAAGATGTATTGTATGTGGATAAGACTAGCAAAGAAGCCAATCCATTGTTTGAAGCCGATTTCGATGCTGAATTCATAGAAAATGTCATTAGATTAAATGAGGAAACCAAAGTTATATTAAACATAGACAAAATTTTTGGTCAAGAAGACATTATTTTTAAAGGTGTCTCATGATACAGGTCGAAAGTTTACATAGGTTAACAGATGATCAATTTAACAAATTATCAGACCTTGTTTTTTATCATTCAGGAATCGTTATCTCAAATGATAAACGAACTCTATTAGAGTCTAGATTATCCAAGCGAGTCCGAACTTTGAAGCTTGCTGGGTTGTCAGCTTACTATCAGTACCTCAATGAAAATAAAGATCAAGAATTAATACATTTGTTAGACGTAGTCACTACAAATGTAACAAGTTTTTTTAGGGAAAACAGCCATTTTAAGATATTAACAGACGATTTATTGGTACCTAAAATTCAACAAATTAAGCAGGGTAATGATAAAAATGAATTATCTATTTGGTCAGCTGGCTGTTCAACGGGTGAAGAAGCAATCTCTATTTTAATCAGCTTATTAGAGGTTATAGATGATGATAGTATAAATATCAAAGTGTTAGCTACAGATCTTTCTTTGAAGTGCTTACAAGCGGCAAATTCTGCAAAATATAGTAAGCATCATTTCACCAAATTTTCAGAAATAATGTTAAAAAAATACTTCATAGAAGAAGACAATTATTATGTTGCCAAGCCAGTTATTACTTCAAAAATCACCTGGAGACATTTTAATCTAAAAAATTCATTTCGATTTGAAAATAAGTTTGATGCAATTTTTTGTAGAAATGTAATGATATACTTTAATCAGGCTTTTAGAGATTCTTTAGTCGAAAGGTTTCGAAATAATCTTAGGTCAGATGGGATGTTATTTGTTGGATTATCAGAAAGTCTCAATAGAAAAAAACTAAAACTACAATACCATTCACCATCTGTATATATAAATAAAGGGATTTAAATGCAAGATGTCAAAGTTTTCATAGTTGATGATATGCTATTTGTTCAGAAACTCTTTACAAAAGAACTTTCAAAAATTGATGGCATCCAAGTAATAGGGAGTGCTTGTGACCCTTATGAAGCCAGAAGAAGTATTGTTAGAGACAAGCCCGATGTTCTCATACTAGACGTAGAAATGCCTAAAATGGATGGATTGAGCTTTCTACAAAAGTTAATGGAGCATTTTCCAATTCCTACTATTATGTTTAGTGCTAATAGTAAAAAATATACCCAATACGCCATAAAAGCTATTCGCTATGGGGCTTTTGATTTTATTTGTAAACCTGAAAATGATAATGATTTACATTTAATCATTCAAGACTTAAAACAGAAAATTTTTGAAGCGGCTAAGGTAGACATTGAAAAACTAGTACCCAGCACTCTAGTTGTAGACTTGCATAAGACAGTAGGCCTAAACCATAATAGGTTTGTAGCGATTGGTGCTTCCACTGGTGGAACAAGAGCAATTGAGGCCATCCTAACACGTTTGCCAGAGAATTTTCCGGGTATAGTAATCACGCAACATATGCCAGCTGAGTTCACAAGCTCATTTGCTGATAGTTTGAATCATTGTTGCAAACTTTATGTAAAAGAAGCAGAAGACCTTGAAGAGATAACTCCAGGTAAAGTTTTGATTGCTCCAGGTAATCTTCATTTAAAGGTAGTTAAAAAGGACGGTAAATTTTTGTGTAACTTACGTACTGGTCCTTTAATCCATTATCAAAGACCTGCAGTGGATGTTTTATTTTCTTCTATTGCTAGGATTTCTGATGATTGTATCGGTGTTATTTTAACGGGTATGGGTAAAGATGGAGCACAAGGCTTGTTATCAATGAAAGAGTCAGGTTGTTTGACAATTGCGCAAGACGAGGAGTCATCTGTTGTATTTGGAATGCCAAGGGCAGCCATTGAATTAAAAGCCGTTGATAAAATATTAAGTTTAAAAGATATTTCATTTCATTTAATGAAAGAACTAGAATTATAAAAAGTTTCTTAGAAAGGAAACAATATGTTTAAGCAGATTAAGTTAAGAACAAAATTATTCATAGCATTTTTAGTGCTTGGATTGGGACCGTTTATTGTACTTGGAGCCATATCTTATCTAACTACTTCAGAGTCGTTAAATGAGCTTGTATATAATCAATTAACTTCTTTACGTCAGATTAAAAAGGTACAAATAGAAAAAGAGTTTCGAGATATTAAAACAGATAGTGCATCTCTTGCAAATTTTACAGCGAACGCTAGACACGGTGGTTTTTCTAAGTTTGCTATTGTTCAGCACTTAAAATCGAAACAAATTGAAAACCACCTAAATCACTTCGCATCTTTTGTAGAGGGATTATCTAGGGCAGACTCTACACAAATGAGAGGGCTGCATAGAGACTTAAAAGCTTATCACGTACGTACGAAATCTCAACAATCTGATGGTTTTGATGTAGAAACAGATGAATATGCTGAGATTTGGGAACTATATGCTACCCCACTAATGAGGACTACGGCACTGGCTAACATAGAGGATATCTATTTGGTAGATGCAGATAGTGCAAATGTATTATTTTCAACAAATCAAGATGGAGATTTAGGGCAGAATTTACTTTCTGGTGAGTTAAAAGGTACTGGGTTAAGTAAGCTTTTTACTAGACTTAAAAATGATTCCACTGAAATTGTTGTTGAAGACTTTTCTTACTACGATATGGTAGGTGAGCAGAGTATGTTTATTGGAGGTATGCTCCAAACTGATGATGAGGTAGACCTTGGAATGGTCGCCGTTCGTATTTCTAAGAGAGGCTTTAATAAAATTGTACAAATTAGAGATGGAATGACAAAAAGTGCTGAAACATTTATTGTAGGGAAATCTGATGATAAAATAAGCTTTCGTAGTGATTTAACGACAATGGGGGATGGTAGATATGTGGTGGGTTATCCAATAAGCACTGAATATATTATAAAATCACTCCATAATAGAGAGTCGTTTCAAGATACTTTTATTGATTCAGCTGGTGTGAAGGTTCTAGTTAGTGCCAATGTCTTAAATAACTTTGGTTTAAATTGGTCGTTGATCACAAAAGTAAATTATACTGACTTGCTAACTAGTGATGATCAAGAAGGTGCAAAGGATATTTTTCAAAAGATTGCCGAGTATTCGCACTATGAAAAAGTATACTTGATCGGAAATGAAGGGACAATTTTCTATACATCAAGTGAGTCAAACTTGCTTTTAAAAAATATCAATGATAAAGACCTTCAAGACACTAAATTTTCTAAATCTATTGCATTGGCAAAAAAAGAAAAGAGAATTACATTTTCAGACTTTGAGGTCACTTCTTTTAATGAAGGTAGTGTTCGATCATATTTTATAAGTCCAGTAGTGATTGATGATCATGTTGAACTTTTGATCTGTATTGAAATATCATCATCGTTCTTCAATAAAATTATGCAAACAACTGAAGGTATGGGCGATAGTGGTGAAATATATCTAGTAGGTAGCGATCATTTAATGCGTTCCGACTCCTTATTAGACCCACAGTTACACTCTGTAGATGCATCATTCAAAGATCCTAAAAAAGGGCTTGTAAAGTCTGTAGCAGTACAAAAGGCTTTAAACGGAAAAAAAGAAAGTACTGAGTCGAAAAACTATAATGGGAAAACAGTTTTGTCTGCATATACTCCTTTAGATTTATTGGATGTGCATTGGGTTTTGATAGCAGAAATTAGTAAGGACGAAGCATTAGCTTCTCTAAAAAAATTCCAAGACTTATTTACTTACTTATTAATATTTGGGATCGTGATTATTTTATTGGTAACTTATGTGATAACAAAGTCTATTGCTGATCCAATCAATGAAGTGATTGATTCACTAGATGAAGGAGCAGATCAATTGTCTATTGCAGCGGGTGAAGTAAGCAAATCTTCTCAAATGGTAGCAAGTGGCTCATCACAACAAGCTGCTTCTTTAGAAGAAGTATCTTCTGCTGTTGAAGAAATATCTTCTATGATTGATCGAAATGCTAACCATGCAAATTTAGTGAATGACTTGATTAGTGATACCTTTAAGGGTGCCAAAGAATGTAGTAAATCGATGACAAAATTATCAGAAGTAAATCTAGGAATTCGAGATGTATCAGAGCAGTCTCAAAAAATTATTAAAACAATCGATGAAATAGCATTTCAGACGAATTTATTGGCTCTAAATGCGGCAGTTGAAGCAGCAAGAGCAGGAGATGCTGGTAGAGGGTTTGCAGTGGTTTCAGATGAGATTCGATCCTTAGCGATGCGGTCTACTGAAGCAGCTAAAGAGACAGAAGATTTAATTTTTCGATCTAGAAAGTCTAGTGAAGAAGGAGTGAAAGTGTCTGATGAAGTTGCCACGACTTTGGCTTCGATTGTGGATAAGATTCAGCAGAGTACAACAACAATTGAAGAGATCTCTATCGCTAGTTCTGAGCAAGCTCGTGGAATCGAAGAGATATCTACTGCACTACATGATATGAATAAAGTCACTCAAAGTAGTGCGGCTATATCGGAGCAATCTGCTGCCGCTAGTGATGAGCTTTCTGCACAATCCTTCGAGACTAAAAAAGTGGTAGAAGATTTGTCTAGGATGATTACAGGAAAGCAAAAAGAAGAGAAGAACAATGTTGAATCTGAAGATCGTTTAAGTAGCTCTGTGGAACCGAAGTCATATATAAAACCCCAAAAGAAAAGTGGTTGGAGTGAAATGAAAAATTTAAGTGACGAGACTCAGATTTTACCACTGGATGACGAAGACATGAAAAACTTTTAAAACTGATCGATAAATATATGAATTTTGATCTTAAATTGTTAGTTTGTATTCTATAGATTATTTGAAACAATTGAATTCGTTTATACGTAATATCAATATCAATCAAAGACTTAACTTTTAAAATCTTTCGACTTTCTTCAAGATGACGAAATTTTATGGTATTAGCATAATTATACTGAAGAAACAGAAAGCCCATGTTTATGTTTTTTCTACTCTTTATGATTCCGACCGAGGTGTAGGTACTTAAAAGTATAAGTTTAAAATGTAGTAAAGATTATGCATACAACAAGCGCTGGAGATAAGATGAAAATATATTACTTGATTACAGTTTTTTTAAGTTTATTTACCAGCAGTCTTTTTTGTAATGAAGGTGGTACATTTGTAGTAAAACCTTTTCATTTTGACTTTACCTATTCATGGGACGCTAAGTTACTCCATGTAAAGACAAAAACGCAGATTTCCTATCTATCAAAAGATAATAAAACAATCATAGAGTTAAAAGATCAAAAAGGATCTATCAAGGATAAAAAACAGGGCAACGCTAAAGTCAATATAGAGCTTCTCTCTTTTCCGATTCGAAGTACCGGATCTTTATATAAATCTTTGAAGAGGATTAAATACTCCCTAGTTTTTACTTTTGAAAAGCAGGGCAGACAATTCGAAATTGAAATTGATTATCCGTTTTATCGTAGAAACTTAGAAACTCCACAATTATTTATGAAACTACCCACACATCATAGGATCTTAAAGCGTCGACTTCATGGACTAGCTTTTGATTTGACAGATTCTGAATCACAGATAAAAAAGATTTTTAATGAAAAAAGAAGAGATTGGTTAGAATGCTCAAGTTATCTAATCAATGATGGTAGTGAATTGTTTGATCAAAACTTTCGTAGTAGATATGAGTTAGTTGATGAAGCCAAATGATAATAGTTATTTAACAAGACACTCTTACTTTTTAGTATCCTTAGCAGAAGCCCTTTTGGCGGCAGGATGTTCTACGCATCGCTTAGAGGATAGAATTGAACGTTTGTGTATAGCAAAAGGCCTAGAAGGTGAGATATTGATTGTTCCTACTGGGGTTCAATTACAACTTAAGCATAGAACAGCTCATATAATATGTTTTGTTCGGGTCAAGAAATTGGGGATAAAATTAAGTTTATTGCATAATCTGTCTGACTTTTGTGATGAAATTGTTCGCACCGGAGTGGGCACACGGCTAGCAGAAAAACAATTGGACAAGATATTAGAGTTACCAGATCCTTATCCTCAATCACTAATTATTGTTTGCTTTTCAGTAGTGTCAACCTTCTTTCAATTTATGTTGGGTGGAGGAGTTTATGATTGTCTACTTTGTGCACTATTAGGAATAGTAGTTTATTTTAGTGAAAGATACTTTTCTAATGCTAAACAGGCTTCGTTTTTATCTAACTTTGTAAGTGCATTTTTGGTTAGTAGTTTGTGCATTTGGTATCAGAAAGTCTTTCATATAGAAAGCATTCAACTTGTTATTCTTTCTGGAATTATCATTTTAACCCCTGGTTTAGGGCTGACCAATTCAATTGCTGAGTTATCTCATAGACAGTTTTTAAGTGGTAGTGCACGGTTTATTGAAGCTCTTTTAGTACTACTGTTTATCTCTTTTGGAGTATATTTACCCTTACAATTGTTTGGAGTATCATTATGATCCTTCACCTTATTTTTATATTTTTAGTTACGACTTGTTTATGTTTTATATATCAAATACGAAA
Organism: Candidatus Cloacimonadota bacterium; assembly: GCA_023954715.1. Lineage (GTDB taxonomy): Bacteria > Muiribacteriota > UBA6191 > UBA6191 > UBA6191. The sequence continues at coordinate 39,023 of JAGSHD010000006.1, read as the reverse complement.
AAGTGAGTTAGTTTTTATCGGTTTAGTTAGTGTGATTTCACAAACTTGTTTCATACATATGAGTAAATCCTTTGATTTAGTCACTACCACTTTTTTTACAGCGTTCTTGATAGGAATTTTAGCTTTGTATCGAAGAAAGTACAAAAAAACACCAATTCAAATCACAAGCCTACCTCCAACCATCCTTTTAGTCCCTGGTTCGATAGGCTTTAAAATGATGGGTACCTTTATGGGAAAGCATGGAGATGGGGGCGCTGTACTAGGTTTTGAAATGATTTTTGTGGCTTGTGCAATTGTATTGGGTGGAATGCTAGCAGAATTTGTCTTTTCTCGTGAATTAGAGCTTTAGTTACTCATCTAGGTCTTTAATATACTCTAAGATAGAATCTAAGACCTTTTGAGAGTCATGGTCAATTTGGTCACGTTTGAGATCTAATATTGAGTCTAAAAGAGGGGCTGATAATTGTTCTTGTTTCCATACATCACAAATCTTTAGTGCATATAAAGTTATCTTGCTTTGCTTAGACTTCAGGGCATTGATTAAGAGCTTTTCTCCTGTACCAGTAAATGGATATAATGCTTGCAAGATAAGTAGATAAGAGTCTATGTAATTTTGATGTTGGTTTTCTGGAGTTTGTATATCATTACAAAAGGTTTGCTCAGCGAAGTTAACCATCTTTAAAATGCGCTTATAACTGGCTCCATGAGTAGAAGCAAACCACAAAGCCGGATTGAGCGAATCGTTTTTTAGTTTATGTCGGTAAATAGTCCAAACATCGATTTCTAAAAATTGTGATGCTAAAGATGCATCTTGAAACTCAAAGTCGTCTTCACTCATGAGTGCTTTATCCATGATAGGGATCCACTTTTCTCTTAAGGATAATTCTTCATAAGAGTTGATCAATGAGTTTAGTTTATCTTTGGTACAAATTACAGCCTTACCCTTTGAGAAGTTCTCATTTTGAGAGTATAAAAATTGTAATATGAGCTGCATACAGTTATACAAGCATAGTTCAGAACTATCTTTAAGATGTTTAACAAACAGCTCTAAAACATCACTAATGTTTGGACAATGGTCTTTTACATCAATATCTTCTGCATGTAGAAAGCTACTCAATAGTTGTCCAATATTATAAATGATTATTGGTGATACAATTTTTTGCTGTAAAATATGAGTTAACTGTGTGTGTTTTATTACTGGAACTAAAGTGTTGCCAAAAGAAACATCGTTAAAGCATCCTTGGGTAATTAACCAAGTTTGGTGATGCTTTTTAGGAGTAGTAGAGATAGAATGCAAACTATGTATTCGTCCCCATCCTTTCAATACTTTAGCTAACTCAAAGAGTCGATTTTCATCATACTTTTGCAGAATATCCCAATATTTAAAATAGTAAAACGTAAACTCTTCATGATGGGAAAGTTTGAATAAAATCTCTTCTTGAGACTCTTCTTTGATACATGCCAGAATAATGAAAGCAAATTTGATAGGTGTGCGATGACTAGAGTTACGTAGTAAAAAAATAGCTAATCTTTTAAGTTTATCTCTCTTCAAAGTCGTTATTTTGCTAATTTGATCCACTATAAGGTCTAGATTAGAGATTAAATTAAAATACGTTAATCGAGAGTAAAGTTGTTTGAGTGTAGATGGATGTTTGTAATGACAATAACGCAACAATAACTCCATTATCTCAAATACTTCCGGAAAGTTAACATTTTCATTGGACAAAAGACGAGCGTCCAATTCTCCAGCATCTAAATTATGAGACTGGTATAAATTATCATCAGGTAATTTTGGATTTTTTACATCTTCTTTACCAAGTAGCTTATAAATAGATTTACTTGTACTCCAAGGAGCATTTCGTTTACCTTGAATATAGTTTGCTATTAATCCTATTGTAATCCCACTAACAGTTGAGATGGCGATTGTTTTTAAGCTTGTTAAAGTCGGGGTATCCATAATGATGTAAATAGGTTCCTGTTTTATTTTGAATTATCTATGATTCTTAAATATCTTTCGGAATATTGAAATTTTACTTTTATTGAATATAAGAAATAACAAAAAAATATCGAATTTTAAGTAGCTTTTGTATAAATTTCTTAAAAATTGAGAATAAAATCCTCGATTAGCAAATAGTTTTTCTTTTTTATCCTAAATGATTTGATATGTGCTAAAATTTGTTTATCAATTAAAAATAAGTTTTTGGGGGAAAAATGAAGGTTTTTACTACTTTCTTGCACACTGTTTTATTTTGCTATGTTAGTTCTAATATTTTTGCTATGTCTTGTTTAAATGGAGGAGATGCACAAGCTCACTTTCAGTACTCGGGAGTTTTAACAGATGATGCTGGTCAAAGTTTGTCAGGTTTTCAAACGGTACAGATGCGCTTTGATTTATATTCTAGTGTTGATGGGGTACAAGGAGACTATTCACAAATTTTTGAAACCGTAGAAGTTAAAGATGGTATATTCTCAATAGAAGTGGGCCCTTGTTTACCTAATTTAAGTCAATCCTATTTTGTTCAGTTGGCAGTAAATAATGAAGATTTAGCATCTCGAACAAAATTAGTTACATTACCGGTTAGCATTAACTCTATTAACTCAGAAAAGTTATCAGGTTTAACTACTCGAGAGCTATTTTCAAAGATTGATGAGTCCATTAGTTTAGTTTTGGTTGATTTTGCAGAAAACAGTATTGCTCCCGCTATTGATAGTTTAGGACAAAACCTTTTAGAGCATCAAGCTAAAATAACCAACCCTCATAGTGTTACTAAGGAGCAAGTAGGCTTATCTCAAGTAGATAATGTAAAGCAATTGCCTATGAGCATGTTTCAGACAGATTTAGGTACTACAGATGCCTTTCGTGTACCTTCTTCTAAGGCTGTAGCTGAGTATGTTGCGTCACAGATTTCTACAGTTAATGTTACTGGTTTTGAATTAAAAAATCCAGACTTAGTTAGTCATTTATCAAGAGTAGATAATCCTCATAATGTAACTAAGAGTCAATTAGGATTAAACTTAGTAAGTAATTATCTTCAACTCCCTATGTCATATCTAGAGACAGTATTAACAACTAATAGTGATATGAAGGTTGCTAGTAGTTCAGCGGTAGCAAGTTATGTGGATTATCGTTTAAATAATCAACAATCAAAAGCGTCAGATGCTTTCACTGGGTCAGAGGTCTCTAATTTGAAAAATAATACTCTGGCAAATGGTACTACTCCTTGGGCTAATAAACAGGATGCAATTATCGAGACAACTACAGGAGACTATTTTAGAGGGGATAAAACTTTTCAACCGTTAAATAAAGCGGCTGTAGGTCTTTCTAATGTACCAAATACTAATATTGCTTACTCGGTGACTATACCTGCAGATCAGTTTTTAGTAAGTGAGGTAGCAAACTTAAGAGCAAATAAGTTAAAGGATGGCTCTACGCCGTGGACAGCAAAAGAAGATATTCTACCTAATGGTTCAAGTTCTAGCTATTTGAGAGGGGATAGAATTTTTGTAGGGATTCCAGCAGATCAGATAACAACAACAGAAGTAGATAATTTAAAAATGAACTATTTGTTAGATGGATCCAGTCCATGGACGAATAGTGAAGCTAGCCTTGGAGCAGCAACAGCAGGTCAAGTATTAGTTGGAGATCGATCTTGGCGACAACTCGATCCAGTTGCAGTTGGTTTAGGTCACGTAAAAAATGTAAATGTCTTAGACTCATTTGTGCAACATGATAATCAATTTATTTCAACTTCAAAAATACAAGCAAACACATCAAATGGATTAAGAATAGAAAATCAATCCGGTCAAGGAATGTTGATTAGCTCGAATGGTTTTATTGGTATCAAGACGATGGATCCAAAACATGATTTAGATGTTATGGGTACAGCTCATATTCAAGATGTATTTGGTCAAACAGCATCTTTTGAGTCAACTTCAATGCCTCCGTTGATGATAAATACATCACCAGGTGAGCAGGGACTATCATTTATCGTTGCAGAATCTGGCAATGTAGGAGTACAAACAACAAATCCAATGTATCCATTAGAAGTAAAGGGTCCTATTAATATCAATGGACCAATTTTACAATACGGTACTCCCATTGGACAAAGTGAAGGCAGTTACATCTTTGAGTCTGATAGAAAATCCTATATAGATACAAGTAGTGAATTAGATGTACCAAGTAGTTCTGCTGTTGCTGAATATGTAGATCAAGTTGCATTTTACAAACAAGCAATTCCAGCAGATCAATTAACAGGCCCAGAAGTGACGGCTTTAAAGGCTAATACTCTTGCGGATGGCACAAGTCCTTGGGCAGGTGTCTTAAGCCTTACAGGTTTAACTATCAATGGAGGATCAGCCGATACAAGTCAAACCAATGATGTAGATAGTTCATTTTATTTTGATACAGAGTACCAAGCAAGTGGAGCAACTAAATGGCGATTAAGATCGAAAAACTCTACTGATGCTCACCGGTTTGCCATATTGGACGCTAGTAATAATGAGTTAATGACATTTAATCAGGGTGGTAATATTGGTATAGGTAAGGTTCCGGTTGAAAACTTAGATGTTGTAGGTAATGGAGTTTTTTCAAACGGATTAAATGTAGGTTTTTCTGGTGCAGTCAATGGGGATCGAATTAGTATTGGTGATACTCATTTACATTTAGATTATGACACAGGAGTTATTCCTAAGCTGAACTTTGATGATAGTGGTGATTATATTGGTTTTCAAAGAAGTACAAATACTTACTATTTTAAAAGTGGAGGTACTGCAAAAATGGCATTGGATTCGAGTGCCAACTTAGGTATTGGAATTGCGGCACCATCTACTTCTTTACATGTGAAATCTGCGAGCCATGCTGTAGCAACCTTAGACTCTAGCGCAGCTAATACAGTAGCAAACCTAACCTTAAGTCATAATGGTACAATAAAGTGGAGTCTAGATTCTAGAGGATCTGTTGACGGTACTGGAGTAGATAGATTAGCTATTTATAATCAAGGAAAAGCATCTGAGATTGCAACTTTTTTACAAACAGGAAGTATGGGCATAGGTACTTACGCGCCATCTACTGCATTAGATGTTCGTGGAGATGCAAGTATTGAAGGTAAATTAGGTATAGGCACAATAGCTCCTGCAACAACTTTACATGTATTAGATGACGCTAATCCTCAAATAACAGTGGGTAATTCTTCTAACCAAGGTGGTCAGTTATCCTTTGGTAATGGTAACCACGGCATCAAAAGAAACTATAATGGAGCGAATGACATTGGGATGTTCACAACAGCAGGAAATATATATTTATCTGCTTCTGGTAGTGGTGCTACAGATAAATTTGTATTAAATGGTGGTGGTTATGTCGGAATTGGTAAATCAAGCCCTGGAGCCATATTAGATATAGTTTCTCCAGATCACGCTAATATTTTCTTAGGGTCCAATACAAGTAGCCAAGTATCGCAGATAAAATTTCAACATGCAGGAACATCAAGATATACTATTGGTTCAAGAGCAACAAATGATGCAGGTAAACCAGCTAATCGTTTAGCTATATATGCTTCGGGTTCCGAAATAGCTACTTTTTTACAAACAGGGAGTTTAGGGTTAGGAGTAGTTGAAGCACAAGAAAAACTACATGTAAATGGAGTCGCTAAGGTCGATAAAGTAAAGCTTCCAGACAACTCATTTATAGGAAATACCGTAGCATTTTCAGCAAAGCTATCACCATCAAACCAGTCTCTAGCTGCAGGTGTATCTGTAGTAAATTGGGCTGTTGAAGACTTTGACTATGGAAACAACTACAATACAGGCACATATACATTTACGACCCCGGTAGCAGGGTTATATCAGATTAATGCAGGGATAACGGTAGGTGCTGTAGGAATAAATAAACTGATAAAGCTTGAAATTCATATAGATGGGACTCTTCGTAAAGAGTCTAAGTGTTCTATGGGCATTGTAAGAGACATAAATTGTAATGCAAGTAACTTATTTTACATCCCTGCAAGTAAAGCTGTTCAAGTAAAAGTTTCAAACGGTGATACAGTGAGTAGAGATTTACTCTTTCAACCTCATTTATCAAGTTTTAGTGGATTTTTAGTTAGGGAGCTTCCATAGACCGTATTATTACTATGCATCTATAGGCCACCTTACTAGTTTCCAGATTAGATGTATGGAAAAGATTGTGTAAATCAAGTGATAGAAGTACAAATTGTAGGGGATATTAGTGTAGGAATAAGTGGTACCAATAGATATATTCAAACCTTTCTACAGCTGTTCTGAACGGAGCTTAGTAACCTAAGAGTTACAAGGCCTTCATAGAGATTCAGTCACGACCAACGAGAGTCGCTACAAAGCAGTTAGATACGGTATGAGTTACAATTGCTTTCTGTTCAAGCGATCAAAAATCTAAATTAAAAACTTACAGATCAAGAAAAATAGATAAACTCTTAAAAGCAACTTCAAAAAACCCAAAACGCACGACTAAAAATGCTCGAGCAAAACCTAAATTATTTAATATACATTAGAGACTTCTTAATTAATTTTAGGCAGATCAATTGGATCGGCTTCTTTCGTGCGTCAGATATAGAGCATTGATTGTAAGTAGAAAGCTCCTTAAAATGAAAGTAAAGTAAAGGAATACAAAAATTAATAAGAACAACTATATAGTTTAGATGAGCATAAGAGATAATTAAGATAATAAAATAGAAACATTTGCTAGTGTATAGACTGTAATTTCTTGACTTAGTTAGTAAAAAGCCCTAGCATTAACTTTGTTGTTTGTACTTGTATTAGCTTGTTTAAATATATACATCAGTTTTATCTTTTCATTATACAACATCATATAAAAATCTTTTAAAATTCATATCGGAGGGGAAATGAATTATTTCATATATATCTTTTACATCACTATAGCTATGACATTAAGTTCCGCTGTACAAGCAGCGACATGTATAAATGGAGGAGATTCCCAAGCAACTTTTCAATACTCCGGAATACTGTCTGATGAAAACGGGACTTCAGTGTCTGGATTTCAAACAGTGCAAATGAGATTTGATTTATTCGCATCCATGGACTCTTTACAAGGGGACTACACACAAGTGTTTGAGTCGGTAGAAGTAAAAGATGGTGTTTTTTCGCTACAAGTAGGTCCATGTTTACCAAATTTAAGTAAGTCATATTATGTTCAGTTAGCTGTAAATAATGAGGATTTATCAACACGAACTAAACTAGTAACATTACCTGTAAGTATAAATTCAATCAACTCCCAAAAAATCTCAGGTCTTACAACCCAAGAGTTATTCTTAAAAATAGATGAGGCCATTAGCTTAGTGTTAGTTGACTTTACTCAAAGTAGTTTGGCACCAGCTATTGATAGTTTAGGGCAAAATCTTTTAGATCACCAAGCAAATGTCACAAATCCTCATAATGTAACCAAAGAGCAAGTAGGTTTAGCTCAAGTCGATGATGTAAAGCAATTGCCTATGACTATGTTTCAAACTGTTTTAGGCACTACAGATGCCTCACGTGTACCTTCTTCTAAGGCAGTAGCAGATTATGTTGCCTCACAGATTTCTACAGTTAATGTTACTGGTTTTGAATTAGAAAACCCAGACTTAGTTAGTCATTTATCAAGAGTAGATAATCCTCATAATGTAACTAAGAGTCAATTAGGATTAAATTTAGTAAGCAACTATCTTCAACTCCCCATGTCCTACCTAGAGACTGTATTAACTACTAATAGTGATATGAAAGTAGCTAGTAGTTCAGCGGTGGCCAGTTATGTAGATTATCGTTTGAATAATCAACAATCAAAAGCATCGGATGCTTTTACTGGGTCCGAGGTTTCTAATTTAAAAAATAACACTCTGGCAAATGGTACAAGTCCTTGGACAAGTAATACTTTACCAACAGGTGATTCAACACAATACTTTCGAGGTGATAAAACTTTTCAGACTTTAGATAAAGCTGCAGTGGGTTTAAATTTGGTTCCTAATTCAAATATTGCTTATTCTAGTTCTATAGCAGCCGATCAATTCACAACAAATGAAGTGAGTGGTTTAAAATCGGGTAACTTGGCAAACGGTACGGCTCCTTGGACAAACAAACAAGATGCAATTATCGAGACAACAACCGGAGACTACTTTAGAGGAGATAAAACTTTTCAGCCTTTAAATAAAGCAGCAGTAGGTTTATCTAATGTACCCAATACGAATATTGCTTATTCTGTTGCTATACCTGCCGATCAATTTTTGGTAGGTGAAGTTACAAATTTAAGACTAAACAAATTAAAGGATGGATCTACACCTTGGACAGCAAAAGAAGATGCCCTCGTTGGTGGAAGTAGTTCGGATTACTTACGAGGGGACCGTACTTTTGTAGCGATTCCAGCAGACGAACTAAGCACCGAAGAAGTAGATAATTTAAAGTTAAACTATTTACCTGATGGCTCAAGCCCTTGGAACAATAGCGAAGCAGCTTTAGGTACAGCGACTGCCGGGCAAGTTCTCGCTGGTGACAGATCGTGGAAGGCATTAAATTCAAACTTAGTGGGGCTAGGGCAAGTTCAAGACATTAATGTAGAAAACTCATTCGCTCAAAATGCTGGTCAATATATTGAGACGTCCAAATTAAAAGCAAATAGTAATAATGGATTAGCGCTACACTCTCAATCAGGTCAAGGAATGTTTATTTCTAGTAATGGGTTTGTTGGTATAAATACAGTAAACCCTATAACTAACTTACATATCGCAGGTAATGCTGATGTTACAACTCTGTTTGTCGATGATTTGAATTCCGAACAAGCATATTTTGCATCGACTTCTTTTCCGCCTTTAGTTGTTAACACTCACCAAGGAGACTCTGGAGTAGCATTATTTGTAACTCCATCCGGTAATGTAGGTATTAATACAACAGCACCAATGACCACACTAGACATTGATGGAGTACTAAATGTAAATGGAGATATTTTACAATACGGAGTGCTTTTTGAGGCTGGAGTATCTAATGGAGCAACTCATTTAGAAACAAGTGGTGCACTAGATACTTTTGTAACAACAGGTAACTTTGGTATTGGTATCCCAAATCCATTAGAAAAACTAGAAGTAAATGGTGGAGTGCGACTAGGATACTCTGGAGGATCAAACCCAGGGACGATTCGATTTAACGCAGGATCCTTTGAAGGATTTGATGGTGTTGAATGGGTATCACTAGATGAGTCCGGAGCGACTAGTGGATCTGGTGGTGAATATGAAGGCTATGCTTTAATTGTAGATAGTCAACCCAGTGGGTCAAATGGAGGGACAGCAACATTTAACGTATGGACAACAAGAACACTTCAAACAATAGTGCATAACGATGATAATTTTGTAAGTTTGAACTCAAATCAAATTATTTTATCAGCTGGCACTTATCGTATTAACGCCAAAGCTCCAGCTTATAAAACAAACTCCCACAAAGCGCAGTTCTTTAATGTAACAGATCAATTTGTAGAAGCAACTGGAACAAACGGCTTTTCTGCTGCGGCTGATGGGGTGGTTAATTATAGCTATATTTCGAGTAAATTTATGATTTCCAGTACTAAAGTATTTGAGTTACGACATTTCTCAAGTTCTAATAAGCCAAACAATGGGCTTGGTGTAGCTGTAAATGAAGGAAACGAAATCTTCTCAGTTGTTGAAATTTTCAAAGACTCTAGTGGAACCACTCAAGGTTATGGAGCAACAAACTTAGTTGATAGTGGATCTGACACAAATCTAACAAATGGTTTTCTTGGTCTAAATGTAGCAACCCCTACAGATTTGTTAGACGTAAATGGTAAAATGAGAATGCGTACTACATCTGATAACAATGGTTTTGATGGGACTATCCGTTGGAATGGTAACGATTTGGAGGTTAAAAAAGCTGGTGTTTGGCAAAGTTTAACCTCTGGTGGGTCTTCCACAGAAAGCGTAGCCGGAGATGATTATATATTGTTAGCCGATATTAAAGGTCAGGGTATAGGAGGCGGATCATCAACAGGATTAGCCTGGAATCCTAGAAGTTTACAGACAATTGTTGAGGATGAGGCTGGTATAGTTGATTTGAGTAATAATGAGTTTACCCTTCCGGCTGGTACTTATCGTTTAAGAGCAAGTGCTCCAGCTTATCGTGCAGATTTTCATAAAATTGAACTTTATAGCTCTACGGATGGTTACTCTGTTGCAACTGGTACAGCTGAATATACGGCTAATGGTTCTAATATCCAAACTAGAAGTGAACTGTCAACTCGATTTACAATTGCAGTTTCGACTACATATTATATTAGACATTTTATAAAAATTGCTCAAACTAACAATGGTTTGGGAGTAGACACCGCAGAAGGTACAAATACTTTTACTCAAGTAGAGATATTTAGAGAAAACGAAGGATCTACTGGAGGATCAGGCTCTGGAGCAACAAACTTAGTTGATAGTGGGTCTGACACAAATCTAACAAATGGCTTTCTTGGTTTAAATGTACCAAACCCTACAGATTTGTTAGACGTAAATGGTAAAATGAGAATGCGTACTACATCTGATAACAATGGTTTTGATGGGACTATCCGTTGGAGTGGTAACGATTTGGAGGTTAAAAAAGCTGGTGTTTGGCAAAGTTTAACCTCTGGTGGGTCGTCTGCTGGATCATCATCTGCTGGAGATGACTATGCATTAATCGTAGATAGGAAAGATGGTGCTACTACAGGCGGAGCTGCTCCTTCAGCGAGTTGGACGACACGTACTCTTCAAACAATTATTCAAAATGAAAATAATATCGTTCAGCTATTAAATGATAAATTTACTTTACAGCCTGGTACCTATCACATGGATATCGATGCTCCGGCATCCATTGTAGCTCGTCATCAAATTGTATTAGTTGATTCAAATACTAATGAAGTATTAGTAACTGGTACAGCAGCTGTAGCAAGTAGTGCTGGAGTTCAATCAAGATCATTAATTTCGACTAAAATGACACTAGCTACAACTAGAACATTTGAGGTTCGACACTACATTCAGGTATCTACAGGCACAAGTGATCTTGGAGTTTCAACTCAATTAGATCACAGTATATATACTAGAGTACAAGTCTGGAAATTAAACGGTGGGTCTGGCAATGAACCTAGCAATGAATTATCGGATTCAGATAATGATACTTTTATAGATGTAGAAAAGACTGCAGATGCAGACACTATTAGTTTCAATACGAATGGTACTCAAAGAATGTTTATTAGCTCCAACGGAAACGTTGGTATAGGCATACCAAACCCAAATAACATGCTTCATTTAGATGGTGGAATAACAATTGGTCATACAGGGGCTGCTAGTATTGGAACAATCCGCTTCAATGAAGTTCATTTTGAGGGATACGATGGAAATGACTGGAAAGTGTTAGATGCTCTGCCACGAGGATCATTAAATCAAAATGATGAATCAGGTACGTCTGCAATTATCTCTGGGGGTGTCTCTAATATAGCATCCGGATCATATTCTGTGGTATCTGGAGGTTATAGCAACATTGCCTCAGCTACTTACTCTGCTGTTTCTGGCGGATATTCGAACGTTGCTGCTTCGACTTATGCTGCAGTTGCTGGTGGAACTTCAAATCAAGCAAATGGTAATGCAACATTTATAGGTGGTGGTGGATTTAATCAAGCAGATGGAACCTATAGTTTAGTGTCCGGTGGGTACACTAATCAAGCTAATGGAGGCTATAGTGTGGTATCTGGAGGTTATACAAATCAAGCGAATGGTACTTATAGTGTAGTGGCCGGAGGCGATAACAATGAGGCACTTGCAAATTATAGTGTAGTATCAGGCGGTTCTAGCAATAAAGCTACGGATAGCTATACAACAATTGGCGGGGGTAACGGCAATAAAGCTGATGCTGATTATGGCACAATTTCAGGTGGATACTTCAATGAAACCTTTGGTATTCATAATACAATTTCTGGTGGAAAGACAAATAAGACAGTTGCAGATTACTCAACGATTGGCGGAGGTCAAGAAAACTGGGCTATTGGTAATTACTCTGTAGTTGCTGGTGGAGTAAGTAATCAAGCTAAAGGTGCAAAATCTGCAGTTGGTGGAGGTAATGCTAACTTTGCAGAAGGTTTAAATTCAACTATTAGTGGAGGAGACTCTAATCTTTCAAATGGGACAAGTTCAACCATTGGTGGTGGTGAAGATAACGAAACAAAAGATACCTGGAATACAATATCTGGAGGACGATCTAATATAACATCTGCAATTTATTCAACGATATCTGGTGGTGACTCTAATGTAGCTACTGGTAGTTATTCGTTCATCGGTGGCGGAAAATTGAACACCTCAAAGGGAGGGTTTTCAATCGTAGGTGGTGGACAAGATAATCATGCAAGCGGCTTTAAGTCGACCGTTGGTGGCGGTCAGAGTAACTACGCAAATGGAAGTTACTCTGTAATTCCTGGTGGAGAGTTGATGACTGTAAATGGAGCAAATTCATTTGGATTTAACAGTACAGGTGTGGCTAAAGCATCTACCGCCGCCAATTCAGCAGTCTTCTTGGTTGAAGGATTTGGGATCAATACTCTTGCTCCTGCAAAGGACTTACACGTTGTTGGAGACCAATTGATAGAAGGCTCTTTATGTATCGGAACTGAAGCTAACTGTGGAAGTTTAAATGGATTCGGAAATCTATATAGTCAAGGTACTTTTGGTAGTGGTGGAGCTGATTACGCTGAATATTTTGCTACCGATGAAACTTTAGTTGCTGGTGATGTTGTTGGATTTGATAAAGTTACTGGTAAGGTTAGAAAGTATCAAAAGGGCGATAAATTAGTAGGAATTATTTCTACTAAACCAGGTATGGTTGGTGCCGGAAATAGAGATCCAAAGACTCATGCATTAGTAGGTTTACTTGGGCAGTTGCCTGTTACACGCAATCAAGTAACTATCAGAGATGCGGGCGTGTATACTAAGGATGGTCAAAAGATTGGTCTGCTATTGGCAGATGGAAATGTTTACATCAATTTAAATCCAGCAGATGAGACGAATTTATTAAAAGAAAAGTTAAAGAAGCAACAACAACAATTAGATGAGTTGAGTAAAAAAATGAATTATCTGTTACAAAATCAAAAGAATTAGATATAAATGTTTTGAAAATAGACCTCTCTTCTATGGTATTAGAAGAGGGGGGTAATTGTTAATTTGTTATGGAAAAAAAATGAATAAGCTCCATTGTAAGTAAAACTGAATGAAAAGCTTGGCGCAATATAGATTATTTTGCTATATTTAGATGTTATGCAATTTTTATTGTAGGTTATCTTATTTTTATGGGGGAAGTAATGATTTCGTATTGCCGATTTATTACCATTTTTTTATTCGTATTTAGTTTTAATAGTTATGCCGTTGATTCAAATGTTTGTGCCAATGGTGGAGATGAGTTTGCTACTTTTAAGTATGCAGGTTTTTTAACAGATGAAAATCAAAACACTGTTTCAGGTTTTCAAACAGTTGAGTTACAAGTAAGTTTGTTTGATTCATTCGAGTCGGGTCAAGAACTATATACTCAATTTCTACCTAGTGTTGAAGTAGCCGATGGAGTTTTTCAAATAGAAGTTGGACCTTGTATTCCAAGTTTGAGCGGTGATACTTTCTTACAACTTCATGTAAATAATCAAGCATTAAGTCCAAGATCAAAAGTTGTTGCTAGCGCTTTAAGTCTTCAATCTTACAACTCTAAAAGGTTTGCAGGACTTACAACGAGTGAGTTTTTCTTTGAAGTTGACTCGAGCGTTCAACAACATTTGACAAATTACTCCCAAAATACAATTGATCCAGATATATCTAATATTACACAACAAGTATCGGGTCATATAGCGCAAATAAATAATCCGCATAGTGTTACTAAAGACCAAGTGGGATTGTCTGCGGTAGATAATACTAAACAATTACCGTTTACTCATCTTCAATTAGTTTTAGTGCCGACAAGTGATACTAATGTACCAAGCTCTAAAGCAGTTGCGGATTATCTAGCTTCTCAATTAAATCCATTTACAGTAGTTAATCAAAACTTAGAAAGTAGAGTGAGTGCTATTGAGGTTTCTAATGCAGCAAATGCCTCAATCTCCTACTTGCAGAGTTCTCAACTACAAACAGTATTAGCAACCAATAGTGATGTGAATATTCCAACAAGCTCTGCTGTAGCAACTTTTGTAAAAGATCAAGTATATTATACAGATGCAATTCCCGCGGATCAATTTAACTCTGTTCAAGTAGCCTATTTAATGTCTGGTGTCTTAGCAGATGGCTCTGCACCATGGACAAATATTCCAGCAGATCAGTTTACAAGTACTGAAGTATCAAATCTACAAGCAGGTGGTTTGGCAAATGGTACAACTCCATGGACAGCAAATGTTTTACCAGTAGGAACATCCTCTGAGTACCTAAGAGGAGACAAGAGTTTGGCTGAGATTCCAGCGGATCAATTTTCTGGTGGAGAGGTATCTAACCTACAAGCAGGCCTATTAGCCAATGGAGCCACTCCTTGGCAAACAAGTGAGCCAAGTCTAGGTATTGCTTCTAACGGACAAGTTCTAGCTGGTGACAGAACCTGGAAACAGCTAAATGCTTCATTGGTTAATTTGGGGCAAGTGCAAAATATTGATGTATTAGGCTCATTTACTCAAAATGCAAATGCTGTCATAGAAACATCTAAAGTTAGGGCAAATAATAGTAATGGTATAGCTATATTGAATCAAGCCAATCAGGGTGTTTTCGTAAATAACGCTGGTAATGTTGGCATAAATACAGATACGCCTACTGTAGATTTTCAAGTAGCAGGAGATGCTAAAATTGTCGAGTTATTCACACACAAACTGACTTCTAAAAACTTGTCACTTTTAAATACTTCTGTATCTCCACTCAGGGTATCAACTAACCCAAATGAAGATGCATCTCTATATGTCCAATACAGCGGTAAGGTTGGTATTAACACAACTAGCCCAGTTTATACCTTAGACGTGGATGGTGATGTAAATATGAGTGGTGACTTATATATTGATGGTGCTTTGTTTGAGCAAGTTGTAAATGCTGGTGGTAACCTTGGGACGGTAGTCGTAGGTGGCCAAGCAAACTCGGTGATAGCAACAAACGGGATTGTAATCGGGGGAGTTGCCAATGATGTATATGGTGAAAACTCAGTAATCTCTGGGGGGCAATCAAACTTTGTTCCAGGTCACTATTCATCAATCTCAGGTGGAGTTTTAAATACAGCGGCAGGAATTGCTTCTGGTATTTTAGCCGGTAGCGATAATGAGACTTATGGTTTGGCATCAGCTGTAGTTGGTGGTGAGTTTAATATCTCAGTGGGTGATGATGCTGTAGTTGCTGGTGGTGCCGATAATACTGCTATTGGAGACTTTTCATTTATTGGTGGTGGTGTTGCCAATACAGTAAATGCTTCAAATTCAGCAATTATTGGTGGAAACTGGATGACTATTGATGGTGCTAATGTATTTGGATTTAATGGTTCTGAATATAGTGTAGCCGTTACTTCAGAGTTAACAAATGCAGCAGTATTTTTTGTAGATCATTTTGCGATTGGTAATGCTAATCCTACAGAAGCACTTGATGTAACAGGTAGATTAAGATTACGACCTTCAACAGATGAGTTTGCATACGACGGAACACTAAGATGGAGTGGGTCTGATCTAGAGTTAATGAAATCAGGTTCTTGGGGCCCTATAGGTGGTGGATACGCTGGAATCATAGAAAATGAAAACGGTGTACAAGTTGAGATAGAAGGTGCTACACGATTTATTGTTGATAGTCTTGGGTATGTTGGAGTTAATACAACTGCTCCAGAAGCGAGTTTTCATGTCGTAGGAAACTCACTTTTTGATGGTGAGATTGAAGCAACTCAACTACTTATAGAAAATGATGTCTATGCAGACATAGAGTTAGCATCTGGAATGGGCTCTGCTCTGCGAATGAATATCAATACCGATGGTACTGCATCTTCAAGTATCGACTTCGCACGGTATTCAACGAATCAAGCGTCTATTCGATTTAACTATTCAGGAGTTGGTGTAGAGCCTCAATTACAATTTGAAGTAGATAATGCTCCTAAACTAGCAATTCGTACAGATGTCATTGAGCTAATGAATGGTGTAGGTATACGATTTTCAGATGGGTCTATGCAGTTTACTGGAGTTCATCCAGATGTGATTGAAAATGCTTCTAGTTCAACAAAAATATTTGCTCATGATGATGGAATTGACTTTAATGTCTCTTCATCAACTCAGGTTCGAATAACAACTACAGGTAATTTAGGTGTTGGAGAGTACAACCCTATGGAACGACTTGTAGTGGATGGCAGGATTCAATTGAAATCCAATTCTGATGGATTCGCTACAGATGGTTTGATTCGGTATTCTGGTCAAGATATGGAGGCGTTTATCAATGGTAAATGGATGTCTCTGACAGGCCAAGAGCAAACAAATAATGTGACTAATGATATACTTACGACTTTAAATCCAGTCCCTAGAGGACTATATGATGCAGGAGCTGTTTTAGTTCAAGATGATATTTTCGTTTTTGGAGGAAGTAGTGATAACGAGAATAATTTAGATGGTGTGTATAAATATAGTATAAATAGTCAGACTTGGACGACAATGACAAGCATGCCAGCTCCAAAATTTAGCATGGCATATGCTCTTGCCAATGATTATATCTATGTCATTGGTGGAGAAGGACCATCTGGTGCTACAAGTACAATTTTTAAGTATGATATTAATGGAGACTCTTGGACTACGCTTTCTGCCGGATTAAATTATCCAGTTAAAGTCACAGGCGCAAATGGTTTTGAATTTGGCAATAAAATCTATGTCGTAGGTGGTAATGATGGATCTGGTACAATAGGTGATATGTATAGTATGGATCTATCTAACCCTGTTACTTGGATTGCAGAAGCAGCGATGGTACCAAGAATGTTAGCATCGCTAAGTGTTTTGGGTTCTAATGTGTATGTTTTTGGTGGTGAAGATAGCTCCGGAACAAACGATATGCAGATTTATGACGGTACAAGTTGGGAAACAGTTGCATCAGGTTTAAATTTTCAATATGAAACAGCAAGGTCTGTTGTCATAGGGGATGAGATATTTATTATCGGAGGATCTTCTGGGCAAGGTTCTAATGATGAAATCGTTAGATTTATCCCTGAAACACGACAATTTAGTGTACTGTCTCTCTTGTTAGAATATCCTATATCATCTACTTTTGCAGTAAGTGATGGACAGCAAGCATTTTACGGTGGGGGTTATGGAGAAAGTGAAACAGATAAGTTTTATAAACTTGAAATTCGACCTTTTTCAGACGCGTCCGGATATAATGCTTTTGTTGGAAAAGGCGAGGGTAATAGTGCAGAGTCTAAAAATACAGGAATTTTAGCGGGTTCTGCCAATTCTGTTTCAGGTGACAATTCAATCATTGCTGGAGGGGCTGACAATGATGTAGATGGTCAATATAGTATGATTGGGGCTGGTGAGTTTAATGAAATTACTGGTTACCATAGTTTTATCGGTGGTGGAGATAGTAATCTCGTGACTAACGATTATGCATCTGTTGTTAGTGGAAAAAATAACACAGCTTCTGGACTACATTCAGTAGTGTTGGGTGGACATGATAACGAAGTAACCGGCTCAAGCTCAACAATTGTTGGTGGTTTTAACAATAAACTTGTTGGAGACAATTCAGTTATATTGGGTGGAAGTGGATTAACAGTTAATGATAATGATGTGGTTGGTTTTAATGGTACAGGTGGAGCAAAAACTATTGATTCTGGTGGTGCACCAGCAGCGTTTTTTGGAGTGGATAAATTTTCAATCGGTGAAGTAAACCCAGATGATACACTTGAAGTACTTGATACAGATGGTGATGCAATTTTACATCTAAAAGGAAATGGTTATTCAACATTAAAACTTGATGCAGTAGATAATGCGTCAAATTCTCAGATTCTATTTTTAAAATCTGATGTAATGAAGGGTATGTTTGATTTTAATCATGATGCGATACCATCGGATGAAGAATTAAAATTGTATATTGGTGGTGCAACACAATTTACTTTTACGGGTGAAGGTAAATTAGGTATTGGAGCTGGTAATACCAATCCAGCATTTACTTTAGATGTTGCTGGAGACATCAAAGCGTTAAATACACTTGCGATCACAACAGATGCAGGAGATACCTTATTGGAGCTAGTATCAGGTTCTACTTCTTCCAAGAATATTTTGGATTTTTCATACAACGGCGCGGGTAGTAGTATGGGTAAATTTATGTTTGTACATAATCCAGACCCAGCATTAGCAGAAATGAAAATGCATATTGATGGGGTAGATGCTTTAAAAATAAGAACGGATCACATTTTACTACCTTCTGGTTCTGGATTAGAATTTGCTGATGGGTCTATTATGAGGTCCAATAAAAGTGTAGCATTTTCAGTATATCCATCAGGTACGCAAACTATTGATAATAGTGGTGATATATTATCTAATTTTGGAGTAAAGTCGTTTGATATTGGTAATGACTTTGATTTGATAGATGACAAGTTTATTGTACCAGTTAGTGGAGTGTATAATTTAACCTCTTCTGTAAAGATAACTAGTCCAAGTGTATCTCTATTGTTTCAAATAATGATTAAAAAGAATGGGTCTATAGTTCTTGAGAAACGCTGTGCTTTTAGTCTTACTTCTGATCAGCAGTGTGATGTAAATGGGCTTGTTGAATTGAATGCAAGTGATGAGTTAAAAGTACACTACCACCATAACAATGGAGCAACAGATCAAACAATTGATAACTTTGCAAAGTCTACGCATTTTGATGGATATTTGATACATAATACAGAACAATAATTTTTATAACAAAAGCCCTCTATAAGCTGGTACTTATAGGGGGCTTTTGTCGTTACAATTGGAACATTTTTAAATAATTTATCTACTATCAATATGGAGAATGTCGATAAGATAAAAACATATACATCCAATATACCCAGAGGAAAAAATGGAAGAAAGAATAAAAGAACTTGAGTTTAAAGTAGAAGAGTCACAAAACTTGATCAATCGTCTGATTGTAGAAAATATAAATATGAAGCTTTCAGTAAGAAACTCTCTACCTAATTTTATAATCAATTTATATAATGTAAAAAGTAAAGATGAGTTAGTAAAGCATATTGAGCAATGGACAGAAGAAGTTACTAATGGCTTTGATGAAGAAGAGCCTTTATTTAATGAATTAGTTGCTAGTTGGATGCCACAATCAAAAGACCCTGTAAAGTAAAGAGATTAAAATGAGTTTTGATACACAAATAGATAATTACTTAAAGATTATTAAAGAGAAATACACCAATGAACTGATGGATTTAGTAGCGATTCCTAGCATTAGCTGTAAGAGCGATCATCAAGTACACCTAGATGCTATTGCTAAAAAGGCGTCAGACATGCTTACTGAGATCGGCTTTGAGAGTCAAGTGATTGAAACCAAAGGTGGCCCTTGCGTATTAGGTAAGTTACATAGTGACAAAAATGCTCCATGGGTGACAGTGTATAATCACATGGATGTACAACCAGCAGATGAAGATGCATGGATCAATGATCCCTTTGTACCTATTTTAAAGGATGATGTCGTATTAGGTAGAGGATCAACAGATGATAAAGGTCCTGCACTCAGCATAATGCATGCAATTAAATTCCTGAAAGAAAACAATCACAAGCTACCTAACATACAAGTGATTTATGAAACAGAAGAAGAGATCGGTAGTACACATTTTCATGAGTTTATGATGGAAAATAAAGACATCATTGAAGATAGTGCGTCAGTGTTGATTAGTGATACAATTTTTGAGGGAGATAATCCAGCAATTACCTATAAACTAAAAGGGATGCAAAGGATTGATATTTCTTTAAAAACGGGTACGAAAGATCTTCATTCTGGTATATTTGGTAACGGTATCCAAAATCCACTAACTGTACTGACTAATGCGTTAGCAAGTTGTGTAAATGCTAAAGGTGAAGTCTTAGTAGATGGATTTTATGAAAATACAAAAGTAATGGGTGAACAAGAGCTCGTCGAACTGCAAAAAGTTGCAGATGTATTTGATATTGAGAAATTTAAAAGAGATAGTGCAAATGGATCGCTGAATTTTGATGATCCAAAAGATATTTTACTGGGGATATGGCACAAAAGTACCTTTGAACTCCATGGTTTTGAAGGGATTCAAACTAATCCAGGTGAGATAAAATCAGCTCTTCCATACAATGTTATTGCTAAAGTAAGCATGCGACTCATTGGTGGTCAAGACCCAAAAGATATTGTTGAAAAAGTAAGAAAGCACGTTCAAAAAATTGATCCTAAGATTGAAGTAATTGATCGAGGGGGAATCCGAGCCGTAGCTACTGAGTTTGATCACCCAATTATGGAAGTTGCTAAAGATGCATGTAAATACGGATTTGGTAGCGATGCTTTATTTGTAGGATGTGGTGGAAGCATAGGCTCAATCCCAGTATTCCAAGAAGTCTTTGAGGGCGCTCCTATCGTTTTGATAGCACAAAGTTTAATGTCAGATGGGTACCATGCACCAAACGAACAATTTAGTATTAAGCAAGGCTTAAGAGGGATTAAGACTATGGCTAATTATCTAACAAACTTAGCTGACTTTAAATCCTAGCGTTTATGCTGATTTTTACAAGTATTTCGACGAATGATCTTTGTTTGAGCTACGACAGTAGTGAGCAGATCAAAACTCTTGTGAGAACTAAGCAAGAGTTTAAAGATTTACAAGAAGATATTCAACGAAATGGTATACTCGATCCCATATTGGTAAATCAATATCCAGATCGATTACAAGTTGAAACCGGTGGCCAACGTTTATTGTTGGCCAGAAGTTTCAATATTCCATATTTAAAAGCATTTATCTACCCCAAAAAGAACGCAAAGATAGTAGTTAAAGGATTAAAGATATCTAATATGGAAGAGATAAAATCACAGTTTAGATCATTAGAAATAGCTACATATCTTGATATAGAAGGCTATATCAAGTCAGGGCATATTCAACTAGAGACAGACTCATAGGCTCTCAAACCATGAGCCCAAGCGATACGAATCAAAAGGATTGTCACAACAATTGCGATAAGCATATATAGCAATGGTGTTATATCTGTAGGATTTAACAAAAACTTGATAGGTGCATTACTGATAAGCAATATAGGTATAGCAAAGGTAAAAACTTTTTGTGACATATAACCGTATACAAAATCAGGCCATCGACTTAATTTTTGAAACTGCATACGTAAAAAATTGATTCCCATGCTTTCTACCATAAAAAACATAGAGCAAGATAATAAAATTTCAAGACTTACCATCAATAATAGAGCCAAGATTACAAAAAGTGGAGACACCAAAATAAAGAGATTGGATAGCCCCGCTTGTTTAGAGCAATAAACAAAGTAGGCTCCCGTAAAAAGTATGTTGATACAAGATGCTGGACGGATATGCCTGAAAAATACACTAAAAATGGTAGATATTGGCTTAATAATAAAAAAGTCTAGGTTTCCCATGCGGATATCATCAGAAAAGTACCAAAAGTTTTCAGCAATAAAAGCCATGTGAATTTGATCGACTAATAAAGAAAAAGATAAAAAGAACATAAACTCGGTTAAGCTCCATATACCTATCTTTTCAATGTGTTGATAAATAATATGTACGCTCATAACCGAGCTACAAAAAAAGATAATATCCATTATGATAAACAAAAAAAAGTTTAATCGAAAACTAGTGGCTTCAGAAAGACTCGTTTGAAGAAAGCCATGATAAACAGATGCATAATGTTTGAGTATATTTTTCATTACATTCCGGCTCCTGTATATAATCTTAGTCCTTTTCGCCATGTAAAATAAGAAATACAGGCAAATACAAAGGTCCAAAAAACAATGACAAAAAAAGCAGTATTTACCATATCAAATTGCCCTTGAAACACTTTAACCGGAACAAAAGTTAAATATGGGAAAGGTGTATACCACAATCCATTGACTAACCATTTGGGGTAAAGCTCCAATGGGATAATTGCTCCAGATAAAAAATTAGAGATGGTTAAAAAACTAACTCTTAATATCCAGGTTTCTTCGAGCCAGAAGGCCATGAGTCCTATTAAATATTGAATACTAAACCATAGTACTCCAACGATGATACAGAAGCTAAAACCATAGATACAACTTGTCATGGATAAATTATAAATTAGTCCTAAGTAATAGAAAATACTAATACTTAAGAGTCCAACTATGACCTGAATTGATTGAAATGCTAAAAAATGCGCGCAATGATATTGCCAAAAGTTAAAGGGATAAATCAAAAAAACAGAGATTCGACCCAGTCGGATATCTGACGAAAGTTTCATACCGTTTGAGCTTTGAGCAATAAGTGCTGTGATTAATGTGAAAAACTGATAATGAATCATTTGCTCTAAGGTATAGCCACCAACAAGTATTGTTTTATCTCCTTGAAAAATAGAATACCAAAGATTGTATTTAACAAAGAAAAATACAAAGGCTGGTCCAATGATCAGTAAAAAAAAGTTGAGGCGGTACGCCAAAAGATTTGACCAAGAAATCTTTATGGTCTGAAACCATTTACTAAGTAGTGCTGACATTAGTTTTCATGATCTCAGGGTTTTCTAAAAGGGTTTTCATAACCCGTTCGATGGGAAGCTTTTCAGTATGGTAATCATTAACAGTGTACTGTTGCAAAATCGAAAGACTAACTTCGTTTAATTTTTCTTCTGGTACTCTAAGTTCAACTTTACTATTTTCGTGAGAAAATTTAGGGTCAAAACCACTAAAGATGGAGTTTTGCGGATCAACAGCCTCTGAAAAGTGAAAACTGAGGTACTTTTCTTTTCCTAGGATTTGTTCAAACTGTTTAATGTTTCCATCAAAACACTTACTACCATTAAGTAAGAGTACAATCCGATCACAAAGTGCCTCAACATCTGCCATATAGTGAGAGGTCAAAACCATAGTAGTATCATTTTTGTCATGATAATCTAGTAAAAAGGCTCTGAGTTTTTCTTGGGCGATTACGTCTAACCCTATTGTTGGTTCATCTAAAAAAATGACCTCTGGTTGGTGGAGTAATGATGCAATTAACTCCATCTTCATACGTTCACCAAGAGATAGTTTACGTACATGTATTTTTAGGAGTTTTTCAACATCTAAAAGTGCTGCCATCTCAGATAGTCTGGCTTGAAATTGAACCTCATTTAGCTCATAGTATTTTTGAAGTAGTAAAAAACTGTCTAATGCTGGTATATCCCACCATAACTGGGACTTTTGCCCCATTACTAAAGCGATCTTTCGACGAAAATCAATCTCTCTTTTTGATGGGTCATGGCCACAAACTTGTAGAGATCCGCCACTAGGTACTGTAATCCCAGTAAACATTTTCATAAGGCTTGTTTTACCAGCCCCATTGGGCCCTAATAGTCCAATAAACTCACCCCTATGGGCCTCTAAGTCAAATGGCTGAACGGCAAAGTTTTCAGTAAACTCACGATGAAATAGGTTTTTAATAGAGCCTACGATGCCGGGATGTTTTTCAAAGACCTTATATTTCTTTTGTAGATTGCGGGATTGAATGACCATATTACTCTTTTTGTTTATCTCAGATTACAATTAAAATCGAACAAATTCAAACACTAATAAACAAAAACTAACAAAAACAAGCGATAATGTCGATAAATTTTAAGACAAATAAAATTGTGTTTGAACAGGACGTTCAAAAATTCAGAAACAAGGAAGTTATAATGAAAAAAACAATTCTACTCGTCGAGCCAAATCGTTGGGCTCGTAAAATGATCGTAAACGGTCTAAAGGGATATGGTTATAAGTTCATCGAATGTGAAGATGGACAACAAGCTGAAAATATCCTCTTTCATTCCCAAGAAATAGTCTCATTAATTATCACAGAGCTACGCCTAAAAAAATTAAGTGGCTATGATTTGATTCGCAAAGTAAAGCTCCACAAAGAGATCCCAGTCATAGTTCAGTCAGAATGCTCTCAAAAAGAGCTAATTTTAGAGTGTATGAAAATTGGTGTGACTACCTATTTAAAAAAACCAACTCGTCTAATTTCTTTAAAGCAAAAGATTTTTGAAATCTTAGAAAGTTATAGCACTCAAGAGGCTATGCTTGAGAAAATGCTTCCACAACTAGAGTCACAAGCCATATTAGCATTGATGAGATCAGCAATTTTAGAAAAACATTCATAGTTAAAATTAGTGTTATAAAGTGTAGTTGGGTAGTACAAAATTGAATTGTACTACTTGATTGTAGAAAATAAGAGTTTGTCAGAATATTTGCCTGTCACGATTGCATATTGTGACAGGCTTCGTTCTTTTTAGGATATACATAGAAAAAACCGCTCGCCTGTTATATGACTATGACAAATAAAAAAAGTAAAAGGAAAAATATGGAATTCATGGAAAATGAAGGCGATCAAGTTTTAGCCAAAATAGGGGACTTAGTAACAGTAGTAAACCCAAAGCAC
The DNA here is from genome assembly GCA_023954715.1 of Candidatus Cloacimonadota bacterium. Lineage (GTDB taxonomy): Bacteria > Muiribacteriota > UBA6191 > UBA6191 > UBA6191. Next base: position 14,442 of record JAGSHD010000006.1, on the reverse strand, counting down.
CCCCTAGTTTCATTGCAATTTGAAGTAATGAAACTAATGCGTAATGCTTACGGGACTAAACTAGCAAAAAGCTGTAAACCACCTGCTAAAGTAAAACAACAGTACATGGACAAAAATGGTAAAGCCAAAAATGTCGTGATTCAGTGTAACGAAGTCTTTCAAATCGATTAGTTTTAACTACTTGAAAGGAGCGGGGTCCGGCTGTAGACCTGTGCAGTTTTCATATAGTTTAACTATATAATTATCTAATAGACTTAAATCCTCAAACCGATGCCCACCTGTTTCAAACTCTTGATATTGATTGAAAAATGGTGACATTTTTTTTGTAACGGCTTGATGATTAATTACGTCATCATCATTCGATACAAAAACGTTTACATGTTTTTTGTCTGCTTCTAAGTATGATAATGAAAATAAATCTCGTAACTCTTTTAGCTGCTCAATAGAGACTTGTTCTGAGCCACTAGTTTGGTTTTGCTCCAAAATTCTATCTACTAAATTTACAAATGGTATGAGTGATGGATTTATCAGACATACGTTCAAAGAAAACCTAGCTGCAATATAATAGGCATAAAAACCGCCAAGAGAGGATCCCACAACCAATATCTTTTCTTTTTGCTTAAGAATGATTGATTTTAGCTGTTCTACAGTATCTTTTGGATTGAATGGCAGAGTAGGTGAGATGATGTTTTCTTGTGGAAAAATAGATTTGAGATAATGAAATTTACTGTTTTCACCAGTAGAGTTGTAACCATGGATGTTAAGAATCATTGTATTCCTTATAAGTTTTGTAAGTCGGTTATTTGTTGTTCTAGTTTGGTTTTAAGTTATTGAAAAATCATCAATACTTCTTTCTATATCTTTGGGATTTATAAAAAAATTTATAGCTCTGTAAAATCAGTGATTCTAGTTTGTGTAATATGGGACATTTTTTAAGTCATTTTAGATTTAATGTTTGATTAATTGATCAAAATCCTATAGTTTATTCATGTAAAATTAAATACCTAAAGTAAAGTAGTTTTCACAAATTGTTAAAGACATAACTGTTTAGTTAAAGACAAGCAATTGAGAGATCTACATAATAAAAATAGATTGAGTATATTTTACCTCCGTGATGTAAGCACGAGACTTAAATACTCTAGTAATGGATAAGGATTTTTATGCGCAGTTTCAATCAGAAAATAAACTCTTCTCAAAAAGGAAATACAGGAATAATTTTTATTGGTGTCGGTTTTTGTTTACTTTTAGCTCTAATGACCTATGTCGCTGGTAGAGGGCTTGGAGAGTCAAAAGAAGAAGTTAAAGCAGAGAAAAACGTAGAAGTAAATGTTACTGTTACTAAAAAAAATAGTGGCAAAGAAGTGATCAAAGAGATCGTGAAAGTGACAAACATGGTCGAAAAGCCTGTCAACGAAAAGCCTAGTTTATCAGTTACAATCCTTGAAGAAACAAATATGCCAAGCATTGTAATGCCAAAAGATGGCGATATTGTTTCTATCCACTACCAAGGACTATTCGAAAACGGGAAAGAATTTGACTCTTCTTATAATAGAAACGAGCCTCTTAACTTTCAAGTAGGAGCGGGTCGAATGATTCAAGGTATGGATCAAGGTGTTAAGATGATTCCTATTGGAGCAAAAGCAAAGCTATCTATTCCATGGCACCTAGCTTATGGCGAGCATGGTAGACCAGGTATTCCACCAAAAGCAAACTTAATTTTTGTAATGGAAGTTTTAGAAGTTATGCCTAAGCCTACTCCACATGTTTTCCCAAAGCCGGATGGGTCAAAAGCTAAAACATTAGGTGATTTGAAGTACTGGGTTTTAAAAACAGGTAATGGACCAAAACCAAAAGTTGGACAAAAAGTTAAGGTTCACTATACAGGTTGGTTTGAGTCAGGAAAAAGCTTTGATTCTTCTAAAAAGAGAGGAATCCCGTTTAAGTTTAACTTAGGTGGAAGAGTGATTAAAGGATGGAACCAAATGGTTGCCAATATGTCTAAAGGTGAGTCAGTATTTGTTTCAATACCTTCACATTTAGCTTATGGTCCTTATGGTAGAGGTGGTATTCCTGGTGGAGCAACTCTATTATTCCAAATCGATTTGATTGACTTTCGATAATACATTTCAATTAAAAAATTAATTTAAAACCCCAAATGCTAAAATTACAGTTGTTTGGGGTTTTCTTTTTATGAAACTTATTCTTATTTTTATTTTACTGATCTTAGAGCCGTGTGCAAATAATGTACACGATCTTGAGAAAAGAGCTTGGCTTGGAGATATTCAAGCTAGGTATGATTTAGGGGTGTCCTTTTATCGAGGAAAATATCACAAACAAAACTATGACTCTGCCTTTTTTTGGTTTAGTCAAAATGCTGAAGCCAAACATATAGCATCACTCTATAATATAGGGATTATGTATGAAGCGGGAGATGGACCTTCTAAAGACCTAATACAAGCGCAATTGTATTATTTACTAGCAAAAGATTTAGGCGACTATGATGCAGACTATAGATATGAAGAACTAAGTGATAAGTTAAACAAAATACAAAAACAAAAAGTTATAGAGTTCAGGGATAACTTTAAATTTAAGAATTGTGTAAAAAGTATGTTGATGAGTGCTGATAGTAGAACTCAGCCAATTCAATATGTGAAAAGTAAGAGCCTTAAGGACACTCCATTTGTTGTAAATGTAATATGCCCTAAAATATAGGCTCTATATAATACCCTGTTGTTTTACCACGCTAGGGTGTTCTAGCTCTAGTTCGTGGATCATTTGATTTAGTTCAGCGAGCTCTACAGACGAAAGTTGTATACCAGAATGCTTGGAGTAGTGCAAACTCCATAAGTCTAGTGCTTCTTTGTATTGAATCAATGCTTCGTGTTGAGAAAGCTTAAATTTTTGCTGTATATTGGACTCACCTGTTGGTGATTTCCCTCTTATATTTTTTGACATGGTGCCCCCCAGCCTCAGTAAAAAACGTGATTTTTTTGACGCGCTCTAAAAGTTTAGTATTATAACTATACAAAAAGTTATGTAAAGGTATAGATAAATTTAGTTTTCAGATATATAGACAATGAGTGAAAACCTCGAGGTGGGTGAATCTATAAACTATTTTACTAGATTATTAATTGATCAAATATTCATTTATTTTTCATTTATGATATTATTGGTACTCTATTTGCTATGTACTTTACACTTTAAATGTAAGTATTCTATGGCTACAAAATTAGATTATGTTTCAGTCAATTTAGTTTAGATCGTAATCTAGGGTCATATATATAGGTAAAATAGTATAAATTTTGAAATATTTTTTTCAAAATGTATGTATATAAAGATAAGACTGCAGCTATGGTAGTTTTTAAAGGAATTATAATGAAACAAGGTTTTCCAAGCGAGATCAGTAGAGATCTATTAGAAAAATATTCAAAACCAGGCCCAAGGTATACTTCTTATCCTACGGCTCCTGTATGGACAGATGAAGTTACAAGTCTAACTTATAAGTCACATTTAGAAAACTTGTCAGAGAGTTCTAATGAGGCTTCATTGTATTGTCACTTACCATTTTGTCCTTCACATTGTTACTTTTGTGGATGTAATGTGATCATTACAACTCAAAGAGGTCCAATTAGCTCTTACATAGACTATCTAATGAAGGAGCTAAGTATGTTAGCTCCTTATTTAAAAAATAAGAAAATCAAACAATTACAGTGGGGTGGAGGATCACCGTCTCATTTGTCAGAGTTAGAAGTTAAGATGTTAATGGATCATATTAAAGATAATTTTACCTTTGCCCAAGATCCAGAAATTGGTATAGAGATCAACCCAGAGCAAGTATCTGAATCTTTTATAAAGACATTGAAGAGTGTTGGATTCAACCGAATTTCAATGGGTATTCAGGATTTTGATGAAAAAGTACAGCAAGAGATCAATAGAGTACAGGCTTATGAAGATATTAAAAAAACTGTGGATTGGGTACATTCTCATTCAGAAGTAAAAAGCCTTAATATGGACTTGATTTATGGATTACCTCATCAAACTAGAGAGGGCTTTCGAGAGACCTTAGATAAAGTATTGTCTTTAGATCCTGATCGCCTTGCCATATATCATTATGCTCACGTACCGTGGATAAAACCAGCTCAAAGACGGTTTGACGAGGCAACTTTACCATCGGGAATCGAAAAGATGGAGGCCTTTTTAGATACCGTCCACTATTTGGATGATAAAGGATATGAGTTTATCGGTTTAGATCATTTTGCTAAAAAAGATGATTGTTTAAGTAAAGCCTATCAAGATAGAACAATGCATAGAAACTTCATGGGATATACAACTCACAAAGGTTTAGACCTCTTTGCTGCAGGTGTAACATCTATTGGTTATTCTAATTGTGGCTTTTTTCAAAACCATAAAAAACTGACCACCTATCAAGAGATGATTGATGAAAATCTTTTTCCTGTTGAAAAGGGTTATGTACTTTCTAGAGAAGACTTGATACGACAAGATGTTATTATGAGATTAATGAACCAAGAAGGTTTTATATTCTCCAATATCGAAAAAGAATGGGATATCAATTTTAAAGAAAAGTTTCATCAAGAGTTAAGTGAATTAACTCCTTACGTTGAAGATGGATTTATCAAATTGAGTGATGATGAAATTAGAGTTACCCCACTAGGTCGCTTTTTCATAAGAAATGTATGTTTGCCGTTTGATGAGTATTTCAAAGAGCAGCAAAAGCAAAAAAACTTATTTTCAAAAACAGTTTAGTTTATTTTGTGTCTTAAGCAAAAAAGCCCCCTGTAAAATCAAATTTACTGGGGGCTTTTTTATAGCGTTTATAACTACTAGGACTCTTCTGTTACGAAGTCTAGATAGTCCTTTGTCCAATCCACTACAATTTTAATACGGTTTTGGATACTCTTTTTGATGGAGTCTTCTGAAAAGCCACCAATGATCTCTACTTCACCGTCTATCTTTTTGTCTGTAAAAAATGATTCAATCTGAATGATTAGTTCATTTCTACGCTGTTGATTTTGTTTGTCTTGTTTTTCTTCTTCACTAAGAAATGCATGAGTATCTCGAAGGATTTTTACAGCATCCGCGTTTAGTGAAATATTTTTTCGAACTAGATAAGAAGACTCTATTTTAAGATATTTATTTAAGTTAGTCGACATCTCTGCTAATGTTGCTGCTTGGGCTTTAATTGTAGACACTCTGTTTGCTGCAGCTTCAGCCTCTTGTTTCTTTTTAGCAGCTTCAGCATCTCGATCATTGTTTGCTTGAGTTAATTGATCTCTATACTTTTGTAAAAGACTTTCATCATCAAGTTTTACATATTTAGCAGATACAAAACCTTCTTCTTTTTCTTTGTGAGCTTTTTTAAGTCGACGAGTAAGAGGTTTCATATCGATTTGATAAGATAAAGGAGTGTCGCCGTTGTTTTCCCAGCGGATTCCTGTGATGGTAATTTTATCTTTGTTATAAAGGCTACCGATCTGGATTACAGTTTCATTCAAGACGCGAAGAGATGTTTGAATATTATGAATTTTACCCTGAATTGGTGTATCTAAAACTTGTAGTGGGTTTTCTTGATTCAAAATACGGTTATTATATTTTTCGTTACCTGTTTGGTTAAGAGCATTTCTCTCTTTGATTTTTTGTTCTTCGCTTAATTTAGCAGTCCGAGCATCGTCATACGCTTTTTGAGCTGCTTGGGCGCTCTCCACTAGGGCACTTTTTGCAGTGTCAAATTGGGTTTGTAATTTTGCAATATCTTCTGACGTTTTCGCATTTTTAAGTGCCTCTTGAAAGCTCGCTTTTACAACAAGTTTTCCTTCAACTCTTTCAAAAATACTATCTTCAGGTATTTTTGCAGCGGCGCCTACTTCACCAATCTCATTGATTTGCTTATCTACATCTATCAAGGAGCTAGTAGCTTCTGTCAGAGTTTTTTGTGCGACTTGAAATGTTTGAGCGGTTTTAACTCTCTGCAAAACAATTTCATCTTTACTTAGTTCTTCTAGAGCTTTCTCTAAGGCTTCAATCTTTGTTGTTAGCTCTTCTTTATTGTCTAAGTCTTTTTCTAGTTGCTTATAGAGTGCTCGAGAAAGTTCTTTTCTATCTTCTGCTTTATAGGCTGTAATGATTTCATCTAAAGAAAACCCGCTATGCTCATTAAACAACGATTTAGTTGCAGATGGAATCTCAATATTTACAATATTTTTAAGATAATCTTTTTTGTTGATACTTTCTGATAAAGTCAAAATAGTTTTTACAGAGCCTAACTCGACTTGTATCAATTGTAGATAAACTTGGACTGTTGCTCCATATAAAAAAGCATCTTTGTAATACGAGTGTTTTGCTTCATCAGAAGTTTTAACAAAAGGGCTACTTGCGACTTGATCCCAGTTAAACTTACTCAAGTCCTTAGCTGCCATAGCAGATTTAAAACTATCGATAATGGTTTTAGCAAGCTCAGGAGCTATCCAAGGAACATCTCCGTCTTTGTGTGAGTTTTTAGGATTACAGGCTGGCATCGTAGTGCTTACAATAGTATTAACTTTTGCCCATATTTCATCGGCTTGTTTGGGGTCAGATATCTCTTTGAGGCTTTTTAAAAAATCACGCACAAGTAGTACGTCTCTCTCATCGTTTTGGTTATCGCCAAGTCCTTTGGTACGAGCGTCCATCATTTCTTGAATAGATAGCTCCCAAAGTACCTTACCTTCTAAGTTTTCTTTAGTATGATCAAGATTTTTTTTATTTTTATTGAGGCGCGCAACTTTTTTACCTTGCTCTGTTTTTCGTTGAGCACGATTAGGATAGTCCTCTGAAACCATAGAAGTTAAGCTTGATAAGATAGAGGTAATTTCTTTGATGGTAGACTTTTCTAAAAAGTCAAAAGGAGTGATCCCCTCAGCTAAGATAGTATTGGTCGCCCATTGATCTCGTAAGTCTTGAACTTCACTTCCAAAACTATTGGTGTCTTGTAATTTACTTAAGTCTTCGTTAGATACCTGTTTTTCATCGTCTTCTTGAGTAGCTCCTGCAACAACCTCAGTAACTTCGCTTGTAGCAGTTTGTAAACCACCAAACTCGGGGTCTTCAGCATAAATAGAGCTAGATTGTATAATTAATGAACTAACAGCGAGTGAAAAGAGTAAATTTTTCATAAAAACCTCAAATAAATATTAATACCTATTACCTATACGTAAGATATATAAAAATGTTGCAAAATGGTTGAATTTTGAAAAAAAAATAGCCTCAAACTACTTTAAGGTAGTTTGAGGCTGTTAAAAAATGTTTTAACTTGTTTGAACTCCAGGTTTAATACGTCTTGCTAAAGGGCAGGTAATTAAAGCAAAGATAATCTCTATGGCTGCAAAGCCTGCTAAACTATAAGCAATAGAGTCAGTAAAACCGTAACTGTGTAATCCTACATTTAATAAATTTACTCCAAACCATGCAAGAGCAACTACGATGTTATTAATTACAAGTCCAGCAGCAAAAACGCAGTCTCTGATTCGACCACCTAATTTTGCATGTAAAATTAACAATTGCCATAAAACAATTAGTAAGGCTCCATTTTCTTTTGGATCCCATCCCCAAAATCGTCCCCAACTTTGGTCGGCCCAAATACCACCTAAGATAGTACCAAAAGTAGTAAAAAAGACAGCAACAAGTACAGTACCACGCATATTTTTAGAAATATCGCTAATGGTTTGCTTATCCATAGGGTTAAAGATTCTGTAGATTAAATAAAGATGACCAACACCTCCAGCTACAAAAGAGCAACCGTAACCAATGGTTATGGTAACCACATGAGTAGCTAACCAAAAGTTTGAATCTAATACAGCTACTAGCATACCCATAGTGTCACCATCAGCTTCGTATCCAAAGGATATAAACAATAAAATGATACAACTAATATTTGTTAGTAGAGTATTTAAGCCATTTCTTTTGTAGTGCTCCATGATGATTCCACAAACACCAGCTACAAATGATACGAAGATAATCGATTCATAAAGAGTAGAAACTGGAGGACGGTTTCTAATGTACATTCTTAGGCAAAGGCCTACGCCTTGTAGGGCAGTCCCTAAAATTAAAAAGCGAAAAGCCCATCTTTGAAATGCCTCTGTATACATTAAAAAACTAAGTGAGATTAGTATAAAAGATAAAATCAAAAACGCGATACTCTTTTGAAAGAGCTTAGCATTGTTATACATAACTTCCATCGTCAATCGATGAGTGTTCATTTGCTTTGAAGCTTCAATGTCAGTTAGGGAGTAGATTTCCTTATTTAAGGCTTGTGCTTTTGCTTCATCTTTAGATATCAAAGCTTGTGTATAGTCATTCCATAAATTTAAGTATTTGGAATGAAATTCACTAGGTTTGTTATTCAAGATGATTTCCCAAGGAGAAAGCCATTGTTCACTTTTAGTAGTGGGGTCAGCTGGGATTACTTTGAGTTCAGTAGGTCTAGACTGCTTGTATAAACTACCTAGCTTTGCGGCCAATTGTAAAATGTGCATATTGGCAGGATCTATTTCATCACCAGTGGTTTGCTCTGCTTGAGTTAAGGCTTTGTCAAATTGATCTCTATAATTTAAGAAGAAATAGTAGCTGACCATATCTCCTTTTTTACGCTGAAATAGTTTTGCAATCTTTTCAGTTTTAAGTTCAAATTGAGGAAAAAAACAGTTTAGGGACTTATTAAAGTAATAATAACGTAAGACTCCGTAATATGTTTCTAGCATCTGCTTTTGTGTCAATGTATGCTTTTCTTTTGGAATTTTCTCAAGTTCGTTGAGTTTTGGTTCAACAACACCTAAAGTTTGAAAAATTTCATCGAAACTATATTTTCTATCTTTTCTCATTTTTAATCCATAAGCATGGATTACTTCGGGATTTCTGATAAAAAAGATTGTTCGGGTGTTAGCAGTAGTTTCATCGACTAAGGCTTCTTTAAGCCATTCACTAGAGCTTAGTCCTTTAATTTTAGATTTGGAATAAACTCCAAGTAAAAAATATTTGGAAAAGGTATCAAGAGGTTTTAATCTACCACTATGTTGAAGGATCAGGTTTTCTGGTGTAATTTGATTTGCAGTAGTGCATGTTTGAAATGCAAATAATAAACTTAAAATAATGAATAAATTTTTCATTATTGCTCCTTTTTCTTTGAGCTAAACAGGCCAGGAATCAATAGTATTAAGTGTATGAATAATCCAATACACATAATAATACTAGAGATATATGGAAAGAGTCTCCCGTAATTGTGTACAACGGCTAAAACAGTTGTTTCTTTGCCTTCATCTATAATATAGCTTGATTGATAAAAAGTTCGGCCACCATATCGTAATGGTTCGTTCATCTGTACAACACTTCGTTGTGTCCAATCTTTATCTTGCAGCTCAACAATAGATCGATAAGCTCGAGCCATTGATGTACCAGGATGATCCGATTTTTGAAAATCGTTCAAAGTGATTTGAAATGGTAAGTAGCGTCGTTCTCTTCTAAACTCTAAGTTATATTGGTTTTCTTTGGCTTGTAATGTCTGATCAATTTGCATACCTTCAAATAGATAGTATAGACCATCTTGATCACTGCCTGTGACTTCAACTATAATAGCTTGTCTATTTTGGGCATACTCAGGTGCAATTGCTTTAGGTAAAAATTGAAATCGCTTAGCAAAACCTTTAAGTTTATTAGAACCATGGGTTTTTCGTTGAACAATATCACAGTTTGCAAAAAACTCTATAACTTTAATTTGAAATGGAAACTCTGAATGCTTAATCAACTCCCCGCCTTTAAGCCATCCTTCTTGAAAAGCATAGACTCTCTCCTTGTTAGAGGTTAGATGTTTGGTAATTGCAAACTCAAGGTTATGGTAATCAGCAACAAAGTTTGAACTTGCCCCTTCATCGATTCTCATGGATCCTTCTGTTGAAAAAAATCCAGTAAGTCCACAACCAACAAACAATAAGATTGCTCCGGAGTGGGTAACGAATATACCAAGTTTCTTTTTAGTCCATCTGTGAGTAGCCATCATTGAAACAAGGTTTACAAACATAACTACTAATACAGTACGCGCTCCAGGAAATGGTATCGGTCCTAAAAAAGTAATCCAAGCTGAAAAATATTTCATTTGGGAATTATGGAGGCCAATAGTTTTTTGACTGATTGTCCCCACAAAAACCAGAACAATCAAGACGATTAAGCCAAGTATAAACATATCCACATGGGCTAGATATTTGAGTATTTTTTTGAAAGGTGATTTTTTTGCATCACTCATGATTATTCCTTTGTGGAGATAGATTTAAGAAGCTCTAAATATGGGCCTTCTAAAGATGGAATCATATCAGAAGGAGCTGCCAATTTAACAAACAATGTACTTGAACCTTTTGGTATTATAGAAGCAATAAAAGCTAAGTCTTTATTATTTGGGTTAACTAATTTAAACATTTGAGCATCAGCCAATGGTGTCTTTACAAGAGTTGCGGCTTTTTTTACGGCAGGCTCTCCAATTTGTGACAAACCAATTTGTCCTCTCCAACGATTGACATTACTAAGAAGTCCACCAGCTTGTCCTGATAATACAATAAATGTACATTCAGCATTTTCTGCGATTTTAAAGCTAACTAATCGGATGGAGTTACCTTTAATTTCTTTCCATCCTGTTGGTGCCTTCCAGGTTAGTTCAGAGGAAGTGGCTTTGCTAGTCGAGGCAGCTGGTGTTTTAGCTGTTCCATGATCATGACCTTCGTGGTTGTGACCGTCATGTGGGTCATGCGCTTTAGGTGCCGCTTGTGGAATTGCTTTATTATGGTGAATGATTTCGTAGACTTTGATTTCTTTATTGTTGTTGTTACAACCAACGAAAAGGATGCTGCTGATTAATACAAGAATTAAATTTTTCATTTTAAACGCTTCACTTTTTAACATTTTTATATGTTAGTAATTTAAGATTACAAATAACTATCAATATTTTGATAATTAAGACATTTTCATTATATAAATATGCTTTTTATTTGATACCTTTGTTCCTATATTTACCGTATATATAGAAAAAGTGTATCTAGACATATTTTTCTGCTTGTCTATTAGGCTTAGAAAAAATCATGCCAATTAAGAATTGAATCGATAGTAGAGTTAACTTATTGTATTCAAGCTATTTGCAATTACATACACTCTTAGAAAAATACTTAACAAGTATTCATTAATTATGACATTGTGACAAAATAAGGACTTTTGGACATTTTTGGACATGACAAATCGTTCGAAAAATAAAAGAGCTGGATTAATTGAATGAATCTTATAAAATGGTTTGTCTTATGAATGACCTTAAGTCAACTTGAATTGTATTGATTTAAAAATGTCAGAAACAAGCAACTTTTGATTGTATAAGCACAAAACACGAAAATCGCTTAAAAGGCGCAATAACCATCTACTCTTTAGGAAACCCAAAAATAGTAAAATGTTGTTTAAACTTTTAAGAATATATATATGTTAGGAAAATAAATGAGTAAAGTACGAAAATTAGAGTTATTGGCACCTGCTGGTAACTTAGATAAACTAAAGTCTGCAGTCTTGTATGGTGCTGATGCAGTATATTTAAGTAATCGATTCTTTGGTTTAAGAGGAAAAGCTGGTAACTTCACGTTGAATCAAATGAAAGAAGGGGTTGAATTTGCTCATGCTAGAGGAGTAAAGGTATACGCGGCTGTAAATATATTTGCCTACAACCGTGACTTCAGAAGATTAGCGGAATACCTTAAAATTTTGCAAGATGAAATTCATATTGATGCTATCATCGTTACCGATCCAGGTGTCATAGATCTTGCCAAAGAAGTAGCTCCAAAACTAGAATTACACTTATCTACTCAAGCAAATACCTTGAATTATCGTGCATGTTCCTTCTGGAAAAAACAAGGTGTATCTAGAGTGATTTTGGCTAGAGAAGTATCTTTCAAAGACATTAAAAAAATCTGTGCTGAAGATATTGTAGATATCGAGATTTTTGTGCATGGAAGTATTTGTATTGCTTATTCTGGCCGCTGTTTTATCTCTAATTATATGTCAAAATATAGAGATGCTAATCGAGGATTGTGTACAAACTCTTGCCGATGGAATTACTCACTTCAGGGTAAAGTGGGAGAGGGTACCACTTGTTCTACTCATGGATCTGACACAAGTGCCTGTAGTAATCCAACAGACGAAACTACACAAGTACCTGCTACTGAGTCAGAATTTAAAGAACACGCCAAGGATTTAGCTACTTCTAATGAATTTCAGGTAGAAGAAGCAGAGCGTCCAGGTGAATATATGCCCCTTGAAGAGGATGGTCGAGGTACTTACTTATTTAACTCCAAAGATCTATCATTAATTAATCGATTAGATGATATTATTGAGTCTGGTTTAGTGTCTTTAAAGGTAGAAGGGCGTACTAAATCTGTTTCTTATGTTTCTTGTATTACTGCTATATATAGAAAAGCGTTAGATGCATATTATTCGTCTAAAGAAGACTACTATAAAATCTTACCTGATTTAAATATGGAGTTAGCGCAAATTGGTGGGCGTGGTTATACTGAAGGACTATTTAAAGGTGATCATCAAGATGACTATAATTATCACGAAAACTTAGCACTACAGCATAGCTATGATTTAGCAGGTTACGTTAGAAAAGATCATGAGACTGAAAAATTAAAGCATGTTTCGATTAAGCAAAAATTAATCGTTGGTCAAGAAGTTCAAATTTTTAGGAGAGACCTAAATCATGAGTTTCGGACCATCAAAGAGATTTACAAACTTGATGGAACTAAAGTAGAAAGAGTTGTAGGTGGTGATGAAGCGTACTTATCAGGCTTTGATGATCTTGAAGAGGGCACAATCTTGCGAATAGGATCAAAGTTAGCAAGAAAAGAATAGTCTATAAGAAGCTTTTTGTATTGTAAATCTTTGCTTCTTAAAAAATAGTCAGATAAAATCTGTAATTAATCCATTTTAATTACAGATTTTTTTTGCCTATGTCCAAATGCAAATAGATCAGTTTTTTTACTGAATCATTAAAACTCCAAGTTGATGGGGGATATATCTTTTATGATATTCATTCAGTTTAGAGAATTTTTGATGGGACCTATTGATCTATTTGTCTTTAAGCGTGATGGTAAAACGAGTTATGGGTGAATATATATATTGTTTTAGCTAGAGAGTTTCAATTGCAGAAAAGCGTAAAAATTAAATGATTCGTAAGTATGGGAGAAGTTTATAGTATGAGAGAGCCGTCAATTGATAAAAAGCAACAAGTTCTAAAAGAGTTTTTGTATCATATTAGAAAAGACAAACGAGTAGATGTTGAAGAAAATAAATTATTTAAATTAAGTTTTAAATATATGGGCCTCACAAAAGAACAGGTTTTATCTTGTGATTCTGAGGTGAAAGAGAATATAGGAGATACTTGTGATGAGGGGACATTCGAAGCATTTAGGTTTTTTGAAAACTTAAAAGAATATCATCTGTCTTTAGTTAAAGATCATTTATCTTGGTTTAGTGGTTTTGCAGAATTATTAGAGGCTACAGAAGATTTTAATGCAATATTTGAGGTTAAGCAATCAATAATCCCAAATAGAAAATCGGCCGAATATCTAGTTTCAGATAGAGAGGCGATAGTTAGTGCGCCAAGTGCCGAAAAAATTCAAGAGTATATTGGAACTCCAGTTAAAGACACTGAGCAAATAGAACAGCAAACACCTAATGAGACTATTGAAGAAAATGAAGAAGTGCAAAGACCGATTGTATCTAATTCGGGAGAGGCTTACCAAGAAGGATTAGTTAAACTAAAAGAAAATGATATTAGTTCGGCAATTGATTTTTTTCAAATAGGGGTAGATGCTGGTGATGTAGCAAGTGTAATACAGATGGCAAAGTTGCATGAAGATTGTAGTACTAGTATTTATAGTCCAACAAAAGCATTTACAATTTATGAAAAACTGTCTTCAGAAGGTGTAGGAGAAGCTACAAGAACATTAGCTATTATGACTTCAGAAGGTAGAGGCGTTGGGATAAATTCTCCAAAAGCTGTTTCAATTTTTGAAAAAGCGATACAACAGGGAGATGTTGAGTCTAAAGAGATGCTAGAGGACTTGTTGATGACCTTAACTCCCGAAGAGCTAGAAAGATCAAAATTATTTTAATTTTTTGAAAATAAAGTTTGACTCTAGGTGGTACTATAGGTTACTATCTATTTCTGACCCAAAAAAACGGGTCGCAAGCGAGGCCTAATGCATACAAGCAAAAGCAAATCGCAATTGATTTTTGAAAATAAAATAGAAACAATCAAAGAGTTTTAATCTAGTAGATTAAAATTGTCAGTAGAAAGAAGAGAGTTACTTTTAGTAACTCTTGGTAAATTGAGAACATAGAATAACAGAATAGAATCAGAGTTTAGGT